>CAWJGX010000035.1:0-45797 GCA_963842565.1 uncultured Actinomycetota bacterium | reverse complement strand
GTTGGGTGAACAATGCCCGGATGCGATCCGTGGGCAGGATCTCGGCGTGGGGGCCGTCCACCCGTTGTTCAACTTCACCCGCAAGACTCTTCGGGTGCATGAGCCCCCATGGACGTCTGGAGCCAGGCGTTGACGCTGACCCGCGCCGCTTCGGCCCCTCCGGCTCGCACGCTCATCGACATCTTCCGCAGACCGTGGACGCGCTCTTGCCCTGACGAGCTCGCAATCGACAACGGCGCAGAGGTCCTCCCATACGCCGAGTTCGCCGAGGCCGCCGAGGAGGTCGCCGTCGGAGCTGAACGCGGTCGGTGTCGGTCGTGGCGATCGGGTCGGCGTGCGGATCAAGTCCGGAACGGTCGACCTCTACGTCGCGATCATGGGCATCCTCGTCGCCGGCGCGGCGTACGTCCCGGTCGACGCCGATGACCCCGACGAACGTGCCAGGCTCGTGTTCGGCGAGGCCGACGTCGCAGCCATCGTCGGTCAGGACCTGGTGGTTGCCGACCGCCGGCGCTCCGAAGTGGCTCTGACGGCGGAGGACCCGCTCCCGTCGGACGACGCCTGGATCATCTTCACCTCCGGCTCGACGGGTACGCCGAAGGGCGTGGCGGTCTCGCACCGGTCGGCAGCGGCGTTCGTCGACGCCGAGTCGCGGATGTTCCTCCAGGGCGCGCCGCTCGGCGACACCGACCGGGTGATGGCCGGGCTCTCCGTCGCGTTCGACGCCTCCTGCGAGGAGATGTGGCTGGCCTGGGCGCACGGCTGCTGCCTGGTCCCGGCACCGCGCTCCCTGGTCCGCAGCGGGGTGGACGTCGGACCGTGGCTGGTCGCCAACGACATCACCGTCGTCTCGACCGTTCCCACGCTGGTCTCGCTCTGGCCGACGGAGTCACTGGACCGGGTGCGGCTGCTGATCATGGGGGGCGAGGCGTGCCCGTTGGAGATCGGGGTCCGGTTGGCGCGGCCGGGGCGCGAGCTCTGGAACACCTACGGTCCGACCGAGGCGACCGTGGTGGCGTGTGGTGCGCCGTTGACGGCCGAGGGTCCGGTCCGCATCGGCCTTCCGCTGGACGGGTGGGACCTCGCGGTCGTCGACCAGCACGGCGTACACGTGGCGCCGGGGAGGTGGGGGAGTTGATCATCGGCGGCGTCGGGTTGGCCCGCTACCTCGATCCTGCGAAGGATGCCGAGAAGTACGCACCCTTCCCGACCCTGGGCTGGGAGCGTGCCTACCGCAGCGGCGACCTCGTGGCGTACGACGAGGAAGGGCTGGTCTTCGCGGGCAGGGGTGACGACCAGGTCAAGCTCGGCGGGCGCCGGATCGAGCTCGGCGAGGTCGACAACGCGCTGCTCGCCCTCCCGCACGTGGTGAGTGCCGCCGCGGCAGTCCGCACGAGCCGCGCCGGCAACCAGCTCCTGGTCGGCTACGTCACGGTCGCGGGGGAGTTCGACGCCTCCGCCGCGATGGAACACCTCCGCACGACACTCCCTGCTGCCCTGGTGCCACGCCTGGCCGAGGTGCCCTCGCTGCCGACCCGCACCTCCGGCAAGGTCGATCGGGACGCGCTGCCGTGGCCGCTCGCCACCACGAAGGCGAACGTCCCGCAGTCGGCGGACCTGCACGGCACTGCCGCCTGGATCGCCGACCTGTGGCTCGAGGTCGTGGGTGCGGTGGTGACCGACGCGGGCGACGACTTCTTCGACCTCGGAGGTGGCAGCCTGACAGCCGCGCAGATGGTGTCGCGTCTCCGAACCCGCTTTCCGGAGGTGACGGTGGCTGACCTCTACGAGCACCCGACCGTCACCGCACTCACGTCGTTGCTGGACGGGATGTCTGCGCCGACCAGTCGCACCGACCGTCGAGTTCGCCCCACGCCGTCGAAGACCCAGATCGGCCAGATCGTCTTCACCGTCCCGCTGAGGATGCTCGGTGGTCTCCGCTGGGTGACCTGGGTGTTGTTCGGGAACAACGTGGCCGCCGCGCTGCTCGGTCTGACGTTCCTGCCCACGGTCTCGTGGTGGTGGGTGCTCGCCGGCTGGCTCGCCCTGGTGACGGCTCCGGGACGGATGGCACTCTCGGCCGCGGGCGCTCGCTTCCTGTTGCGCCGGGTGCGGCCAGGGCAGTACCCGCGGGGTGGCAAGACGCACCTCCGGTTGTGGTTGGCCGAGCGTCTCGCCGACGAGCTCGGTGCTGCCAACCTGGCGGGAGCCGCCTGGATGCCGACCTATGCGCGGCTGCTGGGTGCCAAGGTGGGCAAGCGGGTCGACCTGCACTCGATCCCGCCGGTCACCGGGATGCTCAGCCTGGGTTCTGGCTGCTCGGTGGAGCCCGAGGTCGACCTCTCCGGGCACTGGCTCGACGGCGACGTGCTTCACATCGGCACGATCAAGGTGGGCTCGGGAGCAAGGGTCGGCACTCGCAGCACCCTGTGCCCGGGCGCGGTGGTCGGGCGTGACGCCGAGGTCGCACCGGGGTCGGCCGTGGTCGGCACCGTGACGAAGGGCGAGTACTGGACGGGATCGCCTGCCGAGTCGGTGGGTCGAACTCGCGGCCCGTGGTCCGAGCATCGCCCCGCCTACAAGCCCATCTGGGTCTACGCGTACGCCGCCATCGCCACGGTGATCGCACTCCTGCCGATCGTGGCTGCCGTGGCGGGACTCGCGATCGCCCTGCCCTGGTTGGACGATGCCGACTCGGCCAGCGGCGTTGCCCTGGTGCTGCTGGTGCTGCTGCCCCTGTCGGTGCTGGTCGGCCTGGTCGTGCTCGCCGCCCTGATCGCCGTACTCGTGCGCCTGCTCGGGATCGGGCTGGCACCCGGCGCCTACCCGATGCACAGCCTGCGGGCCTGGCAGGCGTGGGCCACCATGAGGGTGCTCGACGAGGCGCGGACCTGGCTGTTCCCGCTCTACTCCAGCGCCCTGACTCCGGCCTGGCTCCGCCTGCTGGGCGCGCGTGTCGGCCGTCGGGTCGAGGCCTCGACAGTGCTGCTGATCCCGAGGCTGACCAGCATCAACGACGAGGCGTTCCTGGCCGACGACACCCTGCTGGGCAGCTACGAGCTCGGCGGCGGGTGGCTCCGCGTCGAGCGCACCAAGATCGGCAAGCGTGCGTTCGTCGGCAACTCCGGCATGACCGCGCCGGGACGGAAGGTCCCCAAGGAGTCCTTGGTCGCCGTGCTCTCTGCCGCGCCACAGCGCAAGAAGGCCAAGCCTGGTTCGTCCTGGCTGGGCAGCCCACCGGTCCTGCTGCGCCGCTCGGTCGAGGGCGGTGACGACAGTCGCACGTATGCGCCGCCACGGCGGTTGCGGATCGCCCGCGGGCTGGTGGAGTGCTGCCGGCTCGTGGCCGTGATGGCCTCACTCGCTCTCACCGGCGCCGTGGTGCTGGGTCTCGAGTGGATCCTGGGCGGCTCCTTTCCCTGGCTCGCCCTGGTCCTCGCGGGTCCGCTGCTGATGCTCGCGGGAGCGCTCGCAGCGGGGCTGACCTCGGTCGTCAAGTGGGTCCTCGTCGGGAACATTCGCGCCACCGAGCACCCGCTGTGGAGCTCGTTCGTCTGGCGAAGCGAGCTGGCAGACACCTTCGTGGAAGTGCTCGCCGCCCCGTGGTTCGCGCGGTCGGCCACCGGGACCACCGCGCTGAACCTGTGGCTGCGCTCGCTCGGCGCGCACGTGGGCCGCGGCGTCTGGTGCGAGACCTACTGGCTGCCCGAACCCGACCTCGTGCACCTGCGTGACGGCGTGACCGTCAACAAGGGCTGTGTGGTGCAGACCCACCTCTTCCACGACCGGGTGCTGAGCATGGACCGGGTGGTGCTCCGCGCCGGTTCGACCCTCGGGCCGAACAGTGTGATCCTGCCCGCCTCGAGTCTCGGCCGGCACGCTACGGTGGGCCCCGTGTCACTGGTGATGAGGGGCGAGTCCGTGCCCGACAAGACCCGGTGGATCGGCAACCCCATCGGGCCGTGGCTCGACGAGGACCAGGACGAGCCGACCGCGTGATCGGCCGCGACAACGTCGACGACTATGTCCCCGGTCACGGCGACGACTCCTACGACGTCACTCACTACGACCTCGAGCTGACCTACAAGGTCGAAGGCAACCTGCTCTCCGGCAAGGCAGTCCTCGACTGCGTCGCGGCGGAGGACATCGACCGGGTGAGGCTCGATCTCCGCGGCGTGCGGGTACGCCGCGTGACCGTCGACGGGGCCCAGGTGAAGTCCTCACACAGCAGGAACGCCTTGACCGTGCGACTGGGCTCGACCATCACCTCGGGCACACCGTTCTCGGTGTCCGTGCAGTACGCCGGGCACCCGTCGCAGGTGTCCAGCAGGAAGCTCGGCCACGCGGGTTGGGAGGAGCTGACCGACGGAGTGATCGTCGCCGGTCAGCCACACGGAGCTCCCTCGTGGTTCCCGTGCAACGACCGGCCGAGCGACAAGGCGGCCTACCGGATCACGATCAGCGCGCCCTCGGCGTACCGCGTCGTGTCCAACGGCACCCTCACCTCCTCCAGCAGGCACGCCAGCTCGACCACCTGGGTCTACGAGCAGCCGGAGCCGATGGCCACCTACCTCGCCACCGTGCAGATCGGGCGCTACCAGCTCCTCGAGATCGACGCGACCGTGCCGATGTACGCCGCTGTGCCCCGAGCCGCCACCTCGAAGTACGACGCCGCGTTCGGTCAGCAGCCCGAGATGCTCGAAGACGTTCACGCGGCTCTTCGGTGACTATCCGTTCGCCGGATACACCGTCGTGGTGACCGAGGACGAGCTCGAGATTCCGCTCGAGTCGCAGGGCCTCTCGACGTTCGGCGCGAACTTCTTGACCACCGACTGGCAGGCAGAGCGGCTGATCGCCCACGAGCTCTCGCACCAGTGGTTCGGCAACAGCCTCACCCTCGGCCACTGGCGGGACATCTGGCTCCACGAAGGCTTTGCCTGCTACAGCGAATGGCTGTGGTCGGAGGAGTCCGGGAAGGACTCGGCGCACGAACGAGCAGTCGAGCACTGGCGACTCCTCGAGGACGCCGATCAGGACCTCGTGCTCGGCGACCCGGGGCCGGAGCTGATGTTCGACGACCGGGTCTACAAGCGGGGTGCCCTGCTGCTGCATGCACTGCGGCTGACGCTGGGGGACGGCGAGTTCTTCGAGCTGCTGCGCGACTGGGTCTCCGAGCACGCGCACAGCACCGTCTCGACCGAGATGTTCATCGACTTCGCGGAGCGCACGACCGGACTCGACCTGAAGGAGTTCTTCGACGCGTGGCTCACCCAGGAAGAGCTGCCGGATCTTCCTGACGCACCGTGACTCTCGGCTCGCGTTCCCCCAGCACCGTCAGACACGCGACGTAGCCGCCCAGCTCCAGGTCGCGCATCTGCGCGGCCGGCGGACGAGTCGTTCCGGGCCACTCGATGAGCCGGGGTGCCTGGTGGGCTCCACTGATGCGAATCGTGCCCGGGTCGAGATGCAGCCCCTGACCGGTCGCCTTGAGCAGTGACTCCTTGCGCACCCAGGTGGTGGCCCGGGCCTCGACCGTCGGTGCGTGCTCACGCTCGTGGAGGGCCACGCGCTCGAATCCGGCGAACCGTGCAGCGTCGGGAAGCTCGAGGTCCACCCCCACGGGACCGACTGTCGAGACGGCCACGACGACGGCGCCAGGCGCCCTGCTCAGGCTCACGGACATCGCCGGCTCGCGAGGAGCGACCACCACCGGTGTGCCGTGCTCGGAGCTGCCGCACCGCGGGCACGAGTGCACGACGCGGACCTCGTCCGCGGGCGTCCCTGAGATGCGGGCGACCTCGAGCGCCAGGAGTCGAGTGGCCGCGACCGGCTGAGGGTCGACCCTCACCCACGTCACGGCGACCTCGTCCTGCGGTGCCTTGGCCGACGTCACGAGGAGGACAACCAACGGCGTCGCTTCTTCTTCGACGCCTTGCTCCACTCGTGGACGAACTCGTCGTCGGTCTTGCGGATGGCTCGCTCCTCGCGCGCGTGCAGGACGCCGAAGACGAAGGCGTTGTCCCCGGTGCCGGCCGCCTCGTCACCGAGCTCGCGCAGGCGTTCCTGCGTGACGAACGCATCGTGGTGGTCCCCGAGGCGCGACTGCACGCGCTTCATCGCGCGAACGAGCCGCCTCGCGCGCTTGCCGTAGATGCCCGTCAACGTCTCGGCGGCGTACCGGACACGCTTGGCCGCTTTCCGGGCCTCGTGCAACCGGTGCTCACGCTCGCCGGGCTCTTCGGCCTCGTCGGCGAGCTCGACCCGTCCGACCAGTCGCTTGTAGTCGTGGCGCACCCGCGCGCGCAGCACCGCATCGACCGGCTCGGCGGCCTTCTCGCTCCAGGGCGGGCTGGAGGCCAGGTCGTCGAGCCTGTCGAGGAGGGCGAAGTAGCGATCGGAGCGTCAGTGCCTCCATCAGCCGTTCGCGCGCCCGGGCGTACTCGGCCCGCATCTCCTCGTCCATCCGCTGGTATCCCGCGCCGCGGACCACCTCCGGGGGCTCGTCGGCGAGCATCTCCTCCAGCCGCTCGCGCATCACCTCCGCGTCACGCGGCTCACCGAGGGCGTCGGCCAGCCACTTGAGCTCGTCGCGGACCGGTTCGGTCTGCTCACGGACGAACAAGGGACGGTAGGTCGCGAGCGCGTTGCGCAGCCGGCGTACGGCGACCCGCATCCTGTGCACGCCGTCGGGAGCATCGCGGCGTGCCAGGGGGTCGAAGCCGCGAACCACGGTGACCTGCTCGAGCAGCCTGGCCTGCACCACCTGCGAGGCGGGACCTTTCCGCCTTGGTCTCGGCGACACCCGCTCCTGCTCGACCGGCACACGGTGACCGAGGGCCTTGCCCAGCTTGGTCGTCTCCGACGGGGTGCCGCCCGAGTGCTCGACCAGCTCGGCCGCTGCTGCGAGGAGTGCCGTGTCGCCGTCGACCAGCTCGACCTCCCACTCCCTCCAGGTCACAGGCTCGGGGTCGTCCATCACCTCGGCGGTCACGTGGTCGTCGCAGAACTCAGCCAGCGCCGTCCCCTTGTCGTCGAGGAGCAGCTGCACGTGGCGGCTCGTGCGGACGACTGCCACCGGACGCAGGGTCTCGTCGCGGGTGTGGGCGACCAGCAGCGAGCGCAGCGACTTGGGCACCGTCTTGCGGGCGCGGGAGAGCGGCTCGTGGACCTCGAACCTGCCCTCCTTCGTGGGGAGCTTGAGGTGCCAGCCGGCATCGGTTCCTCCGGTACGCCGACGCAGCGTGATCCCGGCTCTGACCAGGGTGAGGTCCGCCGTGTCGAAGTACCGCGCCTCGAGCTCGCGCACCTCGCCGCGGCGTACCGTGTCGACCCCGGCAAGCCGTTCGAACTCCGGCACCGCGGTGTCTGCCTCGACGGCATAGGTGTTCTCGATCTCGTGCTGGTCGCGTGTCATCGCCGGAGTTCTACCAAGCGCAGATGAACAGCGGCCCGGACTTTCACCGCCGCACCCGGCTGCCGATGCGCCAGGAGCCGAGAAGGTGACCCCGCCCGGACAACGGCGCGCGATCGTCACCTTCTCGATACCTGCCGTTCCGTCCGGATGGGTACGCTCCGGAGGTCTTCATCTCGGGAGATCGCCAGACAAACACGCCTCCGGGCTGCGCTGAACAGCGCTCCGGTGGTCTGCCGGGTTCCGGCACCACCGCGCCCCTCAGGAGAATCAGCGTGACTCGTCCTTCCCACTCCCGCTGGGCCACGGCCCGGACCGCAGCCGTCGGGCTCGCGCTCGTCGCCGCGCCCCTCGCCCTCGTCGCGCCGGCCTCGGCGAGCAGCACCGGGCTCGTCATCAGTGAGGTGTACGGCGGCGGCGGCAACACCGGCGCGCCGTACACCAACGACTTCATCGAGCTCCAGAACACCACCGGTGCCGCGATCCCGCTGACCGGTCTGAGCGTGCAGTACCGCGCCGCCACCGGTACGACGTCCGCCGTGACCACCTTGTCCGGCAGCATCCCGGCCCACGGGAAGTACCTGGTCGCCGAGGCGGCCGGCGCCACCCCCTCGGGCGCCCTGCCCACACCTGACGCGACCGGCACGCTGACCATGTCGGGCAGCGCCGGAGTCGTGTACCTGTCGTCCAAGGCCACCGCCGTGCCGGCGAACGACCCGTCGGTCGTCGACCTGGTCGGCTACGGCAGCACCGCGACCGCCTTCGAGGGCACCGGCCCCGCGCCGGGCCTGACCAACAGCACCGCCGCCACCCGCGCGAGCGCCGGGACCGACACCGACAACAACGCCGCCGACTTCACCGCGGCCGCCCCCAAGCCCGAGAACTCCTCCACCGTCACCCCGCCGCCCCCGGGTGACCCGGTCGCGAAGACGATCGAGGAGATCCAGGGCAACGGCGCGACGAGCCCGGTCGACCAGCAGTCGGTCGTCACCAAGGGCGTGGTCACCGCGGCGTACCCGACCGGTGGCTTCAACGGCTACTACATCCAGACGCCCGGCACCGGCGGCTCCCTCGACCCGTCGAGCCACGACACGTCCGACGCCGTGTTCGTGTTCGCGGGCAGCGGCGCGACGTACCCGAAGATCGGCGACTACCTCCAGGTCACCGGCAAGGTCAGCGAGTTCGCCGGGATGACCGAGCTGACGCCGGCCTCCGGCGGGGTCACCACGCTGACCGACCAGGTCACCGCACCGGCGCCGGCCACGGTCGGCTTCCCCGCCACCGACGCCAGCCGCGAGTCGCTCGAGGGCATGCTCGTCGCCCCGCAGGGCGACTACACCGTGACCGACAACTACACGCTCAACCAGTACGCCGAGATCGGGCTGGCGCACGACAACAAGCCGCTGCCGCAGTCCACCGACGTCGCGAAGCCGGGTCCGGCCGCGAAGGCGGTCGAGGCCGACAACGCGAGCAAGAAGGTCGTGCTCGACGACGGCTCCTCGGTGAACTACTTCACGACCGGCAAGGACACCCCGCTGCCCTACCTGACCCCGGAGCTCTCCATCCGGGTCGGAGCGCCGGCCACCTTCACCCGGCCGGTCATCCTGGACTTCCGCAACAGCGCCTGGAAGCTCCAGCCGACCCAGCAGCTCACCGCCGCGAACGCCGGCACCGTGCAGCCCGCCACCTTCCCGGACACCCGCCCGGCCGCCCCGGCCGCGGTCGGCGGCGACCTCAAGATCGCCAGCTTCAACGTGCTGAACTTCTTCACCGAGACCGGGGACGACTTCGTCGCGGACGGCGGCACGTGCAGCTTCTACACCGACCGCGCCGGCGCCAAGGTGACCGTCAACTCCTGCAACGGCAACGGCCCCCGCGGCGCGGCCGACGACACCAACCTCGCTCGTCAGCGGGCCAAGATCGTCGCCGCCATCAACACCCTCGGCGCCGACGTGCTCTCCCTGGAGGAGATCGAGAACTCCGCGCAGTACGCCGGAGCGAACCGTCGTGACGACGCGCTGTCCTCCCTGGTCGACGCGCTCAATGCGGCAGCCGGCTCGGACGTCTGGGAGTTCGTCCCGTCCCCGGCCCCGGCCGACCGTCCCGCGGTCGCCGACGAGGACGTGATCCGCACGGCCTTCATCTACAAGCGGGCGAAGGCCGAGCCGGTCGGCACCTCGCACATCCTCCAGGACCCGGCCTTCGCCAACGCGCGTGAGCCGCTGGCCCAGGCCTTCCGCCCCGCCGGTGGCACCTCCAACCAGGACTTCCTGGCGATCGTGAACCACTTCAAGTCCAAGGGCTCCGGCGCGGACGACGGCACCGGTCAGGGCAACGCCAACCCCGACCGCGTCCTGCAGGCCAAGGCCCTCGTGAAGTTCGCGAACCAGCAGAAGGCGCTGGCGAACACGGACACGGTGTTCCTGACGGGTGACTTCAACTCCTACACCCAGGAGGACCCGCTGCAGGTGCTGTACGACGCCGGCTACACCGACATCGGCCACGACCAGGCGCCGGAGGAGTACACCTACCAGTTCGACGGCACCGTCGGCTCGCTCGACCACGTGCTCGCCAACAGCACGGCGCTCGCCCAGGTCACCGGGGCGCACGTCTGGAACATCAACTCGGTCGAGTCGGTGGCCTACGAGTACAGCCGCTACAACTACAACGCGACCGACTTCTACGCCCCGAACCCGTTCCGCTCCAGCGACCACGACCCGCTGCTCGTGGGCTTCGACGTGCCGGCGCCGCCGGCCGCGACGACCACGACCGCTGCGGTGGCCCCGAAGCCGGTCGTGGTGCGGGACACCAAGCCGACCGTCACCGCTCACGTCGCCTCCGACGGCGGCACGGTCGACGGCGGATCGGTGACGTTCTCCGCGCGGCGGCTCGGTGCTCGGCACCGCCCCCGTCTCGGGCGGCACCGCGTCCCTGCAGCTGCCCGCGTACGACGCGGTCGGGCCGCAGGACGGTCACGGTGACGTACTCCGGGTCACGGACGTTCGCGGCCTCGACGGGCAGCGTGACCTTCGACGTGGTCAAGGCGACACCGACGATGACGGTCGACGTGCAGCCGTCCGTCATCCACCGGCGGACCACCAGCCCCCGGCTGGACGTCGCGCTCGCGGCCCCCGGCCAGGTGGTGAGCGGCACGATCGTGGTGCGCCAGGGCGGCTCGATCCTCGCGGTCGAGCAGCTCGACGGCGGTCGTACGACGCTGGTGCTCGCGCCGTACAAGCACGAGGGAGAACAGAGGTCACCGTCCAGTACCTCGGCAGCGAGCTGGCCGAGGCGGTCACCCAGCAGGTCGACGTTCACCGTGCAGAAGTAGCTCAGAGCCCAGCAGACGTGAGGGTGGTCCCGGTGCGCCGGGGCCACCCTTTGCTGCGCTCCTGCCCGGACGCGGTGCCGATCCCGGGTGTTCGCCCGAGGTGCGGAGGGCGTCCGGATTCATAGCGTGCGAGTCCCGAACCCAGACAGGACCGGTGCTCCCATGGACCAGCAGGCAGCAGTCGCCGCCATGATCGCCCTCAGCGCAGCGTGCGGCTTCGCCGTGTCGAACGCCTTGCAGCACCGTGCGGCGGGCGGTGTTCCTCGCGGTGAGTCCACCGCCGGCCGGGTCCTGCTGCACCTGACCCGCAATCCATGGTGGTTGCTGGGGACAGGGCTCTCGTTCGTCGGGATGCTGCTGCATGCGACGGCGCTCCGCTGGGGGTCGATCGCGTTCGTGCAGCCCTTGCTTCTGATGGGGGTGGTGCTCGCCATCCCGCTGCGGGCAGCGATGGAACGCAAGCTGCCTCGGGCGCAGGAGGTCCGGGCGGTCGCGATCACCGTCGTCGGCCTGGCGACCTTCCTCTCGAGCGTGACCCTCGCTCCCGGGGACGGGCCCCCACGGCGGGACGTGGCCCTGGCGATGACGGTGATGGGGCTGGTGCTGGCCGTCGTCGCTGCCGCCGCCGGCCGCGGTGGTGTCGTGGGCGTGACCGCTTGCACGCGGCCCTGCTGGGCGCCACGGCGGGCTGTCTCTTCGGGGTCTCCGCGGGGATGCTGAAGCTCGTCGGTGCTGATCTCGGCTCACGACAGCTCTCGATCGGCCTGCTGGCAGTGCTCGTCGTGGCACTCGTGGGCGTCGGGATCCTCGGTACGGCGATCAACCAGCGCGCCTACCAGATCGCCCCGCTCGCCTTCTCGATGCCCGTCGTGAACGTCACGGGCGTCCTGGTGGCGATCGTCTTCGGGGCGGTCGTCTTCGGCGAGATCCCCGGTCACTCCTCCGGGGGGTTGGTGGTGCAGCTGCTCGGGCTGGGAACGCTCGCGATCGGTCTGCGCGAGATCGCCCGGCTGGCCCCGCGTGCAGAGGACCCGGTCCTGCCCCGGCAGGCCAGCCTGGCGGGGGCAGCCCGATGAGTACCGCATCGGTCATCGTCCTGGCCCTCCTCACCGGGACGCATGCCGCCACCTGGGGTGCGTTCAAGGACGCTCCGTTCGAGGGTTTCAAGGTGTCGAGCTTCGTCCGTACCCTCGCTCTCGCGGTCCTGGCGGCGGCGCTCCTGGCGACGTCCACCGACCTCGAGACCACCCTGGCCCCGGTCGTCCTGGTCGGCGTGCTCTACGCGATCGAGCGCCTGGCCACCGAGGCCTGGAAGTCGTTCCTCCGCGAGGACGACCAGAGCGCGTACTCGATCCCCATGCGCGTGGCCGTGCGAGGACGGACCGTCGATGCCCGGACGCCTCGCTACCTCACCGGGCTGCTCGTGCTGGCCGGTGGCGTGCTCGTCGCCTGGGTCACCTCACTGGTGCAGCCCGCCGACGGCGGGCCGCTCTGGCTGCTCGTGCCGGTCGGTGGCATCGGTGGATGGCTGACGGCAGCAGGCGGCGCGTGGAAGGACGCACCGGTCGAGGGCTTCAGCGGGTGGAAGTTCCTGCGCAGCCCTGTCGTCGCGACTGCGTGGACCGTGATGCTGCTTCCGTTCACCCAGGACTGGGTCGCGCTCACCGTCGCTGCCGCCGGGCTCTCGGTGTTGTCCATCGAGACCTACAAGACGTTCTTCACCGGCGGTCGGCCCCCCGGCAAGTTCGAGGGCAAGCCGCAACGACCCGCCCCGCAGCGCGACCGCTGCCGGCTCCTGCACGCCGGCGCCTACACCGGTCTGGCCTGCGTCACGGGTCTTGCGGCACTGTTCGACACCGCGGTCGGCCCGCGGCAGGGCACGATCCCGCTGGTGGCGCTCACCCTGGTCGCGCTGACGATGGCGGTCCTGGTCGGCCGCAGACCTGCAGTGCCCACACCCGCCGTCCGGCGTAGGTTGGTCCCAGACGCCGTTCCGTCGTGAACGGCCGGGCAGGACACACGATGCCGATGCCACCGTTCGTCGGGCGCTCCGCGGAGCTGGGCTGGCTCGACAGCCGGTTCTCCACCGCCGTGGCCGGCAGCCCTTCGACGGTGGTCGTCGACGGACCGCCAGGCATCGGCAAGAGCGCCCTGGTCTCCCAATTCCTGCAGGGCCTGCGATCCGTCCGGGCCCTGAGCGCCTCGGGCGACGAGGCCGAGACGTTCCTCTCGTTCGGGATCGTGCACCAGCTCCTGGGTGACACCGACGGCCCCTGGGAGGACCCGTTCGCTGCCGGGGCTGCTGTGCTCCAGGATCTCGATCGGCTCGGTGAGCGCCAGGCGACGGTGCTGGTCGTCGACGACGCGCACCTCGCCGATGCGGCCTCCCTGGGGGCGCTCACCTTCGCGTTGCGCAGGCTCGAGGCGGACCCCGTGCTGGCCGTCTTCCTGACCCGGGACGACCAGGTGTCACGGCTTCCCTCCGGCCTGCTCCGACTGGCCGACGCCCGCGGGGACAGGCTGCACGTCCAGGGCCTCAGCGACGCCGAGGTCGCAGCACTGGTCGAGGCGAGCGGTCTCGGGGACCCTGCGGGTGCGGCAGCGACCCGGCTACGCCGACACACCGCGGGGAGCCCGTTGTACCTCCGCGCGCTGCTCGACGAGCTCCCTGCCGAGACGCTCCTGGCAGCGGCGCCACTGCCGGCCCCGCCGTCGTACGCCCTGCTGGTGACCGGCGCCCTCGCCGCGCACTCCGAACCGGCCCAACGACTGGCCCGGGCGGCTGCCCTGCTGCCCGACGGCTCTGCGGTCGACCTGGTGGCAGCCGTCGCCGACGTCGAGCATCCCCACCAGGCGCTCGAGGAGCTCAGCGATTCCCCCGCGATCCTGACCCACGCGGAAGGTCTCGACGGGTGGACCGTGCGCTTCCCCCACCCCCTGGTGCGAGCCGCTGTGTACGACGACCTGGGGAGCCACGCGCGAGCCAGCCTGCACACGCGCGCCGGAGCCGTGCTGACCGGGGACGCCGCCCTGCGCCACCTCGTCGCTGCTGCCGACGGGCCTGATGACGCGTTGGCCGACCGGCTCGTCACCGCGGCGGGGGACAACCTGGCCCGCGGCGACGCACACGCCGCTGCAGACCTGACCCTCAATGCGAGCCGGCTCACCAGTGTGGGCGAGAAGTCGGAGGAACGGCTCCTCGACGCCGTCAACCTCTACCTCATCGACGGCGACCTGGCGACGGCCAAGTCACTGGGTCCCGCGCTGTCGGCCACCTCGCCCACGGCGAGGCGGATGTACCTCCAGGCAAGGCTTGCGTGGTTCGCCGGTGAGCCGGACGCGGCGGAGTCCCTGGCGACCGAGGCGTGGTCCCGCGGCGACCAGCTGTCTCCCGACCACCTGGGCAGCCTCGCCGCGATCCTGTCCCAGCTGCACAACATGCGAGCCGACGGGCTGGGCGCTGCGGAATGGGCCGCTCGCGCGCTCGAGCTGGGCCTTCCGCCCGACCTCGCCGACTCCACCAACGCGGCGCAGGCCTTCGGACTGGGTCTCGTGGGTCGGCTCGAGGACGCCCTGGGGGTGCTCGCATCGGTCCCGTCCGACCCGATGCTGGTGCGCGGCTACGGGCACCAGCTCACTGCACGCGGAGCGCTGCGGGTCGCGGCCGACGACCTCGTCGGCGCTCGCGGCGACCTCGCCACGGTCTGCAACGCGAGCCACGCCGAGGTGTCCCCCCAACGGTTGGTCGCGATGGGCGCGTTGGCCGAGGTCGACTACCGCCTCGGTTCCTGGGACGCCTCCCTTGCGGCGGCCGAGCACGCACTGTCCCTGGCCGAGGACACCGAGCAGGTGTGGGTCCAGGGATACCTGCACACGGCGGCCGTGCTCGTCTGCGCGGCCCGCGGCGACGTACTCCAGGCTGACCGGCACCTGCTCGCCGCTCGCGAGCTCGCCGAACAGCTCGGGGACCTGGCCACCTACATCGTCAGCGAGAACGCGGGTGTGCACATCGCCTGGTGCCGCTCCGACCCTGCCGAGGTCGTCGCTCGCTGCGCCTTGCTGGTCAGTCTCGGTGGTGGGCCGACGCACGAGCCGGGGCTGATGCAGTGGCCGGTGCAGTACGTCGGAGCGCTCCTCGAGCTCGGCCACCTGGACGAGGCCGAGCGCGAGATCGAGCAGTTCGAGGAACTGGCCAGGGAACGGAGCTGCCACTCGCGGCTGGCCGGCCTCGCCCGGCTCCGTGGCGAGCTGGCCACCGCGAGGCGAGACCACCAGGTGGCGCGCGCCTCGTTCGAGGCGGCCCTGGAACTCGACCGGGGTGCCGTGTCGGCCCTCGACTCCGCACTCAGCCAGGCCGCCTACGGCAGGTTCCTGCGCCGGCGGGGCGAGAAGAGGGCCGCCACGACCCGGCTCACGGACGCGAGAAAGCGGCTGCACGCCCTGGGGGCACGGCCCTTCGTCATCCGCGTCGACGAAGAGCTCGCGGCCTGCGGCGTCACCGCGAACGGTGGCCAGGAGGAGCTGCCTCGGCCGCTGACCCCACAGGAGCGGACGATCGCCACCCTCGTCTGCCAGGGGCTGACCAACCAGGAGGTCGCCCAGCACCTCGTGCTCAGCGTGAAGACGATCGGCTACCACCTCAACAACGTCTACACCAAGCTCGACGTGCACTCCCGGACACAGCTGGCCGCAGCCTGGACCGCCGGCGGCTGAACCGACGCGGCGATCTGCTGCCCGCGCTGCCGCAGGGTCAGGAGGGAGACCGGGTCACCGGACGGAGCGGGCCCGCGTCACGCGAGGTGCCTGCATCACGGCGCGTCGATCACCGCCATCGTGCACCGCGAGATGCACACGAGCTTGTCGTTGTCGTCGACGATCCGGACTTCCCAGACCTGGCTGCGGCGGCCCAACGAGATCGGTCGGGCAGTGCCGGTGACCCAGCCGGAGGTGACCGGCCGCAGGTGGTTGGCGTTGATCTCCATGCCGACGCACGCCTTGTCAGGCGAGGCTGCGAACGTGGCGGCGCAGCTGACCAGGGACTCGGCGAGCAGCACCGAGGCGCCGCCGTGCAGGATCCCGAACGGCTGGCGCGTGCGGCTGTCGACCGGCATCCGGCCGATCAGGTGGTTCGCGCCGAGCTCGGTGAACTCGATGCCGAGGTGGCCTATCGCTGAGTCGGCGCTCATCTGGTTGGCCAGCTCCAGGTCCGGACGGCCGTGCCAGATCTCAGCGCTCACCAGCCGTGCCGCTGCAGGCCGGCCTTGGACTGGTGGTGACGCGTGGGCGACGTGCTCGTCGGAAGGGCGTGTGGACGTGGGGTCGAGGTCTGCTTCATGGGTTCGGGTCATGTTCTCCATGGTTCCGACTCGGCGGCACCGATGCAGCCGTGGAACTACCTCACTTGGGTCCGAGCGCGGCTATCGCCGCGGTGGGGGTCTCGGTGGCGCGGGCGCTGCGTCGGCTGGATCCGATGGCTGCCCTAGCGGGGGAGCTTCACTCGCCGCAGGTGACTGCTTCCTGCGCCGAGTGTTGCGCCACATCCAGCCTGCCGACCCGACGAGGGCCATGACGATCGCGGTCCAGGTGCCCCAGTTCGTGAAGACCTGGTGGGCGGTGAACCCGACGGTCCGGGTGACACGCAGGTGCACGTGCAGGATCTTGGTGAGCTGGTGGTCGGTGCCGGGCACGGTCATCTTCACCAGCGCGGTGAGCTCGAGTCGGTCGGCTGGGTGCCGCGGGTGGATGTCCCAGGTCCAGAGCAGGGCGATGTCGGACCCGGTGGAGGCGTTGATCGCGTCGTCGGGGGTGATGGACACGTCGGAGGAGTCGCCGATGAGGCGGGCGGAGACGTCGGTGCCGACGCGCAACGGCGTTGCGGTCTGAGAAGGGACGTCGGGGAGGACTTCTTCGATCTCGCGACGCAGCCGGTCACCGGCGCCGATGCTGAGGCCGATCTGGGTGGTCTCGTCGACGGGGGTCTGCGAAGGGGCGTGCCAGGTGGCCTGCGTGTCGACCATCTGGTCCATGCGCTGGTCGGCGTCGGCGAACGGGTTCGTGTGCCTCGCCGTCCGGTACCTCACCGCCGCCGTGTTCCCGCCGCCCGTCGCCCCGTCACCCGGCGCCTCGCCCTCCGACGGATCGCCGCCCGTCGCCCCGTCTCCCGGCGGATCGCCGACCGTGCACCGTCGTCCGGCGCGCCGTCCGACGCGCAGCAGTCGGGGGACGCTGCCCCGTCGTCCTGATCCTGGCGTTGGAGTGCGCTCCCGAGAATGAACAGGACGGCGAGCACTGCGAGTGCGGCGCCGATGATGATGCTGGTCTTCTTCGTGGTGGCGCGCATGACCCACCCCCTAGTACCAGGCTTCAATGTTAGGACTGTTCGGGTGCGTCGGCGCCGATCAGCTGGGGGCAATCAACACCGTCGCGCCGAGGAGGCAGCTCGGCCCGTGAGCTCAGCTGAGCCTGCGGTACGGCGCGTCGCACCGGACGAGATCCAGCGCGAAGTCGACGTACTGGGCTGCGATCTGCTCGGCCGTGGCCTCGCCGTCGCGGCGGAACCACTGCGCGAGCGCGGTGCACATCGTGACGACGGCGCGTGCGGCCTCGTGCGGCTCCGGCGTGTGGAACACCCCCGACCGCACGCCGTTCTCGACCTCGACGTCGACGATGCGCTGCTCCTCGACCCGCAGCGCGGCCACGCGGACCCGCTCCTCGGGGGTGAGGCTGCGCATTTCCGAGGCACCGACGAAGGCCAGCTCGCGGCGATGGGTGTGCACCAGGGCCAGGCACTCGACGATGTTGGCGAACCGCTCGACGGCGTCGGCGCCCTCGTCCCGCGCGGCGCGGGTGCGCGCGAGCAGGTCGCCCATCGTCAGGTCGAGGAGCGCGACCAGCATCTCCTGCTTGCTCGTGTAGTAGTGGTAGAGCCCCGGGACCGAGAGGTTGGCGCGCGCGGCGATGGTGCGCATCGTGGCGCCGTGGTAGCCGAACTCCAGGAAGGACGAGAGCGCGCCGCTCAGCGCGGCGTTCAGGTCCAGCGACGCGAAGCTGCGCCACCACCCCGCGGTCTGCATCGAGACGTCGGTCGTCGGGCCGAAGGTGCCGGCCCGCAGCGGGGGAGCAGGCTCGTGGTCCGCGGCGGACTCGCCGAGCAGCCGGTCCACGGACACCTCGAGCGCGGTGGCGAGGTGGGCGAGACGTTCGCTGGAGATGCCGGTCTTCCCGTTCTCGATGGCGCTCAGGGTGGCCGCGCTGACGCCGAGCATGTCGGCGAGCTCGCGCAGGGTCAGGCCACGGGCGTGGCGGAGGCGTCGTACGGAGTGGCCGACGGCGGTGCGGTGCTCCGCCGAGGCGTCTCGCGTCTGGCTCATGGAGTTCAGAATAACTGAACCTGTCGACGGAGTGAATTGTTGGTGGGCGTGGTTGACACACCATTCCCAGGCGGGCAGTGTGAAGGACGTCATACTGAAACCCGAGTGTGCGCTCGCTCGATTTGCGCCCCGACGTCAGTCCGGTCGGTCATCCGGCCGATCGTGGTCGAGTGCCGTGCCACCCCACTGCCAGGAGGAACGATGACCGAAACGACCGCTCCCGCTCTCGGCGAGCTGCTCAAGGACTCGCCCAGCAACTGGGGAAAATGGGGGCCTGACGACGAGGTCGGTGGCCTGAACTACCTCGGTCCGCAGGAGGTCGTCGCGGCAGCGGGGCTGATCAGTGACGGCAAGGTGTTCACGCTCCAGCGCCTGATCGGCGACCCGAAGGGCGACCCGGTGTGGCCGGGACGCACGCCCGCCGAGCGCACCCAGATCTTCGACGAGTCCTCGTGGGAGGGCGACGACGCCCCCGCGTTCCCGGGTGGGCTGCACTACGCCGACGACAAGATCAGCGCCTTCCTGCAGGGGTCCACGCAGTACGACGCCCTCGGGCACGTCTGGCACGACGGCAAGCTGTGGAACGGCTACGAGGCCAGCACCACGGTCGGCGGCATGGACAAGGCCAGCGTCGAGCCCATCGCCCAGCGTGGCGTCGTCGGGCGAGCCGTCCTGCTCGACATGGCCCGCTTCCGCGGCAAGCCGACCCTGGAGACCGCAGAGACGTTCACCCACGAGGACCTGATCGAGTGCGCCAAGGCCCAGGGCGTCGAGCTGCGCAAGCGCGACATCATCCTGATCCGCACGAACTACCTCCAGCTGTTCTTCGACCTCGGCGACAAGTTCTACGAGGGCTTCTGTGAGCCGGGCCTGGTCTACAGCCCCGAGCTGGTGCAGTGGTTCCAGGACATGGAGATCCCCAACCTGGTCACCGACACGATCGCCAACGAGGTCACCACCGACCCGAACAACGGTGTCGCGCTGGTGCTGCACAACGCCCTGATGCGCAACCTCGGCGTCACCTTCACCGAGATCACCGACCTCGAGGAGCTGGCCGCGGACTGTGCCGAGGACGGCCGCTACGAGTTCTTCTACGCCGCGGCGCCGATCAAGGTCGCCCTGGGCAGCGGCGCGCCGGTCAACCCCATCGCGATCAAGTAGGCCGCCGGTGAGTGACTACGACGAGCGTCCGTGGCTCGGGCTCTACGGTGACCAGCCGGAGAGCAAGGAGCCCGAGTACGCCAACGGCCTGGAGATGTTCCGGGCCGGCCTCGCCGCCGACCCGACCGGGGTCGCGGTCCAGTACTTCGACGGGTCGCTGACCCGCGAGGAGCTCGACCAGCAGAGCGACGCCTTGGCCAGCGGACTGCTGGCGGAGGGGTTCGGGGCGGGGGACCGGCTCGCTGTCTACCTGCAGAACGTGCCGCAGTTCCTGGTCTGCCTGCTCGCCGCGTGGAAGGCCGGCGGTGTGATGGTCTCCATCAACCCGATGAGCCGGTCCCGCGAGCTGTCCTACCTGCTCAAGGACTCGGGCGCCAAGGTGCTCGTCTCGCTCGAGGCGTTGTACGACGACGTCGCACGCGACGTGGTCCCGGACACGGACGTCGAGCTCGTGCTCACCACCAGCGAGCTGGAGTACCAGACCCGCAACGACGAACGGCTGTTCGCGGGCATGGAACGCCGGCGCCACGAGGGCACGACCGACTTCTCGGAGCTCATCGAGCAGAGGCGCGGGCAGACCCCGCCGCCGGTCGACCTGGCCGCCGACGACGTCGCGTTCCTGACCTACACCTCGGGCACGACCGGTGTGCCGAAGGGCGCCATGAACACCCACCGCAACGTGGTGTTCACCTCGGCGGTCTACCGCGACTGGGCCCGGTTCGGGCAAGGCGGCTCGGTCTTCGGGATCGCTCCGCTGTTCCACATCACCGGGCTGATCGGACACATCGGGGTCAGCTTCGCCGCCCCGATGCCCCTGGTGCTGGCCTACCGGTTCGAGCCGGGGGTGGTGCTGGACGCCCTGGTCGAGCACCGTCCGGCGTGCACGATCGGTGCGATCACGGCCTTCAACGCGCTGTTCAACTCACCGGACTTCACCAAGGACCACTTCAGCTCCTTCACCTCCGTCTACTCCGGCGGCGCAGCCATCTCGCCGACGGCGGAGAAGGCGTTCCTGTCCGCGACCGGGCTCCAGGTGCACAACGCCTACGGGCTGACCGAGACGACGAGTCCGATGACGTTGACCCCCTTCGGCGCACCGTCCCCGGTGGACCCCACGTCGGGTGCCCTGTCGGTCGGCGTACCGGTCCCCAGCACGGTCGTGCGGATCAAGGACGAGGAGGGCAACGACCTGCCTCTGGGCGAGGTCGGGGAGATCGTGGCCGAAGGGCCCCAGGTCGTCGCCGGCTATTGGGAGAAGCCCGAGGAGACCGCCGAGAACCTGCCGGGAGGTGCGTTGAAGAGCGGCGACGTCGGGTTCATGAACCCCGACGGCTGGATCTTCATCGTCGACCGCAAGAAGGACATGATCAACGCCTCCGGCTACAAGGTGTGGCCGCGCGAGGTCGAGGACGTCCTGGCCGAGCACCCCTCGGTCCGTGAGGCAGCGGTCGTCGGGGTGCCCGACGAGAAGCGCGGCGAGACGGTCAAGGCGTTCGTCAGCCTCAAGGCCGGCGAGAACACCACTCCCGAGGAGCTGATTGCCCACTGCAAGGAGCGGATGGCGGCCTACAAGTATCCCCGCGAGGTGATCGTGATCGACGAGCTCCCGAAGACGGTCACCGGCAAGATCCTGCGCCGCGAGCTCCGGGACTGACGGTTCTCGGCGACGAGGGCCAGGTGGTCGGGTGACATCGACGCCTGACCTACCCGGGTTGTCCGTCGTGGCGATCGAGGACCACCTGCACCGGGAGCTACCGGGCCTGGTGCAGGGTCCTCTGTCCGCCACCCTGCTCGCGGGAGGCCGCTCCAACCTGACCTACCTGCTCACCGACGGGCGACACCGGTGGGTGCTGCGCCGGCCGCCGCTGGGCCACGTCCTGGAGACCGCGCACGACATGGGCCGCGAGCACCGCCTGCTCACGGCGCTGTCCCCGACCGACGTGCCCGTGCCCCGGCCGCTGCTGCTCGGCGGCGCGGACGTGATCGGTGCACCGTTCTACGTGATGGAGTTCGCTGGCGGCAGGGTCCTCCGCGAGCACGACGACCTGGCCGGGTTCGACCCGGCCGTGGCTGACGCCGTCGCCGCGGACCTCGTGGCGGTGCTGTCGCGCCTGCACGCGCTCAGCCCGGGCGAGGTGGGTCTGGCCGACCTCGGGCGGTCGGCGGGTTACCTCGAGCGACAGCTGGCGCGCTGGCGCCGTCAGCTGGACGCCTCGCACAGCCGCGACCTGCCCGAGCTCGCGCGGCTCGGCGAGCGGCTCGGGAAGCAGGTGCCGGTGAGCCAGGCGGAGACGATCGTGCACGGCGACTACCGGCTCGACAACGTCGTGGTCGACCCGTCCCTGGGCCGAGTGGTCGCGGTGCTCGACTGGGAGATGGCGACGCTCGGCGACCCGCTGGCCGATCTCGCCTCGACGGTGGTCTGGTGGGACGGGATGAGCGGGCTGGACGTGCCCGTCGCCGCGGTCCCGGCCGACGTGCCCGGGTGGCCGGACAGCGATGGCCTCGTCGCGGCGTACGCCTCTGGAAGCGGACTCGACCTGGGCTCGATGCCTTGGTACGTCGGCTTCGCGTTCTTCAAGATCGCGGCCATCTTCGAGGGCATCCACTACCGCTCGCAGCAGGGGCTCACGGTGGGGGAGGGGTTCGACCGGCTCGGTGCCCTTGTCCCGCCACTGGTGGAGCGGGGGCACGCGTCCCTGTCCGATTCCGGCTAGGACCCGTGCACTGGGCATGTGCACACGCGGCAGGGGCGACGGGCTGAAGGATGCCCCGCCGCCCCGGCGCGCGTTCAACGCGTTCTGCGACGTCAGGCGCTGAGCGGACCGACAATGGCAAGAATCCGGTTGAGCAGGGCTTGCACCTGGGGCAGCAGGCCTGCCAGCGGCCCTCCGTCCAGAAGTCCCGCCACTGCGCACAACAGGTTGCCGAGCAGCTGTCCGGCCCCCGAGGTCGCGATCACCTTGAGCACCACCTGGTTCAGGTCGACCACCAGGCCGAGGATGTCCAGGTGTAGCGGTCCGAGCACGAGATTGAGTACGGGGCAGGCCCGGGCGTTAGGAGCGATTGCTGCGTTCGCGCGGGCTGCGCTGGGACGCACCGACTGGCCGTCGACCGACTTGACCGGGATCAGCACGCCACGCTTGACGAAGTGCCGGTCCTTGCCGGGACGGATGATCTTGCCCCGGAGCCGACCCTGGGCGTAGAGCTTGTGGTTCACGGTCTTGAACTTCCGCGGGATGAAGACACCTCGGACGTTCCTCCCCGAGGCTGTCTTGCCGTAGATGTAGGACTTGACCGTGGTGTGCTTGGCCGTGTCGTGGAGCCGGTGTGGGCCCTTGTGAGTTGCGGATGCGGTGCTGACCACGGCGCCGAACATCGTCATGCTCAGCGCCAGGACCACGGCGATCAGTCCTGTCAGGCTGAGCCGCTTGGTGTTTCCGAGATTCAACATGTGGATCCTCCCTGCCCGGAGTGACTCCCCGGGCCCTATCAACCTGATACCCCGCTCGTGGGTTCCGTAACGGGTAGGGATACATACCAAATCTGATGGTTCGCAGAGGTCTTGCTCACCGACGACATTCTCGACAGGATCGACGAGGTCGTCCCATCCGGGACCCACGTCGGCGCGCCCGACCAGGCGTACACGCCCATCCAGAACCCCCACCGGCGTCGTCGTCCGACCGCCGAGCGGACCACGGCCTGACGACCAACGCACACGAACTGAGGAGGGACGTCGTGGCAGACCCCGCCATCATCCTTGTCTCGGAGCACCACGCAGGCGTACTGCTCGAGGAGTTCGAGAGCAGGTACCAGCGCGACTACGACCTTCGCACGGCGACCAACACGGAGCAGGCCGAGGAGGTCGCGCGCGAGATCGGCGACGCCGGCGGGCTGGTGGCGATGTTCGTCACCGACTCGAGGCTGCCGGACGTCGACCACATCTTCGAGGCGATCCATCGTTGGCGCGTCGTGGTGCCCACCGCGCGCCGGGTGGTCGCGGCGCACTGGGACCACTTCCTCGCGGACGGCCCGGGGCTTCGGATCGGCCTGGCCAAGGGCAAGTACGACGCCTACCTGCTGATGCCACGAGGCAAGCGCGACGAGGAGTTCCACAACGCGATCACCGACCTGCTCTCCGACTGGACGTCCACCGTCCCTCAGCCCGAGGTCGTCACCGCCAAGATCATCTCGCCGACCCGCGACTCGTTGACGATGGCGATCCGTGACTTCCTCGATCGGATGGGGATGCAGAACCGGGTCTGGCACCCCGACGCTCCCGAGCTCCAGGACTATCTGGGCGGGATCCGGGAGCAGCTGGGCGTCGAGGAGCTGCACTGGCCCCTCGTCGTCGCGGCCAACCGGACGCCGATCCAGGCCACGAGCGTCCGGGACGTGGCCATCGCGATCAACGGACGCCCCGGCGATTTCAAGATCGACGAGGTCGTGGACCTCGCGGTCGTCGGCGGCGGGCCGTCCGGGCTGGCGGCGGCGGTCTACGGAGCCTCAGAAGGGCTCTCCGTCGTCGTCCTGGACGCCGAGGCGATCGGCGGCCAGGCCGGCACCAGCTCGATGATCCGCAACTACCTGGGCTTCCCACGCGGCATCTCCGGAATGCGGCTCGCGCAACGCGCCCGCAACCAGGCGCTCCGCTTCGGCACGCAGTTCTTCACAGGCTGGGAGGTCACCGCACTGGAGCCCGGCACGGAGGGCAACCCACATCTGCTGCGCACCGACGGTGGCGACCTCCGGGCCCGGACCGTCCTCATCTCGAGCGGCGTCACCTACCGCAAGCTCGGCGTACCCCCGATCGAGGACCTGGTCGGCTCCGGCGTCAACTACGGCGCCGCCATGACCGCGGCCCGCGAGATGGAGGACCACGACGTCGTCGTGGTGGGCGGCGGCAACTCCGCCGGCCAGGCGGCGCTTCACCTGGCCCGGTTCGCGAGCACGGTGACCATCGTGGTCCGGCGACCCGGGATCGAGGAGACGATGTCGCAGTACCTCGTCGACGAGATCAGCTACAACGAGCGCATCGAGGTGCGGCCCTGCACCCGCGTGATCGACGGAGGCGGTGACGATCAGCTCGAGTGGCTGTGCCTCGAGGACACCACCACGGGTGAACGCACCACCAGGCAAGCGCAGGGACTGTTCCTGCTGCTCGGCGCCGAACCGCGCTGCGACTGGCTCCCCCCGGAGCTGGCCCGCGACAAGAACAGCTTCGTCCTCACCGGTCGAGACGTCCCACGTGACCAATGGGTCGAGGGGCTGCCCCCGGCCAACCTGGCCACCACGGTGGCCGGGATCTTCGCCGCCGGCGACGTCCGCTCGGGCTCGATGAAGCGGGTCGCCGCCGCCAGCGGAGAGGGGGCGTCGGTGGTGCCGCTGGTGCACGCCTACCTCGCCCCGACGCCCGAGGACGAAGTCGCCACCCACCCCCGTCTCCAGCTCAGCTCCGTCCCAGCATCGAATCGACACACCACACCTGAGGATGGCTCCCATGGCACACGTACGACGCTTCGACCACATCGGCATCACGGTCGCGGACCTCGACTCGGCGACGGCGTTCTTCGTCGGACTGGGTCTGGAGGTCGAGGGCACCGGGTCCGTGGAGGGCGAGTTCGTGGAGACGGTCTGCGGCATCCCGGGCGCGCGCTGTGAGATCGCGATGCTGCGTCCGCCCGACGGAGGGTCCCGGCTGGAGCTCTCGAGCTTCGTCACGCCCGACCACGTGCCCGGATCGCCCACCGCGATGGCCAACGAGCTCGGCCTGCGCAACGTGTCCTTCGAGGTCGGCGACCTCCAGGCGGCCGTCGATGCGGTGGCTGCGGACGGGTACGGGCTCGTCGCCGGCATCGGCGAGTACGAGAACAGCGTGCGGATGGCCTACGTGCGTGGGCCAGAAGGAATCATCGTGTCCCTGTTCGAGCAGCTCGGCTGACGTGCGGTGCGCGTTGCCAGTGGCATACCTGCGCGCTCGTGCCGCGGCGTCGCGTCAGTAGTCTGCGTCGGTCCGTATGCGTTGCTCGTGCTGCCCGCTCCTCGCGGGCGCATTCTCCCGAGCACCCGGACTGCCACACCAGGTGGTCGAGTAGGCCGGTGTCGACGACGTTCAAGCGTACAAGACGTACCATCAGGCCCGGGCGAAAGTTCGACTGCTCGGCGGTTGTGCGTTCGGCACATCGAGCTTGGCCGTCTGCTCGCCACCGTTGACGTCCTCTCCGCGACCAGGGATAGACGTGGTCGACCTCGGATTGCCGGTCGCGGCATCGCGCCCATACGAGGAGCATCTGGGCTGTCGCATCTCCCACCGGTCCTGGTCCTGACTGCTCGCCTGGCCGCAACTTTGAAGCCGCGCCACGGATCACGGCGCTGGAACATGCGAGGACCTCGCGTCGGGCAACGTTGATGCGAGCAGTGCGAGGAGTAAGCAAGGCTAGCGACCAGCAGTGCGAACGTCATGACTCAGCCCGTCCAGAAGCGCGTCCAGGACAGAATCCTGTCACGGCACGAGTCCGTCGCGTACGCCGTTGGCCCGAGGCTGCTCGCGGCTCCTGACATCTCGGCGTAGCGACCAGGTGTGTCTAGGTCCGCCGGTGGAAGCTGACCTTGCCGCCGGGTAGGTGTCGGGTCTGGTACTTGGGGTCGTGCACCCGCCTGTGATGGTGGGGGCAGAGGAGGCGACCGGTGTCGAACGTTGGTCGGACCGCCTGCGGACCACGGTGTGTCGTGGTGGGCGTGGCAGAGGCCGGGAGGTGTTTCGCAGCCCTGCGCGGTGCAGCCGCCGTCGCGCACGCCCATGGCTAGGCGCATCGACTCGGTGTGCAGTCGTCGTTTGCGGCCGACGTCGAGGGGCTGGCTCTTCCCGCCGAGGACGACGGGGATGATCCCTGCGGTGCAGGCGAGACGGCGCGCTTCGGCTGCGGTGATGCGGCCGCCGGTGTCCAGGGTGCAGACGCCGGCGTGGTCGAGGTCGGCCAGGAGTTGTTCGAGGGTCATGGTGACCACCACGGTGGCTGAGCAGCCACCGGTCTTGGGGAGCTTCTCGGCGGGGTAGGTCTCGATCAGCTGGGTCAGGGCGATGCCGTGGCGGACTGGGGTGGGCAGGTCGGGGTCGATGCCGCTGCTCGACGAATCGACGCTGTCGTTGGTGGCCCGGCTGGGGGAGCTGATCGCGAGGATCATCTTGGTGAGCATCTGCCCGTGCAGTGCGGGGATGCGGAAGCGTCCGTGGCAGGTGCCCTCGTCGTCCTCCCACATCGTCAACGTCGTCCGGCGCAGCGCGTGGGCTTCCTCGGCTTCGAGCGCTTTCCCGTCGAACTTCTCGGCGAGGTCGGGGGCGATCACCTCGAAGATCCGCCCGCCCAGGACGCGGAGTGCCTTGGCGTCGTGGTGCTCAGCCAGCGCGACCAGGTGCGTCTCGGCGGCTGCCTCGTTGTTCGGTGCTCGACGGCGAACTCGCCGGTGGTGGGCAGCCTGTCGAGTGCGGCGACGATCGCGCGGGCCTGAGCGGTGTTGACCTTGCCTTCGGCCATCGCGCGGAGAGCACGTCGTGACCGGTCCAGGCCTGGGCGAGGCGGAGGTCGGAGCGGGCGTCGCGGCGTACCTGCCGCGTCTCGACCGCGATCCAGTCGGCGGCGGTGCCGGCACCGGTCTCGGTGGTGGCACCGGAGCGGTCGGCCTCGGCGAGCAGCCGGAGCTTGAGCGCGTCGAGCTGTGCCTCGGCGTGGGCGAGCGTGGTCAGTGCGTCGCGCTGCTGCTCCTGCAGTCATCGACCACAGCGGCACCTTGGCCACGGAGTCGAGCCGTTCACGCAGCCGGTGGGCGAAGTCGAGCACCGGGTGGAGGCGGTCGACCGGCTGGCTGCTCATGAGTCAATCCAAGCACCGACCACTGACAGAAAAGGGCCTCTGACCTGCGGTTTTGCTCATTCTGTGAGACAACGTCGGCAAGTATTTCTGGCGGCGGTCCGGGCGTGGTTTCGACAGCTCAACCGACGGTGGAGACGGCTCTCTCTGCCTGGGGGCATCTCGAGCACATCCACCAGATCAGGACGTTTCATCCGTGTGAGCGTCGGGCCTGCTCCAGGTTCGACTGGTGGGGGCCGGAGAGCCAGTCTTGATCCAGACGGGCGTCGACCGGTTCCGCGCCTCGCCGCAACGCGTCGATGTAGGCACGATCGGCGGCCAGGCGTGCCGACACCTCGGGACCCTCGGCAACGGCGCCGTGGCCGGGGACCACGACATCGACGTGCGTGGCAGCCTCGGCCAGCCGGTCGAGTGCCGCGTCGTACGCGTCCACCTGCCCGGGGCGACGCGGGTCGAGGAGCGGGATCAGCACGTCGGAGAGCATGTCGCCGGCAAGCAGGACGCCACGGTCCGCGAGGAGGACCGCGGCGTGGCCGACGGCGTGCGCCTCGTGCCTGACGAGCGTGCCCGGCACGGGTCCACCGTCGGCGGGCAGTGGGGTGAGCAGCCCGATCAGCTCGAGGGGCACGCCCGAGGCGCTCTCCGCCGCCATCGCCTGCGCCCGCTCCCGGGCCTCGCGCGCAGCCCGGGCGTTCTCGTCCGTGGCATAGCGTGGCACGTCGCCGAACCGGGAGTGCCAGAGCAGGTGGTCCCAGTGGCAGTGGGTGGAGAACCCGGCGACCACCGGGATGCCGAGCGCCTCCACGTCATCGGCGAGCTGGTCCAGATCGGCACCATCGATGCCGGGATCGACCAGGATCAACCCGTCGTCCCCGCGCACCACGATGGCATTGCTCCAGACCCACTCGCTCTGACGGACCCAGACGCCGTCGCCCACCTGATTCAGCATTCGTGCACTCTCCTCGAAAGTCGTTGGCTGACACGATGTGCGACCTCGCGGGACGAGTCCGGCTGCCGCGCCGAAGGGGATCGTCAATCGGTCCGGGTGCGGAGGCTCCGCGCCAGGGTCGGGATCATCACCGTCGCGGCGACGAGGTGTAGCCCGACGAGGGCGGCGGTGGTGGCCGTGTTTGCCTCGGAGAGGAGGGGCGGGAGCAACGAGATCGCGGTCAGGGTCACTGCCGTCTGCACGAACCGCTGGGCGGGGCGAGCGCTCCAACGAAGTAGAGCTGCGGCAATGACGATGCCCACGACCGAGAAGACGCCGGTCACCACGGCGAACCCGGCCAGCGGAATCGCCTCGCCACCATCGGGGACCTCGAAGTCGACGCCAACAGCCTGTTCAAGCGCAGCGACGAGGGTGGTGGCCACCATCGCCGCGAGTGTGGCAACGAAGCCGGTGACGGCGAGCCCGCGGAGTCCGTGCGTATGTCGGGCCGAGCCCGATGTCGGAGCTGCGACGACCCTGGTGTCGGACATGTTCTTCACGTCTTTCCTCCCTCATCCGGTACTGCCGTGGAGGCAGGTCCGCGCAGAAGATCAGGCCGGGACGGAGAGCCCCTCCAGCCAGGTGCGCCAGGCCGGCTCCTCGCGCCGTACGTAGTCCGCCGCGTCGGCGGAGAACAGGTACGCCCGTACGCCCGCCGTTGCCTTGCCGTCGCCCCAGTCGTAGACGTAGACGTTGAGCATCCCGGGCACCGGCGCGGTGAGCCGGACCAGCGCCTGCCGCGCGCCCACCCGCTCGACCGTTCCGGTGGCGCCGGGCACCTCGACCGTCGCGCCCTCGTCACCAAGCCCGAGGGCGCCGTGCAGGGTCAGCCAGAGCGCTTCCGCGTCGCCGGGGTGGGAGGCGGCGACCTCCAGCGGCGTGGCCTCCTGGCCGGGGAAGTGCGCCAGGTAGAGGCGCAGGTTGTCGAAGAACGGCAACCAGTTGGGGCCCAGGTCGTCCCAGAACTCCGACTCCCAGTCGGCGCCGATCCCGAAACCGCTGCTGGTGACGCGCACGATGCAGGTGCCGCCCGACTGCGCCTCGACGAGGAACTCCGACGTCAGGGGGCTGAGCGCATCCGGGTCCTTGCCCATGAGGGCGGCCCAGTCCTCCTCGTAGGCGATGCGGCGCGGCGGGTCCCAGCCGGTGACGTGGCCGTCCGAGCCCATATCGGGGCCCATGGTGAAGTGCAAGGAGCCGCCCTCGCGCTCCTCCATCTCGGTCGGCGCGAACCAGGCGCTCATGCCCTTGGCGGTGGCGATGGCTTGCCAGACCTGCTCCGGGGTGCCCGGGACCTCGACGCTGAACTCCAGGCGGTACGGGACGTTCGGGATCGTGCTCATGCGTTCTCCTCAGGAAGGGGGTGGGCGGCGACGAGGAGCCGGTGCGGGCGCCCGTCGTCGTGGTGGTAGCGAGCGGCCAGGTCGAGCACCGCGGCGGTCAGGTCGTCGGCGAAGGCAGCCCGATCGGCTGCCGACCGGAAACCGATCTGCGTGTCGATGGTCAGCGTCGGCAGGCGCTTGCCGGACGTGCCGGCCCGGCGCGCAAGGGCGCCGACCTCGCGCACCAGCCGGCCGGCCAGCGCGACGAGGTAGCCCGCCGACAGGTGGTCGGCGTTGGCGTCCGGGTCGACCGCCGACGCGCTGACCGCCGCCGGCGACACGACGTACGACGCCGCCGACGCCTGGAGCACCCGCTCGGTGATGCCACCGTGCCGGCGCTCCTCGGACAGCTCCACCAGACCGTGCGACTCGAGCGCCTTGAGGTGGTAGTTCACCTTCTGGCGCGCGATGCCGACCCGGGCAGCGAGCCCGGCGGCGGAGGCCGGGACGGCCAGCTCGCCGAGCAGTCGGGCCCGGACCGGGTCCAGCGCGGTGGCGGCTGCCTCCGCGCTCTCGATGACTTCGACGTCCTGCATGACGCCACGGTGCCATTGACAAGAAATCTTGTCAAGGGGGGATCTTGACCGGCACCGACGACAGTCATCCAGAGCCCGGTCGAGGGTGCGTGGTGGTGAATACTGGGTCGTGCTATCCAGCTCTCGGCTGCGCAACCGAGGTGGCTCATGTCCTCGATCATCATCGCCTCCGTGCCGATTCACGGGCACGTCACACCGCTCCTGGCCGTCGCACGACACTTTGCCGAACGCGGAGACCACGTCCGGTTCATCACCGGCGCTCGATTCGGCGAGGCCGTCCGGGCGACCGGCGCGCGTCACCTCGCGCTTCCTGCCGAGGCTGACTTCGACGACCGGCAGGACTGGCTCGAGGTGTTTCCAGAACGCGGCGCGCTGAAGGGATCCAGGGCGATCGCGTTCGACATCGAGCATGTCTTCGTCCGTCCCGGCCGCGGCCAGTACGACGCGATCATGACGGCACACCGCGAGGAGCCCGCCGACGCGGTGCTCACCGATCCCGCGTTGGCCGGAGGCGCCTTCGTCCTGGGCCACCCGCGTGGCGTCAGACCCCCGATCCTGGTGTGTGGCGTCCTGCCGCTCACGATCGCCAGCCGTGACACCGCGCCGTACGGCATGGGGCTGGCCCCGATGGCTGGACCGGCAGGTCGGGTGCGCAACACCCTGCTGCGCGCGATCGCCACACGGACGGTGTTCCGCCGATCACAACGCCTGGCGGGGGAGATCCATCGGGAGCTGCACGGTGACGACATGTCCTTCCCTGTCCTGGACTGGCCGCGTCACGCCGAGGCGATCGCCCAGTTCACCGTCCCCGAGTTCGAGTACCCCCGCTCCGACGCCCCGGCGACGCTGCACTTCGTCGGGCCGATCTCGGCCACCGGCTCGCAGGCGCCACTGCCGCCGTGGTGGGGCGACCTCGATGGGTCTCGGCCCGTCGTCCACGTCACGCAGGGCACGATCGCCAACCGCGACTACCGGCAGATCATCGCCCCGACACTCGAAGCCCTCGGCGGTGATGAGGTGCTTGTCGTCGTGTCCACCGGCGGACGCCCGATCGACTCGCTCCCGCCACTGCCGAGCAACGCCCGCGCCGCGACCTTCCTGCCCTACGACGCACTCCTGCCCAAGACCGACGTCTACGTCACGAACGGCGGCTATGGCGGGGTCCAGTACGCCCTGCGCTACGGGGTCCCGATCGTCACGAGCAGTGGCCAGGAGGACAAACCCGAGGTCGCCGCACGCATCGCCTGGTCAGGAGTCGGTCGACAGCTGAAGACCGAAGCGCCCACACCAGCGGCAGTGCGCGACGCGATCCACGCCGTGCTGCACGATCCCAGCTTCGCGGGCCAGGCACGACGCATCGCCTCCAGCATGGCCGGCGCCGGCGGAGTTGCCTCCCTTGCCGAGCTCGTCGACCAGCTCGCCGTGACGACGTCCTGACACCCAGGCGGACCTAACTGCACCCGAGTCGGCAAACTCGCCGTGCGAACGGCACTTGGGTCCGCCGCCAGGTACTCCTTCCGGAGTTGATCACCCGTGAGCTTGATGCGGCTGGCCGAGCACCGAGCGGTCGGTTCGATCGCCCAGGATCGAGGTGTTGCTGCGGCGGCTGAGGATGGAGCAGTTGCTCTGGCTGCTCAGGATCGAGCAGTTGCTCTGGTGGGACAACATCGACATGACCGACATCCAGGACCCGATGGACCCCGCGGACAGCACGGATCCCAAGGACCCGATCGAGGCAATCGACCCGATGCTGCCGATCGACAGGATCGATCCCTGTGAGCAGATCGAGAGAAACGAGTTCTGGGAACGCCACGACAGCATGACAGCAGCCTAGGCATCGGGCGGGTCACGCGCACCTGCCGCGATCTGCGCAGGTCCACGCGGCGACGGACGTCCCTACCCGCTACGGGTGACGACCCGCTCGCCAGCCAAGCCTAGGTTCGTTCTTGTGGGCGGTCGCGATGGCAAGACCGGAGACACGCCTCCGCCCGACGAAGATGACGACGCCCGCTCAGCGTCGAACTCTTTCCCGACAAGGAAGAAGGAACAGATATGACCGAAACACCCCTCGACGAGCTGGGTCCCGTTGACTTCGTGATCGTCGAGTTCCCAGCGGGCGCCGCCAACTTCAACGGCGAGATGATCGACGAGCTCCTCACCCTCGTGGACGCGGGCACGATCCGCGTCATCGACATGCTCATCCTGGTCAAGGACGAGGCCGGTGAGGTGGAGGCGATGGAGCTGTCCGACCTCGACGACCTCGGCCCACTGGAGCGGATCGAGGCGGACCTGGCCGAGCTGCTGGCTGAGGATGACGTCGTGAACCTTGCCGCGGCCATGGACCCGGGCAGCACCGCCGGCGTACTCATCTACGAGAACCTGTGGGCGGCACCCTTCGCCTCGGCCGCGCGCCGGGCCGGTGGTCAGCTGATCGCGAACGGACGGATCCCGATTCAAGCCATCATCGCCGCCATCGAGGCGGACGACGCACTCGAGACAGTAGGAGACTGACATGCCACTGAGAGCCGCACGCGTGGGTCGAGTCGGAGTCGTGCGCCACCCGGTCGCGAAGACCGCTGTGGTGGCCAAGGCGGTCACGCCTGGTCCCGCACCCATCGCGAAGACCGCGGTCGTCGCAGCCGCTGTCACCCCTGGTCGCCGGCGACGGCGCATCTGAGGACTCCGCGGCGGGATCCGTTCAGCCGAGCCAGTCGGGGCGCAGGGGGAATCGCGCGTCACCGGCCGCGTCAGGCTTCACCGCGAGCACCTGGTGCAGCTGGAGCTCGTTGCGCTCGAAGGCACGCCGGGAACCGGCCATGTAGACACCCCACACCTTCGCGGTGCCGAGGCCGACCTCGCCCACGCACTCGTCCCAGTGGGCCACCAGGTTCGCCGACCACGACTTGAGCGTCAGGGCGTAGTGCTCCCGGAGGTTCTCCTCGTGGCGCACCTCCAGGCCGACGTCCTGAATCGTGGTGATGATCCGGCCCGATCCGGTCAGCTCGCCGTCGGGAAAGATGTAGCGGTCGATGAAGTGGCCGGTGTCCGTGGTGCGGTTGATCGGCCGGGTGATGCAGTGGTTGAGCAGCCGCCCCCCGGGCAGGAGCTTGTCGCTGAGGAAGGTGAAGTAGTCCGGGTAGTTGCGGACACCGATGTGCTCGGTGAGGCCGATGGAGCTGACCGCGTCGAAGCCGGTGTCCGGCACGTCGCGGTAGTCCCCGAAGCGCACCTCGGCGACGTGGTCGATGCCGTCGCGCTTGATGGCGTCCTGCGCCCAGGCCGCCTGCTCGCGTGACAGGGTCACGCCGACGACCTCGACGCCGTAGTGCGTCGCGGCGTGCCGCACCATTCCGCCCCACCCGGAGCCGACGTCGAGGAGTCGCATTCCCGGCTTCAGACCGAGCTTGCGACAGACCAGGTCGTACTTCGCGAACTGCGCCTGCTCCAGCGTCGTGTCCTCCTGGTCGAACGCGGCACAGGTGTAGGTCATGGACGGGCCGAGGACCAGCTCGTAGAACCGGTTGGAAACGTCGTAGTGATGGTGGATCGCCTCCGCGTCGCGCCCCTTGGAGTGCCGCAGCCCCTCGAGCGCCCGACGCCAGCGGGGCGGAGCTTCCTCTGGTGGCGGGGGCGGCGGCTTGAGGGTGCTCCAGCCGAGGCCACGCACCAGCTTGAGGGTCTCGACCGGCGCGGGCACACGGATGCCCGCCTCGTGCTGCATCCTCGTCAAGATGTCGTAGGGGTCGCCGAAAGGCACGCCGGACATGGTGATGTCCCCCGAGACGTAGGCGCGGGCGACTCCGAGGTCGCCCGGGGCGGTGAGCAGGTAGGACAGGCCGCGCCTGTTCTCCAGGTGCACGTGGATCGGAGAGTCGTCGGGGCCCGCCGAGCTGCCGTCGTACGCCGTGAAGCGGAACGGCACACCGTCGGGCATCAACCGGGTGATGGCATCACCGATGGTGACGCGCGCGACCCGACGATCGTTCCCGTCAAAAGGGCTCCTCATCGACTGTCCACCCTTCTCGTACGGGCCCGTGAGCCGGTTGTCGGGACCGGGCCGCTGCTCACCTGTTGCTCTCGTTGCGGGGACGTTTCCAGTATCACCAATGTGCTGGACATGTTGTCGAGCCCCCGCTGGGCGCATGCGCTCTCAGCCCCGATCGGTCATCGTCGCGTCGACGGTTGTTCTTGTCGCAGCGCTAGCTTCCCTGGACCGAGCTGAGGCGTCAGGAGCGTGTGTGGAGGGCCAACCAGTGCCGAACGTCGCAGTCCCAGGTCCACGGAACGGGGTGCCATTGCACTTCTTGATGTTCAACGTGGATGCCCCGGACGGGGTCAGTCGGGCGGTCCTGACGTTGGCGAACCACCTCTCCTTGACGCACCCCGTCGAGATCATCTCGCTCTACTGTCGCCGTCGCGGACCAGCCTTCCCGATCTCGGGACGCATCACGGTCTCCTATCTGAGGGACAGCCCTCCGGTGCGGGGTGGGGCGGAAGCCAAGCTCACGCCGGACGGACCACGAGGCGCAGCGCAGCGCGGGTTTCTGCGGCGCTGGGCCAGGAGCCTGCTGGCCCACCAGCGCTCTCGGCTGCTGCACGGGCGCGCCTTCCCCAATCAGTCCCTGCTCACCGACGTCCTTCTGTTCCGCAAGCTGCGCACCATCGACACCGGGGTCCTGGTCTCCACGCGCCCGACCCTGCACGTGGTCGCGGCTCGGCTGGCACGCCCCGGTGTCATCACGATCGGTCAGGACCATCTCAACTTCGTGTCCCGAGCGGCCGAGCGCGGCAGCCTGGCCCTCATCCACGAGGCCGCTCGCCGCGGGCTGGACGCCTTCGTGACACTGACACCCACCGACGCGGTCGACTACACGAGCTTCCTGAAGGCCTCAGCAGTGCGGGTGACGACGATCCCCAATCCGCTCTCCTGGCCAGTGAGTCCAGGGAGCGCACACGACCGGCCGGTCATCGTGACGGCAGGGAGGCTGGCCCGGCGCAAGGGCATGGGCCGACTGATCCGTGCCTTTGCGCCTGTGGCCCGGCGGCACCCCGAGTGGGAGCTGCACATCTACGGAAGCGGCAAGCTGGAGCAGCGACTCCGCGACCTCGTCCAGCGCCTGGAGGTGTCGAAGCAGGTGCACCTCCTGGGGCACAGCGACGACCTCCCCGACGTCTTCGCCGACGCTGCGGTCTTCGCCAGCGGGTCGCGCGCCGAGGGCTTCCCGATGGTTCTGCTGGAGGCGATGAGCACCGGGCTTCCCCTGGTGAGCTTCGACTGTCCCCGAGGCCCGAGTGACATCATCCGCCACGGCCGCAACGGTTTGCTCGTCCCCAGGGACGACGTACCAGCCCTGTCCAGCGCCCTGGAGTCACTGGTTGCCGATGACGACCGCCGACGCGCCATGGGTGCCCAGGCCCTCGCGGATGCCGATCAGTACGCCGTCGACCGGATCGCTGCCCGCTGGGAGTCGTTGTTCGACGACCTTCGCACGGGCCCACATGTAGAGGCACACTGATGGATGTGGGCGCAGTCGGTGAAGCCATCCAGATCGGCCTGTTGGTGCTGATCTCGATTGCCAGCGTGGTGGCGCTGCTCGTCGTGTGGTGGGACGACCACACCTGGGTGGACGTTCGGCGGCTCTGACCGCGTCGAGGTGGGCAACGCAAGGTGGGACGTCGCGAACTGTTTACCGGTTGGTAGCCATTGCGTCACCCGTGACCTGGGTGTTCTCTACTGGAATGACCCAGGAGGATGAGGTCCGAGCCATCAACCTGCTCGTCGAGCGTATTCGTGACTCCGAGTTCGTCTGAGACCACGAAACGCCATGAAGATCCTTCAATTTCGCGCTGTACCCTCCGTTGCCATGACACTCCTCGACGGTCGCTACCGTCACGACGGAGTCACGCTGGCATGGGACAGCGATGGCATCGTGCTCGCCCGAACTGCCACGCACACGGCCGTGCAAGCCGGCTGGCACGAGGTGTACGGCGCCCGGCACATCGGCGGACAGCCAGGCTTCGTGCAGGTCCTGATCTTCGACCACCTGCCGTTGCCCGACCCCCGTCTCGACCCCTTCACCGTTCCGGTGTCGAGCGAGGCCGACGCGAACCGCCTGGTCACCAGCATTCAATGGCGCGTCACCCCGGTCTCGGGCAGCCGAACCAGCTGGCTGCGCCGTCGCCGTCAACGCGCCTGAGCCGCTCCCAGGAAGGAGCAGCGCCTCGAGCTCGCCGGGCGCTCTCAGCCCTCGTTCCTCTTCGAGCCTGCTAGGTCTGGATGCCGGGTACGCCCGGAGGGTCGAACAGGAGCGCGTCCAGGCCGCGTCGCAAGCCGGGCGCGTCCGCGACCCTGCGGATCGCCAGCAGCGTGCCCTCCACGTAGGGCTCGGGGCTCAGCCCCGGGTCATGGCGCAGCACCAGCCGCTCACCGTGACCGCCGAAGACGATCTCGGTGCTGACCACGAAGCTCGGCAGCCGCACCGAGTGGATCTGCGACCCTGCCACCTCGGCACCGCGGGCCTCCACCGGCCCGTGCGTCTCCGGGAGCGGCACCCCGGTCCTCGGCTGACGGATCTGCCCGAGCGTCTCGGCCAGCTCACGGGCGGTGCCGCTCGGAACGTCGGCCTTGGTGTCGCTGGCGTAGTCGAGGATCTCCCAGGAGTCGAGGTGCTCCGCGGCCGTCCGGGCTGCGCGTTGCAGGACCGCGGCCATGATCGAGAAGTTGCCGGCCGCGAAGACACTCACGCCCTGTCGTCGAGCGCGCCGATCGAGCTCCACGTAGTCCGCCGCGGTCAAGCCGCTGGACCCGACCACCACGTTGACGCCTGCGTCGACGGCTCCGAAGACGTTGTCCCGCACCGCGGTGGCGCTGGTGTAGTCGACGAGCACGTCGACCTCGGCCGCCGCCAGTGCCTCGGTGACGCTTGCGTGGACGACACCCTTGCCCGACGCGCCGACGTCTTCCAGGCTCTGTCCGGCCGCCGAACGGGATACGCCCGCTGTCAGCACGAGATCATCCGCCGCACCGATCGCCTTGACGATGGGCGGAGCCGTCCAACCGGTGACGCCGGCGAAGCAGACATTGATCATGTCTCGACACTAGGTCCTCACGCAGACGCCGGTTCCTCTGTCGACTCGCTGTCAACGACGAAGCGCGCGAGCAAGCGGAGAGATCTCCGATGGGAGATGCTGGGGATGGCAGCCTCGACACTGCGAGGGCCGCGATGCGTGGCTCTCCGACGACCCTGCGAGGCGCGCCGTCGGACCGGGCTCGGACAGATCGGAAGGTGCGAGGCGATGGCGACTCTGCTGTCGGTCAACGTCGGGATGCCGAAGGATGTGTCGTGGCGCGGACGGACGGTGCACACCGGCGTGTGGAAGAGCCCGGTGCCGGGGTCGCGGATGGTTCGACGCCTGAACATCGACGGCGACGGGCAGGGTGACCTGGCGGGGCACGGTGGCGAGCAGCGCGCCGTACTCGTCTACCAGATCGAGTCCTACCAGCACTGGCAGGAGTTCTTCGGACGCGACGACCTGGGGTACGGCGCGTTCGGGGAGAACTTCACCGTCGAGGGACTCGGGGACGACGAGGTCTGCATCGGGGATCGCTTCCGCATCGGGGAGGCGGAGTTCGAGGTCACCCAGCCGCGTGTCACCTGCTTCCGGGTGGGGATGCGCATGGGGGAGCCGCAGCTGCCGTCGCTCCTGGTCGCCCACCACCGCCCGGGCTTCTACTTGCGTGTCCTCACCGAGGGTCACGTCACGGCCGGCGACGAGATCCTGCGTACCCGGCGCGACCCACACGCCCTGAGCGTGGCCGACGTGGATGCCCTGCTCTACCTGCCCGGGCACGACGTGGAGCAACTGACGGCGGCCCGGGACATCCCCGCCCTGAGCCCGGGCTGGCGCGCCTCCTTCCGCAGCATGGCGGAGAACGACGCGGGGCGCCGTCCGGCGGGGATCGCGGTCACGCCACCACCGGCCTGGACGGGCTTTCGCACCCTCACCGTCACGGACGTCGTGGCCGAGAGCGCCTCGGTGACGTCGTTCAGCTTCGCAGGGGACGACGCGCTGCCGGCGTACCTTCCCGGCCAGTTCCTCACCGTCCGCGTGCCGAGCGCTGGCGAACCGACCCCCGTGCGGACGTACTCACTGTCGGGCGACCCGGACGGCGGGCACTACCGGATCAGCGTGAAGCGCGAGTCGCACGGGCTGGTCAGCTCGCACCTCCATGCGCACCTGCGACGCGGGGATCAGATCGAGGCAGCGGCCCCGAGGGGCGGGTTCGTGCTCGACGGGGGCTCCGAGCCGGTGCTGCTCATCTCGGCGGGCATCGGCCAGACGCCGGTGCTGGCCATGCTGCACCAGCTCGCGAGTGATCACACGGGGCGCGTGGTGTGGTGGATCCACACCACGCACGACGCGGACAGCCACGCCTTCTCCACCGAGGTCGCCGACCTGCTCGGGCGACTGCCGTCAGTGCACTCGCTCGTCTACTACACGACTCCGGCGCAGCCGCTCCGTCCGGACTCGGGCGTCCGGACGGGACGACTCACCCCGGAGGTGATCGCCGACCTGGGCCTCCCGGCTGACGCGAACGCGTTCGTATGTGGTCCGGAGTCGTTCATGGACGACGTCGCGGCGGCCCTCGTCGGAGTCGGCATCGACCCCGCACGCATCCACACGGAGCGGTTCGGGTCGCGGTCACCGATCAATCCCGGCGTCGTCAGGACAGACGCGCCGCCGCCGCCGCATCAGCCGCCGGGCGCACCGGGCACCGGCCCGTCGGTGACCTTCGCCCGCTCGGGCCTCACAACCACCTGGTCGGACGCCTACGCATCGCTGCTCGAGCTCGGCGAGGCGTGCGACGTGCCCACGCAGTGGTCGTGCCGAACTGGCGTCTGCCACACCTGCACCACCGCGGTGCTGTCGGGGGAAGCGTCGTACGAGCCGCCGCCGCTCGAGGCGCCCGGTGACGACGAGCTGCTCATCTGCTCGTCGCGGCCGACCACCGACCTCGTGCTGGACCTCTGATCTCGACTGCTGCCGGTGGGAGCACCTTCCCCGGAGCGACACCGGGGATGAGAATGGTGCCGGAGGCGACAGAGTGCCGTTGCACGACGGCCACGCCGCGGAAGGACGCGTGGTTCGAGATGCCGTGGTTTCCGGACTTCGCCAACGCCGCGGAGCTGGCCCGCAGGGAGACCCGGGAAGCAGGTCAGGCAGATCCCGTGGGGCAGTACTTCGCGGCGCTGAACGACGGCGACACCCACGCCCTTGAAACGGTGTGGCCCGGTGAGGTGGTCGTGCACGATCCCCGTGCGGGTGTGGTCCGTGGCCACCGGCAGCTGCGGCGGTTCGTCCACGAGAACCACGCCTGGCTGGCCGAGCGCCGCGCGCGGATCGAGACGCAGGCCGCCACGAGCGTCAGCGGACGGGCCGTGGTCGAGCTGCTCGCCCACCTCGAGCAGGACGGGCAGGAGGTGGCCTGGCCGGTGGCGGTTGTCGCTGAGTCCACCGACGAGCGGTCCGTGGTGTTCCGCACCTACTGCAGCCAGGTGCCGGTCGACGGGCGGCGCCACCTGCGGCCACAGATCCTCGAGCCGGGAGCCGATGCTCCTGGTGACGTCGTCGGTCAATACCACGCGGCCCTGGAGGCGGGAGACGTCGAGGCCATCGTGAGCACCTTCGCCGCGAACGGGTATTTCAGTGAGCCCATCGGCACCCACTCCGCCCACCGTGGTGCTCGCGAGCTGCGCTCGTTCTTCGCCAACTCCTTCAGCACGGGTGGCGGCATCGGCGTGCAGCCCTGTGCGGTGACCGACGACGGGGTGCGCTGTGCCGTGGAATACAACTGCATCCGCTGGGGCGACCGGGACCTGGCACCTCAAGCGGGAATCGGTGTCTTCGAGCGGGACCCGGACGGCCTCCTCGCTGCGGTCCGCGTGTACGACGACATCGAGCCACCCGTCGCCTGACGCCGTTCCAATCGGGACGATTGCGGGCCGTATGTGCCGATGGACTTCGGCCGTGACCGGCATGAGACTGGACGGCAGACCAACTCCGGTGCCTGACCCAGACGGTCACCGGCTCGATGAGAGGAGCCGAGGTCGTGGACATGAAGCTCGAAGTTGTGGTGCTGCCCGTAGCCGACGTGGACCGGGCGAAGGACTTCTACACGGCTCTGGGTTGGCGGCAGGACGCCGACTTCGCCACCGGCCCGGACTTCCGGGTCGTGCAGGTGACACCGCCCGGCTCGGACTGCTCGGTCATCTTCGGCACCGGCCTCACCTCGGCCGCCCCTGGCTCGGCGGACGGCCTGCAGCTGGTCGTGAGCGACATCGAGGCGGCCCGGGCCGAGCTCGAGAGTCGAGGGGCGCAGGTCAGCGAGGTCTTCCACGATGCCGGCGGGGTCTTCCACCACGCCGGGGACACCGCACGGGTCCCCGGACCGGCTGCTGACCGCACGAGCTACGGCTCGTTCGCCTCGTTCAGTGATCCGGACGGCAACGGCTGGATTCTCCAGGAGGTCACCACCCGCCTTCCTGGCCGGGTCTTGCCCGCCCCAACGACGTACAGCTCCGTCGGCGAACTGGCGGGGTCGCTGCGCCGCGCAGCCGCCGCTCACGGCAAGCACGAGGCTGAGACCGGGCGGGCCGACCCGGACTGGCCCGACTGGTATGCGGCGTACATGGTGGACGAGCGGTCGACCCAGTCGACCGACGGTTGAGCGACGCCGGGCCAGGCAAGCCCATGACCACGTCATCCGCTGGCTCCACCAGCCAGCGTGAGCCCGAGCTCGTCGGGCAGACCGTCGTCGTGATCGGCGGCAGTGCAGGCATCGGGCTCGCGACGGCCAGGCGCGCTCGGGCCGAGGGGGCCGAGGTCATCCTCACCGGTCGCAGTCCCGACCGGCTGGAGCAGGCGGCGAAGGAGCTCGGTGCACTGCGCACGGCGGCGTTCGACGCCAGCGACCTGACGGCCCTCGAGGAGTTCTTCGAGAGCCTCGCGACACCGATCGACCATGTGCTGGTGACGGCGGGCAGGCCGTACTACGCACCGCTGGCAGAGATGGACTTCGCCGAGGCCCGCCGATCGTTCCAGGGGCATCCGATGATGATGCTCGGCGTCGCTCGATTCACCGCCGGCAAGGTGCGCCCGGGAGGCACGCTCCTGTTCATCAGTGGGACCGGGGCTCGCCGTCCGGGCGTCGGTCTGGCGGTCATCGGGGCGCTGACCGCGGCGATGCCGGCACTGGCGGCCAACCTCGCGCTGGAGATCGCGCCGGTCCGAGTCAACGTGATCGCGGCGGGCTTCGTCGACACCCCGTTGTCCGCGTCGCTGCTCGGAAGCCAGCTCGACGAGCGCCGCGATGAGCTGCGCGCCACGCTGCCGATCAGGCGAGTCGTCGGGCCTGACGACGTGGCCGCGCTCGCCGTACATCTGATGACCAACACCGCTCTCACCGGAGCGACGTACGACATCGACGGCGGTCAGCAGCTCGTTCCCCGGTAGCGGAGGAGTGAACGCACCCGACCATGCGCTCTCTGACATCTCGATCCAGCGCCGTTCCCGGACCACACTGCGTCACCGCGACCCAAGTTGTTCAACGGCGATGAGCGAAGTCAGTCACGGGCGCCATGCGGCGGTACCCAGCTGCGACGTAGGTCGCGACGGCTCCTTCGTTCGAGCTCGGCGTGGCGACGAGTGCGCTGGATGCGCCCAAGTGCCGCAAGGCGGCGGCTGCCGCGAGGGTGATGGCTGTCCCGTAGCCGCGACCGCGGTGATCGCGGTGGACGCCCATCGGCTCGAGCAGTCCCGGTCGACCGGGACCGGCGGACCACACGGTGGCAGTCGCGACCGCGTTGTCCTGGGGGTCGTAGCCAAGCAGGCACCGAGCCTGTCGGTAGGCCGGGGACTTCGCCATCTCGTGCCACGACGCGGTGGTGAACGTGGATGTGTCGAAGGCGGCACGTTGGACCGTGACACGGTCCTCAACGTGTTCACGACCAACGACCTCCACCCTCAGAGAGGATTTTGCGACCGGGGCGCTCAGGTCACGTACCAGGGGTGTCCAGGCCTCGCCGTCGACCCACCCGTGAGAAAACATCAGTGAACGCAGTGCCGTGCCGAAGCGCGCCTCGACAGCGATCTCCCTCGCTTCGAGGACGCTACGTGCGGGGTCCTCGAGGTCGCGCACGAGTGCCTGCGCGAGTTCTGCGTCGTGGTCTGCCCAGGGTGCTATGGCCATGCGAACCAGCGAGCGTCCGTCCAGGAATCCGATGGCCACCGTCGCGTGGTGGCTCGACCAGACGCGCAACGCGCGGGCAAGCGCGTCGGCTCCGAAGCGCCAGTGCCAACCCAGGTCGCCAGGGTGCAGCTGGACCGGCAGGCCGTCCTGCTGCCAGGACGCCAAGTCAGCCATGACGGCACCGAGCTGGTCGGGCGCTGGCGTGGACAGCTCGAGCTGCATCCCACGATCCAAGCCGAGATGAGACCCTCACACACCTCGTTTTCCGCGCGACCGGGCTGCCGCCCATCCGTCGACCGTCTGCCATCAGCGCAAGAAGATCCCGGCGTACGGCTTCGGCTCGAAGTAGGTCGTCTTCGGCGGCATCACCTCGCCGCGATCGGCCACCTCGGTGAGCTGGTCCAGGCTCGGCGGGCGGAGGGTGAACAGCGCCCCGGCGTCTCGGTCGCAGGCTTGCACCAGCTCGTCCACGCCGCCAACCGCGGAGGCGATCTCCAGCCGTGAGCTCGCGTGCGGGTGCGGGCCAAGGAGAGGCGTCAGGACGTGGTCGTCGAGAATCGCCACGTCGAGCCCGGCAGCCCCGGGCAGTCGCTCGCGGGTGTAGGTGAGGTCGTACCAGCCGTGGTCGACGTAGACACCGAAGCTGCCGCCGGCCCCCTCGAGCGCGGCCACTTCACGGACCTCGAAGCCCTTCTCGAGCACGGCCAGAAGTTCGGCGACGTGGACGGGGCCACTGACCCGGCGGTGGAAGGCCGTCAGTCTCAGGCCATCGAGCGGGTACATGACGCACATGACCCCGGCGTCCTGCGGCCGGCCGGCCTTGTCCCAGGTCACCAGGCTCGCCGCGACTCTGTGATGGCCGTCGGCGATGTAGTGCACGCGCTGGCCGAGCTCCTCCGAGAGCTTCATCGTCATGGCGTCGGGAACCTTCCAGACGCTCTGCTCCCAGCCGTCGGGCCCCGAGAACGTGAGCATCGGGTCTCCCTCTGCGGCCCTGTTGACGGCAGCGAGGACTGTGGGGCCAGGCTCGTGCAGCAGGGCCACCAGCTCCGACCGCACCGCAGCTGAGCTGAAGTGCTCCACGAGACCCTCGACCCGTTGGGGCTGCACCGCCTCGTGCCCTCGCACGCTGCCGTCGAGGAAGGCCATGGGGCTGACCTCGCCCACCACCCCGACGTGCTCGTCGTTGTCACGTCGCAGCCGATAGACGTAGAAGGCCTCCTCGCAGTGCGCATAGGCATCGTGGGACGCGGTCCGCAGCGGGCCGAGCTGTCCCTCCAGCGCACCCACCCGTTCGGCGGCCGGCAGTGCGTCGAGCATCCGCGAGACGTTGGCCGCGGCGTACTCCTGACGAACGATCCGCGCCACGAGCGGTCGCATGAGGCTCACCCGGCGCGTCCCGTCGGTACGCCGCTCACGCCGTCACTCCGTCCCGGCGAACTGGGCCGCCGACACACCCAGCACCTCCGAGCCGGAACCGATCTGTTCAAGCAGGTCGTCCGTCACCGGCCCGGAAACGTCGATCGAGGCAACAGCGGCGTCCCCTCCGCGGAAGACGCGGTTCTCCATGTGCTCGACATTCAGCCTGGCCACGCTCAGCACGTCCAGGATGTGCGCGAGCACCCCGGGGCGGTCGAGGTGGCGGACGGTCAGCGTCACCGAGCCGAGCCGGTCGGGCGCCAGGTTCACGCAGTTGCGAGCCTCACCGGCAACGAACGCGTCGACGATCTCCACGACTCCGGCGGCGGTGGCCAGCTGGGCCTGCTCGGTGGAGGCCCCGATGTGATGGGTGCCCACCACCCGGGGGTGCGCGGCCAGCACCGAGGTCCACTCAGCCTTGCCGCTGCCCGGCTCGTCCGCGTATACGTCGAGACCGGCGCGAACCCTGCCCGAGTCGAGGGCCTCCAGGAGGGCGGACTCGTCCACCACGTCACCGCGTGAGGTGTTGAGCAGGATCGCGCCCGGGCGCAGGTGCCCCAAGAAGTCGCGATCGACCAGGTGGCGGGTTTCGGGCGCGGCCGGCACGTGCAGGGAGACGATGTCGGAGGAGGCCAGCATCTCCGGGAGCGAGCGGCAGATGGTGATGCCGAGCTCGGCGGCGCGGGCCTCGATGTGCGGCCGTCGGCGAGTGCTCTGCAGGGCTTGGAGCTTGATGCCGAAGGACCGTGCCCGCTCCGCCACGCACAGGCCGACGGAGCCGAGTCCCACGATGCCCATGGTCGATCCGAGCAGACCATGGGCCTTGCTGTAGCCGCTCTTGTCCCAGCGTCCTGCCCGCAGGTCAGTGACGTTGTCCGCGATGCGCCGGTCGACGGCGATCAGCAGGCCCATGGTCAGCTCTGCGACCGCCGCGGAGTTCTGACCTGGCACATTCGCGACGAGCACCCCCCGAGCAGCCGCCGCGGCCGTGTCGATGGTGTTGGTCCCGGCACCTGCTCGGACCACGAGCCCGAGGCGGTCCGCGGCCTCGAACACGCGCGCGACCACCTTGGTGCTGCGCACGACGAGGACGTCGACGCCCGGAATGTGGTCGGCGAGATCTTCCGCGCCGAGGGAGACATCGACCTCGCACGTGTGGCCGTGCTCCTCGAGCGTGGTCACGGTCGTCTCCGGCAGTGAGTCGGCGACAAGTACGTCCACTTCGCGACCTCCGGGGCTCGTGACCCGTCCAGGAAATGACGGACTCCGGTCACGGTATGCCCATGGGAACCCGGATGGCAGGGGCGAGAGTGTCGTAGCTCGGTCAGCGGCGGACCGTGGCGGCGAACCACTTGGTGGTCCACGGGGTGGCGCGCTTCACGCGCTGGCCACTCCCGGGCGCATGCACCATCTGGGCCTTGCCCCGGTGCCACTTCAAGAAGATGGCTGCGTGATAGACGTGGCCGCCGTCGCTGAAGAACATCAGGTCCCCGCGCCGCAGCTTGCTCTTGGAGATCCGATGCGCCCTCCTCGCCTGCGCGGCCGCCGTGCGGGGAAGCCTGATTCCGGCCTTGCGGAAGCTGTACTGCACGAGCCCCGAGCAGTCGAACGAGTTGGGTCCTGCGGCGCCGTAGCGATAGCGATCGCCGAGCTGGTGGAGTGCGATCACGCTGGCTCGCTGCACCCGGTGGGAGCTCGCGGCGGAGGCGCCGGGCACGGGGCCGAGGACGGCAGCGGCGAGGGTCAGCGCCAGTGCGAGCAGAGGGAGCAGGACGAGGCGGCGCAGGGGTAGGGCAGTAGGCATGGGGGTTCCTTTCCCACGCCTGTGAGGTGAGCTGTCGGGTTAGAGCTGGAAAGTGCTCCGCCACCTGTTGGTGACTTCACCCCGAGCGAGACCGGTGTTCGCTGGTCACGCGTGGAACCTGTGGTTCCCCCACTCCTGCCCCTGGATCCTTGATGGATGACCCCGGGCGGGCAGGACTCGGCGTTCCCGGGGGTGTGGTCGACCGTGGAAGATTGGCACGTGTTCGATCAGCCACGCAAGCGCGACACCAGTTCCGTGGGGGCAACTCGCGAGGAAT
>CAWJGX010000034.1:0-199971 GCA_963842565.1 uncultured Actinomycetota bacterium | reverse complement strand
CGCCGACCCGTCGCCGGCCAGCCAGGCCACCACATCGGAAACCTCTTCGGGCATCATGAACTCCATCAGTCCCTCGCTTTGATGGTTGACCGGTTGGTAGGGCATCGGCGAGAAGCTGTGAACATAGCTCGGGTACTCGGTGAACATTTCCATCATCGCCTTTTTCTCCACCATCGGCGTCTCGATCGAATAGGGGTGGGTATCGAGTTCACCCGAATCCCATACTCCCCCACTTCAATTGCCAGCGCGTTCGTCAGCGCGACGAGGCCGTGTTTGGAAGCGGAGTAGTGACCGTTGCCTGGGGTCGCCTTCAGGCCGGCCGAGGAGCTGACGATGATGATCGACCCGCCATTGCCGGCCTCGATCATGGCCGGGACCGCCGCGCGGATCGTGCGCCAGGTGCCGTTCAGGTTGACGTCGATGACGGTGTCCCACTGCTCTTCTGACATCTCGAAGATCCGGCCCCAACCAGCACGCCGGCATTGGCCACCACGATGTCCAACCGGCCGAACTGCTCGACGCCGTCGGCCACCACCTTCTGCAGCTCTTCCAGATCGCGGATGTCCACCTCGCGGGCCAGCACCTTGCGGCCGGTGGCTTCCACCGCCTGCACCGTCTCCGCAAGCTCTTCGGAGGTGGCCAGCGGATAGGTGATGCTCTCGGAGATGGGCCGGCAGATGTCGACGGCGATGATGTCGGCGCCGTCGTTGGCCAGCCGGATCGCGTGGGCCCGGCCCTGACCAGCGCGGCCCCGGTTATGAATGCCACTCGCCCGTCCAGGGGTCCGCCAGATGCCGTCACCGCTGCTCCTTTCGTGGTGCTGCGGACCAGGCTAACAGCCGAACTGGAACGTGTTCTAAGACCCTTGAACTGTCAGTCGATCGGGTCCCGGATCAGCGGGCAGGTCATGCAGTGCCCGCCGCCGCGGCCGCGGCCCAGTTCCGCCCCGACGATGGTGATTACCTCCACACCGGCCTTGCGCAGGAGCGAGTTGGTGTGGGTGTTGCGGTCGTAGGCGAACACCACGCCGGGTTCGACGGCGACCAGGTTGTTGCCGCTGTCCCACTGCTGGCGCTCCGAATCGTATTTCGTGCCACCGGTTTCCACCACGCGCAGCTTGTCCAGCCCGAGCGCGGCGGCGACGACTTCGACGAACGGCTTGGTGGCCTCCTCGACCTCGACGCCGGGATCGCTGTCGCTGGGATGGAGCACGAAGGTCTGCAGCGCATCGACGATGTCCGGAGTACAGCGTCACCACATCCCGGTCGGCGAAGGTGAAGATGGTGTCCAGATGCATGGCCGCCCGCAGCTTGGGCATGCCGGCGACGATGACCTGGGTGGCCGCGCCTGCCTCGAACAATTTGGCCGCCACCTGGGTGATGGCCTGGCGCGATGTTCGCTCGCTCATCCCGATGATGACGACGCCCTTCCCCGGGACGAGGACGTCGCCGCCCTCGATGGAGGTGATCCCTGGAACGTCTCCTCCGGGTCGCCCCACCAGACCCGAGAACCCACAAGTCGGGATGGAACAGATAGATCGCCTTCATCAACATCGTCTCGTCGTGCCGCGCCGGCCAGAACAGCGGATTCAGCGTGACGCCCTGGTAGATCCAGCAGGTGGTGTCGCGGGTGTAGAGGGTGTTGGGCAGCGGCGGCATCAGGTACTCGGTCACACCCGCGGCCTCCCGGGCCAGTGCTCGGTAGCCCGACTGGATCTCGGCAGGCAGGTCTCGCGTCGACATCCCGCCGATCAGCAGCTCGGCCAGCCGGCGCGGCGGCAGAGAATCCAGGAATCCCCTTGTGTCGTCGACCAACCCCAACCAACTCCGTTGGGGACGATCTTGCGGTCCAGAAGCCACGCCTTCGCGTCGGCGTTCGCTATCGTCTCGGTCAGGACATTGTGCAACTCAACGACATCCACGTCGCGTTCGCGCATCTTGTCGATGAAGTCGAAATGATCGCGACGGGCGTTCTGCACCCAGAGCACATCGTCGAACAGCAGGTCGTCGCAATTGGTCGGAGTGAGTCGCTCGTGCGCCAGGCCCGGTAGCACACCAGGACCTTGCGCAGCTTGCCAACCTCGGAGTGAACGCCGTAACCGGCGGACGGGTTCGTCACCTCAGCTCCTTTCACGCCGTGAACGGCTATATCGAAATGGCCCCAGTAGCCAAGGACACCACACCCGCGACGGCGCCGAGGACGATCACGCCGAACAACACCGCCTCTGCCGGCCGGAAGATGGTCAGACCCCGTTCCCGACGCGCCTTGAAATACAGGGCGGCGGCGGGCGCGTACAAGATGCACGACAGGAGAAGCTTGTCGGGTCCCGCGGCGAAGATCAGAAACAGCGTGTACGCCGTCGCCAGCAGGTAGGGAATGAGCGACAGGGCAGCCGTCACGCGGTCAGCGTCGGAAGGCTGACCTTCTGGCTGTCGGACTCGGTCCGCTCTTCGTTAGATGTCACGCGCTGGCTGCAGTCATATCAGAGATCGGAGAGGATCTGTGCCCGCTTGGCGGTGTATTCCTCTTCGGAGACAGCGCCGGTCGCACGCAAGGTTTCCATTCTGCAGCCGCTGCGAGGTGGATGGCTCCGGCGGTGCCACGAACTGAAGGGCGGCGGGGCGCCATACGGCGGCGGAGGGGGCCCCGCATGCATTTGTTGCGCCACGGCCAGCCGCACGACCGCTGGCACCTGTTGCCGGGCTGGGACGACGATGGCGCACCCCGCTGCGTGTGGCCGTGGCGTCGAAGGAGGCCATCGACCTCGATCGCCTCCGCACCCTCGCCGAGTCGCACCACCGCGAGGACCTCGTCGAGGCCGACTCGGTCGGCTGAGGGACCAGCCCTGGCGTCAGACGATGCGTGCGCGCCTGCGGCGGTGGCTGGAGATGAGCTGCTCCTGGAGGTTGCGCAGCGGCTCGTCGTCGGGCGAGGTCGCCTGCGTCCAGGTGCCGTCGGCGTCGAGGTCCCAGCCCTGCGTGCGCTCGTCGAAGGCGAGGTCGAGGACACCGGCGACCTCGTCGACCTCGGTCGACGAGGGCAGCTTGACGAGGACCTCGACCCGACGGTCGAGGTTGCGGTGCATCAGGTCTGCCGACCCGATCCAGGCGTTCGGCTCGCCGCCGTTCTCGAACCACATGATCCGGCTGTGCTCGAGGTAGCGGCCGAGGATCGACCGCACCCGCACCGTCTCGGAGAGCCCGGGCACGCCCGGACGCACGGCGCAGATGCCGCGGACGAGCAGATCGACGGGTACGCCGGCGCGGGACGCCTGGTAGAGCTGGTCGATCAGCGCCTCGTCGACGATCGAGTTGGCCTTGATCCGGATGCGTGCCGGACGACCGGCGCGGTGGTGCGCGATCTCGCCGCGGATCTGCTCGATCAGGCCGCTGCGCACCGAGTCGGGGGCGACCATCAGCTCGGCGTACGACGCGTTGCGGGAGTAGCCGCTCAGGTTGTTGAACAGGTGGGCGACGTCCTCGCCGATCGCCTCGTCGGTCGTGAGCAGCCCGAAGTCCTCGTACATGCGCGCGGTCTTGGGGTTGTAGTTGCCGGTGCCGATGTGGGTGTAGCGGCGGATCCCCTCGGGCTCGTCACGGACCACCATCGACAGCTTGCAGTGTGTCTTGAGGCCGACCAGGCCGTAGACCACGTGGCAGCCGGAGTGCTCGAGCTTGCGGGCCCACCGGATGTTGGCCTGCTCGTCGAACCGTGCCTTGATCTCCACGATCACCAGCACCTGCTTGCCGGCCTCGGCCGCGTCGACGAGCGCATCGATGATCGGTGAGTCGCCCGAGGTGCGGTAGAGCGTCTGCTTGATCGCGAGCACGTGCGGGTCGGCGGCAGCCTGCTCGATGAAGCGCTGGACCGAGGTGCTGAACGAGTCGTAGGGATGGTGCAGGAGGACGTCGCCCCGGCGCAGTGCCTTGAACACGTCGACCGGTGAGGCCGACTCGACCGGCGCCAGGCGCGAGTGCGTGGCCGGGATGAAGTTCGGGTACTTGAGGTCCTCGCGGTCCAGGTCGGCGATGTCGTGCAGCCCGCGCAGGTCGAGCGGGCCGGGGATCTGGAAGACCTCCTCGCGCGTGACACCGAGCTCGCTGGTGAGCAGCTCCAGCACGTGCTCGTCGATGTTCTCCTGGACCTCCAGCCGCACCGGTGGTCCGAAACGACGACGCAGCAGCTCCTTCTCGAGCGCCTTGAGCAGGTTCTCGGCGTCGTCCTCCTCCACCTCGAGGTCCTCGTTGCGGGTGACCCGGAAGGTGTTGACGCTGAGCACGTCCATGCCGGGGAAGAGCCGCTTCAGGTGCTCGCCGATGACGTCCTCGAGCGGGACGAAGCGCTGGTTGCCCAGCGGCACGAACCGGCTGAAGATCGGCGGCACCTTCACCCGGGCGAAGAACTCCTTGTCGGTCTTGGGGTTGCGCACCAGGACCGCGAGGTTGAGCGACAGCCCGGAGATGTAGGGGAACGGGTGAGCGGGGTCGACCGCCAGGGGCGTGAGCACCGGGAAGACGCGTTCCTTGAACAGCCGCTTGCAGGCCTTCTGCTCCTCGCGATCGAGGTCGTCCCAGCGGACCAGCTCGATGCCCTCCTCGGCCAGGGCCGGGATGATGTCGTCGCGGAAGACGGAGGCGTGGCGGGCGACGAGGTCGGCAGTGGTCGTCCAGATCTGCTCCAGCACCTCGCGCGGCATCATCCCGGACGCCGCCCGCAGGGCCACGCCGGCGGCGATGCGGCGCTTCAGGCCGGCGACCCGCACCATGAAGAACTCGTCGAGGTTGCTCGCGAAGATGGCCAGGAAGCGGGCGCGCTCGAGCAGCGGCAGCCGGTCGTCCTCGGCCAGCTCCAGGACTCGCTGGTTGAACCGGAGCCAGGACAGCTCGCGGTCGAGGAACCGGTCCTCGAACTCACCCGGGGCGAACGGCACCTCGTCGGGGTCGTACGGCGGGTCGACGTCGAAGATGTCGGCCGGGACGACGCGCAGGCTCGGGTCGAGCGGCCCCTCTTCGGCGTCGGAGCCGACTGCTGGCGGGTAGCTGTCGGTGGACATGGGGCGAAGTCTGACACCGCAACGTGAACATGCGGTACCTGTCGTAGGTTGTCGCCCGTGCCAGACCTCCGCTTCCACATCGACCAGGCCCTTCTCCGGCTCGTGATGAACCTGCCCGTCCGGGTCCAGCGTCGGCTGATCCGACACCCGGTCGTGATCGACGGCCAGGAGCTCTCGCCCGAGCTCCAGCTGATGCTGGCCCTGCAACGACTGGCCCGGATCCCCGGCGTCGAGGAGCTGCCGATCGATCGGGCCCGGCGAGAGATCGTCAGGCAGGCCCGGCTGGTGGGCGGCAGGCAGCCCATCGGGGCGATCCGCGACCTCGTCGTCGACGGCGCCGAGGGGTCGATCCCGGCACGTCTCTACACCCCCTCCCAGCGCCTCGGGGCGGACCCGGCACCCACCCTGCTGTTCATCCACGGCGGCGGCTGGATGTACGGCGACCTCGAGAGCCACGACGCCGAGTGCCGCTTCCTCGCCGAGCAGTCGGGGGTGCAGGTGCTCGCGATCGAGTACCGGCTCTCGCCCGAGCACAAGTTCCCCGCCGCCGTCGAGGACTGCCGGGCGGCGTACCGGTGGCTCGTCGAGCACGCGGACGAGGTCAACGCGGACGTCACCCGCCTCGCCGTGGGGGGTGACTCGGCCGGCGGCGCCATGTCAGCCGCCACCGCGGTGTACGCCGCGGACAACGACCTGCCGCTGGCCTTCCAGCTCCTCGTCTACCCCGGGACCGACTTCGTCGGGACCACGGAGAGCCGCACGTTGTTCTCCGAGGGCTTCTTCCTGACCGACCTGTTCATCACCAGCGCCGAGGAGGCCTACTTCGCACCGGGTGCGGACAAGAGCCTCCCGGACGCCTCCGCGCTGCGTCGGGTCGACTTCCCCGAGAAGCTCGCCCCCGCCCTCGTGGTCACCGCCGGCTTCGACCCGTTGCGCGACGAGGGCGAGGCCTACGTCGAGCTGTTGCGGTCGAAGGGCGTGGAGGTGGCCGGCAAGCGCTACCCCGGCATGATCCACGGGTTCATGAACGTGGTCGGCGTGGGCCACGAGTGCCGGGCGTGCGTCCAGGACATCGCCGCTCGCCTCCGCGCTGCGCTCGCCTGACGACACGGCATACCGGATAGTCCGAGACGTTCCCGTTCACAAATCGGGCACAGAACAACGGAAACGTCTCGGACTATCCCGACCGCCGGCTGATCCGACGTCCAGCGATCCCCTCAGGAAGCACGCCTGCGAAGGAACCGTGCTCGCTGGCTGTCGGTCAGCTGACGTCGCAGGTCGACCGTGTGCGTGGGCGTCCACCACCAGGGCGGCTCGATGGTCCACTGCCGCTGCGACTCCGGCTCCGACTTGGCCCGGCGGCGGGCGTCGGTCATCTTGAGCACTGCCCGCTCGGGGTGGGGGATGTCGGCGGACAGGATGGTGAACCCTTCCAGACCCAGGTTGCGCAGGTCGTTCTCCCGGGTGATGTCTCGCGCTCTCGCTGCACCCAGGAGATGGAGTGAGCCGTCGTACTCCCCGTAGGTCCCTGTCTCGACATCGAGGAGGTCAGGCGTCGCAATGTGGTGGCCCGCTGCGATCGAAGATCGGACGATTGCTCAACGGCGTGGCAGAAGCCCGCCTCGCGAACCCACACCAGTCGCATCCACGTCTCCCACGGGGACCAGCTGTTCTCGTCCACGAGGGGCAGCGCGTCCCGGGCCAACGGGATCCCGGTCCAACCAGGATGCGCGAGGCAGTAGGCACTCAGCTCGGCGAGTGAGACCAGGTCGGAGTACATCGCCAGGTCCGCGAACGTGACGGCCTGCCGTATGTCGCGGGCGTAGCGCATCATGAAGCACAGAGACCGAACCGCCAGCGTCGAGCGAAGCCCGTCCTTCATGATCAGCTCGCGCGGTCCCAGGCGCTCCTGGTGCACGACGAAACCGTGCTGGCTGCGGATGTCGGCGTAGCAGGTGGCCAGGTCGACCGGCAGTGTCCGCCCCCCGAGGCCCAGGCCGTCGAACCACTCACCACCGAGCCACCTCAGCGAAGCCCAGCCGGTGATCCCGCCGACCTCGGGAAGCACGGCGGCGGCCTCCACGATCCGCTGGTCCACGTCGTCCTGGTCCACACCGGCCGGCACGTAGAGGCCACGGCTGGTACGCCGCCAGCGCGGCCCGCGAGCCTGCTGCTCGGTCGGCCCGGTGAGTCCGACCGGATCGGTGCGGACAGGAGCGACCAGACCTGGCCGGTCCTGGTGGAACGGGGGTGGGACGACATGGTCACGCCGTGGCATCCACACAGGGTGCCGATGAAATCCCGTTCGCGTTTTCTGAATCCACAGGCGCGATCGGTCGCTGCCGAAGGACCGGATAGTCCGTGACGTTTTCGTTCATAATTCGGGCACAGAACAACGGAAACGTCTCGGACTACCCGGATCCTTCGAGCCTCACGTCACTCGAGCCCGGTGGACACCCCGCGGTACTGCGCCTCGGTGCGCTCGACGTGGAAGCCCTGACCGGAGTACACGGCGATCGCCGGCGCGTTGTCACCGTCGACGTAGAGCAGCACCGAGTCCAGGCCCTGGTCGCGCAGGTGGATGAGACCGGCTCGGGTGAGCACGGTCCCGAGGCCCCGTCCGGCCGCCTTGGGGTTCACGGCGACGACGTAGACCTCGCCGTAGGGCGGGTCCTCGTCGCTGTGCACCTTGGTCCAGTGGAACCCGAGCAACGGTGGCTGGCTGGTGTCCTCGGTGTCGGCGGGGACCGCCAGCAGCAGGCCGGCCGGGTCGAACCACGGCTCGCTGGTGCGCTCGGTGAAGTCCTCGTGCGTCATGTGGCCCTGCTCGGGGTGGTGCGCGAACGCGGTCGCGTTGACCTCGAGGAGCGACTTCTCGTCGCTGGGCTCGAAGCCGCGGATCCGGACGCCCTCGGGCGCCGACACGGGCTCGAGCTCCTCGACGAGCGATCGACGCATGATCTGCAGCTCGCGCTCACGCGGGATGCCCAGCTTCGCCGCGATGTGTCCGGCGCCCGGGTGGTCGGCGTGCGACCACGCCTCGACCTTGCGCCCGGCCGGCAGGGCAGCGGCGGCGAGGGCCGTTCCGACGCCGCGGCGCCGCGACTCGGGATGTACGGCGAGGTCGAGGATGTCCCCGTGCTGCAAGGCGAAACCGCCGTCGCCGAGCCACAAGCGAGGCGTCACGCAGCCCGCGGTTCTTCAGCTGGAGGACTGCCTGCTCGTTGAGGGTGCTCGTGCCGTCGTTGGCGGTGGCAGCGCGTGCGATGCGGCGTACCTCTGCTGCGGCGCCTTCCTCGGACGTCCAGTCGAACTCGTCCGGGCCGACCCGTTCAATGTGCACCATGTCGGGAGACTAGGCCACCGGCAGACCGGAGTCAGCCTGCCGGGGTCTTCTCGAGGTCCTTGGCCTGCTCGCGCGGTGGGAGCACGAACCGGTACCCCACGTTGCGCACCGTGCCGATCAGCGCCTCGTTGTCGGTGCCGAGCTTGGCGCGCAGCCGGCGCACGTGCACGTCGACGGTGCGGGTGCCGCCGAAGTAGTCGTAGCCCCACACCTCCTGGAGCAGCTGGTCACGGGTGAAGACCCGCCCGGGGTGCTGGGCGAGGTACTTCAGCAGCTCGAACTCCTTGAAGGTCAGGTCGAGCACCCGGCCACCGAGCTTGGCGGTGTACGTCGCTTCGTCCACGACCACCTCGCCGGAACGGATGATGTGGGACTCCGGGTCGGAGTCGTCGTTGCGCGCGGCCAAGCGGCCGGCGGCGACCCGCATGCGCGCATCGATCTCGGCCGGACCGGCCGTCTCGAGGAGGACGTCGTCGAAGCCCCAGTCGGCCGCGACCACGGCCAGGCCGCCCTCGGTGACGATCAGCAGCACCGGCTGGTCCGACCCGGTGGTCCGGATCAGGCGGCACAGGTCACGTGCCTGGGCGAGCTCGCGGCGTCCGTCGATCATCAGCAGGTCGTGATCAGGCGCCTCGAGGAGCGCGCTGCCCTCGGCGGGCAGGATCTTGACCTGGTGGTTGAGCAAGGACAGGCCGGGCAGCACCTCAGCCGACGGCTGGAGCGCTTTCGTGAGCAGGAGCACGGTGCCCATGGCACCTCCTGGGTGAGTGTCGTGCGTCGGTCGAGGCGTCATCTACGCTGATGAATCCCCACAACAGATGACGTAAGGATATCGAAGGTGACGGCCTCGACTGACCACAAGACAGACGTTGGTCTAGTCACACTGCGTTACTGGGCCTCCGCACGAGCCGCCGCGGGCACCGACTCCGACACCGTCGAGGTCGACGGTCCGGTCCCGCTGGCCGACCTGATCGCCCGCGCTCGCGCAGCCCACGCGGACTCCTCGCGCTTCTCCGACGTGCTCGGCTGCTGCTCGGTGATGGTGGGCGACCGTCCGGTCACGACCGACGACCCGGCGACCGTCATCGTGCGTCCCGGATCGACGGTGGAGTTCCTGCCTCCCTTCGCCGGTGGCTGAGACTCCTCGGGAAGCGTTTCGCCCCGTCGATCGTTGAGGCACCCGTGAGCACAGGTGTCTACGTCCTCCTCGTCGCCGTCGTCGGTGCGCTCGGCTTCGGCCTGTTCCGCGCGCTGACGGACGGCCGGTTCCGGGGGACCCATCGCGTCCAGGGCGTCGAGTCGGCGCCGCCCGAGCCGAGCGACCGGTCCGTGCTGGAGAACACGCCGTGGTCCGACGAGCTCGGCGAGCGGGCGACGCTCCTCCAGTTCTCGTCCGCCTTCTGTGCTCCCTGTCGGGCCACCCGTCGGGTGCTCGAGGACGTCGCGTCCACGGTCCCGGGCGTCGCTCACGTCGAGGTCGACGCCGAGCACCACCTGGACGTCGTACGACGCCTCGGGATCCTGCGCACCCCGACCACCCTCGTGCTGAGTCGGGGCGGGACCGAGGTGACCCGAGCCGCCGGGGCGCCGACGAAGCAGCAGGTGCTGGCCGCGCTCGACCGGTCTGGGCTGACGGCTCAGCGGTCGAGGAAGCGCTCGATCTCCTCGCGGTCGGCGTCGACCATCAGCCGGGCCAGGTCCAGGGCGGTGACGTGGGCCTTCCAGCCGATCTCGCGGTGCGCCTTGGAGGCGTCGCCGACCAGCGCGTCCACCTCGGACGGGCGGGTGAAGCTCTCGTCGAACCGCACGTGGTCCTCCCAGTTCAGGCCGACGTGGGCGAAGGCTGCGTCGCAGAACTCGCGCACCGAGTGGCCCTCGCCGGTCGCGAGGACGAAGTCGTCGGGCTCGTCCTGCTGGAGCATCCGCCACATGCCCTCGACGTACTCGGGGGCATAGCCCCAGTCACGCACGGCGTCGAGGTTGCCGAGCGTCACGTGGTCGACGACGCCCGCGTCGATGGCGGCGACCGCCTTGGTGATCTTGCGGGTCACGAAGTTCTCGCCGCGGCGCGGGGACTCGTGGTTGAACACGATGCCGGACACCGCGAACAGGCCGTAGGCCTCGCGGTACTTGATGGTCACCCAGTGGGCCTGGAGCTTGGAGGAGCCGTAGGGGGAGCGCGGGTGGAACTTGCGTGTCCTCGTCCTGCGGCGGCGGCGTGGAGCCGAACATCTCCGAGGTCGATGCCTGGTAGAACCGGCAGTCGCAGTCCTGCGGCCCGGATCGCCTCGAGCAGTCGCAGCGTGCCGATCGCGTTGGTCGACGCGGTGTAGTCGGGCATCTCGAACGGACACCTTGACGTGGCTCATCGCGCCGAGGTTGTAGACCTCGTCGGGCTCGATGCTGCGGACCAGGTTCACCAGGCTGACGCCGTCGGTCAGGTCGCCGTAGTGCAGGTGGAGCCGGTCGTGGTGGTGCAGGTGGTCGATCCGCGTGCGGTTCAGCATCGAGGACCGTCGGACCAGTCCGTGGACGTCGTACCCCTTGCCCAGCAAGAGCTCTGCGAGGTAGGAACCGTCCTGGCCGGTGACACCGGTGATGAACGCTGTCTTCACGCGGGGGAGCCTAACCCGTTCCGCCATGTGAACACCATGACCACATGTTGAGACGCAGATTCCGGCTCCAGCCCGGCGCTGCCTACCCTTCTGGTCATGAGCTCGACCATGCTGACCCGCCGACGCGCAGTGGACAACTGCCGCGTCCGCTCGTCGCTGTGTCGAATGTCCTGACGCGCGCCGCACTTTCACGCCCGCCCGCCACCACGACCCAGTCGTCGCCGTGGCCAGCCATGCCCAGGACAGAGGAGAGCTCATGCCGATCCGTGGATCGAGCACAGGCGAGATCGACCCGCGAGGCCCGCAGTTCAACGCGATCCTCACCAGCGTCGTGCTCGCTCTCTCCCTGCTCACTGCCCCCGGCACGGTCGGGGTCGTGCTGCTGGCCTTCCAGGCGGCGCTGTTCGCGGTGGCCGTGGTCCTGGGCGTGCAGCGCACTCCCGCCGCCTTCCTGTTCAGGCGGTTCGTGCGTCCGCGTCTCTCCGCGCCGACGCACCTCGAGGACCCCACGCCTCCTCGCTTCGCGCAGGGTGTCGGCCTCGCCTTCACCCTGGTCGGTCTCGCCGGCTACCTGGCCGGCGCGCCGCTCCTCGGCGCGGTCGCCACGGGCTTCGCACTGGCGGCGGCCCTGCTCAACGCAGTCTTCGGCTTCTGCCTGGGCTGCGAGATGTACCTGCTGATCCGCCGGGTCGCCCCGGCGCGCAGCACCAGCACCACCACCGCACACACCAACGCCTAGGCAGAAACACCAAGGAAGAAGAGGCAAGACATGAGCCGCGAAACCGCACTGGTCACCGCTGAGTGGGTCGAGGAGCATCTCGACGATCCCAGCATCGTGCTGGTCGAGGTCGACGAGGACACCACGTCCTACGACAAGGGCCACATCAGGGGGGCCATCAAGCTCGACTGGACCACCGACCTGCAGGACCAGGTCCGTCGTGACTTCGTCAGCAAGGCGCAGTTCGAGGCGCTCCTCTCCGACCGCGGGGTGGGCAACGACCACACCGTCGTGCTCTACGGCGGCAACAACAACTGGTTCGCCGCCTACGCCTACTGGTACTTCAAGCTCTACGGCCACCAGGACGTCAAGCTGCTCGACGGCGGGCGCAAGAAGTGGGAGCTGGACAGCCGCGAGCTGACCGACGAGGTGCCCACGCGCGAGAAGACCTCCTACTCCGCGCAGGAGCAGGACCTGTCGATCCGGGCGTTCCGCGACGAGACCGTCGAGGCGATCGGCGTGAAGAACCTCGTCGACGTCCGCAGCCCCGACGAGTACGCCGGTCGGCTGCTCGCCCCGGCACACCTCCCGCAGGAGCAGGCCCAGCGGGCCGGGCACATCCCGACCGCTGCCAGCGTGCCGTGGAGCAAGGCAGCCAACGACGACGGCACCTTCAAGTCCGACGACGACCTCCAGGAGATCTACAGCGAGGCCGGCGTCGACTGGGACAAGGACACCATCGCCTACTGCCGCATCGGCGAGCGTTCGAGCCACACCTGGTTCGTGCTCAAGGAGCTCCTCGGTCAGCAGAACGTCAAGAACTACGACGGTTCCTGGACCGAGTACGGCTCGCTGGTCGGCGTACCCGTGGCCCTCGGCGACGAGCCCGGCCAGGCAGACGGGCAGAGCGCCTGATGTGCGGCGCGACTGAGGGTGGACTGTCCCTCGACGGCATCGACGTCAAGAAGGAAGCCATCATCCAGGGGCAGGTGGTGCGTGGCGGCGATCCCGTCGGGAACGCCTACGTGCGCCTGCTCGACCGCACCGGGGAGTTCACCGCCGAGGTGCCCACCTCGGCGACGGGTCACTTCCGGTTCTTCGCCGGTCCGGGCGACTGGACGCTGCGCACCCTGGCTCCTCGCACCGAGCCGGTCGACACGTCGGTGACCGCCGAGGTCGGCGCGATCCAGGAGGTCGCTGTCTCCGTCTGAGGCGCGCACCTGGTCACGACGCAGGGACCCCCTACCCGATCTGCCGGGCAGGGGGTCCTTCTGCGTCCCGAGTAATCTCATGTTCCGTGTCCGGACCACCACCCACGGACCTTCCGATGCCCGAGCCACCTCCCGAGGTGCCGGAGGAGTTCGCCGCCGCCTACAGAGCCGCCTACGAGCGAGCCCTGGCCGCCCAGTCCGAGGAAGCGGACCGTGGTCAGCACGCGGAGGCCGGGCTCGACGAAGGCGGTCTTGCTCGTCGTCGCTCCCCGATCCGGGTCGGCACCCATCGCAGTCGAGCCGCGAGACCCGAGCCTGCCACCTCGGGTGGATCCGGAGCTCCCGGACGTGGACGGCGATCCGACCTGGTTCGAACGCATGCGTGACTCGGCCTGGTTCGTGCCGGTGCTGCTGCTCCTGCTGGGACTGCTGCTGATCCTCGGGGCCTACGCCATCGGTCGCGCCTTCGCCGACCGGGTCGGCGAGGACGCCAGTGCTGACTCGGAGCCGTCGGTCGTGATGAGTGAGGGCGGGGACAAGGGCCAGAAGCAGCCCGTGACCCGACAGGCTCCGGCCAAGGGCGCCTGGGCCGGCAAGGTGGTGCCCCTGCGTGGCGTCCGCGCCACGGCGGGGTGCACGTCGGCGCCCGGGGTCGACGCGGGCGGGGCCAGGGTCTCCTACGAGGCAGCCAACCTCACCGACGGCGTCGCCGACACCACCTGGCGGTGCGACGGCAACGCGGTGGGGGAGAAGATCACGCTCAAGCTCGACCGGCGGCAGCCGATCGGTGAGGTCGGCCTGATCCCCGGCTACGCGAAGACCGACCCCACGAGCAAGGCGGACCGGTACGTCGAGAACAACCGGGTCACGCGGGTCCGGTGGACGATCGGTGACACGGTCGTGGTGCAGCAGCTCAAGGACGCGCCCCAGGACCGGAGCGTGCGCCTGCTGCGGGTGCCGAGGACGACGGCTGACTCCGTCGGGCTGGAGATCCTGGAGGTCGCCAAGGGGGCCAGGAACACCACGGCGATCAGCGAGATCGAGCTCGGCCGGGCCGGTTGAGCGCTCCGCTGCCTCAGGTCTCCAGGACCATGGTCACCGGTCCGTCGTTGACCAGCTGCACCGCCATGTCAGCGCCGAAGACCCCTCGTCTCGACGTGCGTGCCCAGCTCTTCCAGGCCCTGGCACACAGCGAGGTAGACCGGCTCGGCCACGGGACCAGGTGCGGCGGCGTTCCACGTGGGTCGGCGGCCCTTGCGCGCGTCGCCGTACAACGTGAACTGGCTGACCACCAGGACCGGCGCCTCCAGCTCGGCCACGGAGCGCTCGTCGCGCATGATCCGCAGGTCGCGGATCTTGCGCACCATCCAGGCCGACTCGGTCGGGCCGTCGTCGTGGGTGACCCCGAGGAGAACGACGAGGCCCGGCCCGTCGAGGCGTGCGACGGTCTGCCCTTCGACGCTCACGGAGGCAGACGTGACTCGCTGCAGCACCGCACGCATGCGCCCAGCGTACGAGGGCCTGTCTCAACCTCGGCCCGGGGCCACGCGCGCGGCGGCACGGTCGCTATCGTGGCGCCTCCAATCGCGATTTCGACGATGAGGACGACACATGAGGATCTCGGTCTTCGGTTGCGGGTACCTGGGCGCGGTGCACGCCGCCTGCATGGCGAGTCTCGGGCACGACGTCGTCGGCGTCGACGTACTCGAAGCCCAGGTCGCAGCCCTGGCCGCGGGAGAGCCGCCGTTCCACGAGCCCGGGTTCCCCGAGATGCTGCGCTCGTCGCTGGACACCGGAAGGCTGACCTTCACCACCGATGCCTCCGCCGCGCGGGAGTCCACCGTCCACTTCATCTGCGTCGGCACACCTCAGCGGCACGGGGAAGGCGCAGCGGACCTGACGTACGTCGACGCGGCGATGGACAGCATCCTGGCCGTCATCAAGCCCGGGGACCTGGTGGTCGGCAAGTCGACGGTTCCCGTCGGCACCGCGGAAGGCCTCACCGCGCGCCTCAAGGCAGCTGAACCCGACGCCTACCTGCTGTGGAACCCCGAGTTCCTGCGCGAGGGACACGCCGTCGACGACACCCTCCACCCCGACCGCATCGTCTACGGCGTGGACCCGGACGACCCGCACTCCAGCACCGCCGACGTGCTGGACGAGGTGTACGCCGCCATGCTCGCGGCCGAGACCCCTCGCATGGTGACCGATCTCGCGACGGCCCAGCTGGTCAAGGTGGCGGCCAACTCGTTCCTGGCGACGAAGATCTCCTTCATCAACGCGATGGCCGAGCTCTGCGAGGCGGCAGGCGGCGACGTGACCCACCTGGCCGACGCGATCGGCATGGACGCGCGCATCGGTCGGAGCTTCCTGAACGCAGGTCTCGGCTTCGGGGGCGGGTGCCTGCCCAAGGACATCCGTGCCTTCATGGCACGCGCCGGCGAGCTCGGCGCCGACCAGGCACTGAGCTTCCTGCGGGAGGTGGACGCGATCAACATGCGTCGCCGGGTGCGGATGGTGGACCTGGCGCGCGAGGAGTGCGGGGGCTCGATCGCTGGTCGGCGCATCGCGGTCCTGGGCGCCGCGTTCAAGCCGCACAGCGATGACGTCCGGGACTCCCCGGCGCTCAGCGTCGCGGCCCAGATGCAGCTGCAGGGGGCGTCCGTGGTGGTCACGGATCCCGAGGCGGTCCCGAACGCCAAGCGGAAGTGGCCGGACCTGACCTTCGCGGCCTCGGCCGAGGAGGCACTCGCCAAGGCTGACCTGGTCCTCGTGCTGACCGAGTGGCCCGAGTACACCGCGCTCGACCCGGCCGTGGCGAAGACCCTGGTGGCGCAGGCGCGTGTCCTGGACGGCCGCAACTGCCTGGACGCCGACGCCTGGCGTGCCGCGGGTTGGCACTACCGTGCCCTCGGCCGACGAGACGTCGCCCCCGCTCAGGCCGACCTGGCCGCCACCGACTAGGCACTCATCCCGAGGAGCACGCGTGCCTCGCCTGGTGTCATCGGGCTGCGCTGCACGATGCGTCCCAGCTCGACGGCCCGGCTGACCAGCTGGTCGTTGCGCTCCACCGGCACGCCCTTGGCGAGGGTGAGCACGTCCTCCATCCCGACCCGGAGGTGCCCACCCTTGGAGAGGGAGGCGAGCGCGACGGCGAGGGTCGAGCGGCCGATGCCGGTGGCCGACCAGCTCGTGGTCTCTGCCGGAAGGGCAGCCACCGCCGCGACCAGCGCGTCCGCCGTACCCGGCATGCCGCCGGGCACACCCATCACGAGGTCGGCGTGCACCTTGCCGCCGTGGGGCAGGCCGTGCAGGTCGATCAGGCGACGGAGAGCGGCCACCTGCCCGAGGTCGAACAGCTCGAACTCGGGCACCACCCCGCGCTCCTGGCTCAGCTGGTAGAGGTCACGCACGAAGGGCCACGGGTTGAGGAAGACGTCGTCGCCGAAGTTGGTGGAGCCCATCGTGAGGCTGCACGAGTCCGGCTGGGCATCCAGGACCTTCAGCCGATCCTCGAGCGGATCGTGGACCGAGCCCCCCGTGGACAGCTGCACCACCAGGTCGGTCGACTCGCGCAGCGCGGCCACCGTGTCCTTCAGCCGCTGGGGGTCGAGCGTCGGTCGGTGCTCGTCGTCGCGGATGTGCACGTGGATCATCGCCGCCCCGGCCGCTTCGCAGCGCTGCGCCGTCTCGACCAGCTCGGCGAGGGTGGTCGGCAGCTGGGGGCAGTCGTCCTTGGTCGTCTCGGCACCTGTCGGCGCCACGGTGATCAGCAGGTCTCCCATGGCGATGACGCTATCCCTGGACCGCGAGTCCTGGTTCGGGGCCAGGGGTCAGTAGACGAGTGCCTGGACACCCTCGGCGAGCACCTGCTCGGTGAACAGGGCTGCACCCGAGATGGAGGCGCCCTCGACCAGGTCTCCAGCGACCAGCCCGCGCCGCGCGGCGCACTGGCTGCACACGGTGAGGGTGCCCTCGGCCAGGACGAGGTCCCTCAGCTCGGCCAGGGGAGTGGCGAGGTCGAGCTCGAAGTCCTCGGCACGACCGGGTACGGCGAACCAGGCGGCCTCCCCGGTCAGCCAGAGCGACACGCTCGCTCCGGCAGCCACCCCGGCTGCGGCGACCGTGAACGCCTGGTTGGCCCGTTCGGGCTCGTTCGCGCCGGCGGTGCACTTGATCACGAGACTGCGCATGGTTCGACCCTAGACTCCCCGGCATGGAAGCCTTCGTCGTCGTGGTGGTGACAGCCGCCGTGCTCGCCGTCGGTGTGGTGGCCGTGCTGCTGCTGCGCCGGATGAAGAGCAAGATGGATCCCACCCCCTCCGCCACCGACCAGGGAGAGAGCTGACCCGATGCCGTTCGAGATCCCCGACAACATCCACCCCAACTGCGCCCGGTTGGCCTGGCTGATCGGGACGTGGGCGGGCAACGGCCACGGGGAGTACCCGACGATCGAGCCCTTCCAGTTCGGCCAGGAGCTGATCTTCCAGCAGGACGGCCGGCCGTTCATCCACTACCTGAGCCGCGCGTGGATCGTCGACGACGAGGGCAACCACGTGCGCGAGGCGGCCCAGGAGACGGGCTTCCTCCGACCCCAGGAGGACGGCACCCTCGAGGTCGTGCTGGCGCACAACACCGGCTTCGTCGAGACCTGGTACGGCGAGGTCCATGCCGAGCAGCCGCGGTTCGAGATCGCGACCGACGCCGTCGTACGCACCGCCACCGCCAAGGAGTACGTCGGAGGCAAACGCCTCTACGGCTACGTCAACGGTGACCTGCTCTACGCCTTCGACATGGCCGCCATGGGGCAGGAGCTGCAGCCGCACACGCACGCCCAGCTGAAGAGACAGTAGGCCTGCGTGGTGTCGACGGAACAGGCATCGGACGACTGGCAGCAGCGCCTGCGCGCCAGTGGCCACCGGCTGACCCCTCAGCGCGAGCTGGTGCTCACGGCGGTGGAGACCCTGGGCCACGCCACGCCGGACCAGGTCTATGCCGAGGTCCGCCGGCACTCGCAGTCGATCAACCTCTCCACGGTCTACCGCACGCTCGAGCTGCTCGACGAGCTCGACCTGATCCGGCACGCGCACCTGAGCGACCGGGCGCCGACGTACCACTCGGCGAGGGGCCACGAGCACGCCCACCTGATCTGTCGCAACTGCCAGAAGGTGATCAGCATCGGGCTGGACGAGATGGCCGAAGCCCTCGGCGGCCTCGCCGCCGAGCGGGACTTCGTGCCCGACTACGGCCACCTGACGGTGTTCGGCCACTGCGGGGAGTGCGCCGAGGACTGAGCCCCCGCAGCCAGGCCAAGGCACCCGGCGGCACATGACGAAGGGACCGGACGATCGTCCGGTCCCTTCGTCATGTGCCTGCACCCGATGGGCGCTCAGATGTGCGAGGCCTCGCCGGTGGCAGCAGCGATGTTGTTGTGCTGCGCCCTGACGTCGTCGCGACCGTCGTTCAGCGCTGCGTGCAGCTTGTCGAAGTGCGGCTTGAACTCTTCCCACGCCTGACGGAACTTGTCGGCGTTGGCGCCCTTCCAGACGGCCTGGTTGACGTGTCCGTCCAGGGTGCTCTTGAACTCGATCGCCTTGGATGCTCCGTCGTCGAGGCCCTTGTGCAGGTTGCGCAGGGTCTCGAGATCGCCACCAACTTCAGCCATGATGAATCCCCCTCAGAGGTGTGTGTGCGTAAGGTCCGTCCCCTCCGGACGGGGCCGATGACCATTCATCCGTAGACATGCCCTGCGGAGTAGGCCACCAAACAACGACTTTTTCCTGACAATGCGCCCGGTGTCGAGTTTTGCGCACAGAGCCATCGGGCACAGTGGCAGGGTCGGGAAGTCCGGAGCAGTCCCGGGCGCGTTGAGGGGGACGTCGTGCCACCGAAGATGAAGGCCAATCCGCGCAAGCACGAGCTTCAGGTTGCGCTGGGCAAAGCCAAGGAGAAGTCGGGCACGATCCCCGGCGTGCTGCAGGCGGCCGAGACGGCGATGTCCTCCAAGGCCTGGACGGGCGGCACGTCGGGTGACTTCTCGGCCGACCTCACCGGGCAGCAGACCTCCGCCAAGAACGGCGGGACCAACTCGGTCGACGAGATACAGCACGCCTACGACACCTGCCCTGCCGAGATCGAGGACCCCACGGCCGACGACCCCGGCACGACCACGAACAGCGAGCCCCACTGATGGCGATGGCAGCGATCGACCTCGACGCGATGAGGTCGTTGTGCACCACGATGGGCACCGCGGCGAGTGACCTTCGCGGGATCAAGGGCGACCTCGTCGGGATCCTCGGCGGTGTCGCCCTGGACACCTCACCACCGCAACCGCTGGAGACCGCGGCGAGCTGGGTGGAGAGCCAGGTCCCCGGACTGCGCCGACGGCTGGCCCTCGCGCAGGCGATCGCGGCCTCCACGCCGAACTTCAAGGCGGGCGACCCGGTCAGCATCGACGAGTCCAAGCTCTCCACGCTGAGCCCGGAGGAGGCCAGGAAGATCGGCAACGAGGCCGCCGACCGGATCAAGGACGGCGGCGGCGACGGTCCCGACTCCGAGCTCGCCCACTGGCTCGAGCAGTACGCCAACGACCCCTACTTCGCCTCCGCCCTGGCCAAGGGCTGCTCTCCGAGCGAGATCGCGGAGTACCTCCGCGGAGCGGGCTACGACATGGGCTCCCACCACACGGCCGGGATGCCGGAGTCCGATGACAGGTTCAACGCCGCGATGGAGGACTACAAGCTCACCGTCGCCGGCCTGAGCACCGCCCTGAGCACGGCCACGCGCAACGAGTCGCCGGACCTGGCGCTGCCCAGCTCCTACGCCGACGACTGGGCCAACGCGATCACCGACGAGAGCCACGTCAACGGTGAGGCCGCGATCCTGGGCAACCTGCTCAAGGACGGCGCGTGGGGCACCCCGTTCCTCGACACCGTGGCCACCAAGGTCTACGACTACGAGACCCACGACATGTCGGACAACCTCCAGCACTGGCGTGAGCGCACCCCCGACGAGTACTGGTACGCCTTCGACAAGGACGGCAACCAGATCAACGTGCGCGACCCGCTTGCCGGGATCATGGGCGCGCTCGGCCACAACCCGGAAGAGGCGCAGAAGTTCTTCACCGAGGGCGGCAACGAGACTGTCTCCATCCACGACCAGGACGTCTCGGTGAACTCCCGGCTGAAGTACCTCACCCAGGACCGCACCTGGTCTGGCTCGGACCTGAGTGACGAGGGCGACGGCCTGGGCAAGGCGCTCCGAGCCGCGACCACCGTCTTCCGCAACCGCGTCGACAGCGGCGCGACGTCCGCCTCGCTCGCCTCGCAGTCCATCGCCCTGCTGGGGTCGCACATCGGTGACGGACAGGCCGACGGGTTCATGGGTATCGGGCACCACGACGGCTGGAACATGTACACCGGCATGCGCGACGAGATCGCCGACATCGTCGCCGACTACACCCCCGACCTCTACCGCCAGTACTCCACCAACACCGGCGCCGACGACGACCTCACCAAGGGCTGGCTGGGCACCGACAACTCCGCCGACCTTCCGGGTGGGCCCTACGGCATGGTCTTCAACCAGGACGACATGAAGCAGGTCTTGCAGACCCTGGGTGAGGACACCGACAACATCGACAAGATCTCGGTCGCTGCGCTCGCCTTCAACCGGGTCAAGGTCAACTACGCGCTCAGCCAGGTCACTGATCCGGAGCTGAAGTGGAAGATCCTCAAGGGCGACGACGTCCCGGAGTACGTCAACCCCTCGCTCGTGGGGCCGACCGTCGTGGGACACATCCTCGGGGACGCCTACGACGGCAAGAAGGAGGGCGAGGAGCTGGCCAAGGCCAAGGCCGAAGCCATCGGCAAGTGGCTCGACATCGCCGGCAGCCTGCCGATCCTCAACATCCCGGGAAAGGGCCTCGAGTCGGTCTATGCCAACTGGGGTGTCGATCAGGTCAAGGGCGCCGCGCTCGACCAGCTCAGCAAGGGCCCGAGCGGCACCGCCGACTCGCTGTACGGCGCCCGCGACACCAGCACCCAGGACGCGCTGAGGCACGACACGATGAACCTGCTTGCCCAGAACGGCTTCTACGACCAGTCGGTGATGGACATCGCGTCGAAGGACCTGGGAGGGAAGGGCGCGGCCGCGCCGCCTCCCGACGCACTGAAGCACGACGCCAGCGGCAAGGTGACCGGGTTCAACTTCAACTCCGATGCCTACTCCCAGTGGGTGCAGGGCACCAACGCCCCAGGCAACCCGCCCTGGTGGGGCCTGGCACCGGGGATGGACCTCCCTGGCCGAGTCATCGACCAGTACCGTTCGACCTTCCCCAACATCGGATGAGGCACGTGAAACGACACACGCTCGCGACGGCGGTGCTGCTCACGGTCCTGTCGACCGCCACCGCGTGCTCGAGCGACTCCGACGACTCCACAGGAGACACCATGACGCTGAGCGGGAACTGCAGCATCACCGACCACTCTCTCTCCCCGAAGGCCGTGGTCTCTGAGTCCATGGTGGAGAAGCTGCTCGGATCCGACGACTGGACCGCCAAGCGCGGGTTGTCGGTCTCCCCCCAGGGCACGCTCGAGAAGGCTTTCGTCGGCACCTGCGCCATCACGCCCGTCAGCGACAAGGACGACGAGCGGCTCCGCGTGAGCATCGTGCCCAAGAGCGAGCCGGCGTACGCCGAGGCCCAGCGCGTCCTGGCCACCGGGACCGGCGAGGACACCGCGTTCACCAAGGTCGCCGAGGACACCTACGTCACCCCCGACGTGACCGGCGACAGCGACGGCAACCGGCTCAAGGGCGCCAAGGGGGTCAAGGTCACCCCGGACTACGCCGTGGTGGTGGAGATCCTGCACCCGGCCGAGGGCGTCGACGCGATGAAGGAGGCCGGCCCGACCGTGCAGGCGGTCGCCGACAACCTCGCCCATCTCGGCTGAACCCGGATCCAGGCTCAGCAACGCTCATTCCGGCCAGATCACCTGGACGCGCTCGGCGGAACCGGTGCGCATCAGGAAGCCGCCACCGGGGGGCAATGACTGTCCCAGGGCCGAGCGCGCCAGCCGCGCGCCGAAGAGGTCCGCGTCGCTGCTGGTCTGCGGAGAGAGCATCATGCCGGAACCCGACCGCTTGAGGGCGACGACCGGTCCGCGATAGATCCCGCCCATCTCGCTGGGTGTGCCCGCGGCGACGAGCGCCGACCCCGAGTCGCGCAGCTTCTCCAGGTGCTGCTCGAGCAGGTTCGGCACCCAGCCGTCGGCGCCGAACAGCTCGACGTCGTCGACGAGGGTGAGCAGGTGGGCCGGGTCGTCGCGCAGCTTTCCCAGCAGGGTCGTCACCTCGCTCTCCTCGGAGGTGGTGTCGAAGGGACCGTGCACGTCGGCGTGGCTGGTGCAGAGATCACGCAGGGGACTCAGCCGGGGGGTGAACACCACGACCTTCCAGCCCTGCTGCAGGGCGAAGGTCGCCATCGTGCGCAGCGTGGTCGACCGGCCCGTCCGGCGGGCCCCGGTCACGAGCAGCGCCGGGCCGTGCTCGTAGGCGTCGAGGGTGCGTAGCCCGAGGGTGTCACCCCCGACGCCGAGGACCAGGGTCGAGTCCCGGAGCGGCTCGGACTCCAGCGCGAGAGCCTCCTCGAGCCCGATCCGGACCGGCAGCACGTCGAGCCGGAACGGCCGCTGCTCGCGGGGCACGTCGGCGTATCGCTCCTCCGCCTCGCGCCCGATGGTCTGCAGTGCAGCCACCTGGGCGGTGCCGACCCGGTCGGCGGCCAGCAGCGCGACCTGGGTCTCGCGGATGCCCTCGGACCGGAACCCGCGTCCGTCGGCCACGTTGCTCGGGATCTGGCGCGAGTGCATGCCGATCGTGGTGAAGTCGGTCGGGTCGACGAGCCGCATCAAGAGCTTGTCGTCGAACAGGGTCGACATGCGCCCGATCAGCAGGGTGCGGTCGCCGGTCATCACGACGCGGATCCCGACTGCGGCGCCCTCCTGCATGATCTGCTGCCAGGCCTGCACCAACCGTCCGCTGTCGAGACCGTCGTACGCCGCGAAGAAACCCTCCCACCGGTCGAAGAGCACCACGACGTACGGCATCCGGTCCGGGCCGCGCACGTGCTGGCGCTGTTCGGTGACGTCGGCATACCCGGCCACAGCGAGCCGCTGCTGTCGTTCGGAGATGAGGTGACGCAGGCGGGAGACGAGGCGGTCCATCCGGTCGACCTGGTCACGGGTGACCACTGCCCCGACGTGGGGGAGGCCGACGAGCGGGAGCAGGGCGTTGTTGCCGCAGTCGACGCCGTAGAGGTGCACGTCGGCCGGGCTGGTGTAGCGACCGATGACTCCGGCCAGGGCCCGCAGCATCGTCGACCGGCCGGCGCGCGGTGCCCCGATGACGCCGAGGTGGCCGCCACCTTCGAGGTTGAAGGCGGCCACGTCGCGGCGCTGCTCCGCGGGGACGTCGACCAGCCCGAACGGGAGGGTCAACCGGTCGGCGGTCGGCGTGGCGGCAGGGAACTCGGTGAGGACACCGTCGAGGGTGAGGTCCTCGGGCAGCGGTTCCAGCCACGGCTTGCGGGCAGGGGGAAGGCCGAGGTCGTCGCGCGCCTCGGTGATCGCAGCGACGAGGGCAGACAGGTCGGTGGGCACGCTCACGTCGTCCTGCTCCGAGGTCTCCTCGGCGGGACCCCGACCGAGGGTAGGGAGGTGGTCCCAGTCCATGTCCTCGAACCGGATCGACCCTCCGCCGGCACCGACCGGCCGGCCGCCGACGCGCGAGCTCTGGAAGGGGATCAGCGAGGAGTGACCCAGGCGTGCGTAGGCGCGACCCGGGAAGACCTTGGCGATCTGGGCGGCTGCCGGTGACTCGATCACGTCATCGGAGTCTCCCGCGTCGGTGACCCGCAGGGCGATCCGCAGGTTGGTGTTGGACTTGATCTCAGCGCTGACGACTCCCGCGGGACGCTGCGTGGCCAGGATGAGGTGCACGCCGAGGGAACGGCCTCGACGTGCCACGTCGACCAGGCCCGTCACGAAGTCGGGCAGCTCGGCGACGAGGGCTGCGAACTCGTCGATGACGATCAACAGTCGCGGCATCGGTTCGTCGTCGGGATCGCGACCGGCGAGGTAGTCCTCGATGTCCTTCGCGTCCGCGCCGGCGAGCTGGTGCTCGCGGCGGCGCAGCTCTGCGCCCAACGACTCCAGCGCGCGGGTGGTCAGGTGTCCGTCGAGGTCGGTGACCATGCCGACCGTGTGCGGCAGCAGGTTGCAGTCCTTGAACGCCGCGCCACCCTTGTAGTCCACGAGAACGAAGTTGAACTCGTCGGGCCGGTTGCCGACCGCGAGCGAGGCGATCATCGTCTGCAGCAGCTCCGACTTGCCGGATCCCGTCGTTCCGGCCACGAGGCCGTGCGGGCCGTCGGCGCGGATGTCGATGGTGAACACCCCGTCGGCCGACTCGCCGATGGCCGCCTTCGTGGTGCGTCCCCCGCGAGACCAGCCGGCGAGCACTCCGCGGGCGTCGGGCTTGCCGAGGTGCAGGACGTCGAGCAGTCGACTGGCTGCAGGTAGGGCGGCGGAGAGGTCCTCGGTCGACACGTCCCGGATCGGCGCGAGGGCGCGCGCGATCCGGTCCAGCCACAGGTCCTCGACCAGGTCGGGCCGGATGGCATCGACCGTGCGTTCCCCGGTCACCTCGAGGTTGAGCTGGTTGCCTTCCCAGACTGCGACGGTTCGGCACTCCTCGGGGAGCTCGCGCAACGTCTGGTCCAGGCAGAGGAAGAAGATGCCGCAGGACGGTCCGTGCTTGAGCAACGAGATCATCCCCGGAGCCATCCGGATCTGCCGAGCGCCGTCGAGAACGACGATCCGACACGGTAGGCCGCCGCGTTCCTGCTCCTTGAGCTCGCGGCGAGCCTCCAGCTCGGCCAGCAGCTGGCTGATCTCGAGGCCCTGTGTCTCCTCGTCGGTCGCGAGCCTCACGGCACGGGGGTGGTCCTCGCCGTTGCGGGCGTGCGGCAGCCACTTGACCCAGTCCCAGTCCGGTGAGGCCTCGTGGCCGGTGAGCACCGTCAGGCTCGTGTCCGATGGGCTGTGCAGCGCGGCGACCTGCGCGACCGCCCACATCGCGACGGCGCGAGCGCGGTCGGGTGGCCCGGCGATCCCGACGACGCCCGTCATCGGGATGGTCACCGGAACATCGGGTGCGGTCCACAGCAGGGGACCCTCGTGCGCCGCGCGCGCCGGATCCTTCAGGGTCACCTCGGAAGGGAGGTCGGAGGTGCCGATGCGCAGGTGCAGGAAGTCACTGTCCCAGCGGCGGCGCTCCCACAGGCGTGCGCGCGGGCCGGTGGCGAACAGCAGCACGCTCGCGGGGTCCGGGAAGTCACGCCGACGGGCACCTCGCTCGGAGACCAGCGAGTCGAGCGCGGCCTGCTCCACCTGCACGCGGCGCTTCTGGTAGTCGGCCATGTCCTGGACGTAGCGGCGCCTGGCGTCGCGTCGCGACCCGGTCGTGCTGGCCAGCAGCATCAGTGGGCTCGCGCCCATCATGATCAGGCCGTAGGGCGACTGGGTGAAGACGTAGAGCCCCGCTCCCATCAGCAGCGGCACCACCATCATCAGCAGTGGGATCGGAGTCTTGTCGGGTCGCTTCGGCTCGACCGGGACGCTGAACTCCTTGACGCCCGAGGCGGGGTGCAGGCGCGGGGGACGGTTGTAGTCCAGCTCCGGGGTGGCCGCGTTCGGACTCAGCGACGCGTCGGGTCCGGTGATGTCCACCCGCTCGAGAAGCACCGGTCCGAGACCGAGCACCTGCCCTGTGGGCCACGTCGTCGCGTCCGCGAGCGGCCGACGGTCCAGGTGCACCAGTGGTACGGCGTCGGTCGGGTCGATGCGCTCCCCGAGCTGGAACTCCTGCACCATCTTGCGTCGTCCGATGCCGAGCCGACGTCGCTTCCGGGCCTCGGTGACCGAGCTGGCCTCCAGCACGATCGGCGCCGTCACCGGGTGACGTCGCAGGGGGATCGACCTCTCCAGCCCGCGTGTGTCGTCATCGGGGGTCAGCGTGATCGTGCCGTCGGTCGCCACGTCGAGCGCGAGCACCACGTCCAGGTCTTCGAGGCCGGGCTCCTCGGCCAGTTCCGGGATCCGGATCGTGCAGTGCCTTCCTGCGCCCACCGTTGCTCTGCCGATGCCGAGCCGGTACACGTGACCTGCGTGGGGACCCGAGGAGATCCGCACCTCGACGAGCCCGTGCGGCTCCCGCTCCCGCTGGGAGGACGTCGTGCCCAGCCCGATCGCGGCCCCGTGCCGGATCGGGCTGTCGGACACGGTCAGGTCGGGGTCGACCAGCGCCTCTCCGAGGTAGACGTCGGCCGGCCCGACGAGCTGGGGGACCGCCGAGGCACCCGGCAGCGCGACCACGTTGGTCGGCAGTGCCGCGCTCCGGCTCGTGCCCAGCGCCGACGCGAGGTCCCGGACCTGGGTGTCGGGGGTGTAGTCGAGGACGACATCATGACGTGCGTCGAGCCCGTCGCCGTCGGGCGTCTCGATCGTCACGAGCAGCCGCATGTGCTCGAGGGTACGGCCAATTGAGGGAACTTCGACATCGATCACGTCGGGTGGCTAAAGTCTGTTTGGTCCGCTTCTGCCGGGGAAGAACCGTGACGGGGGCGGAACGCAAGCGATGCCCACCGTTTGTGCCCACGTTCGGCCCATCGACGTCACGGAGTTCCCCAGCATGTCCCAGACGACCGATCAAGGACGCGGCAGGACGATCGGTTCCTCGCGCGGCAAGAAGGACGCCAAGTCGGCCACCGGGTCCTACCGGTCCAACGTCCCGGCGCCTCCCCGGCGCCGTCGACCTGCGCTCACCGCCCTGGCCGTCCTGCTGATCGTCGGCGGCGCCGCGCTCGCCGGCCTGCTCGCCGTACGGATGGACTCGCGCGAGCCGGTCCTCGTGGCCGGCACCCAGATCGCGACCGGGCAGAAGATCACGGCGGGGATGCTGAAGCAGACCAACGTCTCGGGCGACGGGCTGAACTCCATCCCGGTCGACCAGGTCGACCAGATCGACGGCAAGCTCTACGCCCGCCAGACCATCTACAAGGGTCAGCTGCTCCAGAACGACCTGCTGCGCAAGAACCCGCCGCTGGAGGTCGACCAGGCCCAGGTCGGCGTACCGCTGAGCTCGGGGAAGTACCCGCCCGGCCTGCGCTCCGGCGACGCCGTCCGGCTCGTGCGCATCGGGGACACCCAGCGCCCGTCGCAGGCACTGGCGACCGGCCTCGTGATCCTGGTGACCCGGGGTGACTCGGGTGGCTTCGGCAGCGACGCCAAGTCCTCGGTGGCGACCATCATCGTGCCGCAGAGCGTCTCCGACCAGATCGTCGGCGCGACCGGCACCGACGAGCTGGCCCTCGCCCTGATCGGTCGTGGTGTCAGTGTCGACGACGCCGAGATCACGGACCTCTCCGGCGGCAACGGGGGAGCCAGCTCCGGGGGCAACGACTGATGGCACTGATCGCCTTCGCCTCGGCCAAGGGATCTCCGGGGGTCAGCGTCACGACCGCCGGCCTGGCGCACCTGTGGCCGACGCGCGCCGTGGTGGCCGACCTCGACCCGGCCGGCGGCGACACCGGTCTGCGCTACCGCGCGGACGACGGCGACCCCCTGAACCCCGCCGTGGGCCTGCTCTCGCTGGGCGCGGCCGTGCGGGCGGGCCAGGCGGCCGATCTCGACGACCACCTGCAGACGACGGCCGGCGGGATGCGCACGCTGGTCGGGGTGACCTCGCCCGGGCAGGTGCTGGGTCTCGGCGCCGCCTGGAAGCACATCGCCCTGACCCTGCGCCGCACCACGGCGTACGACGTGCTCGCGGACTGCGGCCGCCTCACCCCGGGATCCCCGACGATGGCCGTGCTCGAGCAGGCAGACGCCGTCGTCCTGGTCAGCAAGGGTGAGCTCGAGGACGTCGCGCACCTGCGGGAGCGCCTCAAGGGCCTGCAGCACACGCTGCACCTGGGCTCGATCGACGCCACGCCGACGGGGATCGCGATGGTCACCTCCGCGAGCGACACCCGGGGGCTGACCGACGCGGAGCAGCTGCTGGCCTCGGCCGGGCTGCCCGTGCGGGCGCTGGGTGTCATCGCCGAGGACCGCAAGGCCGCCGACGCGCTGCGCACCGAGTCCAGCCGCAACATCCGCCGCTCGACGCTGGTCCGTTCCCTGCACGACCTGAGCGGCCAGATCAACGACCTGACCAACCTGACGGGTCGCATCCGTCAGCGGGTGAGCTGAAGGGGTGACCATGGACCAGCAGCTGCTGCGCGACCTGCGCAAGGAAGTAGCCGAGTCGCTGTCGGCCCAGCGACGCGAGGACAGCGCCAACGGGTTGCCGACGATGAGCTCCGAGGACGAGCGGCAGTACGCCCGCGCGGTGATCGCCCGCGTCCTGGAGGGACACGCCGCCAGGGAGATCGCGGCCGGCCGGACGCCGCCCTCGGTCACCGAGGAGTCCGAGCTCGCCGAGGGCATCCACGCGGCCCTGTACGGCGTCGGCCGGCTCCAGCCGCTGCTGGACGACCCCGAGGTCGAGAACATCGACATCAACGGCTGTGACGCCGTGTTCGTCGGCTACGCCAACGGTGAGGAGAAGCGGTTCCCGCCCGTCGCGGAGACCGACGAGGAGCTGATCGAGCTGGTCCAGGTGCTCGGTGCCTACTCCTCGATCACCAGCCGTCCCTTCGACACCGCCAACCCCCAGCTCGACCTGCGCCTGCCCGACGGGAGCCGCCTCTCGGCGGTGATGGGCGTGTGCCAACGGCCCTCGCTCTCCATCCGCCGGGCGCGGATCGGCCGGGCCAGCCTGGACATGCTCGTCGACAACGGCTCCATCAGCGGCGAGCTGGCCGGCTTCCTCTCGGCCGCCGTCGCGGCCCGGAAGAACATCATGATCGCGGGCGCGACCAACGCCGGAAAGACCACCCTGCTGCGGGCGCTCGCCAACGAGATCGACCCCGTGGAGCGGTTGGTCACCGTCGAGCGGGCCCTCGAGCTCGGCCTCGGTGAGTTCGAGGACCTGCACCCCAACGTGGTGGCCTTCGAGGAGCGCCTGCCCAACTCGGAGGGCCAGGGGGCCATCCAGATGTCCGAGCTGGTCCGCCGGTCACTGCGGATGAACCCCAGCCGGGTGATCGTCGGCGAGGTCCTCGGCGACGAGATCGTGACCATGCTCAACGCGATGAGCCAGGGCAACGACGGCTCGCTCTCGACCATCCACGCCAACTCCTCCCTCGAGGTCTTCAACAGGATCTGCACCTACGCCATCCAGTCGGTGGAGCGCCTGCCCTCGGACGCGACGATGATGCTCATCGCCGGGGCGATCGACTTCGTGATCTTCGTGGAGCGGCGCAACGAGTACGCCTCCGGCGGTGGCCTGCGACGCATGGTCACCTCGGTGCGCGAGGTCAACGGTGTCGACGGTCGCGTCCTCTCCAGCGAGATCTTCGCCGAGGGTGCCGACGGCGTCGCCGTCCCCGCTGCGCCGATCCAGTGCATCGACGAGCTGCTCGCCGTCGGCTACCAACCCCACCACCACACCGTTTCGGCATGACGGCCTCCCAGCTGCTGATCGTCCTCGGCGGTGCCGTCATCGGCGCCGGGATCGCGCTGCTCGTCTACTCCCTGCAGAAGGTCGAGGCCGCGGACAAGCCCGTCGAGCCGTCGTCGTCGTTCCTGTCGGCCCTGAAACGCATCGGCACGCGGTTGCCGCTCGCCATCGTCGCCGGGCTCGTGGTCCTGGTCCTCACCCGCTGGGTCGTGCTCGCGATCGCTGCCGGGCTCCTCGTGTTCTTCGCCCCCTCGCTGTTCGGGGGCGCCCGGTCCGAGCGGATCGGGATCGCCCGGCTCGAGGGCCTCGCCGCGTGGACCGAGTCGCTGCGCGACACCATCGCCGGTGCCGTCGGGCTGGAGCAGGCGATCCCGGCCACCGCCACCGCAGCAGCCCCGGCCATCCGTGAGCAGCTGGAGGACCTGGCCGACCGGCTCCGGATGCGTACGCCGCTCGCGACGGCGCTCCAGCAGTTCGCCGACGACCTCGACGACTCGAGCGCGGACCTGATCGTGGCCGCCCTGATGCTCAACTCGCAGCTGCGCGGTCCGGGACTTCGCGACGTCCTCACCTCGCTGGCCGCCTCCGCCCGCGACGAGCTGGAGATGCGGCGCCGGGTCAACGCCGGCCGCGCCAGCACCCGTCGCAGCGTGCAGATCGTCATGGGCATCACGATCGCGTTCGTCCTCGGGCTGACCCTGTTCAACCGCCCCTACGTCGAGCCCTACTCGAGCCCGGTGGGTCAGGTCGTGCTGTTCCTGATCCTGTGCTGCTTCGCCGCCGGGTTCGCCTGGATGCGGCGGCTGGCCGCCTTCGAGGTGCCCGAGCGCTTCCTGTTCTCCGCCGGGCCCACCGGAGGTTCGCGATGACCGAGGTGATGCTGGTCGGCGCCCTCGTCGGTCTCGGCGTGCTGCTGCTGGTGCTGCAGTTCGACACCGGCCGGGCCAGCGGCGCCTCCGAGCTCGCCCGGCTCGACGCTGCCCACGCCCGGACCCGGCGTACGGCCAGGCTGGGCGCGGACGAGACCGAGCAACGCGAGTCCATGCGCGTGCGCCGGCTGGGCGCCCAGATCCGCACGGTGTTCGAGGCCCGCGGCTGGAACGTCCCGGCCGGCGTCCGCGCGGACCTCGCGATCACGGGCGGCACCGTCGAGGGGCACCTGGGGATGAGCCTCCTGGCCGCGGTCGCCGGCCTGTTCGCGCCGACGGTGATGATCGCGCCCGCGATCTACTTCTTCGACGCGAGCATCTCCACGCCGGTCTGGCTCGCCGCAGTGGGTGCCCTGGTCGGCCTGGCGCTGCCCACGCTGCAGCTGCAGGGCACCGCCAAGGAGCGTCGCCGGGACTTCCGCCACGTGGTGAGCTCGTTCCTCGACCTGGTCTCGATGAACCTCGCCGGTGGTCGCGGCGTCCCCGAGGCGCTCCAGTCGGCCGTCAGCCTGAGCAACGGGTGGGCGATGGTGCGGATCCGCGAGACGCTGCAGAACGCCCGCCTGCAGGGCGTCACCCCGTGGGCCGCGCTCGGTGAGCTCGGCGAGGAGATGGCGGTCGAGGAGCTGCGTGACCTCGCTGCCGCTCTCGCCCTGGTCGCCGAGGACGGCGCCAAGGTGCGGGAGTCGCTGGCGGCGCGTGCGCAGTCGATGCGCCAGCGCGAGCTCGCCGATGCCGAGGGACGGGCCGCCCAGCGCTCCCAGTCCATGCTGATCGCCCAGCTGCTCCTGTGCGTGGGCTTCCTGCTGTTCCTGATCTATCCGCCCATCTCCCAGATTCTCGGCTTCTGACCCGGTGTGCCCGAGTCGTGAGATGGGTATGACCCACCGCGACGACAAAAATGGAGGTAGTTCGCCCATGTCGAACTTCATCAACCCGCTGACCCCGATCGGGTTCTGCGTGCTCATGCTGCAGGGCCGAGTCGACCGCACCCGCCGTGAGGACGGCGCCTCCGCTGTCGAGTGGGTGATCATCGCCGCGATCGTGGTGGGCATCTGCATCGCCGTCGCCGGCATCCTCAAGTCAGCCCTGACCGGCAAGGCCAACGACATCAGCAGCAAGGTCGGGAGCCAGTGACCCGCTCGTGACCAGACCGGCACGGGTGCGCCTGAGCGCGCGCCTCGAGAAGGTCGTCCGGCGACCTCCTCGCCGCGACGAGAGCGGCGCGTCCGCGGTCGAGCTGGTGCTGTACATGCCGCTGCTGATGTTCGTGATCCTCTTCGCCGTGCAGTTCTCGCTGGTCTACCTCGGGGGACAGGTGGCGTCCGGTGCAGCACGGGAGGCAGCCCGTACGGCGCGGGTGACCGGGAACGCCGGCGCAGCGCAGACCGTGGGTGACCGGATCGTGCGCGACATCGGGAAGGGAGTGCTCGACGACGCGACGGTGGTGCCGCAGGTCGGCGCCGAGCGGGCCCGGGTGACCGTCAGCGGGGAGGCCCAGCAGATCCTGCCGTTCCTCCCGATCCCGCGGGTCAGCGAGACCGTCGAGGGGCCGGTCGAGCGCTACGTGCAGGACACCGGGGCCACACCATGACCGCCACCCGGTGGTTCGAGCGAGCGAGCGTCTCGAACCACCGTCGAGCCCGAACGAGCGCGGCTCGATGGCCGTCGAGATCGTCGTACTGATCCCGGTGCTGTTCATGTTCACCCTCTTCGTGGTGGCCGGGGGCCGCTACGTCAACGCCCGGGCCGACGCCGACTCCGCGGCACGTGACGCGGCGCGCGCCGCCTCGCAGGCGCACACCCGCGGTGAGGCGGCCGCCGCCGTACGCACCACCCTCGGCGAGGGCCTGCGGGCGACGCGGGACTGTCGGCCCACCGGGCTCTCGGGGAACTTCGAGTCCGGTGGCACCGCCATCGTCCGGCTCGACTGCCAGGTGAGCTACAAGGACCTCGGACTCCTCGGCATCCCTGGCTCCATCCCCGTCGAGGCCGAGGGCCACGCCCCCATCGACACCTACCGGAGCACGCGATGAAGCGCCGCCGCCGCTCCGAGCAGGGCTCGGCCACCGTCTTCGTGATCGGCTTCGCGATCGTGCTGTTCCTGTGCGCCGGCCTGGTCATCGACGGGGGCCTGGCGATCAACAAGCGCATGCGGATCGCCGACGACGCGGAGCAGGCAGCCCGTATCGGCGCCGACAGCATCGACGTGAACGAGTTCCGACGCTCCGAGACGTTGCGGATCGACCAGCAGCTGGCGCGCAGCCGGATCAGCGGCTACATGGCCGACCTCGGGTACGGCGGCGGCAACTGGACAGCGGACATCGGCCCCGACGAGGTGTCGGTCTCCGTGCAGGACACCAGCAAGACGTTCATCCTGAACCTGGTCAACGTGAAGTTCCCGGTGCGCGCCTCGGCGGACGCCGTGCCCGACACCGGCCAGGCAGACCCAGCCCCGAACGATGGCGGCGGCGGTGGCCGACCCCCTCAAGCGGACTAGGAGAGACATGAGCAACCAGATCATGCCCGACCAGCCGGACGCAGCCGAGGCACGCTCGACGGACCCTGGCCGCTTCCAGCAGCGGCACGACGCCGCCCCGTCCTCGAGCAGCAACGGCAGTCGCGCCGGCTCCGCGCTCGCCTTGCTGGTGTTGCTCGTCGGGATCCCGGTGGGACTGTGGCTGCTCGCCGGCTCCGACCCGTTCCCCACCTCGCTGCCGACCAAGGACACCTTGACCGGGCAGCTCACCTTCACCACCCTGCTCAACCTGCTGGTGCTCGTCGTCTGGGTGGCCTGGCTGTTCTTCGCTGTGTGCGTGGTCGTCGAGGTGCTGGCCGCCCGACGTGGTGGGCTGGCGCACCCGGTGCCGCTGGGCGGGCCGCTGCAGAAGCTCGCCCGTGCCCTGGTGGGCGCGCTGCTCCTGGCCGAGGTGATCTCCGGTCCCGCCGCCTCGGCGCTCGCCGTACCCGTGGAGCACTCGGGTGCCGAGGTCGCGGCGGCGACGACCGCCGGGCAGCAGGCCTCCGACGACGTCCGCGAGGCGCAGCAGCAGGTCGAACGACGGTCTGCGCACGAGATCACGGAGCAGGAACACCTGGTCGGCCACAAGGTCTACACGGTGGCGGCGCCCAAGGACGGCTACCACGACAACCTCTGGGACATCTCCGAACGGCACCTCGGCGACGGCCGCCGCTACAAGGAGATCTACGAGCTCAACAAGGGACTGCTCCAGCTCGACGGCCGCAGGCTCGAGCTGGCCCGACTGATCCAGCCTGGCTGGAACCTGGTCATGCCCGACGACGCCGTCGGCGTGCAGCGCATGTCCCAGCCGCCACAGGCGGTGACGCCGGCGCCAGCCCCGATCCAGCAGCAGCCCGACGCCCCCGGTGCGTCCACGGCCAGCGAGCAGGGCGGGGTGCAGGAGATGCCCGGCGGCCTGCTGGGCACGGGCCTGCTGGCGGCCACCGCCCTGGCTGCGCTTGCCATCGAGCGGCGCCGCCGGATCGGTGTCGCGTCGGGCGCCGAGGACGTCGAGGTCGCCCTGCGCGGCTCCGCGACGCCGTCACGAGCCGCGTTCCTGGACCGGGCGCTGCGTGACCTGATGGCTGCCTGCCGCGAGGCCTCGACCCCGCTTCCCCCCGTGTACGCCGTGACGCTGGACGACTCGACGGTCACGTTGCGCCTCGCCCCGGCGGCTCCCCAGCCGGCCGGCGAGTGGACCACCGAGGACGAGGGCGCCACCTGGGTCCGCGAGCACGTCGATCCGAGCGAGGCGCTCGAGTCCGAGGCCTCGCCGTACCCCGCCCTGGTCAGCCTGGGTGTCGACGGCGAAGGCCGCGACGTGCTCGTCGACCTGGAGGCGGCCGGTGGTGTGGTCGCCATCGACGGCGACCCGACGGTCGTCAGCGAGGTCGCGGCAGCGATCGCGCTGCAGAGCGGCACCGCCACCTGGGCCACCGACATGCGGGTCACGGCGACGGGCCTGCCCGCCGGGCTGGCCGGCATCGGCGACGACCGGATCCGGATCGTCTCCGCCCTCGACGACGAGATCGGGTCGCTGGAGCAGCGGCTCGAGGCGATCCGCGCCGACGTGCTCACCGGTCGGCTGAGCCGACGGGCGTCGCTGCCGTCCCAGCTCGTCGTCGTCGGTGACCACGCCGCGGACGAGGTCAGCGACCGGCTGGTCGACCTGACCGGGCCGGAGCGTCAGTCCCTGGCCGTCGTGCTCGCGGGCACGCACCGCGCTGCCCGATGGACCCTGCACGTCGACAGTGGCGGGCACCTGCGGCTCGAGGAGCTCGGGATCACCGTCACGGCCAACCGCATCGGCGAGGAGCAGGTCGAGGGCATCGCCGCCCTGTTCGCAGCGGCTCGTCAGCCCGATCGACCCGACGACGGAGGTCAGGTCCGCATCCCGGAGCCGACGCGCAAGGTCGACGACGCGTCGTGGAGCACGGCTGCGCGCCGGGTCGGGGTGCTCGGCACGATCGCCGTCACCGGGGTTGCCGCGGCCGACGAGGCCCGCACCGAGCAGCTCGTGGAGCTGGTGACCTACCTGGCCCTGAACCCCGAGGGTGTGCACCCCAACGTGCTCGCCGGTGTGCTCTGGCCGCGCGGGGTGACCCCGGACGTCAGCGACGCCGTGGTGGCGCGTGCCCGCGAGTGGCTGGGTGACGACGTGCACGGACATCACTACCTCCGCGAGGACGCCGAGGGGCGCCTCTCCCTGAGCGAGGGCGTGGTGTGCGACTGGGACGCCGTCCGCGCGCTGTTCATCCGGGCGCGGTCCTCGGGCTCGCGCCGGGACGAGGTCGAGCTGCTCCGCCGCGGTCTGCAGCTGGTGCGCGGCGAGTCGTTCGCCGGGACTCCCGACGGACGCTACGCGTGGGTGGCCCACCAGGACCTGGAGCGCACGATGCGTCGGGTCGTGGTGGCCTCCGCCCATCGCCTCGTCGAGCTGCTCGGCGGCGACGACGACCCGGGAGGCGCCGCGGCTGCCGCCGAGGCGGGCCTTCGGGTCGACCCGGCCAACCAGCTGCTCTGGCGCGACCTGCTGCGGGCGCGATACGCGAGTGACCGGCAGGCCGGCGTACGTCGGACGCTGGACGCCATGGGCGCCGCGCTCCGCGACGTACCGCTCGAGCCGGAGACGGACGCGCTGGTCCGCGAGTACCTTCCCGCCGAGAGCTCGACCGCCTGAACCCGCTGCCCACGCGGCGACTAGCATTCGCAGGGTGCCGGCCAAGTTCCTCCTCGTCGTCATCGCCGGCGTGATCACCGTGCTGACGATCCTGCTGGTCGCAGGTCACGGCCCCTGGGCGGGCCACGAGATCATCAGGATCTCGGCGAACCACGGGGTGAACGACGGAGACGTTCCCGTCATCGCAGCCGGGCTCCTCGGGCTGCTGTGCTGCTGGCGGCTGTGGCGGAACCTGTAGCCGCCGACGCTCGTGCGACCGGATTGGGCCGGTGCGCGAGAATGGGGGCATGAGTGACGCCACCCCACCCCCGAGCGCTCCGCCGAGCCCGCTGCTGCACCTGCCGGGTGCGGTCGGCGGCAACGGCATCGATGCCCCGGTCGCGGCGCACTACGGCTCGTTCAACGGCGAGCAGCGCACCCTCGTCGGCGGCGACGGTTTCGTCGACCTGTCCCACCGCGGGGTGATCCGGGTCAGTGGTCCCGATCGACTGACGTGGCTGCACTCGCTGACCACCCAGCACCTCGAGGGGCTCCAGCCCGGGGTGCCGACCGCGACGCTCGTGCTCTCGCCCAACGGGCACGTGGAGCACGCGATGTACGGCACCGACGACGGCGAGGCGTTCACCGCCCACGTCGAGCCGGGTGAGGCCGCCCCGCTGGCCGCCTGGCTGGACCGGATGCGGTTCATGATGCGCGTCGAGGTCGAGGACCTCACCGACGAGCTGGCCGTGGCCTGGCGCCCGGTCGCCTCGGCGAGCTTCGGTGGTTGAGGAGCGAGCCTCGTCGAAACCACCCGGCGGACTCGGGCAAGTACGACGTCTTCGCTCGCGCCGACCTCGAGAAGTACGCCGAGGCAGCCGGCCCCGCCTGCGGCACCTGGGCGTTCGAGGCGCTCCGGATCGCCCGTGGTGAGCCACGTTTCGGCCAGGACACCGACCACCGCACCATCCCCAACGAGGTCGGCTGGATCCCCTCGGCCGTGCACCTCGACAAGGGCTGCTACCGCGGGCAGGAGACCGTCGCGCGCGTGCACACCCTCGGCCGGCCCCCGCGCCGCCTCACCCTGCTGCACCTCGACGGCTCCGACAACCGGTTGCCCACGCGGGGAGCCCCGGTGCTCCAGGGGGAGCGCGAGGTCGGCTTCGTCGGCAGCTCGGCCCGCCACCACGAGTACGGCCCGATCGCCCTGGCCCTGCTCAAGCGCAACGTGCCCGTCGACGCCGAGCTCGAGGCCGACGGCCTGCCCGCGAGCCAGGAGGTCGTCGTCGACCCGGAGGTCGGGCTGCACGTGCGCCCCCTGCGCTGACCGGCTGTTCGGTGGTTGAGGAGCGAGGAACGAGCGTCTCGAAACCACTTGGTGCGGGAATCGCCGCCGGTGCACACTGATCGGGTGCCCACCACCAGCCAGTGGATCGCGTTCGTCGTGGCCTCGATCCTGTTCATCCAGGTCCCCGGACCCAGCCTGCTGTTCACGATCGGTCGCGCCCTGACCGTCGGTCGGCGAGACGCGTTGCTCTCGGTCGTCGGCAACGCGCTCGGCATCACCGTGCAGGTGTTCCTGATCGCCCTCGGCCTGGCGGCTGTCGTGACGGCCAGTGCCACGGCGTACACCGTGGTGAAGGTCGCCGGTGCGAGCTACGTCGTCTGGCTCGGGATCCAGGCGATCCGGCACCGTGCCGACGCGCGTGCCGCGCTCACCCGACCCGCCCCGACGACCGGGCGAGGCCGGGCGCTGCGCACGGGCCTGGTCGTCGGCCTGACCAACCCGAAGACCATCGTGTTCTTCGTGGCCTTCCTGCCGCAGTTCGTCAACGCCGAGGCCGGACACGTGGGGCTGCAGATGGCGCTCTTCGGCATCGTCTTCGGCGCCCTGGCCACCTGCTCGGACTCCGTCTGGGCCCTGGCCGCAGCCAAGGCGCGCGACTGGTTCGCGCGCAAGCCTCAGCGGCTGGACACGCTCGGCGCGACCGGTGGCGTGATGATGATCGGCCTCGGCGCGACCATGCTCACCCAGGACTAGCCCTGGATCGCGAACAGGATCAGGCGGCCTGCGGGTCACCCTGGCGCATGGCCGGGATGTCGACGTTCGACAACATCCGCGTGTGGGCGTCCCTCACGAGCGCGTGACGCATGTAGGCTAACCGGCTCGACTCGTGCCTCGACTTCCGGATCCCATCACTGCGACCACGGTCGGCTCCGGCAGCGTCACGGTCACCTGGAAGGCGGCTGGCGCAGGTGGGCAACCGATCACCGGCTACCAGCTGGTCAGCGGCACCAGGACGCTCAGCGTCAGCGGCTCGACCCTCAAGGCGACGCTCACCGGTCTGGCCAGGAACGCGAAGGTGCGGGTCGGCGTACCTGCCAGGAACGCCGTGGGGTGGGGCAGCCAGGCGCTCACGGCGTACGTCACGACGAAGAGGTAGCGACCGAGCGGAAGCTGCCGGGTGGCCGGACCGTCGGGGGTAGTTTGATGTCCACGATTTGTCCTGGCGCCGGTCGAGATTCGCGGTCTGCCGATAGGTTCTGCTTCACTTCGGGTCGCCACCAGGTGGCCTGGACGCGTGTACGAACAGCTGAGAGACGGGGGACCCGATGACGTTGGAATCAGAAGAGCGACCATGGGGCTCGTGGCACGTCATCGACGTGAACCCGGGCTACAAGATCAAGCGCATCCACGTGAACCCGGGCTCGCGTCTCTCGTACCAGACCCACGAACATCGCAGCGAACACTGGGTGGTCGTCTTCGGGGTCGCCACCTGCACCATCGACGACACCGTCGTTCACGGCAGGGCCGGGCCACTCGGTCGACGTGCCGCTGGGCGCCAAGCACAGGCTCGCCAACGAAGGGACCGAGGAGCTGGTCATCGTCGAGGTCCAGCACGGCGGCTACACCGGCGAGGACGACATCGTGCGGCTCGAGGACGACTACAACCGGTGACGCTCAGCTGCGCGCTGTTGATCATCCCGGCGCCGACGGTGACGCCGGTGGCCTCGTCGATCAGGATGAACGACCCGGTCGTCCGGTTCTTCGAGTAGGGGTCGCACAGCAGCGGCACGGTGGTGCGCAGCTGGACGCGGCCGATCTCGTTGAGGCCGAGCTCCTTGGTCTCCTGGTCGCGGTGCAGCGAGTTGACGTCCAGGCGGTACTGGATGTCCTTGATCAGCGCCCGACCGGAGCGGGTGGTGTGCTTGATCGCCAGCTTCTGGCGGGGGCGCAGCGGCTCGTTGGTCATCCAGCAGATCATCGCGTCGATGTCCTGGCTGGGCTTGGGGGCGTTCTTGACGCGGGCGATCATGTCGCCGCGGCTGACGTCGACGTCGTCCTCGAGGCGCACGGTGACCGACATGGGCGGGAAGGCCTCGTCGATCTCCTTCTCGAAGAGGTCGATGCCGGCGATGGTGCTGGTCATCCCGCTCGGGCAGGACGACGACCTCGTCGCCGGGCTTGAGCACGCCACCCGCGACCTGCCCGGCGTACCCGCGGTAGTCGTGGAACTGGTCGGACTTGGGGCGTACGACGTACTGCACCGGCAGCCGGGTGTCGACCAGGTCGCGGTCGGAGGCGACGTGGACGTTCTCCAGGTGGTGCATCAGCGAGGAGCCGTTGTACCAGGGCATGTTGTCCGACCGGTTGACGACGTTGTCGCCGTTGAGCGCGGAGATCGGGATGACCTCGAGGTCGGGGATGTTGAGCTTGGTCGCGAAGGAGGTGAACTCCTTGTGGATCCGGTCGTAGACCGCCTGGTCGTAGTCGACGAGGTCCATCTTGTTGACCGCCAGCACCAGGTGGGGGACCCGGAGCAGCGACAGGATGACGGCGTGCCGGCGGGACTGCTCGGTGAGCCCCTGGCGGGCGTCGACGAGCACCAGGCCCAGGTCGGCGGTGGAGGCGCCGGTGACCATGTTGCGGGTGTACTGCACGTGGCCGGGGGTGTCGGCGATGATGAACTTGCGCCGGGGGGTCGCGAAGTAGCGGTAGGCCACGTCGATGGTGATGCCCTGCTCGCGCTCGGAGCGGAGCCCGTCGGTCAGCAGCGCGAGGTCGGTGTAGTCGTAGCCCTTGGACTGGCTGGTGGCCTCGACGGCCTCGAGCTGGTCCTCGAAGATCGCCTTGGAGTCCAGCAGCAGGCGCCCGATCAGGGTCGACTTGCCGTCGTCGACCGAGCCGGCCGTCGCGAACCGCAGCAGGTCCATCTGGCCGAGGACCTCGGTGGCGGGGGTGGAGTCGGGATCGGTCATCAGAAGTAGCCTTCCTTCTTGCGGTCCTCCATGGCGGCCTCGGAGAACCGGTCGTCGCCGCGGGTGGCGCCTCGCTCGGTGACCCGGGCGATGGCGACCTCCTCGATGATCTTGTCGTAGCGTGTCGGCCTCGGACTCCACGCAGCCGGTCAGGGTCAGGTCGCCGACCGTGCGGAAGCGCACCGTCTTCTCCTCGACCGTCTCCCCGGACTTGGTCGGGTTGAACTCGCTCTCGGAGAGCCACATCCCGTCGCGCTTGAAGACCCGGCGCTGGTGGGAGAAGTAGATCGAGGGGATCTCGACCTCCTCCTGGGCGAGGTAGTGCCAGATGTCGAGCTCGGTCCAGTTGGAGAGCGGGAAGATCCGCATGTGCTCGCCGCCGTGGATCCGGCCGTTGTAGAGGCTCCACAGCTCGGGGCGCTGCATCTTGGGGTCCCACTGGCCGAAGTCGTCGCGGTGGGAGTAGACCCGCTCCTTGGCCCTGGCCTTCTCCTCGTCGCGGCGGCCGCCACCGAAGGCGGCGGTGAAGCCGTTCTCCTCGATGGCGTTCAGCAGGGTGCCGATCTGGTGCCGGTTGCGGCTGGTCTTGCCGTCGTCGACCACGATGCCGTTGGCGAGGGCCTCCTCGACGCTGGCCACGATCAGCTTCACCCCCAGCCGGTTGACCCAGTTGTCACGGGTCTCCAGCACCTCGGGGAAGTCGTAGCCGGTGTCGACCTGGAGCACCGGGAACGGGATCTTCGCCGGGTAGAAGGCCTTCTCCGCGAGCCGGAGCATCACGATCGAGTCCTTGCCGCCCGAGAACATCAGGACCGGCTTCTCGAACTCCGCCGCGACCTCGCGGAAGATGTGGATGGACTCAGCCTCGAGCTGGTCGAGCTGGCTGAGCCGGTAGTCGGCGTGGGTCTGCGTCATCGGGGGTTGGGGCCTCTCGTGTCAGACGGCAGCCGTCATCGTACCGACCCGAGGCCGATCAAAGTGCAGCAGTCCACGCGAGAAAGGATCCGAGCACGTCCGCAGCGCCCGAGCCGGTGGGCGCGGTGAGCGATGCAGCCTCAGTAGGCGCCGTGGGAGCCGAAGACGGCGCTGAAGGTGCGGGCCAGGATGGTGAGGTCCTGGAACATCGACCAGTTGTCGACGTAGTAGAGGTCGAGTCGGATCGCCTCGGACCAGGAGAGGTCGGAGCGTCCGGAGACCTGCCACAGGCCGGTCATGCCGGGGCGGACGCGCAGGCGGCGGGCCATGTCGTTGTCGTACTGAGCGACCTCGTGGTGCAGCGGGGGGCGGGGGCCGACCAGGCTCATGTCGCCGCGGAGCACGTTGAACAGCTGGGGGAGCTCGTCGAGGGAGAAGCGGCGCATCCACTTGCCGGGGGTGGTGATCCGCGGGTCGTCCTCGATCTTGAACAGTCCACCCTCGTAGCCGTGCTGGGCGTGCAGGTCGGCGAGGAGCTCCTCGGCGTTGGTGACCATGGTGCGGAACTTCCAGCAGCGGAAGGTGCTGGTTGTCGCGGCCCACGCGGCTCTGCCCGAAGAAGACCGGGCCACGGTCGTGGGCCCAGATCCGCAGGGCGGCGAACAGGAACACCGGGGCGAAGAGCAGCAGCAGGCTCAGCGAGCCGACGATGTCGAAGGTGCGCTTGGCGCGGCGTACGGCGGCCTCGGAGCGCGGCTTCTCCAGGTGGATCAGGGGCAGCCCGCCGACGGGGCGGACGCTGATCCGCTCGCTGGAGACGTCGGTGACGCTCGGGGCGATGACCACCTGCACGTCCTCGTGCTCGAGGTCCCAGGCCAGACGGCGCATGTCGGTGGCGGAGTCCAGGGCGCCACCGGCGAGGAAGACGATGTCGGCCTCGGCGTCGATGGCGGTCTCGGCGATCGTCGTTGGAGGAGCCGAGCAGCGGGATGCCGGAGTGGGTGGTGGAACGTCCCTGCGGGTCGGGGTGAGCGCACCGACCACGTGGTAGCCCAGCCAGGTCTCGCGGCGCAGCACGCTGGCGATCTCGTCGACGTGGCCCTCGGAGCCGGCGATCACCACGCGGTGCTGCAGGGCGCCGTGGGCGCGAGCCCGGTGCACGCTGCGGCGCAGCAGGAACCGGCCCAGCACCAGCATCGGGATGCCGATGGCGAAGGCGAGCACGAAGAAGCCACGGGAGAGCTCGAACTGGACCAGGTAGCAGCTGATCCCCACAGCGGCGGCGGTGACCAGCGAGCCGTTGACGATGCTCTTGTACTCGTCGAGACCGGCGCCGAAGACCTGCGGGCGGTAACCACCGAGCACGAAGATGGCCGCGACCCAGCCCATGATCATGAACGGCCCGGCGATGCTCAGGCTCTCCCTGATCTGCGCCTCCTGCTCACCCGCCGAGAACGGGATGCTCGACCGGCCCAGGATGGCGGCGAAGACGCTGAGCGTGACGATGACCAGGTCGGTGCCGAAGGCAACCGTCGGGATGTAGCGCAGCCCACCCCTGGTGGGTGCGCTGACCCTGGTGTCGGTCTGACACCAGTGAGGTGGTCATTCGAATCCCCCGATTTCAAGCGATGGTCCCGAGAGGGACGATCGGCCCCTACCTTAAAGACGAATGAGTCAAAGGGTGGTTACGCACGTCCCGTCACGGCCTCTCGCGGTCTAGTCCGCGGGTCGCCTGACCATCGTCCGAAGCAGCAGTCGATCTGCCCGGATGATGCCCATCCAGACGGGGTTTACACCCAGCATCTTCAACCCAGTGCGGGGCAACGTGCGGTCTCAGCCGCGCGACGGGTCCGCGCCGCGGCGCGGTCGGCGGCGTGGAAGGGGAGGGCCGACAGGACCTCCTCCAGGCACTCCTCGATGGTTCGCCCGGTGGTGTCGACGCGGACAGCGGCGTCCTCGGGTTCTTCATAGGGACTGGAGATTCCGGTGAACTCGGGGATCTCCCCGCGGCGCGCTTTCGCGTAGAGGCCCTTGCGGTCGCGGCGCTCGCATTCCTCCAGCGGCGTCGCGACGTGGACCAGGACGAAGTCCGCACCTGCGTCCTCCACCATCCGGCGCACCTGCTTGCGGGTCTCGTCGAACGGCGCGATCGGGGAGCAGATCGCGATGCCGCGGTGGCGACCGATCTCGGCGGCGACCCAGCCGATCCGGCGGATGTTGGTCTCGCGGTCCTCCCGGGAGAAGGTCAGGCCCGCGCTGAGGTTTCGTCGTACGACGTCGCCGTCGAGGCTGGTGACGGTGCGGCGACCGTCCTCGAGGATCAGGTCGTGCAGTGCCCGGGCCAGGGTCGACTTGCCGCTCCCCGAGAGGCCGGTGAAGAACACCACGAACCCGCGCTCGTCGTCGCCGGGCTGGTCCTGGTCGACGATCGCGGCGATCTCCTCGGGCCACTCGCCCTCGTGGCTGAGCGCCAACACGTCGCCGGTCGCGTAGTTGCCGGCCACCAGCTGTCCCAGATGGTGGTCGTAGTCGGGCTCTCCGTGGGAGGGCAGTGGAGCGGCCACGACGTGGGCGGTGCTGCCGCCGGCCTCGAGGAGCGTGGCTGCGGCCAGCGTGGCCCGGACCAGGCCCACGCTCGAGACGCCCTGCGGTGTGCCGGTGCCGTTCAGCGCGAGGAGCACGACGTCTCGCTTGCCGGCCGTCGACCGGATGACGTCCAGGTCGCCGTCGGTCAGGGGCGCGGCGACCGGGACGAGCAGCGCGCCGTCGTACCGCTCCCGGGCCTGCGCCGGCGTGAGGTGCAGGCGTCGGAAGGGGCCGTAGGTCGGGGCGCTCAGCGGGGTGAGCCCGGTGGGGGTGAGCAGCGCGAGCGGCAGCCCCTCGGGGTCGACCAGCTCGATCTCCGAGGCGCCCTGGAGCTCGGCCGGCAGCGCCAGGGTGATGCCGGGGTCCGACACGTCGAACGTCGTCCTCGGGGCCAGGGCGCCGGAGAGCAGCAGCTCGAGGTCGTCCAGCTCGCGTGGGCTCGGGCAGAACTGCGGGGCGGGCACCGCCACATGGTGCCAGACCCGACGACGGATACGGTCCGGAGCATGGCTGCTCCCACTCCGCCCGTCGTCGTCGCCGAGATCGTCCGTTCCGGGTTCGTGGAGGGCCACCACTACGGCTCCTGGGTGGTGCTCGATCCCGACGGCTCGGTGCTCGCGAGCGCCGGCGACGTGGAGGACCCGATGCTGCCGCGCTCGTGCAACAAGCCGGTCCAGGCGCTGGGCATGGTCGAGGTCGGCCTGCCCCTGTCCGGCGAGCTGCTGGCCCTGTCCTGCGCCTCCCACTCGGGTGAGTCCTTCCACATCGAGGGGGTACGCCGCATCCTCGCCTCGGTCGGCCTCACCGAGGACGCCCTGCAGACACCCCCGGACTGGCCGCTCGACGACCAGACCAGGGAGGAGCTGATCCGGTCGGGTGGCGCCAAGTCGTCGATCCAGATGAACTGCTCCGGCAAGCACGCAGCGATGCTGGCCACCTGCGTCACCAACGGCTGGCCGATCGAGACCTACCTCGACGTCGACCACCCGTTGCAGCAGGCCATCGCCGCGACCTTCGCGCGGACGACCGGTGAGTCCGTCGCTCACGTGGCGATCGACGGGTGCGGTGCCCCGCTGCTCTCGACGTCGCTCACCGGGCTCGCGCGCGCGTTCGCGCGGCTGGCGACGGACGGGACCCCCATCGCCGCAGCCATCCGGGCGCACCCGGAGTACGTCTCCGGGACCCATCGAGACGAGCTCGCCCTGCTCCGCGCCCTGCCCGGTGCGATCGGCAAGGCGGGTGCCGAGTCCTGCTACGCGGTGGCGCTGCCGGACGGCCGGGCCTTCGCGACCAAGACCGACGACGGAGCAGCGCGCGCCCGGCCGGTGCTGATGGCGGCGCTCCTCGAGCGGTTCGGCGTCACGTCGGAGGCGGGCGTGGACGCCGACGCGGTGCGTCGTACAGGGGAGTCGGTGTTGCTCGGCGGCGGTCGTCCAGTGGGTGAGATTCGCGCCGTAGTTGCTGGCCGCTAGCACGGCAAGCACTCATCTTTCATCGTGAGATAAGGGTTTTGTGACTCCCTTCACCACGGTCTGGCTTGCATTTGCTTGCTGCAGTTAGCACTATGGAGGCATGGCCAAGATCAAGGTCGGGAAGACCGTCTCGTCGCTCGGGGAGTACCTCCACGAGCAGCGCGTCTCTGCCGAGCTCTCGCTCCGGCAGCTGGCGGAGCAGGCAGGCGTGTCGAACCCGTACCTCAGCCAGATCGAACGCGGTCTGCGCAGGCCATCAGCCGAAGTGCTTCAGCAACTGGCCAAGGCGCTGAGGATCTCCGCCGAGCAGCTCTACGTGCAGGCAGGGATCCTGAACCCCGATGACGGGCAGGTTCGATCCGTCGAGCTCGCCATCCTCGGGGACCCGGTGCTCAGCGAGCGACAGAAGCAGTCCCTGCTGGACGTCTACCAGTCCTTCAGGACGGTCGCCGAAGCAGCACAAACCATCGAAGTGCCCGAGCCGACTGAAGTGATCGGACTCGTGTCAACCAAAGGAGATGAACATGGCGAAGACCCAGTTCAACGTTGAGACCATCAAGACAGAGGCCGTGAAGCCGCTGTACGCCGTTGCCGGCGCCACCGAGATCGCCTACGAGTTCGCTCGCGGCTACGCCGGTGAGGCCCAGAAGCAGGCCGTCGAGCGCTTCAGCGACGTGCAGACCGCCGTCAGCAAGGTCGAGCGCGACCCGAAGGCCCTGCAGAACCAGGCCGTGTCGCTGGTCAACGCCCGTCTGGACGAGCTCCAGAAGGACGCCAAGGACGCGCAGGCCAAGTTCGAGGCCCGCATCGCCGAGCTGCAGAAGGAGGCCAAGGCCTTCCCCGCCAAGGTCCAGGCGCAGATCGACGAGGCCGTTGCCGAGCTGACCAAGGCCTACACCGACCTGGCCAAGCGCGGCGAGAAGCTCGTCGTCGCCATCCGCAAGGACGGCGTCAAGGCCGCCACCGCCGGTGTCAAGGCCGTCGACGTCCTCCGTGACGCCCCGAAGAAGTCGTCCGTCGCGCGTCGTCAGGCTGCCAAGAAGGGCGCTGCCCGCAAGGCTCCCGCGTCCAACGCCGCTGCCGAGAAGGCTCCGGGCAACAAGTCCAAGCCGGCCGCGAAGAAGGCCGTGAAGCAGGGCGGCGCCAAGGGTGGCGCCACCACGGCCAAGAAGACGGCCGCCAAGAAGGCGCCCGCCAAGAAGGCCACCACCACGGCGTCGGCCACCTCGGCCTCCGCCTGAGCCAGACACTCGTCACCGACGGGTGACGAGGAGCCCGTCCTGGTGATCCCTCCCTTCGCCAGTGGCGGGCCGGTAGGCCCCCGGATCTGATCCGGGGGCCTACTGCTGTGCGCTCGACTGCCAACCGTGGGACTCGCGTCCAGCCATCCGCCGGATATCCTCGGAGTCGTGGGTATCGCGAGCTTCTCGATCATGGGCATCATCACCCTCGCCGTGCTGGCGTTCCAGGTGTGGGCGCTGGTCGACGCCCTGATGCGTCCCAAGGACGCCTACGTGGCCGCGGACAAGCTCACCAAGCAGGCCTGGCTGCTGATCCTCGCGCTGTCGGTGGGGAGCACCGTGCTCCTGGGTTCCACGCTGCTGCTGATGGTCAGCATCGTCGCGGCGAGCGTCTACATCGTCGACGTGAAGCCCGCGCTGGTCTCGGTCACCCGCCGCCGCTGAACCGGTCACCCGCATGCACCGGCAGTAGTCGGGTACGCCTCGGACGAGGGCGAGCGGTTGCCTGCCCTCCCCGATCTGAGGAGGAGCGAGCAGCATGCAGGCAGTCACGTGGCACGGCCGGAGGGACGTCCGGGTGGAGACCGTCCCGGACCCCGTCATCCAGGCACCCAACGACGCGATCGTGCGGATCACCTCGAGCGGCCTGTGCGGCTCCGACCTGCACCTCTACGAGACCCTCGGCCCGTTCATGGGCGAGGGCGACATCCTCGGCCACGAGCCGATGGGCATCGTCGAGGAGGTCGGCCCCGAGGCGGGTGACCTGAAGGTCGGCGACCGCGTGGTGATGCCGTTCCAGATCTGCTGCGGGCACTGCTTCATGTGCACGCAGGGTCTGCCCACCCAGTGCGAGACCACCCAGGTGCGCGACCAGGGGATGGGCGCTGCGCTGTTCGGGTTCAGCAAGCTGTACGGCGAGGTCCCCGGTGCCCAGGCGGAGTTCCTCCGCGTCCCGGAGGCGCAGTACACCTCGATCAAGGTGCCCGAGGGCCCGATCGACGACCGCTTCCTCTATCTCTCGGACGTGCTTCCCACCGCCTGGCAGTCGGTCGCGTACGCCGACGTGCCGAAGGACGGCAGCCTGCTGGTGCTGGGCCTGGGCCCGATCGGTGACATGGCCACCCGGATCGCCCTGCACCAGGGCAAGCGCGTGATCGCCGTCGACCGGGTCCCCGAACGCCTCGCCCGGGCGCAGGCGCGTGGCGCCGAGGTGATCAACCTCGACGAGGTGGACGACATCGGCGAGGAGGTGCGCTCCCTCACCCAGGGCCGGGGCACCGACGCGGTCGTCGACGCCGTGGGCATGGAGGCCCACGGCTCACCCGTCGCCGAGGTCGGGCAGCGCGTCTTCAGTGCCCTGCCGAAGCGGCTGAGCGCCGCGGTGATGAACAAGGTCGGGCTCGATCGGATGTCGGCGATCTACACGGCGATCGACGCGGTCCGCCGCGGCGGCACGGTCTCGCTGATCGGGGTGTACGGCGGGCAGAGCGACCCGATGCCGATGCTGACGATGTTCGACAAGCAGCTCCAGTTCCGGATGGGGCAGGCCAACGTCAAGCACTGGGTCGACGACATCATGCCGCTCCTGGTCGACGACGCCGACCCTCTCGGGACCGAGGACTTCGCCACCCACAAGGTGGCCCTCGAGGACGCGCCTGCGGCGTACGACCAGTTCCAGAAGAAGACCGACGGGACGGTCAAGGTGGTCTTCAAGCCGGGCCTGGGCGCCTGACCGCGGAGCCGCGCGGTCGGGTGTCAGACGTCTCCGGCAGACTGGCGCGATGCCACTCGACCCGCAGCTCGCCGGCCTGATCCAGCTCGTCGAGGCCGGTGTCCCGATGCACCAGCAGACGCCGGTGGACGCGCGCGCGGCCTTCCGCAAGCTCGCCGTGGACTTCCGGCAGCCCGAGCACGTCGTGCCGGTCGGGTCCGTCGACGACACCACCGTTCCGGGGGCGGACGGGCACCTGCCGGCGCGCGTCTACCGGCCCGAGGGGTCCGGTCCGTTCCCCACCGTCGCGCTGTTCCACGGCGGTGGCTTCGTGATCGGCGACCTCGACACCCACGACAACATGGCTCGCGCCATCTGCCGTGACGCGTCGGCGGTCGTCGTCTCCGTCGACTACCGACTCGCTCCCGAGCATCCGTTTCCGGCCGGGGTCGAGGACGCGGTCGCCGTCACGCGTGCGTTGCAGGGCCGGCTCGACGAGCTCGGCGGCGACGGCCGGCTGGCCGTGGCGGGTGACAGCGCCGGCGGAAACCTGTCCGCGGTGGTGGCCCAGCAGGTTCCCGGTCTGGCGGCCCAGTTCCTGATCTACCCCGCCACCGACGGGGGCGGTGAGTACGCCTCGCGGACGGAGAACGCCGAGGGCTACTTCCTCGACGTGCCGACGATGCTCTGGTTCATGGACCACTACGCACCCACAGCCGACGACGACGTCCGGTTCTCCCCGTTGCGAGCCGACACGTTGGCAGGACTCCCGCCCGCCGTCGTCGTCACCGCCGAGTTCGACCCGCTGCGCGACGAGGGCGAGGCCTACGCGACTGCGCTGGAGAAGGCCGGCGTCGAGGTGGTCTGTCGCCGCTACGACGGCATGATCCACGGCTTCATGGACATGGGTTCGTTCTCGCCCTCGGCCCAGGCAGCGGTCGACGACGCGATCAGCCTGTTCGCCGAGCTGCTCCAGGCGTAGTGCCCTTGCGCCGGCTGCGACCCGCGGGGGAAGTTGGGACCATGAGGTGTCACTTCATTCCCCAGTACCTGTTGGACACGCTGGCCGGAGCGCCGGACACCGAGGCTGCCGCGCGAGGGCGTCGGACGATGGACATCGACGCCGAGCTGCACGCGCACGTCGTCGCGCCCGCGGTGACGACTGGAGCGGCGTGGGAGATCCACGATGCCCACAACGGTTCGGCGCTGCCGGGCGAGCTCGTCCGCACGGCCGGGGAGCCCGAGGTGGGCGACGTGACCGTCGACGAGGCGGCGACCGGCATCACCGAGTCGCTGGCCCTCTTCGCCGACTTCGGCCGATCGTCGTACGACGACAAGGGGGCGACGGTCGTGGCCACGGTGCACTACGAGCAGGACTACGACAACGCCTTCTGGGACGGCAACCAGCTCGTCTTCGGCGACGGGGACGGCCGCGTCTTCGACCGGTTCACCAAGCCCATCGACGTCCTGGGTCACGAGCTGTCCCACGCCGTCACGCAGTTCACGGCCGACCTCACCTACCAGGGGCAGTCGGGTGCCATGAACGAGTCGATCTCGGACGTCTTCGGTGCGTGCATCAAGCAACGCTCTCTGGGCCAGGACGCGGCGGCGGCCGACTGGCTCGTGGGGGAGGGCATCTTCCTGCCCGGCATCAACGGTCGCGCCCTGCGGTCGATGTCGGACCCCGGGACGGCGTACGACGACCCGCAGATCGGCAAGGACCCCCAGGTCGGGTCGATGGCCGACTTCGTCGAGACGACCGACGACAACGGCGGCGTACACCTCAACAGCGGCATCCCCAACAGGGCCTTCGTGCTCGCGGCGCGCGCGATCGGCGGCGACTCCTGGAGCGGCGCCGGCCGGATCTGGTACGCCGCCCTCACCTCCGGCATCTCGGCCGACAGCGACTTCGCCGCCTTCGCGGAAGCCACCGTCCGGGCCGCCGGTGAGCACGCCGGCGCCGTCGAGGACGCCTGGACCACCGTCGGTGTCACGCCCGGAGCCTCGTCCGCCACCTCCAGTGGCACCACGCCTTCGGGCACCTCGGTCGTCGTCCGGCGTTCAGGTGGCTTCGCCGGGCTCACCAAGGAAGGCGCCGTCGACCTCAGCTCCGACGACCCGCGCGTGCCCACGGTGCGCTCGCTGGTCGACCGGATCGACTTCACCGCCGTGGAACCCGGCCGGCCCCAGCCGGACAGGTTCGTCTACCGCTTCCGCTACGCCACCATCGAGTGCCAGGTGCAGGAGCAGGCGCTGACGCCCGACCTCCACCAGCTCGCGGCGATCGTGCTGGAGGAGTAGCGCCCGAAGGAGGCAGTTCGGGCCTGGGTGCCTGCGCGGCCCGCTTGGGTGAAGGGCTGGTCGGGGAACTGCCTCCAACCAGGCCTGTGGACAACGCAGTTCGGGGACTCGACGGTGGCACGCTGCCCGAGTGGAACCCGGGGATGCCTTGCGCCGACTCGGTGGCATCAGCGGCCGCCGGGCGCTGCTCGGGTTGATCACGCGAGGCCAGCTGGCCACCGCGCTGGCCACCGGTGAGGTGGTGCGGTCTGGTCACAACCTCTACACCCTGCCGGCGGCCGACGAAGCGGCAGTCGCAGCGCGCCGGGTGCACGGCGTGGTCTCCCATCTCAGCGCGGCATCGCGTGGGGCTGGAAGGTCAAGGAGGTTCCCCCTCGACCCACGGTCACGGTGGCCCGCAACCGGCACCCAACGCCCGATCCGGCCGTCGACGTGCGCTTCGCCGTGCTTGGGCAGGAGATGTCGTGGACGGCCGCACCTCCCGGGTCAGAACCGCCCTGGACTGCGCACGCACCCTGCCGTTCGACGAGGCACTCGCGGTGCTGGACTCGGCGCTCCGAGCCGGTCACGTGCGGAGGGCAGACCTACTGGCCGCTGCCCAGACAGGTCCGCGGACCGGCAGGCCTGCCGCGCTTCGGGCGATCGAGGCGGCGAGCGCCAAGGCCGCCAACCCGTTCGAGTCGGTGCTGCGGGCGATCGCCCTGGAGGTCGTGGGCCTCGACGTGGTCGCTCAGGGGCAGGTCGGCCCGTTCCACGCCGACGTCGCCGACCTCGAGCTGCGCATCGCGATCGAGGCGGAGTCATTCGAGTTCCACGCGCTGCCTGAGGCGTTCCGGCACGACATCCGGCGGTACACCCAGATGACCCGGCTGGGCTGGCTGGTCGTCCGGTTCGTGTGGGAGGACGTGATGTACCGACCGGCGTACGTCCACGCGGTGCTCGCCGACCTCGTCGCCCTGCGCCGGATGGAGGCAGTTGGCCGCCAGTCCGCGCCTGACCCTGAGCGGCAGGCGGCGGCGACGAGCCGAACTGCCTCCCGCCAGGTCAGCCCTTGCGCGCCCGGGCCGCGGTCTTGGCGCGGTCGTGGGCGTTGAGGTGGACCTTGCGGATCCGGACCGAGTCGGGGGTGACCTCGACGCACTCGTCCTCGCGGCAGAACTCCAGCGACTGCTCGAGGGAGAGCTTCTTCGGCGGGATCAGCTTCTCGAAGTTGTCCGAGGTGGCAGACCGGATGTTGGTCTGCTTCTTCTCCTTGGTGATGTTCACGTCCATGTCGTCGGCGCGCGAGTTCTCGCCGACGATCATGCCCTCGTAGACCTCGGTCGTCGGGTCCACGAACAGCACGCCGCGCTCCTGCAGGTTGGTCATGGCGTACGCCGTGACGGCACCCGAGCGGTCGGCGACCAGCGAACCCTGCGAACGGGACTTGATCTCGCCGGCCCACGGCTCGTAGCCCTCGAAGACCTGGTGCGCGATGCCGGTGCCGCGGGTGTCGGTGAGGAACTCGGTGCGGAAGCCGATCAGGCCACGCGCGGGCACGAGGAACTCCATCCGCACCCAGCCGGTGCCGTGGTTGGTCATCTGCTCCATGCGTCCCTTGCGGAGGGCCAGCAGCTGGGTGATCGCGCCGAGGTACTCCTCGGGTGCGTCGATGGTCAGACGCTCGACGGGCTCGTGGAGCTTCCCGTTGACCTCCCTGGTGACCACCTGCGGCTTGCCGACGGTCAGCTCGAAGCCCTCGCGGCGCATCTGCTCGACCAGGATCGCCAGGGCCAGCTCGCCACGTCCCTGCACCTCCCAGGTGTCGGGGCGCTCGGTCGGGAGCACGCGCAGCGAGACGTTGCCGACCAGCTCGCTGTCCAGCCGGTCCTTGACCAGCCGGGCGGTGACCTTGGTGTTCTTCGTCGGGCCGCGACCGGCGAGAGGCGAGCTGTTGGTGCCGATCGTCATCGAGATCGCCGGCTCGTCGACCTTGATCAGCGGGAGTGCGACCGGGTTCTCGGCGTCGGCCAGGGTCTCGCCGATCATGATGTCGGGGATGCCGGCGATGGCCACGATGTCACCGGGGCCGGCGGACTCGCCGGTCTTGCGCTCGAGGCCCTCGGTGATGAGCAGCTCGGTGATCTTGACGTTCTTGGTGGTGCCGTCGGTGCGCATCCAGGCGACGGTCTGGTTCTTCTTCAGGGTGCCCTCGTGCACGCGGACCAGCGCGAGCCGGCCCAGGAACGGGGAGGCGTCCAGGTTGGTCACGTGCGCCTGCAGCGGCGCGTCCTCGGTGTAGACGGGAGCCGGGATCGTCTCGAGGATCGTCCGGAACAGCGGCTCGAGGTCGGGGGAGTCCGGGACCTCGCCGTTGGCGGGCATCTCGAGCGACGCCTTGCCCGCCTTGGCGCTGGCGTAGACGACCGGGAAGTCCAGGGCGTCCTGGCTGTGCGACTCGTCGAGCAGGTCCATGAACAGCTCGTAGGTCTCGTCCACGACCTCGGCGATCCGGGCGTCACCGCGGTCGGTCTTGTTCACCACGAGCACGACGGGCATGTCGGCGTTGAGCGCCTTGCGCAGCACGAACCGGGTCTGCGGGAGCGGTCCCTCGCTGGCGTCGACGAGCAGCACGATGCCGTCGACCATGGAGAGGCCGCGCTCGACCTCGCCACCGAAGTCGGCGTGGCCCGGGGTGTCGATGATGTTGATCGTCATCGGCTTGCCGTCGGCCGAGGGACCGGCGTAGTGGATCGCGGTGTTCTTCGCGAGGATCGTGATCCCCTTCTCGCGCTCGAGGTCACCGGAGTCCATGGCGCGCTCGTCGACGTGCTGGTGCTCGCCGAACGCTCCGCCCTGCCAGAGCATCTTGTCCACGAGCGTGGTCTTGCCGTGGTCGACGTGGGCCACGATCGCGACGTTGCGGAGGTCGGACCGGGCCGACCTGGGGGAGGGGGGCGTGGACATGCGAACCAGCTTCTGGACGGGGATGATGGGGTGGCGCGCTCAGGAGTCGAGAACTCGGACCGCGGCGCGACGGGTCAGTCTATCGCCGCGGGGCTGTCGGCCACGAATCCTGAGTCTCGGCTGCGTTCCCACGTTGTGCGATGTCTCGCCGCGGTGCGGGTGAGCGCAGCCTAGGGTGGTCGCTCGTGAGCTCGTTCCGCATCTTGTTCGTCTGCGTGGGCAACGTGTGCCGCTCCCCGCTGGGTGAGCTGCTGCTGGCGCCGCTGTTGCCGGACGGCTTCGAGGTCTCCAGCGCCGGGGTTGCGGCGCTCGTGGACGAGCCGATGGCTCCCGAGGCGGCCACCCATGTCGTGGCGGCGGGCCTGAGCGCGAGCGAGTTCAGGTCGCGCCAGCTGCTCCCGTCCATGGTCGAGGACAGCGACCTGGTGCTGGCGGCGACACGAGCGATCCGTTCGCGGGTCCTGGAGGACACGCCAGGGGCGCTGCGTCGTACCTTCACCGTGCTCGAGTTCGCCGCGCTGGTGGACCTCGTCGAGCCCGCGCCCGGCGAAGGCCCCGCCGGCCTGGTGCGCCTGGCCGCTGCCGAGCGCTCGCGATCGACGCTGGACGACGACGACATTCCCGACCCCTACCGCCGTGGCGTGGAGGCAAACGCCAGGGCCGCCGCGCTGATGAGCGACGCGGTCAAGCGGATCGCCGCTGGCCTGGCCCCTTGAGGCGGTCTGCGACGCTGAGGCCATGAGTAGCAGTACGACGCGCGCGCTCCTGGCGTGCCTCACCGCCGTGGTGCTCGTGGCCCTCTCCGGATGTTCCGGCGCGGACTCCGCCAAGGAGAGTCCTCCCGCCTCCGCGGCCCCGAAGCCCGTGACGGCGCTGGCCAAGGGCACCTGCTGGGGAGCCGAGCAGCTTCCCGAGACCCTCGGAGCGGAGGGTTTCGAGGCCTGGGTCAAGAAGTACGCCGGAGGGGACAAGACCCTCGGCGCCTCGATGCGCGACGACGCTGCGTTCAGCACCCCCATCGCGTGCACGAAGCCGCACACGCTGGAGCTCTACAACATCGTCGGCCTGGACCCACGGCTGGACGCGAAGATCAAGGACTACACCGACCTGCTCGACCCGAGCACGCCGCTCTACCGCGCGGTTCGTGACCAGGTCTACGGCCGCTGCCTCGCGCCCAGCGTGTACGGCGCCGCGCAGCGCCGCGCGGGCGGCCTGCCGGTCCAGCTGGGCCCGTCGCTGAGTGCCAAGGGCGGCCTGCACGTCGCCTGGGACCCGTTCCCGGCCCACCTGTGGGCGAAGGGGCAGCACAAGTTCGTGTGCACCTTCGAGCAGGACGACCCCGGGACCCTGATGTTCGCCGACCTGCCCACCCGGAAGACGCCGATCGCGGCCCGGGTCTGTGTGAACACCCCGCGGACCTACGTGCCCTGCCGCTCTCCCCACCAGGCGGAGGACATCGCCGAGATGACCCTGGACACCGCCATCGAGCGGGGCCAGATCACCGGCCGTGCGGCCGTGCGGAAGGGACCGAAGGGGCAGATCGTGGTGATCAGTGACGCGCAGTACGCCAAGCTCGACCGGATCTGCCAGACCCTGTTCCGCAGCGTCTCGACCGTCGGGGGCGGGGTCACCGGACGGGCCTACCTCGGCTCGGCCGACATGTGGCCCGACAAGACGGGCTCCTACCTCGCGAGCTGTTTCGCGCTCAAGCCCTTCGACCCGCCGCCGAAGAGTCGAGGCACGGTCTTCAACCGGCGCTGAGGCTCACTTCTCCCGGTGCACCTTGTGCTGGGCGGCCTGGGCGCGCGGGCGGACGACGATCTCGTCGATGTCGACGTGCGCCGGCAGCGAGGCGACCCACCGCACGGCCTCGGCGATGTCCTCGGCGACCAGGGGCTCGGCGACCCCGTCGTAGACCGCGTCCCGCTTCTCCTCGTCGCCCTCGAAGCGGACGAGACCGAACTCCTCGGTGCGCACCATGCCCGGCGCGATCTCGGTGAACCGGAGCGGCTCGGCGACCAGCTCGAGGCGCAGCGTCTGGGTGATCACCTTCACGCCGTGCTTGGCGGCCGTGTAGCCACCCCCGCCCTCGTAGGCGACGCGGCCCGCGGTCGAGCCCATGTTGACGACCAGCCCGCCACCGTCGGCGCGCAGCGCGGGGAGCAGGGCCTGGGTGACCCGGACCAGCCCGATCACGTTGACGTCGTACATCTGCGCCCAGAGGTCGACGTCGGCGTCCTCGACGGTGGCCGCGTCGAACGCCCCGCCGGCGTTGTTGACCAGCACGTCGAGGCTCGGTACGGCGTCGGCGAGCGCCCGCACGGACTCAGCGTCTGTGACGTCGCACACGACCGGGGTGCCGCCGATCTCCTGCGCGAGCGCCTCGACCCGATCGCGTCGCCGGGCGGCGCACACCACGTGGAAGCCGTCTCCGGCCAGCGCGCGAGCCGTGGCCGCACCGATCCCGCTGCTGGCTCCGGTGACGACGGCGGTGCGGGGCATGACGCCTCCTGGTGTGGGGAACAGGCATTCAGTACAGAGTGGTCATGATAGGCAGCGGAATGCAGGACGGCCGCCGGTGGTTGGGTCTGCGGAGGTATGGATGACGCACTACTTGCCGTACGCGGCCCCGGCTCAGGACCACGGCCTGCGCCGTGTCGCCATGATCAGCCTGCACACCTCGCCCCTGGACCAGCCCGGGACGGGTGACGCGGGCGGCATGAACGTCTACGTGCTCGAGCTCGCCCGCCGCCTCGCGGCGCGACAGGTCGAGGTCGACGTGTTCACCCGGTCGACCGGCAGCGTGCTGCCGCCGGTCGTCGACGTCAGCGACGGCATCCGCGTCCACCACGTCTCGGCCGGGCCCTACGAGGGGCTCACCAAGCACGAGCTGCCGCCGCAGCTGTGCGTCTTCGCGCGCGAGGTGCTGCGGACCGAGGCCTACCACTCGCCCGGCTACTACGACCTCGTGCACAGCCACTACTGGCTCAGCGGCCAGGTGGGTGCGCTGGCGCGGGACCGCTGGGGTGTCCCGCTGGTGCACACGATGCACACGATGGCGAAGGTCAAGAACGCCGCGATGGCCGTGGGGGACACCCCCGAGCCGATGGCGCGGCTGATCGGCGAGGAGCAGGTGGTCGCCGCCGCCGACATGCTCGTGGCGAACACCGACGACGAGGCCCGGCAGCTGATCGACCTGTACGACGCGGACCCCGGTCGCGTCGAGGTGGTGCATCCCGGTGTGGACCTGACCACCTTCCGTGACGTCGGGACGAAGGCCGCGCGGGCGCGCCTCGGGCTGGCCGCCGACGGACCGCTGATCACCTTCGTGGGCAGGATCCAGCCGCTGAAGGCACCCGACGTGATGCTGCGCGGGGTGGCCGTCCTGCTCGAGCAGCACCCGGAGCTGCGCTCGACGTTGACCGTCGCCGTGGTCGGGGGACCCTCCGGCTCGGGTCTCGAACGACCCGACTCGCTGGTGCGGCTGGCCGAGGAGCTCGGCATCGACTCGCTCGTCCGGTTCGTGCCTCCGGTCTCCCAGGAAGAGCTGGTCGACTGGTACGCCGCGTCCACGCTGGTCTGCGTGCCGTCGTACAACGAGAGCTTCGGGTTGGTCGCCGTCGAGGCGCAGGCCACCGGGACCCCCGTCGTGGCGGCCGCGGTCGGCGGACTGCCGACGGCGGTTCGCGACGGCGGGTCCGGCCTCCTGGTGACCGATCACGAGCCCGCGTCCTATGCCGCGGGCGTTCGAGCGAGTGCTGCTCGAGCCCGGGCTGCACGACCGGCTGGCAGCGGGCGCCGAGGCCCACGCCCAGCAGTTCGGCTGGGACCGGACGGCTGCGTCGATGCTCACGGTCTACGCCCGCGCCCAGGAGAAGATGCGCGCGGACGTGAGCGGGCTCGCCCTCTAGGGCGCCTGTCATCATCGGGGACGTGACTGACGTCGAGGAAGAAGAACTGAGCCCGGCCAGGCAACAGGCCCTGGCAGCACTCCGCGAGGTGTTCGACGAGGGCGAGCTGGAGTGGTCCTCGGTCACGGCCACCTCGCTGATGGTCGAGCTCCCGGGCGAGAAGAAGCTGAAGACCCCCTGCCGTTTCGACGTCGGCCGGCACGCGCTCGAGGTGCACGCGTTCGTGTGCCGCAAGCCCGACGAGAACTTCGAGGGCGTCTACCGGTGGCTGCTCGAGCGCAACATGAAGATGTACGCCGTCGCGTTCGGACTCGACCCCATGGGTGACATCTACCTCGACGCACGGCTGCCGCTGGCCGCCGTGACCACCGAGGAGATCGACACGCTGCTGGGCGCCGTCCTGGAGTACGCCGACGGCTCGTTCAACACCATCCTGGAGCTCGGGTTCGCCTCCTCGATCCGCAAGGAGTGGGAGTGGCGGATCTCGCGCGGCGAGCCCATCCGCAACCTCGAGGCCTTCCGCGGTCCCCTCGCCCTCGACGAGCTCGGCTCGCCCGCGGACGAGTAGGCTGCAGGAGTACCCGGTAACCGGGTACTCCTGTGCTTCGGGTGTTGCAACGCCCGAGCCATGAGTACCCGGCTAACCGGGTATCCCTGCAACCCTCAGCGGTTGAGTGCGGCGGCCTCGGGCGGCGCATGGTCGGCGGGCCGGGCGCGAGGCTTGCGCCGGGCGACGGCGACACCGACCAGGGCGAGCACACCCCCGGCGTAGGCCATCGTGGGCGGCGCCTCGCTGAGGAAGATCACGCCCATCACGATCGTGATCGGGGGCACGAGGTAGGTCGTCACCCCCAGGCTGCTGGCGCTCATGTGGCGGAGCGCGAACGCGTAGGTGGTGAACGCGATCGCGGTCGGGAAGACGCCGAGGTAGACCAGCCACCACACGCTCGACACCGGAGCGTCGGCGGTCTGGCGCACGAGATCGCCCGCGAAGGGCAGACAGCTGATGGCGCCGACCGTGCAGGCGAGCCAGGTCACGTGGACCGCCGGGAGGCGCACCATCAGCGGCTTCTGGAGGATCAGGCTGATCGAGTAGGCCACGGCGCTGACCAGGCACAGCAGCACGCCGATGACGTCGCTGTGCCCGCCGCCCGGCGAGGTCGAGAACGCGATCAGCGCCACGCCCGCGAACGCCAGGGTCAGGCCCACGCCGAGGTGCACCGTGAACCGCTCGTCGAGGAACACCGCCGCGAGCAGCGCGATGAGCACGGGGGAGACCTGGATCAACATCGCGGCGGTGCCGGCGTCGACCCGACGCTCACCGGCGTTGAGGGCCACGTTGTAGAGCCCGAACCAGAGCACCCCGATCACCACGATCGAGACGAGCTCCCGGCCGGTGGGCCGCGGCACCCCGCGCGCGAGCGCGACCACGCCGAGGCACAGCGCGCCGACGAGCGTGCGCCCCAGCGAGAGCGCGCCGGGGGAGAAGTCGTGGCCGAGGTGGCGGATGGCCACGAACGCCGAGGCCCAGAACACGAGGGTGCAGCCGACCGCCGCGAGCGGCAGCCAGGTGGGAGCGGTCTTGCGGTTCACCCCCTGAGCCTAGGGATGAGCACCGACAAGCGGCACGCGGGTTTCGGTCGCCGCGCATCGAGATGCTGCCACCGAGGCGCCGGCGGGCTCGTCGTACCGCTCAGAGGTCGAGCTTGTAGCCCAGCCCGCGCACGGTGGTGAGCAGCTTCGGCTCGGCCGGGTTGGACTCGATCTTGGCGCGGAGCCGCTTCACGTGCACGTCGAGCGTCTTGGTGTCGCCCACGTAGTCGGACCCCCAGACACGGTCGATCAGCTGGCCGCGGGTCAGCACCCGGCCGGGGTTGCGCAGGAACATCTCGAGCAGCTCGAACTCCTTGAGGGGCAACCGGACCTCCTCGCCGCCCAGCGTGACGAGGTGGCGTTCGACGTCCATCCGCACCGAGCCGACCTCGAGCGTCAACGGCGCGAGGTCCGGCTCGACCCCACGGCGCAGGACCGCGCGGATCCGGGCCACCAGCTCCCGGGGGGAGTAGGGCTTGGTGACGTAGTCGTCGGCTCCGAGCTCGAGCCCGACCACCTTGTCGACCTCGTCGTCCTTCGCGCTCACCATGATCACCGGCACGTTGGAGGTCTGCCGGATCTGGCGGCACACCTCGGTGCCGGGCATCCCCGGCAGCATCAGGTCGAGCAGCACGATGTCCGCCCCGGCGCGGTCGAACTCGGTGAGGGCGTCGGGCCCGGTGGCCGCGATCGCCACCTCGAAGCCCTCCTTGCGGAGCATGTAGGAGAGCGCGTCGCTGTAGCTCTCCTCGTCCTCGACGACCAGGACGCGCGTCATGCGGTCTCCTCGCTGTGCAGATTGCTGACCGGGGAGTCATCAGGGGCTTCGACGCCCGGGAACCCGGGCTTGCGGGGCAGGGTGAGGGTGAAGGTCGAACCCTGACCCTCCACCGACCAGACCCGCACCTCGCCGCCGTGGGAGGCGGCGACGTGCTTGACGATCGAGAGTCCCAGGCCGGTGCCGCCGGTGGAGCGGTGGCGGGCGGGGTCGACGCGGTAGAACCGCTCGAAGATCCTGTCGATCTCCGAGGCGGGGATGCCGATGCCCTGGTCGGTGACCGAGATGTCGACGGACAGGTCGTGCCCGGTGGCACCCACCACCACCGTGGAGCCCTCCGGTGAGTAGGCGACGGCGTTGGCGACCAGGTTGCTGACGGCCACGGCCACCTGCTCGCTGTTGCCCAGGAGCATCAGGCCGTGCGTGCCGTTCTGCACCAGGCTGATCTCGCGTACGCCGGCATCGGTGAGGCTCTCGTCGATCGCGCGGGCCAGGATCTTGTCCACCTCCACCGCCACCGGCTCGTCGAGGGGGTCGTCGCCCTGGAGGCGGGAGAGCTCGATGATCTGCTGCACCAGGCGTGCGAGCCGCTCGCTCTCGGTGTGCATCCGCCCGGCGAACCGCTGCACCGCCTCGGGATCGTCCGCGGCGTCGATGACCGCGTCGGAGAGCAGGCGGATGGCCCCGACGGGCGTCTTGAGCTCGTGGCTCACGTTGGCGACGAAGTCGCGGCGGATCGACTCCACCCGCCGTTCGCGCGTGCGGTCCTCGACGAGCGCCAGCACCAGCTGGGAGCTGAGCGGGGCCACCCGCGCGGTCACGTGGCGGGGAGGAAGGCCCTCGCGCTGCATGAGCAGCTCGGTCTCGCGGATCTGTCCGTCGCGGCGTACCTGCCGGACCAGCTCGGTGAGCTCGCGCACCGTGATCTCGTGGCCCCGAACGAGACCCATCGCGACGGCCGGGGCGGAGGCCTTGAGCACGCTGTCACCGGCGTCGACGACCAGGGCGCTGCTGCGCAGCACCGAGAGCACGGCGGCCACTCCGGGCGGCAGGGCAGGCTCGGGCACCTCCGGTGGTCGCAGCTGGCGCTCGCTCACCCGGAAGGCGAGTACGGCGCTGCCGCCCAGCACTGCTCCGAGCAGCGCGAAGAGGAGGGCCTGGATGGTCGGGCTCACGCCATCGATCGTACGCAGGGTTTCATCCAGTCTTCCTTTCGTGGACTGCCCTTTCCGGTGCTGTTCACCGCCAGTTCACAAAACATCGCCAACCCTTCACCTGGCCGCCGTAGGTTCGCTGTCATGCGTGATGCCTACAGCGACCAGCTCGACTCGATCCGCGACGACCTCGTGATGATGGCCCGCCTCGTGCGCGAGGCCGTCTCCGAGGGCACTGCGGCACTCCTCGAAGGGGATGCCCAGCGTGCCGAGAAGGTGATCAGCAACGACGCGGCCGTCGATGCCCTGCGCGAGAAGCTCGAGGAGCACAGCTTCGAGCTGTTGTCGCTGCAGAACCCGGTCGCCGGCGACCTGCGGATGCTGGTCGCGTCCCTGCGGATGGTCAGCGAGTTCGAGCGGATGGGCGACCTCGCCGTGCACATCGCCAAGATCGCCCGCCTGCGGGTGCCCGAGGTCGCTGTGCCCGACTCGATCGTGCCGATGATCGCGCGCATGGCCGCCGTCGCCGAGGTGATGATCGCCAAGGTGGAGTTCGTCATCGCGAACTCCGACGTCGCGGCGGCCGAAGAGCTCGAGGAGGTCGACCAGGAGATGGACAAGCTGCGCCGCAACTCCTTCCGCGAGCTGCTCGGCTCGGACTGGAAGCACGGCGTCGAGCCCGCCGTCGACATCGCCCTGCTCGGCCGCTACTACGAGCGGATCGCCGACCACGCCGTCTCCATCGCCCGGCGCGTGGTCTTCCTGGTCACCGGCGAGCACCCGCAATATGTTTCGTAGGCAGGCTCTCGAGCCCGTGACGCTCAGGGCAAGAAGAGCGCGGAGTCGCCGAACTCGTGCCAGTGGTAGCCCGCCCCGACCGCGCCGTCGTACGCCGCCTGCGCGAGCGTGGTGCCGGCGATCGCCTCGACGAGCAGCAGGTGCGAGGCGCCCGCGTCGTGCCAGCCGGTGATCAGCCCGTCGACCACCACGGGTGGGTGCGCCGGGGTGACCACTCGGTCCGTCCAGCCCCACGACTCCTGGACCGACCCGCCGACGACGGCTGACTCGAGCGCGCGGGTCACCGTCGTGCCGGTGGCCACCACCCGGCCCCGGTGGGCGCGGGTGAGCTCGACCAGCCGGGCTGTCGTCGCCGGCACGTGGAACCACTCCGGCTGCGGTCCCTCGCCGGCCTCCTGCGAGGAGAACCCGGTGTGCAGCGTGATCGGCGCGACGCTGATGCCACGGGCGATCAGCCGAGTCAGGACGGCATCGGTGAACGGCCGGCCTGCCGAGGCCATCTCCGCGCTGCCGGGCACCGTGCTGAAGACCGACTGGTAGGCCGCGAGCGGGTAGCGGCGGTCGAGGTAGCCGTAGGCGATCGGACGTCCGTGCCGGTCCAGCAGCCGGCGCAGGTCGCCCTCGACCGACGCCCGCCAGAGTCGGTTGCCCGAACCCGTGGGGGAAGAGCCCTCGAACGGGTACGGCTCCAGCAGCGTGAGCGGCAGCTCACCCACGCCGAGGGTCTCACCGGCCACCGCGTCGAGGACCGGGTCGGAGGCATCGGGTGCGGTGCGCAGCTCCACCACCCAGGTGCCGTCGTCGAGACGGCTCGCGACGTGCACCACGATCGGCTGCGCACCCCTGACCGCGTCGATCTCGCCGTTCACGGTGGCGGAGTTGTTCACCACGACGAGGTCGCCCGGGAGCAGCTGGTCGGGCAGGTCGTGGAAGGCGTGGTGCTCGACGTGCTCGGGGCTGGCGACGAGCAGGCGCACGTCGTCGCGCGACCTGCCATGGGCCTCGGGAGGACCGAGCGCCGTCGACTCCTCGGGGCGCTCGAACCGGATGCCCGAGCGTTCGGCGAGCCTGGTCATGCCGAGGCCACCTCCGCCTCGGCGAAGTCGGCGGCCAGGTAGCGACCGCGGTCCGGCCGCTGGCGCACGAGTGCGAGCAGGCGGGGGACCACGGTCTCGGGCAGCGGCCGGTCGGAGATGTCCTCACCCGGGAAGGCGTCCTGGTGCATCGGGGTGCGCATGTCGCCGGGGTCCACGGCGTACGTCGCGAGGCCGGTCTCCTCGCCGAAGGTGAGCACGAGGTGGTCGAGGGCTGCCTTGGAGGCGCCGTACGCCCCCCAGGTCTCGTAGTGCTGGACGGCCGCGTCGGAGGAGATCCCCACCACCACGCCGTCGCGCGCCCGCAGCTGGTCGGTCAGGGCGATCATCAGCGAGCCAGGGGCTCCCGCGTTGGTGCGGAAGACCTCGCCGATCTCGGTGGGTTCGAGCTGCGCCAGCGAGCGCATGGGCAGTGGACCGAGCGTGCTGTGGTTCAGCACGAGGAGGTCGAGACCGCCGAGATCGGAGATGATCTCGACGAGGGCTGCCCGGTGGTCGGCATCCGCCACGTCGCCCGGGACGCCGTGCACGGTGGTGCCGCTCAAGGCCGCCTGGAGGCGGGTGTCGTCGCGGGCGTCGGTCACCACGATCCAGCCGGTGTCGTCGAGGTAGCGGGCCAGAGCAAGGCCGAGGCCGGAGGAACCCCCGGTGACGAGGGCGGTGGGTGGAGTTCGTCGAGTAGTCATGAACCCAGTGTTAAAGTTCAAGTTAACTTGAGTTCAAGGGGTTCCGATGGATTCGCACGAGCTGCTCTCGATGGGGGACGTCGCCAAGCGCAGCGGTTTCGCTGCGTCGGCACTGCGCTTCTACGAGGCCGAGGGCCTGATCTCGGCCACCCGTACGTCGGGCGGGCGTCGCCAGTTCCAGCGCAGCGTGCTGCGCCGCCTCGCCTTCATCCGCGCCGCCTCCAACATCGGCCTCACCCTGGAGGAGGTTCGCGAGGAGCTGGACCGGCTCCCCGCTGCTCGCGTCCCGAACAAGGCGGACTGGCAACGCATCTCCCGGCACTGGCGCGGCCGGATCGACGACCAGATCGCCGCCCTGGAGCGCCTTCGCGACGGGCTCGACTCGTGCATCGGGTGCGGCTGCCTGTCGCTGAAGCGGTGCCAGATGACCAACTCGGGCGACTGGATGTCGATGACCGACGACGCCCCCGGCGCCGCCAACCTCCCCGCCCTGCTCCGGCGGCCGCACCAGTTCCGGACGGGTTCCTGAGGTCGCCACCCGAACCGGATAGTCCGAGACGTTTCCGTTGCAATTGCCCCCGGAAAGAACGAAAACGTCTCGGACTATCCGGTCCTGGGGTCGGCTGCCGGGGTGGAGGTTCGGTCTAGCGGCCCTGGTTGGCCACGGCTGCGGCGGCCTCGGCGGCGGCCTCGGGGTCGAGGTAGCGGCCGCCGTCGCCGGTGGGGCGCATGTCGGCGTCGAGCTCGTAGACCAGGGGCATCCCGGTCGGGATGTTCAGCCCGGCGATGTCCTCGTCGCTGATGCCGTCGAGGTGCTTGACGATCGCGCGCAGGCTGTTGCCGTGGGCGGCGATCAGCACGGTGTCGCCGCCGGCCAGGTCGGGGACGATCGCGGACTCCCAGTAGGGGAGCATCCGGGCGATGACGTCCTTGAGGCACTCGGTGCGCGGCATCTCGTCACCGAGGTCGGCGTAGCGCGGGTCTCCTGCCTGTGACCACTCGCTGCCGTCCTCGATCGGCGGAGGGGGCACGTCGAAGGAACGGCGCCAGGTCATGAACTGCTCCTCGCCGTACTGCTCGAGCGTCTGCTTCTTGTCCTTGCCCTGCAGGTCGCCGTAGTGCCGCTCGTTGAGTCGCCACGACCGGCGTACGGGGATCCAGTGACGGTCGGCGGCGTCGAGGGCCAGGTGGGCGGTCGTGATCGCGCGCCGCAGCAGCGAGGTGTGTACGACGTCCGGCAGCAACCCCGCCTCGACGAGCTGTTCCCCGCCCGAGACCGCCTCGTCGCGACCCTTGTCGGTGAGCGCCACGTCGACCCAGCCGGTGAAGAGGTTCTTGGCGTTCCAGTCGCTCTCGCCGTGGCGCAGCAGGATCAGGGTGCGGGTCGACTCACTGGCTCGCTCATGGGCACCGATCCTAGGGCGCGACGGTCGAGCCGGCGTCAGGGTGCTGGTGAGGAAGAGGGGGATGCCGAGGGGACGACAACGGGATCGCCGGCTTGACCTCGGAGTAGGGACCGACCCTGGCCACGATCGGTGCGTTGACCTCCGAGACCTGGCCGGTGTCGAAGGTCAGCGTCAGGCGCGCGAAAGCGCCGGCCTTGACTCCCTCGCCGGTGACCCGGACCGCACCCACGTCCGCGAGGTTGACCAGCGTCCCGGGCTCGACCTTCACCGGAGCCACCAGCTCGGGCTCGATGCCTTCGCTGCCCTTGACCGAGACGAGCGTGATGGCCTTGCGCGGGTTCTTGTTGTCCAACGAGGCCACGAAGGTGCCGATGCCGTTGGCGCCACTGACCACAGCGGCGCCGAGCACGTCGACCTGCCCCTTGTGGTCGTTGACCCCGACCGCCGGCTGGTAGACCTGATCGGTCTGTTGGCCGAATCCGCAGGCGCCGAGCAACGGGACGAGCAGCACCACGGCCACGGTGGCGACACGGCGACGGACTGGCCTCAACATGGCGATGCTGTTCCTCTCGAGCGGTTGCCGCCGAGCCTATCGCTCAGAGGGCGATCCCGGCCGTGAGGGCGGTGTAGATGATTGCGGCGACCACCAGCACCGTCACCACCAGGCTCACCACGAGCAAGCGGGGCGCCCCGGTGCGCAGCGCGATCCGCAGCGGGAGGTTGCGTGCGCCGGACTTGTTGTCGGCGACGAGGTCGGGCAGCGAGGTCAGGAAGTGCACGCAGACTCCGAGCAGCGCGCAGAGCACCACGAAGGCGGTCACCGGCCGTGAACCGTCGGCCTCGCCACCCCAGCCGCCCAGCGTGACGAAGTAGGTGAGCAGCGCGAAGGTCGCGGCCCACCCGACGAACGACAGCGTCGTGGTGTGCAGGAAGCGGTTGTGAACCAGCCCGACGACGAGCGTGGCGAGCAGGAACAGCCCGGCAGCGATGCCGTTCTGGAGCGAGAGCGGCAGCACCAGCAGCAGGAGTACGGCGACCGCGAAGCTGGCGTTCCCAGACGGGACCAGCCCCTCCGCGACCGGCTTGTCCTGGGCCTCGGAACGCTGGTCGCGTCTCACGTCGCACAGGTCGTTGACCAGCCCCATCACGAGCTGGGCCACGAGAATCGCCACCGCTGCCGCGAGCACCTCGCGGACGGGGCGGCCCATCAGTGCCACGAGGAGCCCGACCACGATCGCGAACGCCAGTGCCTGGCGCGGATGCGCCGCCCGGAGCAGGCCCCTCAGCTGTCCGGGTGCCTTGCTCGCGACCTCTGTGCTCATGGGTCGCAGTATTGAGCATGGAGGACCATCAGGGGGAGGTTTGGGGCGGCCGTCGAGGGGCCCGTTCGGCCCTCGCGGCACAAGGATCTGGGTCTTGTCAAGCCCCAAAACCGCCTCTGACCTGCACAAACACCGGAAAGATGCCGTCTTCAACCGTGTTAGACTAGTCACCTCGAAAGGGGTTACCTACATATGACTTTCACTGTCGGCGAAACGGTCGTCTATCCGAATCACGGGGCCGCAGTCATCGAAGACATCGAGATGCGCACCATCAAGGGGGAAGAGAAGCAGTACCTCGTTCTGCGCATCGTCGCCCAGCAGGACCTTGTGGTCCGGGTGCCGTCCTGCAACCTCGATCTCGTGGGTGTCCGCGACGTCGTGGACAAGGCAGGTCTCGATCGAGTCTTCGACGTGCTGCGTGCCGTCGTACCCGATGAGCCGACCAACTGGTCGCGCCGCTACAAGGCCAACCTGGAGAAGCTGCACTCCGGTGACGTGATGAAGGTGGCCGAGGTCGTCCGTGACCTGTGGCGCCGCGAGCGTGACCGTGGCCTCTCCGCCGGCGAGAAGCGGATGCTGGCCAAGGCGCGTCAGATCCTCGTCTCCGAGCTGGCCCTGGCGGAGCACACCAACGAGGACAAGGCCGAGACGATCCTCGACGAGGTCCTCGCGTCCTGACCCGATAACCACCAGACTGCCCGTCAGTCTCCGTCGAGCCCCCGTGATTCGCTCCGGGGGCTCGATGTGTGTCCGGGTGGGTTCCCCCGGCGACCCGGTGAGACCGCGGCCCTAGGCTGGGCGCGTGGAGGAACCGGAGGCGCCCTGGGGTGTGGTGCCGGTGGACGGGCGCGGGTCGCTGCCCTTCACGCTGATCCACGGCGAGTCCCTGGTGGCCGCGGCTTCCTGGGCCCTGACCACGGCCGGGGCGGAGCTCTTCGACTACGACGTCGGGTTCGACGCCGTGCGGGAGTCCGGCCGGGCGCTCGTGATCCACGACCCGCTGTGCCCGCTGACCCCCGTGAGCTTTCTCGGGGACGCGATCGAGGAAGCGGCGAACAGCGGCGCGGTGGTGGTCGGCGTACGACCCGTGACCGACACCGTGAAGCAGTACGACGACGCTGTGCTCGGGGCCACCGTCGACCGGGACGACCTCGTCTGCGTGACCTCACCGGTCGTCCTGCCCGCCGCCGTCCTCTCGTCGCTGGAGGATCTCGACACCGACGACCTGGCCGAGCTCGTGGCCGCACTGACCAGCAGGTTCCCGGTGAGGTTCCTGCAGGCCCCCGCGCTCGGCAGGAGGATCGCCGGCGAGGGCGACCTCGAGATCCTGGCAGGACTCAGCTCGACGGAGCGCTGAGCAGCCGCTCGGCGAGGTCGAGGTCCTCGGGAAAGGTCACCTTGAGGTTCACCGCGGTGCTGGGGACCCCGACGACCGTGACCTCGGCGTACCGCTCCAGGCAGGCGGCGGTGTCGGTGCCGACGAACCCGTCGGCGTGGGCGTGGCGGTAGGCCTCGAGCAGGGCGCGCGCACGGAACGCCTGGGGCGTCTGCACGGCGACCAGGCCCGCGGGGGCGGCCCTGCCGTCGCGGTGCGAGAGGCGCGCCGCCTCGACCACCGGGATCGCGCCACCGTGCTCGGCTGCTGCGGTGAGGACAGCGGCCCAGAGGTCTGCGGTGGCGAGGGGTCGGGCGGCGTCGTGGATCGCCACCACGTCGATCTCCTCGCTCTCGATGTCGCTCGCGAGTGCCTCGAGGGCCCGTAGCTCCGAGTCGTGCCGCTGGTTCCCGCCGTCGACCACCCAGAGGTCGTGCGCGCCGAGGTAGGGCGCCACCGCTTCCCGCACCGCCTCGCGGTCCTGCGGGCGTACGACGAGCACGATGCGCTGGATCCCCTCGACGTCGAGGACCGTCCGCACCGACCGGGCCAGGACCGGCACACCGGCCAGGGGCAGCAGCACCTTGTTGGTCTCGGCGCCGACCCGGGTGCCCGACCCGGCGGCGAGGATCACCGCCGCGGCCCGCACCCCTGAGGACGAGGGGGTCTCGCTCACAGGTGCGGCCGGATCAGCCGGCTGAGCACGCCCGAGACCAGCTGGTCGCGCTCGAGCGGGAGCATGTGGCCGGCATCGGGTGCCACGGTGAACACCGCTCCGCTGACGTGGTCGGCGATCCGGCGCGCGTGCGACGGTGGGGTCAGCACGTCGCGGGTGCCCACCAGGACATGGGTCGGGATGTCGTCGAGGGTCTTCAGTGCACGGACGCGGTCGTGCTTCATGCAGTCCTCGTAGAAACCCACCACGGTGTCACCGGAGCAGCTGATCAGCCCCTCCACGGACAGCGCGACGTCGGCGAGGCGCAGCGGGCGGCCGAACAGGAACCGGCGCATCACCAGGCGCTCGATGACCGGTGCGCGACGGCGGGCTCGCCTGGACAGCGTGCGCGAGCGGAGGGCGAGCATCCGCGGGATCTGCGCGCGCAGCAGGGGCCCGGCCTCGGGCAGCCCGAGGGTCACGGTGTCCAGGCGGCCCGAGGACGTGGCGACGAACACCACCCCGACGACACGGTCGAAGAGCTCGGGCCGGCTGTCCGCCAGCGCCATCAGGGTCATCCCGCCGATCGAGTGCCCGGCGAGCACGAGCGGCCCGGTGGGCGCGAGCTGGTCGATCAGGTCCGACCAGTCCCGCGCGAGGTTCTCGATCGTGCACTCCGCCCGCGGGACCGGGTCGGACTCGCCGTGGCCCCGGTGGTCCCAGGTGACGATGCGGATCCGATGTCCGTACTCCCGCTGCAGGTCACGGACCTGGTAGTGCCAGTCGTGCTGGTTGAGCGTCCAGCAGTGCGCCAGGAAGACGGTCAGCGGTGCGTCATCGGGGCCGTAGGTCGTGACGTCGAGGTGATGACCGTCGTAGGTCTGCATCGGGGCTCCGGGCTCGGCTTCGGCGGCGGGGACCCCCAGATTCTGCCCGACGGGACGCCGCCCGGTGGGCACTAGTTCAGGTTGGCGTCGCCGGGCAGCGTCGTGAGCAGCGAGAGCGGAGTCGGTTGCCGGCGCAGCACGTCGCGCCACAACCGGTCGGGCGAGCTCGTGAACAGGTCGGCCTCGGTGGCGTCGACGACGTGCCAGCTCCCCTCGGCGATCTCCGCCTCGAGCTGTCCGGCCCCCCAGCCCGCGTAGCCGGCGTACACCCGGACACCGGAGAGGGCGTCGGCGCAGTCCTCCGGGTCGACGTCGAGGTCGAGCAGACCGAGCCGGCCGCCCAGCGGTCGCCAGCCCGGCGGCTCCGTGTCTCCGCTGAGCGAGCCGAGAGCGAGCGCGGCGTTGCCCTCCACCGGGCCACCACGGAAGAGCACGCCGGGCTCACTGGTCAGCTGCTGCCACGGACCGAGCACCGCCGAGACCGGGGTGCCGGACGGCTGGTTGAGGATCACGCCCAGGCTCCCGTCTTCGTCCGAGTCGAGCATCAGCACCAGGCAGCGCGCGAAGTTGGGGTCCAGCAGCGTCGCCGACGCGATCAGCAACGACCCGGCGCTCGGCGGCATCTCAGTCCTCGCTCCCGGGTGCCGGCGCGCGGACGAGCAGGCTGGTCGCGACGGCGGCGAGGCCCTCACCTCGTCCGGTGAGACCCAGGCCGTCGGTCGTCGTCGCGCTGATCGAGACCGTGATCCCGTGGCGCACGCGGACACCGCGCTCGGCCTCCAGTCGACGCGGGGCGAACTTCGGTCGGTTGCCGATCAGCTGACAGGCGACGTTGCCGACCTCCCAGCCGGCGGCGCGGACTCGTCGCAGGGTCTCGGCCAGGAAGTCGTGCCCGGCCGCGTCGGCCCACTCGGGCTCGGACGTGCCGAAGTTGCTGCCGAGGTCACCGAGACCCGCCGCGGACAGCAACGAGTCGCAGATGGCGTGCAGCACGACGTCGCCGTCGGAGTGTCCGACGAGGCCCATGTCCTCCTCCGGCCAATCCAGTCCGGCCACCCGCATCGAACGACCGGGTGCGAGGCGGTGCACGTCCGTGCCGATGCCGATGCGCAAGTCCACGAGACGATCATGCCCGGTCCGCGGGACCTGTGGTTGGCCACATGCGCGACCATGGAGGGGTGAGCCCGGAGATGAGCAGGGCCGAGGGAGCGCAGCAGAGCCCGACCGAAGCGCCGTCCGAGGTGTCCCCTGCCGAGGGTCGTGAACCCGTTTCCCGCTGGCTGCTCGCCCTCGCAGGGGTGGTCTCAGGTGCCGTCGGCGTGGCCCTCAGCCAGGCGGTCGCCTACGCTCTCCGCGCCGAGTCGACCCCCGTCTCCGCGGTGGCGGCCGCCGTGCGTGACTTCACGCCGGGGCAGGTCGCGCTGTTCCTCATCCACCTGGTCGGCACGTGGGACAAGCCGCTCCTGCTCGGGGGGACGACCATCCTCCTGCTCGCGATCTGCGGCTACGCCGCGAGCTGGGTACGCCGCTTCCCGCTCGTGCCGGACCTGGTCTTCTTCGCGCTCGCGGCGTTGGGGCTGGTGGCCCTGCTCCGCCTCCCGAACCCGGGGATCGGGGCTCCGCTCGCGGTCATCGTCGGCCTGGTGACGTGGATCGTGACGCTCCGGCTGCTCACCGCGCCGCTGCTCGACGAGACGCCGTCGAACTCGTCGTTCGACTCACGCCGGCGGTCCTTCCTGGTCCGCACCGCGTGGGTGGTCGGCGGTGCCGCCGTCCTGACGCTCGCCGGTCGGTTCGCGAGCAGCGGCCGACGGCACGTGGAGCAGGCGCGCCGGCTGCTGCGCCTCCCGGTGAGCGACGGGAAGGTGCCGGCCGGCGTCTCGCTGGGAGTTCCCGGCATCGCGCCGTGGCGCACGCCCAACGACGACTTCTACCTCATCCACACCGCGCTGGCCCCGCCCTCGATCGCTCCCAAGGACTGGAGCCTGCGCATCCACGGCATGGTCGACCAGGAGATCACCCTGGGCTACCAGGACCTCATCGACCGCGAGCTCACCGAGGCATGGGTGACGCTGTGCTGCGTCTCGAACGAGGTGGGTGGTGACCTGATCGGGAACGCGTGGTGGTCCGGCGTACTCATCCGGGAGCTGCTGTCCGAGGCCGGCGTCCAGGACGGTGCCGACGCGGTCCTGCAGACCTCCCGTGACGGCTGGAACTGCGGCACCCCGCTCACGGCCCTGACCGATGACCGCAACGCGATGCTCGCGATCGCGATGAACGGCAAGCCGCTGCCGGTGCAGCACGGCTTCCCGGTGCGCATGGTGGTGCCCGGCCTCTACGGCTTCGTGTCCGCGACGAAGTGGCTGGTCGATCTCGAGGTGACGAGGTTCGACAAGTTCGAGGCCTTCTGGACCCAGCGCGGCTGGTCGGAGAAGGGGCCGGTGAAGACCCAGTCCCGGATCGACGTGCCGCGGGACGGCGCGGCCGTCAGGGCCGGATCGGTGCGCATCGGGGGCAGCGCCTGGGCCCAGCACACCGGGATCGAGAAGGTCGAGTACCAGCTCGACGGTGCCGACTGGCAAGAGGCCGATCTCGGCCGCGAGGCCAACCGTGGACACCTGGGCACAGTGGGCCTCGAGCGTGGACGTCGAAGCGGGCGAGCACCGGCTGGTGGTCCGGGCGACCGACCGGTCCGGCTACACGCAGACGTCCGTGAAGACCGACGTGGTGCCGAACGGCGCGAGCGGCTGGGACTCGATCTCCTTCGAGGCGACCTGACCTGATGTCCGCCTCGAGCGGTCAGCCTGCCGCGCGCTTCCGTGCGACCACGAGACGGGACCCACCGAGCGGGAAGTCCACGCCCCTGCGGATGAGGGCGGTCTCCAGGCGCATCAGCCGGTAGAGCACCGCGTTCAGGAACGCCGGCATCCGCATCTCGTCGATCGGGTCGACGTCGGTGCGGCGTCTCATGAGAACCCGCGAGAGAAGGATCATCGGCAGCAGCAACGAGACGAACGACGTGCTCCGCTCGATGTCGAAGCCCGCGCCGGTGACCTTGGCGCGGAGCTCGCGGGCCGTGTAGCGACGTACGTGCTGGGCGTGGTCGTCGGCGGGGCTCCACAGCCAGCGGTGCTGCGGAACGCAGATCACCAGCAGGCCGTCCGGCTTGAGGGCCTGGTGCACCTGGCCCAGGACCTCGACGTCCTCCTCGATGTGCTCCAGGACGTCGAACGCCCCGATCACGTCGACCTCGGCGCGCAGCGGGATGTCTCGTGCGTCCATCTGCACCAGCTCGGCAGCACGGACACGCGCGGCGGCGTACGGCAAGGCATCGACGAAGATCTCGCTGCCGAGCAGGGTCGCGCGCGGGAACTCCGCCTCGACCCCGGACAGCACGTAGCCGGTGCCGCAGCCGATCTCGAGGAAGGACGTCAACGCGGGGCTGTGCTGCCGGAGTGCCCACAGGATCAGGTCGTTGCGGGAGCGGAACCAGAAGCTCCCCTCCTCCAGCGGCGCCAGCTGGGCGAACAGGTCGGGGTCGTAACCACCCCCCGCGTGGGCCAGGTCGGGGGAGAACGCCAGGAACCCGTCGACCACCTCGGGCGAGTGCGCGCACACGGGGCAGGTGAAGGTGACTGAGTCGTGCACCGAGCCGCATGACGAACAGCGCTTCATGGCGTCACCGATCGTGAGGGAGAGGGCGCGACGACGATAGCCAAGACGTGTGTCCGCGCCCGCTCCAGGGACGTGGGTCGGGAAGACTGGGGGGATGGTGACGAACCAGGGTCGTGACGTCGGGTTGTCGGTGGTCATCCCGTGCTACCGGTCTGCCCGCACCCTCCCGGAGCTCGTGCGCAGGATCGTGGACGTCCTCGCCGCGACCTCCTCGTCCTTCGAGGTGGTGCTCGTGGTCGACGGCAGCCCGGACGACACCTGGGAGGTGGCCCACTCCCTGGCCGCGGCACACGCACCGGTCGAGGCGATGCGGCTGTCCCGCAACTACGGCCAGCACAACGCCCTGCTCGCGGGCATCCGCTCGGTGCGCTACGACACGATCATCACGATGGACGACGACCTCCAGCACGTCCCGGAGGAGATCCCCCGCATGGTCGCGGCGCTGGTCCCGGAGCTGGACCTCGTCTACGGGGTGCCGGAGGTCGAGGAGCACGGCTACCTGCGCAGCTTTGCCTCGCGCAACGTCAAGGCGCTGATGACGTTGGGTCTGGGCATCGAGAATGCGCGAGACATCAGCGCCTTCCGGATCTTCCGCACCCGGCTCCGGGACGCCTTCGTCGGCCTCGACGGTCCGCAGGCCTCGATCGACGTGGCGTTGTCGTGGGCGACCACGCGCACGGGCACCAGCGTGGTCCGCATGGACCGCCGGGCCGAGGGGAAGTCGAACTACACCCTGCGAGGGCTGATCCGCCACGCGATCAACACCACCGTCGGCTACAGCACCCTTCCGCTCCGCCTGGTCGGCTATCTCGGGCTGCTCTGCGGGGCGCTGGGAGTGGTGCTCCTCGTCATCGTCCTCTGGGAGTTCTTCAGCGGTTCGACGACCGTCGCGGGCTTCACGACCGTGGCCTCGATGGTGGCGATCTTCTCCGGGGCCCAGATGGTCGCCCTGGGGGTGCTCGGCGAGTACATCGCGCGTCTCCACTCCGAGAACCTCGGCCAGCCGACGTACGTGATCGGGGAGCAGACGCGATCACAGGCGCGCGACGGCCGGCTGGCCTGACGGCGTCAGCTTCTTCCGGCCAGGAGGTCCTTCCGTACGGCGTGCACGGTGTGCACGGAGCCCACGGGCTCGAAGCCGTAGCGGGCCCAGGCCCGCTGCACACCCGCGTTGTGGGCCTGCGTCGAGATGACCAGACGCTCGGCCTCGTGGTCGCGGGCAGCCTGCTCCGCCCCGGCGAGGAGGTGCGCGTAGCGGTGCTGGCCCTGTGCATCGCGGATGATCCCGGCCAGCAGGATCTCCGTCGTCCCGGCGGAGTGCGCCAGGGTGGCCAGACCGATGACCCCCGTCCCCGCCTCCTCCAGGACCACCGGGGGGACCTCCGACGCCGAGTGCTGCGCCCACTCGACGTACCCGTCCAGGGCTGCGTGTGGGTCGAGCACGGGATCGGCCAGGTAGTGGCTGCCGTAGCTCCGGAAGATGTCGGTGACCAGGCCCTCGACGAGCTCCGGCTCGATCCCGTGTGCCGGGCGAGCGACCAGCGACGGGTCGGGCTCGGGCGCGCGTCCCTCGCCCACCGTCAGCTGCCAGTAGGTCAGCACGTCGGCCGAGATCAGGACCCGGTCCGGGGCGAGCAGGCGCGCGAACCAGTCGACGCGGGAGGCCGGGTAGCGCAGGACGACGACGTCGGACGCGTCGTTCGCTCAGGAGACCCAGCACCGTGTCCACGGGATCTGGATCGGTGACGGCAAGCGGTACGTCGGCCCGGCTGATCGTCAGCCCGAACCGACGGGACTCCACCGGTGAGGCACGCAGGCTCACGTCGGTGCCGGTGATGGCCGACTCCCAGCTCACGAAGAGACCTGGAACGAGGTGACTGCCTCCACGATCACGGACAGGTCGCGTTCGGAGAGGTCCGGGAAGAGGGGCAGCCGAACCAGGCGTGAGCTGAGGTCGGCCGTCACCGGGCACCCACCCGGAGCAGTGCGGCAGCGTTCCCGACCGACCGGTGCCGAGTCCAGCGGAACGTAGTGGAACACCCCGAGCACGCCGGCGTCGCCGAGATGCCGGATGAACCTCTCCTGCTGCCGGTGGTCCGGGAGGATCAGGTAGTACAGGTGTGCAGGATGCTCACGGTCGTCGGGAACCGTGGGGGTGCCGACGAGGCCCTCCGCCCACGGCGCGAGCTCGCGCTCGTAGTGGTCCCACACCTCGGAGCGACGGACCTGGATGTCCTTGATCGACTCGAGCTGTGCGGTCAGGAAGGCAGCGAGCAGGTCTGACGGGAGGTAGCTCGAGCCGATGTCGACCCAGCGGTAGTGGTCGACCTTGCCGCGGAAGAACTGGCTCCGGTTGGTGCCCTTCTCGCGGATGATCTCGGCACGTTCGAGGTACGCCGCGTCGTTGAGCACGATGGCGCCGCCCTCGCCGCACTGGACGTTCTTGGTGGCGTGGAAGCTCTGCGTCGCCATCGTGCCCAGCGAACCCAGCGGCCGGCCCCGGTAGGTCCCACCGAGCCCGTGCGCGTTGTCCTCGACGACCGCCAGGCCGTGCCGCTCCGCGATGGCGGTGATCTCGTCCATCTCGCACGCCACCCCGGCGTAGTGGACGACCACGATGGCGCGTGTCCGAGGAGTGATGGCGCTCTCGACGAGTCGCTCGTCGAGGTTGAGGGTGTCCGGCCGGATGTCGACGAAGACGGGCACGGCGCCACGGAGCACGAAGGCGTTGGCCGTCGAGACGAACGTGAACGACGGCATGATCACCTCGTCGCCCTCGCCCAGGTCGAGCAGGATGGCGGCCATCTCCAGCGCGTGCGTGCAGGAGGTGGTGAGCAGGCAGTCGCCGCCGCCGACGTTCTGGGAGAGCAGCTGCGTCGCCCGGGCCGTGAAGCTGCCGTCGCCGGTCAGGTGGCGCGAGGCCAGCGACTGGGCGAGGTACTCCTGCTCCCGACCGGTGAGGTGAGCGATGTTGAAGGGGATCATGCGGTCCCCCTCAGTGACGTCTGGGTCATCGCCGCGAGTCTAGGGCGGCGTGCGCGCTGTGACCCGGGTTTGGCTCGTGCTCGCCTCGTCCGACGCCGGATGCGCCTAGCCTGAGCGGATGGACGACTTCGACGAGCTGACCGGCGCCGCGCTCGTGACCGGGGGGAGCGGGGGGATCGGCCGGGCCGTCGTACGTCTGCTGGCGCGGCGTGGCAGTGACGTCGCCTTCACCTGGCGCACGGACGAGGCCGCTGCGATGGCCCTCGCCGACGAGCTCTCCTCCTACGGTGGGCGGGTCAGCGCGCACCAGCTGGACACCGGCGACCAGGTCGCCTGCGAGCAGGTGGTCGCGGAGGTGCTGGAGTACCACGGCCTGATGCACACGCTGGTCCACGCCGTCGGCCCGCACGTGCCGATGGTGCACCTCAGCAACCTCGAACCAGCGGCGATGGAGGCCCAGCTCTCGGCTGACGCAGCGGGCTTCTTCAACGTCGTACGACCGGCGCTGGCGCCGCTGCGCTCCGCCGAGGGAAGCATCGTCGCGGTGACCACGGCCGCGACCTCGCGCTTCCCGGTGCGTGACGGTCTGTCCTCGGTCCCGAAGGCGGCCGTCGAGGCGATCGTCCGCGCCCTCGCGGTCGAGGAGGGCCGCTACGGCGTACGGGTGAACTGCGTCGGCCCGGGCATGCTCACCGACGGGATGGCGCAGCGGCTGATCGAGTCCGGCGAGCTGGACGAACGGGCGCTCCAGGCCGCGAGGGACAACATCCCGCTGCGCCGCTTCGGCATCGCCCACGACGTCGCCGAGGCGGTCTGCTTCCTCGCCTCCCCCCGCGCCGGCTTCATCAGCGGCCAGAAGCTGGACGTGGACGGCGCGTACGGCGCCTGACGCGTGTCGGTTTCACGGACCGGAACCGCCGTTCACCAGTTGCGGTTGGCGCCCCGGCTGGGCAGCGGGTGCTGGGCGTCGCGGACGACGTAGACGGTGCCACTGGACTTGCGGAGCCAGGCCCGCTCGAACTGCCCCCGGTCGTAGACGCGCCGGACCGTGGAGTTGCTCGACGCAGCGGGGTCGTTGACCACGACGTTGCCGGTGCCCGTGAAGCCGGCGATGACGACCAGGTGGCCGGCCGTGGCGCTGATCGGCGCCCCCGTGAGCTGCCCACGCGAGAAGGAGATCGAGGCGGCCAGCGGGATCCCGGCGGCGATGAACCGTTCGGCCTCGCGCAGGCTGGTCAGGCGGGTGACGAACGCGTCGCCGGTGAGGTTGGCGGCGTACGCCGTGTTGAACGCCCAGTTGCCGGCGCCGTGGTAGCCGTAGTCGTAGACGAGCCGGGCGACGTGGTCGACCCACGGGTCGGCGTACGACTTGTTCACCCAGGCGTAGTTCGTCCTCGACGGCAGCGCGCGGTAGTAGCCCAGCAGCATCGAGAGCGACGTGGGTGAGCACCAGGCCTGCCCGCCGGCGCCGTACTGCGGGTACTGCCCACGGTGGGTCATCTGCGAGTAGCGCGGGACGTTCAGCGTCCGGGCGGGCAGCAGCCGCCGGCTCGTCACCGGGAGGGTGGTGACGGGCCGGCTGGCCACTGCCTGGAGGGAGCGCACCGTCGGTGTGGCCGCGGAGGACGGCACACGGAGGGGAACGGCGCGGAGCTGGTAGCGGGTCAGGGTCACGCCCGGGCGGGCCCTGAGGGTGTCGGTGCTGACGCTGGCGACGGAGTCGCTCTGCGTGGTGCCGCTGGTCCGCCGGAACCCGGCGTCGCGGGTCGCCCAGGTGCCCATCACCTTCCAGCCGCTGATCCGTCCGGTGCTGCTGCGGACCCGGGCCTGGACCTGTACGGCCGTGCCCGCCGGGGTGACGGCGTTCCACGAGGGCAGCAGCTCGGTGAAGGACTGTCCCGGCTGGACCCACCAGGAGGTCCAGCGCGACCAGGACCAGCTGCGGCCTGCTGTGGTCAACCGACCGACCGGATGGCTGATCGACACGGAGCCGCCGGCCACGCGTGTGCCCTCGTTCGTGCCGGCGCGGAACGCCGCGTCGGTGGTGACCAGGCGGAAGGCGTGCTGGGCGGGGGTGTCCGCTGTCAGGCGGGCCCGCTCGTGGGTCACGGGATCGGTGAGCACGACCCCGGCGAGGGCCAGGACCAGGAAGCCGGCCCCGAGCATCTTGAACCTGGGCGGGAGGGAGGTGTGGGGAAGCACCCAACCACAGTAGTGCTCATTCGTCACACGCGTAACCTTTTGTCACATTTCGAGGACCCCGAAGGCCTCGTCAGGCTCACCGGGTGTCGAGACGGGCCTGGCGGCCCTCCTCAACCTCCTCGCTCCGCTCGGACCTACGATGAGCCGGGTGACTCTCCGGCTCCATGACACCGCTGCGCGCGCGGTCCGCGACTTCGTCCCCCTCGAGGAGGGCAGGGCGGGCATCTACGTGTGCGGACTGACGGTGCAGTCGGAGCCGCACGTCGGCCACGTCCGGTCGGCGGTCAACTTCGACGTGCTGCGGCGGTGGTTGACGGCGAGCGGGTACGACGTGACGTTCATCCGCAACATCACCGACATCGACGACAAGATCCTGATCAAGGCCGACGAGCAGGGTCGCCCCTGGTACAACCTCGCCTACGACATGTCGCGCGAGCTCGCCAAGGCCTACGAGGCCCTGCACGTGCTTCCCCCGACCTACGAGCCCGCCGCCACCGGTCACGTCCCCGAGATGCTCGAGCTGATCGCCGCGCTGATCGAGCGCGGTCACGCCTACGCAGCCGAGGACGGCTCGGGTGACGTCTACTTCGACGTCCAGTCGTGGCCGGCGTACGGCGAGCTCACCCACCAGAAGGTCGACGACATGGAGGCGGCGCAGGACGCCGACCCCCGCGGCAAGCGCGACCCGCGGGACTTCGCGCTGTGGAAGGGCCGCAAGGAGTCCGAGCCGACGACGGCGTCCTGGCCCTCCCCCTGGGGACGCGGCCGACCCGGCTGGCACATCGAGTGCTCGGCGATGGCCGGCAAGTACCTCGGTGAGGCCTTCGACATCCACGGCGGCGGCGTCGACCTCCGGTTCCCGCACCACGAGAACGAGCAGGCCCAGTCCCGCGCGGCCGGGCACGGCTTCGCGTCGTACTGGATGCACAACGCCTGGATCACCACGAGCGGCGAGAAGATGAGCAAGTCGCTCGGCAACTCGCTGCTCGTCCCGCACGTGCTCGAGCGCGTGCGCGGCATCGAGCTGCGCTACTACATGGTCGCGGCGCACTACCGCTCGACGGTGGAGTTCAGCTTCGAGGCGCTGGCGGAAGCTGCTGCCGGGTTCCAGCGGATCGAGGGGTTCCTGGAGCGCGTGGGCCCATCGGTCGACGCACCGTTCCCCGCGGCCTTCGTCTCAGCCATGGACGACGACCTGGGGACGCCCGCTGCCGTCGGCACGATCCACGACGCGGTCCGAGTGGGCAACAAGGCGCTCGCCGAGGGCGACCTCGAGGCAGCCGTCCGGTCAGCAGGCGAGGTCCGCTCGATGCTGGGCGTCCTCGGCCTCGACCCCGCCGACCCGCACTGGTCGCAGGACAAGGCCGACGACCTGACGCCGGTCGTCGACGCCCTGGTGCGCGGCCTGCTCGAGCAGCGCGCGGCGGCGCGGGCCGACAAGGACTTCGCGGCGGCCGACGCCATCCGTGACCAGATCAAGGCTGCGGGTATCGAGATCGAGGACACTCCCAGCGGACCGAAGTGGAGCGTGCAGGGTGCCCGGTAATTCCAAGCGCAAGGGCGCGATCAAGAAGACCGGCAAGGGCAACCCCACCGCCGGCTCCGGAGGACGGGTCCGTCGTGGGCTCGAGGGCAAGGGGCCGACCCCCAAGGCCACCGAGCGGCCCTACCACAAGGCGCACAAGAAGAAGGCGAAGGAGGAGCGCAGCACCTCCGCCCGCCCGCGTCGCCCACTCGGGAAGGGTGGCGGTGACAACGAGTGGATCGCCGGCCGCAACTCCGTCGTCGAGGCGCTGCGGGCATCCCTCCCGGTGACCTCGGTGTACGTCGCCGAGGGCGCCGAGCGCGACGGGCGCCTGCGCGAGGTGTTCTCGATCGCAGCAGACAAGGGCATCTCGCTGCTCGAGGTGCCCCGGGTCGAGCTCGACAAGATGACCGCCGGCGCCGTCCACCAGGGACTCGCCGCGCGCGTGCCGGCGTACGAGTACGCCCATCCCCAGGACCTCCTCGACGCCGCGGCCGCCAACAAGGAGCCGGCGCTGATCGTCGCGCTCGACTCGGTGACGGACCCGCGCAACCTCGGGGCCGTCGTGCGCTCGGCCGCGGGCTTCGGTGCCCACGGGGTGCTCATCCCCGAGCGGCGCGCGGCCGGGATGACCGCGAGTGCCTGGAAGACCTCGGCCGGAGCCGCCGCCCGCGTGCCCGTCGCGCAGGCGGTCAACCTGACCCGTCAGCTGAAGGCCTACCAGGAGGCCGGGTGCATGGTCATCGGCCTCGCCGCCGACGGTGAGGCCTCCCTGCCCGACCTCGACCTGGCCGAGGGGCCGCTCGTGATCGTGGTCGGGTCCGAGGGCAAGGGCCTGTCCCGCCTGGTCGCGGAGACCTGCGACCTGCTGGTCTCCATCCCGATGGCCGGAAGCCTGGAGTCGCTCAACGCCGGCGTTGCTGCCAGCGTCACCCTCTACGCCGTGGCCCAGAAGCGGGCCCTCAGCACGTAGCCGTGGACTCGACAGGCTCACCCGGCGTCGGGTCGAGGATCCTCCGCGCGCTCGGGTTCGTGCTCGTGTGGCTCGTGGTGGCGGTGCCCACCTGGCTGGTGCTGTTCACGCACTCCAGCGCGGACACCGTGGTCGCCAGCCATGACGCCGTCGTCTCGCCGAGGCTCGACGGCAAGGTGCAGCTGGACATGGGCCCCTACCTGCCGGACGTCCTGATCCCCTCCAAGGGGCCGATCGGTGTCACCGTCGTGGTCGGCAAGACGACGGCTGACAGCGGCGCCGAGCTCGCCCAGCGGTACGCCGCGATCGCCGCACACCCCGCGGCCGAGCAGCAGCGCGTCCGCGAGGAGATCACCGACCTGGCGCAGCACACGGCGATCCAGGCGGCCGTGATCGGGCTGGTCCCGATCGGGCTGTGGCTGCTGCTGGGTCGCCGCCGCCGGAGCGGAGCTGCTCCATCTCGACAAGCGGGTGCTGGTCGCCGTGCCCGTGGTCCTCGCGGTCGCTGTGGTCCTCGTGGTGCAGCCGTGGCGGTCCGAAGAGGAGCGGGTGCAGAGCACCGTCTGGCTGCCGATCCAGGACGCCGTGCCCGACATCACCGTTCCTCAGGAGCTCACCGGGTGGAAGATCCAGGGCGGCCTGTTCACGAACGACACGCGCAGGCTGCTGAAGAGCGCGTTCGACACCTACGCGAAGAGCAAGGTCTTCTACCGCGACGTGGCAGACCGGGTCGACGAGGTGACCGACCAGCTGCACCAGCCGGCGAAGGGAGAGACGGTCGCCGTGCTGGTCAGCGACCGGCACGACAACATCGGCATGGACGACGTCGTCCGTGCGGTCGCCAACCAGGCCGGCGCGACCGCGGTCATCGACGCCGGGGACGACACCTCCACCGGGGAGACCTGGGAGGCGTTCAGCCTGGACTCCCTGGACCGCGCCTTCGAGGGGTACGACGCCCAGATCGCCATCTCGGGCAACCACGACAACGGCACCTTCGTGAACCGCTACCTGGCGAGGCGAGGCTGGACCCACCTCCACGGCCGGCCGGTCACACCGTTCGGCGACGTGCGGATCAACGGTGTCGACGACCCGCGCTCCAGTGGGCTGGGCAACTGGCGCGACCAGAAGGGCCTCAGCTTCGAGGAGGTGAAGGAGCAGATCGCCGACGACGTGTGCGCCTCCGACGAGAAGGGCGAGCGGATCGCCACCCTCGTGGTGCACGACGCCAACCTGGGGGCGACCGCCCTCGCGCGCGGATGCACCGACCTGGTCCTGGCGGGACACCTGCACGTCCAGAAGGGCCCGACCCGGGTGGTCGGTGCCAACGGCAAGGCCGGCTACACCTACACGAACGGCACGACCGGCGGCGCGGCGTACGCCATCGCGATCGGGAGCAAGCTGCGCCGCGACGCAGAGTTCACCTTCGTCACCTACCGCGAGGGCAGGCCCGTCGGCATCCAGCCGGTCACGGTCACCACGACCGGGGCCATCTCGGTCGCGCCGTACATCGAGCTCGACCTCGGCTGAACCGGGCCTCGCGCGAGCCGCGTGAGAGAATCGAACTCTCGACTTTCGCATTACAAGGGCGACGCTCTGCCAACTGAGCTAACGCGGCGTGCGCTCCACGAGCGCCGGATCATTGTAGGGGGGACCGCGGTGCGAGCGTCGACGGCGGCGACGCTGGGTGACGCGTCCAGACGTTGAGGCATGTCCCTCACCCACGGCAGGTGGTGTCCGCCCACCCGGGGTGGAGCCACGATGTGCACGTGACACCCCACGAGACGGCTCCGGGACGGCAGGCAGGGAAGCGGGATGAGCGATGTCGCGCAGGTGAGCACCCGGGCGGGAGGCGTGCTCGCGGCCACGTGCATCTCGACACTCGTCGTGAACGCCAACACCTCGGCCGTCAGCATCCTGCTCCCCGCCATCTCGGACGACACCGGCACCTCGGTCGAGACGCTGCAGTGGGCCGTGACCGGCTACTCGCTGGTCGGCGCCGCGGTGATCGTGACGTCGGGCTCGCTCGGTGACGTCTTCGGCCGGAAGCGGGTCTTCCAGCTGGGGCTGCTGCTGTTCGTGGTGTCGTGCGTGCTGATCGCGCTCGCCGACACGGGCGGCATGGTGATCGCGGGGCGGGTCATCCAGGGTGCGGCAGGCGCGACCATCCTGGCGTGCGGTCTCAGCCTGCTCTCCGTCGCCAACAAGGGAGAGGCCCAGCTGAGGGCCGTGTCCCTGTGGGGTGCCGCGGCGGCCGTCGGTGCGGCTGCGGGGCCGTTGCTCGGAGGCGTGCTCGTCGACGTGACCGGATGGCAGGGGTTGTTCTGGATCGACGCTGGTGTGGCTGTCCTCTGCATGCTGCTGACCTTCATGACGGTGAGCGAGTCGAGGGACCCGGATCGACCGCGATCGATCGACTACGCAGGCACGGTGCTCATCGCGCTCACGCTGACACCCCTCATCTTCGCGTTCACCAAGAGCAGCGACTGGGGCTGGATCTCGGCGGCGACGCTGGGCTGCTTCGCGGTCGCGGTGGGCGCCGGGTTCGCCTTCATCGCCGTGGAGAAGCGAGTCGCCGTGCCGCTGCTCGACCTCGCCCTGCTGCGGAACCGTGTCCTGGTCGGGTCGACCATCGCGATCCTGATCGGCGCGGGCACCATCAACGGGCTGATGTACCTGCTCAGCCTGTACTTCCAGGATCCCGCCACGTTGGACTTCAGCCCGCTCGAGGCGGGGCTCGCCACCCTGCCGGCGACGGTCGGTCTGGTGCTGGTGGCCCCGCTGGTCCCGCGCCTTGCGGCGAAGTTCGGTGGCCGGCAGACGATCGGCGTCGGGTTCGCCCTGACCACCGGCGGCTTCGTCATCCTGGGCCTGGTCGATGCCTCGTGGCAGTACGCCGCGTTCCTGCTGCCACTCATCGCCATCGCCGTCGGGATGGGCCTGTCCAACGGGCCCGCGTCCTCGGCGGCGACGGCCGCCGTGCCGGAGGAACAGGTCGGCGGGGCGTCCGGCGTCTCCAACATGGCCAGGTACGTCGGCGCCGCCGTGGCCACCGCGCTGGCGGCGACCATCTACGGCAGCGTGACCGGCAACCAGGCAGCCGACGGCGCGGCGCAGGCCGACGCCCTGGCCTCCGGCCTGGCCGCGGCCTCCTGGCTGATGGCGATCTTCAGCTTCCTCGGCGTCCTGATGGCCGTCGTGATCGCGCGGCACCGTGCGGCGAGGGGCACGTTGAACGACGCCGCCGCCTCGGCAGCCGCCGCCTCGTACACGCTGCCGACCTCGGCAACCGCAGGACAGGCCGAAGCCACCAGGATCGGGACGACGTGATCACCGCTGATGCAGGAACGCCGCAACGGCTGATCTCGCGATGACGTTGTGGAACCAGCCGTTGCCGAGCACCCCCGAGCACCCCTGGAAGCTCGCTCTCCTGGCGCTGCTGCGGATGACGGTCTCGGTGTCGGTGCTGTTCACGGCGTACTTCCTGATGCCGGCGAGGCGTGCCGGCCAGGGCTCCGACGTGCCGTGGCTGATCGTCGAGCTGTGCGTGTTCGCGATGGTCGTCGCCGTTCAGGTCCCGGCGATCATCAAGGCGAGGCACCCCGTCCTCCGTGCCTCCGAGGCGCTGGCGATCCTCGTCCCCGTGTACCTGCTGATCTTCGCCCGGATCTACCTGTCGAGCTCGCTCAACGATCCGTCCGCCTTCACCCGGACGCTGGACAACGTCACGGCCCTCTACTTCACCGTCACGGTCTTCGCCACCGTCGGGTTCGGGGACATCGTGGCCAAGACCGACAGCATGAGGCTGTTGGTCACGGTCCAGATGCTGCTCAACCTGGTGATCCTGGGTGTGGTGATCAGGTTGCTCGCCTCGGCGGCACGGCGAGGCGTCGCGCAGCGCGTGGGACCTGACCCGGGGGACACCGCGGCTCGCCAGTGACCCCCTCTTACAGGTCTAAGTCGATCAAGTTTGTATAGTTACCCCCATGGATGGTCGAACTCACGGGGTGGAGCGAGCCCTGAGGCGTGTGCGGGTCAGCCGACGCGGGCTCACCGGTGTCATGGCCGTTGGTGTGACGGCGGCTCTCGTGGCGTCCTGTGGCCAGCTCGTGGACCAGTCGGGGTCGCAGGCGACCACGACCGGGTCCCGGCCCCGCGAGACGCTGATCGCTGCGGAGCGTCCGAGAGCGGCCGCGGCACCACCGAAGCGGCCGAACGTCCTGGTGATCGAGACCGACGACATGCGTGCGGACGACCTGCGGTTCATGCCCAACGTGCGCCGGTTGATCAAGCAGCGCGGACTGTCCTTCGAGAACTCGTTCGCGCCGGACCCGCTGTGCGCCCCGTCGAGAGCGAGCTTCCTGAGCGGGCAGTACGCACACAACCACCACGTCTACACCCACCAGGAGCCCTACGGCTTCGCGGCGTTCGAGGACCAGCAGTCGATCGCCACGGTGATGCACGGGGCGGGCTACCAGACGGGCCTGGTCGGCAAGTACCTCAACGGCTACGGCGAGCAGTACCTGCGCTCGGACAAGTCGTCGCTGCGCTACATCCCGCCCGGCTGGGACCAGTGGTACGCCGGTTCGGACCACCTGTGGGACTTCGACAGCCCGAACTACGCCGGGGGCACGTACTCCTACAACAAGCTGGTCCAGAACATCAACGGGACGATCCACTCCTTCCCCAAGCAGTACTCCACCGACGTGGTCGCCGAGCAGGCACGCGGCGTGATCGACGGGTTCGAGAAGAAGTCGCGGGCGCCGTGGTTCGTCTGGTGGACGCCGACCGCACCTCACCACGGACTACCGCGAGAGTCCGACGACCCGGCACCGACGCGGCGGCGGGACGGCCAGTTCAGCGAGTGGGACACCCCCGGACGTCCGAACTGGGTCAAGGGCAAGTTCGACAGCCAGATCACGCACGGCGCCGGGGTCCCCGCGTCGGGCTCGGCCGAGGAGGACACCAGCGACAAGCCGTACTACCTGCGCAAGCAGCCCGAGCTCACGCAGGCCGAGAAGGACGCGGAGACGAACGTGACGCGGCAGCGAGCGGAGTCGCTCTTCGCCCTCGACGTGCAGATCCGCCAGACCTTCCGCCACCTCCGCAAGCTGCACCAGCTGAGGAACACGGTCATCGTGTTCACCTCCGACAACGGCTACTACCTCGGCGAGCACCTCAGGCGCACGGGCAAGGTCAACCTGCACGAGCCGTCACTGCGCGTGCCCCTGCTGGTCGTGGGGCCGGGCGTGCCACACGGGCGGCGCTACGACCCGGTGACCACCGTCGACCTGGCGCCCACGTTCGCGGCGTACGCCGGCACGGTGATGCCGGGCGCGGACGGGAGCTCGATGCTGCCGACGATCAGCGGCGACCAGGGCTGGGACCGCGCGGTCGTCACGGAGGGGATGATGGGTTTCGGCCGGTACGGCGAGAAGTTCGCGCTCGGGCGCTCGCCCCTGGACACGCGCGGGCTGCGCCTCGGGCGCTGGAAGCTCACCCGCTACTCCACCGGGGAGGCCGAGCTCTACGACCTGAAGGCCGACCCGTTGGAGCTGAACAACCTCGCTCGGGTCACGGCGTACGCCGGGACGTTGCGCCAGCTGGAGCGGCTCTACGACCGCTACCACGACTGCCGGGGCGACCAGTGCCGCGTCGCGCTGCCGGCCGACGTGGCGACTCAGCGTGGCCCAGTCACGACGGCTCACCCAGCACCAGCTGCGGGCCACCCAGCTCTACTTCGACAACTAGCTCATCGCAGGCGGGTCGGCTCGAACCGGGCCGGCGGGTCGGCGATCACGTCCTGGGCCGCGACCAGCTGGATCTCCCGGGTGCCGGCCTCGATGGTCTTCTCCAGGATCCCGAAGACCGTGGAGGTGACCTGCTGGAGGGCCGTGGCCGCCGAGCCGGTGCGGAGCAGGTGCGCCAGGAACACGGCCGCGGTCACGTCGCCGCAACCGTTGGGGGTGATCGGGAGCAGCGGCGTGCGCACCGACCAGGCGCCGTCGCCGGAGACCGCGACCACGTCGACGGAGCCTTCCGGGGTCTCGTCGGTGAGCACGCTGGTGACCAGCACAGTCGAAGGGCCGTGAGCGCGGACTGCGTCGACCGCCTCGAGCACCTCGTCCACCGTCCGCGTCTCGCGGCCGGCCAGGAAGTCGAGCTCGAAGTGGTTGGGCGTGATCACGTCCGCGACCGGCACCACCTCGTCACGCATGAACTCCGGGATGCCGGCCCGCACGAACATCCCGCGGCCCACGTCACCCATCACCGGGTCGCAGCAGTAGAGGGCGGCCGGGTCCAGCTCCTTGACGCGGGCCACCGTCTCGAGGATCACGGCACCGACCTCCTCGGCGCCCTGGTAGCCGCTGAGCACGGCGGCGACACGGGCCAGTGCTCCCCGCTCCTCGACGCCGCGGATGACCTCGCGCAGGTCGTCGGCCGACAGCAGCGGGCCGCGCCACTCGCCGTACCCGGTGTGGTTCGAGAAGTGCACCGTGTTGACCGCCCAGGCCTCGATGCCCAGGCGCTGGAGCGGGAAGACCGCGGCGCTGTTGCCGACATGACCGAACGCGACCGACGACTGGATCGAGAGCAGCTCCATGGGCTCATCTTGGCCCGGCGGCGGCCTAGTCCGCCAAACTAGAACAGGTTATAGTTGTGGCGCTCAACACATCCCGCACCCTCCGCAGGTCTCACGACGAGGTGATCATGGCCAAGCAAGCGCCGTACACGAACGAAGCCGACTACGTCGTGGTCGGATCCGGCAGCTCCGGCGCTGCGCTGGCGGGCAGGCTGGCCCAGTCCGGCGCGAGCGTGATCGTGCTCGAGGCCGGCAAGAGCGACAACCAGTTCCTGGTGAAGAAGCCCGGCATGATCGGCCCGATGCACTCGGTCCCGGAGATCAAGGCGAAGGTCGACTGGGGGTTCTACTCGACACCGCAGAAGCACATCCTCGACCGCAAGATGCCGGTGCCGAGGGGCAAGGTGGTCGGCGGCTCGAGCTCCATCAACGGGATGGTCTACGTGCGCGGCAACCGCGCCAACTACGACTCGTGGGCGGCCGAGGGCAACACCGGCTGGGACGCCGACTCGGTGAACGCGGCCTACCTCCGGATGGAGGACTTCGAGGACGGCGCCAACGCCTACCGCGGCGCCGGCGGACCGATCAAGATCACGCGCAACAAGACGCCGCAGGAAGGCACCCTGCAGTTCATCCAGGCCACCTCGGACGCGCTCGGCGTGAAGGTGCTCGACGACTACAACGCCGAGTCGCAGGAGGGCGTCAGCCGGATGCAGCAGAACGCTGCGAACGGCCTGCGCTACAGCGCCTCGCGTGGCTACATCCACCACCTCGACGTGCCGACCCTGCAGCTGCAGACCGAGGTGCTCGTGACCAAGGTGGTCATCGACAACGGCCGGGCGACCGGTGTCGAGGTCACCGACAAGGACGGCACCAAGCGCACCGTCCGGGCCGGCAAGGAGGTCATCCTCTCCGCCGGCTTCGTCGGCTCGGCCCAGCTGCTGATGCTCTCCGGCATCGGCCACGCCCAGCACCTGACGGACCACGGCATCGTGACGCTGGCGGATCTTCCGGTCGGCGACAACCTGCACGACCACATGTTCCACGCGCTCACCTTCCACGCCACCTCGTCGAAGATGAAGGGCAACGCCTTCTTCTTCGGCAAGGGCGTGCTCCAGGAGCTGCTCCGGCCGGGCAAGACCTTCATGGCCAACTCGGTCTTCGAGTCGGTGGCCTTCCTGCGCACGTCCTCGGCGACCGACGTACCCAACCTGCAGCTGCACCTGCTGCCGTGGTCCTACGTGTCGCCCAACCAGGACGAGCCGATCCGCCACGACGTCGACCCGCGTACGTCGCTCACGGTGCTCGCCACGCTCATCTACCCGAAGAGCCGCGGCACGCTGCGCCTCGCCTCGTCCGACCCCGCGGCCGCGCCGCTGATCGACTTCCAGTACCTCGCGGACGCCGCCGACCTCGGGGTGCTCGCGGAGGGCTCGGAGATGGTCCGCGAGATCATGGGCGGTGCCGCCTTCGGCGGTGCGGTCAAGGAGGAGATCCATCCAGGCGCAGACCTCCAGGGCTCGGCGTTGCGCGAGGCCATCCTGAACCGGGCCACGTCGGTCTACCACGGCGTCGGCACCTGCCGGATGGGCGTCGACGAGCTGGCCGTGGTCGGCCCCGACCTCAAGGTCCGCGGCATCGACGGCCTGCGTGTCGCCGACGCCTCGGTGATGCCGTCGATCACTGGCGGCAACACCAACGCACCCGCGATCATGATCGGCGAGAAGGCCGCCGACCTGCTTCTTCAGGCCTGACCATCATCGACGACACGGAGCTGTCATGAGCAACACGCTGACCCGTCCCGCCTCCCTCACCGACGAGCTGCTCGACAGCCTGACCGCTCGAGTCGTCTCCAGCGGCGGGGGTGTCTGGAAGCTCACCGAGGTCTACACGGGCGAGGTGATCACCACCCTGCCGCAGTCGAGCCCGGAGGACATCGAGCTGGCCTTCGAGCGCGCCCGCGCGGCCCAGAAGGTCTGGTCCCAGTGGTCGGTGAAGCAGCGGCTGGCGGTCTTCAAGCGGTTCCACGCGCTGCTGCTCGAGCGCAACACCACCGTGGTGGACCTGATCCAGGCCGAGTCGGGCAAGGCCCGCCGGATGGCCTTCGACGAGACCTGCGACGTGCCGATGGTGACCTCGCACTACCTGAAGCGCGCGGCCAAGCTGCTGGCACCGGTCAAGCGGGGAGGACCCGTCCCGATCGTCTCGACGTCCACGGAGATCCGTCAGGCCAAGGGAGTCGTCGGGATCATCGCGCCGTGGAACTTCCCCTTCGCCACGGGCCTCTCGGACGCCATCCCGGCACTGATGGCCGGCAACGGCGTCGTCCTCAAGCCCGACAACAAGACCGCGCTGTCCCCGTTGTACGGCGTCTCGCTGCTCTACGAAGCCGGCCTGCCGGAGGGGCTCTTCCAGGTCGTCTGCGGTGAGGGTCCCGACGTCGGCCCGACGCTGATCGACAACGCCAACTACGTGATGTTCACGGGCTCGACGGCGACCGGCCGGTTCATCGGCCAGCGCGCGGGCCAGAACCTGATCGGCGCCTGCCTCGAGCTCGGCGGCAAGAACCCGATGATCGTGCTGCCCGACGCCAACCTCGACGAGGTCGTGGAGGGCGCCCTGTTCGGGGCGTTCGGCAACACCGGCCAGATCTGCATGCACATCGAGCGGATGTACATCCACGACTCCATCTACGACGACCTGAAGGAGCGGTTCGTCGCTGCCGCCAAGGCGGTCAAGATCGGTGCGTCGTACGACTTCGGGCCGGAGATGGGCTCGCTCGTCTCCGTGGACCAGAAGGACCGGGTCGCCTCGCACGTCGCCGACGCCGTCGAGAAGGGCGCCACGGTCCTGTGCGGCGGGCGCGAGCGTCCTGACCTCGGCCCGGCGTTCTACGAGCCGACGATCCTCGAGGGCGTCACCAAGGAGATGCTCGCCGGATCGTGCGAGACCTTCGGCCCGGTGGTCGCCCTGCACCGCTACACCACCGTCGACGAGGCGGTGGAGCTGGCCAACGACACCGACTACGGGCTCAACGCCAGCGTCTGGGGCACCGACCTGAAGGCGGCCGTCGCCGTGGCCGAGCGGATCGAGGCCGGCAACATCAACGTCAACGACATCCTGGCCGCGGCGTACGCCGCCAAGGGCTCACCGTCCGGCGGCGTGAAGCAGTCCGGCGTCGGGGCCCGCCACGGCGACCAGGGCCTGCTCAAGTACACCGACGGCATCAACCTGGCCGTGCTCAAGAAGCAGGTCATGAACGCCCCCCGCGACAAGCCCTTCGAGGAGCACGTCGAGCAGACCCTCAAGGGGCTCGGGATGATGCGGAAGCTCGGGATTCGGTAGTCACTCTGGTAGCGCGGTTTCACTAGGTACCTAGTGAAACCGTCACTTACCCCACCGTTGCAACGTGGGGACAGTGCAGGGAATCACTAGGTGACCAGTGAAACCGTCACGCCACGAGCAGCGACCGCTTCGAGAGCCCCATCCAGTAGCCGTCGATGATCTGGTCACCCGGCGCCTCGGCGTCGGTGGCGGCGCCGAGGGTGACGAACAGCGGGGTGTAGTGCTCGACCGTGGGGTGGGCGTAGGGCATGCCCGGCGCCTTCGTCTTGTACGCCGCGAGCTCGGCCACGTCGCCGCGGGAGAGCGCCTCGGCCGCCCAGGCGTCGAAGTCGACCGACCAGCCGGGCGCGGCGGCGTCGATGCGGAACTCCTTGAGGAACGGCAGCCCGTGCGTCAGGAAGCCCGACCCGATGATCAGCACGCCCTCGTCGCGCAGCTCGCGCAGCCGGCTGCCGAGCGTGAGCAGCTTGTAGGGGTCGTGCGTCGGCAGTGACATCTGCAGCACGGGGATGTCGGCCTCGGGGTACATGATCTTCAGCGGCACCCAGGCGCCGTGGTCGAGCCCGCGTGAGGCGTGCTGGTGCACCTGCTCGGTGTCCGGCAGCATCGCCTCGATCCGCTGGGCGAGCGCGGTGGCGTCGGGCGTCTCGTAGGTCATCCGGTAGTAGCGCTCCGGGAAGCCGCCGAAGTCGTAGACCAGACCCACGCCGGGCCCGGATGCGGAGAGCGCCAACGGGGCGGACTCCCAGTGAGCGCTGACGATCAGGATCGCCTTCGGCCGCGGGATGTCGCCGGCGAGCGAGCGCAGCTGCGCCGACCACACCGGGTCGTCGAGGAGCGGGGGAGCGCCGTGGCCGATGTAGAGCGCCGGCATCCGCTCGGGCGTCGTCGGGAGAGAGGTCATGTCGACTCCAACTGTTGAATGATCAACCATATTCCGTGATCAGGGAAGGCGCCAGTCCACCGGCGTACCACCTTGCTCGACCAGCATCGCGTTCACCCGGCTGAACGGCTTGGAGCCGAAGAAGCCGCGGTGCGCCGAGAGCGGGCTGGGGTGCACCGACTCCACCCACGGGATCGGCGTGAGCTCGGGCTTCAGCGACTGCGCGTCGCGGCCCCACAGGATCGCGGTGAGCGGCGCGCCCTCCTTGGCCCGGAGCGCCAGCGTGCGGATCGCCTGGTCGGTCACCTGCTCCCACCCCCGGCCACGGTGCGAGGCGGACTGGCCGGGCGTGACGGTGAGGCACCTGTTCAGCAGCATCACCCCGGAGTCGGCCCAGGGGGTCAGGTCGCCGCTCGTCGGCGGGGGTACGCCGAGGTCGTCGACCAGCTCGCGGTAGATGTTCACCAGGCTCTTCGGCGGTGCGACTCCCGGAGCCACCGAGAAGCTGAGCCCGACGGCGTGCCCGGGGGTCGGGTAGGGGTCCTGCCCGACGATCAGCACCTTCACGTCGGACAGCGGCCGACCGAACGCCCGCAGGACGTGGTCACCGGCCGGCAGGTAGGAGCGGCCGGCGGCGATCTCGCTGCGCAGGAACTGGCCCATCAGGGCGATCTGCTCGTCGACCGGGGCGAGTGCCTCGGCCCAGTCGGGGGCGACGAGACCCTTCTCGACGAGACCGGCCAGAGCGCTCATGCGCCAACCCTAGGTGGCGAGCGGGTTTCGGGTCGGGCGCTGGAGCCGGTCGAGGAACGCCGAGAGCATCGCCTCGCGCAGGGCGGGGGTGGCGAGGTTGAGGAGGGCGTTGATCTCGGCCATCGACTCCGGGATGCCGACACCGTCGCCGCCGGCCATCCCGACGGCAGCGAGCAGACCGTCGAAGTCCTCGTCGCTGAGGCCGGCCGGGTCGAGGGAGCCGACGAAGTCCACGATCCCGGGGTCGATCGAGATCGGACCGCTGGCGACGGCAGCGGTCACGGCGCTCCCGAGCGCGGCCAGGAACTCCTCGACGTGGTCGGCTGTGGCCGCGCTCAGGGACAGGTGGATCGTCGGCTCGCCGCCCTGGAAGGAGAGCTGCGGCTGGACGTACCAGCCGGCGCCGGTCATCGCGTCGGTGATCGTGAAGACGTCGCAGGTCTCGTCCGTCGCGAACGCGACCAGCGTCGAGTCCGGCCGTACGACGACCCGCAGCGCGTCGATCGCCTCGATGCCCGCGACCAGCCGGTCCACCCCGTCGAACACCTTCTCCGTCAGGGCGAGATAGCCGGCGTCGCCGATCGAGCTCACCACGGCCCAGGCCCCGGCCAGCGGGCCGCCCGACTTCGTCGACTGCATCGTCGGGTTGAGCATCGTGTAGCCGGGCCAGGCGGCGCTGGCGAAGAACTGCGGCCGCCGGAGCTCGGCCGTGCGGTGGAGCAGGATCGAGGTGCCCTTGGGGGCGTAGGCGTACTTGTGCAGGTCCACCGAGATGCTGGTGACCCCCTCGACCGCGAACGTCCACGGCGGGAGGTCGCGGCCGAGCCGCGCGGCGTACGGCAGCACCCAGCCACCGATGCAGGCGTCCACGTGACAGCGCACCCCGCGCGCAGCCGCAGCAGCCGCGATCTCGGTGACGGGGTCCACCACGCCCTGGGCGTACGACGGTGCGCTGGCCACGACGAGCACGGTGCGGTCGTCGATGGCTGCGGCCATCGCCTCCGGGACGGCCCGGAAGTCCTCGCCCACGTCGACCATCACCGCCTCGACCCCGAAGTAGTGCGCCGCCTTGTGGAACGCGGCATGGGCCGTCACCGGCAGGACCATCCGCGGACGTTCGATGTCGGGCCGCGAGTCGCGAGCACCCTGGACCGCGAGCAGCACCGACTCGGTGCCGCCGGAGGTGACCGTGCCCGTCGCCGAGTCGGGCGCGTCCAGCAGGTCGGCCGTGAAGCCGATGAGCTCGTTCTCCATCGTGAGCAGGCTCGGGAAGGCCGTCGGGTCCAGGCCGTTCGACCCGGCGTACGCCGCGACCGCCTCGCGCCCGACCCGGTCGGTCTCCTCGAGACCGGAGTCGTAGACGTAGGCGAGCGTGCGGCCACCGGTCACGGGGACGTCGTGGGACTGCATCTCGTGGAGCCGGTCGAGTACGTCGTTCATCCGGAGACCTGCTCTGCGTCGAGGGAGTAGCGGGACAGGAAGACGAGGCTGAACAGGATCAGCACCGCCGGGATCAGCGAGAAGCCCAGCACGATCGCGGTCAGCGCCGAGTCGGGCTGGAACCCGACGCTCCAGTCGTCCGGCTGGTTGGCCGAGACGTAGCCACCGACGGCGAGCACGAGCGCGAAGACGGCCGGCCCGAGGGCGAGGCCGAGGGTCTCGCCCGCAGTCCAGACGCCGGTGTAGACGCCGGCCCGGTTCTCGCCCGTACGCCGCGCGTCCATGGCCGCCGAGTCGGGAAGCATCGCGATCGGGAAGACCTGGGCACCGGCGTACCCGACCCCGACGAGCGCGGTGGCGCCGTACACCCACCAGGTCGGCGCGGACCGGCACCACAGGAGCAGCAGGGCCGCGAGGGCGAGCACGAGCGAGGAGATCACGTAGCCGCGCTTCTTGCCGATCCGCTGGCCGACGATGCTCCAGACGGGAGTCAGCAGGAGGGCCGGCCCGACGAAGCAGACGAAGAGGATCGTGGCTGCGGCCTTGTCGGTGAGCACCCAGCGCGAGACGTAGGCGACTCCGGCGAGCATGGACCCGATGGCCAGCGCCTGCACCAGGAAGGTCCCGAGCAGCAAGCGGAAGTCGCGGGCTCGAGCGACGATGCCGAGCTGGTCACGCAGCGTCCCCGCGCCGGCGGACACCCGGCCGATCGGAGCCGAACGGGTGCCCAGGTAGGCGCCGACCACGCCGATCACGAGCAGCACGGCGACCGCCAGTCCCATCACCCGGTAGCCGGCGCGGCCCCCGAACGCGTCGCGGATCGCCGGGGCCGAGGCACCGCTGAGCATGATCGCGAACGCGAGGATGGCGACCCGCCACGTCATCAGGCGGGTGCGTTCGTCGTAGGAGTCGGTGATCTCGGCGGGCATCGCGACGTAGGGCACCTGGAAGAACGCGTAGGCGGTGGCACAGGCCACGAAGAACACCAGCACCCACAGGGCGTCGATCACCTGGGAGCCCAGGTCGGGTGCGGCGAACAGCAGCGCGAAGAAGAACGCCAGCAGCAGGCCACCCCTGAGCAGGAAGGGACGCCGGGGTCCGCGTACGTCGGTCGAGCGGTCGCTGATCCGCCCGGCGATCGGGTTCAGCACCACGTCCCACGCCTTCGGGAGGAACACGATGCCCGCGGCGACGGCGGCGGTGATGCCGAGGGTGTCGGTGAGGTAGGGCAGGAGCATCAGTCCCGGCACGGTGCCGAAGGTCCCGGTCGCCACGGATCCCAGTCCGTAGCCCACGCGCACCCGACGTGGCAGTGAGGTCCCGGAGCTGTCCGGGGCGCTCGTCGTCGCAACCATGGCTGCAATCTAGACCCGTTGGGTGGTCTTCTGTGTCCGGCCCCGTCGCCCGATGAGAGCATCTGGCCCATGAGTGACGTGCGTGCCGATCGCTGGGGCGAGACCGCCCAGATCCCCCTGATGACCGTGTCGATCGCGTTCGTGGTTGCTTACGCCTGGCCCATCCTCGATCCGGGCCTGGGGGAGCAGTGGGTCCGGCTGTGCGCTGTCGTCGTCTGGGTGACCTGGGCGCTCCTCGCCCTCGAGCTGATCGCCCGGTTCGTGATCGCCCACGACAAGTGGGTGTTCGTCAAGAAGCATCCGCTCGATGTCGCGGCCGTGGTCCTGCCGGTGCTGCGGCCGCTGCGTCTCCTCCGGTTGCTCACCCTCCTCGACGTGCTCAACCGCTATGCAGGAAGCTCCATGCGCGGCCGGGTCGGGGCCTACCTCGCCGGCTCGGTGTCGCTGATCGTCTTCATGGCCTCGCTCGCGGTCCTCGACGCGGAGCGGGGCGGCCCCGGTCCGATCCAGACCTTCGGCGACGCGCTCTGGTGGGCGCTGGCGACGATCACCACCGTCGGCTACGGCGACATGTACCCCGTCACCGCGGAGGGCCGGTTCGTCGCCGTGGGGCTGATGTTCTGCGGCATCGGCGTGCTGGGTGCGGTGACCGGCTCGTTCGCGTCCTGGCTGGTGGAGCGGGTCAAGGAGATCGAGGAGGACATCGAGGAAGGCGCGAGCGCGACCGCTGCCGACGTGCTCGCCCTCCGCGAGGAGCTCAGCCAGCTGCGACGGGTGCTCGAGCACGACCGGGCGGGCTCGGAGCGCTAGGAAGGCCGGGCAGTCTCCTGGGGCGGCTCGCGCCGCAGGGTGGCCTCGACCAGCTTGGCCAGGGCGGCCTGCCCGGCGGGAAGCGGGTGCAGGGCGGCGCCCTGACGGCCGTTGCCGGTGCGACCCTGGATCCACGGGTGTCGTGAGCAGACGTCGTGGCCGATCGAGTCTCGGTAGAAGTCCACGAACTCCACGTCCGTCTCCGCGGCGGCGGCGCGCATCTGCTGCCGCAGCCGCAGGTTGATGTTGCGGAAGGTGGCGCGGTCCCGCGGGCGCATGCGTGGCAGCCTCAGGCAGTCGCCGCGCTGGGGGAGCAGCTTGGGGTAGCTGACCAGCAGCACGCGGGCGTTCGGGGAGAGCTTCTTGATCTGCTCGAGCGTGTCGACGAGGGCGGGTCCGACCTTGTCGACGATCCGGCCGAGGGTGGCGCGCTCGTCGTACAACGGACAGATCTTCTGCGTACGCCGGCACACCGTCGCCAGCCGTGCGTAGAGGTGGTAGTTGTTCGCCCCGATCCCCACGGTGACGAGATCGGTGGCCCTGGAGAGCGCGTCGAACTGGGGCGGCACGCTCATGCCGCGCACCGTGCGCTGCCGACCGGGGAGGTCGGCGGTCGTCGCCCCGCTGCAGGACCGGTCCTGGAGGTCGTCCACGCGCAGTGCCTCGGCGACCAGCTTCGGGTAGTTGTTGGAGGACCGGAAGCACCCGTAGGCGACGTCGGTCAGCGGCACGAAGGGTGCGGCCGTGTAGGAGTCCCCCATCGCGACGTAGTGGTGGTACGTCGGCCGGACGGAGTCGCTGGTGCCGATGCTGCCGAGGAGCACGACGACCACCACCGTGGTCACGGCCGCCAGCAGACGAACGGCCCGACCGCGAGGAGTGGGGCTCGGGGGGTCTGGAGGTGGGGGCAGGCTCAAGACTTACGGGCCAGGTTGCGCGAGGACGCGGAGGCGAACCTCCGCTCCGGGTTGGACCCGATGGCCGACCGGTCGGGCGCCACCCGCGTGGCCGGCGTCGTTGCCCGGGGTGCCGGCTTCTTCCGCGCCTTCCCGGCGACGGCCTTCTTCCCGGTCCTGGCGCGGGTGTCCGGCGTCGAGTGCTGCTCGACCCACTCGTCCATCGTCACCCACGTGGTGCCGCGGGCAGCCCGGCCGGTCAGCATCCCGAGGTGCCCACCCGGGACGATCTCGAAGCGCACCTCCGGGGACTTCTTCAGCAGCTTCACCAGGGGTTTGACCGAGTCGATCGGGGCGATGCCATCGGTGTTGCCGCCGAAGATCAGCACCGGCGCGGTGATGTCGGCGACATCGATCTCGTGACCGGAGAGATCGACCTTCCCGGTGATCAGCTCGTTGTGCTTGAGCATCCGGTGGTAGAGCTGCCCGAAGCTGCGACCCGGGTAGGCGATCATGTTGTCGGTGAACCGGTCGACCGCCTCGATCTGGGCCAGCCACTCCGTGTCGTCGAGGTGCTGCAGGATCGCCAGCGGCTTGGTGATGATCTTGGTGCCGGAGCTGAGCTGGAACGCACGGCGCACGAGCGGCTTGGGAGCACCGCCCAGCAACCGGTAGAGCTGCGTCACGATGCCGCCGTCGGTGAGCTTCAGGATCGGCCGGAACGGCGCCACGAGCGGCACCTTCTTGACGTCGAAGGGTGACCCCACGACGGTGAGCGAGGCGATCGGCAGGTCCGGGTTGTCGGCCGCGGCCAGGGCGGCGAAGATCCCGCCGAGGCTCCAGCCGATCACGTGCACCGGTCGCCCTCCCGCGTGCTCGCTCACGGCCCTGATGGCCTCGGGCACGACCTCGTCGACCCAGTGCTCGATGCCGAGACCGCGGTTCCTGAACGAGATCTGGCCGTACTCGACGAGGTAGGTCGGGCGACCCCGCTGCACGAAGTGCTCGACCAGGGAGCAACCGCGACGCAGGTCGAAGCACAGCGCGGGTGCGGCGAGGGGGGTGACGAGGAGGATCGGGTCACCCGTCTCGCGGGTCTTCTTCTGCGGGCGGTAGTGGTAGACCTCGCGCAGCGGACCGTCGTCGATGAGCGTTCTCGGCATCGGGCGAAGGTCCGCCAGACCGCCGTACAGCACCTTGTGGGCCAGGTTGCTGGCCGCGGACGCGACCTGGTCCGGCTTGGGGATCAGATCCATGGGGTGGAAATTACCAACGATCCGCGGATGCGGTGCATTGCGCCGCTCCATGGACACGCAGGTCTGCCAGGGAGTAGGACTTGCCCATGAAGCTGTCTCGGGTGCTCGGTGGAGCGGGTGTCGTCGTCGGGGCGCTCGGCGCGGTGGCGGCGCGCGACCTGACCCAGAAGCGGCACGCCTTGATGCGCAACTACCCGCTGATCGCCCACGCCCGCTACTGGCTGGAGACGATCGGGCCCGAGCTGCGGCAGTACATCGTCACCGGCAACGACGAGGAGCGGCCCTTCAGCCGGGACCAGCGCTCCTGGATCTATGCCTCCTCCAAGCAGCAGAACAACTACTCCGGGTTCGGCACCGACAACGACACCGAGCACACGCCCGGCTACGCGATCATCAAGCACCGCACCTTCGCCGCGTCCCTGCCGCACGACCACGCGCACGCGACCGGGCTGCCGAGCGCCAAGGTCCTCGGTGGTCCCCGAGCTCGCGCGAAGGCGTTCCGTCCGGACTCGCTGGTCAACATCTCGGCGATGAGCTTCGGCTCGATGTCGGCCAACGCGATCACGGCCCTGAACAGCGGGGCCGAGCAGGCGGGGTGCATGCACAACACGGGTGAGGGCGGGCTGTCGCCGCACCACCGACAGGGTGGCGACATCGTGCTGCAGATCGGTACGGCGTACTTCGGCTGCCGCGACGCGGAGGGCAACTTCTCGCTCGAGCAAGCTCAAGGAGGTCGTCGAGTCCGCTCCGGTGCGGGCGATCGAGGTCAAGCTCTCCCAGGGGGCGAAACCCGGGCTGGGTGGGCTGCTGCCCGCAGCGAAGGTGACCAGGGAGATCTCCGAGATCCGCGGCATCCCGATGGGGCAGGACTGCGCCAGCCCCTCGCGACACAGCGCCTTCAAGGACGAGGACGGCCTGTTGGACTTCGTCGAGCTCCTCGCCGCCGAGACCGGGGTGCCGGTGGGGATCAAGAGCGCGGTCGGGGAGATGGGCTTCTGGTACGAGCTCACCCGGTTGATGGCTCGGGGTGACCGGGGCGTCGACTTCGTCACCATCGACGGCGGCGAGGGCGGCACCGGTGCCTCTCCACCGATCTTCGCCGACTCGATCGCCCTGCCCTTCCGGATGGGCTTCTCCCGGGTCTACGGCACCTTCGCGGAGGCGGGGCTCACCGACGACGTGACCTTCATCGGCTCGGCCAAGCTCGGCCTGCCTGACAACGCGGTGGTCGCGTTCGCGCTCGGCGCGGACATGATCAACGTCGCCCGCGAGGCGATGATGTCGATCGGCTGCATCCAGTCGCAGAAGTGTCACACCGACCGTTGCCCGACCGGCGTCGCGACCCAGGACCCCTGGCTCGCGCACGGTCTCGACCCGGTCTCGAAGGCCGAGCGCTGCGCCCAGTACGTCCGCACCTTCCGCAACGAGCTGGTCAAGGTCTCGGAGTCCGTCGGCGTCGCCCACCCGGGCCTGATCACCGCGGAGGACGTGGACATCTTCCGAGGCGACTACTCGGCCCAGTCGCTGCGGTCCGTCTACGGCTACAAGGAGGGCTGGGGCGAGCTCGGCCCTTCCCTGGCGGCGGAGATCACCCAGCTGATGCAGCCCGGCGGCATGAGGAGCGAGACGGTGTCGATCGAGCAGGGCGAGGGCGAGAAGCACCGGGCCCGGGGAACCGACACGGGGGACTGAGCGTCCGGGGCGCGCGGCCAGGAGTGCGCGGGGCGCCGGCCCGTCGGGGCCGCCGGCTGCCCACCCCTCGACTCGCTGGCCGGTCCGTGTCGCTCGGACTGTCTGCGCGTTCCCGACGCTCGCATCTCGCGCCACGCCCCGCCTTGATGCGAGCTCGAGGCGCGGCCCCCGTCGCCCCGCCGTTCCGTCGCCCCGCCCACGATCGACCGCGCACCCCGCCCGCTTCTGTGGTCCAGGTCAGAGGACGTGCTGCCCGTACATCTCGCCGAGCGGGTCGGCGATGAGCTCGATCCGGGCGCCGTCGGGGTCACGGAAGTAGACCGAGACGCCGCTGTGGACCTCGTGGTCGACGCCGGCCTCCTCGAGGCGCTGGACGAGCCCGTCCCAGCGCGCAGGGTCGACGGAGATGGCGCAGTGGTGGAGGCCGCCGAGCACCTCGGCGTACGGGCCCACGTCGAGGCCCGGGAAGTCGAAGAACGCCAGCAGGTTGCCGTGGCCGATGTCGAAGAAGAAGTGCGAGGAGCCGGGGTAGTCGCGGTTGTCGATCAGCTCGGTCAGCGGGAAGCCGAGGACGCCCTGGTAGAAGCGGACGGTCGTCTCGACGTCGCTGCTGATCAGGGCGGTGTGGTGCAGCCCCCGTGCCGAGGACTCCGGGCGCTCGCCAGGTGGTCGCAGGTGCTCGGCCCGGATCCGCTCGCGTTCGGCCTCGATGCTCTCGATGTCAGGTGTCGGCACCCTTCGAGCCTGCCAGCCTGCCCGGGTCTGCGCCACTGAGACCCGGGTAGTCCAGATCGTTCGGCCGGTCCCAGACGCGACTGACCGGCCGTTTGCTCTGGACTACCCGCAATTCAGGAGCGCTTGGCCGGGCGGGTGTTCTTGCTGTGGGTGGGCTGCGAGCCGGAGAGCTCGTCGAGGAAGGTGGAGGCCCAGTGGGCGACGTCGTTCTCGTGGACGGTCTTGCGCATCGCCTTCATCCGCCTGGTGAGGTCCTTGGGCTGGGCCCGGGAGGCCTCGAGCATCGTCGCCTTCATGCCGTTGATGTCGTAGGGGTTGATCAGGAAGGCCTGCCGCAGCTCACCGGCAGCGCCGGCGAACTCCGAGAGCACGAGCGCGCCGTCGTCCTCGAACCGGCAGGCGACGTACTCCTTGGCCACGAGGTTCATGCCGTCGCGGAACGGCGTCACCACCATGACGTCCGCCGCGCGGTAGAGGGCGGCCATCTCCTCGCGCGGGAAGGACGAGTGCAGGTAGGAGATCGCCGGGCGACCGATCCGGCCCAGGTCGCCGTTGATGCGGCCGACGAGCCGGTCGATGTCGTCCCGGAGGATGCGGTACTGGTCGACGCGTTCGCGGGACGGTGTCGCCACCTGCACGAAGACGGCGTCCTCGACGCTGAGGTCGCCCTCGGCGATGAGCTCGCTGAACGCCCGGAGCCGTGCGTAGATGCCCTTGGTGTAGTCGAGCCGGTCGATGCCGAGGAAGACCTTGGTCGGGTTGCCCAGCTCGTGTCGGATCTCCGCGGCGCGCGCCTCCACCGGCTCGGAGCGGGCCAGCTCCTCGAAGCCTTCCGCGTCGATCGAGATCGGGAACGCCTGAGCCTGTACGACGCGGCCGTCGGGCAGGTAGACCGAGTCGCGGTGGGTCTTGTGGCCGACGCGCTGCCGGACCAGGCGGACGAAGTTCTGGGCCGCCCCGGGCAGCTGGAAGCCGACCAGGTCGGCGCCGAGCAGGCCCTCCAGGATCTGGCGGCGCCAGGGGAGCTGCGAGAACAGCTCGGCCGGCGGGAACGGGATGTGCAGGTAGAAGCCGATGCGCAGGTCGGGGCGCAGCTCGCGCAGCATCTTGGGCACCAGCTGCAGCTGGTAGTCCTGCACCCAGACGACGGCGTCCTCCGCGGCGAACTTCGCCGCCGCGTCGGCGAACCGCTGGTTGACCGTGACGTAGGACTCCCACCACTCGCGGTGGAAGGACGGCTTGGCGACCAGGTCGTGGTAGAGCGGCCACAGGGTGTCGTTGGAGAAGCCCTCGTAGAACTCCTGGTGCTCCTGCTCCGACATGCTGACCGGGACCAGCGTCAGCCCGTCGTCCTCGAACGGGTCCAGGTCCTCACCGGTGTCACCCGGCCAGCCGATCCAGGCGCCGCTGTTCTTCCGCATCACCGGCTCCAGGGCGGAGACCAGTCCGCCGGGCGATCGTCGCCAACCGGTCTCGCCGTCGTCTCCGACGACCCGGTCGAAGGGGAGCCGGTTGGCCACGACCACGAGGTCGGCGGCAGTGCGTTTCTTCTGGCTCCGAGTCACGCCCCGACCCTACCGGCGGTCGGGTACGCCGACCTGCGCGAGGACGTCGTCCAGCTGCCGCATCAGCGAGATCGTCTGCGCCGGGGGCACGAGATCGCTGGTCAGGGCACCGGCGCGCAGGCAGCGGTGGACCTCGACGATCTCGTTGCCGTAGCCCCGGCCGATGACCGGCTCGTCGCCCTCGATCCACTCTCCGTCACCTGCGGCCCCGTCCGCGTCGGCGGCAGGTCCGCGCCGGGTCCAGCGCACGCGGCGCGGGTGGTGGAACCCGGCCTCGAGCTCGAAGAGACCGGTCTCGGTCGCGATCGTCGCCGTCCCGGGGCACTGCGAGGTCATCGAGGCCGTCAGCGCCGCGGTCGCGCCGCCCGGGTAGAGCCCGGCGACGGCGACGTCGAGGTCGATGCCCGACTCGGAGAGGTTCGCGACCGCGGACAGCCGCTCCGGCTCACCGAGGACGAGGTGGGCGAACGTCAGCGGGTAGATGCCCATGTCCAGCATGGCCCCGGCGCCCATGGCCGGGTCGAGCAAGCGGTCGGAGGGGTCGGCGTCGACCACGAAGCCGATGTCGGCGTGCACCTGGCGCGGCGTGCCGTGCTCGCCGTCGGACAACAACGACAGGAGCTTGCGGATCACCGGGTTGCAGGCCGACCACATCGCCTCCATCAGGAACAGCCCACGCGCCGCGGCCTCGTCGAACAGCGCAGCAGTGGAGTCGGCGTCGAGCGTCATCGGCTTCTCGCAGAGCACCGCCTTGCCGGCGGCCAGGGCCATCCGCGTGTGCTCGTCGTGGAGGGCGTGCGGGGAGGCGACGTACACCACGTCGACGGCCGGGTCGGCCAGCAGCTCCGCGTAGGAGCCGTACGCCGCCCCGCCGTGCTCGCTCGCGAAGGCGCTGGCGCGATCGAGGGTCCGCGATCCCGTTGCCACCAGCTCACCGTCGGGGACGAGCGCCAGGTCTGCCGCGAACTTGTGGGCGATCCGCCCCGGTGCCAGCACGCCCCATCGGATCGTCTCCATGCACCGCACGCTATCCCCGGTGACGACTCGGGCACCGGTGAGCGCCACGCCGTCCATCAAATGACATCGTTGTAAGTCCTCGCCTATGATGAGGGCGACCAGCACCCCCATCAGGTCCCGAGGAGTCGTCACGATGGTCGCCAGCCACGCGCTCAACAACTCCCAGCCGGATGGCGCCGGCGAGCTCTCCGAGCGTGATGCGGCCATGCTCGACTTCGAGCGGCAGTGGTGGAAGTACGCCGGGGCCAAGGAGCAGGCGGTCCGGGAGAAGTTCGACATGTCCTCCACGCGCTACTACCAGGTCCTCAACGCCCTGATCGACCGGCCCGAGGCGCTCGTCCACGACCCGCTGCTGGTCCGTCGCCTGCGTCGCCTGCGCGCCACCCGTCAGCGCCAGCGTTCCGCACGCCGGCTCGGTTTCGACCTCTCGGAGTGACCACCATGTTCGGTCGTGTCCGCGACGAGCGCGGAGTGGTGCTCCCGACGCGTCTGCTCGCCCTGTGCATCTCCGCCGTCGCCGTCGCGGGCCTGGTGTTCATCGCCAACGACCCCGACCAGCCGCCCGGTGACGAGGCCACGCCGGCCCACAACACGCCGACGACTGCTCCGACGGCCTCGGAGGCGCCGACCCCGACCGTGACCGCCAAGCCGAAGCCCAAGGTGAAGCCGATCAAGCGCGGCGACGTGCTGGTCACGGTCTTCAACAACACCCGCACCAAGGGGCTGGCCGGCGGCGTGGCCGGCAAGGCGACGGCCGGCGGCTGGAACGTCGTGGGCTCGGACAACTGGTACGGCACCGTCGACGGGACCACGGTCTACTACCCGCCCCGCCTGAAGGCCGCCGGCAAGGCGCTCGCTGCCGACCTGGGCATCAAGAAGGTCAAGCCGGCCGAGGACCCGATGAGCTTCGACCGGCTCACGGTCATCCTGACCGACGACTACCGGGGGTAGCCCGGGACTGCACCCGGGCCGGACATGGAACAGTGGCGTCCATGGAGTTCGGCTCGACCAGCGGTGAGCGGGAGTACGCCGCGCTCGTCCGCGCCGCGGACGACCTCGTCGTGGGACTCGACTTCGACGGCACCCTGGCCCCGATCGTGGACGATCCGGAGTCCGCGCACATCCACCCGGACGCACCCGAGGTGCTCGTCGACTTCGCCGCCCAGGTGCGTGCCATCGCGGTGATCACGGGTCGCCCGGCCCGCCAGGTGCTGGCCCTCGGCGGGCTCGAGGAGGTCGGCAACGCGATCGGCGACACCGGCCGGGAGCTGTTCGTCCTCGGGCAGTACGGCAACGAGCGGTGGACCTCGACCGACCGCCGGGTGATCTCGCCCAAGCCGCCGCGCGGGCTGGCCACGTTCATCAGCGAGCTGCCCCGGCTGCTCCGCCGCGCCGAGGCCGTCGGTGCGTGGATCGAGGAGAAGGGTCTTGCCGTGGCGGTGCACACCCGTCGCCTCGAGGACCCCGACGCGGCCTACGAACGACTGCTGCCGATCCTCACCGAGGCGGCGAAGAGCCACGAGATGGACGTGGAGCCGGGCCGCTCCGTCATCGAGATCCGGGCCCACGGGATGAACAAGGGTGCCGCCGTGCGTCGGCTGGTCGAGGAGCTCGGTGCCAAGGCCGTGGCCTTCTGCGGTGACGACCTCGGTGACGTCGAGGCGTTCAAGGCGGTCCAGGAGCTGCGGTCGGACGGCTACCCGGGCCTCCTGGTCTGTTCGGCGTCCGACGAGCAGAACGCGCTCGCGGACATGGCCGACATCGTGGTGGCCGGCCCCGGCGGCGTACTCGACCTGCTGCGGGAGATGCGCGCGGACATCAAGGCCGCCCGCGCCTGAGATTCGACCACGGAGTGAGATGACCGTCTCGCATGTCGGGACCGAGGTGCGCATCCCGAGGCGCCTACCTAGGGTGAGGACAGCTCATCGAGAGGGACTGAGGGAACGGCCCGTTGAAGTCCCGGCAACCGCCTGAGCAAGCCTCCGATCCGATCGGACACGCTCAGGTGCGGTGCCAAATCCGTCCCGTTGGCCGAGAGTCGGCCCGGGGAAGATGAGAAGGAGGCCTCCTTTGAGCATCGCAACCGACCAGGCAGCTGCCCCGGCCGACACCACCCTGCGTGAGGGTGCCTTCGGCAACGCCACCGGGCTGGCCTGCCGCGAGTGCGGCCACCAGGTCGCCCTGGGTCCCCACTACGCGTGTCCGGAGTGCTTCGGTCCCCTCGAGGTCGCCTACGCCTTCCCGGCCGTGACCCGCGAGCAGATCGAGGCCGGCCCCCGCAACATCTGGCGCTACAAGGCGCTGCTCCCGGTCCCTGACGACATCGAGCAGAGCCCCAACATGGAGCCCGGCTTCACCCGCCTGCTCAAGGCGAACAACCTCGGCCGCGAGCTCGGCATCGAGAACCTCTGGGTCAAGGACGACTCCACCAACCCGACCAACTCCTTCAAGGACCGCGTCGTCGCCTGCGCGCTGAGCGCTGCCACGGAGTTCCACAGCAAGGTGTTCGCCTGTCCCTCGACCGGCAACCTGGCGAACGCCGTGGCCGCCGCCGGCGCCAGGGCCGGCATCAAGACCGTCGTGTTCATCCCCTCGAACCTCGAGACGCCCAAGCAGGTCAACTCCGCCATCTACACCGAGAACCTCGTCGCGGTGAACGGCAACTACGACGACGTCAACCGCCTCGCCTCGGAGATCGCGGGCGAGGAGGACGGCTGGGCGTTCGTCAACGTCAACGTGCGGCCCTACTACGCCGAGGGCTCCAAGACCCTGGGCTACGAGATCGCCGAGCAGCTCGGCTGGCGGCTGCCCGACCAGATCGTCATCCCGGTCGCGTCCGGCTCCCAGCTGACCAAGGTGCACAAGGCGTTCCAGGAGCTGATCACGCTCGGGCTCGTCGAGGACAAGCCCTACAAGGTGTACGGCGCGCAGGCCACCGGCTGCTCCCCGGTCTCGGTCGCCTACAAGGCCGGCATCGACGCGATCCGCCCCGTGAAGCCGGACACGATCGCCAAGAGCCTGGCGATCGGCAACCCGGCCGACGGCATCTACGTGCTCGACATCTGCCGGGAGACCGGAGGCGCGGTCGAGGACATCGACGACGACCAGGTCCGCGACGCGATCGTGCTGCTGGCTCGGACGGAGGGCGTCTTCACCGAGACGGCGGGTGGCACCACGGTCGGCGTGCTGAAGAAGCTCGTCGAGACCGGCCAGCTCGACACCTCCCTGGAGACCGTCGTGATCAACACCGGCCACGGGCTCAAGACCCTGGACTCCATCTCGGACCGGGTGGGGGCCGCGGCCACCATCGAACCGTCGTACGCCGCCTTCACCGCCAGCGGCATCGTCTGACCCTCACTCACTGACCCGTCACTTCCCGATCTCGAGGAGGCACCACCCCATGAGCGTCAGCGTCCGGATCCCGACCATCCTGCGCAACTACACGGACGGATCGTCCGAGGTCACGGCCGAGGGCACCACCCTCGCCGAGGTGCTCGACGACCTCGAGGCCAACCACAACGGCATCAAGGCGCGCGTGCTCGACGACTCCGGCGAGCTGCGCCGGTTCGTGAACGTCTACGTCGGCAACGACGACGTCCGCTTCATCGAGGGCCTGCAGAGCCCCACGCCCGAGGGCACCCAGATCAGCATCATCCCGGCCGTCGCGGGCGGCTGAGCCTGCGGTTTCACTAGGTACCTCGTGAAACCGTCCATCCGGCAGACTGGCGGGCATGCCACGCAACCTCGCCACCACTGACCGCGTCGAGCGGGACGAGCTGCTCGACTTCGTGCGTCCGCGGCACCACGCCACCCTGGTGACCACCCGGAAGGACGGGCGTCCGCAGGTCTCGCCGGTCACGTGCGGCGTCGACGAGCAGGGGCGGGTGGTCATCTCGACCTACCCCCAGCGCGCCAAGGTCGCCAACCTCAGGCGTGAGCCCGCGGTGACGGTGCTGATCCACAGCGACGACTGGGACGGCGCCTACGTGCAGCTCGACGGGACCGCCGAGGTGCTCGACCTCCCGGACTCGGTCGAGCCGCTCGTCGACTACTTCCGCAGCATCTCCGGCGAGCACCCCGACTGGGACGAGTACCGCCAGGCGATGCGCGACCAGGGCAAGTCCCTCATCCGCGTGACCATCGAGCGCTGGGGACCGATCGCGACCGGTGGCTTCCCACCCGAGCTGGCCGACTGACCCTCCGGCCGTGTCAGGGTGACTCCATGACGTCGGTCCTCCTCGCCACCTGCTCGGCCCTCCCCGATGGTGAGGAGTACGCCGGGACCAACCACCTGCTTCCCGCTCTGGCAGCCCGCGGGATCGACGCCCGCTGGGTGGTCTGGGACGACCCGGACGTCGACTGGTCGACCGGTCTGGTGGCCGTCCGCTCGACGTGGGACTACGAGACCCGGCGCGAGGAGTTCCTGGCCTGGGCCCGGTCGCTGCCGTGGTTGCTCAACTCGGCGGACGTCTTCGCCTGGAACACCGACAAGTCCTACCTGCCGCAGCTGGCGGCCGAAGGGGTGTCGGTGGTCCCCACCGTGGTCGTCGAGAGCGAGGAGGACCTGCCGGCGGCGATCGCGGAGTGCCACCCCGCGGTGGTGAAGCCGTGCGTGGGTGCCGGGGGACGCGGCGTCGTGGTCTTCGACGACACCGACGGCGGGCCGAGAGGGCTCGACGAGTCCGGCCTCTGGCCGGGCCCGTGGGTGGTGCAGCCGCTGGTCGACTCGGTGCGCACCGAGGGGGAGACCTCGGTCTTCGTGATCGACGGGGTCGTCGTCTCGCAGGCGCGCAAGGTGCCCGCAGCGGGTGAGATCCGGGTGCACGAGCAGTACGGCGGCACGACGGTCGCCGTTCCTCTCGACGACGAGGCGGCCGAGCTGGCGCGCCGTACGGTCGAGGTGGCCGGCAAGGTGCTCGGCGAGCAGCTCGACTACGCGCGCGTCGACCATGATGCGCCTGGACGACGGCACGCCTGGCGGTGAGCGAGCTCGAGGTGACCGAGCCCGGTCTCTACCTCGAGGTGCTGCCCGGAAACGCGGACGTCTTCGCCGCCCTGGTGGCCGCGCGGCTCGCCGCTCGCTGACCGGTGTGCGTCGTCCCGCGTTACGAACGCACCGCGGCTGGGTAACTTCTCGATGTCGTGGTCGCTGTGGAGGCCCGATCAGGTCTGGATGACTGGACAGGTTGAGTTCGGCAACGACAAGGTGGAGACGTGGCTGACAAAACGGCGAAGACCGGAATTACCCGGACCAAGGATGTCGAGACCGTCATCCACCAGAACGACGAAGGCAGCGGAGAGCACCACGCTCGGCTGAGCAAGAGCCTGAGCTCGTGGGACCTGATGGGCTTCGGGATCGGCATCGTGATCGGCACGGGCATCTTCACGCTGACCGGCGTCGAGGCGAAGAACCACGCCGGACCCGCGATCGTGCTCTCCTTCGCCATCGCCGGTGTGGTGAGCATGCTGGCGGCCATCTGCTACGCCGAGCTCGCCGCTGCCGTGCCGACGGCCGGGAGCTCCTACACCTACGCCTACACGACGATCGGCGAGATCTTCGCGTGGATCATCGCCTGGGACCTGATCCTCGAGTTCGCCCTCGGCGCCGCCGTCGTCTCGCGCGGCTGGTCGGGCTACCTCCAGCAGCTGTTCGGGCTGCCCGAGGCGTTCTTCGGCGAGGAGAACTCCGTGGTCAACCTCGGGGCGGTCGCCATCGCCCTCGTGCTGGGCATCATCGCCGCCGTCGGCATCCGCGAGTCCAAGCTGGTCACCAACTCGCTCGTCGTGATCAAGGTCAGCGTCTGCATCTTCGTGATCCTCTTCGGCGCCTTCTTCGTCAAGGCCTCCAACCTGATCCCGTGGATCCCGCCGAGCCAGCCGGGAGAGGGCGTGGGTGGGGTGAAGCAGCCCCTGTGGCAGGCGATCAGCGGGATCGAGCCGGCGTCGTTCGGCGTCACCGGTGTCTTCGTGGCCGCCGCCGTCGTGTTCTTCGCCTACAGCGGCTTCGAGGCGGTGGCCAACCTCGGTGAGGAGACCAAGAACCCCGCCAAGGACATGCCGCGCGGACTCATCGGCACGCTGGTCATCTGCACGGTGCTCTACCTCGGGGTCTGCCTGGTGCTGACCGGGATGGTCAACTACACCGACCTCTCCGAGGGCGCCCCGATCTCCGACGCCTTCGACCAGGTGGGGATGGGCTGGGCCTCGATCCTGATCAACATCGCGGCGATCGCCGGTCTGAGCTCGGTGATCCTGGTCGACATCGTCGCGATGGGCCGGATCGGGTTCGCGCTGTGCCGGGACGGCCTGCTGCCGCCCTCGGTCGGGCAGATCCACCCGAAGTTCCACACCCCGATCCGGATCACCCTGGCCACCACCGCCGTGGTGTGCGTGCTCGGTGCCTTCGTGCCGCTGGCCACCCTCGCCGAGATGGTGAGCATCGGGACCCTGTTCGCGTTCGTCGTCGTGGCCATCGCGGTGATCGTGCTGCGGCGTACGAAGCCGAGGATGGAACGCCCGTTCAAGACGCCTTCGGTGCCGGTCCTGCCGATCGTCTCCGCGGTCTCCTGCGTCGCCCTGATGGCGAGCCTGGCCGTCGAGACCTGGCTGCGGTTCCTCGCCTGGCTGGTCGTCGGTCTGGTCATCTACTTCGTCTACGGCCGGACCCACTCGCGGCTGGCGCCCGGACGCGAGGAAGCCATCGCGGCGGAGCTGGACGACGAGACGGTCGTCTGAGCTTCCCGCGAGGCGACCCCGACGTTTGCACTCGCTAGGGGCGAGTGCTAAAAATGCAGTTGGCACTCTCCTACCGAGAGTGACAGAAGCAGCACCGAACCATGGCCGTCTGAGTCGAGGTTCGAAGGCGCCGACGGGAAGGGTCTGTCGGGTCAGCCCGGACCGTCCGTCGCGGGCGACGAAGCGGCCACCAATCTTTTGAGCGTGAGGAATCACCAGAAGCCATGCCGAAGCTGATTGCTTTCAACGAGGAGGCCCGCCGCGGGCTCGAGCGAGGAATGAACATTCTCGCCGACGCGGTCAAGGTCACGCTCGGTCCGAAGGGGCGCAACGTCGTCCTCGAGAAGAAGTGGGGCGCGCCCACCATCACCAACGATGGTGTGAGCATCGCCAAGGAGATCGAGCTGGAGGACCCGTACGAGAAGATCGGGGCCGAGCTCGTCAAGGAAGTTGCCAAGAAGACCGACGACGTCGCCGGTGACGGCACGACGACGGCCACCGTGCTCGCCCAGGCGATGGTGCGCGAGGGTCTGCGCAACGTCGCTGCCGGCGCCAACCCGATGGAGCTCAAGCGTGGCATCGAGAAGGCCGTCGAGGCCGTCTCCGCCCAGCTGCTCGGGATGGCCAAGGACGTCGAGACCAAGGAGCAGATCGCGGCGACCGCCTCGATCTCCGCTGCGGACGCCACCGTCGGCGAGGCCATCGCCGAGGCGATGGACAAGGTCGGCAAGGAAGGCGTCATCACGGTCGAGGAGTCCAACACCTTCGGGCTGGACCTCGAGCTGACCGAGGGGATGCGCTTCGACAAGGGCTACATCTCGCAGTACTTCATGACCGACCCGGAGCGCATGGAGGCCGTCCTCGACGACCCCTACATCCTGATCGCGAACTCGAAGGTCTCGACGGTCAAGGACCTGCTCCCGCTGCTCGAGAAGGTCATGCAGAGCGGCAAGCCGCTGCTGATCATCGCCGAGGACATCGACGGCGAGGCCCTGTCCACGCTCGTCGTGAACAAGATCCGCGGCACCTTCAAGTCCGTCGCCGTCAAGGCTCCGGGCTTCGGTGACCGTCGCAAGGCGATGATGCAGGACATCTCGATCCTCACCGGTGGCCAGGTCATCTCCGAGGACGTCGGCCTCAAGCTCGAGTCGGCCGGCATCGAGCTGCTCGGCCAGGCCCGCAAGGTCGTCGTCACCAAGGACGAGACCACCATCGTCGAGGGTTCCGGTGACGCCGACCAGATCGCCGGTCGCGTCAACCAGATCCGCAACGAGATCGAGAAGAGCGACTCCGACTACGACCGCGAGAAGCTGCAGGAGCGCCTGGCCAAGCTGGCCGGCGGTGTTGCGGTGATCAAGGTCGGCGCTGCCACCGAGGTGGAGCTCAAGGAGCGCAAGCACCGCATCGAGGACGCCGTTCGCAACGCGAAGGCTGCCGTCGAGGAGGGCATCGTCGCCGGAGGTGGCGTCGCCCTGGTGCAGGCCGGAGTCAACGCGTTCGAGAAGCTCGAGCTCGTCGGCGACGAGGCCACCGGTGCCAACATCGTCAAGGTCGCGCTCGCGGCTCCGCTCAAGCAGATCGCGATCAACGCCGGTCTCGAGGGTGGCGTCGTCGCGGAGAAGGTCGCCGGTCTCCCGGTCGGCCACGGTCTCAACGCGGCCACCGGGGAGTACGGCGACATGCTCGCTGCCGGCATCCCCGACCCGGCCAAGGTGACCCGCTCGGCACTGCAGAACGCCGCGTCGATCGCCGCGCTGTTCCTCACCACCGAGGCCGTCGTGGCCGACAAGCCGGAGAAGGCTCCGGCCATGCCCGGCGGTGGCGACATGGGCGGCATGGGCGGGATGGACTTCTGAGTCCCCCCAGCAACGCGCTAGCTCGCAGACAAGGCCCCGGATCTTCGGATCCGGGGCCTTGTCGCGTGCCTAGACGCCGGCGGGTTCGGTCTCTCGCAGGATGCCGGCCAGCACACCCGACACCAGCACGAGCACGCCGGCCGCGCAGTTCACCAGCAGCGCCGCACCGGGGGAGACCTGGTCGACGAGCACCCCGGCCACGGCGGCCCCGGCGGCGACGCCCACCACGTTGGAGGTGGCGAGCGCCGTCATCGTGGTGGTTGCCCAGCCCGGGGGAGCCAGGTGCTCGGCCAGGGCGTAGCAGCTGACCAGCACCGGCCCGAGGGCGATCCCCAGCAGCAGGCAGCCGGCTGCGAGCAGGGCCGCGTGCTGGGCGGGTGCGGTGAGCAGTCCAGCGAGGACGAGCAGCGCACCGCCCAGGGCGATCCGGGCCGGCAGCGTGAAGGCGGCGGGCAGACGGGTCGTGAGCAGGCCGGCCACGGCCGAACCGACCCCCAGTGCGGCGTACACCGGACCGGTGAGACCGGCCGTCCCGTTCTCGGCCATCCGTGCGGCCACACCGGTCTGGGTGGCCCCGAAGACCACGCCGACCGCTCCCATCGCGAGGAGCAGGCAGGTGAACCGGGCCAGCGGCAGGGGCGCCCGGGCCTCGTCCTGGAGGCGACCTGCGGGCGTCCGTCCGGGCAGGGCGCTGCGGTGCGCGCCGAACGCCGACTGGGTGGTGGCCGCCAGGACCAGGGCGAGGACCAGCGCCGCGGTCGGCGAGACCACGCCTGCCACGGTGCCCACCAGCACGGGTCCGACGACGAAGGAGGTCTCGTCGACGGCACCCTCCCAGGCCATCGCGGTGGCGGTGTAGGAGCCTCTGTCCGTCCGGCCCTTGGCCATGGAGGCCCAGCGGCTGCGCGCCATCGCGCCCGCCTGGGGGTTGGCGAGGCCCACGGCGGCAGCAGCGACGAGCACGACTCCCAGGCCGGCGGAGTCGCTGATCACCAGGAGGGCGGTGAGGCCGAGGACCTGCACCAGGGTCGCCCCGAGGGCGACGATCCGCTGACCGGCGTGGTCGGCCGCCATCCCGACGAGCGGGCCACCGATCCCGCCGCCGATGCTGAGCGCCGCGACGGCCAGTCCGCCGGAGCCGTAGGACCCGGTGCGGTCGGCGACGTAGAGCAGGATCCCGAGCGGCAGCATCGCGGTGGGCAGCCGGGCGGCGGCCGCGAGCACGACGAACGAGGTGTCGGCGCTGGCGAGCAGGGTGCGGTAGCCGGTGCGAGGCGGGCCGCTCGCGGTGGTGGTGGAGGGCTTGTCGCCGGTCGGGCTCTGCATGGGTTCTCCGGGTGCGGGAAGTGACTGCGCGTCACCCCACCACTGACCCGCCGAACCCCTCTGCGCCGTGCACTCTACCGAAGCGCCTAGGCTCGGTCACTTCAGCGACGACGACGAGGAGCACCGTGGGCCGCGACATGCAGGTGAGCGACAGTGTCGTGATCGACGCCGACGCGCAGACCATCTACGACCAGGTCGCCGACCCGACCCAGATGCCGCGCTGGAGCCCCGAGAACACCGGTGCTCCGTTGACCGCCGGAGGGCGCACTCTCGAGGTGGGTGAGGTCTTCAACGGCACCAACAAGCGCGGGCGAGCCCGGTGGACGACCGAGTGCGTGGTCACGGCCGCCGACCCGGGTCGCCGCTTCGCCTTCGACGTGCGCAAGATCGGCCCGCGCAAGCCGTTCATCCCGGGCGGCATCGCCACGTGGACCTACACCTTCGAGCCGACCGAGGGCGGCACGCTCGTCACGGAGTCCTGGGCCGACCTCCGCCAGGGCTGGCCGGACTGGGTCGCCGCGATCTTCGACAAGACGGCTACCGGGGGCCGGCTGTTCTCCGACTTCCAGCGCCGCAACATCAAGCGCACGCTGACGAGGATGAAGGCCGACCTCGAGGCCCGTGCCGACAACGTCGGCTGATCCCTGTGCAGCCGACGATCCGGTGGGGCTGGCAGGTCACCCGACCGAGCGAGAGACTCGACCCGTGACCCGGGCTCCCTCCGACAGCACCATCGAGCAGACGATCCTCGACCTGCTCGAGGAGCGCGATCCCGGCAAGACCATCTGTCCGTCCGACGCCGCGCGCTCGCTCGGCACCGCGACCGGGTGGCGCGACCTGATGGAGCCGACCCGGCAGGCCGCGGCCCGGCTCGTGGCGGCGGGCGAGGTCGAGATCACCCAGGGTGGCGAGGTCGTCGACCTCGCCACCGCCAAGGGCCCGATCCGGATCCGTCGGGTGCGTCGCTGAGGTGGAACCGGTGAACCAGCCTCAGGAGGCCTTGGCCAGCACCCGTCCGGCCTCGTCGGCGGCCGAGAGCGCCTCGGTGTGGATCTGGCGGGCGAGGTCGGTGAACTCGTCCAGCGCGGGGTTGACGCCCACGAGCGTGAACTCGCGCTCGACGACGGTCAGGTCGGCACCCCACACGTCCTCCAGGATCCGGCGCAGGTACGCCGTCGAGTGGTCCCAGCCCTCGCGCGGGGTGCCCTCGCCGTAGGCCCCGCCGCGCACGGTGGCGAGCACGAGCGGCTTGCCGGCCAGACAGCGGACCAGCCTGGCCGCGGGGGTCGGTGACCACGAGGTCGATCCAGGTCTTGATGTGCTGGGAGACGCCGAAGTTGTAGAGCGGGACCGCGAGCAGCACTGCGTCGGCCTCGAGCAGCTCGTCTGCCAGCTGGGCGGCGAGGGCCACGGCCGCGCGCTGGGCGTCGGTGCGGTCCGCCTCGGGGGTCATCCCACCGGTCACCGCATTGGCCCAGGCGTCGGAGGGCAGCGGCTCGGTGCCGATGTGGCGGCGTACGACGTCGTCCCCGGGGTGGTGGGAGACCCAGTGCTCCTCGACGACGTCGGCGATCTCGCGGCTGGCGGAACCCTCGATCTTGATGCTGGCGTCCAGGCGGAACAGTGACATGGCAATCCCTTCTCATTCGGATGTTACTAGTATTTTAAAAGTAACATGTCTGAGAGAAGTCTTGTTCCCGGGGCCACGGACGGCGCGTGTTCCTATACTTCGGTCGTGGCCCAGGACGCAGCGGAGGAGCACGTCGCACCGCAGTGCGACGCTGCGCTCAGCGACGCCTTCTCACTCCTGGGGAAGCGGTGGAACGGCGTCATCCTCGGCACCCTGATGACCGGCCCCGCGGGATTCTCCGAGATCCGCAGGGCGCTGGGTGGCATCAGCGACTCGGTGCTCTCCGACCGCTTGTCCGAGCTGACCGCGGCGGGGCTGGTGCTCCGAGTGGTCGACGAGGGTCCGCCCGTGGGCGTGCGCTACCAGCTGGCCGAGCCGGGCAAGGCGCTGATGCCGGTGCTCAACCAGCTGATGACCTGGGCCCGCAACAACCTCTGAGTTTTCGCCGGGCCTCGTCAGAAGACGTTGCGCGGCCGGAACTGCACGCTGATCCGGGGGCCGACCGGTCGAGCCGTCTTCGGCACGGCGTGCTCCCAGGTGCGCTGGCAGGAGCCGCCCATCACGATCAGGTCGCCGTGGCCGAGAGCGTGGCTGACCTCGACGTGGCCACCGACCGGTCGGAGCTGCAGCTTGCGCGGCGAGCCGAACGACACGATCGCGACCATCGTGTCCTGGGACCGGCCGCGCCCGATGTTGTCGCCGTGCCACGCGACCGAGTCCTGTCCGTCGCGGTAGTAGCAGCAGCCGGCGGTCACGAAGGGCTCGCCCAGCTCGGGCAGGTAGTACGCCGAGAGCGCCTCCCGGGCCTCCGTCAGCGCGGGGTGGGGGAGCTCCTCACCGACGCCGTAGGTGTGCAGCAGCCGCGGGACAGCCACGATCCCGTCGTACATCGGACGCTCCTCGGCGCGCCACGGCACGTCGTGCACGAGGTCCTCGAACACGGAGTCGGCGCCCTCGAACCAGCCGGGCAGCACATCCACCCATGCCCCGCGGGTGAGCTCGGTGCGTTGCACCCGACCGGCGAGCGGGCCCACCCCCACGGTGGCGCCCTCGAACAGCGAAGCCTGGAAGTCGACGGTCATGGCGTCCACCCTACGCCTGGTTCGAACACCTGTGCGAGTGCTGACGCGACATTCGTGGGAATGGGCGACCCGTCGTCCGGGTTCTGGAGAGCATGGCCGAGCACCGCGTGACGATCGACGGACAGCGCATCCACAGCCCCCGACTCGAGCTCCGCCCGTGGTCGACCGAGGACGCCGAGGCGGCGCTCGCGATCTACGGCTCGGACCAGGTCACCAAGTGGCTGAGCCCGGCGATGGGCAGGGTTCCGGACGTGGCGAGCATGGAGCAGGTCATCGCCGGCTGGCTCGCCGAGGAGCTGCCTGATCCGGCCGGCCGCTGGGCTCTCGAGCTGAGCGACACCGGGGCGCTGGTGGGCAGCGCCGTACTCCTTCCACTGCCGCCCGGACGCGACGACCTGCAGATCGGCTGGCAGCTCGCGCCCGAGGTGTGGGGCCAGGGTCTGGCCGCCGAGGCCGGCCACGCCGTCGCGCACTATGCCTTCGACTCCGGCGTCGAGGAGCTCTTCGCCGTCGTCCGCCCTCGCAACGAGCGGGGTGCCGGCACCGCCCGGTCGATCGGGATGGAGTGGGTCGGGGAGTCCGAGAAGTACTTCGACCTCCGCCTGCAGGTCTACCGGCTCCGCAAGGGCGAGCTGGACGTCCCCAAGCTCCCGCGCATCGAACGCTTCAGCTGAGGCTGTCCGTGGGTGGCTGGGCGCCGGCCCGGAGCCGCTCGCGGTGCCGGTCGGTGACGGCGCGCATCTCCTCGAACTGCTCGAGCATCCGCTCCAGCTCGGCCACGGTGAAGCGCGCGAGCAGCCGGGGACCCTCGTCGGCGAGCGGCCCGTAGATCGCCCATGCCTGCTCCTGACCGGCCTTCGTCATCTGCACCAGGACCTGGCGGCGGTCGGTGTCGGAGGCGATCCGTTCGACGAAGCCCTTGACCGTCAGGCGGTCGATCATCGCTGTCGTCGCAGCGGGCCGCAGTCCGGTCGCCTCGGAGAGCTGCCCCGCCGTCTTGGGGCCGTCGACGAGCCAGTCCAGGCAGCGGAGGTCGGCCGGGCCGATGCCGAGGTGGCGTGCGGCGGTGTCGTCGAACGCCTGGACGCTGCGCTGGTAGCGCTGCAGTGCGTCGCCGAGCTCGGCCACCACGGTTTGACGTGATCTCGACACAGGCTTATCCTTTCGAATATCGAAAGATACGATCTTCGTAAGAAAGGGTAGCGCCATGCGGGTAGTGATCGTGGGAGGCGGGGTCGCCGGCCCGGCCCTGGGACTGGCCCTGCAGCGCGCCGGCATCGAGTCGGTCGTCCTCGAGCGACGCGCGGACCCGGATCCGGAGGCGGGGTCCTACTTCACGGTGAGCCCCAACGGGCTGGATGCGCTGGACACCGTCGGAGCCCTGCACCTGGCCCGCGAGGCGGGCTTCTCCTCCCGGCGCAACGCGATGTACGGCGCGACCGGACGTCTGCTCGGCCGGCTCTCCCTCGGCGTGCCGCTCGACGACGGCACGGTCGCCCTGACGATGAAGCGGTCGCGACTCGCGGTCCTCCTGGCCGAGGAGGCCGAGCGGCGTGGCGTCGAGGTGCGCCGCGGTGCCCGCGTCGTCAGCGTGGCCGGTGGTCCCGACGGCGTCAGCGCCACCCTCGAGGACGGCGCGACGGTGCACGGCGACGTCCTGGTCGGGGCGGACGGCGTCCACTCGCTCGTACGACGCACGATCGACCCCGCCGCGCCTGCGGGCCGCTACGTCGGCCTGACCAACTTCGGCGGCATCACCCGGGCGACACCCGTGGCCGGGACCCTCGAGCCCGAGGCGTGGCACTTCGTGTTCGGCAGCCGCGCGTTCATCGGCGCCCACCCGACGCCGGCCGGTGACGTGGTCTGGTTCGCCAACGTGCCGCGGGACGAGATCAGCCGTGAGGAACGGCAGACGACCACCGACGAGCAGTGGCAGAGGTGGCTCCTCGACCTGGTCCGCGAGGACGCGGGTCCGGCCGCCGAGCTGATCCGGCACGGGCAGCTGGAGCTCGCGGGCGACAACACCTACGACCTGCCGCACGTGCCGACGTGGTCCCGCGACCGCATGGTGGTGATCGGCGACGCCGCACACGCTCCGTCGCCGAGCTCGGGCCAGGGTGCCTCGATGGCGCTCGAGGACGCGGTGGTCCTCGCCCAGGCCCTGCGGGACTCCCCCGACGTCCCGGCCGCGCTGGCGGCGTACGAGACGTCGCGGCGCGCGCGGGTGGAGAAGATCGTGGCGGTGGGTGAGCGCAGCGGCAGCTCGAAGATCCCCGGCCGGATCGGTCGGCGGTTCCAGGAGGTCGTGCTGCGGCTGGTCTTCCGCTACGCCGTCACCGAGAAGAACACCGCCTGGATGTCGGGTCACCGGATCGACTGGGACGAGCGCCTGACCGTCTGACCGGCAGGATGGTCCCCGTGACCACGACGGGACTGCTGCTGGCCGCCGGTGCCGGGCGCCGGATGGGGATGCCCAAGGCGCTGGTCGACGGGTGGCTGGTGCACGCCGTCGACACGCTCGCGGACTGCGACCACGTCGTGGTCGTGCTCGGCGCCGCCGCCGACGAGGCCAGGCCGCTGCTCGACGCCCACGACGTGACGATCGTGGTCAACCCGGACTGGGAGGAGGGGATGGGCTCCTCGCTCTCGGTCGGCCTCGCCCACCTCCTGCACGGCGACGCCACTCGTTGCCTGGTGAGCCTGGTGGACCTCCCGGACGTGGGCGCCGACGTCGTACGCCGCCTGCTGGACCAGCCCGACACCGAGGGCGTGCTCGCGCGAGCGGCGTACGGCGGGACACCCGGCCACCCGGTCCTGATCGGCCGTGACCACTGGGCCGGCGTGATCGAGTCTGCCGAGGGTGACCAGGGTGCGCGCACCTACCTGGGTGCCCACCACGTCACGCTGGTGGAGTGTGGCGACCTCGCCAGCGGGCGCGACGTGGACAGGCCAACCGGGGGCCAACCCGCGCCTGAGTAGCCTCGCCACATGGAGCTCACTTCTCCTCAGGCGGTCTTGGCCGCCCTCGAGAGCACCGGCTACCTGGCCGACGACGACCTGGCCACGGTGGTCTTCCTCGCGCACGGCATGCAGCGGCCGCTGTTGCTCGAGGGCGAGCCCGGCACCGGCAAGACGGCCCTGGCCGAGGCGCTCGCCCAGGTCGCAGGGGTGCCGGTGATCCGGCTGCAGTGCTACGAGGGGATCGACGCCAGCCAGGCGCTCTACGACTGGGACTTCCCGCGCCAGATCCTGCACCTGCGCACGCTGGAGGCGGCCACCAAGGCCGGCGAGCTGGACGCCAGCGAGGCGGAGAAGTCGCTGTTCGACGAGCGGTTCCTGCTCGCGCGGCCGGTGCTGCAGGCCCTGCGCGAGACGCCGTCGGTGCTGCTGGTCGACGAGGTGGACCGCGCCGACGACGAGTTCGAGGCGTTCCTGCTCGAGGTGCTCTCGACCTGGTCGGTGAGCATCCCCGAGCTCGGCACGGTCGCGGCGGCCACGCCACCGACGGTGGTGCTCACCTCCAACCGCACGCGCGAGCTGCACGACGCCCTCAAGCGCCGCTGCCTCTACCACTGGATCGACCACCCCGGCCTCGAGCGCGAGGTGGCGATCGTGCGCAGTCGGCTCCCGGACGTCAGCCAGCAGCTCGCCGAGCAGGTGGTGGGCCTCGTGCAGCGGCTGCGGAACGAGCAGCTGCTCAAGCCGCCCGGGGTGGCGGAGACACTCGACTGGGCGCGTGCGCTGCAGCGACTCGGGGTCGACGAGCTCGACCTGGAGACCGCGGCGAGGACGCTCGGCGCGGTGGTGAAGTACCGCGAGGACACGGACCGCGTGAAGCAGGCCCTCGACCGGATGATGCAGGGGTGAGCACCGGCGCCCTCCACGAGCCCGACGAGATCCTCCTCGGGTTCACCCGGGCGCTGCGCTCGGCCGGGGTCGCGGTCACCCACGACCGCGCGACCAGCTTCCTCGAGGCGACCGCCCTGGTCGGCGCCGACGACGCCGAGGCGACCTTCCGGGCGGGCCGGGCGACCCTGTGCGGCAGCCCGGACGACCTGGTGCGCTTCGAGCACGTCTTCGAGGCGTGGTTCGGTGCGCGCGAGCAGCTGCCGCGCACGATGCCGCGGGAGAAGCCTCGCGAGATCAGCTCGCCCCTGCCGATGGGGGAGGGCGGCGAGTCCGGCGGGGAGATGTCGCCCGACGTCGTGCAGGCCGCCGCGAGCGACGTCGAGGTGCTCCGGCACCGCGACGTGGCGCAGCTCAAGCCCGACGAGAAGGCCCTGCTCGACGCGATGATCCGCGCGCTCCACCCGCGGCTGCCGCGCCGGCGGGCCAGCCGGCGTACGGCCTGGAGGCGGGGGGAGATCGACCTGCACCGGACCCTGCGCACGACGCTGCGCCAGATGGGCGAGCCGGGCCGGGTCGAGCACCGGCGACGGGGTTCCACCAGCCGGCGGGTGGTGCTCCTGGTCGACGTCTCTGCCTCGATGCGTCCCTATGCCGACGCCATCCTGCGGCTGGCCCACCTGATGGTGGTCTCGACCCCGGCCAAGGGGCGGGTCGAGGTGTTCACGCTCGGCACCCGGCTGACCCGGGTCACGTTGCCGCTGCGCACGACCGACGCCGACCGGGCGCTGGTGCGTGCCGGTGAGCAGGTTCCGGACTGGTCGGGTGGCACCAGGCTCGGTGAGACGATGAAGGCGTTCCTCGACCGCTGGGGCGCTCGGGGAATGGCGCGGGGTGCGGTGGTGGTTGTGTTCAGCGACGGCTGGGAGCGGGGCGACGCCGTGGAGCTGGGAGAGCAGATGAAGCGGTTGAGGCGACTGGCGCACCGGGTGGTGTGGGTGAACCCCCACCGGGGCAAGGACGGCTACGAGCCGGTCCAGCGCGGCATCGCGGCCGCCCTGCCCCACTGCGACGACTTCGTCGCCGGTCACTCGCTGCAGTCCTTCGACCGGGTCCTGGAGGTGATCGCCGATGCGTGAGGTGCTCGACGACCTGTTGCGCTGGTGGGAGTCCGGCGAGACCGTCGGCGTCGGCACCGTCGTGGCGACGTTCCAGTCCGCCCCTCGTCCGGCAGGTGCCTCGATGCTCGTCGGCCCGGACGGCTCGGCGGTCGGATCGGTGTCCGGCGGCTGTGTCGAAGGGGCCGTCTACGAGCTCGGCCAGTCGGTGGTCGAGTCGGGTGCCCCCGTGCTCGAGCGGTACGGCGTCTCCGACGACGACGCCTTCGCCGTCGGCCTCACCTGTGGCGGCATCCTCGACGTGTTCGTCGAGAAGGTGAACCAGCAGACCTTCCCCGAGCTCGGCGACATCGCCGCCGACATCGAGGCCGGCCGCCCGGTCGCGCTGGCCACCGTGATCGAGCACCCCGACCCGGCGTGGCTGGGGCGGCGGGTCGTCGTACGTCCGGAGGGGATAGTCCGAGACGATCCCGTTGGAAATTCGGGCGCAGGACAACGAGAACGTCACGGACTATCCGGATCGGTCGGCAGTCCCCGGGCCGACGACGCGGTGTACGACGACGCGCTGGGCCTGCTCGCCTCCGGTCACAGCGCCACCCTGACCTACGGACCCGACGGCGAACGTCGCGGCGAGGGGATGCGGGTGTTCGTGTGGGCCTTCGCCCCGGCGCCGCGGATGCTGGTCTTCGGTGCGATCGACTTCGCCGCGGCGGTCGCCAAGGTGGGGGAGTTCCTCGGCTACCACGTGACCGTGTGCGACGCCCGGCCGGTCTTCGCGACCAACAGCCGGTTCCCGCACGCCGACGAGGTGGTGGTCAGCTGGCCGCACAAGTACCTCAAGACCGAGAGCGAAGCGGGCCGGATCGACCGCCGCACGGTGATCTGCGTGCTCACCCACGACCCCAAGTTCGACGTCCCCGTCCTCGAGCTGGCGTTGCGGCTGCCGGAGGTCGCCTACGTCGGGGCGATGGGCTCGCGGCGCACCCACGACGACCGGCTGGAGCGGCTGCGCGAGGCCGGCGTGACCGAGGAGGAGCTGGCCCGGCTCTCCAGCCCCATCGGCCTGGACCTGGGCGCGCGCACCCCGGAGGAGACTGCCGTCTCCATCGCTGCGGAGATCATCGCCGGACGCTGGGGCGGCACCGGCGACCGGCTGTCGGTGATCGACGGGCGGATCCACAGCCACTCCACCTTCGAGAACGCCTGAGCCCGTGACCGTGTCGGCGGATCGCGGCACACTGGAACGATGAACCGCTACCGGCGTCGACCAGGCCTGCTGCCTGGCGCCGTCGTGGCTGCGGTCTCCTACGAGTCGAGCGGGATCGACCCCGGCGAGCACCGCGGCCTGCCGTCGCCGTGGATCACCTTCATCGTCTCGGTCGACCGCCCGGTGCGCACCATGGGCACGGTCGCCGACCCCGGTCCGTTCGACCCGACCCGCGCGACGGCGTACGACGTGATCGTGGCGGGCCTGCACCCGGTGGCTGCCCGGGTCGAGCAGCCCGCCGAGCAGGCCGGCGTCCAGCTCGCCGTACACCCTCTGGCCGCGCCCGCCGTCCTCGGCTGCCGGGCGGCCGAGCTGCAGGGACCGGGCGACCACGGCCACGAGGTGCTCGGCCGGGCGGCGAGCGAGCTGCACGACCGGGTGTCCTCGCAGCCGGACGCGGACCTGCGGCTCGACACGGTCCAGGAGTGGGTCCGCACGCAGGCCGAGCGACGCCGGACGTCCGTGCGCGCCGAGGTCTCCCGCGCCTGGCAGCTGGTCGAGGCGAGCGCCGGGCGGTGCAGGGTCGAGGACGTCGCCCGCGACGTCGCGCTGAGCCCGCGTCAGCTGCGGACGCTGATGCGCGCCGAGATCGGGCTGTCTCCCAAGCAGCTGTGCCGGAGCTTTCGCTTCGACCACGTCATCGCCCACCTGGCCGGAGGCGCGAGCAACCTCGCCGAGGTGGCGGCGCTGACGGGTTATGCCGACCAGAGCCACCTGACCCGCGAGTTCCAGCAGATGGCCGGCTGCAGCCCGACGCACTGGCTCGCCGAGGAGCGCCGAAACATCCAAGACGGCGGGCACACCAACCGACCAGACTGACGCCCATGAGCGAACAGCAGACACCTCCCCCCACCGTCTGGGGGACCTTCCAGGCCCGCGACGCGCGGGCGATGATCGACTTCCTCGTCGCGGTCGGGTTCGAGCCGACGGCGGTGTACGCCGACGAGGCCGACCCGTCCGTCGTGCAGCACGCCCAGCTCGACTGGCCCGAGGGCGGCGGCGTGATGTTCGGCAGCCACAAGCCCGAGGGCTGGAGCCTCCAGCCGGGGACAGCCGGCTTCTACGTCGTCGCCGCCGATCCCAGGGCGGTCCACGAGAAGGCCGTCGCAGCCGGCGCGAAGATCACGCGGGAGCTCAACGAGACCGACTACGGATCCTTCGAGTTCGGCTTCGCGGACCCCGAGGGCAACCAGTGGTCGGTCGGCACCTACCCCGGGGAAGCACGCAAGGCCTAGCCTCCCTCGACGAGGTCCCTCGTCCGTGACAGCTCGAAGACGGGCGGTGGGAGGGGCTGACCGGTCTCGAGCAGCGTCTTCATCCCGTCCAGGATCCACACCCAGCCGTGCTGCACGTTGGCCCACGTCTTCGGGCTGAGCGCCAGGTCGCCGTGCACGAGCCGCAGCAACGTCAGGCCCTCACCTGCGGCCTCGACGATCCACTCGACGCGGCTGACCGGCTCGGCGGCCAGCTCGACGTCGTACAGCGTGTGCCAGGTGAGCACCAGGCGACGCGGCGGCTCCAGCACCTCGATGACGCCGTCGACGGCCGGGCGTCCATCGGCCGTCGAGGTGCGGTAGGGCTCGCCCTGCACCGGTGGCCGGTCGAAGGAGGTGCCGTGGAAGTACTGGCGTGTGAACGCCGGGTCGAGGATCGCCTCGAAGACCTGCTCGGGGGTGGCCCGGATGTAGACCTCGTACTGGTGGTGCGTCGTTGCTGGCATGGTCTCTCCTCGGGTCAGCTCTCGAGGCCGGTCTTGAGGCCGACCATCGCGCGGGTGAAGGGGGCGGCGTACTTGCTGATCCAGCGGTCGGCGACCAGCCCGATCGGCACCGGGTTGAGGTAGTGCAGCTTGGTGCGGCCTTCTCGACGGCTGGTGACCAGCCCCGCCTCCTCGAGCAGCCCGACGTGCTTCATCACCCCGAAGCGCGTCATCTCCGGCACCTCGGCACACAGCTCGCCCGCGGTCCGGCCGTCGCGGGTGAACAGGGCGTCGAGCAGGAGTCGGCGGGTGGGGTCGGCGAGCGCGCGGAAGACCCCGTCCATCTGGTCGATCGTCCTCGAGTCACCCATCCGGGAATCATAGGTGACCATTTGGTCACATGTCTAGGTTCGCGGGCAGCCTTGGCCCGGTGCTCCACCATGGAGAGATGGACCCGGTCCCGACAGGACTCATCGGTCGTCGTACGGCGCTCGCGGGTGCGCTCGTGATCGCCGTCAGCGCCTGCAGCGGCGAGGAGAAGAGCCCGTCGGCGAAACGGGCTCCGACCAGCGCGACCCCCACGCCCACACCGTCACCCTCACCGTCCGCATCGGCCACAGCGGAGGCGCTACCGGCGGTCACCGACCGCGTCTCGCTGCCGGCCCTGATGCGCGAGGAGTTTCGCGGCGGCCGGATCGTGCGCGGGCGCGAGGTGCTGGCCAACGAGGCCTACACCCGCCACGAGGTGACCTACCCGAGCGGTGACGTGACCGTGTCCGGCGTCCTGCTCCGACCGCGGGGCACCGGACCCTTCCCTGCCGTGGTGCTCAACCACGGGTACATCGAGCCGTCGGTCTACGTCACCGGACAGGGCCTGATGCGCGAGCAGGACGCCCTCGCCCGCGCCGGGTTCATGGTGCTGCACACCGACTACCGCGGGCATGCCGCGTCCGACCCCGCCAGCGACGAGGCCCGCGAGACTCGCCTGGGCTACACCCGGGACACGATGAACGCCGTCGCGTCGTTGAAGCGGCTCGACGCGGTGGACCCGGACCGGGTGGCGCTGCTCGGCCGCTCGATGGGAGGCGGGGTGACCTACAACGCGCTGGTCGCGAAGCCCGGGTTCGTGCGTGCGGCGGTGGTCTTCGCCCCCGTCAGCTCCGACTTCGTCGACAACCTCCGCCGGTGGACCGTGCCCGAGCGGCCGGCGGCGGCCGCGGCGTTCTTCCGCCGGCACGGCACCCCGAAGCAGGAGCCGGACTTCTACCGCGGCCTCTCGGCTCGCACGTACTTCGACCGGATCACCGAGCCGGTCATGATCCACCACGGGACGTCCGACGACTCGTGCCCGATCGCCTGGTCCCGGACCACGCTGCGGCTGCTCCGGCGAGCCGGGGTCGACTCACGCCTGCACGTGTACCAGGGCGAGCAGCACGCCTTCGGCCCGCAGTGGCCGCTCTCGATGGATCGGACGGTGCGGTTCCTGCGTCGCGAGATGCGCACCTGAGCACCCTGTCCCGCTCAGGATCGGCGGGCTAACGTGAGCGCCATCACCCATCTTGGAGCCCAGCCTCTTGACGGACCAGCCTTTGACGACCAGTCGTGACGAACCAGCCGTGACCAGCGCGAGCGACGAGCTGCACAGCCGCCGTGTCGATGCCGTGCGCGCCTGGACGACCTTCGTGGAGCAGGGCGACGACGCGCGCGGTCTGGTGCGTCCGGAGATCCTGCGGTCGTGGGAGCGGTCGGCCCCGGCCGTGCACACCGACGTCGCCGAGGCCCCGCTCGCCGACGAGACCGACACCGCCGCGTTCTGGAACGGCTCCCCGCTGCAGATCGCGGTCGAGCGGGTGGAGTCCGAGCTGCGACGCACGGCCGAGGACGGTGACCTCGTCGTCGCGGTCACCGACGCCGAGACCCGCATCCTGTGGACGTACGGCGGGCGCGTGATGCGGCGCAAGGCCGAGTCGGTCAACTTCGTCGCGGGCGGTCGCTGGGACGACACCAGCGTGGGCACCAACGCGCTCGACCTGGCCAACCGCAACGACGCACCTTCGATGGTGTTCAGCGCGGAGCACTACGCCCAGATCGTGCACAACTGGGTCTGCTGGGCGGCGCCCGTGCACGACCCGGTCAGTGGCGAGCAGCTCGGGGTGATCGACCTGTCGACGATGTGGGACCGGACCCACCCGATCGGGCTGGCGACGGCGCGGGTGATGGCCCGGCTGATCGAGACGGCGATGCCTGTCTCCAAGCAGCACCCCGGCCTCCCCGGTCAGTCGCCCGACGCGGTCGTGGCCGGCCTCGACCTGACCCTGCTCGGGGCAGCCGAGGCGCGGCTGGACGGCCGACGGCTGCTGCTGAACCGACGGCAGACCGAGATCCTCGCCCTGCTGGCCCTCAACCCCTCCGGTCTGTCCCTCGAGCAGCTGCACGCGCTGCTCTACGGCGACCAGGCCGTCACCTTCTCCACCCTCAAGGCCGAGGTGTCCCACCTCCGCAGCGCGCTCGAGGGCCAGCTCGCCTCCCGTCCCTACCGGCTGATGATGCCGGTGCAGGTCGACGTCAACGAGGTGCTCCGGCTGCTGCGCAGCGGACAGGTGCGAGCAGCGGTGGCGGCGTACGGCGGAGACCTGATGCCGGGCACCGAGTCACCGGCCCTCGTCGAGCTCGCCGACTTCGTCGCCGTCGCGGTGCGCGAGGCCCTGCTCGCCGACCCCCAGCCGCAGGCCGTGGCCCGCTACACCGAGCTCGCGCCGTACGACACCGAGGTGATCGAGGTCTGCCTGGCCCTGATGGGCCCGCGGGCCCACCCGGCCAAGGCGCTGCTCAAGGGCCGTCTGGCCGCTGCCCGCCGCTGACGTGCCCCGCCCGCGACTGATCCACCTCAACGGCCCACCGGGCATCGGCAAGTCGACGATCGCCCGCCGGTACGCCGCCGACCACCCCGGCGTGCTCAACCTCGACGTCGACCGGCTCCGGTCGTTCATCGGCGGCGTCGGCTTCCTCGAGGCGGGCGAGATCGTGCGTCCCCTCGGCGCGGCCTTGATGACGACGCACCTGGCCGGCGGCCGCGACGTCGTCTACCCGCAGCTGGCCTCCGACCCCGCGGAGGTCGCCGGCGTCGAGCGCGCGACCCGTGACGGCGGCGGCGAGTACGTCGGCATCGTGCTGATGGCCGACCAGGACGCCTCTGTCCGTCGATTCCAGCGAGCGGCCGGACGACCCCGTCCACCCCGTGGCTGGACGAGGTGCGCGAGATCGTCGAGGGCCTGGGTGGGGACGACGCTCTCCGGGACTACCACCAGGCTCTGCTCGATCTCGCCGCCTCCCGCGCCGACACCGTGATCACCGCCAGGGAGGGACAGGTGGAGGCCACCTATGCCAGCCTCCTGGAGGCACTCGGGCACTGACCGTTGGGGGCGCTCGCTTCTCAACCACCGAGCAGCAGCCATCACCCGCCTGACAAGATGACGCCATGTCTCTGGACCTGGGTGCTGACGTGGTCTCGCTGACCGAGTCGGTCGTGAACATCGAGTCCGTCAGCCAGAACGAGAAGGCGCTGGCGGACGACGTCGAGGAGGCCCTGGGGGCGGTCGCCCACCTGGAGGTGACCCGCATCGGCCACTCGATCGTGGCCCGGACCGACCTCGGCCGGGCGGAGCGCGTCGTGATCGCCGGACACCTCGACACCGTGCCGCTGAACCACAACCTGCCGGCCCGCAACGACGGCACGCGGCTGCACGGGCTGGGGAGCTGCGACATGAAGGGCGGGGTCGCGGTGGCGCTGAGGCTCGCGCACGACCTCGCGACACCCAACCGCGACATCACCTACGTCTTCTACGAGGCCGAGGAGATCGACGACGCCTACAACGGGCTGGGCATCGTCGCCCGGCAGCGGCCGGACCTGGTGCGGGGAGACTTCGCGATCCTGATGGAGCCCAGCGACGCCGTCGTGGAGGCCGGCTGCCAGGGCACCCTGCGCGTGGAGGTCACCACGCGGGGTGAGCGTGCGCACTCGGCCCGCTCGTGGCGCGGTGTCAACGCGATCCACGGGGCTGCGGAGATCCTCCGGCGCCTCAACGAGTACGACGCGCGCAAGCCGGTCATCGACGGGCTGGAGTACCACGAGGGGCTCAACGCCGTGCTGATCAGCGGCGGCGTCGCGACGAACGTGCTGCCCGACGAGTGCGTGGTCACGGTCAACTTCCGGTTCGCCCCCGACCGGTCCGAGGCGGAGGCGCTCGTGTTCGTGAAGGAGTTCTTCGACGGCTACGAGGTCGTGGTCACCGACTCGGCGCCGGGCGCCCTCCCGGGTCTCGGCGTACCCGCGGCGAAGGCGTTCGTCGACGCCGTCGGGGGCACCGTGAACCCCAAGTTCGGCTGGACCGACGTGGCGCGGTTCACCGGCCTCGGCATCCCGGCGGTGAACTACGGCCCGGGTGACCCGATGCTCGCCCACAAGCAGGAGGAGTTCGTCCCGCTGGACCAGCTCCGGTCCTGCGAAGCCACCCTGCGCACCTGGCTGGGAGCAGAGTCGTGACGGCGAGGAAGGAGACCGGCGGGAGGACCGCCGGCGGACGTCGCGAGAAGCGCAAGGGACCGACCGTGCTGCGTGGTGCGCAGGTCGACCTGTCCACGACCGACCAGCGGCTGCTCGACTCCAGCGGACCGACCGACTGGGTGCACACCGACCCGTGGCGCGTGCTGCGGATCCAGTCCGAGTTCGTGGAGGGCTTCGGTGCCCTCGCCGAGCTCGGTCCGGCGATCGGCGTCTTCGGATCGGCCCGCACCTCGCGGGACAACCCCTTCTACGCCGTGGGCGAGGCACTCGGCCGCGGGCTGGTCGAGGCGGGCTTCGCCGTGATCACCGGTGGCGGTCCGGGCGCGATGGAGGCCGCCAACAAGGGTGCGTCCGAGGCGGGCGGGGTCAGTGTCGGGCTCGGCATCGAGCTGCCCTTCGAGGCCGGCCTCAACGAGTGGGTCGACGTCGGCGTCAACTTCCGTTACTTCTTCGCCCGCAAGACCATGTTCGTCAAGTACGCCAGGGGGTTCGTCGTCCTGCCCGGCGGCCTCGGCACCTTCGACGAGCTGTTCGAGGCGCTCACCCTGGTCCAGACGCAGAAGGTGACCTCGTTCCCCGTCGTCCTGATCGGCACCGACTACTGGTCCGGGCTGCTGGACTGGCTGCGCGGCACCGTGCTGGCCGACGGCAAGATCTCGCAGGCCGACCTCGACATGCTCGCGGTCACCGACGACGTCGAGGAAGCGGTCTCGATGATGGTGGAAGGGGTCGCGACGTGACCTGGTTCTTCGCGGTGCTGATCGTGCTGGTGCTCGGCGCCGTGGCGGTGGTCGCCGCCGGCCGTGGGGCGTCGATGGGTCCGGCGTACGACGATCGAGCGGACGTCGCGCTCCCCGGCGACCGTCCCGTGACCGGCGACGACCTCCGGGCGCTGCGCTTCAACACGGCCGTCCGCGGCTACCGAGCCAGCGAGGTGGACGCCCTGATCGACCTCCTGGCCGCCCAGCTCGACGAGCGTCGAGGCGGCGCGGGGGACCAGAGGTCGGGATCTCCCTCCGATCCGGCAGGGGATGAGCAACACTGACCCGGTGTTCCCGGTGACCTCGAGGGCCCGTCAGGTCCTCATCCTCCTGGTGGGCGGCCTGCTGCTCACGGCTGCCTCACCAGTGACCTCCGAGGCGGTCTCCGGACATCCGGCTGTCGTCCAGGTGCGCGTCATCGGCCACACCGTCCAGGGTCAGAACATCGTGGCCTGGCGCCTCGGACAGCCCTCGGCTCGCCGCAAGGTGGTCATCCTCAGCGCCATGCACGGCAACGAGACCGGCCCCTCGCGGATCCTCTACAACCTGCGCGACGGCCGGGCCATCCGGGGCGCGGACATCTGGGTGGTCCCGCAGTACAACCGCGACGGGATCAGGCGGCACACCCGCCAGAACGCCCGGGGCGTCGACCTGAACCGCAACTACCCTCGCAACTGGAAGCGCCAGACCGGTGCCACGAACTCCGGCCCGCGGGCGGCCTCCGAGCCGGAGACCCGCGCGGTGATGGCGTTCCTGCGGCAGATCCGTCCCGCCTACGTGGTCAGCTTCCACCAGCCCCTCTACGGCGTCGGGCGCACCGACGGCAAGGGTGGGTTCTTCGTCCAGCGGCTGCACCGCGGCCTGGGCCTGCCCGTGAAGTCGTTCAACTGCTCCGGTGTCTGCCACGGCACGATGACCGAGTGGTTCAACGCCACCTTGCCCGGCATCGCGGTCACCGTGGAGTACGGGCGGGGCCTCAGCACGAGGCAGGCCACCAGGACCGGGCCCACCGGACTCCTCCGGGCGGTCGGCGCCCGTCGCTGAGCCCGAGGCTCGCCGAGCGATCAGCGACCGGTGAAGGTCGGCTTCTCCTTGTTCACGAAGGAGGCGACGGCGTTCCGGTGGTCCTCCGTGTCGCCGGTCAGGGTCATCATCGAGGACTCGAAGGCGACCGAGTCGACGAAGTCGTGGCCCGCGGAGTAGGCGACCGAACGCCGGATCGCCCCGTAGGAGACGGTCGGGCCGCTGGCCAGCCGGCCCGCCAACGCGGCGACCTCGCCCTCGTAGTCCTCCTCGGAGGCCACCGTGGTGGCGAGCCCGAGCTCGAGCGACTCGGCGGCACTCAGGGTGCGGGGGAAGTAGAGCAGCTCCATCGCCTTGGCCTGGCCGACCAGCCGCGGCAGGGTCCACGACGAGCCGGTGTCGCACGAGAGCGCGACCCCGGTGAAGGCGAGGTTGAACCCTGCCGACTCCTTGAGGACACGGAAGTCGCACGCGAACGCGAGGCTGGCACCGGCACCGGCGGCGACACCGTTGACGGCGGCCACCACCGGCTTGGCCATCGTGACGAGCGCGGTGACGATCGGGTTGTAGTGCACGTCGACGGTGTTGAACAACGACTCGGAGTCGCTGCTCTGCAGGATCTTGATGTGCTCCTTGAGGTCCTGGCCCACGCAGAACGCCCGGCCGCTGCCGGTGAGCACCACGCACCGGACGGCGTCGTCCTGCGCCGCACGCTGGACGGCCTCGAGGAGCGCTTCCTTGGTGGCCACGTCGAGCCCGTTCATCGCCTCGGGTCGGGACAGCGTGATCGTGGCGACGCCCTCGTCGACCTCGTAGCGGACGGTCTCGGACATGGTGCCTCCCGTGGTTCTGGCAGCGGTCCCTTCCGGGGTCCCCGCATGGGTGTCGGAGCGAGTCTGCCCCATGAGTTGGAGCGACTGGTTCGAGGCACCTTCCCCGATGGGGAATAATGGTCGCAGTTGGGCGCGTCCTGCGCACGAATGACATGGGAAGAGGTGTGCACATGGCGGCCATGAAGCCGCGGACGGGTGACGGCCCGCTCGAGGTCACCAAGGAAGGTCGTGGCATCGTCATGAGGGTTCCCCTCGAAGGCGGTGGCCGGCTCGTGGTGGAACTCAACGCCGATGAGGCCGGTGCACTCGGAGATGCACTCAAGGACGTGGTCGGCTGAACCCGACCGCTTTGACGGATCAGGCCCCCGCGCTCCCGCACAGGGAGGGCGGGGGCCTTCGTCGTCGTCTCCGTTAGGGTCGTTGCGTGTCTCTCCCCACCCAGGTCTCTCCGCCCGAGTTCGCCCTCAGTGAGCAGGCACCCTCGCGGGTGCGCGGTGTGGCGGTGGTCGCCGTCCCGGTCCTGCGGGGCGAGGACGGTCCGACACTCGGGCCCGGCTCGGCCGAGCTCGCCGATGACCTCGGCATCGACTTCCTGTCCGTGCTGGAGAGCGCCGGCGCCACCGGCGCGACCGGAGAGGTCACGGAGCTCCCTGTCGCACGATCCGCCGATCCGGAGTCCGCTCCCGTCAACCCGGACCTCGCCAGGGTGCTGCTGGTCGGTGTCGGAGACGCCACGCTCACCGACGTACGCCGAGCCGGTGCCACCGTCGCCCGGCACACCCTGAACGTGGACGCGGTCGCCTCCTCGGTCGCCGCGGTCGGGGACGACGACGCGATGACGGCCTTCGTCGCCGGCGCCACGCTCGGTTCCTTCGGCTTCTCGATGCACCAGGACGGACCCCGGGACCGACCCGTCGGCAAGATGGTGCTCGCGCTGAGCGCGTCGGACGAAGCCCGCACCGCGCATCTCGGACAGGCCGTCGCTGCTGCCGGTGCGAGCTGGCTGGCCCGACTGCTCGCGAGCGTGCCCTCCAACATCAAGACGCCGACCTGGCTGGCGGAGCAGGCCGTGAACGCCGCCGAGGCCGCGGGGCTCACGGCCACGGTCCTCGACGAGAAGCAGCTCGCCGCGCGCGGCTTCGGCGGCGTCGTGGGCGTCGGCCAGGGTGCGGCGACCCCGCCGCGGTTCGTGCAGCTGGACTACAAGCCGGCCAAGGGCGCGCGCAAGGCGAAGCACGTGGTGCTGGTCGGCAAGGGCATCACCTTCGACAGCGGCGGCCTCTCCATCAAGCCAGGTGCGTCGATGGTCACGATGAAGCGCGACATGACCGGCGCCGCCGTGGTCGCCGCCGTGATGGCCGCGCTCCCTGCGATCGACTGCCCGGTGCGGGTGACCGGTCTGTTGCCGATGGCCGAGAACTCCGTCAGTGGCACCTCGATGCGCCCTGGCGACGTGATCACCCAGTACGGCGGCCGCACCACCGAGGTCACCAACACCGACGCCGAGGGTCGTCTCGTGCTGGCCGACGGGCTGGCCTACGCGGTGGAGAAGCTCGATCCCGATGCGCTCGTGGACATCGCCACCCTCACCGGTGGCATCAAGGTGGCCCTGGGCCAGCACACCGGCGGGCTGTTCGCCAACGACGACGCGCTCGCCGGCCTGCTCGACGAGTCCGGCGAGCGGTCGGGTGAGCCCTTGTGGCGGATGCCGCTCAGCGACGAGTACGAGCACAAGCTCTCGTCCAAGATCGCGGACGCCGACAACGCCCCCGGTGGACCTCCGGCCATCACCGCGGCGCTGTTCCTCCAGCACTTCACCGGCGGCCTGCCGTGGGCCCACCTCGACATCGCCTCCACCGGCGACGCACCCAAGGACCGCTTCGAGTGGACCGAGGGGCCGACCGGTTTCGGTGCCCGGCTGCTGCTCGACTGGCTCGGGCGCCCCGAGCCGCTCGCCGGAGTGCGCGCGACCTGAGCCGCGCGCCGGCCTAGGCCTCGGGCGTCCAGACCTTCTTGGCCACGAGCAGGCCGTCACCGACGGGCAGCAGCACGGGCACGAGCGAGTCGTGCTCGGCCACCGTGGTGCAGAGCTCCCGGATCGCGACCGTCTCGGCGTCGCGCTGTGCCGGGTCGGCCACCTTGTCGTGCCACAGGGCGTTGTCGAAGGCCACCACACCGCCCGGGCGGAGCAGGCGCAACGCCTCGGTGAGGTAGTCGCCGTACTCCTGCTTGTCGCCGTCGCAGAAGACGAGGTCGTAGTGGCCGTCGGTCAGGCGGGGGATCACCTCGAGCGCGGGACCGGGGATCAGACGCACCCGCTGGGTGGCGATGCCGTCCTCGGCGAAGCCCTGCTTGGCCAGGCGTTGGTGCTCGGCCTCGGTGTCGACCGTGGTGAGGACGCCGTCCGGGCGCATGCCGCGCATCAGCCACAACCCCGAGACGCCGGTGCCGGTGCCGATCTCGACCACCGCCCTCGCCTCGAGCACGGAGGCCAGGAACCGCAGGGCCGCTCCTCCCCCCGAACCGATCGGGCTGACGCCGACCTCCTCCGAGCGGGCGCGTGCGTTGGCGAGGATCTCGTCCTCGGCGACGAACTCCTCGGCATAGGTCCAGCTCGCGGGCTTCAGTGGCGTGGCGATGACGGTCTCCTGACGTGCGTGGGCGTGCTTCCCGGACCCTATCGCGGCGGATGGCCCGGGAAGCGGAGGGAACAACGCCCCCGAGCGGTTCGTTCCTCACATCGTGAACACACCTTGGGCAGGCTGCTGGCTTCTCCTCAGCCCTGTCTCAGCAAACGTCCTTAGCGTGGAGGCATGGTGACCCCTTCGAGCACCCCCTCCGGCACTCCCTCTGGCACCCCCGAGGGCGACCAGCTGAGCTGGGAGCAGATCGTGACCGACCACTCGGCGCGGGTCTACCGGTTGGCCTACCGCCTCACCGGCAGCAGCCACGACGCCGAGGACCTCACCCAGGAGGTGTTCGTGCGCGTCTTCCGCTCGCTGCACACCTACACCCCCGGCACCATGGAGGGCTGGCTGCACCGGATCACCACCAACCTGTTCCTCGACCAGGCCCGCCGCAAGCAGCGGATCAGGTTCGACGCCCTCAGCGACGAGGCAGCCAGCCGGCTGCCCAGCGCTCTGCCGACCCCCGACGTCGCGCAGCTGGACCGCATGTTCGACGCCGACGTCGAGGCCGCACTGGCCTCGCTCGCCCCCGACTTCCGCGCCGCGGTGGTGCTCTGCGACGTGGAGGGCCTCACCTACGAGGAGATCGCCGACGTCCTGGGCCTCAAGCTCGGCACCGTCCGGTCGCGCATCCACCGTGGTCGCGCGCAGCTGCGCTCCGCACTCGCACACCGGGCACCGCGAGCGGGCCGGACCCGCTTCGCCGGCCCCCTTCTCGGCCATGGCCTCGCCGGACAGGTGCGGTGATGCTGTCCTTCAGTGGTCACATCGGCGCCAAGGCGTCGGCACTCGTGGACGGTCAGCTCTCCCCGGCCGAGGAGGAGCGTGCCTGGGGGCACGTCCTGACCTGCCCGGGCTGCCGCCGGCTGGTGGAGCACGAGGGATGGACCAAGCGTCAGCTCGGCTGGCTCGACGCCCCGGGCAGCCGCGAGATGGATCCGTCCCCGCAGCTGCTCGGTTCGCTGTACGCCGTCGACGCGTGGGCCGCCGTCGACAAGATCGAGCAACGCTCGCGCCGCCGGCGTACGACTGCCGCGGTCGTGGGCGGTGGCGCCGTCGCGGCGTCCGTGCTCGGACTGATCACGTTCACGGGTTCTCCGGTCAGCCGCACCGAGGTCCCGTCCCGGCCGTCGCCCGCGATGATCCGTGGCGACCAGGTCAGGGGACCGGTCGGGTCGCCGACCGGAGCTGAGACCAACACCGCACCGATCTTGGCCCGTAGGTCAAGATAGGTGGTGTGAGCGACAACCATTCCGACGAGCCGACGGGCCCCCTGAGCCGACTACCCGGTCAGCAGCCCGACGAGCCGGTCGGTCGGCGGCACCCGAGCCCGTACCCGCCGCCGTACACGCCGCCCCAGCAGTTCGCCCAGTACGACCCCTACCCGCCGGCCACCCAGCCGTACCCGGTGACCGCCGGCACCCAGAACCCGGTCCAGACGCGGGCGAAGCTGCCCGCATGGGCGTGGCCGGCCATCGCCGTGCTCTCGCTGCTCCTCGGACTCACCGGGGGCGCCCTGGCAGCGGCCCTCATCGTGCACGGAGACGGTGGCTCCGTGGCGGGCGGAGTGCTCGGGGTCGAGCGACGCACGGCGGCTCCGCTTCCTGCGGACAACGGCAGCGTCGCCGCCGTGGCCGCCAAGGTGCTCCCGAGCACGGTGCAGATCGTCGCCGAGTACCAGGGCAACGACAACGGGGCCACCGGCTCCGGGTTCGTCTACGACAAGCAGGGCCACATCATCACCAACAACCACGTGGTGGCCGAGGCCGACAAGGACGGCGGCCCGATCGAGGTCATCGACCAGGACGGCAACCACTCCAAGGCCACGGTGGTCGGCCGCAGCACGGTCTACGACATCGCCGTGCTCAAGGCCGAAGGTGCCAAGAAGCTCACGCCCGCGGCGATCGGTTCGGCCGACCAGATGCGCGTGGGCGAGACCGTGGTCGCGATCGGTTCGCCGCTGGGCCTGTCCGCCACGGTCACCTCGGGGATCATCAGCGCCGTCAACCGTCCGGTCACCACGGGTGAGGGCGAGAACGACAACTCCTACATCAACGCGGTGCAGACCGACGCGGCCATCAACCCCGGCAACTCCGGAGGCCCGTTGGTGAACCTCCAGGGCGAGGTGGTCGGGGTCAACTCCGCCATCGCCTCGCTCGGCTCACAGGTGGCCTCCGACCAGGGGGGCAACATCGGGGTGGGCTTCGCGATCCCGATCGAGCAGGTGCGGGTGACCACCGCGCAGATCCTGCGCACCGGCAAGGCGCAGTACCCCGTCATCGGCGCCAACGTCCGGGCCACGGCGAGCCGCGACGGCGCCACGGTGGAGTCGATCAGCCCCGGCGCTCCCGCGTCCGACGCCAAGCTCGAGGTGGGCGACGTGATCCTCAAGATCGACGGCAAGCCGGTCACCGGGTCGATCGACCTGGTGGTCGCCATCAGGTCGCACGTCCCCGGGGAGAAGGTCACCCTGACGGTCAAGCGTGGCGGGAAGATCAGCCAGGTCGAGGTCGGCCTGGACTCGAAGACCGGCTGAGTCAGCCCTCAGCGCTGGTCGAGCTTGTCGAAACCTTCACTCTGCTGGAGCTCCAGCGGGGCGAGCGTGCCCAGCGACTCCGCGACCACGATCGCGTCGTCGCCCTCGGTCAGCCGGAAGTCGGACGGCGGGTTGACCTGCGCGTGACCGTTGCGGCCGATCGCCAGCAGGGTCGCCGCGTGGTCGGCCCGCAGCTTCGCCGAGAGCTCGTCCACACTGAGCCCGATGAACTCGGTGGGCAGCGAGATGCGGTAGAGCTCGGAGCCCTCGCCGCCCGAGACGATGTCGGTGACCAGCTCCGCCAGTCCGGGGTAGAGCGAGGACCGAGCGAGCAGCCTCGACGCGATCCGTGAGGTCACCATGATCTCGTCGGCGTTGGCGCGCCGGAAGTGCTGCACGTGCTGGGGGTTGTTGGCCTCGACCACGGTGCGGACCTGGGGGGCGATCGACTCGATCGCCATCACGACCAGGATCGAGCGCATGTCGGCCTCGTTGCTCGCGTCGGCCGGGCACACCACGGCGGCCATCGCCTCCTCGATCCCGGCACGCTTCAGGTCCTCGACGTCGGTGACGTCACCGCTGACGAAGTAGACGTCGCTGCCGGCGGGGTTCTTGTCGCTGTCGTGGATGAGCACGATCTTGCGTTCGTAGTCGTCGCCGTTGAGCTCGTTGACGAGCTCGCGGGCGGTGGAGTTCCACCCGCACACGACGATGTGGTCGCGGTATCCGGATGCACCCATTCCCTGGCCCTCCTTGAGGATGAAGTCGATCACGAAGCCCACCAGGGCCCCGGTGATCGAGGCGACGATGGCCACCCCGAACAGCACCAGCAGCCAGGAGATGAGGAAACCACCTGGGGTGTGGACGTACGACGAGTCGCCGGAGCCCATCACCGTCGTGACGCCCCAGTAGAAGCTGTTGGACAGGCTGGTGAAGAACGCGCCGACGCTCGTGCGAGGTCCCTCGATCACCGTGACGAGCAGTGCCGCGACCAGCACGATGCCGAACAGGCTGAGGAAGAGCCGCAGGAAGAAGCCACGATCCACGTTGTGGGTGAGCCGATCCACGTGGAAGGCGAGCCGGCGCAGCACGGGCACGGAGAAGACCGCGCTGAAGAAGTGCTTGATGCGGCGTCGCATGAGACCCCTCGGCAGAATCATTCCCGAGACGGATGTTCCAGCATGCGCAGGATGGCACAGCCCCGTCCGGGGAGCCAGAGTGTCTGCGGGCCGTCCGACCAGTCGGACAGCGCGCCATCAGCGGTGCCTCAGGTGGCCTCGTGGTCGTAGGGCGGGCGTTCGTCCTGCCCGAGCACGTCGTACGCCGCGAGCGGTTCCTCGTCGAGGGGGTCGTCCTCCATCGCCTCGAGGATGTGCTTGCGGATCGCCTGGCGCGGGTCGAGGTCGGTGAGCTTGAGGTCGGCGTACTCCGGGCCGAGCTCCTCGCGCAGCTGGCTCTGTGCGCTCTGGGCCAGGTTGCGCACCTGACGGACGAACCGCCCTGCCTGTCGTGCGAGGTCGGGAAGCCGCTCGGGACCGAAGACCACCACCGCGACGAGCAGGATGACCATCAGCTCCGGCAAGCCGATCCCGAACACGAAGGTCAGCCCTTCGCTGTGGGACTCAGACCGAGCTGCATGCCGGCCAGACCTCGACCGCGTCCGGAGAGCCCCTGGGCGATGTCGCTGAGCACGACGGCTCCCGGAGCAGTCGGGTCGGACTCCACGATGGGCTTCCCGGAGTCGCCGCCCTCACGCAGGCTCACGTCGAGGGGGATCGCGCCGAGCAGCTTGACGTCGTAGCCGAACCGGGCGCCGAGCGTCGAGGCGACCCGGGCGCCACCACCGCTGCCGAACACCTCGAGGCGGTGCTCGGGACCGCAGTGCGGGCAGGGGAGGAAGGACATGTTCTCGATGACGCCGATCACGCGCTGGTGCATCATCGACGCCATCGTGCCGGCGCGCTCGGCGACCTCCGCAGCCGCCTCCTGCGGAGTGGTCACCACCAGCACCTCGGCGCTGGGCAGGTGCTGCCCGAGGGAGATGGCGACGTCGCCCGTGCCGGGCGGCAGGTCGAGGAACAACACGTCGAGGTCGCCCCAGTAGACGTCCGAGAGCATCTGGACGAGGGCGCGGTCGAGCATCGGCCCGCGCCAGGCGACGACCTGGTCACGCCGTGGCTTGAGCATGCCGATGCTGATCACCGAGACGCCGCTGGGGGTGGGGACCGGCATGATCAGGTCCTCGACCTGCGTCGGTCGGGTGTCGGCGACGCCGAGCATGGCCGGCACCGAGTGGCCGTAGATGTCGGCGTCCACGATGCCGACCTTGAGTCCCTGCTTGGCCATCGCGATGGCGAGGTTGACGGTCACCGAGGACTTGCCCACGCCCCCCTTCCCGGAGGCGATCGCGTAGACCTTGGTGAGGGAGTCGGGCTGGGCGAAGGGGATCTCGCGCTGGGCCTGGCCGCCGCGCAGGGTCTCCTGCAGGCTGGAGCGTTGCTCGGCGGTCATCACGCCGAGCACCACCTCGACACCGGTGACACCCTCGACGGCGGAGACCTCGTTGGTCACGTCGCGGGTGATCGTGTCCTTCATCGGGCAGCCGGCGACGGTGAGCAGGACGGTGACCGTGACCTTGCCGGTGTCGTCGACGTCGATGTTCTCGACCATGTCGAGGTCGGTGATGGGGCGCTTGATCTCGGGGTCGTTCACCCGCGCCAGCGCAGCCTGAATCCGGTCGATTGCAGGGGAAGTCATGCCGCCCATGCTACGTGCCCTCACGAACCGTCGTCGCCGGAGTGCCGGGTCTGCTCGTCCTCCTCGTCCTCGTGCAGCTCGTCGATCAGGTTGCGCAGCTCGGAGCGCAGGAAGTCGCGGGTCGCCACCTCGCCGACGGCCATCCGGAGCGAGGCCACCTCGCGGGCCAGGAACTCCATGTCGGCGTGCGCGCGGGCGTTGGCCTGGCGGTCCTGCTCGTTGATCACCCGGTCGCGCACCTCCTGGCGGTTCTGCGCGAGCAGGATCAGCGGTGCGGCGTACGACGCCTGGAGGCTGAGCATCAGGGTCAGGAAGATGAACGGGTAGCTGTCGAAGCGCAGGTCCTCGGGCGCAGTGACGTTCCAGAGCACCCAGAACACCACGAACAGCGTCATGTAGATCAGGAACCGGGCGGTCCCCATGAAGCGGGCGAACTGCTCGGCGAAGATGCCGAAGGCGTCCTGCTTCACGGTGGGCCGGCGCACGAAGGTGCGGCGTACCTCGCGCGGACTGTCCAGACGGGATGCCCGGGCCCGCTCCTCGGACTCCTTCTGCCGGTGGCGCTCGCGTCCCTCGGTGCGCTTCTCCACGATCCGTCGCGCGGGCCGCTTCTTCTCGGTCCTGTCTGTCTTCTTCTCAGCCATGGCCGTTCACCTCCCTCCGATCTTGCGGTCGCGCCACCCCTCGGGCAGCAGGTGGTCGAGCAGGTCGTCGACCGTGACGGTGCCGAGCAGGCGTCCGTCCTCGTCGACCACCGGCGCCGCCACCAGGTTGTAGGTCGCCAGGAACATCGACACGTCCTCGAGCGTCGCCTCGGGTCTGAGGAAGTCGATGCCGGTGTCGAGGGCGCCGGCCACCAGGGAGGAGGGCGGCTCTCTCAACAGGCGCTGGATGTGCGCGACACCCAGCAGCTTGCCGGTGGGCGTCTCCAGCGGCGGGCGGCACACGTGCACGAAGGCGGCGAGCGACGGGGTCAGGTCCTCGTTGCGCACCCGGGCCAGTGCCTCGGCCACGGTCGCGTCCGGCGGCAGGATGACCGGCTCGGGCGTCATCATGCCGCCCGCGGTCTCCTCGCCGTAGACCATCAGCCGCCGCACCTCCTCGGCGTCCTCCGCCTCCATCAGCTCGAGGAGCTGGGCGGCGGTCTCCGGGGGCAGGTCGGCGATCAGGTCGGCTGCGTCGTCCGCAGACATCTCCTCGAGGATGTCCGCGGCCCGCTCGGAGTCGAGGTGCTCCAGGATCTCCACCTGGTCCTCCTCCGGCAGCTCCTCCAGGACGTGCGCGAGACGCTCGTCGTCGAGGGCTGCGACGACCTCGCCGCGGCGCTGGGGGGTCAGCTCGTGGATCACGTTGGCGGCGTCGGCCGGGCGCAGGTCGGCCAGAGAGGCCACGAGGTGCTCGGCACCCTGGTTGACCTGGCGGTCGTGGAGGCCCTCGACGTCGTCCCACTCCACGACGTGGGTCTGCGCCTTGCGCCGGAAGCCCTTGGCACCCTCGGTGATCGCCACTCGCGAGAGCACCCAGTCACGCGTGCGGGCCTGCTCCATCGCCACGTCGTAGACCACGCCCTCGACCCCGGTGGTGCGCACCCGCACCTTGCGGTCGAGCATCTGGCCGATCACGAGCGTCTCGGCCGAGCGCTTCTCGAACCGGCGCATGTTCAGCAGGCCGGTCACGATGACCTGACCGTGGTCGATGGCAGTCACCCGGGTCATCGGTGCGAAGACCTGACGGCGGCCGAACACCTCCACGACCAGACCCACCACCCGCGGCTGGCGTACGTCGGACCGGAGCACCACCACGACGTCCCGCACCTTGCCCACCGGGTCGCCCTGGGGATCGAACACCGGCAGCCCGGCGAGGCGGGCCGCGAAGACGCGGGTCGGAGTGGTGCTCACGGTGGGAACCCTAACCGCAGGTAAGGTCGGCGGGATCGTTCTCAGCCGTCGTGCAAGCAAGGAGTCGTCCGTGGCCAAGCAGGTAGTGATTCTCGCCGCAGGGCTCGGCACCCGCCTCGGCAAACCACACCCCAAGCCGCTGACGCCGTTGCAGTCGGGGGAGAGCATCATGCGCCGCGCGGTCAACGCACTGCGCGAGTCCTACGGCACGGACGTGTTCGTCACCGCGGTCGTGGGGTTCAAGCTCGACCTGGTGATCGAGGCGATGCCGGACATCTCGTTCGTCTACAACGAGGTCTACGACTCCACCAACACCTCGAAGAGCCTGCTCAAGGCGCTCCGCCTCTCCCAGCCCGGCGGCGTGCTGTGGCTCAACGGCGACGTGGTCTTCGACCCGCGGGTGCTGCCCCTGATCCAGGAGCACATCGAGACCGGTCGCAGCTTCGTCTGCGTGAACACCGAGTCGGTGGCCGAGGAAGAGGTGAAGTACACCCTCGACGACGACGGCTACATCAAGGAGCTCTCCAAGGGAGTGGTGGACGGCCTCGGCGAGGCGGTCGGCATCAACTTCATCTCCGCCGAGGACAAGGCGACCCTGATCAAGCGCCTCGACGAGGCCGGTGACCAGGACTACTTCGAGCGCGGCATCGAGCTCGGCATCGAGCAGGACGACCTCAAGGTCGAGGCGCTGGACATCTCCCAGTTCCACATCGTCGAGGTCGACTTCGACGAGGACCTGACGCGGGCCAACGAGTTCGTCGGCGGCTGAGCCGGATGCCCGACGGGCCCGCGGTGCGCGTGACCGCGGTCGACACCGACGGAGTCCGCGTCGAGTCGGCCGAGGACACCGTGCTCGACGTGCTCTTCGACGGTCGCCGGATCTGGTCGTTCTGGACCCTGCGCGACAGCGTCGACGGCGTGGCCCCGTGGCCCCCGCAGCTGCGCAGGTTCCTGGACGGCAGCACCCGACTGGCGGTCGTCGAGCACGTCTCGGGCCGCACGGTGCTCGACGAGGAGCGCTCCTTCGGCACCGGCGCGGCCCGGATCGCCGTCGTCGACGCCGCGGGCCGTGAGCTCGGCATCGACAAGTCCAACCGGCTGGCCAAGACCTTCGACACCCGTGACGACGAGCAGGTCACCCCGCTCCTCGACGCGATGGAGCTGGTCCTGCGGGCGTTGCAGGACGGTGGGGTGGAGCCGTTCCTGGCCTACGGCACGCTGCTGGGGGCGGTGCGCGAGGGCGGCTTCATCGGCCACGACAGCGACATCGACCTCGGCTACGTCAGCCGCCACCACCACCCCGTCGACGTGATCCGTGAGTCGTTCCGGCTCCAGCGCGAGCTCGTCGGGCAGGGCTTCGCGATCGACCGCTACAGCGGTGCCGCCTTCCGGATCGACGTGACCGAGACCGACGGCAGCACGCGCGGGCTCGACGTCTTCGGCGGCTACTTCCTCGACGACCGGCTCTACCTGATGGGCGAGATCGGGGACCCGTTCCAGGAGGACTGGATCTTCCCGTTGGGCACGAGCACCTTCGCCGGCCGCACCTTCCCGGTTCCGGGGCAGCCGGAGCGCTTGCTCGAGGCGATGTACGGGCCGGGGTGGCGCGTTCCCGACCCGGCGTACCACTTCACGACGCCGCGGACCACGACCCGACGGCTCAACGGCTGGTTCCGCGGACTGCGCACGCACCGGGCCGACTGGGACCGGCGGTACAGCGGCAAGCGCGAGCAGCTGCCGAGCCCCGGGCCGAGCTCGCTGGCGCGGTTCGTCGTCGAGCAGGAGGGTCTGCCCGCCCGGGTCGTCGACCTCGGGTCCGGGCGCGGAGCAGACGCGCTGTGGTTCGCCCGGCAGGGGGTGCCGACCCTGGCCCTGGACCACTCCCGCCGCGCGGACAACGCCGTACGCCGGGTGGCCGAGGAGGAGGGCCTGGACTACGAGTCCAGCTGGGTCAACCTGCACGAGCCGCGGTCCGTGGTCGCGCAGGGGACCCGGGTCGCCCACCTCGGGGGGCCGCCGACGGTGATCGCCAACCACGTCGTCGACGCCACCGACCGGCGCGGCCTGGCCTCCTTCGTGCGGTTCTCGCGGCTGGCGCTGTCCGGTGGCGGTCGGGTGTACGCCGACTTCGTGAGCAGTCCTGCAGCCACCGGCCGCGGCCCGCGGGGCACTGATCTCCTCCAGCCGGTGCCCGTCGAGGGTGTTGTGGACGCCTTGCGCGACGCCGGGGCCGTTATCGTGCACAGCGACGTGCGAGAAGGTCAGGACGACGAGTCCGGTCGACCGGTGGCGAGAGTGGTGGCGCAATGGCGAACGTGAACCCGGAGGGGCCCGCGCGACGGGGCTTCAAGGACCGGGCGGTCGAGAAGGTGGCCCGAGCCGTGGCCGGTGACCGCCTCGACAACCTGCAGCGCCGGCTCGACGAGCTCGAGGCCGAGGTGCAGGAGTGCCGCCAGCTGAACCTCCGGCTCGCCGAGGTGACCGACCTGGTCGAGCAGCTGCTGCTGCCGATCGCTGCTCAGGACCAGGAGAGGATCGCAGCGGCGGTCGAGAAGTACTCCCGGGCGATGTGAGCGAGGCGGACCGGTCGATGGCAGCGCGGGTCTATGTGCACATCGGGTTGCCCAAGACCGCCACGACGTACCTCCAGACGATCCTGTGGGCGCAACCGCGAGGCACTCGGCGGCCCAGCAGGTCATCCTCCCCGGTGTCGAACGCTCGCGAACACCTCTGGATCAGCAGGATCATCCGCGAGGACCCGAAGTTCGAGAAGTTCAGCGAGCACCAGCGGCAGCTCGTGGGAGCGGCTGCGCGCCGACGTCGCCGCTACGGCCGGGGACGCGATCATCAGCCACGAGTTCCTGGCCGCCGCGTCGACCGAGCAGGCGGCCGGATGGTCGCCGACCTGGCGCCGGCCGAGGTCCACCTCGTCGTCACCGGCCGGGAGCCCCTCGGGCTGTTCACCGCCAGCTGGCAGGAGAGCGTCAAGAACCGCGACACCACGACGCTCTGGCCGACTACGCCCTCTCCGAGTCAACCCGAGCCCCGGCGATCTGGAACTGGCGGACGCTCGACATCCACCGTGTGCTGGAGCGGTGGTCGCCTGCCTTCCCGCGCGAGCGGGTGCACGTGCTCCCACTGCCGGGTCGTGAGGCACCGAAGCGGCTGATCTGGGACCGGTTCGCAGGTCTCGTCGGTATCGACCCCGACTCCGTCGACCTGAGCCACAGCTTTCCGAACGCCTCGATGGGTGTGGTCGAGACCGAGACGCTGCGGCGGATCAACGCGCACCTCGGCGCGTTCCAGTCCGGCGATCAACCGCGGCACCTACATCCGCACCTTCCTGGCCGACGAGCGACTCGTCCCGCGCGGGGTGAACCGTTCTGGCCGGCCGAGGACCGGATCAGCGAGACCGCGAGCGCGGGCGGGCCGCGGTCGACTACATCGCCGGCTCAGGGCTTCGACGTCATCGGTGACCTCGACTCGCTGCTCGTTCCCGACGAGATTCCGCACGCGGCGACGCCCGCCAGTCGGTCACCGACGGCGAGGTCGCCGAGGTGGCGGTGGAGCTGTGGCCCGGATGCTGCGACGACGTGCGCGACCTGCGGCACGAGCGACGAGGCTGCGCGCGAGCTCGCCGAGATCGGAGCCTCGACGAGAGCCAAGCCAGGAGGACCCGGGCCTGCGCGTCGGGCTCGCGCGGAAGTTCCCGGTGCTGCGCCACGTGCTGGTGCGGGGCGGCTCGGAGGCCTCGGCACGTGAGGTGCGTCATGATGACGAGGACGATGGCGCCCCGTAGCCTTGCGCGGAATGCCCACCTCCCCGTAAAGGACGCGCCGCATGCCCCGCCTCTGCGAGACCGAAGGCCTCTCCGACATCCAGGAAGAGATCATCAAGTCCGTCCGACAGTTCGTCGAGACGAAGATCATCCCGGTCGCCACCGAGCTCGAGCACGCGGACGAGTACCCCACGGAGATCGTCGAGGGCCTCAAGGAGCTCGGCATCTTCGGGCTGATGATCCCCGAGGAGTACGGCGGTCTCGGTGAGTCGCTGCTGACCTACGCCCTGTGCGTCGAGGAGATCGCCCGCGGCTGGATGAGCGTCTCCGGCGTCATCAACACCCACTTCATCGTGGCCTACATGCTGATGCAGCACGGCACCGACGAGCAGAAGAAGAAGTACCTGCCCAAGATGGCCACCGGCGAGGTGCGTGGTTCGTTCTCGATGTCCGAGCCCTCGCTGGGCTCCGACGTCGCCGCGATCAAGACCAAGGCCACCAAGACCGAGGACGGCTACTCGATCACCGGCCAGAAGATGTGGCTGACCAACGGTGGCTCGTCCAACCTGGTCGCCGTGCTCGTGAAGACCGACGAGGGCTCCGACTCGGTCTACAAGAACATGAGCACCTTCCTGATCGAGAAGGAGACCGGTTTCGGCGAGACCGCCCAGGGCGTCACGGTGCCCGGCAAGATCGACAAGATGGGCTACAAGGGCGTCGACACCACCGAGCTCATCCTCGAGGGCCACGAGATCGCCGCCGGCCAGGTCCTCGGTGAGAAGCCGGGCCAGGGTTTCTACCAGATGATGGACGGCGTCGAGGTGGGCCGCGTCAACGTCGCCGCCCGCGCGACCGGAGTGGCCAACCGTGCCTTCGAGCTCGGCATCTCCTACGCCCAGCAGCGCGAGACCTTCGGCAAGCCGATCGCCCAGCACCAGGCGATCCTGTTCCAGCTCGCGGAGATGGCCACCAAGGTCGAGACCGCCCACGCGATGATGGTCCGCGCGGCCCGGATGAAGGACCGCGGCGAGCGCAACGACGTCGAGGCCGGCATGGCGAAGTACCTCGCTGCGGAGTACTGCAACGAGGTCGTCGAGCAGTCCTTCCGGATCCACGGCGGCTACGGCTACTCCAAGGAGTACGAGATCGAGCGCCTCTACCGCGAGGCGGCCTTCCTGCTGATCGGTGAGGGGACCGCCGAGATCCAGAAGATGATCATCGGCCGCAGCCTGCTCAAGGACTACAAGCTCAAGAGCTGATCGGCTCGCCGGTCGAGCGTCTCGAACCTACGGCTGGTACGGCGGAGCGACACCCCAGCCCCAGCGGGGGACCGGTGCTCGCTCGACCGGCTGGGCGTCGGGAGCGGAGTTCTCCACGGCGAGCCGGCTGCCCCACTCGGCGTACCCCATCAGCGCGGCGCGGGCCTCGGGATCGGCGGGGATCCCTGCTGTGTCGGCCGCGGCGCTGAGCAGCGTGACGAAGCGCAACCGCTGCTCGGGCGTGATGGCCAGACCTCGGTGCTGCTCGAGCATGTGCTCGTAGCCGCCGTGCTGCTCGGTGTACGTCGCGGGCCCGCCCATCACCTCGGCCCACCAGTCCGTGACGTGCGCCCGGTGCTCGACCGAGACGAGCCCTCCGAAGACCGGACCGACGAGCGGATCGTGCTCGACCTCGTCGTAGAACGCGTCGAGCCAGCGCCGGATGGCCTCGGTCCCGCCGATCCAGTCGTAGATGCTCGGCTCCTCGCCCATGCACCGAGGCTTCGAGACCGCGGTCGCACGGGATACTTCCCGCATGAGACCGGTCGAGGCGTTCGAGCAGCAGGCTCGTGGCCTGTGCGGCTCTCGGGTCTCCGATGTACGCCGAGCTGCTGGACCGTCTCGCCGAGGACATCGCCGCGAACGGACCGACGGCCACGGTGCTCGACGGGCCACGAGGACGACCCCGGCCCCTCGGCGCTCGCGCTGCGTCTGCTCGGGAGCGTGCACCGGCTGGTGCTGGAGCGCCGGGCCGGCGAGCTGGCGGCGTACTACCCGAGCGTCGGTGGCACCTGGGAGCCGGACGCCGGCACCGAGGCGTTCCTGCGGCTGCTGGTCGAGCAGGGCGACGCCGTTCGCGAGTGGCTCGACCGGCCGCCGCAGACCAACGAGGTCGGCCGGGCGACGGCGCTGATGGGCGGGCTGCTGCACCTGCCGGACGACCGGAGCGGCACCCGGTGCGCCTCTTCGAGATCGGGTCGTCGGGTGGCCTGAACCTGCTCGCCGACCGGTTCGCCTTCGTCGACGACATCGGCACGGTGTTCGGCGATCCGTCCTCGCCCGTGCGGCTCGATCCCGCCTGGCGCGACGAGGCGCTGCTCGCGTGGCCCGGGCTCGAGTTCGTCGAGCGCCTCGGCTGCGACCCGATGCCCGTCGACGCCACCACGACGGAGGGCCGGCTGGCCCTCACGGCGTACGTGTGGCCCGACCAGCAGCACCGGCTCGAGCGGCTGCGCGGAGCCCTCGACCTCGCTCGGCACCGACCCCGCCGCGCGTGCAGCGAGTGGGTGCCGCTGACTTCGTCGACGGGATCGAGCTGCTCGGAGGAACCACGACGGTGCTCTGGCACAGCGTGATGTGGCAGTACCTGCACCAGGCAGGAGCAACGGCGTGTCGAGGCGCGGGTCGCGCAGCTGGGCGAGCGGGCAACCGAGCAGTCCCCGTTCGTCCACCTGACCCTGGAGCCGACCCGCAGGACACCGGACAGCGACCACGAGTTCCTGGTCGTGCTGACCAGCTGGCCGGACGGTCGCCGACGGATCCTCGGGAGGGCGCCGCCCCACGGGATGCCCGTCACCTGGGAGCCGGCTTAACCCCTCGACCCCCATGGACACCCGTGCAAGGGTGGGGCACCGGCAATGGTCGAGCAATTGAGGAGCACACACGATGGCGGACCAAGACGGCAGCCCCGAGGGAAACCCAGGGGCCAACGAGGACATCAAGGCGAAGATGCGCGAGGCCCTCGAGCGCAAGCAGGCCAACGACCGCGGTGTGCCGCAGGACGGGCCGGTCAAGGAGAAGGCGCACGGGTCCGAGGTGACCGGGGGAGCCGGGCCGAAGATGCACCGCCGCAAGGCCGGTGGCGGCGGCTCCTAGGAGAGAAGCGTCAGAGCTTCTTGAGCGCCGACTCGAGCCGCTCGTCGTTGCGGTCGACAGCCGGGACGAGCAGCTCCACGACGACGTCGAGCACGTCGGAGAGCCGCTCGTTGAGGCGACGTGACTCCTCGACCGCCGACTGCAGCTGCGCGACGTCGCGCTGGAGCTGCTCGATGACCGCGCCCTGGTCGGAGCCCGAGACCCGGTTCCTGGCACGGGCCAGCGCGCGGGTCAGCTTGTTGCTCATGTCCAGCTCACTCTCAGTCGGCACACGACAGGGTTCTCCTGTCCCAGGGGGGCGAGGTCTCGGCCGGTCATCTTCTCCACGACCGTACCGCCGTACCTCGCGATCTCTTCCTCGACGACATCCACGTCGGCGAGCGTGCGGATGTGGCGGCCGAAGAAGAACGGCCCGCCCCGGTTGTCCGCCGTCCGGAACTCCAGGAAGGTGTGGCCGCCCGAGCGACCGAGCATCGAGCAGAACCGCCACAGGCCGTCGCGCGCGGTCGGCGCCAGCGAGTCGACCAGCAGTCGCGCGTAGACGTGCTTGGCTCCCGGGTGGTGCGAGAGCCGCGCTCCCTCGCGGAGGTAGCTGGCGACCGACTCCAGGTTGATGCCCCTGACCGGCACCTTCACCTCGGCCGTCCTGATCCGCCTCGTCGCGACGGTGCGGGCGGCTCCCGCGAAGTCGCTGGCCATGACGCGGAACCCCTGCTGGGCGAACCAGATCGCGTCGCGACCCGTCCCCGAGCCGAGCTCGATGATGCGCGCCTGGGGCTCGATGCGTTCCGCCACCCACGGGGCGAACAGCGACGGCTCCGTCGGCACCTTCTTCAGGTCCGGGGAGGTGTAGAACGCCGACCAGTACCAGAGCCGACGACGGCTGCCGCGCACCCAGTGGCTCATCATCGCGGTGTTCTCGGGCGGGTGGTCGAAGTGGAAGGCCGGGTCGGGCACCTTCCAGCCGGGGCCGTAGGTGTAGGTGAGGAACGCGTCCAGGTCGTGGGGGGCCGGGAACTCCACACCCTCGAGCGTGATCGGCGCGAAGGGCAGGATCTTGTCGCGGTCGAGCGTGCCGCGCAGCGAACCGGTCAGGTGGAACTTGTCGCCGATGTGGAAGCTGCCGAAGACGTCGACGCCGGCCCGCTTGCCGTTGGGGAGGTCCGCCCAGACCTTGAAGTTGGCGGCGGACATCCGGACGACCTTCCAGCCCAGCTTCCGCATCTTCTTCTCGACGGCCCGGCTCTCGCGGATGATGTCGAACGGGTGCGTGAACGCGCGAGATCCACGCGAGGTCGACGTCGGAGTCGTGGCCGATCATCTTCCCGTTGCGCACGGCCCCCAGCAGCCCGCCGTAGCAGAGGTACGCGTCGAGGCCGCACTCGTCGACGAGATCGTCGAGCACGCGACGGGAGGCCGTCGTCAGCGCCGTGAGCGACTCCTCGTCCATCCGGTCGAAGGAGCGCTGGAAGTGGCCGCCCTTGTCGAAGGTCAGCGGGTTCCCCCGGTCGTCCACGAACTCCAGCGGCTCGGTGGAGCGCCCGAAGCTGGTGACCTCGTCGTACAGCACCTCGCCGCCGAGGTGCGGCTCGACGGTGACGTGGGCGACGCCGGCCAGCCGCGCGCGGATCGGGCCGGGCCACGGAACGTGGCGGCCCTTGCCGGTCGGGGTGCCGTCGCGGGAGGCGTTGAAGGACCAGAGCCGGTGGCCGCCGAAGCGCACGTCGACCGGTTCCCCGAGGGACTCCTCGAGGTAGATGCCCGAGTCGTCGACGCGTGCGCGTGCCGCCACGTGACCTCGTCTCCTCGTGTGTTCTCCCCGCCTGCCGGCGGCCTCGGCAAAACCTACGCCACCGCCTCCGTGAGGAATCGCACGTCCCGACCGAGTGTCATCGCGCCGGGGACACGGCAGGATGGGCACGCCCGTCGGTCGCACGTGAGGAGCAGGTGGATGCAGTTCGGTCGCAGCTACGAGGAGTTCGAGGTCGGTGCGACCTACAAGCACTGGCCGGGCAAGACGGTCACGGAGTTCGACGACCACATGTTCTGCCTGCTGACGATGAACCACCACCCGCTCCACCTCGACACCAACTACGCCGAGGAGACCACGCAGTTCGGCAAGAACGTCGTGGTGGGCAACTACGTCTACTCCATCCTGCTGGGCATGAGCGTCCCCGACATCTCCGGCAAGGCGATCGCGAACCTCGAGATCGAGTCGCTGCGCCACGTCGCGCCGACCTTCCACGGCGACACCCTGTACGGCGAGACGACGGTGCTCGACAAGTGGGGGAGCAAGAGCAAGGACGACCGGGGCGTCGTGCACGTCGAGACGATCGGCTACAACCAGGACGGCAAGGTGGTCTGCATCTTCCGCCGCAAGGTGATGGTGCCCAAGGACAGCTACCTCGAGGCCCGTGGCGGGGAGCAGCCCGGCCGTCCGGTGCCGCAGCCCGACAAGAACTGGCCGGGCCCCGACGCAGCCGAGGCCTGATCCCGTGTCGGCCGACGAGCTCTGGGTGATCCGGCACGGTGAGACCGAGTGGAGCCGCGACGGCCGGCACACCTCGCGCACCGAGGTCGAGCTGACACCTGAGGGCGAGGACGTCGCCCGCGGGCTGGCCGAGCGGCTGGCCGGGGTGCACTTCGACCTGGTGCTGACCAGCCCGCGAGTGCGCACGCGTCGTACCGCCGAGCTGGCCGGGTTCGGCCACGCCCACGTCGAGGACGACCTCGCCGAGTGGGACTACGGCGACTACGAGGGCATCACCAGCGCCGAGATCCGTGAGGACGTGCCGGGCTGGACGGTCTGGACGCACCCGTGCCCCGGAGGGGAGAGCGGCGAGGAGGTCTCGCGCCGGCTGGACCGGGTCGTGGCCAAGGTGCGGGCGAACGGTGGCCGGGTGCTCGTGTTCAGCCACGGGCACGCCTCGCGCGCCCTCGCCGCACGCTGGCTGGCGCAGCCCGTCGAGGAGGGCCGGTTGTTCCTGCTCGGCACGGCGACGATCTCGGTCCTCGGCTACGAGCACGAGTCTCCTGTCGTGGCGCGCTGGAACTCCTGAGCGGTTCTTCTACTACCCTCGACCCGTGTCGCTCGCCGCGTCGTGTCCTCGATGCACCTCGCCGGTCACCGGTGCGGGGTCGTCCTTCGCCTGCTCGGTGCACGGATCCATCGAACCGTTGTGGCGCCCCGACGAGGCCGACTACGAATCCTTCGCGGAGCTGGTGGGCCGCAGCGACGACCTGCCCACCTACCTGCCCTGGCCGATGAGCCCGGGCTGGACGATCGCCGACTTCGGGTGCGTCGGGGCCGCCGGCCGGGTGCGCGCCACGGTCACCACGACGGTCGGCACCAGCGACCTCGACGGCGAGGTGGAGGTCACCATCGTCTCGGAGGATCCCGGGGTCGGCCTGGGCTCGCGCTGCGCCGGCACGTCGTACGACGACCCGGGGCCGCAGATCAGCAACGGACCGCCGGCGATCCACGTGCGTGCCGGCGGACGCACCGTGCCGCTCTGGCTGGTGGACGACACGCACGAGCCGCGCGGCAACGCCTCCGCGAACAACGACGACCTGCTCGCCCGTGCGGTCTTCGCCGGCGAGGCCGACGGCCGCTGGCTGTGGCTCGTGATGAAGCCGGCCTCGGCCGCCCTGCTGCTCCACGACGACTGGCTTCTCGCGGACGTGACCGGGTTCGGACCCGAGGCGCTGGAGATGCCGTTCGGAGGACCTCGGCCCGCCTGGTGAGTCCTGCCCTGTCGTCCGCACAGACGTACGGCACAATGTGCGGTGATGACAGCCACCCACGTCCTCGCCGTCGCCAACCAGAAGGGCGGCGTCGCCAAGACGACCACCGTTGCCTCGCTGGGGGCAGCCCTGGCAGAGCAGGGTCAGAAGGTCCTTCTGGTCGACCTCGACCCGCAGGCGTGCCTCACCTTCAGCCTCGGCATCGACCCCGAGGACCTCGACGTCTCGGTGCACCACGTGCTGACCAAGGGCCTGGACCCGACCGAGGCGATCATCGAGACCGACGACGGCGTCGACCTGCTCCCCGCCACGATCGAGCTGGCCCGCGCCGAGGCTGACCTGCTGACCCGCACCGGTCGCGAGTACGTCATCCGCACCGCCGTCGAGGACGCCGAGGGCTACGACTGGGTGCTCCTGGACTGCCCGCCCTCGCTGGGCGTGCTCACCGTCGCCGCCCTGACGGCCGCCACCGGCGTGCTGATCCCGCTGCAGTGCGAGACGTTGTCCCACCGTGGGGTCGGCCAGCTCCTCGACACCGTCCACGACGTCAAGCGGTTCACCAACCGCGAGCTCGAGGTGTGGGGCGTGCTGCCCACGCTGTACGACGGCCGCACCAACCACGCCCGCGCCGTGCTCGAGACGATCTCCGAGACCTACGACCTGGCCGTCATCGAGCCCCCGATCCCCAAGTCGATCCGGTTCGCCGAGGCGCCCGCCGCCGGTCGGTCGATCCTGAAGACCTCACGCACCAACAAGGGCGCGCAGGCCTACCGCGACGTCGCGGCCGGGCTGCTGAAGCGCGGCTGATCGTGTCGACGCTTCGAGCCCGTCCGCGCTACCGGCGGCTCGGTGCAGCAGCGGCTGCCGTGGTGACCACGGTCGTCACCCTGCTCGGCGGGATCGGCGTGCTCCCCGACGGCGCGAGTGCGGCGGCGGCGTCCGGATCGGGCGAGGGCGCCTCGTTGACGACCTTGGCGCTTCCCTCGACCGCACCGTCCTCGGCGCCCTCTGTCCTGCTGCCTCCTGGGAGCACCACCGGTGCCACGTCCGGCTCCTGGGACGGCGAGCCGGCGTTGCCCGCCGGCAGCGGCTCCGGCAAGCGGGTGGTCTTCGACATCAGTGACCAGCGGGTGTGGCTGGTGGACGCGGGAGAGGCGAGCGACGTACGCCGCACCTACCTCGTCTCGGGCAGCCTGACCGACAACCTGAAGCCGGGCACCTACGCGGTCTACTCGCGCTCGCGCTGGGCCACCGGCATCGGCGACTCGGGCGTGATGCAGTACTTCACGCGATTCACCCGGGGCGACAACGCCGCCATCGGGTTCCACAGCATCCCGACCAAGGACGGCCGGCCGCTGCAGACCATCGACCAGCTCGGGACGCCCCAGTCGCACGGCTGCATCCGGCAGGCGATGCCGGACGCCAAGGCGCTGTGGGCCTTCGCGCCCGTTGGCACGAAGGTCGTCGTCACCGCCTGAGCGGCGCCCGCTCAACAGCCTGCGTCAGCCGTTGTCGCCCGCAGCAGCGGGCTTGCCGCCGCGGGTGCGGCGACGGTTGCGGTTGCGCTTCTTGGCGGGGCGGTCGCCCGAGCCCTCCGTGCCGGCGCTCTGCTGACGGCTCTCGCCGCCGCCTTCCTTGGAGCCACCCTGGCTGCTGCGTCCGCCGCCCTGGCTGCGGCCGTCCTGACGACCACCGCGACCGCCCTGGCTGCGTCCGCCGCCGCGACCGTCGGTGCGGGGCTTGCGCTCGATGACGACCTGGCCCTCGGGGATGACGCGGCCCTTGGTGCCGGGGGTGATCCCCTGGTCGTGCAGGAAGTGCTCGGAGCTCGAGTAGGTCTCCTGCGGGTCGTCGAAGGGCAGGTCGAGCGCCTTGTTGATCATCTTCCAGCGGTGCAGGTCGGCCCAGTCCACGAAGGTGATCGCGATGCCGGTGGCCCCCGCGCGGCCGGTGCGGCCGATGCGGTGGACGTAGGTCTTCTCGTCCTCGGGGCAGGTGTAGTTGACCACGTGGGTCACGCCCGTCACGTCGATGCCGCGGGCCGCGACGTCGGTGGCCACGAGGACCTGGAGCTTGCCCTCGCGGAACTTGGTCAGCGCCTTCTCGCGCGCGGCCTGGGCCATGTCGCCGTGGAGGGGGGCCGAGTTGAAGCCGCGCTCCTCGAGGTCGTCGGCGATGCGCTGGGCCTGGCGCTTGGTGCGGGTGAACACGATCATCAGGTCCGCGCCCTCGGCCTGCAGCAGGCGGCCGATCATCTCGGGCTTGTCGAGGTCGTGGGCCTGGTAGATGAACTGCGCCGTGGCCGGGACCATCTGGGTGTCCTCGCCGGACTCGGCGCGGATGTTCATCGGGTGGCGCATGTGCGTGCGGGCCAGGGCCACGATCGCGGCGGGCATCGTCGCCGAGAACAGCATCGTCTGCCGCGTCTCGGGGGTCTGCCGCAGCAGCCGCTCGACGTCGGGCAGGAAGCCCAGGTCGAGCATCTCGTCGGCCTCGTCGAGGACGAGCGACTTGACGTGGGAGATGTCGAGCGCGCGGCGGTTCATCAGGTCGATCAGGCGGCCCGGCGTACCGACGACCACCTCGACACCGGCGGCCAGCGCGTCGAGCTGGCCCTCGTAGGGGACGCCGCCGTAGACGGTCAGGACGCGGATGCCGCGGTCCTTGCCGGCCATCGTGAGGTCCTTGCTCACCTGGAGCGCGAGCTCGCGGGTGGGGGCGACGACCAGGGCCTGCGGCTTGCCCGGCGCGGCGAGGTCCTCGAAGTCGGGGTCGTGCTGGGCGACGGCGCGCTGCAGCACGGGGATGCCGAACGCCAGCGTCTTGCCGGTGCCGGTGCGGGCCTGCCCGATCAGGTCGGTGCCCATCAGGGCGACCGAGAGGGTCATCTCCTGGATGGGGAAGGGGGTCACGATGTTGGCGCGCTCGAGGGCGTCTGCAATCTCGGGAAGGACCCCGAGCTCTCTGAAGGTGGTCAGGTTCTTGCCTGTTCTGTGCTGACACAGCAGGGCTGCGTCTGATGGTCGAAGGTCTGAGTCGTGTGACTGGCGAGCCGCCCGCTGTGGATCCCGGGAGCGCTCTGTGGCAGCCACTCGGGGGCATCGGCAAGGGGGCATCAAGCCTGCAGTCCAGGGTCAGTCTATCGGTAGGGTGCGCTCATGACCGAACCCTCGCCTGAGGACCTGCCTGAGCCCCCACCTGGCGCACCCTCCCCGGAGCAGGATTCCGTCGCCTTCGAGGACCCCGCCTACCGGGCCGCCGTGATCGACCTGCTGGGTGCGATCACCTACGGCGAGATCTCCGCGTTCGAGCGCCTGGCCGACGACGCCAAGCTCGCGCGGGAGCTCCCGGACAAGCTCGCGCTCGGCAAGATGGCCACCGTGCAGTTCGGCCACATCGAGCCGTTGATGGACCGGATCTCCGCCCTCGGCGCCGATCCGATGGAGGCGATGGCGCCGTTCATGAAGCCGTTCGACGTCTTCCACGCGGCGACCGCTCCGAACGACTGGCTCGAGGGCCTGATCAAGGCGTACGTCGGTGACGGCCTCGCCGCGGACTTCTACGTCGAGATCGCGGCGTACCTCGACGGCGGCACCCGCCAGCTGATCGTGGACTCCCTCGCCGACGCGGGCCACGCCGACTTCGTGGTCGACCGGGTCCGCCGCGCCATCGAGATCGACCACCGCGTGGGCGGCCGGCTCGCCCTCTGGGGCCGCCGGCTGATGGGGGAGGCCCTCTCCCAGGCCCAGCGCGTGGCCGCCGAGCGCGACTCCCTCGCCGCCCTCCTGGCGGGCGGCGTCGACCGCCCCGGCATGGACCTCGCCGCCCTGGCCAGGATGTTCAGCCGCCTCACCGAGAACCACGCCAAGCGGATGGCCGAGCTCGGCCTCGCCAGCTGAGGCGGTGCAGGTTTCCCCGGTCAGCCGGGGAAACCTGACGTTCGCGGGCAATGCTTCGCCCGACACCGCTCGGGGCACGGCCGAGCGACCCTGGCCGAAGTGTCCGACTCGGCCATGACTCGGGCGGCACGAGCCGGGGCGCCCGGTCGGCACGCCGTCGCCGGCAGCCGGCACCCGCGGCCACGCACCCCAGAGGTGTTGCGACTCACACCCTAGATAGTTGCTTGAGTCAACCATCTACTTCTACACTTGTGGCATGTCCACCACCACGCTCGAGCCCCAGCGGACGCAGGCCGTCCAGGACCTGTTCGAGGTCCTGATCCGGTTCAGCCGGTCGCTGCGCGCGCGTGGAGCCGACTGGGGCCAGGCGGTCCGGGACCTGACCCGGGCCGACATCGTCACGCTCGGCGTGCTCGAGACCCGGGGGAGCCTTCGCCCCAGCAGGATCGCCGCGTCCCTGGCCGTGGACCCCTCGGTCGTCAGCCGGCAGCTGGCCGGCCTCGACCGGCTGGGCCTGATCGCCCGGGGCACCGACCCCGACGACGGCCGGGCCGAGCTGATCACGATCACCCCGGAGGGCCGTGAGCGGCTCGTCGAGGTCCGTACGGCGATGTGTCAGTCGCTCGCCGAGCGGCTCGACCACTGGGGCCTCGAGGACATCACCACCGCCACCGCCATGGTCGACGACCTGGCGGACCGACTTCACCAACCAGTTACTGCAACGCGCAAGGAAGCCCATGTCTGAGACCACCACCCGGTCGCACCCGGCCGAGATGAACCACAAGGAGATCGTCGAGGTCCTGATCGGACTGATGTCGGCCCTGTTCGTCGCGATCGTCAGCACGACGATCGTCTCCACCGCCCTGCCCACCATCATCGGCGACCTGGACGGCACCCAGACCCAGTACACCTGGGTGGTCACGGCGTCACTGCTCGCGATGACGGTGAGCAGCCCGATCTGGAGCAAGCTCTCCGACCTGTTCAACAAGAAGATGCTCGTCCAGATCGCCATCGGGGTCTTCGTCGTCGGCTCGCTGGCCGCCGGCATGGTCCAGAACGTGCCCGAGCTGCTGGCCGCCCGCGCGATCCAGGGCCTCGGCATGGGTGGCCTGATCGCCCTCGCCCAGTCGATCCTCGGCTCGATCATCCCGCCGCGTGAGCGTGGTCGCTACAGCGGCTACATGGCCTCGACGATGGCCGTCGCCACCGTCTCGGGCCCGCTGCTGGGCGGTGTCATCGTGGACTCCGTCGGCTGGCGCTGGTGCTTCTGGGTGGCCGTCCCGTTCGCCGTGCTCGGCCTCGCCATGCTGCAGAAGTTCCTGCACCTGGAGACCGTGCGCCGCGAGGTGCGGATCGACTACTGGGGCGCGCTGTTCATCACGATCGCCGCCGGCCTGCCGCTCATCTGGGTCTCCTTCGCGGGCAACAGCTTCGCGTGGTGGTCCGTCGAGACCGCCGAGTTCCTCGGTGCCGCGCTGCTGGCGCTCGCCGCCGCCGTGGTCGTCGAGCGTCGACACAGCGACCCGCTCGTGCCGCCGAGGATCATCAAGGACCGGATCACGATGCTCTCGATCCTGGGCAGCATCGCCGTGGGTGTCGCGCAGTTCGGCGCCTCGGTCTTCCTCAGCCAGTACTTCCAGGTCGCCCGTGACCACACGCCCACCCAGGCCGGGCTGCTGATGCTGCCGCTGATCCTGGGCAACATGATCGGCGCCACCGGAGCCGGGCAGTACATCACCCGCACCGGCCACTGGAAGGGCATCATGATGGCCGGCTCGGCCACCCTCGTCGCCGGCCTGCTCCTGATGGGCACGATCGTGCACACCACCCCGCTGTGGCACCTGAGCATCTTCATGGTGCTGATGGGCCTGGGCACCGGTTCGCTGATGCAGAACCTCGTGCTGGTCGTGCAGAACACCGTCGACGTGACCGACATCGGCGCTGCGAGCGGCGTGGTCAGCTTCTTCCGCTCGCTCGGTGGCACCATCGGTGTCGCCGCGCTGGGTGCGATGCTCGCCACCAGCGTGGCCGACAAGATCGCCTCGGGCCTGGCAGCGGCCGGGATCCCCGTGTCCGGCGGCGGCAGCGCGAGCTCCCTCGACCTGGACAAGCTTCCTCCCGCGGTCGCCACGATCGTGCGCACGTCGTACGCCGACGCGACCGGGCAGATCTTCCTGATCGCCGGCCTGATCGCGATCGTGACGTTCGTGGCGATCTGGCTGATGCCGGTGACCGAGCTGCGCACCACGATCCGCAAGGTCGAGGACGACGCGGACAAGGTCGAGGAGGGCAAGGTCGAGGAGGACCAGCCGGTCCCGGTGCTCGGCGTCGAGCCCACGCGCGCTCGCGAGGACGTCCTGGTCTGACCCCGACCAGACGCAGGAAGGCCCCCGTCCGAGGACGGGGGCCTTCGCTGTTGGAAGCGAGGGTGCGTGGTCAGCCGCGGAAGCCGACCTGCCCGGTGACGCTCGTCGAGATGTCGACGTAGGCGAGCTTGTCGCCGGGGACGACGACCCGACGGCCCTTCGCGTCGGACAGGGCCAGCACGCCGCCGTCCTTGAGCGCGGCGGCGACGGCCTTCTGCACGCCGTCGGCATCGAGGGTGGTGTCGATGTTGAGTTCGCGGGCGGCGTTCTGGACGCCGATCTTGACCTCCATCTGGAGGACCTCCTTGTGGGTCTGGGTTCTGCTGCGGCCAACTCTGTCAGGCGGTGCCTGACCGCGCGTCGGCGGTCAGCGGGTCTCGTCGGTGCGGGGGTAGCCGCGGATGCCACGCCAGGCCAGGCCGGCGACCAGGGAAGCGGCCTCGTCCTGGTCGATCGAGCCGTCGCCGTGCAGCCAGAAACGCGCGCTCACCTGGCCCATGCCCACCAGCGAGACGGCGAGCAGCTGGGACTGCTCCTCGGGCAGGCCGGTGTCGTCGGCGATCACGTGCGCGATCAGCTTGGCGCACTCGATGGTCACCCGGTCGACCCGGGCGCGGACCGCCGGCTCGTTGGTCAGGTCGGACTCGAAGACCAGCCGGAAGGCACCCTCGGCGCTGGCGACGTAGGCGTAGAAGGCATGCATCGCGGCGGTGACGCGCAGCTTGTTGTCGTCCGTGGACTCCAGGGCGCGCGCGGCGCTGGAGATGATCGTGTCGCAGGACTCGTCGAGCAGCGCGAGGTAGAGGTCGAGCTTGCCCGGGAAGTGCTGGTAGAGCACCGGCTTGGAGACCCCGGCTCGCTCGGCGATGTCGTCCATCGCCGCGGCGTGGTAGCCCTGGGCGACGAAGACCTCGAGCGCTGCGCTGAGCAGCTGGGTGCGGCGCGCGCGTCGCGGCAGACGGACTCCCTTGCCGCTGGTGGGGGTCTGCGGCGCCCCGTCCGGCTGGTGGCCGTGGCGGGGCTCCTCGATCGTGCTCACGCCCGCAGCCTACAAGCAGCCCTCGGTACCCTGACGAGCATCCGGGACCCGCGCCTGTCCGGATCGCGGGCAGGTGCAACCGATGCCCGACAGGCAGGGAACATGGTCGGGAGGGCTGGTGTTCACCCAGCATTGCCCGCAACCGAGGAGAAGCAGTCGTGTCACTTCCCGCACTGGTCGAGCCAGCCGCCGAGCTCACCATCGACGAGGTACGCCGCTACAGCCGGCACCTGATCATCCCCGACGTCGGCATGACCGGGCAGAAGCGGCTGAAGAACGCCAAGGTGCTCGTCATCGGCGCCGGCGGGCTCGGTAGCCCTGCGCTGCTCTACCTCGCCGCGGCCGGAGTCGGCACGCTCGGCATCGCGGAGTTCGACGAGGTCGACGAGTCCAACCTGCAGCGCCAGATCATCCACGGCCAGTCCGACATCGGGAAGCCCAAGGCCGAGTCGGCGAGGGAGTCGATCGCCGAGACCAACCCGCTGGTCAACGTGATCGTGCACAACGAGCGCCTCGACAACGACAACGTCCTCGAGATCTTCAAGGACTACGACCTGATCGTCGACGGCACCGACAACTTCGCGACCCGCTACATGGTCAACGACGCGGCGTACTTCCTGAACAAGCCCTACGTGTGGGGCTCGATCTACCGCTTCGACGGACAGGCCAGCGTGTTCTGGCCGACCCTCGAGGGTGCCGACGCTCCCTGCTACCGGTGCCTCTACCCCGAGCCCCCGCCGCCGGGCATGGTCCCGAGCTGCGCCGAGGGCGGCGTGCTGGGCGTGCTCTGCGCGAGCATCGGCTCGATCCAGGTCAACGAGGCGATCAAGCTGCTCACCGGCATCGGCGACCCTGCCGTGGGCAAGCTGGTCATCTACGACGCGCTCGAGCTCGAGTGGCGCACGCTGAAGGTGCGCAAGGACCCCAACTGCGCACTGTGCGGTGACCACGCCACCGTCACCGAGCTGATCGACTACGACGCCTTCTGCGGTGCGGTCTCCGAGGAGGCCTCCGAGGCAGCCGCCGGTTCGACGATCTCGGTGACCACGCTCGAGCACATGCTCAAGGAGCGCGACGAGGGCAGCCGCGACTTCACCCTGGTCGACGTGCGCGAGCAGAACGAGTACGAGATCAACAGGATCCCCGGCTCGGTGCTCATCCCCAAGGGCGAGTTCCTCAACGGCAACGCGTTCGAGCAGCTGTCCCAGGACAAGCCGGTGGTCCTCCACTGCAAGTCCGGGGTGCGGTCCGCCGAGGCGCTCGCGGTGCTCAAGGGCGCGGGCTACTCCGACGCCGTGCACGTGGGCGGCGGCGTGGTGGCGTGGGTCAACCAGATCGACCCGTCGCAGCCGTCGTACTGAGCGCGCGCGTCTGCACGATCAGGTTCAGCGAGGCGCGGCCGTAACCCCGTGGCCCGGGTCACGTTGAAAGGGTGAAAGCCGCACCTCTGCCCACCTGATCGAAAGGCCCTCACCCCATGCGTCTGCCTCGCATCCTGACGGCGACTCTCGCCACCGCCATCCTGTCCGTGAGCGGGCTCGCCGCCACGACCGGAACCGCCGAGGCGGCGCCGTCGTGGGCGCCTGCCGACACCGCGGAGATCCACCCGGGAACGATGATGTACACCGACGGCGCCCAGTGCACCGCCAACTTCGTCTACACCGACTCCTCCGGCAACGTGTACGTCGGGTACGCCGCGCACTGCGCCGGCAAGGGCGAGGCCACCGACACCAACGGGTGCGACCAGGCCTCCGTGCCCCTCGGCACGAAGGTGACCTTCACCAACGACGGCAACCTCGCCTCCGAGGGCACCACGGTCGGCACCGGGACGCTCGTCTACAGCTCGTGGATCACCGAGAACCAGATCGGCACCACCGACGCCAACACCTGCGCCTACAACGACCTGGCCCTGGTCAAGGTCAGTGCCGCCGACGTCTCCAAGGTGAACCCCTCGGTCCCGTTCTGGGGCGGCCCGACCGGCATCGACACCGACGGCACCAAGGCGGGCGACCGCGTGTGGACCTACGGCAACTCCAGCCTCCGCGGCGGTGTCGCACCGCTGTCCCCGCACACCGGCATCAGCCTCGGTGACGACGCTGCGGACGGTGGCTGGTCGCACCCGCTCTACACCGTGACCCCGGGCATCCCGGGCGACTCCGGCTCGGGCTTCCTGTCCGCCGGTGGCAAGGCCGTCGGCACCCTGTCGACCCTGGGCCTGGCCCCGCTGCCCGCCTCGAACAACATCGGCGACCTGGCCAAGGAGCTCGCCTTCGCGAACGCTCACTCGGGCATCGCGGGCCTGCAGCTGGCCCTCGGGACGGAGCCCTTCAACCCGATCCTCTGAACCACGAACTGGATCGCCCGGAGCGGGCGGCGTCTCATCTTCCGGGGGGGATGAGGCGCCGTTCCGGGTGCACCAGATCAGGTGATCAGGTGGTCGATCGAGGAGAAGTGGTCGGCGTTGCCCGACACCACGACGCTCGACCGGCCGTCGACGGAGACGGGGACGTCGCCGGCAACGGTGATGCGACGCATCTCGCGCGGCTGGTCGTCGAAGTCGGCCACGGCGTAGTGCTGGGTGGCGCGGTTGTCCCACATCGCGACGTCGCCGTGCTCCCAGGTCCAGCGGACCGTGTTCTCCAGCTTCGTGACGCGGTCCTGGAGCACCTTGAACAGCGCCGAGGACTCCGAGCTGTTCAGCCCCACGAACTTCTTCACGAAGTGGCCCAGCACCAGTGAGCGCTCGCCGGTCTCCGGGTGGATCCGCACGACCGGGTGCTCGGTCTCGTAGTGGATCGACTCGAACTCCTTGCGCGAGAAGTCGGAGTCCGCGTCCTCGCCGCCCGACTCGGTGTCGCGGGCGTAGTCGTAGGCGTTGGTGTGCAGGGCCCACAGGTTGTCGACGAGCGCCTTCAGGGGCACCGGGAGGCTTTCGTACGCCGTGACGGTGTTGGCCCAGTTGGTGGTCCCGCCGTAGGCCGGGAGCGTGACGCCGCGGAGCACCGAGATCGCCGGCACGCGGTCGACGAAGGTGACGTCGGTGTGCCAGGAGTTGGCCGCCATGCCGCGGTTGGCCTTCACGCTGAGCACGCGGGCGCTGCCGGTGTTCACCGTGGGGTGGGCGGTGGTGAGCGGCCCGAGGAGCTCGGCGAAGGCGATCTGGTGCTCGTCGTCGAGGTGGTGCTGGCCGCGGAAGAAGAGCACCTTGTGCTCCAGCAGCGCCGCGCGCACCTGCGCCACGACGTCCGCGTCCAGGTCGCCGCCGAGGCGGACCCCCTCGACCACGGCGCCGATCCGGCCGCCGACCTTGCGCACGCGCACGGGGGCGGACGCGGGGACGGGGGCGAGACGTGCTCGGTGTGTGCGTCGAAGTGGATCGTCATGGTCGTGCCCCTCTCGCGCGGTCGGGAGTCTCTGTCGGCTAGCGAACTAAGTCTATCAAACTTATAAGATTAAGGGCGTATTGTCCGCGCTGTCATCATCGGTGGCGTGGATCCGGAGGAGTACGTCGAGGCGGTGCTCTCGCTCGTCGAGCGCATCCCGCGGGGACGGGTGACCAACTACGGCACCATCGCCGAGCACGTGGGACACGGTGGCCCGCGCCTGGTCGGCCGGGTGATGTCGAACTTCGGGGGACCGGTGCCCTGGTGGCGCGTCGTACGTGCGGACGGGTCGCTGCCGCCCAGCCACGGCGACGAGGCTCGGGCGCGCTACCTCGACGAGGGCACGCCGTTGCGGCCCTCCGGGAAGGTGGACATGCCGCGCGCGTTCTGGGAGCCGTTGGACGCGCGACCGGATGTCCGAGACGATTGACATGCCGACTCGCCGTGGGGCATGCGAAACGTCTCGGACTATCCGTCCCGCGCAGACCCCGGCTGTTCACAGCTGTCGGGGCAGGTGTTTGGGTAGCGGGGTGAGCAACCAGGCCCGAGGCACCGACTACCGCCTGGTGCGCGCCGCCACCGCGGCGGTGCGGCCACCCGAGCTCGACGAGGACCAGCAGCGGGTCGTGGACCACCCCGGTGGGCCCCTGCTCGTCCTGGCCGGGCCCGGGACCGGGAAGACGACCACCCTGGTGGAGGCGATCGTCGACCGCATCGAGAACCGCGGCGCCTCGCCCGACTCCGTGCTCGCGCTGACCTTCAGCCGCAAGGCCGCCGAGCAGCTGCGCGACCGCGTCACGGCCCGGCTCGGCCGGACCACCTCGACCACCCTGTGCTCGACCTTCCACTCCTTCGCCTACGGCCTGATCCGGCGTTACTCGCCACCCGACCTCTACGCCGGGCCGCTGCGCCTGCTGAGCGCGCCCGAGCAGGACGTGGTGCTGCGCGAGCTGCTCAGCGACGCCCCGGAGTCGGTCCGCTGGCCCGACTCCCTGCGGCGCGCGCTCGGCACCCGCGGGTTCGCTCGGGAGGTGCAGGCAGTGCTCGGCCGGGCACGCGAGAAGGGCCTCGACGGCGAGGCGCTCCGGGCCCTCGGGGAGACGAACGACCTTCCGGCGTACGCCGCGGCCGGGCTGTTCCTCGAGCAGTACCTCGTCAACCTCGACCAGCAGAGCGCGACCGACTACACCGACCTGATCCGCCGTGCCGTCCTCGAGGCGGACACCCATCGCGACGAGCTGCGAGCCCGGTTCGCCCACGTCTTCGTGGACGAGTACCAGGACACCGATCCCGCCCAGGTCGAGCTGCTCCGCCTGCTCGCGGGTGACGGTCGTGACCTCACCGTCGTCGGCGACCCGCACCAGTCGATCTACGCCTTTCGCGGGGCCGAGGTCCGCGGCATCCTCGACTTCCCGCGCGAGTTCGCCCGACCGGACGGCAGACCGGCCGACGTCGTGGCCCTCCGGACGACCCGACGCTTCGGTCCGCGCCTGCTCGCGGCCACGCAGCGGGTGGCCGGGCGCCTCGCGCTTCCGGGCGCCATCGACGCTGCGGCGCGCGACGCGTTCCTCTCACCCCGGGCCGAGACCGGTCCGCTCGGTCCCGGGAGGGCGGAGGTGACGACCTACGAGACCGAGCGCGCCGAGGCCGAGCACCTGGCCGACCTGCTCCGCCGCGCCCACCTCGAGGACGGCATCGGGTGGGACGAGATGGCCGTCCTGGTGCGTTCGGGCCGGACCACCATCCCGGGGCTGCGCCGGGCGCTCGGGGCGGCAGGTGTGCCCGTCGAGGTCGCCGGGGACGACGTGCCCCTGGTCCGGGATCCCGCCGTGCTGCCGATGCTGGACGCGCTCCGGGCGGTGCTCAACCTCGACAACGACGACCGTGACCACGTCGAGTACATCGACCCCGGTCGTGCCGAGGCGCTGTTGATGGGACCACTCGGTGGGCTCGACGCGAGCGACGCGCGCCGCCTCGGCCGGCAGCTCCGCATCCGGGAGAAGGAGCTGACCCACGAGTCCGGAACGCCCGCGCGCCCCTCCCGCGAGCTGCTCCGTGCAGCTGTGGTGCAGGACGGCTTCCTCGACGGACTCTCCGGTCCGGCAGCAGACCGCGCGCGCACGCTGCATGCGCTGCTGGCCGGAGCCCGGGCCGAGCTGGCCGAGGGTGCCACCGCCGAGCAGGTGCTGTGGACGTTGTGGTCCGGCACTCCCTGGCCCCACCGCCTCCGCAACGCGGTGGCCGCCGGTGGAGGCGCAGCGCGCCGGGCCAACCGCGACCTCGACTCGCTCGTGGCGCTCTTCGACACCGCAGCCCGCACCGAGGAGCAGCGCGACCACCTCGGCGTCCGCAACTTCCTGAGCACCCTCACGGCCCAGCAGATCCCCGCGGACACGCTGTCCGAGCGAGGCGTCCGCGGGGCCGCCGTACGCCTGCTGACGGCGCACCGCTCCAAGGGCCTCGAGTGGCGTCTCGTGGTCGTCGCCCATGTCCAGGCCGAGGCCTGGCCCGACCTGCGACGACGCTCGACGCTGCTGCAGGCCGACCGCATCGGCAGCAGCGGCCTGGTTCCCCCGGTGACGCCCCGGGAGCTGCTGCTGGAGGAGCGCCGGCTGTTCTACGTCGCCTGCACCCGCGCCCGGCAGCGCCTGGTGGTCACGGCCGTGGCGTCGCCCGAGGACGACGGTGAGCAGCCCTCACGGTTCCTCGGCGAGCTGGGTCTCGACGTGACCCACGTGAAGGGGCGGCCAGCCCGTCCGCTGTCGCTCGCGGGGCTGGTGAGCGAGCTCCGTCGCACCGTGAGCGACCCGGAGACCAGCGAGGCACTGCGCGACGCCGCGGCCCGCAGGCTCGCGCGGCTGTCCCGGGAGAGTGTCGGGCAGCGTCCGCTCGTCCCCCAGGCGGATCCCGCGGCCTGGTGGGGGACACGGGCACTCAGCCGGTCGTCGCTCCCCGTGCGCGATCCCGAGCGACCGGTGCCGGTCTCCGCCAGCCTGCTCGAGTCGGTGATGGCCTGCCCGGCCCAGTGGTTCTTCCGCGACGAGGCGGGCGGCATCGAGCGGGCCCACCAGGAGGCCAACCTGGGCCAGCTGCTGCACGCGTTGGCCGAGCGGGTGGCCCGGGGTGAGCTCACCTCGGGCCCGGGAGACGTCGACGAGCTGATGGGTCACGTCGACGGGGTGTGGGACCGCCTGCACTTCCGGACGCCCTGGTCCAAGGCGCGCGAGTACGAGCGGGTGCGTCGAGCGCTCACGCGCTTCCTGGAGTGGCACTACGCCGACAAGCGTGAGCTGGTCGGCACCGAGGAGCGGTTCTCCACGGTCGTCGACCTCCCCGACGGCGAGCGGGTCCAGCTCACCGGGTACGCCGACCGGCTCGAGCTCGACGCAGACGGCCACGTGGTCGTGGTCGACCTGAAGACCGGGCGCAACGCGCCGTCCAACAAGTCGGTGGAGACGCACCGGCAGCTCGCGCTCTACCAGCTCGCCGTGGACAGCGGCGCCCTCGATGCCGGGATCGGGGAGGGCCGGCCCGTGCGCAGCGGGGGTGCCGAGCTCGTGCAGCTGGGGGCGCTCGACGACGGCCCGGCCGTGGTGCAGCAACAACCCGCGACGCCTGACGAGGGCCCGGTGCGCGAGGTTCTCCGCGAGGAGATCGGCCTGACGGCGCGGCTGATCCGGGACGAGGTGTTCCCGGCGGTCCCCGGGGCGACTCAGTGTCGCGACTGTCCCTTCGTGCCGATCTGTCCGGCGAAGAGTGCCGGTTCGGTGGTGTCCGGATGAACGCCCCCCGCACGATCCGCACGCCGCAGGAGCTCCAGGCGGTGATGCACACCGACTTCGCGCCGAGCCCCCAGCAGTGGGCCGCCATCTCCGCACCTCTCTCGCCGTCCGTGGTGATCGCGGGGGCCGGGTCGGGCAAGACCACCCTGATGGCTGCCCGCGTGGTCTACCTCGTGGTGACCGGTCAGGTGCGCCCCGAGGAGGTGCTGGGCCTGACCTTCACCACCAAGGCCGCGAGCGAGCTGCGACAGCGGATCCGCGACGCCCTGCTCGCTGCCGGTGCGATCGAGGAGGTGCTGGCCGCCCACGCGACCGCCGCCGACGACGAGGCACTCGACGCCCTCGAGCCGACGGTGGTCACCTACAACGCCTACGCCGCCAACCTGCTCAGCGAGCACGGCCTGCGCATCGGCCACGAGCCGGAGACCCGGGTGATCACCGACGCCTCCCGCTACCAGCTCGGAGCGCGCGCCGTCGAACGCTTCACCGGGGAGGTGGAGCTCCTCAGCGACCACCCGCCGACGGTGATCCAGAACCTGCTCGCGCTCGACGGCGCCATGAGCGAGCACCTGGTCACACAGGAGCAGGTGGCGCTCGAGGACGCCGAGGCGCGGCGAGGCTTCGTCTCGGCACTCGAGGCGGAGCGGGCCGGCAAGAACCGCAAGACCTACTGCGAGGCCGTCGAGAAGGCGATCTTCGCCGTCGACCGGCGCGGCGAGCTGATGCAGCTCGTGTCCGCCTACCGTCGGCTCAAGGCCGACCTCGGGCTGATGGACTTCTCCGACCAGATCTCCCTCGGCGCGCGGCTGGCCGGGGAGCAGCCCGAGGTGGGCGGGTTGGAGCGGGCGCGGTTCAGGATCGTGCTGCTGGACGAGTACCAGGACACCTCGGTCGCCCAGGCGCGCATGCTGTCGGCCCTCTTCTCCGGACCGGACGAGGCCCTCGGTCGCGGCCACGCCGTCACGGCCGTGGGTGACCCCAACCAGGCGATCTACGGGTGGCGCGGAGCCTCGGTCTCCAACATCCTCAACTTCGCCGACACCTTCCCCTCGCTCGACGGCGAGGAGGTCCCGGTGCTGCCGCTGACCGTGAACCGCCGTTCCGACCGCCGCATCCTCCAGGTCGCCAACGAGCTCGCCGCGCCGCTGTACGACGAGCTGCCGATGGTGGCGCCGCTCGAGCCCAAGGACGGTGCCGCCGACGGACAGGTGGGGGTCCTCGTCTTCGAGACCCAGGACGACGAGCTGACGTGGCTGGCCGAGTCGGTGGTGGCAGCCCACACGGGCGCCTGGTCCGACATCGGCGTGCTGACCCGCGACAACAGCACGGCCGAGGCGGTCTTCGACACCCTCACCACCGCCGGGATCCCGGTGGAGATCGTGGGCCTGTCCGGGTTGCTCCGCCTGCCGGAGGTGGCCGAGATCGTGGCGATGCTCGAGCTGCTGCACGACGTGACGGCCAACGCTGCGGTGCTGACCCTCCTCACCGGTCCGCGCTGGGCCATCGGTCCCCGCGACCTGCGGTTGCTCAAGGAGCGTGCCGCCGAGCTGGCCGGGCGACGGGGCCGCACGGAGAGCGCGACGATCGACGACCAGCTGACCGAGATCGCCGACGGCATCGACCCCGCCGAGCTGCCTGCACTCAGTGACGCGCTCGAGGACCCCGGCGACGCGGCGTACTCGCCCGAGGCGCTGGAGCGCTTCGCCCTGCTCGCCGGCGAGCTCCGCATGCTCCGGGCGTACGCCGGGGAGCCGATCCTGGACGTGGTGCGCCGGATCGTCGACACGACGGGCGTCGACATCGAGCTCGCCTCGGCGGTCAGCCCTGCGGCCGGAGCGCGCCGGGACAACCTCGACCTGTTCCTCAAGGCCGTCGCCGAGTTCCAGGCGATCGACGGCGACGTCACCCTGCCGGCACTGCTCGCCTACCTGACCGCCGAGGACGACCAGGGCAACGGGCTCGACGTCGCGACGCCGACCGAGGCCGACTCGGTCAAGCTGCTCACCGTGCACCGCGCCAAGGGCCTCGAGTGGGACTCGGTGTTCGTGGTGGGCGTGTGCGAGACCCGGTTCCCCTCCAACCGGTCACGCACCCTGTGGACGTCGTCGCCCTCGGTGCTGCCCGCGGCGTTGCGGGGCGACGCCCGCGACCAGCCGCAGCTGGCCGGCTGGGACAAGCCCGCGCTCGACGCCTACCGCGCAGACACCCGGGAGCACGACCGGCGCGAGGAGCTCCGGCTCGGGTACGTCGCGTTCACCCGCGCCGCGCACCGCCTGTCCGTCTCCTCCTACCTCTGGAGCCCCCGCGCGACACCGTTCGGCCCCTCGGACTACCAGCGGGTGCTGGCCGGGTCGGGTGCGGCGGGCGAGGTGGAGGTGACCTGGCTGGACAAGCCGGAGAAGGGTGCGCCGAACCCCTATGCCGGGCAGGATCCCTCGAAGCCGTGGCCGGCCACGGGGATCGGGCGCGAGGCCACGCTGCGGCTCGATGCGGCAGCCGTGGTGCGCGATGCCGACCCGGAGGCTGCCGACGGGGGCCTCGACATCGTCGAGGTGGCCCGGGTGGGCGACTGGGACGCCGAGCTCGAGCGGCTGCTGGCCGAGGCCCGCGCAGACCGGTCCGGTGTCATCGACGTCCCGCTGCCCAGCAGCCTCTCGGCCACCTCGCTGGCCCGGCTGCGCGACGCCCCGGACGAGTTCGCCCGCGAGCTGGCCAGGCCGATGCCTCGCCAGCCGTCCCCGGCCGCCCGTTTCGGCACCCGGTTCCACGCCTGGGTGGAGGCGCGGTTCGGGCAGCAGAGCCTGCTCGACCCCGACGACCTCCCGGGTCGCGGAGACCTCGGCATCGACGACGAGGACGACCTGGCCGAGCTGATCGCCCGCTTCGAGTCCGGCCCGTTCGCCGACCGGATTCCGGTCGCGGTCGAGCCGCCCTTCGCGCTGGTGCTCGCCGGGCAGGTGGTGCGAGGCCGCATCGACGCGGTCTACGAGGAGCCGGACGGCAGCTATCTGGTCGTCGACTGGAAGACGAATGCGCGTCAGGACGCCGATCCGCTCCAGCTCGCGATCTACCGCGTGGCCTGGGCGGACCTGGCCGGAGTTCCGCTCGATCGGGTCCGGGTGGCGTTCCACTACGTCCGCTCGGGGGAGACCGTCGCGCCGGACGACCTGGCGGATCGTCAAGCCCTGGAGCAGATCCTGGGTTGATCGGGTCCGCCCGGATTAGACCACTATCGGGAAGATAAGCCGATTAGTACCTTCTGCCGGGCTCGTCCGCCACGCTCTTCTCGAGGGATCCAGCGAGGGGGAGACATGTTCGGTACGACGATGTTGCTGACAGTGGGACACGCGTTGGACCGGGCAAAGGAGGACGGCCTGGTGGTCCGCGTGAACGCGGGGGGTGAGTGGATCACCGGGACCGTCCTCAGCTGCGACGGCCACGGGGTGGCCCTCCTCGAGAGCAACGGCGGCCTGTGCGTGCTGCGGCAGGAGGCGGTCACCTGTGTCCGGCTGCCGTCGGTGGAGAGCGCGCCCCACGTCCCGCGTCAGACCGAGTTCGTCACTCCTGCGCCGCGCCCGGCAGCCCAGCCCTGAGGGCGATCTGCACCATCGCCGCGAAGGTCTGCTCGCGCTCGGTCGCGGTGGTCTGCTCGCCGGTGACGATGTGGTCGCTGACCGTGCAGACCGCCAGCGCCCTGCGTCCGTACGACGCCGCGAGGGTGTAGAGCGCGGAGGCCTCCATCTCGACGGCCAGCACACCGTGCTCGACCATGGGCCTGGTCAGCTCGGGTCGCGGCGAGTAGAACGAGTCGCCGGAGAAGATCAGCCCGACGTGCGTCGTCACGCCGTCGAGCGCCGCCGCAGCGTCATGAGCGGCGCGGAGCAGACCGAAGTCGGCCACGGGTGCGTAGTCCAGGCCGCCGAAGCGCAGCCGGTTCATCGCGGAGTCGGTGCACGCGCCCGAGGCGATGACCACGTCGCGCAGGGCCACCTTCTCGCTGAGTGCGCCGCACGAGCCGACGCGGATGATCTGCCGCACGTCGTACTCGGAGAAGAGCTCGTTGACGTAGATCGCCATCGACGGCTGTCCCATCCCCGAGCCCTGGACCGACACCCGCTCGCCGTGCCAGGTGCCGGTGAAGCCGAGCATCCCGCGGACCTCGCTGTAGCAGCGGACGTCGTCCAGGAAGGTCTCGGCGATCCACTTCGCGCGAAGCGGGTCTCCGGGCAGCAGGACCGTGGGCGCGACCTGTCCGGCCTCGGCGCCGATGTGGGTGCTCATGAACGCCGAGACTAGTCTCGCGAGCATGGAGCCGACGGAGCTGGAGCCGCTTGCCCTGCCCACCGACGAGGGGGCCTGGCTGGACTGGGTCCGCGACCGGGCCGGCTCGGGCCTGGTGGACGCGGGAGGTGCCGTGGCGGCGCTCAAGGAGGCCCCCGCGGGTGACACCACCGTCCTGCAGCTGTGGAACGACGTCGCCGTGGCGCTGGGCAACGTGGCCGCTCTCGCTTCGCTGATGAGTGCCGTGCACCCCGACCCGTCCGTGATCGAGGCGGCCGAGGAGCTCGAGATCGAGGCCCAGAGGTTCCGCACCGACCTCCATCTCGACCACGAGGTCTTCGCGCAGCTGTCCTCCCTCGACCAGGACACCCTCGACGCAGGTGCGCAGCGGGTTCTGCAGCGCGCCCTGCGCGGCTTCCGCAGGTCGGGCGTCGACCTCGACGAGCCGGTCCGCGAACGGCTGCGTGACCTGAACCGCCGGGAGAGCGAGCTGTCCCAGGCGTTCTCGCGAGGCATCCGCGACGGCCGCCGCACGACGAGCCTCCCGGTCGTCGCGCTCGACGGTCTTCCGGAGGACTACGTGGCCGAGCACGTTGCCGACGAGCAGGGTCGGGTGGAGATCAGCACGGAGTACCCCGACACGCTGCCGTTCCTGACCCACGCGCGCGACCCGGAAGCCCGTCGTGCCGTGGCCCACTCCTTCCTGAACATCGGCTGGCCCGACAACGAACCGGTCCTCGCCGACCTCCTGGACGTCCGCGCGGAGAAGGCCACCCTGCTGGGGTACGCCGACTGGCCGAGCTACGACGCCGAGGTCAAGATGATCGGCGAGGGCTCCCGCATCCCCGAGTTCATCGACGAGATCGCCGCTGCCTCCGAGACAGCCGGACGCCGCGAGATCGAGGAGCTGCTGGAGCAGGCGGCGGCCGAGGGCGAGACCGTCATCGACTTCTCCAACTGGCGCCACCACACCGAGGCCGTCAAGCGGCAGCGCTACGGCGTCGACTCGCAGGAGGTGCGGCGCTACTTCGACTTCGCCAAGGTGCGGCAGGGGCTGCTCGACGTGACGGGCCGCTTGTTCGGCCTGCGCTACGAGGAGGTCGCCGCCCCGACCTGGCACGCCGAGGTGACGTCGTACGACGTGCGGCTGGTGGAGAACGGTCAGCTCCTGGGCCGGATCCACCTCGACCTGCACCCCCGGGCACGCAAGTACAACCACGCCGCGCAGTTCACCCTCGTGTCCGGCGTGCTCGGACGCCAGCTCCCCGAGGGGGTGCTGGTCTGCAACTTCTCGCGTGGCCTGATGGACCCCGACCACGTGGTGACGCTGTTCCACGAGTTCGGCCACCTGCTGCACCACGTGCTGGCCGGGCGCCACGAGTGGGCGCGCTTCTCGGGCGTCGCCACCGAGTGGGACTTCGTGGAGGCGCCCTCGCAGATGCTCGAGGAGTGGGCGTGGGACGCGGACGTCCTGGCCGGCTTCGCCACCGATGCCGACGGCACACCGATCCCCGAGGACCTCGTCGTGCGCATGCGCGCGGCCGACGAGTTCGGGAAGGGGTTCCTGACCCGCACCCAGATGGCGTACGCCGCGATCTCGTACTGGTTCCACCAGGAGCGACCCGACGACCTGACCACCCGGCTGCGCGAGCTGATGGACCGCTACAGCCTGGTCCAGCTGGTGCCGGACACCCACTTCCACGCCGGCTTCGGGCACCTCGAGGGCTACACCTCGGCGTACTACACCTACATGTGGAGCCTGGTGATCGCGAAGGACCTGTTCTCCGCGTTCGACGGGGACGACCTGTTCGCACCCGAGGTCGCGCACCGCTACCGCGACAGCGTGCTCGCCGCTGGCGGCTCGAAGGACGCTGCCGACCTGGTCGAGGACTTCCTCGGGCGTCCCTACGACGAGCGCGCCTTCCGGGCCTGGCTCGAGTCCAGCCCCGCCGGCAGCAGGACCGGAGCGGCGCGATGAGCGAGGACCTCCGCGACCTCCCGCACGTCGCCCTGTCCCGGCAGGCCCACGACCGGCACGGCGACCTGCGCACCGACGATCACTGGCTCGACGACCAGTGGGACCGTCCCGAGACGCAGGTGCTCGTCGTCGCGGGCACCCGCGTGCGGCCGATCGACGGACGGATCGTCTGGGTCTCCTCGCAGGACGCGCCCGAGGGTCTGCGCCTGCTGCTCGGGGAACGCGACGGCGCGCAGCACTTCGCCGTGGTCGTCGACCCGGCTGACGCGCCGGGTCCACGGGAGGAGTGGGTGCCGCTGCGGGGAGCGCTCCCGGCCCTCGCCGCCGACGGCATGGCCGCCGGTCCTCTGGTGCTGCACGCCATCGGGCTGGCCGAGTGGTTGCACGCCACGCGCCACTGCCCGCGATGCGGCAGTCGGCTGGAGGTGGAGCAGGCCGGGCACGTGCTGCACTGCCCGAGCTGCGGGCGCAACCAGTTCCCGCGGTCCGACCCGGCCGTGATCATGCTCGTGACCGACGGGGAGCCGGGCAGCCCGGACGAGCGCGCGCTGCTCGGACGCTCTCCCGTGTGGCCGCAGGGTCGCTACTCCACCCTCGCCGGGTTCGTCGAGCCGGGGGAGACGATGGAGGACGCCGTACGCCGCGAGGTCGAGGAGGAGACCGGCGTCAAGGTGGGCGAGGTGCAGTACTTCGGCAGCCAGCCCTGGCCGTTGCCGGCGAGCCTGATGGTGGGGTTCACCGCGCGGGCGACCCACACCGAGATCGACGTCGACGGCGCCGAGATCGAGGACGCCCGCTGGTTCACCCGCGACGAGATGCGTGCCGAGGCCGAGGCCGGGACGCTGATCCTCCCGGGCGGCGTCTCGATCTCGATGTCCCTGGTCGAGAGCTGGTACGGCGACACCCTGCCCGGTCACTGGTGAGCCGGTGCGGCTCGTCATCGAGGGACACCATCTGCCCGGGAGCTCCTGCGGCAGCTACGACGACGTCCACGTCGGTGTGCAACGTCGCCGAGAGCCGGTGGAGCTGGTGGCGGCGGACGCACCCGCTGCCCGGTGGGAGATGGACGTCGAGGTCCTCGCGCGCGCAGGGGAGCGCGACTTCCGCGGGCCCGAGGTGCAGGGCAAGCGGGGCGAGCGCTTCGTCTACCTGACCTGGGGCACCGGCTCCGGCAGTGACTTCGAGATGTTCCGGCGCGCGAAGCTGATGCTCGCCGACGCGCCCGACGCCGACGTCGTGCGCGCCGTCGTACACCTCACCGACGAGCGGGGGATGCCGCGTTGTGCGCGGCTGCGCCCGCCCGCGCTGGAGTGGCGCTCAGGAGGCGAGTGACGAGAGCTTGCCCTTGACCTGGGCGAGCGAGGGGTTGGTCTGCGCGCTGCCGTCGGCGTACACCAGGGTCGGGACCGTCTGGTTGCCGCGGTTGGCGGCCATCACGACGTCAGCCGCGGACGGGTCCTGCTCGATGTCGACCACGTCGTAGGCGATGCCCTCGCGGTCGAGCTGGCTCTTCAGCCGGTGGCAGTATCCACACCACGGTGTGGTGTACATGGTGAAGCTCCCGGCTGTGGACTCTGGGGTCACGACTGTCCTCTCTCACGTCTACGCTCGTCACCGCACCAACAACTCCTGGGCGGAGAACATTTCCCCTCAGGTCTCGCCGTGGGGAGGATCACCTGAATGCTGGCCGACGACCTGCTCGACGCGCTCGATCCGGAGCAGCGTGAGGTCGCGACCGCGCTTCGCGGGCCGGTGCGGGTGCTGGCGGGTGCCGGCACCGGCAAGACGCGTGCCATCACCCACCGGATCGCCTACGGCGTGGCCGCCGGCGTCTACAACCCGACCGAGGTCCTGGCCGTCACGTTCACGACGAGGGCTGCCGGCGAGATGCGCACCCGCCTTCGCACCATGGGAGCCGGCGCCACCCAGGCCCGCACGTTCCACTCCGCGGCGCTGCGCCAGGTGCGCTACTTCTGGCCCAAGGTCTACGGCGGCCAGCCGCCGGAGCTGACCGCGTCCAAGATCCCGGTCGTGGCCGGCGCCGCCCGCCGCAACCGCGTGGAGGTCAACCAGGCGATGCTGCGCGACCTCGCCAGCGAGATCGAGTGGGCCAAGGTCAGCAACGTGCGGCCCGACGACTACGAACGGGTCGCGCCCCGGCGCGGGCGCGAGGTGAGCGGGCTGGACGCAGCGACGGTGGCCCACGTCTTCGGCAGCTACGAGGAGCTCAAGCGCGACCAGGGCCGGATGGACATGGAGGACGTGCTCCTGATCGGTGCCGCGCTGCTCAGCGAGGACGAGCGCGTCGCGGCTGAGGTGCGCCGGCAGTACAAGTGGTTCGTGGTCGACGAGTTCCAGGACGTCAGCCCGATCCAGTCGGCCCTGCTCGACCTGTGGCTCGGCGGCCGCGACGAGATCTGCGTGGTCGGTGACCCGGCGCAGACGATCTACTCGTTCGCCGGTGCCCGGGCGAGCTACCTCACCGACTTCACCACCAAGTTCCCGGGTGCGACCAACGTGGAGCTGGTGCGCAACTACCGGTCCACCCCCCAGGTGATCCACGCCGCCAACGCGCTGCTCAAGGACTCGGCGACGAAGAGCGTGCTGTTGCGCGCCCAGAGCGACGCGGGGCCCGAGCTCAGCTGGCGCGAGGCCACCGACGAGGTCGACGAGGCCGAGGCCGTGGCCGAGGAGGCGAGCAAGCTGCACAAGGCCGGCGTGCCGCTGCGCGAGATGGCCGTGCTGTTCCGGATCAACGCGCAGTCCGAGTCGTTCGAGGACGCGCTGACCGCCCGCGGCATCCCCTACGTCGTGAGGGGCGCCGCGCGCTTCTTCGAGCGCCAGGAGGTGCGTCAGGCGCTCGCGCTGATGCGCGGCGAGGTGCGCGCCGGCGAGGCGGCCTCCGCCGGACTGGTCGACCAGGTCTCCGCCGTGCTGACCGGGATGGGCTGGTCGACCGAGGCGCCGACGGCGCGCGGCCAGGCCCGCGACCGCTGGGAGTCCCTGCAGGCGCTGGTCTCCCAGGCCGTCGACTTCGAGGCCACCGAGGTGGCACCGACGCTCGCCGGCTTCGTCGCCGAGCTCGACCGGCGCGCGCACGAGCAGCACGCCCCGGTGGCCGAGGGCGTCACCCTCGCCACCCTGCACACGGCCAAGGGCCTGGAGTGGGACGCCGTGTTCCTCTGCGGCGTGCAGGAGGGGTCGATGCCGATCACCTACGCCGACACCCCTGCGGCCGTCGAGGAGGAGCGCCGCCTGCTCTACGTCGGGATCACCCGCGCCCGCAAGCACCTGTGGGTCTCGTGGGCGCTGGCCCGCAACCCCGGTGGGCAGGCCCGTCGCAAGCCGTCGCGCTTCCTGGCCGGGCTGCGGCCCGAGTCGGTCACCGACCGCGCCGATGCCGGCGCCCGGTCGGGCAGCGCCCGCCGTCGCGGCAAGAAGGCCGCGGTCTGCAAGCAGTGCCAGAAGCCGCTGGCGAGCTCTCGCGAGCGCAACCGCGGCTACTGCGCCGACTGTCCGGTGCCCTACGACGAGGACCTGTTCGAGTCGTTGCGCTCGTGGCGCAAGGAGCAGGCCGACGCCCAGAGCGTGCCGGCGTTCGTGGTCTTCTCCGACGCCACGCTGGAGGCGCTGGCCGAGGTCAAGCCCCAGGATCGTCAGTCCCTGCAGTCGATCAACGGCATCGGCAAGGCCAAGCTGGAGAAGTACGCCGACGAGCTGCTCGAGCTCCTCGGCTGAGAAGAGTCGGCATTAAATCGATTGCGCGCCCGATCGAGGGCGGCGTACGGTTCATCTCACCCACCGGGCCGCCAGGCCCGACAGCCAGACGAAGGAGGTGCGCCATGAAGCTCGACATCGATTACACCGGGATCGCCACGCGGTCCGGCTTCATCGTGCCCACTTCCGGAGGCACCCCGGCCGGAGTCTGCCCGCAGACCGCCCGTCTCCGCGTCGATGGCCACGCCAAGGCCACGTTCGCGAACGCCGGCGCCGTCATGGGCGTGGGTCACCGCTCCTGGAGTCCACTGATCACTTGAGTCCTCGCACTCGATCGACAGCCTCCAGGCCGCGGAACCCACACCAGGGATCCGCGGCCTTTGTGTTTCCCCAAACCCTGTCATTCGAAGACCAAGAAGAAGTTCGTCACAAGGAGGTGACCCGGATGCGCACCAGCGCTGTCCGGCAGCAGGGCGTCGACGAGTCAGAGCTGCCATGTCGGGTGAACGACCCGGAGCTCTACTTCGCCGAGTCGCCCAGCGACGTGGAGCTGGCCAAGGCACTGTGCCGGGACTGTCCGGTCCGGGCCGAGTGCCTGGCGGGGGCCCTCGAACGGCGCGAGCCGTGGGGGGTCTGGGGCGGTGAGCTGTTCCTCTCCGGAGCGGTGATCCCCCGCAAGCGTCCGCGAGGGCGACCCCGCAAGGACGCTCCCGCGGCCGCCTGAAGCCATGACCACCACGCCGACCACGACACGACTGACCACACCACAACGATCGGAGTACGACGATGAGCCTCATCGAGATCGACCACGCGCGCGAGCGGCATCACGCGCTCATGGTCGAGGTCGAGGAGAGTCGCCGCGCCAGCCAGGCCGCAGCCGTCCGACGGATGGAGCACCGGGCATCGAGGCTGGCTCGCCGGGCCGAGCGGGTCTCCCGCCGGGCCGAGCGCGCAGCCGCGCGGGCGCGACTCGCAGTCGCCAGGGTCATCTAGACCCCGGCACGACCCTCGACCGCTACCAGGGCAGGAGCCCCGGGAAGGAAGTCCTTCCCGGGGCTCCTTGCATGTCGGCACCGCGCATCTCGGAACTGCGCACGGCGCCGTGGTCGGCCTATCGTGGGGCCGTGGTCACCTGCGCCTTCTGCGGCACCGTCGTCGAGTCCGAGACTCCACCGATCACGTGGGTCTCGGCCGTCGAGAACGGCCGCCAGCGCTGGTTCTGCGACGAGTGCTCGCGGAAGCACCTGCGCGCGATGGAGAGCAAGCTGGACTCCGAGTGGTGGTGACCCGACCGCTCACCGTGGTGACGGGCGGCAGCCGCGGGATCGGCGCTGCGACGGTGCGCCACCTGGCCCGCGAGGGCCACGACCTCGTCCTCGGGTTCCGGCAGGACGTCGACGCAGCCGAGGAGGTCGCCGCCACTGCCCGAGCCGAAGGGGTGACCTGCCGTCCGGTCCGGGCGGACGTCACCGACCCCGACCAGGTGGACGCCCTGTTCGACGCGGCCGCCGAGATCGGCCCGCTCACCGGGTGCGTCAACAACGCCGGGGCGACGATGCACCTCGGCGACCTCGCGGACACCCCTGTCGAGGTCGTCCGGGCGGTGGTCGACCTCAACCTGACCGCGGCCCTGCTGGTGGCCCGGCGCGCGGTCCAGGACCTCGGCGACGGCGGGGTGCTCGTCAACGTCTCCTCCGGGGCCGCCACGCTCGGGTCCCCCCACGAGTACGTCCACTACGCGGCAGCCAAGGCCGGTGTCGATGCGCTGACCCTCGGACTCGCCAAGGAGGTGGCCGCTCGCGGGATCCGGGTCAACGGCGTGGCACCGGGCCTCGTGCGCACCGACATCCACGCCGGTGCCGGCGACGCGGGTCGTCTCGAACGCGTCGAGGCGACGGTCCCGCTGGGTCGGGCGGGGGAGCCGGAGGAGGTGGCGACGGCCATCGCCTGGCTGCTCTCGGACGCCTGCCCCTACGTGACCGGCGCGACCCTCAGGGTCGCCGGCGGTCGCTGAGCAGTCGCTACTGGGCGAAGCCCGGCAGGAAGTCGAGCAGCACCTGTCGGAACGGCACCTTCGCCTCGAGCTGGCTGAGCACGCCGATGCCGCCGGAGAAGGTGCGGTGGATGAGCATGTACGCCGGCGGCAGGTTCAGGCGGAGCAGGGCGGCGTACGCGTCCCCGCGGGGGTCGTTGACGCGACGGAACTGCTCCTGCATCCAGGCCCGGGAGAACTGGAACTCCTCGACGCTGGCCGGCTCCAGGAACGGAGCCAGGTAGGCACGCAGCATGTCTGCGTCGATCTGGACGCGCTCGCGGATGAACCCCTCGTCGCGCAGCGCCGTGACGAGCTGCGCGTAGTCCTCCATGGTCGCGATCCGGATCAGGGCGCCCAGCGAGCGGGGCAGCTCCCGTTCGGGAAGGCGGGCCACCGCCCCGAAGTCGAGCACGCCGAGGCGGCCCGGGGAGCCGTCGTCGTTCGGCAGCAACCGGAAGTTCCCGGGATGGGGATCGGCGTGGAGCAGACCGACGCGGGACGGTGCCTCGAACATGAACCGCAGGAAGTGGTGACCGTAGTGGTCCCGCTCGGCCCGGGTGCCTTCTCGGATGATCCGCGCCAGCGACGCGGGACTCTCCATCCACTCCGTGACCAGGACGGTGTCCGCCGCCTCCACGACGTCGGGCACCACGATGTCCGGGTCGTCGCGGAACTCGGCGGCGAAGGTGCGCTGCGCCTCGGCCTCGAGGCCGTAGTCGAGCTCCTCCGCCGTGCGCGCCTGCAGCTCGGCGACCAGCGGCTTGACCTCCAGCCCCGGCACCAGGGGCCCGATGGTCCGGGCCAGCCGGGCGAGCTGGCGCAGGTCCGAGGTCAGGGCCTCGGCCGCACCGGGGTACTGCACCTTGACGGCGACCTCACGGCCGTCCACCCAGCGACCGCGGTGCACCTGACCGATGGACGCCGCCGCCGCCGGCACCGGGTCGAGCTCGACCAGGCGCTGCTTCCAGTCCTCGCCCAGCTCCCGGGCGAGCAGGCTGCGGACCGTCATCGTCGCCATGGGGGGCGCCGAGTCCTGCAGACGGGTCAGCTGGTCCCGGTAGGGGGCAGCGAGCTCCTCGGGCAGCGCCGCCTCGAAGATCGACATCGCCTGGCCGAACTTCATCGCGCCACCCTTGAGCTCACCCAGGGTGCGGAACAGCTGCTCGGCGGTGCGCTGCTGGACCTCGGTCAGGACGGACTCGGCCGAGGCGCCACCGATCCGCTTGCCCAGCCCGAGGGCCGTGCGACCCGCATAGCCCAGCGGCAGCGCGGCAAGCCTTGCCGTGCGTGCAACGGCCTTGCGAGGCAGGTCGTTCATGCAGCGCCCACGAACCGGGGTCGGGTCATGCCCCTATCGTGCCTGACGTGGGGTCGAGCGCGGACCAACAGCATCCGCAGTCTGGATGCCGCAGCCACGCCAGCTCCTCCCGACGGGCGGGTTGCCGGTCGAACCGGATGGTGCGCGAGAAGGTCGCCGGCTCGCGTCCCTCGAGGTGGGCGACGACGTCCCGCGTCGCCCAGGACAGCGCCAGGGCGACCAGCGAGACGTCCGGCACGTCGGGGACTCCGTCGTCGCGGGGGACCGCGGTGGCCCGCAGGTAGCGGCTGGTCACCGCCACGTGGTCGGGGTCGAGCAGGCTCTGGTGGGCGTCGACGCAGCGCAGGCAGGCGGTCACCCCGGGCACGACGAACGGGCCGAGGACCGCGCCTGCGTCGACCATCCGTACGACGAGGTGGCTGGTCCGGCTGCGGATCAGTGGATCGAGCAGGTCTCTGTCCAGCTCGCCGACAGCCTGGACCAGGACGACGTCGGCGCTCGCGGGGGAGTGGGTGATCGTGAGGCCCGCAGTGGCGAGCAGTGCCTCGAGGTCGGGAAGACCCGGAGCCTCGAACCGACCGAGCACGGCAACCGTCCCGCCCGGGGCGGGACGGCTGCGGTCCAGGCACCCGTGCGCGTCGAGCAGGGCGAGGACGGCGGCCGTGGACTCGTCGTCGTCGAGAGGTCGCTGCTGGAGCAGCAGAGCCAGCGTGGCCTCCACCTCGGCGGTGCGGGGCAGGAGCACCCGGCGGTCGGCGTACAGCCCCACCTGCAGGTGACGCAGCCCGCGCCTGACCACGCGCAGGCCGGGGGCCAGACGAGGAGCAGCCAGCCGTGGCGGGGGGCGAGGTGGGGTGGCGGCTCCGGATGCGGCATGCGAGGACGGTAGGCGCGATGGCCCAGGGCTCGAAACGACAATCCACAGGTGGCCACAGCCCGCCGACGTGGCACGGCACAGCGACGGCGGGACCCCTCCGAGGAGGGATCCCGCCGTGTCTCGTCGGCCGCGTGGGGCCGGCGGCTGAGCTCTTGGTCAGGCCTTGCCGAGAATGCGGTTCAGGTTGGTGCCGCAGACAGGGCAGACAGCCTTGGCCATCCGGGTGCCCTTGTCGTTGACCCGGACCTCGCCGGACGCCTCGCGCTTCTCCTTGCACTTCACGCAGTAGAACTCGCCGCTCCAGGTTTCCGCCATGACGGCCTCCTTCATTCGTTTGGTCGTCTCGGCGGGGGTGGTGAGTCGGGGAAACCCGCCGGGGTTCGGTGCTCGAACCTCAATCGACCCTAGTCCACGCGCAGGCTCAAACCGCGCAGGGGGGAGGGGCGGGCCCCACGCGTGTCCTGAGCCTGGGCTCAGCGGTAATCTCCGCCCATGTCACCTCAGAACGACCACACCCAGACGTTCGAGCACCTGCGCCTGGAGCGCCCGTCCCCAGGGGTGGTCCGTCTCGTCCTCGACAACCCGTCGCAGCGCAACGCGATGTCGGACCCGATGACGGCTTCGTGGGTGGCCGCGATCGACGAGATCGCCGCCGACAGGTCGGTGCGCGTCGTCGTGGTGACCGGCGAGGGCACGGCGTTCTGCTCGGGGGGCAACACCGGCTGGATCGCCAGCGAACCAGATGCCGAGGTCGACTACCTGCGCACCCGGATGATCGCCTTCTACCGTGCGTGGCTCTCCATCCAGAAGCTCGAGGTGCCGACCATCGCGGCGGTCAACGGGCCGGCGATCGGGGCGGGTCTGTGCCTGGCACTCGCGTGCGACATCCGGTACGCCGCCGCGGGCGCCAGGCTGGGTGCTCCCTTCGTCAAGCTGGGGATGAACCCCGGGATGGGCGCGACGTACCTGCTGCCCGACGTCGTCGGTGAGGCCAACGCACGCGAGCTGCTGCTGACCGGGCGCACCGTGGACGCTGACGAGGCACGCCAGCTGGGGCTGGTCACGCGGGTGTTCGGCGACGAGGACTTCGCCGCCGAGGTCGACGGGATCGCCGAGGGGATCGCCGCCACGGCGCCGATCCCGAGCCGCTACACCAAGCTCGCCCTGCGCGACGGTGGCCACCGTGACCTCGAGGCCGGGGTGCAGTGGGAGGCGCTGGCCCAGCCGATCACCCTGGCGACGGCCGACCTCCAGGAAGGCATCGCGGCTGCCCGCGAGAAGCGGACGGCGCAGTTCCGGGGGGAGTAGTCACACCCGGCCGTCGGAGGACCCTTCGATGATGCGCTCGAGACGCGGGATCAGGCCGTGCACGAGGTCGGACTTCTCCAGGTAGCCGTGCGCACCGGCGTCCAGCGCGCCTTGTCCGGCGGTCGAGAACGGGTAGCCCGAGAGCATCACCACGGTGGCCTCGGGCGCGACGTCCCGGATCAGCGGCAGCGCCTGCATGCCGTCCATCACCGGCATCGCGATGTCGAGGAGCACCAGGTCGGGCTGGCTGGTCCTCGCCTGGTCCACGGCGGCCCGCCCCTCGGCGGCGGTGGCGACGACCCGCCAGCCCTCGGGGTGACGTTCGAGGACCATGCTGATCAGCTCGCGCAGGTCCTCGGAGTCGTCGACGACCATGATGTTCAGTCCCTCGCTCATGGCGTCTCGGCCTCCGGCCGGGCCGCGGAGCTGCGGACGGCCATCCCGGCCTCGAGGTGGTCGCCGGCGAGCTCGCCGATCCAGTGCCGCGCCCGGCTCGAGGTGCTGGCGATCACCGCGCGGGCGTGCTCGTGCTGGCCCAGGTCCAGCGCCATCTCCGCGGTCACCAGACCCTGCACGATCGTGTCGTTCACCTCGCGGGCGACGCGTTGCCGCTCGGCGGCGGCGGCGTCCTCGGCCGTCTGCTGCTCGACCTTCTTCTGCATGGTCAGGTCGCTCAGCACCAGGCAGTGCACCAGCACGCCCTCGATGTCGAGGTCGGTGGCGACGACCAGGAAGGGGACCTTGGTGCCGTCGGGTCGCGCGATGGTGAGCTCGGCTCGTCGGGTCTCGACGGCCCGGTCGTCGAGGAGGGCGGACAGCGCAGGGCGCTGGTCCTCGTCGACGGACGTGCTGAGCATGTCGCGGCCGGCCATGCTGTCGGGCTCCACGCCGAGGATGTCGGCGAGCCGGGGGTTGGCGAACAGGATCACGCCGTTCTCGGACACGGTGACCGCACCCTCGCCCATGGACTCGACGATCACCCGGTAGGGACGGTCCGCGCTGGTGAGGGTGTAGATCTGCTCCTGCTCGGGCTCGCCGATCATCACGGCGTCGACGCCACCCTCGGCTGATGGCGGTCAGGGTCTCCTGGAGGTAGGCGATCTGCTCGACGCAGCTGCTCGAGGTCGAGCATCGAGGGGTCCTGGTCAGTTCGTGCTCATCGTCGGTCACCGCCTTCGGCAGTCGTGTCATCAGTAGTCCGGTGAGCCGGAGTCGAGGTGGCCGGCCCCAGGTCCAGGCCCAGGCGGACGCGAGCGAGGTCGGTGAGGTCCCCGACCAGCTGACGTGCCGGTTCGGGAGCGCGCTTGACCAGCGTCGGCAGCGCGATGATCCGGTCCTTGATGACCCTGCGCGGGATGGTCGACGGCATTGACCACGTCGAGGTCGGCCCGTCCGGCCAGGTCCTCGTCGCAGATGCGTCGCACGGTGGCGATCGCCTCGGCGGAGCGAGGGGAGGCCCCGCTGACGTACAGCGTGAGCGACCAGCGCGGGCCCGAGACGTCCGCGGTCACGAGGGACTCGGACCCTGAGGGCGCAGCTGGAGGCCGACCAGCACCCGGTCGGTGTCGGAGAGGTCGCCGATGATCTTGCGGATCGGCTCGGGGAGCGTGCGGACCAGCGTGGGTACGGCGACGATCTCGTCGCCGCGCGCCAGGGCCGGGTTCAGGAGCAGGTCGATCACCTCGACGCGGTAGCGGCCGGCGAGGTGCTCGTCGCACACCTTCCGGAGGTTCTGCAGAGCGCGGATCGAGCGCGGCGACTGGCCCGCGACGTAGAGCCGCAGGTTGAACACCTCGGCCTCGTCGAGACTCCGGCGCCGACGTCCTCGTAGTCACTCATCGGTCGGCCTCCCGGCTCGGCCAGGTCGTGAGGTCGCCCGACCGCTCGCGCGCCTCGTGGCCCGCATCTCGGCGTCGGAGGCCAGGTCCGCGTCCTCGGTGGCGAGGAACCGCTCGAACTCCTCGGTCTCCGCGCTCAGCTGTGCCTGCAGCGCGGACACCTGCGCAGCCACGGCCGCTGCGCGTTGGTCGAGCGCCTGGCGTCGACGCTCGGCTTCGTACTGCCGGCCGCTCCGGCGATTGCGCTCGAGCGTCATCTGCTCGACCCGGGCCGAGCCGGTGAGCACGCCCTGCGGTCCGACGTACACGTCCAGCAGCTCGGCACCGTCGTCGGTCAGCACGAACTCGCGCACCTGGTTGGAGTGGGCCGAGCCGCGGCTCTTGATCACGAACAGCAGGCGGTTGCGCTCACCGTTGCTCTCCTGGTTGCGCAGGAGCAGCCAGGTGTCGACGAGGGAGGAGACCTCGATCTCGCTGGACTCGTTGCCCGAGCCGTGCGCCAGCGTCGTCATGACCGCCGTCACCCCGCGGCCCTTGAGCAGGTCGAGGTCCCGGGCGATGGCTGACGCCGTCTCGCGCCGGGCACCCGCGTGGGTGAGGCTGGCGACGGCGTCGAGCACGACGAGCGAGGGCTCGAAGTCCTCGAGGATCCGGTGCAGCATGGCGAGGTGCTCCTCGAACCCGAAGGCCGTGGGGCGCACCGAGCGCATCTGCAGCAGCCCGGCGTCGACCCACGGCTGCAGGTCGATCCCGATCGACCGCATGTTGCGGACCAGCTGGCCCGGTGACTCCTCCATCGAGAAGAACAGCGCCTTCTCGCCGCGGGCACACGCGGCATCGGCCATGGACGCGGCGATGCTGGTCTTCCCGGTGCCGGCGGTGCCGCTGATCATCACGGCCGAGCCGCGGTAGACGCCGCCGGTCAACATCTGGTCCAGGCGCTCGATGCCCGTGGAGACGCGCTCCTCGGAGGCGTCGTACCCCAGGCCGACGGAGGTGATCGGGACCACCACGATCCCGCGGTCGGTGATCAGGAAGGGGTACTCGTTGGTGCCGTGCAACGAGCCGCGGTACTTCACCACGCGCAGGCGCCGGGTGGAGACCTCCTCGTGCACGCGGTGGTCGAGGGAGACCACGCAGTCCGAGACGTACTCCTCGATGCCGAACCGGGTCAGGCTGCCCTCGTCGCCACGCTCGCCGGTGACCACCACGGTCAGGTCGCGTTCCTTGCACCACCGGAACAGCCGGCCGAGCTCGCCGCGGATGATCGCCTCGTTGGGCAGCGCGCTGAACAAGAGCTCGATCGTGTCCAGCACGACCCGCTTCGCGCCCACGGCGTCCACCGCGGCCGCCAGCCGGATGAAGAGCCCGTCGAGGTCGAACGAGCCGGTCTCGACGATCTCGGAGGGATCCAGCCGGAAGGCGTCGATCGCCAGCATGCCGTCGCGCTCGAGCTGCTCGAGGTCGAAGCCGAGCGAGGCGACGTTGGTGGCCAGGTCGCCCTCGGCCTCCTCGAAGGCGAGCAGCACGCCGGGCTCGCCGTGGTCGCGGGCCCCGCGGACCAGGAACTCGATGCCGAACAGCGTCTTGCCGGAGCCGGCTGCGCCGGTGACCAGCGTGGGCCTCCCGCGGGGAAGACCGCCACCAGTGATGTCGTCGAAGCCGGTGATGCCGGTGGCCGCTTTCTCCGGTCCGGCCATCGGTTCGTGTGCAATTGTCACTGGTCAAACCTCAAGTTCTCCGTGTGTTCCCAAGGACACCCGTAGGCAGTCTCCCCCGGTCTACTCGGTTTCGGCGCGGAACGGGGAAGGATTGGTCCTGCACAGACGAGACCCCCGACGAGACTCCCGCGTTTGCCTTCCCCTTGCGAACGCAGAAGCGGCTCATCGAGGGCCTCTTCTGGGCCGCAACGCTAGTCAGCGAGACCGCGTGGGTCAATGTGTCACCCCGGACCGGTGCAGTCAGGTTACGCACCGGCTGTGGATAACCCTGTGGACAGAGTGTGGAGGACCGGCACTGTGCTGTGGATCACAGGCGGTGGTTCCCCGGGGTGCAGGGGGTGGATGCGGCCCGCCACAATGGGGTGGTGAGCGGACCAGAGGACCAGGGCGGAGGCGGATGTGCTCGGGCCCGTCGCGGCATTGCGCCGGATCGCGTTCCTGCTCGAGCGCAGCCGTGCCGAGACCTACAAGGTCAAGGCGTTCCGCTCGGCAGCGGCGACGATCCTGCCCCTGGGCGACGAGGTCGAGGAGCGGGTGCGCGAGGGCACCCTGCGCGACCTGCCGGGCATCGGCGCCTCGACCGCCGACGTGATCGAGGCAGCCGTCGAGGGTCGCGTGCCCGACCGGCTGGCCAAGCTCGAGCGTGAGGTCGGCGGGCCCCTGGTCGACGGGGGTACGACGGTGCGCGCGGCGCTGAGGGGCGACCTGCACTCCCACAGCGACTGGTCCGACGGCGGCTCCCCGATCGAGGAGATGGCCTTCACCGCGATCGAGCTCGGGCACGACTACCTCGTGCTCACCGACCACTCGCCCCGCCTGAAGGTCGCCAACGGGCTCTCGGTGGCACGGCTCACCCGTCAGCTCGGCGTGGTCGAGGCCGTCAACGAGCACCTCGGGTCGGGTGGTTTCCGGCTGCTCAAGGGGATCGAGGTCGACATCCTCGACGACGGCTCGCTGGACCAGACCGACGAGATGCTCGCCCGGCTCGACGTACGCGTGGCCTCGGTGCACTCCAAGCTCGCCATGGACAAGGCACCGATGACCCGTCGGATGGTGGCTGCGGTGCAGAACCCGTTCGCCAACGTGCTGGGCCACTGCACCGGCCGGCTGGTCACCGGCAACCGCGGCACCCGCGGACAGTCGGAGTTCGACGCCGAGCAGGTCTTCGGGGCGTGCGCGGAGACCGGGACCGCGGTCGAGATCAACAGCCGGCCCGAGCGCCGGGATCCCCCGACGAAGCTGCTGCAGCAGGCGATCGACATGGGCTGCCTGTTCTCGATCGACAGTGACGCCCACGCGCCCGGCCAGCTGGACTTCCAGGTCTACGGCTGCGAGCGGGCCGAGGAGCTGGGGATCGATCCCGACCGGATCGTGAACACCTGGCCGGTGGACAAGCTGCTGGAGTGGGCTGCGCCCTGACGCTCTCCCGCTGCGGGTGTGGGGCTGGCCCCACTGCGGGTTCGGGTCCTGGCTGCACAGACGGGGGAGCGCCGTTTCACCACGATGGAAGGCACCTGCTCACGCCCTCCAGGAGACGTCATGTCGACGAGCACCCGCCGCAACCCGCTGACCGAGATCCCCCGTCGCGCCGCCCGTTGGAGCGCGACCCATCCCTGGCGGGCGATCCTCGCCTGGCTGGCCTTCGTGCTCGTCGCCGTCGGCCTGGCGATCGCCGTACCGACCGAGGACACCAAGGACTCCGACTACCGGTTGGGTGAGTCGGGCCGCGCCGAGGCGATGGTGCACGAGGCAGGGCTGGCCGCACCCACGACCGAGAGCGTCCTGATCAGCCCGCGCGGAGACGCTGCGCTGGACTCGGTGGCCGCGACGTCGGCCGCGGACCAGCTCCGGACGAGGATGCGTGACCTCGACGGGGTCGAGGAGGTCTCGCAGGCCCAGCCGAACCCCGACCGGTCAGCGCTCCTCGTCTCCGTCCAGCTCGCCCGTGACCAGGAAGACGCCACGGCGCTGCAGGACGTCACCGCGAGCGTCCAGGCGGACCACCCCGACCTGCAGGTCCGGGAGGCCGGCGACCTCTCCATCGACGCGGGCATCAACGACCGGGTCGCCGAGGACCTCTCGTCGGCCGAGGGCATCAGCGTCCCGGTCACGCTGATCCTGATGCTGCTGGCGTTCGGTGCCCTCATCGCTGCCGGGATCCCGGTCCTGCTCGCCGCCACCAGCGTCGCCGCCACGATCGGCATCACCGCGCCGCTGTCGCACCTGGTGCACGCCGAGCCCACGGTGGGCAGCATGATCGTGCTGATCGGGATGGCCGTCGGCGTGGACTACTCGCTCTTCTACCTGAAGCGGGAGCGCGAGGAACGCGCCGCCGGTCGGAGCACCCTCGACGCCGTCGAGATCGCCGCCCAGACCTCCGGTCACTCGATCCTGGTCTCCGGAGGCGCGGTGATCGCCTCGATGGCGGGGCTGTACCTGATCGGCGACGCCACCTTCAACTCGCTGGCCACGGGGGCGATCCTGGTGGTCGCGATCGCGGTGCTCGGCTCGATCACGGTGCTGCCCGCGCTGCTCGTGAAGCTCGGCAGGTGGGTGGACCGGCCCCGGGTCCCGCTCGTCTGGCGCCTCAACCGCAGGATCGGCCACGGCGGGATCAGCAGCCGTGTGCTGGGGCCCGTGCTGCGGCACCCGGCGATCGCGCTCGTGGTGTCCGGTGTCGTCGTCCTGCTCCTCGCGCTGCCCGCGCTGGGCATGAAGATCCACTCGGGCAACCTGGAGACGTTGCCGGCGTCGATCCCCGAGGTGCAGACCGTCAAGCAGATCGCCCGGGAGTTCCCGTCCGAGGGCACGACCGCGTCGCTGGTGGTGCACGGGTCCGCCTCGGAGCGGTCGGCGGTGAGCGCCGCGCTCGGTCGGCTCGACCGAGCCGCGATCGCCACCCCGGACTTCGTCGACTCGGGCCAGGACCCGGTCCGGACCTCGGCCGACGGCACCACGACGGTCCTGGACCTCGCGATGCCCTACGAGGAGTCCGATCCGAAGGCCGACCGCGCCGTCGAGTCCCTGCGCGCCGACCTCGTGCCAGCCGCGCTCGAGGACCTGCCGGTGACGTACGCCGTCGGCGGCGGTGTCGCCGAGTCCCTCGACTACGTCGACCGCCAGCAGAGCCGGCTGCCGTTCGTGATCGGCACGGTGCTGCTGCTCACCCTGCTGATGATGGGGCTCGCCTTCCGGAGCGTGCCGATCGCCCTGGTGTCCACGGCGCTCAACCTCGCGTCGGTCGGGGTGGCGTTCGGGATCCTCGCGCTCGTCTTCCAGCACGGGTGGGGTGCGGATCTGCTGGACTTCACGAGCCCGGGCTTCGTGATCGACTGGATCCCGTTGTTCGTGATGGTGGTGCTGGTGGGCCTGTCGATGGACTACCACGTCTTCGTCGTGAGCCGGATCCGCGAGCACGTCCAGCAGGGACTGACCACCAGGCTCGCGGTCGAGCGCGGTGTCCGGGAGACCGCCGGCGTCGTGACCAGCGCCGCGGCGGTGATGATCTCGGTGTTCGCGATCTTCGCCACCCTCTCCATGATGGAGATGAAGATGATGGGCGTCGGTCTCTCGGCCGCCATCCTGGTCGACGCGACGGTCATCCGGCTGGTGATGCTGCCGTCGATCCTCGTCCTGCTGGGGGAGCGGGCCTGGTGGCCCACGACGCCACAGGCACCTGTCTCCCAGGCACAGGAGGAGCGCGAGCCGGCGTACGCAACGGTCGGTTCGTGAGCGGTTCACCGGACCTCCCACGGGTTGTGGGTGCGGCGGGCTAGTTTCGTGGCGTGCAACCAGGTGGTCCGGGGATCGACGCCCCGGAAGTCGAAGTCAGGCGCTCGCGACGACGCAAGCGCACGGTGTCCGCCTACCGCCGCGACGGCAAGGTGATCGTGATGATCCCCGACCGGTTCACCCGGGCGGAGGAGAGCGAGTGGGTCACCACCATGCTGGAGCGGCTCGACCGCTCCGAGCAGCGCCGCCGGCGCACGGACGACCAGCTGATGCGCCGGGCACGCGAGCTCTGCCGGGACTACCTCTACGACAAGGTCGAGCCGACCTCGGTCCGCTGGGTCGGCAACATGACCACCCGGTGGGCCTCGTGCACCACCACGACGGGTGAGATCCGGCTCTCCGACCGGTTGCAGCCGATGCCCGCGTGGGTGGTCGACTACGTGCTCCTCCACGAGCTGGCCCACCTGATCGAGCCGAGCCACAACAAGCGCTTCTGGCACTGGGTCGACCGGTTCCCGAAGGCGGAGCGGGCCAAGGGCTTCCTCGAAGGTGCGGCCCACGCGGCCGCGCTGGATCTCGCGTCGTGCGAGGGGGACGAGGACCCGGGAGTGAGCCCCGCGGAGGGTGAGCTCTTCTAGCCGTCGCGAGCCAGCCGGATCATCTGCACCATGTCCGGCTCGTCGGTCGGCAGGGCGTCGACGGGCCACCAGCGCACGTCGAGGGACTCCTCGCTGACCACGGGCTCGACGTCCGCGCCGATCTCGGCCAGGAAGCGCACGTCGAGGTGCTGGACGGTGCCGCGCGGGTCACAGAACTCCACCGGGTGCTGGGACAGGTGCAGCGGCTCGGCCCTGACGATCAGTCCGGAGAGCCCGGACTCCTCGGTCGCCTCCCGGAGCGCCGCCCCGGCCAGGGTCACGTCGCCGGACTCGAGGTGGCCGCCGAAGTGGAACCACTTGCCGGCCTTGCGGTGCAGGTTGAGCAGGACCTGACGACGGTCGTGACTGATCACGAGCGCACCGGCCGTGAGGTGAGCGGGGAAGCACGAGCGCGAGAGGCCGTCCTCGTGGGCGTGCAGGTGCTCGACGTACGACGTGCGCAGCCGGTCCTGCTCCTGATCCTGTCCTGGGTCAGGCGCCCGCCAGTGGGTGAGTACGTCGAGCGCGTCGGCGTGCAGGCTCACCCGTCGGCCGGCTTGTCGCCATCCGATCCGTCGGTCTTGTCGTCGTTGTTGCCAGGACCGGTCTCCCGGTCGAGGAGCTCGCCGATCGCCTTGTCGAAGTCCTCGTCGCTGAGCTCGGCCACCTCGGGCAGGTCCTCGCGGAAGCCCAGCGGGTCGTCGAGGTCGGCGGCGGTGGGCAGCAGGTCGGGGTGCGCCCAGACGGCGTCCCGGGCCTCGATGCCCTGACGCGAGCGCAGCGAGCCCCACAGCGTGGAGGCGTCGCGCAGCCGGCGTGGACGCAGCTCGAGCCCGACGAGGGCCGCGAACGTCTCCTCGGCGGGACCGCCGGCGGCCCGGCGACGCCGGATCGCCTCCTGCATCTTGGAGGCAGCGGGCATCCGCTCGGCCGTCGCCTGGCCGACCACGTCGTCGACCCAGCCCTCGACCAGGGCCAGCGTCGTCTCCAGCCGACCCAGCGCGGCCTTCTGCTCGGCACTCTGCTGGGGCTCGAACAGACCGCCCTCCAGCGCGTTCTGGATCGCCTCGGGGTTGGTCGGGTCGATCGAGCCCATCGCCTGCTCGATCCCGGACATGTCGATCGTGACGCCGCGGCCGAAGTCCTCGACCGAGGCGATCAGGTGCTGGCGCAGCCACGGCACGTGCGCGAAGAGGCGCTGGTGGGCGGCCTCACGCAGGCTCAGGTAGAGGAAGACGTCGTCCTCGGTCACGTCGAGCCCCTCGGCGAAGGCCTTGATGTTGTGCGGCACGAGCGCGGCCTTGCCGGCCGGGCCGAGCGGCAGGCCGATGTCGCTCGCGGTGAGCACCTCGCCGGCGAGACCGCCGAGCGCGGCGCCGACCTGGCTGCCGAACATCGCGCCGCCGGCCTTGCCGAGCATCCCGATGAGCGGCCCGGCCATCGCCTTGGCCTCCTCGGGCATGGCGTTGCCCATCGCCGCGACCACGTGCTCGGCGACCGGCTCGACCAGCACCCGCCAGACGTCGGTGGTCTGCTCGATCCACTCCGCCCGGCTCCACGCGGCGGTGGTGCTCACCCCGGAGGGGAGCACGGTCGCGTCGTCGAGCCAGTGGTCGGCGAGGCGCATCGCGTCGGCGACGGCGGTCTGGTCGTTGCGGTCGGGGCTGGGGTCGGGCTCCTGCGCGGAGGTGCGGCGCGCGATGTCGGTCGCGAGAGTCCAGTTCACCGGCCCGTCGTACGGCTGCATCATGGCCTGCATCTGACCCATCAGGGCGGAGAGATCGGGCATGCCGCCGGCGCCGGGGGCACCACCCGTCCCGCCGAGCGCGTTGAAGATCTGCTCGAACGGAGTGCCCTTGAAGGGGTTCTCGTCGGGTCCGCCTGGGTTGCTGCTCATGGACTCAAAGTTACCGGGCGGCCAAGCGACCCGCCCACGCCGTACTCTCGGGCGGGTGAGCCCGGGAACTGACGCTGCGAACGACGCCGCCATCCGGCTGCTCGACCTCCGCGAGACGCCCCTGGACGCGGCGGAGGTGCTGGCCGCCGTGGCGGACCCTGCCGCCGGGGGAGTGAACCTGTTCGTCGGCGCCGTCCGCGACCACGACGGGGGCCAGTCGGTCACCTCCCTCGACTACTCAGCCCACCCCTCCGCCATCGACCGGCTGCGCGAGGTCGCGAACGGTGTCGTCGAGGAGTTCGAGGTGATCGCCCTCGCCGCCGTGCACCGCACCGGCCACCTCGAGGTCGGCGACACCGCGGTGATCGTGGCGGTCTCCGCCGCCCACCGAGGCCAGGCGTACGACGCCTCGCGGGCGCTGATCGACCGGCTGAAGGCCACCGTGCCTGTCTGGAAGCACCAGGTGTTCGCTGATGGGGAAGAGGAGTGGGTCAACTCGCCCTGAAAGGCCGCCCGAGGGCGACTGCCGACCGGGTGGAACGCACCGGAGGAGCGCAGCGGGGGAGGGCGGCTCCGCCCTGTCGGCGTCCACCAGAGACCGTGAGCGATGAAGCAGCCCCGCTTGTCCCAACTACAAGCGACCGCAACCTACAGCGTGTTGACCGGAATGAGACCGCAACTCCGGGCACCTGGGGAGATGGAGATCCTGCTCTGGCTCGTGCCGCCTGCCGTCGTGACTGGTGTCGCGATGCTGTGGGTGAGCTGGCTGGGGCGGGCCCGGTCGGTCGGGCCGGATCGCTCCGATGCTGCGCAGGAGCGGTTCGCCGCGGCGATCATGCGTGACCTGCCCTCGGCCGTGACCGAGCAGGTCAGTGCGCCGCGGCCGGTGCGGGAGCGGAGCACGGGGATCGCCGTACGTCCCTCGCAGCAGCCGAACGTCGACGACGGGTCGCGGCGCTCGGCCTGAGCCTGGCGCGGGTCGCCCAAGAGAGAGCCAAGAGTCGGCCAAGAGTCCGCCGAGAGCCCCCGGGGTAGGGGGACTTTGCTTGTCCTCGGGTGAGAGGGTTCGCTTATGTTCACCGCCGCCACGCTGTCCTGGGGGGCTCGCGCATGACGCGCCGCACCTGGGCCGGAGTGCTCGCCGCGGTGCTGGTGCTGGGTCTTTCGGTGGTGGCCCTGAGCAGGCCGGTGCCCTACGTGACCTTCGCGCCGGGGCCGACCGTCAACGTGCTCGGGAAGTCCGACAACAAGGAGATCATCGAGATCTCGGGGCGCAAGACGTACGACGACAACGGCGCCCTCCGGCTGGTCACGGTCATCCCCAGCGGGCCGCAGGAGAAGGTCAGCCTCCCTGGTCTCGTCGCCGGCTGGGTGAGTCCCGACGTGGCGGTCTACCCCTATCGGGCGATCTACCAGGCGACCGACACGAGGCAGAGCGTCAGGCAGCAGTCCAGCATCGAGATGGTCTCCTCGCAGGACAGCGCCGTGGCGGCGGCGCTCGCTGCTCTCGACATCCCCTACAAGTCCGGCGTCAAGATCGCCTCGGTGCAGAAGGGCGGCCCGGCCGACGGCAAGCTGAAGACCGGCGACATCGTGGTCTCCGTCGACGGCAAGCCGGTCACCAACGTCGACCAGCTCACCAGTGCCATCCGGCCGCTGCCGGTCGGCAGCGAGGTCGCCGTGAAGGTACGCCGCGACCAGACCGAGCGTGAGTACACGATGAAGACGACCAGCTCCCCGCAGGACAAGAAGAAGAGTGCGGTTCTCGTCTCGATCGCGCCCGGCTACCAGTTCCCCTTCGACGTCCACCTCAACCTCGCGCAGAACATCGGCGGCCCCTCGGCCGGGATGATGTTCGCCCTCGGCATCTACGACTCGCTGACCCCGGGGTCCCTGACGAACGGCAAGGTGATCGCCGGCACCGGGGAGATCGACGCGCAGGGCAAGGTCGGCGAGATCGGCGGCATCCAGCAGAAGCTCGTCGGCGCCCAGGACGACGGCGCCAAGCTGTTCCTCGTGCCCGCGGGCAACTGCGCCGAGGCCGTCAAGGGTCACTACGACCCCGACAAGATGCGCCTGGTCAAGGTGAACAACCTCAAGGACGCCATCCAGGACGTGAAGGCCTGGGCCAAGAACCCTGACGCCGACCTGCCGGGGTGCGCGGCATGAGCGCGACCGACCAGACCCCGGCCGACCAGGCCGGCGCCCTCGCCGACGCGGTCCGCGAGGTGGAGCTGCACGCCGCACGCTCCGGGTGGGACCAGCCGGCGCAGCTGTTCGCGCTCGTGGAGACCGCCGAGCTGCTCCAGCGCGAACCCCAGCTGGCCGAGCTGCTCGGGGTCGACGCGGCCGCGACTGGTCTCACCCCCGTGGAGCAGGAGACGGTCTCCGACAGCCTCGAGGAGCTGCTGCCGACGATCGTGTGGCCCCCCGAGGTCGCGGGCTGTGCCGTGATCGTCGAGGCGCTGACCGTGCCGCCCGGATCAGGCGACGTACCTGCCGAGGTCGAGGCTGCCGCCGAGTTCGTCGCGGCCCATCCCGACCGCGAAGAGGCGCGCATCGTCGCAGGCGCCCTGCGCACCGGTGAGAGCTTCTGCGCGATCCGCCAACGTGCCCATGACGAGGACGACATGGTGATGGTCGGCAACGACCTTGTGCCCGCCCTTCTAGAGTTGCTTCACGCCACCCTCGAACCAGATGCCGGAGATTCCCCGAACACGATGAGTGACGCATGAGTGACTTCTTCGCCGAAGAGCCTGGCGGCTCCGCCTCCGGCGGTCCCGGCGGCCGGCCGCCCGGTCGGACCGCCACGCGCCGACGCCGCCCCCGACCCCTGCTGCTCACCGTCGTCGTGGTGGGTGTGCTGGTCGTCGCCTTCTCGCTCTTCGCAGGCATCTGGACCGACAAGCTGTGGTTCAACAGCATTGGTTACGGCAACGTCTTCAGCAAGCTGATCTGGACCCGCGTCCTGCTGTTCACCGGCTTCGGTGGCCTGATGGCGCTCGTGGTCGGGGTCAACCTCTACCTGGCCTACCGGCTGCGCCCGGTCTTCCGGCCGCACTCGCCCGAGCAGGCCAACCTCGAGCGCTACCGCGAGATCGTCACGCCGATGCGCCGGCTGCTGCTGATCGGCGTCAGCGTGATCTTCGGGATCTTCGCCGGGGTCTCCGCGACCGGCAAGTGGCGCACGTTCCTGCTGTGGTCCAACCGTGAGGACTTCGGCAAGGCCGACCCCTACTTCGGCAAGGACATCGGCTTCTACGTCTTCAGCCTGCCCTGGCTGCACTTCCTGGTCGACTTCACGATGACGGCCGTGTTCATAGCGCTGCTGCTCGCGGCGGCCGTGCACTACCTCTACGGCGGCATCCGGCTGCAGTCGGCGAGCGACCGTGTCTCCGGCGCGGCGCAGGCACAGCTCTCGGCGCTGGTCGGGGTGTTCCTGCTGCTCAAGGGCGTCGACTACTGGCTGGACCGGTTCGACCTGACCTCGCAGACCGGCGGCCTCGTCACCGGGATGACCTACACGCGCTATCACTCCGTCCTGCCGTCGAAGAACATCCTGATGTTCATCGCCGTGATCTGTGCGGTGCTGTTCTTCGCCAACATCGTGCGACGCACCTGGCTGCTCCCGGGTGTCGGGCTCGCCCTGTTCGCGATCTCGGCCGTGCTGCTCGGTGGCGTCTGGCCGGGCCTGATGCAGCGGTTCCAGGTCAAGCCCGACGAGCCGGACAAGGAGGCGACGTACATCGGGAAGAACATCCAGGCGACGCGTTCCGCCTTCGGGCTCGACGACACCACCGTCAGTGAGTACGACGCGAAGACGGAGCTGTCGCGCCCGCAGCTGCAGACCGACGCCGCCTCGCTTGCCCGGCATCCGCCTGGTCGACCCGCAGCTCGTGTCCTCGACCTTCGACCAGCTCCAGCAGGTGCGCGGCTACTACAGCGTGCCGGCCGTGCTCGACGTCGACCGCTACCCGATCGACGGCAAGGAGCGCGACGTCGTGGTCGCCGCGCGCGAGCTGCACCTCGACGGCCTGCCCGACGCGCAGAAGAAGTGGGCCAACGAGAAGACCGTCTACACCCACGGCTACGGCCTGATCGCCGCCTACGGCAACCAGCGCAACGCCGACGACAAGCCCGTGGGCAACGACGGCGAGCCGGTCTTCGCCGAGGAGGACCTGCCGCCCCAGGGTGCGATCAGCGACCTCCAGAAGGACAAGAAGTACCGCGCCCAGATCTACTTCGGTGAGCACAGCCCCACCTACTCCGTCGTCGGCAAGGGCCCGGGCGGCAAGAACGTCGAGCTCGACGTCCCGCAGGGAAGTGGAACGCCCGGCCAGTCGAAGACGAACACCTACGACGGCAAGGACGGCGTCGGGATCGGCAACATGTTCCGCAAGCTGCTCTACGCCACGAAGTTCGGCGACGCCAACCTGGTGCTCTCCTCACGGGTCAACGAGAACAGCAAGATCCTCTACGACCGCTCGCCGCGCGAGCGCGTGCAGAAGGTCGCTCCCTGGCTGACCGTCGACTCCGACGCGCTGCCGGCCGTCGTCGACGGGAAGATCGTCTGGATCCTCGACGGCTACACCACCAGCGACAAGTACCCGCTGGCGGAGAAGAAGTCGCTGCAGGAGATGACGTCCGACGCGGTCAACCCGCGCTCGGCGTACGCCACGCTGCCGACCGACAACATCAACTACATGCGCAACGCGGTGAAGGCCACCGTCGACGCGTACGACGGCACGGTGACCCTCTACGAGTGGGACAGCAAGGACCCGATCCTGAAGACCTGGGAGAAGGCGTTCCCGGGAGCGGTCAAGAAGAAGTCCGACATCCCCGCGGACATGCTCGAGCACATGCGCTACCCCGAGGACCTCTTCAAGGTGCAGCGCGACATGCTCGCGGCGTACCACGTCCTCGACCCGAAGACCTTCTACGAGGGCAACGACAAGTGGGACGTGCCGATCGACCCGTCGTCCTCCTCGCGCAAGCAGCCGCCGTACCGCCTCTCGGTCACGACCAAGACCGGCCAGGACCCCGAGTTCGCGCTGACGAGTGTGTTCGTGCCGCAGAAGAAGCAGAACCTCGCGGCCTACGTCTCCGTGGGCGCGGACGCGGCCAAGCCGCAGAGCTATGGCAAGTTCTCGCTGCTGCGTCTCCCCGACAACACCCAGGTGCCCGGCCCCGGCCAGATCGCCAACCAGTTCAGCAACGACCCGAAGGTCGCCGACCGGTTGCGCGCGTTCAAGCAGGCCGACGCGAAGGTGCAGTACGGCAACCTGCTGACGCTCCCGGTGGGCGGCGGGCTGCTCTACGTGCAGCCGCTCTACACGCTGCGCGAGGGCGGCACCGGCAACTACCCGGTGCTGCGGTTCGTGCTGACGTCCTTCGGCAAGGAGGTCGGCATCGGCTCGACCCTCTCCGAGTCGCTCAGCGACGTGCTCGGCGCGACCATCAGCGACTCGGGCGGCACCGTGGGCAGCACCACCGGGGACTCGAACAGCTCGGGCAGCTCCACCGACACCCAGGACCTCCCCGTCCCGGCGTTGCGGCTGCTGCAGCAGGCCGACGCCAAGTTCGACGAGGCCGACAAGGCGCTCAAGGCAGGCGACCTGACCGGTTACGCCAAGGCCGTCAACGAGGCCCGCGCCCTGGTCGCGCGGGCGTTGGTGGCGAAGAAGTAGACGCTGTAACGCGGTCCGCGTTGCAACGGGGCTCAGCCGGTGAGGAAGTCGCGCACCAGCGTGCCGACCTGGTCGGGCTGCTCGAGGTGCAGGAAGTGCCCGGCGTCGGGTACGACGTGGGCCGCGCTGCCCGGCGGCAGCACCTCCTCGACGTGCTCGGCGAGACGTGGCGACAGGCAGCCGTCGTCGCGACCGTGCAGGTAGAGCGTCGGCACGATCGGCGCCCGGGACAGCGCGCCCTGCCAACGTCGATAGCGGGCAGGGATGCCCCACGGGCGGGCAAGGTTGCGGTAGTAGCCGATCGCGGCACGACGGTGCTCCGGCGTCGCCAGCGCTTCGAGCACGTGCGGCAGGTCCTCGGAGGCGTCGTACCCGGGTGACCAGTCGCGCCAGAGCTTGGGGACCAGCCGGTCGAGGGAGCGCTCCGGGAGGAACGGCAGCTGGTTGAAGCCGATGTACCAGCTGCGACGTGCCTGCCCCGGCAGGTGCCGCGCCGCGACCTTGCGCATCGCCGGGATCGGAGGCACCGCCATGGTGACCACGCGCGCGTACGGCGAGTCGCGGTGCGCCGCGAGGGCGCCGGCCGTGAGCGCACCCCAGTCATGACCGACCAGCACCGCGTCGTCGCCGCCGTCGAGCGCCGCGTGGATCCCGACAGCGTCGGCCATCAGCGCGCCGACGTCGGTCCGGCCGTCGCCGGGGCAGTCCGAGGGCGCGTAGCCGCGGGTGAACGGCGCCACCACCCGGAAGCCGTCCTCCGCCAGGGCGGGGCCGAGGTGCCGCCAGGTGTACGCCGTGTCCGGGAAGCCGTGCAGCAGCACCGCGAGCGGACCCTCCGAGCCCCAGGTCAGCGCGCTGAGGCGGACGTCGTCGAGCTCGATCTGCCTCACCCGGGACTCACCCGCGGTCGAGTCGGACGAGCACACCCCGCTCGAAGGTGCGCGGGTGGGCGAAGACGAGGCCGCAGGACTTGGCGAGGTCGGTGAGCGCCTCGGCCTGATCGAGGTTGCCCAGCTGGAGCACGGCGGCACCGCCGACCATGAGGTGTCCGCCGATCACCCGGATGCACGCCCGGGCGAGGTCGAGCCCGTCGTCGCCGCCGTCGATCGCGATCTCCGGGTCCTCGGGGAACTGGCCGATGTCGGAGCTGGGCACCCACGGCGGGTCGGCGATGATCAGCGCGAACTGGTCGTCGTGCTCGAGCACTTCCTCGATCTGTCCCTCGCGAACCTCGACGAACGAGTCGAGACCGGCGGCCTCGGCGTTCTGGGCGATGAAGGTGCAGGCCGCCGGGTTGAGGTCGACGGCGACGAGCGGCCGCGGGTTCGCATGGATGGCGAGCAGCCCGATGTGCCCGGCGCCGGCGCACAGCTCGAGCACCGGCCCGTCCGGCACCGACTCGAGCAGCTCGGCGGCCCACTCCGACTGGGCGGTGGTCCACTCACGCGGCTCGAGGAGCCGGTCGTCGTAGGCGATGTCGAGGGTGCCGAAGCGCGTGCTCTGAGGGGCGGCGTCACGGGCGGGGGAGTCGGTCGGCACGCGACGAACATACCGAGCGGCGACCGGTCCCGGTCACTCGCCGTCCGGACTCAGTCACTGCCCTGTCGGGATGGCGAGCACGGTCTCGGTGCTGCGGCCGCGCAGCGTGACGGTGTCGTGCTTGCGCCAGTGGGCGGCCTCGTCGTCGTCGGCGGACTCGACGGACTCCCACGAGGCGACCAGCAGCCCGTCGACGTCCTTGGCGAGCTCGGTCAGGCGGGCGGCGGCGTTCACGGCGTCGCCGATGACGGTGTACTCGAAGCGCGACTCGTCACCGACGTTGCCGGCGACGGCCTCCCCGGTGGCGACGCCGATGCCGGCCTGGAGGTCCGGGACCTCGTCGGCGAGCCGAGCCGCCATCGCGCGGGCGGCGGACAGTGCCCGGCCCGCGTGGTCGTCGAGCTCGACCGGTGCCCCGAAGATGGCGAGCACGGCGTCGCCGATGAACTTGTTGACCAGCCCGTCGCGCCGGTCGACCTCCTCGACGACCACCCCGAAGAAGCGGTTGAGCAGCCCGACGACCTCAGCCGGTTCGCGCTCGGACGCGAGGGTGGTCGAGCCGATCAGGTCGACGAACAGCACCGAGACGACCTTGGTCTCGCCGCCGAGCTCGACGTCACCGACGGCGGCCGCCTCGGCGACGTCGCGGCCGACGTGGCGGCCGAAGAGGTCGCGCAGGTGCTCGCGGTCGCGGAGTCCGCTGACCATCTGGTTGAACCCGGCCTGGAGCTGGCCGAGCTCGGTGCCGTCGTACACCTGGACCCCGACGTCGAGCTCACCCTCCTCGACGCGCTCCATCGCGTTGCGCACCGAGAGGATCGGGGAGACCACGGCCCGGGCGTTCAGCCAGGTCACGAGGAGGCCGAAGCAGAGCACCACGCCACCGAGGACGAGGACGACCACGGCCAGCTTGTCGAGGGAGATGTCGCCCAGGGTCAGCGCCAGGATCGCGACCACGACGAGTCCGGCCACCGGCGCGCCGGTGCCGAGCGCCCAGAACAGCACCATCCTGCGGCGTACGCCGAGGCCGCGGACCTTGATCCGCTCCTCGCCGGAGAGTGCCTGGGCGGCGATCGGGCGCAGCGCGAACTCGCTGAACAGGTAGGCGATCCCGCACACCACCAGGGAGGCGATGCCGACCGTGAGGCCGGTGGTCAGCGCCCGGCCGGGCTGGCCGAGGAAGGCGAGCAGCGTGAACAGGGCGGTGGCGCCGAACCACAGGGTGGCCTGGATCTTGGTGAGGTACCACGGGACGCCCAGCGCCCGGACCCGCTCCTCGTCGGTCGGGGTGTCGCCGCGGATCGACCAGCGCAGCGCGCGAAGGGCGCCGGCCGTGCCCCAGATCGCGCCGATCGCGATGGCCACGCCCACGTAGACCGGCACCCCGATGGCGAGGGTGCGGACGGTGTCGTGGTTGGCGTCGGGACCGGGGATGACCAGCGCGGAGAGCACGAAGACGATGCCGGCGCCGATCAGGTTGGTGCCGACGAGCAGGACGGTCAGGAGCAGCTGGACGCGGACACGCAGCCGGCGGGTGCCCTGCTCGGCCGTGCCGAGAAGGACCGAGCCGTACGCCGAGCTCGGGCCGGTCTTCACTGTTTCGTCCCCGGGAGCGCGATCGCTCCGGTCAGCTCGGGCTGCCAGGGGAGTGCTGCGTTCTGGGCGATCAGCTCGTCGAGACGCAGACCCGCGGCCTCGGGAAACGGGGACATCCTGCGGGTGCCGTAGTCGACGTACGCCTCGAGCGACTCCATGCTCGCGGCGACCTCGCCGCGGGTCCGGTTCACGAGGTAGCTGACGAGGTGCAGCATCCGCGGCTCGCGGGCCAGCAGCCGCAGGTGCACGGCCACCTCGTCGCCGACGAGCACCTCGCGGCGGTAGGTGAGGAACTGCTCCAGCGCGAACATCCCGCCGATCCCCGCCTCGGACGCCTCGTTGCCCGCCCCGAACTCGTCGAAGACGATCCACTCCGCGTCGTCGAGGATGCCGAGGTAGTGCCGGACGTTCAGGTGCCCGTTGCCGTCGCCGTACTCCTCGGGCACCCGGCGGCTCGGGGCGGCCGGGAGACCGGTGGCTTCGTCGTACGTCGGAAGGGCGCGCACGGAGAGATCATCGCGGATCGTCGTCGATGGCGAGGTGTGATGTGGCCGACCTCGTCCGGATTTGGTGTACGGCGACCCTCCCGGTAATCTTCCTGAAGCCGACGCGGGGTGGA
>CAWJGX010000033.1:0-19913 GCA_963842565.1 uncultured Actinomycetota bacterium | reverse complement strand
GTGGCAGGTGCAGGATTCGAACCTGCGTAGACATAAGTCGACGGATTTACAGTCCGTTTCCATTGGCCGCTCGGACAACCTGCCGTGCTCGCCGACCCCGTAGTGTGGGCCAGCAGCGCAAGCGAGGATAGCGCAGCACCTACCCAAGTCTTAAATCGGATGGAGGACCCCCACCCATGGCCGACTCGTCGTTCGACATCGTCAGCAAGATCGACCGCCAGGAGGTCGACAACGCCTTGTCCCAGGCGGCGCGCGAGGTCTCGCAGCGCTACGACTTCAAGGGCACCGGCGCCGAGATCAAGTGGTCCGGCGATCAGGGCATCGAGATCTCGGCCAATGCCGAGGACCGGGCCAACGCCGTGCTCGACGTCTTCAAGGAGAAGCTGATCAAGCGTCAGCAGTCGTTGAAGATCCTCGACGCCGGCGAGCCCCGCGCGTCGGGCCGGGAGACCAAGATCAGCATCGCCCTCAAGGAGGGGATCACCTCCGAGGACGCCAAGAAGGTCGGCAAGCTGATCCGCGACGACGGCCCCAAGGGCGTCAAGGTGCAGGTGCAGGGTGACGAGCTCCGTGTCAGCAGCAAGAAGCGTGACGATCTCCAGGCCGTGCAGCAGCTGGTGAAGTCGCAGGACTACGACTTCGCCGTCCAGTTCACCAACTACCGCTGAGGACACGCGTGCTCGCTGCGGTGCCGTCGTACGACGCCATGGTCTGCCCACATCCGCTCCGCACGCACCAGCAGGAGGCGCTCGACGCCTTCGAGGCCGCGCGCCAGGCAGGCTCCACCCGTTGGTGGGTGACGATGCCGCCCGGCGCCGGCAAGACGCTGGTCGGCACGGAGGTGGCCCGGATGCTCGGGCGGCGGACCGTGGTGTTCTCGCCCAACACCGCGATCCAGGGTCAGTGGGTGCGCACCTGGGACGCGTACGACGGCCCGCGCGGCGGCACCCAGCGCGACCTGCGCACCTGGTTCACCGCGCTGACCTACCAGTCGCTCGCCGTCTTCCAGGACGACGAGGACGCCGAACGCTCCGAGGACACGGGGGGTCAGGTCGAGCGGCTGCACCCCAACGGGCTCGCGCTCATCGAGACCCTCAAGGCCGCCGGACCGCTGACCATCGTGCTCGACGAGTGCCACCACCTGCTCGAGGTCTGGGGACAGCTGCTGCGCGAGGTGCTCGACGACCTTCCCGAGGCGGTCGTGCTCGGCCTCACCGCGACCCCACCGGGCTCGCTGACCCGCACCCAGGCCGAGCAGACACGGACCCTGTTCGGGCCGATCCTCTACGAGGCCAGGATCCCGGCGCTGGTCAAGGAGGGCACGCTCGCGCCGTACGCCGAGCTCGCCTGGCTGACCGAGCCGACCGCCGACGAGGCCGCCTGGCTGCGCGAGCAGTCGACCCGGTTCCAGGAGCTCACCACCGACCTCTTCGACCCCGCCTTCGGGTCGACACCGCTCCCGGAGTGGCTGGCTCAGCGGTTCGTGAAGCCCGCGTCCGACGGCACCTCGACGTGGCAGGAGATCGCCGCGCGCGACCCGGAGATCGCCGACGCGGCGCTGCGACTGGTCCACGCCGGACTCCTGGAGCTGCCGCTCGGTGCGCTCCTCCACGAGCAGCACCGCCAACCGCCGGTGGCCGAGGACTGGCGACTCTTCCTGGACGACTGGCTGCTGAACTGCATCGGACCGCGGGCCCAGGTCGAGGGGGAAGCGGGAGCGGGCGACCGCGCCGTCCTGGAGGCCGTACGACGCACGCTGCCCGCCATCGGCTACGTGTGGACCCAGACCGGCATCCGCACCGGCCGCGGGACCGTCGACCGGGTGACCGCACGATCGGCCGCGAAGCAGGGTGCCGTCACCGGCATCGTGTCCTCGGAGGCGAGCAATCTCGGGGAGCGCGTGCGGATCCTGGTCCTGTGCGACCACGAGCGCGCCACCGCCACCACGCGGGCACGGGTCACGGACGACGCGACCCCGGCGCCGGAGCCGGCCGGGTCTGCGACGGGTGTGCTCGTGGGGCTGCTCGCCGACCCGGACTGTGCCGACCTCGACCCGATGCTGGTGACCGGCAAGACCGTCGCGGGTGCGGAGGACACGCTCAGACGACTAATCACCTGGGTCGACCAGACCCATCCGGGCATGGCCGCCAGCCTCGTCATCGACACCAGCGGCGAGGTGCCGACCGTGAGCGGTCGCTGGACGAGTGGCCAGTGGGTGGCGCACGTGACCGGCTTCTTCGCCGCCGGCGGCACCCGCGCCCTGGTCGGCACCCGCGGACTGCTCGGCGAGGGCTGGGACGCGCCTGCCATCACCACGCTCATCGACCTGACCACGGCCACGACGCCCACTGCCGTCGTGCAGACCCGCGGTCGCGCCCTGCGCATCGACCCGGCGAACCCCGAGAAGGTCGCGCTGCTCTGGTCGGTCGTCTGCGTCCAGGAGGGACACGTCGCCGGGGCCAACGACTGGGAGCGCTACGCCCGCAAGCACCGCGGCTACTTCACCGTCGACGAGACCGGCGCCGTCGTCGACGGGGTGGCCGGGGTCGACTCCTCGTTCAGCGACTACCACCCGCCCGCGGTCTCGGACTTCCCGGCGCTCGACGCGCGCATGCTCGTCCGCGGCGAGGGGCGCGACGTCGTGCGGGACAGGTGGCTGTCCGGGGCGGCGTACTCCGACCGGGTCGAGCACGTCGTCCGGGTGCTCCCGGACAAGCCGGTGCCGACCGCGGAGATCGCGCCCGTCGCCGGCACCGCAGGACTCGTCGCCTGGCCCGAACAGGCGCGGGTGCAACCCGGCCGTTGGCAGGCGGCCCTGCCCCTCGTCGCCGTCCTCGTGCTGCTCGTCGCCGTCCTCGGACAGGCGATCCCTGCTGCCCTGCTCGTGCTCGCCGTTCCCCTCGGCGCGCTGTCGCTCGCCCTGCTCGGTCGCAGCAGGGTGCGTGGTGCCAGCGAGCATCGCACCACTCTCGGGCTCGTCGCCGCGGCGGTGGCCGACGGGCTGCGGGGCGCCGGCATCTCGTCCGTCGGCGCGGACGGTCTGACCCGCTCGATCTCACCTGAGGGGGTCGAGAGCTTCAGCCTGGAGAGCGACGAGGAGACGTCAGCGATCTTCGCGACCGCCTTCGAGGAGGTGGTCTCCCCCATGTCCGACCCGCGCTACGTCGTACCCCGCTACGTCACCTCGCCCCCACGCGGCTGGGACGGCCTCGTCCGCGGCATCCGGTCGGTGGTGCGTGACCATCCCGACGGCGAGGTCTGGCACACGGTGCCGTCGGTCCTCGCGACCAAGCGCGGTCGCGCCGACGCCTTCGCGATGGCCTGGGAGCACTGGGTCCGGGGCGGTCCCGCCCTCTACGCGAGCTCACCGCAGGGCGCGGGTGTGATCGCCACCCACCGCGGGATGAACCCCTTCGACGTGACCTGCGTGATCCGGCGCGTCTGGTCCTGAGGTCGTCTTGCCCACCGACACGGATCCACGCGCCTCGATCGAGATCGATGCGGCCCTCGACGAGGTCTGGGCGGTGATGCTCGACACCGCGTCGTACGCCGACTGGAACCCGTTCGTGGTGCGTGCCGAGTGTGCCGCTGTCCCGCAGGTCGGCGACCCGATCCTGCTCCACGTGCGCTGGGCCAACGGGCGCGGCACCACCTCACCCGAACGGATCAGCGTCCTCGAGTCGCCCCACGACGACGAGGAGGGGGTACGCCGAGCCACGCTGGCGTACGTCTACGAAGGGCTGCCCGCGAAGCTCGGCCTGGTCCGCGGCACCCGTTTCCAGCGACTCAGCCAATCGCCGGGTGGACCGACCCGCTACGACACCGTCGAGGAGTTCTCCGGACCGCTGGTGAGGCTGGCCGGGCCGAAGCGGGTCGAGGACGGCTTCCGTCGCCACGCCGAGGCGCTGAAGCGGCGCTGCGAGCGCTGACCCCGCGACGGTCCTCACTCAGGCAGCGTCGCCAATCCGCCGGTGACGTGCTCGGGCCGCCCTGTGGCGTCGTCAGCACGCCGTCGATGCGCACAGCGAGGCGAGGCTCCGGGTCGCAGGTGGCCTCCACGATGGTCATCGTTCCGCGGGCAGGCGCCCGCGACGCCGTCAACGGGTCCCCGGTCTTGGGGTCCTTGGCCGTCAGGGTCACGTCGAGCGCCGCGGCACCCTTGACCGGAGGCTTCAACGGGAGCTCGCGCATCCCCACCAGACCGTCCGGCACGCGCAGCGTGAGCGCGGGGTCGTCCTGACCGGCGGGGTGCGCTGCGAGGACCACGAGCGTCGTACCGGTCGACTCGACCCTGGTGCACCTGGCGGTCGCGTCCTGGAGCTCGTACGTCGTCTGGTCGGCGCGGGTGAACCGGAGCCCGTCCGCTGCCCGGTCAGGGTTCTTCGGCTCCAGGGTGGCGAAGTCCTCCCCGCAACCGGCCAGGGCCAGCAGGCCCAGCACGATCGGGCTCACGATCAGGCACCGGTCGAGGCGCACCAGGGTCTGCGTGCGAGCGGATGCGGCAGCGTGCACTCCCTGACGACTCCCACTGTTCAGGGCCCGCATGTTCGAGGGGACGCCGCCTCCGCGCTGGATCTCCTCGACCAGCTCCTGCAGCGCCGTGAGGGCCACCCGCTGGGACATCGGACCGTAGGAGACACGTGCGACCCCGAGCTGCTCGAGACGTTCCAGGGAGGGCACTCCGGGGACGCCGATGACGGTGAGCTTCTGGGGCCCGAACGCGTCGACCAGCGTGCTCACCTGCTCCTCGTCGAGCCTGCCGGGGACGAAGATCACCGGAGCGCCTGCGTCGAGGTAGGCCTTGCCGCGCTCGACGGCGTCGGCCAGCACCTCGGCGGGGTCACGGTCGCCGGCCCTGACGAAGGCGTCGGTCCGGGCGTTGAGCACGAAGTCCGGGACGCCTTCGCTGATGGCGGCGTCCATGATCGCGGCGACGTTGGCGGCGGCTTCCTTGACGGGGCGCAGCTGGTCCTCGAGGTTCGCACCGACGATGCCCACGCCGATCGCCTTGCGGATGGTGCCGGCCGGGTCGCCGTACCCGCCCTCGAGGTCGGCGCTGACCGGCAACGTGGTCGCCTCGACGATCCGTCCGACCGCCTCGATCATCAGGTCGACGGGGATGTTCTCGCCGTCCTCGTAGCCCCAGGACGCCGCGATCGAGTGGCTCGCGGTCGCCAGTGCCGCCGTGCCGGGAGTGTCGGCGACCACCTTCGCGGTGATCGAGTCCCAGACGTTGACCACGGTCAGCAGGGTCGGGTCCTGGTGCAGCCGCAACAGCTCGGCGGCCTTGTTGTCCAGGCTGTCTCCGGTGCTGGTCTCCGTGGTCATGGGGCACTCCTCAGTCGTCGGGTGAAGCTTCCACCGAGGCTAACAACCGGGTAGTCCCATGTATTCGGACCCGGTTTCGGCGCTGCGAGGGGTCCGTTTGCAGTGGACTATCCGGAATGGCGGTCTCAGCCGCTGACAGCGCGTACGGCGGGCTCGAGGGTGACCCCGTTGGTGATCGAGATCCAGACCTGCATGCCCTCCTCGAGACCGAGGTGGCGCTGGGTCCCGCGGGTCAAGGTGACCTCGACGTCGGGGTGGTCCGCCTCCTCGAGCTCGATGGTCAGGCGCACCTCGAAGCCCACGCGGAGCAGGCGGACGATCTTGCCGGCCTTGCCGTGCCCGTCCTCCGGCGTGGTGTGTACGTCGATGTCGTGCGGCCGCACCAGCTTCCCGTCGAGCGTGGTGACCGGCCCGAGGAAGCCCATCACGAAGTCGCTCGCCGGCTCGTCGTACAGCTGGTCCGGGGTGCCGATCTGCTCGATCCGGCCCTCGTTGATGACCACGATCTCGTCGGCGACCTCGAGGGCCTCCTCCTGGTCGTGGGTCACGAACACGGTCGTCACGTGCACCTCGTCGTGCAGCCGGCGCAGCCACTCGCGCAGCTCCTTGCGCACCTTGGCGTCGAGGGCACCGAACGGCTCGTCGAGCAGCAGCACCGTCGGCTCCACGGCGAGCGCCCGGGCGAGCGCCATCCGCTGGCGCTGGCCACCGGAGAGCTGCGCGGGGAGCCGGTGCCCGAACTGGGACAGGTGCACGAGCTCGAGCAGCTCCGCGACGCGCTTCTCGGTCTCCGCCTTCGGACGCTTGCGGATCTCGAGGCCGAACGCGACGTTCTTGGCCACGCTCATGTGCTTGAACGCGGCGTAGTGCTGGAAGACGAAGCCCACGTTGCGCTTCTGGGGCGGCAGGTGGGTCGCCTCGTTGCCCTCGATGGTCACGGTGCCGCTGTCGGCGTCCTCGAGCCCGGCGATGATCCGCAGCAGCGTGGACTTGCCACCGCCGCTCGGCCCGAGCAGCGCGGTCAGCTGGCCCGTGGGCAGGTCGACGGTCACGTCGTCGAGCGCGACGAAGTCACCGAACTTCTTGTTGACGTTCTTGACGTTGATGCTCATGCGTCGTCCTTGGGGCGAAGGATGGCCACGATAACCAGGCAGGCCATGGCAATGAAGGCCAGCAGGGCAGCGAGCGCGTAGGCCGTCCCCTGCTGGAAGTTCTGGTAGGTCTCCTCGACGGCGAGGGTGGCCGTCTGGGACTGGCCGGCGATGTTGCCCGAGACGATCTTGACCGCGCCGAACTCACCCAGGGACCGGGCCAGGCTCAGCACGACGCCGTACACGACCGCCCACTTGATGGCGGGCAGCGTGATCCGTCGCAGGGTCTGGGCCGCGTTCGCGCCCAGGCTGCGGGCCGCCTGCTCCTGGTCGTCGCCGATCTCCTCGAGGACGGGGACGACCTCGCGGATCATCAGCGGCAGTGCGACGAACACGGTCGCCATGATCATGCCGGGCGTGGAGAAGATGATCTGGAAGCCCGCATTCTCCAGCGCAGGCCCGAACCACCCGTCGCGGCCGTTGTAGACGAGGACCAGGGACAGGCCGACGACCACGGGCGAGACCGAGAGGGGTACGTCGAGCATCGCCGAGAGGAACCGCTTCCCGGGGAAGTCGTAGCGGACCAGCAGGATCGAGATGGTCAGCCCGAACACCAGGTTGATCAGCACGGCGAAGAAGGTGACGTAGCCGGTGAGGTAGAGCGCGTGGGCGATCTCGGGATCCTTGAACGAGTCGAGGAACGCGCCGACCCCGTCGGCGAACGCGTTCTTGAACACCAGCGCCGTGGGCCAGGCCACGAGCAGGACCACGTAGCCGACGGTGACCACGCGGAGGCCCCAACGGACCGGGGCGGGGTCGCGCGTGTAGCTGCTAGTCGCCACGACGGGCCAACCTCCTCTGGATGACGTCGAGAAGCAGGATGACGAGGAGCGCCACCAGCAGCATGATCGCGGCCACCGCTGACGCCGCACCACGGTTGCCGTTCTCGATGAAGGTCAGCACGCGCACCGACGCCACCTCGGTCTTCCCGGGCAGGTTGCCGGACAGCAGCACGAGCGAGCCGTACTCGCTGATCCCTCGTGCGAACGACAGGGCAGCGCCGGCCGCGATGGCCGGGATCAGCGACGGGAGGATCACCCGGCGGAACGTCATCAACCGACCGGCGCCCAGGGATGCGGACGCCTCCTCGACGTCGCGCTCGAGGGACTCCAGCACCGGTTGCACGGTCCGGACCACGAACGGCAGGGTCACGAAGGCGAGCGCGAGGAACACGGCGATGCGGGTGTTCGCCACGTTGACGCCCAGTGGCGACGACGGCCCGTAGAGGGACAGCAGCACGAGACCCGCGACGATCGTCGGCAGCGCGAACGGCACGTCGATGACGACGTCGACCAGGCTCTTGCCCCAGAACCGGTCTCGCACCAGGACCCAGGCCAGGGCCGTGCCCATCACGATGTTGAGCGCGGTGACCCCGAGCGACTCCAGGACCGTCAGCCGCAGGGCGGCCAGGGTCTGGGGCTGCGTGATGACGTCCCAGAAGCCACTGAGCCCGAGGTCCGCTGCGGTGATGAGCACCGCAGCGAGCGGGATCAGCACGAGCAGGCTGAACCAGATCATCGAGACGCCGAGCGCGACACCCGCGCCCAGCGTCAGGGAGCGACGGTTCCGGGTGCGACGCCTGCGCGTCGCACCCGGAGCCGTGGCAATGCCGACTGAGGCCATCAGGACTTGCCGGAAGCCGCGATCGCCTTGGTGACGATGCCGTCCTTCTCGTCGAAGTACTTGGTGTTGGCCTCAGCCCAACCACCGAAGTCCTTGTCGATGGTGAGCAGCGTCTTCGGCGTCGGGAACGCGTCGGACGGGTCGTTGGCGCCCTTGACGTCGACCTTGATGCTGTCGTCGAGCGGACGGAAGCCCTGCTTGGCGTAGTCGGTCTGGCCGTCCTTGCTCAGCTGGAAGTCGAGGAACGCCTTGGCGGCCTTGCTCGAGTCCACGGTCACCGCGGCGGGGTTCTGGATGAGCAGGGTCTCGTCGGGGACGAAGTAGTCGAAGTCGGCGCCGGCCGCCCGCGCCTGGATCGCCTCGTTCTCGTAGGAGAGCAGCACGTCGCCGGTGCCGCCCTCGAACGCCGTGGTCGCGTCCTTGCCGCTGCCCGGGAAGGCCGCGACGTTGGCGAGGAACTTCTCCAGGTAGGCCTGGGCCTCGGCTTCACTGCCGCCGTTCGCGAGGACGTGGCCGTACGCCGCGAGGATGTTCCACTTCGCCGAGCCCGACGAGCCCGGGTTCGGGGTCACGATCTTCACGCCGGGCTTGGCCAGGTCGTCCCAGCTCTTGATGTTCTTCGGGTTGCCCTTGCGGGTCACGATCGCCACCACGGACTGCGTGGCGATGCCCTTGTTGTCGCCGTCCTTCCAGGAGTCCGCGACCAGCTTCTCGTCGGTCAGCTTGGTCATGTCGGGCTCGAGGGAGAGGTGGACCTCGTCGGCCTTGAGGCCGGCGATGACGGCCCGCGCCTGGTCGCCGGAGGCGCCGTACGACTCCTTGAAGTCGACGTTCTTGCCCGCGTCGGTCTTCTTGAAGTCCGCGATGAGCTGCTTGTTGGCGGTCTTCAGGATGGAGAAGCCGACGATGCTGACCGACTGCTTGTCGCCACTGCTGCTGTCACCGCTGGCGGGGTCGGAGCAGGCTGACGTCACGAGCAGGAGGGAAGCGGAGAGCGCAGCAGCGCCGAGCCATCTCGAAGAGAGCTTGGAGGTCACGGGGGTGGCCTTTCATAGGGGTGTCAGGAGGAACAAGTGTGGGCGTTAGTGCAGTAACTTACTGCATCTTATTGATCTGCCCATCTTTTGAGACAGTGAGTCGACTCACGCGTCCGGACCCTTCCAGCGCCCTTGTCAAGCCGTCCCATCGGCAGAGACACGAGCCGGGTCGTGGTGCGGCGGACTATCGTGGACCCTTGGTGGCCGGAGCCTGTCGCAGACAGGCCAGCGCCCGGAGGGCCCAGGTGGAACCTGTTCTAGTTTTGGGCGTAGGATGTGTCCATACCCTAGGTATGTGAACGCTCTCGGGAACCGGCTCGAAGTCGAGGAGAGAAGGACAGGCAAGGTGACCAAGCAGGTCAAGCAGCTCGACCGCGTGATCATCCGGTTCGCGGGCGACTCCGGGGACGGCATGCAGCTCACCGGTGACCGGTTCACCCAGGAGTCGGCGGCCTTCGGGAACGACCTGATGACGCTGCCCAACTTCCCCGCCGAGATCCGCGCACCCCAGGGCACGCTCCCGGGCGTCTCGTCGTTCCAGGTGCACTTCGCCGACCACGACATCCTGACCGCGGGTGACTCCCCGGACGTCCTCGTGGCGATGAACCCGGCCGCGCTCAAGGCCAACCTCCCGGACATGAAGCCCGGCACGTCGCTGATCGTGGACAGCCATGACTTCACCGCCCGCAACCTGACCAAGGCCGGCTACTCCGGCAACCCGCTCGAGGACGACTCGCTCGCCGACTACGCCCTCACCGTGGTCGACCTGACCGGGATGACCGTCGAGGCGGTCAAGGAGTTCGGGCTCTCCCGCAAGGACGCGTCCCGCGCGAAGAACATGTTCGCGCTCGGCCTGCTGTCCTGGATGTACGGCCGCCCGACCGAGACCACGGTCTCGTTCCTGCAGAAGCGCTTCGCCAAGGCGCCCGACATCCGCGACGCCAACGTCACGGCGTTCAACGCGGGCTGGAACTTCGGCGAGACCACCGAGGCGTTCGCGGTCCAGTACGAGATCAAGCCCGCCCCGATGTCGGCCGGCACCTACCGCAACATCACCGGCAACCTCGCGCTGGCCTACGGCATGGTCGCCGGCAGCGTGCAGTCCGGACTCCCGATCCTGCTCGGCACCTACCCGATCACCCCGGCCTCGGACATCCTGCACGAGCTCAGCAAGCACAAGCGTTTCGGCATCACGACGTTCCAGGCCGAGGACGAGATCGCCGGCATCGGTGCCGCGCTCGGCGCCTCGTTCGCCGGGTCGCTCGGGGTGACCAGCACGTCAGGACCCGGCATCGCGCTGAAGTCCGAGACGATCGGCCTCGCGGTGATGACCGAGCTGCCGCTGGTCGTCATCGACGTGCAGCGCGGCGGCCCCTCGACCGGGCTGCCCACCAAGACCGAGCAGGCAGACCTGCTCCAGGCGATGTTCGGCCGCAACGGCGAGGCCCCGGTGCCGATCGTCGCGCCGCAGTCCCCCGGCGACTGCTTCGACGCGGCCGTCGAGGCGGTCCGGATCGCGGTCACCTACCGCACCCCGGTGATGCTCCTCTCCGACGGCTACCTCGCCAACGGCTCCGAGCCGTGGCGGATCCCGGACCTGGAAGACCTCCCGGCCATCGAGCCCGGCTTCGCGACCGAGCACAACCACACGGCCGTCGACAAGAACGGCGACGAGTCGACCGACTTCTGGCCCTACCTGCGCGACGAGGAGACCCTCGCCCGCCCCTGGGCGATCCCCGGCACTCCTGGTCTCGAGCACCGCATCGGCGGCCTGGAGAAGGGCGACGGGCACGGCAACATCTCCTACGACCCGGGCAACCACGACTACATGGTCCGGATCCGTCAGGCCAAGGTCGACCGGATCGCCGAGTCGCTGCCGCCGCTCCAGGTCGACGACCCGTCCGGACGGGCGAAGGTCCTCGTGCTGGGCTGGGGCTCGACGTACGGCCCGATCGGCGCCGCGTGCCGCCGCGTCCGCAAGGCCGGCCACGACGTCGCCCAGGTGCACCTGCGCCACCTGAACCCGTTCCCCAACGACCTCGGCGAGATCCTCAAGCAGTACGACGCCGTGATGATCCCCGAGATGAACCTCGGCCAGCTGTCACTGCTGATCCGGGCGAAGTACCTCGTCGACGTCGTCGGCTACAACCACGTCCGTGGGCTGCCGCTGAAGGCGGCCGAGCTCGCCGAGGCCATCAGCGACCTGATCAGCACCACCACCGGTGAGGCGACTGCCGACGATGCCGGGGTCTCGACAAGCTCCACCACCAGTGACCGGGAGGTCTTGAAGTGACCACCACCGAGCCGCTCCCCTTCCCCGGCCTCCAGGGTGTCCCCACCGCCGACGAGAAGCAGACGGGCAAGGACTTCACCTCCGACCAGGAGGTGCGCTGGTGCCCCGGGTGCGGCGACTACGCCGTGCTCAAGGCCGTGCAGTCCTTCCTGCCCGACCTCGGCCTGCGCCGCGAGAACATCGTGTTCGTCTCCGGCATCGGCTGCTCCTCGCGCTTCCCCTACTACCTCGACACCTACGGGATGCACTCGATCCACGGGCGCGCCCCGGCGATCGCGACCGGCATCGCCACGGCGCGCGAGGACCTGTCCGTGTGGGTGGTCACCGGCGACGGTGACGCCCTCTCGATCGGCGGCAACCACCTGATCCACGCCATGCGGCGCAACGTGAACCTGAAGATCCTGCTGTTCAACAACCGGATCTACGGCCTCACGAAGGGTCAGTACTCCCCCACCTCCGAGCCCGGCAAGATCACCAAGTCGACGCCTGCCGGCTCGGTCGACCACCCGTTCAACCCGGTGTCGCTGGCGCTGGGGGCGGAGTCGACCTTCGTCGCGCGCACCATCGACTCCGACCGCAAGCACCTCACCTCGGTGCTCTCCGCTGCCGCCGCCCACCGGGGCACGGCGCTGGTGGAGATCTACCAGAACTGCCCGATCTTCAACGACGGAGCGTTCGACGCGATCAAGAACCCCGACACCAAGGCCGACGCGATCATCCCGCTGAACCAGGGTGAGCCGATCCGGTTCGGCACCCCCGACGAGGACGGCCTCGGCACGAAGGGGATCGTGCGCGCGCCCGGGGGCGGGGTCGAGGTGGTCGACGTCTCGCAGGCCAACGCCGGCGAGCTGCTCGTCCACGACGCCCACCACGACGACCCCTCCACGGCGTTCGCGCTGTCCCGGCTCACCGACGCGGGCGTGCTGCACCAGGCGCCGATCGGCATCTTCCGCCAGGTGCAGCGGCCGACGTACGACGACCTCGCGCGCGAGCAGATCGTCACCGCCTCGGCCGGTCAGGGTGACCAGCGCGAAGCACTGGCCAGCCTGATCAGCGGCGGCGACACCTGGACCGTCGTCTGAGGTCGAGCCTCAGCCCTTGGGGGCCTTGGCCTTCGAGACGCGGACGAGCTTCTTGTTGACGAACTCGTCCATGCCCCACGGCCCGAGCTCGCGGCCGAAGCCGGAGCGCTTCACGCCACCGAACGGCAGCCCGGGCATCGTGGTCCCGTGCTCGTTGACGAACGCCATCCCGACCTCGAGCCGGTCGGCGGTCTCGCGGGCGAGCTCCTCGTCGGAGCTCCACACGGAGCCGCTGAGCCCGAAGGACGACGAGTTGGTGAGGTCCACGGCCTCGTCGGCCGAGGCGACCTTGTAGACGACACCGACCGGGCCGAACAGCTCCTCGGAGTAGGCGTCCATGTCGGGGGTGACGTCGGCGAGCAGCGTGGGCTCGAAGTACGCGCCGGCGCCCTCGACCTTCTTGCCGCCGGTGAGCACCGTGGCCCCCTGCTCGACGGCCTTGTCGACCTGGTCGGCAAGCGTGTCGGCTGCGGACTGCGACGACAGCGGACCCAGCGCCGTCTTGGCGTCCATCGGGTCGCCGGGAGACATCTGCGCGAACGAGGCGGTCAGCTTCTCGACGAACTCGTCGTAGAGCGGCTCGGTGACGACGAAGCGCTTCGCGGCGTTGCAGGCCTGGCCGGTGTTGGACATCCGTCCGCGGGTGGCCGACTTCACGGTCGCGTCGAGGTCCTGCGAGTCCAGGACGATGAAGGCGTCGGAGCCGCCGAGCTCGAGCACGACCTTCTTCAGGTTGCGGCCGGCGACCTCCGCGACGGCGGCACCCGCACGCTCGCTGCCGGTCAGCGAGACGCCCTGGACCCGCGGGTCGGCGATCATCTCGGCGATCTGGTCGTTGGTGGCGAAGATGTTGACGTAGGCGTCCTTCACCAGCCCGGCGGCGTTGAAGATCTCCTCCATCAGCAGGGCCGACTGGGGACAGCTCGGTGCGTGCTTGAGCAGGATGGTGTTGCCGAGCATCAGGTTCGGCGCCGCGAAACGGGCGACCTGGTAGTAGGGGAAGTTCCACGGCATCACGCCGATGAGCGAGCCGACCGGCAGCTTGCGGACGACGGACTCGTCCGCACCGGGCACGTCGAGCTTCTCGTCCTCGAGCAGGCCGGGTCCGTGGTCGGCGTACCACTGGTAGATGGCGCCGGAGAGCTGGACCTCGCCGACAGCCTGGCGGACGGGCTTGCCCATCTCGAGAGCGATCATCTTCGCGAGCTCGTCCTGCCGCTCGGTGTAGGCGTCGGCCACCTTGCTGAGCACCGCGGAACGCTCGGCGGGCGAGACCGCTCGCCAGGTGCTGAAGGCGGCGTGGGAACGGGCGAGGGCGTCCTCGACCCCCTGGCTGTCCAGGGTGGGGAACTCCTCGAGGGTCTCCCCGGTGGCGGGGTTGACGGTTGCGTAAGTAGCCATCTCACCTGTCTACTACCCGGCCCCCAAGGGCCACCACCCGGCGGCGAGGCTGAGGTGGTCGTGCTCGAGGACTTGAACGGCTTGAGGAAGTCCAGCGCGACCTCGACGTCCTCCGGCGAGGAGCGGATGATCTCCATCCGGAGGGTCCGGCACCCGCGGACACGTCATGAGCGTCTGGCAAGTACGGTGATGACATGAGCGAACAGCGTCGAGGCTTCCTGCTCGGCGCCGCGGCGTACGTCATGTGGGGGCTGTTCCCGCTCTACTGGCGGCTCCTCGAGCCTGCCGGCGCCGTCGAGATCCTGGCGCACCGGATCGTGTGGTCGCTGGTGGTGATGGTCGGGCTCACCCTGCTGTTGCGTCGTACGACGCAGCTGCGGGGGATCCTGCACGACCGACGGGTCCTCGTGCTCCTGTGCGTGGCGTCGGTGGTGATCGGCCTGAACTGGGGCGGCTTCATCTACGGGGTCAACCACGACCGTGTCGTCGAGGTGTCGCTCGGCTACTTCATCAACCCGCTCGTCACCGTCCTGCTCGGAGTGATCGTGCTGGGCGAGCGGCTGCGTCCGACCCAGTGGGGGGCGATGGGGATCGCGGCGCTGGCCGTGGTGATCCTGACCGTCGACTACGGCCATCCGCCGTGGATTGCCTTCCTGCTCGCCGGGTCGTTCGGCACCTACGGGCTGGCGAAGAAGAAGGCCGACGTCGAGGCCGTGGAGAGCCTCACCTTCGAGACGCTGGTGCTCACCCCGGTCGCACTCGCCTACCTCGTCTGGCTGTGGAGCCAGAGCGACGCCACCTTCGGCTCGGAAGGCGTGACGCACTCGCTGCTGCTCGCCAGCACCGGCCTGGTCACCGCGCTCCCGCTGATCTGCTTCGGCGCCGCCGCCATCCGCATCTCGATGACCACGATCGGCCTGCTGCAGTACCTCGCCCCCACGATCCAGTTCGCCCTCGGCCTGCTGGTCTTCCACGAGGCGATGACCCCGGTCAAGTGGATCGGCTTCGCCCTCGTCTGGCTCGCCCTCGCCATCTTCACCGGCGAGGCCCTGCGCCACCACCGGCGTACCCAGCTGCGGTTGGCGGCGGAGGCCAGCGCCATCTGAGGGGGCTGTCGGTTTCACTAGGTACCTAGTGAAACTGTCACTTCCCGCGCGTTGCATCGCGGGGGAAGTGACAGTACTTCTAGGGCAGTACGTCGCACAGGGCCTCGATGTCCTCACCCACGACGACAACCCGCTCGTGTCCACAACGCCCCAACAGCCCCTCCTGATCCACAGTCGTGCTGATGGGTCTGGCGCAGCTCGGCGTGGAAGAACAAGGTCCACGCCATGGACGAACTCTTCACGCTGCATCCCAACGGCCTCTTCATCCGCAGCGAGGCCATGGACCACGGTTACAACGACCGTGTCCTGGCCGACGCTCGCCACAGCGGAGTGATCGCGCGAGTCAGGCACGGCGCCTATGCACCACACGACACCTGGGTGAACGGCGACGACATCGAGCGTCATCGCCTGCGGTCACAGGCGGTGCTCCTGACGCATGGGAATCGTGTCGCGCTCAGTCACACGTCAGGCGCCATCGAGCACGGGCTCCGCCTGTGGCGACCGGACCTCGAAAGGGTGCACGTGACCAGGCTCGACAAGGGGTCTGGCCGGCAGCACGGCGACGTCGTCTACCACGAGGACACGTGGACAGCCGCTGACATCTACGCCAAGGACGAGCTGCTCGTGATGGGGCCGGAGACCTGCGCGCTGGGCGCCGCCTCCCTGACGACTGTGGAATGCGGCATCCCCATCCTGGACTCGTTGTTCGACCTCGATCTCGGGAGCGAGGAGTCCCTCGTCGCGGCGTACAAGAAGCGGTCACACTGGCCCCACTCCCAGCGGCTGCAGCTGACCGTTCGGTTCGCACGCCCGGGCGCACAGTCCATCGGTGAGAGCCTCGCCCGCAACGTGATGCGGGTGCAGCACCTTCCGGAGCCGAGCTCCAGTTCAAGGTGTACGACGATCACGGGAACCTCATCGGGATCACCGACTTTGCCTGGCCCGATCTGCGCCTGCTCGGAGAGTTCGACGGCAGGATCAAGTACGGCCGTCTGCTCAAGGAGGGCGAAGAGCCTGGCGATGCCGTCTTCCGCGAGAAGGAGCGTGAAGACCTGCTGCGGGAGATCACCGGTTTCATGATGATCCGCTACATCTGGGCCAACCTGTTCGACCCCCGAACGATGGCTGCCCGAACGCGCCGGAAGATGCGGATGGCCGCTGCGGCCTGACCCGGACGCCGTACTCCCCTCGAGAAACTGTCACATCCCGCGCGTTGCAACGGTGGGGAAGTGACGGTTTCACTAGGGACCTAGTGAAACCGACACGTCACGCAGGAGAGAGCCAGGCCCACCCAGGCAGGTTGCGGAGTACGCCGAAGGCAACGACCCCGGCGAGGAGCAGCCAGATCGTCCACGGGGGCAGGGAGGTCGAGCGGGGGGCCGGGCGGCCGGAGCGGCGGAGCAGCCAGGTGACGAAGGCGAGCACGAGATAGGGGACGGCCAGCACCGTCAGGGGATTGCGGGCCAGCGCACCGGCGAGATCACCGTGCAGCAGGTCGTGCACGGCGCGCAGTGCGCCGCAGCCCGGGCAGTAGAAGCCGGTCGTCGCGAGGAAGGGGCAGGTCGGGTAGTGGCCGGTCTCGTTCGGATCCACGGCGAACAGGGTCGCGCCGGCCACGAGCGCCGCCGTGGTCACGCCCACCACCGGCAGCGCCTCGCGCCACCGGGAGGTCCCGGTGGGCGCGAGGCGTGCGGAGAGCGTCATCGGAGCTGTCAGTAGCCTCCGGTGCTGTTGCTGGAGGAGCCGACGCCGAGGACGACGACGAGCAACAGCCACAGCACCGCGAGGACGAGGCCGATGATCGTCGCCCACAGCGCGAACGTGCGAGCCTTCCGCGAGGAATCCTGCGCTCCGGCGAAGTCGCCCGCGGCGTACTTGCTGTTGACCTGGGCCGCGAACACGATCGAGGCGATGCCCAGCGGCAGGCAGCAGAACAGCGTGCTCAGGATCGCCCAGACGAGGTGGTTGGGTGGCGGCGTCCCGGGAGGGCCGCCGTAGTAGCCGCCCGGAGGAGGAGGTGGCGCGGAGCCGTACCCGCCTCCCGGTGGCGCTCCGTATCCCCCGCCTGGTGGCGGCGGCGTGCTTTCGGACATCGCCATCGTTCCCTTCACTTGTGCGCGCACCCGAACATGCCCGCGAGTGAGCGTGACCCTATCGACTCCGACCGGGCCCGACCGACGAAAGCGTCAGCTCGAGCGCGTCGCCACCGCGTCGGCGAAGGCCTCCAGGGCCGCGCGGGCGGGTCCTTCGGGGAGGACCTTGAGCAGTCCCTTCGCCTCACCGGCGAGGTTGACGACGTAGGCACGGGCCTCGCCCATCGCGGGGTGGGCCCGGAGCAGGGCGAGCGTCTCGGCGTGCAGGGCGTCGTCCGACAGGTCGGCGTCCAGGAGCTCCAGCAGCCGCGCGTCATCGGGGTCGGTGGAGCGTCGGGCGATCAGGACCGGGAGCGTCGGCACGCCCTCGCGGAGGTCGGTGCCGGGCGTCTTGCCGGAGACATCGGTCTCGGAGGCGATGTCGAGGATGTCGTCGGAGAGCTGGAACGCCACGCCGACCTTCTCGCCGTACTCCGTCAGCGCCTCCTCGACGTCGCGCGGCGCCCCGGAGAAGCGAGCGCCGTAGCGCGCCGACGTGGCGATCAGCGAGCCGGTCTTGCCGGCGACCACGCGCAGGTAGTGCTCCAGCGGGTCCTCGCCGTCGGTGGGGCCGAGCGTCTCGAGGATCTGGCCCTCCACGAGGCGGGTGAACGTCTGGGCCTGGATGCGTACGGCGTCCGCGCCGAGGCCGGCGGTCAGCTCCGAGGACTTGGAGAACAGGAAGTCGCCGGTGAGGATCGCGACGTGGTTGTCCCAGCGGGCGTTGGCCGACGCGGCACCCCGGCGCAGGTCGGCCTCGTCCATCACGTCGTCGTGGTAGAGCGAGGCGAGATGGGTCAGCTCGACCACGCACGCCGAGGTCAGCACACCGTCCGCCGACGGGTCGCCCGTCTCCGCCGCGAGCAGCACCAGCAGCGGCCGGAACCGCTTGCCACCCGCATCCATCAGGTGCCGGGCGGCCTGGGTGACGAAGCCGGCCTCGCTCTGGACGTGGCCCACCAGCGCGACCTCGACATCGTCCATCCGGGCACGCAGTCGAGACTCAAGGTCGGGGTCGACGATGGGCAGGGCCAGGCTGGAGCTCATACGGGGTCCCCGCAGAATCGTGCGCCGACCACGCCCGCGAGCGCCAGGAGACGTCGCGCACGGTTTCGTGGGGTGTTCACCTGATGAATACTCCCACGCGACCGAGCAGGTCGATCAGCGCGCCCGGGACGATGCCCAGCAGCAGGGTCGCCGCGACACCGACGGCGATCACGGAGCCGGTGAGGATGCTCGGGTTGGTCACGCTCGGTCCCTCGCCGACAGGCTCGGCGAAGAACATCAGCACGATCACCCGCACGTAGAAGTACGCCGCCACCGCCGACATCAGCACCGCCACGATCACCACCGGCCAGGCGCCGGCGTCGAGCGCCGTCGCGAAGACGGCCCACTTGCCGGTGAAGCCACTGGTCAGCGGGATCCCGGCCATCGCGAGCAGCAGGAAGGCGAACAGACCGGCCACGAGCGGCGACTCCTTGCCCAGGCCCTGCCAGCGCGAGAGGTGGGTCGCCTCACCGCCACCGTCGCGCACCACCGTCACGAGTGCGAACGCCGCGAGGGTCGTGAAGCCGTAGGTGGTCAGGTAGAACAGCACCGCCGAGACGCCGGTCAGGCTGCCCGGCGTCACCTCGTTGAGCGAGCGGATCCCGAGGAACCCGGTCAGGATGAACCCGGCGTGCGCGATCGAGGAGTAGGCCAGCATCCGCTTGATGTCGGTCTGGGTGAGTGCGATGACCGAGCCGATCACCATCGTCAGGATCGCCACCGCCCAGAACATCGGCAGCCAGGACGTGCGGTCGCTGCCGAAGGCCACGTAGAACAGCCGCAGCAGCGCGCCGAAGGCCGCCACCTTGGTGGCCGCCGCCATGAACCCGGTCACCGGGGTCGGGGCGCCCTGGTAGACGTCCGGGGTCCAGGCGTGGAACGGCGCCGCGCCCACCTTGAACAGCAGGCCCACCGAGATCAGGGCGATCCCGCCGAGGAGGTAGGCGTCGCTGCCGGTGCCCGCGGCGATGGCCTCCGCGATCTCCGCGAAGCCCATCGACCCGGAGTACCCGTAGACGAGGGCGATGCCGTAGATGAAGAACGCCGAGCTGAACGCGCCGAGCAGGAAGTACTTCATCGCCGCTTCCTGGCTGAGCAGACGACGGCGACGTGCCAGTCCGCAGAGCAGGTAGAGCGGGAGCGAGAGCACCTCCAGGGCGACGAACATGGTCAGCAGGTCGTTGGAGGCCGGGAACATCAGCATGCCGGCGACCGCGAACATCAGGAGCGGGAAGACCTCGGTGTGCTCGAGCCCCTTCGTGGAGGCCTCGCGCTCGGCCTCGGTGCCGGGGAGGGCCGCGGCCTGTCCGGCGAAGGAGGTGACACCGCCCTCGAGGTGCCGCTCGGCGAAGAGCAGCACGCTCAGCAGGGCGAGCACCAGGACGAGCATCCAGCAGAACAACGCCGGTCCGTCCACCGCGAGCGCGCCCATCGCAGCCACCTTGCCCCGCTTGGGGGTGTCGCTTCCCGGGTTGAGCCGGTCGAAGACGATCAGGGCCGTCACGAACGCGGCGACCAGCCCGGCGACCGCGAGGACCACCTGTACGACGTAGCGGCGACCGCGCGGCAGGAACGCCTCGCCGAGCACGCCGAGCACGGCCACGCCGAGCACGATCAGGATCGGCGAGAGGGTGAAGTACTCGATCGTCGGAGTCTCGAAGCCGTTCATTCGTGAGCCTCCGATTCAGTCACCGACGGTGGTGGATCCGTCGC
>CAWJGX010000032.1:0-63503 GCA_963842565.1 uncultured Actinomycetota bacterium | reverse complement strand
CACCTAAGAGCAATGGCCCTTCCGTGCGCCAAACAGGGTCCACGCCGCCAGGTGGCTGCCGATACTCCACATGGGGCTCACGTCCGGCCGGGACAGGAGCATGCCGGGCCTGTACGTGGACCAGCGAGCGCCACGCCTGACGCTCACCGACCGGTGGCCCCGCCGCTTGGGGTGGCCACGCCCGGGACTCGGCATGCGGCTCGCCGGATAACTGGACGCGTCGGCTTCATCGGCATCCGCTCATCGGCAGATCCGGTCATTGTCGACCGTCGCGCTGCACGTCTTCAGGGTGTGCTGGGTCGAGCGATTCGGGTGTGGCACGCCGACGCTGCGAACTTGCTTCGGGGTTTTTTGACCCCACTTCTGACCTCAGCGCAGAGCGCTCGCGGGTGCTTCGAGGGCCTCGAGGCGTACCTCTGGAACGTCAGTGCACTGGAACGACATGTCGCGCTCCTTTTCAGAGTCAGAAGGTTGGGTCCACAGGAGCCGATTCGACGCCGTGATTTGGTCGGTGCACGCGCCTATTGTCTTGCTTGAGCGGCCGGAATCCCTTGTTTCATGGGGCTCCCAGCATCAACAGCAGTAGCCGACCGTCTCGATCATGGGGAGCTCGACGAGGGTGCTGAACGCTCCGTTGGCTGACGTGCCGATGCCTGGTTGATCGGCCGCAGCAGGCTTCACCCGGACCGCGCGCCGGTGGGATATCAACCAGGGATTCCCACCGGCGTGCTCGGTGTATCGGGGTGAAAGACATGGACCGAGGCGGGGCCTGGCCCGAGAACGGTGTTGGGGGGAAACGACGCGCTCCCATGCCGGCTTGGGAACTCCTAGGAGAAGCCGGACTGGCCTCCGCCCGGCAACGTACTCACCACTGCGCGAGACCGGTCAGGCTGCGCGGATCGACCCGGCTTGTCAGCACCACGACCGGCGAGGTGCGCCCCATCTACTCCTCCAGCGATGAGATCGACGGGATCACTTCCGTCCCGTGTGGCAACCGTCGCGCCGCTGTCTGCGACTCGTGCAGTGCCACGTACAAGCGCGACGCCTGGGGACTGATCACGGCTGGACTGGCTGGCGGGAAGGGGATCCCCGCGTCCGTGGGCGACCACCCGTGCACGTTCGCCACCCTGACCGCGCCCTCGTTCGGACCTGTGCACGGGATGCGTCAGAAGGGCCTGTGCCGGGCGCGACGCGACCACCCGGTGTGTCCCCATGGGCGGCCTCTGTGGTGCGCCAAGCGGCACCACCATGGCGACCGCGATCTGGGTGAGCCGTTGTGCGTGGACTGCTATGACTACACGGCCCATGTGGTCTGGCAGTGGTACGCCCCCGAGCTGTGGCGACGGTTCACCATCGCTCTGCAACGCGATCTCGCGCGCCCGGCCGGGCTTGACGGTCGCGTCGTTTCGCGAGGTGTGCAAGATCTCCTACTCCAAGGTCGTCGAGTTCCAGGCTCGCGGCGCGATCCACGTGCACGTGCCGATCCGCCTCGATGGGCCGGCGGGCCCCGACGGCCACCCGCCTCGGCTGGAACTGTCGACAGCCGATCTCGAGGACTCCGTCAAGGCCGCGGCCGGCCGGGTGAACGTCTCGTCCGCTCCTCTCCGAGACGGAACCGTCTATCAGCTCCGATGGGGCGCCCAGGTCGATACCCGTGCCATCACTGGGGCGGCCGACCGCGATGGTCATGGCGGGGTGGTCGTGCATCCGGAGCAGGTGGCTTCCTACCTGGCGAAGTATCTGACCAAGGCCACGGAGGACTTCGGCCTCCCCGCGCGCGTCCTGAGCGCTGCGCACGCGCGCGCTATCGGCGCCAGCCAGCACGCCGTACGGATCATTGCCGCCGCGGAACGGATCGCCTCTGAGAACGAGGCCTACGGGCTGCTGCTCTCACACCTCGGACACGCTGGGCTACCGCGGTCACCCGATCACCAAGTCCCGCGCCTACTCGGTGACCTTCACCCAGATCCGCCGCGCCCGGCAGAGGTACCGCGCCAACCCTGCCGGCCTCGCGCCCGATGCCGACATCCGTGAGCTGCTCGACGACGACCTTGACGTGCCTGAGGGCTTCGAGCTCGTCTCCTCCTGGGTCTTCCTCGGCCAGGGCTATCTGGATCTCGACCAGGCGCCGCAGCAGTCGCCTCCGCGGCGCGCAGCCGAACTCGAGGAAGTGGTCGGCCGCCCGGAGCAACAGTCGATGCACGGAAGGAGTGATCGAGATGGAGAGCACAGATGACCAGGAGTCGTCGCCGTGAGCAGGCGCGCCAATGGTGAAGGCACGATCTGGCACCGTTCCGACGGTCGGTGGTGCGGGGCGACGTACGCCACCACGAACCACGGCAGACGAAAGCGCGTTTACGTGTACGGCAAGACCCGCGGTGAGGCGCGGGAGAAGCTGACCGCCCTCCAGCGGGATCTGGACCGCGGGGTTCGGATCTCCGACGAGAACTGGACGCGTCGAGGCGTACTTGACGCATTGGCTCGAGAAGGTGGTGCGGCCGAATCGAGCGCCGAAGACGCACCAGGGTTACGAGCTGATCGTTCGCCGGCACATCGTCCCCGTTCTCGGACGGAAGCGGCTTCGGACGTTGTCCGTGCCCGACGTGCGGAACCTGGTGGGTCGGCTCGAGGACGCGGGGATGGGTACACGCGGGATCCAGCAGACCCATGCCGTGCTGCGCAACGCACTGCAGAGCGCGATGCGTGACGAGCTGGTCGTCCGCAACGTCGCCAAGCTCGTCCAGGTGAAGACTCCGCGGTACGAGGTCGGCCGGGGATTGAGCGTGGACCAGGCTCGCACCTTGCTGCGGTCCACGCGCTCAGACAGACTCCACGCGCTGTACGTCTTGGCCGTCTACCTGGGTCTCCGGCGTGGAGAGGTGCTCGGACTCCGCTGGGCCAACGTCGACCTCGAGGATGGGTTCCTGCAGGTCACCCACACGCTGCAACGCGTCGATGGGGTGCTGCGGTTCCAGCCTCCGAAGACCCGGCACTCGCGGAGGACCATCCCGCTTCCTGCGCCGTGCCTGGAGGCGCTGCGCGCGCATCGGGTGGCGCAGGGTAAGGAGCGGCTGGCCGCGGGTGGGGTGTGGTTCGACATGGGCATGGTGTTCACGACCGCGATCGGGACCCCGATCGAGCCAGACAACCTGCGCCGCAGCTGGTACGTCGCTCGCAAGGTCCTGGGCGATCCGCCTCCCAGGTTTCACGACCTGCGGCACACCTGCGTGAGCCTCCTCCTGGCCGAGGGCGCCCCTCCGCACGTGGTCCAGCAGATCGTGGGGCACAGCGCGATCGACGTCACGATGACGATCTACGCCCACGCCTCGCTCGAGGAGAAGCGGACGGCCCTGGGCAGGCTCGGGGAGCGTCTCGCATGATCCGGCTGCGGTCAGAAATGGCGGTCAGAACGATCAGGCAACAAGAAACCGCAGGCCCGGCATGTGGCCTGACCTGCGGTTTCTGGTGGTGGCCAGGGGCGGGGTCGAACCGCCGACCTTCCACTTTTCAGGCGGACGCTCGTACCAACTGAGCTACCTGGCCGTACCTCTTCCCGAGCCTCGACCGGAGCCGCGACGAAGGTCAGCCCCCGATCCTGCGAGGCGAAGCGAAACCTTACCGGACCCGTTGCGGGGCTGCGAACCGGGCGCACCCGCCGCTCAGGAGTGCGGTGTCCGGGCTCGCAGCCAGCTCAGCGTCCCGGGGTTCACCCCTCGGAGCTTGGGGGTGGCGGCGAGCGGTCCCACGAACAGCGACGCGTCCTCCGAGAGAGCCCACTTCAGCTCGTGGAAGACGCGCGAGAGCGTGTCCGTGCTCTCGACGAGCAGCAGCCCGGGGGCGGCGACCCGCAGCTCGGTCCACGGGCCCGGCAGGTCCTTCTCCGGCATCTCGGAGGTCCAGGCGACGTAGACCGTCATCCGCGTCTCAACGTCACGCGTCGCCAGCGGTCGTGGGCCAGCGCGGCGCGTGCGGCGTTCATGCCCGCTGCTCCGTGCACCCCGCCTCCTGGGTGGGCCGAGGCCGAGCCGAGGTAGAGGCCGGGTACGCCGGTCTCGGCGCGGCCGAGCCCGGGCACCGGACGGAAGACCAGCTCCTGGTGCAGCTGGGAGGTGCCGCCGTTGATGGCACCACCGATCAGGTTGGCGTCGCGGCTCTCCAGCTCGACCGGGCCGAGGATGCGGCGCTCGAGGATGCGGGACCCGAAGCCCGGGGCGAGCTCCTCGAACCGGGCCTGCATCCGGTCGGCGAAGCGCTCGAGGTCGTCGTGGTCCCACTCGCCGCGGATGCCCTCGTCCCCGGCGTCACCGCGGGACCGTTGCGGGACGTGGGTGTAGGCCCACATGGACTCGGTGCCGGCCGGCGAGCGGGTCGGGTCGGTGGTGGTCATCTGGCCGGCGAGCATGAACGGCCGAGCGGGGATGAGGTCGGCGGACACCTGGCCGAGCGCCTCGACCATGTCGGCGACGCCGTCCGCGATGTGCAGGGTCCCGGGTCGACTGGCCGGCGTGCTCTGCCAGGGCACCTCGCCGCTCAGGGCCCAGTCGACCTTGATGGTGGACGGGTCGAGCTGGAAGGAGCGCATGCCCCGGCGGACCCGGTCGGGGACGTCGGCCGGGGCCAGCAGGTCGGCGTACAGGTTGGGTGCGGCGACGCTCGCCACCACGGCCTTCCGGGCGACCAGCGTCTCGCCGTCCGTGGTGTGCACGGTGCGCGCCCGGCCGCCGGAGGTGCCGATCCGCTCGACCGCCGTGGAGCACCGGATCTCGCCGCCCCGGGAGCGCAGCCGCCGGGCGAGGGCCTGGGTGAGCATGCCGGCTCCGCCCTCGGGGACCGGGAAGCCCACGGTCTGCCCGAGCATGCTCATCAGGAGCCCCATCAGGCCCGAGCCCGGCGCGTCCAGGGGGATGTCGGTGTGCCCGGCGTTCCCCGCGAGCACGAGGCGCGGACCGTCTCCGCGGAACCGGTTGCGGCCGAGGTCGGTGACCGGGGTGAGCAGGTCCCGCACGAACTGGAGCCCGCCCGCTCGCGGGAGCTTGCGCAGACCCGCGAGGCCCGCCCGGACCGGCGGGAAGGGCGTGAGCAGTCCGCCGATGAGGTGCGGGCCCATCAGGTCCCACTCCTGGCAGGTCTCGAGCCAGGCCTCGCCATCGCCCGGTTGCTGGGCCTCGAACATCGAGGCGGTGACGTCGCGGTCGCGGTCGAGCAGTGCCCACGACCCGTCCGGACGGGGGTGTCCCAGCACGGCCGGAGCGTGCCGCCAGGTCAGGCCGTGCTCCTCGAGCTGGAAGGACTGCACGGTGGGCGAGGCGGCAGCGAGGGGGTAGAACGCGCTGAACGTGTCGTGCACGAAGTCGGGGTGCACGTCGTTCGCACTCCTGACCGCGCCGCCGACGTCCGGCTGGGCCTCGAGGACCAGCACGGACCACCCCGCGTCAGCCAGGTGGTTGGCCGCGACCAGTCCGTTGGGGCCGGAGCCGATGACGACCGCGTCGTACGCCGTCACGGGTCACCGCCGCTCGGCGATGTAGGCCAGCCGACGCAGCGTCTCGACGTTGCGCCACTTCAGGCCCGGCGCCCGGATCGCCTTCGGGACCAGCGTGCCCGGTCCGGAGACGGCATCCTCCTCGATGACGACCCTGGTGTGGGCGCCCTGCACCTCCAGGTGCAGTCGGACGGCCGCCTCACCGACCGGCCAGGCCCGCGCCCGGAGGCCGAGCACCTTCAGCGGTTCGGACTCGGTGACCTCGGTGTCGTCGTTCAGCAGGGCCGGCCACGCGCCGACCGAGTGGTGCAGCTTGGAGCCGACCGCGGGCCACGCGTCGTCGACGTCGCGCATCCGGGAGGCGCCCACGACCCAGAGCGGGTAGAGCCAGCCGTCGGCCAGCACGTCCCAGACACGTTGGGGCGTGGTCTTCACGAGGCGCTCGACGCTGATCATGCTCCGTAGGTACCCGGACCCGGAGGACGCACACTTCGGCACGTGCTGGCGGATGACGAAAGGCCTCTCGACACATGGTCGAGAGGCCTTTCTCGTGGCGACCCCGACGGGACTCGAACCCGCGGCCTCCGCCGTGACAGGGCGGCGCGCTAACCAACTGCGCTACGGGGCCTGGATGGTGCGAACTTCACGTCGTTTGCGAAGCCACGGAATGCTAACCCATGAACGGGTCCGCTTCCGAATCCGCACCCCCAACGGGATTCGAACCCGTGCTACCGCCGTGAAAGGGCGGGGTCCTGGGCCGCTAGACGATGGGGGCCCGCCGTCTCCGGAGCAGGTCCGAGACGACGGGGAAAGTGTAGGGGGAGGGGACAGTTCAGGCGTAGCCGAGGTCGTGCAGGGCCGCGTCGTCGATCCCGAAGTGGTGCGCGATCTCGTGGACCACCGTGATCCTGACCTCCTCGACCAGCTGCTGAGGCGTCGTGCACAGCCTGGTGAGCGGACCGCGATAGATGGAGATCCGGTCGGGCTCGAGGAAGGTGTAGCCGCTGTCCCTCTCGGTGAGCGGGATCCCGTAGTACAGACCCAGCAGGCCGGGCTCGTCAGCCGGCGGCTCCGGCTCGACCAGCACGACGACGTTGTCCATCAGCTCGGCCAGCTCGGGCGGCACCCCGTCGAGCGCCTCGGCCACCAGCTCCTCGAACTCCGCGTCCCCGACCTCCATGCCGTCAGCCTGACAGCAGGTGCCAACCCGCAAATTGGCGATAGTCCGAGACGTTCCAGTTGCTCATGTCCGACATGAGCAACGGAAACGTCTCGGACTATCCGGTCGGTCGGCCAGGTCTCAGGCAGCGACCGGGCGCTCCTCGCGCTGGGGCAGCGCGGTGGGGTGCTGGTTGGTGCCCAGGAAGTTGTTGGGCAGCGAGAGGCGGATCACCTTGTGCCAGGCCGAGGCGACCTGGCGGGGGAGCGAGCCGGTCACGTAGGGGAGGCCGTGGCGCTCGAACACGTCCTGCACCTTCGGCGCGATCTCCTTGTAGCGGTTGCTGGGGAGGTCGGGGAACAGGTGGTGCTCGATCTGGAACGACAGGTTCCCGGTCATCATGTGCATCGCGTTGGAGCCGGAGATGTTGGCCGCGCCGAGCATCTGGCGCACGTACCACTCGCCCTTGGTCTCGCCGATGATCGACTTCTTCTCGAAGGTCTGCACGCCCTCGGGGAAGTGGCCGCACATGATCACCGAGTGCGTCCACAGGTTGCGGACCAGGTTGGCGGTGAAGTTCGCGGTCAGCGTGTGGAAGAACGACGGGCCCGAGAGGATCGGGTGCACGACGTAGTCCTTGGTGAACTGCTTCTTGATCTTGCGCAGCGTCTTGCGGGCCTCGGTCTTGAACGCCTCGGACTTCAGCGTCTTGCGCTTGACGTTCTTGCCGATCTCGAGGTCGTACGCCGCGATCCCGTACTCGAAGAAGCAGGCGTTGATGAAGTTCCACAGCGGCTGGGCGAGGTAGATCGGGTGCCAGCGCTGGTCCTCGTCGACGCGCATGATGCCGTAGCCGAGGTCGTTGTCCTTGCCGACCACGTTGGTGAAGTTGTGGTGCACCTGGTTGTGGCTGTGCTTCCACTGCTCGGACGGGGAGGCGTTGTCCCACTCCCACGTGGTCGAGTGGATCTTCGGGTCACGCATCCAGTCCCACTGGCCGTGCATGACGTTGTGGCCGATCTCCATGTTCTCGAGGATCTTGGCGACCGAGAGGCCCGCCGTACCGACGAACCACGCCGGCGGGAACAGCGAGAACAGCAGCACGGCGCGCGAGCCGAGCTCGAGCTTGCGCTGGGTGTCGATCACCTTGCGGATGTACGCCGCGTCGCTGGCGCCGCGCTTCTCGATGAACTCGGCGCGGATGGCCTCGAGCTCGACACCGATCTGCTCGATGTCGGCGTCCGTGAGGTGGTCGATCGGGCTGGTGGGCTTCTTCTGCAGGACGGTCATGGTGATCTCCTTCGGTCGGTGATCGGTCAGTGCTCAGTCATGGGTTGGGTCAGGTGGTCAGTGGTCGAACGTGCAGCTGCCCGCGGCAGCGTTGATGCAGGTCTGGACACGGACCCCGTCGCCCTCGACGGCCGTGGTGATGTCGCCGGTGCGGAGGTCGCGCACGGTGCCCTCGCGCAGCGGCAGCACGCAGCCGTAGCAGATGCCCATGCGGCACCCGCTCGGCATCAGTACGCCGGCGTCCTCGGCCTCCTCGAGGATCGGACGCGATCCGGAGGCCTCGACGGTGGTGCCGGTGGCGGAGAACGACACGGTGCCGCCCTCGCCGACGGCCAGCGTGGTCACCCGGAACTGCTCGGTGAGCAGCTTGAGGCCGAGCTCCACGTGGTGCTGTTCGAGGGCGTCGAGCAGCCCGGCCGGTCCGCAGGCGAACGTGGTGCGCTCGGTCAGGTCGGGCACCAGCTCGACCAGGTCGTCGACGTCGAGGACGCCGTGCTGGTCGTCGTAGCGGGCGACGAGGTTGATCATCCCGGCCTCGGCCAGCTCGCGGAGGTTGTGGATGAAGATGGAGTCGGGCTCAGTGGGCGCGACGTGCACGACGGTGATGTCGTAGCCGCTGCTGCGTTGCAGTCGCACCACACCGGAGTCGGCGACCGGGAACAGGTTGCGCAGCATCCCGATCACCGGGGTGATCCCGGAACCGGCGGTGACGAAGAGGAACTTGCCGCCCTCGGTCGGCAGCACGAACTCGCCCTGGCGCCTGCTCGAGGTGGACCAGCGTCCCGGGGCGGGCGTCGCGGACGATGTGGTTGCTGACCTTGCCGTAGGGCACGGCCTTGACGGTGATCGAGATGTAGCCGTCCTCGCGGGGACCGTGGGTCAGCGAGTAGGCCCGCCACAGCCGGACGCCGTCGACGTCGATGCCGAGGCGGACGTACTGGCCGGGGATGTGGCCGGCCCAGTCGGCGCCGGGCTTGATCACGAGGGTGGCGGCGTCCTCGGTCTCGGGGATCACCGAGACGACGCGGCCGCGGAGCTCGGCGCCGGCGCGCAGCGGGTTGAAGACGTCGAGGTAGTCGGAGGGGACCAGTGGCGTGGCGGCCAGCTCGGCGACGCGGAGCGCGCGCTCGCGGAGGGTCCTGCCGAGGCCGCGCGTCAGCGGCGCGGTGTCAGCGGGGCGGGTGGAAGTGGCCATGTACCCATCATGATGTGTGAACAGGGTAAAATCATGACCAGTGCGCGTGAATAGTCCGGCCTACATTGTTCGCAGGGAGTGAAAATGCCACAGCAGCCTCACTTGGGCCTCAGCAGTCGCACGATCGACGAGCTGCGCGAGGCGCTCCCGGACGTCGCGGAGCGCACGGTCGCCGCGATCACCGACGACGTACCCAGCTATGCCGACGCGCTCAGCGGCCCCATGGGAGAGACGATCCGCACGGCCGTCCAGCTGGCGCTGGGCGGGTTCATCTCGCTGGCCGCGCGATCCCGTGGGGTGGAGACGCAGACACCCACCGCCCCGGCCGTCGACGGCGCCTACCAGCTCGGTCGCGGCGAGGCGAGGAGTGGCCGGTCGGTCGACGCCCTCCTCTCGGCGTACCGGCTCGGTGCGCGGGTGGCGTGGCGCGAGATGTCCTCGACCGCGGTGCGCAACGGGGTCGACGCGGACACGTTGGCGCGGTTCGCCGAGCTCGTCTTCGCCTACATCGACGAGCTGTCCGCCTCCAGCGTCGCCGGGCACAACGACGAGCTCGCGACCACCGGTCGCGTGCGACAACGGCTGCTGGAACGGATGGCGGGGCTGCTCCTCGACGCGTCGCCCGAGGCGGTCGTCTCGGCGGCCGCCGAGCGCGCCGGCTGGACGCCACCGCAGACGCTGACGGCCGCGATCGTGCCCGAGGCGCAGGTGCGCGCCGTCCTGGCCGCGGTGCCCCCCGAGACCCTGCAGACCACCGAGGACATCGAGGGGATGGCACTGCTGCTGGTCCCGGACGTCCACGGCCGCCGCCGTTCGACGTTCCTGAAGACCCTCGGCGACCGCGGGGCGGTGGCCGGCCCGGCCAGACCCTGGCTGGAGGTGCGTTCCTCCTACGACCGGGCCCGGCGGGTCCAGGCCCTGGGCCTGGGGCCGGACTCCGAGCAGTTCCTCGCCGAGCTGGTGCTCGGCGCCGACGAGGGCGCGATGCACGACCTGCGCGCACGGGTGCTGGCCCCGCTGGAGGAGAAGGGCGACTCGAGCACCGAGAAGCTGACCGAGACGCTGCGTTCCTGGCTGCTGCACCACGGCCGGCGCGAGGCGGTCGCCGCCGAGCTGTTCGTGCACCCCCAGACCGTGCGCTACCGCATGGGACAGCTGCGTGAGCTGTTCGGCGAGCGGCTGGAGGATCCGCGGAGCATCCTCGAGCTGACCGTGGCGCTCGCGCTGCCGGAGACCAGGGAAGCGACCGAGCCTCAGAACGAGGAGTGAGCGAGCCGCCCGTCGACCCAGGTCGCGGCGACCTGGATGGCGCGCAGCGCCTTGGCCTGCTCCAGCGAGGACCCGCGGGGGAGCGGGTCGGAGTCGAGCAGGGCCAGGTCGGCGGGATGACCCACGTCGACGGTGCCGAGCCCGTTGGTGCTCGCAGCCAGCGCCTCGGCGACGGTCAGGGCCTGCTCCGCGTGCCACGGGTCCCGGTCGTCGGCACTGCGGTGGACCGCGGCCGCGATCGCGTCCCACGGGTCCAGCGGCGAGACGGGGGCGTCGCTGCCCAGGACCACGTCGACCCCGTCGTCGAGCAGCCACCTGAGGGCGAAGCAGCGATCGGTGCGGTCGGGCCAGAAGCTCTCGGTGAGGTCGCGGTCGTCGAGCAGGTGGGCCGGCTGCACGCTGGCGCGGATCCCGAGCCGGGCCATCGCCCGTGAGTCCTCGCGGGTGATCAGCTGGGCGTGCTCGATCGAGCCGGTGGCACCGGTCTCGGCGTACGCCGTGAGGGCGGCGTTCACGGCCGCGTCGCCGATGGCGTGGACCGCGACCTCCAGTCCGTTGCGGCGTGCGTGGCCGAGCAGCTGCTGGAGCCCCTCCTCGGTGAGGTTCGGCGCACCGATGCCGCCGCCGCGCGAGTACGGGTCGCAGCACCAGGCGGTGCGTGTGTTCAGCGACCCGTCCGAGATGATCTTCAGCGGCCCCATCGTCACCAGCGGCCCGCAGCCCGGCAGCGCGTCGCCCGTGCGCAGGCCCGCGGCCAGGAAGCCCGGGAGGGTGTCGAGGTACGCCCCCACGCGGATCCGCAGCAGCTCGGCACCGCCGGCCTCGCGCTCGGGCCAGGCGTCGGGGCTCTGGTCGAACTCGAGGTCGACGAGCCCGGTGACTCCCTTGGCGGCGGCCTGCTGCATCGTGGTGAGGTAGGCGTCGGGTGAGGTCCCCTCGGTGCCGTACACCTCGATCAGGCGTGGGTAGACGCGGAACCACTCGCCCTCGCTGACCACCCCGTCACGCTCGGGCACCCGGAGTCCGTGCATCGCGACGGCATTGAGCCACGCGTGGTGGCCGTCACCGCTGATCAGCACCACCGAGCGTGAGCCCGAGATCTCGTCCAGGTGCTGACGGGTCGGCTGTCGGTCCCACGTGGCGGAGCGGTGTCCCCAGCCGATGACCGGCCCGTCCGGCCAGTCCTCCAGCCGCTGCGTGACCCGCCCGAGTGCCTCCTCCAGGGATCGACAGCCGGCGAGGTCGAGCCGCTGGGAGGCGAGGGTCCACTGGCCCAGGTGGACGTGCTGGTCCCACAGTCCCGGTATCAGCCAGCGACCGGCGGCGGCGTACTCCTCCGCTCCCGCGGGGCGGGTGAGCCCGGTCCCGACCTCGACCACGCGCCCGTCCTGCACGAGCACGTCGACGGGTTCTGGTGGCGCCACGGCATCGGCTCCCACGGGCACGATGCGTGCGCCGCGCACGAGGAAGCCGGACATGGCGCCAACGCTAGATGACCCGCGTGACGAGCAGGTGTCCCAGGGTGGCGGCGAGCAGGCAGCCGGCCACCGTCATCACGACGTACGCCGTGCCGCGCCGCGGGCCACCGTGGACCGACTGGACCGCGAACGAGGAGTAGGTGGTCAGCCCACCGCAGAAACCGGTGCCGAGCAACGCCAGCTCGTTGCCGTCGACGGCAGCACCGACCAGTGCCCCGAGCACGAACGATCCGACCAGGTTGACGGCCAGGGTGCCCCAGTGGAGCCGACGATCCAGGCTCACACCGACGAGGAAGCGCAGCGCCGTACCGACGGCGGCCCCCAGGGCCACGAGAAGGGCGGTCACTCGTCACCCCCGGCGCGCTCCACCAGCAGCCGCTCCTCGGGCCTGCTCCACCGCTCGACCAGCATCACCGCGGCGAGCGCGGCGGCGAGCGTGCCGAGGCTGTAGGCCAGCGCCAGCCCCAGATGCCCCTCGTCCAGCAACGTGAAGGTGTCGACCGAGGCGGCGGACATCGTGGTGTAGCCGCCCAGGATCCCGGTCCCGAGGAAGACAGCCACCCACGGCACCCGCCGTGCGACCGGCAGCAGCGGAACGGCGGCCAGCAGCGCCGAGCCGCTCACGTTGATCACCAGCACCACCCACGGGAAGTGCCCGGCGGAGACCGGAAAGGCCTCGGTGAGTCCCCACCGCGCGAGCGCGCCCACGGCGCCACCGAGGCCGGCAGCACCGGCGAGGAGCGAGACGCCGCCCGAGCGTGGCGATCGGTCATGCAGGGGGCATCGAGGTCGGACCCGTCCAGGGTCTCGGTGCTCCACCCATGCCCTGGCGCTCGAACTCGGTGAAGTACCAGGTCTGGAGGTCCACGAGGATCTCCGGAGGCCGCAACGCGAGCAGGTGCTCGCTGGAGAACGCGTGGTAGACCTCGTCGAGCAGGTCCCGGATCCGGGCCATCGTCGCGGGGGTCGTGACCGGGACGCTGTAGTCGAGGTCCACGGAGGTCACGCCCTCGGCGATGGCCTGGTCGAGGTGCGGGATGCCGGCGCTCGCGCGCCTCTCGCTGTCGGCGCGCACGAAGATGTCGGTGATCTGGACGGCGAGCGGGTACTCGTCGGGCGCGGTCATCGCCAGCAGCCGCAGCTCCCGGCGGAGCTCGAAGTGGTAGCGGCGGAGCTCACCGAACAGGGCGGCGGGCACGGCCAGCAGGGTGACGGACAGCCGCGCGGCGTCCGGGATCTCGGGGCCGTCGATGAACTCGGGGTCGAAGTCGAAGATCTCGCCCCGGCGGTGGGGATCGACCTTGGCCTCGACCGTCGGCTCGAACCAGACGGACTTGCTCCGGCCGTCGTGCGCGAGGTCGGAGCCCCAGCGGCTCGACATCATCGCGACCAGGTCCAGCCCGCGCCCGAAGGTGGTCACGTTGAGATCGTCGACGTCCTCGATCTGCGGCGTCACGGGGGTGCGTTGCGGCGGCACCGGGGAGGAGTCGACCACCTCGATGCGCGGATGGTCGATGGTGCCGCGGACCCGGACCGACAACGGCGGCTGGGAGTGGATCAGGGCGTTCGTGACCAGCTCGGAGACCCCGAGCTGCGCGGCGTCGACCAGGTCTCCGCGACCGATCTCCTCGAGGATCTTGGACACCCACGAGCGAGCGAGCTTCACCGAGGGTGGGGTCGCGGGGAGCACGAGTGAACGTTTCGTCAGGCTCACCATCCCTCGCTCCTGGGCACGCATGAACAGGGTGTGCGGGAGCCCCGAAAACGTTCCCGCTTTTCAGCAGAAAGATTAGGGGACCAGACCCCCCACGGCACCCTATTGTCGAATCAATTTCAACAAGGCGTTCTCCACGACCTCGGCCATGGCCGGGTGGATCCAGTACTGACCCCGTGCCATGTCCGCGGGTTCGTTGCCCAGGCTCATCGCCTGGATGAGTGGCTGGATCAGCAGGCTGGCCTGCGGGCCGATGATGTGCGCGCCCAGGATCTGCCGTCCGTCGGGGGTGCCGATGAGCTTGACGAACTGCTCGCCGGGCGTGCTCTCCATGGCCCATCCGTAGGCGATGTCGGCGTAGTCGTGGGTGGCCGTGACGTGGGGGACCCCCTGCTCGCGAGCGTGCTGCTCGGTGATCCCCACGGTGGCGATCTGGGGGGAGGTGAACACTGCGCTGGGGACGAACCGGTGGTCGCTGGCGACCAGGTCGTGGGGGTGGAGCAGGTTGTGCTGGACGGTGCGGGCCTCCAGGTTGGCCACGTGCTTGAGCTGGAAGGGGTTGCTCACGTCTCCGAGGGCCCACACACCGTCGACCGAGGTCCGCTGGTGCTCGTCGACCGTGATCAGGTCCGTCGGCGGCGCTGATCGAGGTGTGCTCCAGCCCGAGGCGGTCGGCGTTGCCGACCCGACCCGTCGCCATCAGCAGCACGTCGGCCTCCACGTCGGTGCCGTCGGAGAGCGAGACGGTGATGGTGCCGTCCTGCCGCTGCTTGACCCCGGTCGCGCGCGTGTCGAGCCGCAGGTCCCACTGCCGGGCAGCGATCTGGGTGAACGTGCGGGAGATGTCCGTGTCCTGCCTGCGCAGCAGGAGCGGCCCCCGCTCGACCTGGGTGACCTCCGTGCCCAGGGCCGCGAACACGTGGGCGAACTCCGCCGCCACGTAGCCGCCGCCGACGATCGTCATCCGCCGCGGCAGGGAGTCGAGTCGCATCACGGTGTCGCTCGTGTGGAAGTCCACGTCGTCGAGTCCCGGGACGGGCGCCACGTCGACCCGGCTGCCGGCGGCGATCACGATCTGGTCGGCGGTGATCTGCTCGCCCGAGCCGTTCCCGTCCGTGGACACGGTGAGGGTGTGGTCGTCGACGAAGGTGGCGTGGGAGGAGTACACGTCCACGTTGGGCAGTCCCTCGCGATAGCTCTTGCCGCCTGCGACGATCGGGTCGATCCGCCCGAAGATCCGGTCCCGGACGGCCGGCCAGTCTGCTCCGTCGTACGACGTGTCCACGCCGAGCGCCGGCGCATGACGGGCGTCGCGGGCGAGATCGGCCGGGTAGACGAACATCTTCGTGGGGATGCAGCCGACGTTCAGACAGGTGCCGCCGAAGAGGTTGTCCTCGATGATCGCCACCCGCCAGTCGGCGAATCGGTCGTCCACGATGCTGTTGCCCGAGCCGGTGCCGATGACGGCGAGGTCGTAATGAGTCACCTCACCATCGTGCCGGAAGGCCTCTGATCGTGCCCGGATGTGACGGAGCGAACGCCCCAGGATTGGGTGACTGCGGATGCATGCGGGGAGAATGATCGTTATGTCAGACGTGAACACGGAAAACACGAACGCACGGCACCAGGTCGTCGTGATCGGTTCCGGTTTCGGCGGTCTCTTCGGGACCAAGGCACTGCGCCGAGCCGACGTCGACGTGACGGTCATCGCCAAGACGACGCACCACCTCTTCCAGCCGCTGCTCTACCAGGTGGCGACCGGGATCCTGTCCGAGGGCGAGGTCGCCCCGGCGACCCGCGAGGTGCTCGCCCGTCAGCACAACGCCCGCGTCCTCCTCGGTGAGGTGGAGCGGGTCGACCTCGAGGCGCGCACGGTCACCCACCAGGTCCTGGGTCGCGAGACGGTGACCTCCTACGACTCGCTGATCGTCGCCGCCGGGGCCGGCCAGTCCTACTTCGGCAACGACCAGTTCGCCGAGTTCGCACCCGGCATGAAGAGCATCGACGACGCCCTCGAGCTGCGCGGCCGCATCTTCGGAGCCTTCGAGCTCGCCGAGATCCTCGCCGCCAAGGGTGAGGACGTCGACCACCTGCTCACCTTCGTGGTCGTCGGCGCCGGTCCGACGGGTGTGGAGATGGCCGGCCAGATCGCCGAGCTCGCCCAGCGCACGCTCAAGCGCGACTTCCGCGCGATCAACAGCAAGCATGCCCGCGTGATCCTGCTCGACGCCGCCAGCCAGGTCCTGCCGCCGTTCGGTGCGAAGCTCGGCGCGAAGACCAAGAAGGCCCTCGAGGAGCTCGGTGTCGAGGTGCAGCTCGGGGCGATGGTGACCGACGTCGACGAGCGCGGGCTCGTCGTCCAGGACAAGGACGGCACGCAGCGCCGGATCGAGGCGGTCACCAAGATGTGGGCCGCCGGGGTCCAGGCCAGCCCGCTGACGAAGACCCTCGCCGAGCAGTCGGGTGCGACCCTCGACCGGGCCGGCCGCATCGGCGTGAACCCCGACCTGACCCTGCCCGGTTATCCCGAGGTGTTCGTGGTCGGCGACATGATCGCGCTGAACAACCTTCCCGGTGTCGCGCAGGTGGCCATCCAGGGAGCCAAGTACGCCGCTCGGGAGATCAAGCGTCGCGAGAAGGGCAAGCCTGCCCAGAAGCCGTTCAAGTACTTCGACAAGGGCAGCATGGCCACGATCTCCCGCTTCGACGCCGTCGCCATGGTGGGCAAGCTCCGGATCAGCGGCCTGATCGCCTGGTTGATGTGGCTCGGTGTCCACCTGATCTACCTGACCGGCTTCAAGAACCAGATCACCGCGCTGCTGCACTGGACGGTCACCTTCCTGAGCAACGACCGCTCGCAACGCACGGCCACCGAGCAGCAGATCTTCGCGCGCGCGGCGCTGCAGCGTCTGCCCGGGGGCGCGACCGGCTTGGTCAGTGAGCCGGGGACGATGGGCGTCGACCGCCGAGCCGAGCTCGAGGCGATCGCCGCCGAGGAGTCCCGGCTCACCGACTCCGGGGAACGTGGTCAGGCCACCGAGGCACTGGGCCGCCGCAGCGCCTGAGGCCCGAGCAGGAGCGTGGCGGGTGCGACACGCCCGCCATTCCGGGACTCGGCACACGTGAACGTGTGAAACTCAGCGTCCATGAGCTACTTCCCCCGTACGGCTCGTCTCTTCGTCGCGCTCGCAGTCGTCGGCGCGACCCTCACGCTCCCGGTCGCCGCCGCTGACGCCACCGAGCAGCACCCGCGACAGGCCAAGGCGCGCAAGGCGGCCCAGCACCGAGCCGAGGTGGCCAGGGCCAGGGCCCGGGTCGCTGCGCTGCAGGCGGCCCACGCCCGAGCCGTGGCGCGCGCGCACGCCCTCGCTGTCGCCCAGGTGAAGCTCCGTCTGCGCGAGAAGAAGTCGGTGCCGAAGCGCGCCTCGATCGTCTTCGACAAGAACTGGAAGAACCCCTACCGCTCGAGGATCACCTTCAGTGCCTGGGCGAAGGTGGGAAAGAAGAAGTGGGTGCCGATCGAGCGTGCGTCGTGGCGAGCCGGCTCCGGCGTGGGTGGCGCCGCCGGCAAGGACGAATGTCACCGCGGCTCCGGCTGGGCGCCCAACGGCACCTACTCGTTCGTGCAGCACAACCGCCGCAAGGCGCCGCTCATCAACGGCCGGGTCTTCGAGCTGCAGCCGCACGCGTGCAGGAACGGCACCACCCGTCAGCTGATGTTCATCCACTCCGAGCAGAACTGGGACAACACCCAGTGCCGGAACACCAAGGGTGACGACGGATGCCGCTGGGAGGTCCCGATCGTCAACGACTACCGGTCCTACGGCTGCATCAAGATGGACCCGGACGACCTGGCGGCACTGACCCGCCGGTTCCACCGCTACTTCAAGGCCGAGACGCGCTACCCGACCTCGGTGGTCAAGGTCCGCGTCACGCGCTGAGTCACCCGAGCCCTGACTGGAGGCTCATTCGAAGCGCGGCGGCTTGCGGTGCTGCTCCGCCAGGGCGTCCCGGGCCCACCGCGGCAGGATGAAGATGCCCTCGGCACGCACCGTGGTCTCGCCGTCGGCTCGACGCAGCTCGCCCACCACGAAGGTCTTCACTCCCTCGACCCGGTCGATCCAGGCCTCGGCCGAGCAGTCGCCGAGCGGGGTGTTCTGCTCGTAGCGCAGGGTGAGCGTCCCGGTCATCCCGGGCGCACCGCCGGCGGCGCCCGCCTCACCGAGCAGCTGGTCGAGGACGAGGGCGAGCACGCCACCGTGCACGCAGCCGGGCGGACCCTCGTAGAGGGCGCCGAGGTGGAAGCTGCTCCAGGCGCGGCCGTCCTCCGACTTCTCGATGTGCAGGGGTACGGCGACCGGGTTGCGGAGCCCGACCACGGCGTTCCCGTGCCCGCGCACCATGCCCGAGGAGCTCAGGCTGACCCCGAAGTTCCCCGGGATCTGCTCGGCCGCGAGCCGGGCGGTCAGCCGGTCGATCTCGGCGCGGACCTCGGTGGCGACCTCGGGCTGGACCGTCGTACGCAGGGAGGCGTCGGCGAGCGCACGGACACTGTCGGCGAGTCCGCCGAAGACCACCCGCTCCTGCTCGAGCTCGGCCTCGTCCATCTCGACCACGGTGTACTGCACGGGTTTCATGGCAGCAGACTAGAAGCGAGCACCCGAGGTCGCCGTCCCGGTGCCCGCAGGACCGGTCGGGCAGAGCCTGCGCTCAGCGGTTCATGCGGGGAACCGGCGCGCGCATCAACCGCATGCGTACGACGGTGGCGCCCACGGCGACCACGGCGCACACGGCGGCGAGGACGGCCAACGCGGGCACGGTCGTGAGCAGGAAGGCGATCAGCACGAGGCCCGCCACGCTGGTCGAGACCCAGGCCGTCCTCAGGGCCGAGCGGCTCCGGTCGGCCCGTCGGATCACGGTGCCGAAGTCGATGTCGTCGCTGGGTGGTCTGACGAAGGCGGGTGCAGGCGAGGACAGATCGCCTGCCTGGTTGTCCTCGGCACTCATCTCCGGGGTCCCCACACCCTCGGCACCGACCCGAGGAGTCGAGAGCTCCGCCTGAGGCATCGACTGCTGGGGGATGGCGTCGTGATGGGGACGAGGCTCGGGCACGTCGGTCTGCTCCGGCTTGGTGAGAGGCAGGACGAACGACCGATCGAGCCATGCGGGCGTCTGGAAATGCTCCGGTGTGGTCGCTGCGACCTTGCGACGAGACCTGGCCGCGGTGCGCATGAACGAGCGACGCGAGTCGACGCTTTCGTGCGTCGCATCGTCAGTCCAGACCTGGTCCATGGGCCCTCCCGATGCCGTTCGCTTGAGTGTGCACCTGTTGCGCTGGTCACAAACAGCATCTGGGCCCAAATCTTCGGTCGTGGTGGCCAAAAGTCCGGTCCGTAAGATAGTCGAATTCGCGCATTCACGTGCAAAAACGATCACAACGGGTGCGCGTCACGTCGCTGCAGCGGAAGCCTCGGCTGTCGCCGGGTCACCGGTGTCAGTCGTCCGCGGCGCGGTGCCGGCAGGCCCCGCATCGGCACGTCAGCAGCGCCCGCAGGCCGTTGTTCACCTCGTCGAAGGAGCTGACCGGGGCGCCGGGGAAGCCGAGGCGCACGTTCTGCACCCCGTGGCCGGTGATCACCGCGAGCTCGAGGCCGTATCGGTCCAGGGCTCGCGGCAGCACGGCCTCGGCTTCGGGGAAGTCGTGCGCCCGGACACAGGCGAGGAGCTCGGGAGCGTGCGCCTCCTCCAGGTGGGCGAGCGCGCCTGGAGCCTGCCGCCACAACGGGTCCGGCTCGGCCGTGCGGAACTCTGCCACCGGCACGGTCACCGAGGTGGTGCTGACGAGTCTGGTCGAGAGCAGCGTGAGTCGGTAGGCGCTCAGTCGCTCGTCGACGGGCGCGCACCTGCTCGCCGTACCGGTCAGGTGCAGGGCCCGGAACGGCGTCGGCCCCGGGATCGCCACGGTGACCACGGGGCACCAGCCCAGGAGCCGCACCGCGTGCGAGCCCGGCTCGAGCTGCACCACCGGCTCGCCGTCGGGCTGGTCACTGACACGGACGACCGTCATGGACCCTGCCGCTGCGCTGTTGCGACTGATCAGGCTGCCCACCTGCGCCTGTGCGAGCGCGGTCCGCGCCCGCTGGGCCAACGTCGGTTCACGCGCGGGCTCCGGTTCATGGCCCCATCATTTAGGTAAGGCTTGCCTAAATCAAGACCCGAGTGGCCGGAGCCCGGACCAGAGCCGGCCGCGCGAACTGGACGCGCCGACACCCGACCCCTCGGAGGGCAGCCCTAGGCTGTCGGCTCGTGCCCCACTCCGCGCGCCTGATCCGGTTGGCGGTGGTCGCCACCCTCGTGTCGGCCGCCCTGCTGGCGGCGGCGTTCGCCCTGTCGCATCCGCTGTTCGGGGTCGGGGGCGACGAGATGGCCCACTTCGACTACGCCTACCAGGTCTGGCACGGTCGACTGCCGGTCTTCGAGCACGGCCTGGCGGTCGACCCGCCGTGGGGGACACGCCCACCGGCCCAGTGGACCTCCCAGCACCCGCCACTGTTCTACCTGCTCGAGGCTCCGTTCGTCGGACCGCTCGTCGACGACGGCCGCTACGTCGCCGCCGGATACGCCGCCCGCGCGGTCAGTGCCGTCATTGCCGCCGGTCTGACCGCGGCCATCATGTGGCTCGGCCGGGAGGTCGCGCCGCGTCGCCCGGCGCTGTGGCTGACGGCCGGCGTCGTGGCCGCGGTGAACCCGCCGGTGGTGGTCTTCGGCGGGTCCGTCTACAGCGACAACCTGATGGTGGCCTTCAGCACCCTGCTCATCGCCGTCACCGTGCGGATGCTGCGGGTCGGGCCGTCCCCGTGGACGCTGGCCCTCTTCGGACTCTTCACCGCCGGAGCGTTGTGGACCAGGGCCTCCTCCATGCTCGCCGTCGGGCTGTGCGGCCTGGTGCTGGGACTTGCCTGGCTGCTGCGCCGGAGACCGGCGTGGCGTGCGCTCGTCGGACTCGCCTGCGTGAGCCTCGCGGCCGTCGCCTCGGTCGCCTGGTTCTACCTGCGCAACCTGCGCCTCACCGGGAACCTGGCCGGAGCCCGCTCGGGCGTGCACCTCGCCTTCCTGCTGCACCGGAAGGTGCGGTCCTTCCACGACGTGATCCTCGATCCGTCCGTCTGGCGCGGGTGGCACCGCGCGTGGGGGTACGACGTCGTCCCCCCGCTCTGGTCGGCGGCGAATCCTGGTCGGCATCCCGCTGCTCGTCGCGGGTGTGCTGACCATCCGCCGGCTCCTGAAGCACCCGTGAGGCGTACGAGATCTGGACGGTGGTCATCCTCGTCGGCCTGCTGGTCGGCGTCATCGTCATCCAGACGGAGTACACGGCCAACCGGGGCGGGGCCTCGTGGCGCTACATGAAGCCGCAGCTCCCCGCGATCGCCCTCGGCGTGGCCTGGGCGCTCACTGCCTCGCGCCGACTGGCCGTCCGTGCTGGTGCCCGCCTGGGTGCTGGCTGTCGTGCTCGCCGCTTGCGGCCGACTGCGTCAGAGGCGTCTGGTCGATGCCGAACGCGCAGAGCGCCGCGCCCACGTTCCCGATCGCCACGAGCACCGCCCTCGCGCTCGGCGTCGCCGCAGTGACAGTGGCGGTGATGGCGATCCTGCTCCTCCCACTGCCGGCGCGAGCGTCGCCCGGCCGCCGGTCGACGCCGGCGCCCGATGACGGCGTCCGCACCACGCACGAGTGGGCCCCCAGGGGATCGAACCCTGAACCCGCGGATTAAAAGTCCGCTGCTCTGCCGATTGAGCTAGAGGCCCGGATCGGACCGTGTCGACGAGAGTCTGTGGGGCCTTTTCCGCCCTCGCTCGACCCGATCCGCAGGCACAGTATGCCCGGGTCGAGGCGACGACTTGGAACAGTCCGGTGGGCCTGACTCGCGTTTGCGCTCAGGATTGGTAGTCTGGTCACGCAGGGTGCAAGTTCCAGCGGTTACACAACGCTTGTTGGAGTTTGTGGTCCAACGGCGTTTCTTCTCTTTGCTACATGGCTTGCGAGGCGGGACGGCGTATCACCCGCACTCTGCAGAGGCCGCCGAAGTGGCGGTCTCCACGCCAGTAACAGGAGAAAATGAGCATGGCTCAAGGCACCGTGAAGTGGTTCAACGCTGAGAAGGGCTTCGGCTTCATCGCCCAGGAGAACGGCGGCGACGACGTCTTCGTTCACTACTCGGCCATCCAGTCGCAGGGCTACAAGTCCCTCGACGAGAACCAGAAGGTCGAGTTCGACGTCACCCAGGGCCCCAAGGGTCCCCAGGCGGAGAACGTTCGTCCTCTCTGATCCCAGGAACAGAACAAACAGCAGGGCCTCGACCACTGGTTGGGGCCCTGCTGCCTTCCCGGAACCTGCTTGCCGACAGACACGTTGGTGTCCACATGGTGGTTTGCCCCGAATCGGGCGCGGGTAGGAATCGAGCAGCCCCGTCCGAGGGGATGCGAGGGAAGGGGACTTGGACGCGTGGATCCGTTTGACGTGCGCTTGCAGGATGATGAGCTGCTCGACGAGGTGGAGCTGACCACCAACCTCATCGTGGCCGCCAACCAGTCCGATGCGCACATGTCCATCACCGAGATCGACGAGATCCTCGGTGTGATCCCGCACCCACGTCAAGGCGACTGAGACGGCCAACCGGGCTCCCGAGTTGCACGCCGAGTCGGGCCAGGTCCTAGCATGTGACCCGTTCTGATCCTCCTCCTAGGAGTACACCCGTGGCCCTGCGCTTCAAGCCTGTGGACAACGTCTTCTACCAGCTGCTGACAGAGTCTGCGTCCCACCTGGTCGAAGGCGCCGGAATCCTGGCCGAGATGCTCGGTGACGCCGCCGATCGTCCGGCCATCGCCGACCGCATGCGGGACGCCGAGCACCGTGCCGACGAGACGACCCACGAGATCGCGAAGCGGGTCAACGCCACCTTCGTGACGCCGTTCGACCGCGAGGACATCTACGCCCTCGCCTCCGGTCTCGACGACGTCATGGACTTCATGGAGGAGGCGGTCGACCTCACCGTCCTCTACGAGGTCGAGAAGCTCCCGCGACGGCTGGCCGACCAGGTCGACGTACTCCAGCGGTGTGCGGAGCTGACCGCCGAGGCGATGCCCCGGCTGCAGTCGATGAAGGACCTCGAGGAGTACTGGATCGAGATCAACCGGCTGGAGAACTCCGGCGACAAGAGCTACCGACGGATCCTGGCGAAGCTCTTCAGCGGACAGTACGAGGCGCTCGAGGTGCTCAAGCTCAAGGACATCGTCGACTCCCTCGAGCACGCGATCGACGCATTCGAGAAGGTCGCCAACATCATTGAGCAGATCCACGCCAAGGAGTCCTGAGCGGTGGATCTCGCGATCGTCATCGCGGTGGTCGTCGTTGCCCTCGTGTTCGACTACACGAACGGGTTCCACGACGCCGCCAACGCGATCGCCACGTCGGTCTCGACGCGCGCACTGACGCCGCGGATCGCGCTGACGATGGCGGCGATCATGAACTTCGTCGGTGCCCTCCTGGGGCAGGAGGTCGCGCACACGGTCAGCGAGGTGATCACTCCGCCCCCGGGAAACACAGGTCTCGTGATCGTCCTCGCGGGCCTGCTGGGCGCCATCACCTGGAACCTGGTCACCTGGTACTTCGGGCTTCCCTCCTCCTCGTCGCACGCACTGATCGGCGGTCTCGTCGGGGCGGCGATCGCCTACTCCGCGCTGGACAACGAGCCGGGGATCGTGCACTGGCCGACGATCTGGGACAAGGTGCTGATCCCGATGGTGGCCTCACCGCTGTTCGGGTTCGCCTTTGCGTTCGCGGTGATGCTCGCGATCATGTGGATCTTCCGTCGCAAGTCACCGTCCAAGGTGATGCGCGGTTTCCGCCTCTCCCAGACCGTGTCGGCCGCGGCGCTCGCCCTCGGTCACGGACTCCAGGACGCACAGAAGACGATGGGCGTGATCTTCCTGGCGCTGGTGGCGAGTGGGCACGCCTCGGCCGACGACCCGTTGCCCCTGTGGGTGATCATCTCCGCTGCGAGCGCGATCTCGCTCGGCACCTACTCCGGTGGCTGGCGGATCATGCGCACCCTCGGGCGCAGGATCATCCACCTCGACCCCGCCCGCGGCTTCGCCGCCGAGTCGGTCGGCGCGACGGTGCTCTACACGACGGCGTTCATCTGGCACGCGCCCGTCTCCACGACGCACATCATCACCTCGGCGATCATGGGCGCAGGTGCCACCAAGCGCTTCTCGGCCGTGCGCTGGGGTGTCGCCCGCTCGATCCTGGTCGCCTGGGTCTCCACGTTTCCTGCCGCGGCGTTCGTGGCAGCAGTGGTGTACGCCGTGCTGACGGGCGTCTTCCGGCTGCCCTGATCTGGCTGGGCGCGAGCCGTTCAGCTCAGGGGGATCCGCAGCCGCCAGCCGACCTGGATCAGGTCGGGGTCCTTGATCTGGTCGTTGGCCGCGACGATCTGCGGCACCGTCGTACGGCCGAAGTCGCGCGCCTTGCGGACGATGCCGGTGAGGGTGTCGCCGGCCTCGACACGGTAGAGCAGCCAGCCGATCAGGTCCGGGTAGAGGACGACCGCCACCTCCCGCAGGTCGCTGCCCGGCCCCGGCCCCGGACCGGGGTTGTCGCCGAAGACCTGGAGCGTGAGCGGAGTACCGGCCCGCGGCGGAGTCTTCACCTTGATCGTCGTGGTGAACTCGCCGATCGCCGCCATCCCCCCGCTGGACTGCGCGGAACCGGTCGCGATCACCTTGCCGCTCCGGTTGACCAACCGGATCCCGATCGTGCCCTCGAAGCCGGTCCCGATGCCGGTGACGGTGAACGCCCGCCCGACCAGGTCGCCCTTGGCCGGCTGCCGCACCTTGATGTCGCTGAGAATCCCCATCGCTGCCTCCCGGGTGGTGTGTGCCCGCCAAGGTAGTTGGATCGGGGTGGGCGACGGGTAGGGCCGGTCGGTGGTGCCTTCGTCGGGGCGCATGCGAATGTCGCTCCCGGTGACGGGAGGAGCGGTCCTGAGTCCCTCACGCGACATTCGCATGCCGCTGGGTGAGCTCGACGGCGTCGATCAGCGTCTGGTGGACGTACGCCGGCTGGTACATCACCAGCACCCAGCTGAACCGGATGACGTACCAGCCGAGGAGCGTCAGCAGGTTGTACCGCTGACAGTCTCGGGTCAGCTGGGCACGGTTGCCGTGCCACTCGAAGCCCTCGGCCTCGAGCGCCAGGCGGCGGACCGGATCACCCAGGTCGGGGTGCAGTGGCTTCCGCCTACCCGGAACAGGAACCGCCAGTTGGGGTTCCACCTGGAGTCCGGGCACCAGCAGCGCCTGGGCATGGAGCACGTCCTCGAACGGGTTGGCCGACCGACCAGTCGCCGCCGCGGCGACCGCTTGGATCCTGGTTCGACCGCGACCCTGGGTCGCGTCGGCGATCTCGCGCACCTCGTCCGCCGTGAAATCGTCAGCACGGATTGCGCTGTTGACGATGGGAAGCGACTCATCCAGCGGCAGGTTGCGCATGCAGTCGACCAGCGTGCGGACGGGCGTGGTGACCGGACCCTCGACGTGCACCCCTTCGAGGGGCGACCAGTGGGGGACCAGGATCGAGCGCAGCGATCGGTGGACGACGCGTTCGCGCGGAAAGGTCACCTCGGGCAGCGGCGGCGGACTCTTCTGCGCCCAGCCCCAGTACTGGGCAGCACTTCTGTGGGACACGATGCCGCCGACGCGGTTCGCCGTACGAATGGCAGGTCGCGTCGAGGGAAGTGCGTAGCGCCCGCGGGCATCGCGAACGAGTACTCCGGAGCGAAGGGCCTGATCGACTTCGGCCGCCGAGCGGAGTCGCACGAGGGTCGTCCGGTCGCACACGCCGCCGAGCAAGGTCACCTGACTGATGAGATCCATCGGGCGACGGTGCTGCCAACACCCCGTTCAGCGCACCGGGGTCATCCGAAGCTGTGGATCCAACTACCCGCTACGCCCCCTGTGGACCCGAGGTGGTGTTGGCCGGAGTTGCCACGAGGCATGCGAATGTCACGTCAGATGGAGAAGAACGCCGCTCTGTTCACTCGAGCGACATTCGCATGTCCCGCAGGCGGCTCCCCGCCACCACCGAACCGGAAGCGAGGGGGGTCAGCCGAAGCGGCCGGAGATGTAGGCCTCGGTGGCGGACTCGTCGGGGACGCTGAAGATCTTCTTGGTGGGGTTCATCTCGATCAGCTTGCCGGGCTTGCCGGCGCCGGCGATGTTGAAGAACGCCGTGTCCTCGGAGACGCGGGCGGCCTGCTGCATGTTGTGGGTCACGATCACGATCGTGTACTCCGACTTGAGCTCGTGGATCAGGTCCTCGATCGCGGAGGTGGAGATCGGGTCGAGGGCGGAGCAGGGCTCGTCCATCAGGAGCACCTGCGGCTCGACGGCCACGGCGCGGGCGATGCACAGCCGCTGCTGCTGGCCACCGGAGATGCCCATGCCCGGCTTGCTCAGCCGGTCCTTGACCTCGTTCCACAGGTTCGCGCTGCGCAGGGACCGCTCCACCACGTCGTCGGCCACGCTCTTCTTGAGCTTCGTGTTGTTCAGCCGCAGACCGGCGAGCACGTTCTCGTAGATCGACATGGTCGGGAAGGGGTTCGGACGCTGGAAGACCATGCCGATCATGCGGCGGACCTCCACCGGGTCGACCGACGGGTCGTAGAGCGACTGGCCGTCCACGACCACCTTGCCCTCGACGCGCGCACCGGGGATCACCTCGTGCATCCGGTTCAGCGAACGCAGGAAGGTCGACTTGCCACATCCGGACGGCCCGATCAGGGCCGTCACCGAACGGGCGGGGATGGTCATCGAGACTCCCTCCACGGCGTGGAAGTCGCCGTAGAAGATGTCCAGGTCGGAGATGTCGATGCTCTTGGCCATCGTGTTCCTTTCAAACCCTCGGGCAGAGGGGTCAGTGGCCCTTCTTGGGGGCGAAGGTGCGGCCGAGCACTCGAGCCAGGACGTTGAGCGCCAGCACGATCAGGATCAGCACGAGCGCGGCACCCCACGCCATCGGCCGAGCGATCTCGGGGTGGTTGCCCGGTTGCGTGTAGCTGTAGTAGATGAACACCGGCAGGGTCATCATCTGGTCCTTGAACAGGTTGAAGTTCGTCGAGTCCGTCGAGCCGGCGATGATCAGCAGCGGTGCAGTCTCGCCGATGACTCGCGCGATGGCCAGCGTGATGCCGGTGATGATGCCCGCCAGCGCGGTGGGCAGGACGATCTTGACGATCGTCTTCCACTTCGGCACGCCCAGGGCGTACGCCGCCTCGCGCAGGTCTGCGGGCACCAGCTTCAGCATCTCCTCGGAGGAGCGGACCACGATCGGGATCATCAACAATGACAGGGCGATGGCGCCACCGAGTCCCATGTGCACGCCGGGTCCGAAGAACAGGACGAACAACGCGTAGGCGAAGAGACCGGCGACGATCGAGGGGATGCCGGTCATCACGTCGACCAGGAAGCGGATCGAGGAGGCCATCCGCGAGTTGTCGTCGTACTCCACGAGGTAGATCGCGGTCAGCAGTCCGATCGGCACGGAGATCACCGCAGCGGCCCCGGTGATCAGCAGCGTGCCGATGATGGCGTGGTAGATCCCGCCCTTCTCACCGACGATGTTGCGCATCGACCAGGTGAAGAACTTCAGGTCCAGGACGGGCAGACCCTCCCTGAGCACGGTCCACAACAGCGAGACGAGTGGCACGAACGCGATCCCGAGCGCGACCCAGATCAACCCGGTGACGAACCGGTCGGTGGCGGCACGGCTGTTCTCGACGATGCGCGACCAGAGCGGCAGCACGACCAGGTAGAGCAGCAGCGCCACGATGACGATCGGAGCCAGGGTCCAGCCCAGCAGCAGTCCGACCAGCCCGGACGTGGCGAACGAGACGACGACCACGAGCAAGGGGGCCCACCGGGGCAGCCGCGCGTGGCGCAGGGGCACGTGCTCCGCCGGGGGAGCGGGCTTCTCGAGGAGCGTGGTCATGCCCTCACCTCATTGCGGGAGACGATCCAACGGGCCGCGAAGTTGACCGCGAAGGTGATCACGAACAGCACCAGGCCGCTGGCGATCAGTGCGTTGACCTGCAGACCGGTCGCGTCGGCGAAGGTGAGCGCGATGTTGGCCGCGATCGTCGAGGGGTTGGTCGAGGAGATCAGGTTGAAGGTGATCACGCCGCTGGCGGAGAGCACCATCGCCACCGCCATGGTCTCGCCGAGCGCACGGCCCAGTCCGAGCATGGCCGCCGAGACGATGCCCGACTTGGCGTAGGGGAGGACCGAGAGCCGGATCATCTCCCAGCGGGTGGCGCCGAGCGCGAGGGCAGCTTCCTCGTTGAGGCGCGGTGTCTGCGCGAAGATCTCGCGCGAGATGGCGGTCACGATCGGCAGCACCATGATCGCCAGCACGATCGACGCGGTCAGGATGGTGCGGCCGGTCGTCGAGGCGGGTCCGGCGAAGAAGGGGATCCACGAGAGGTGCTCGGCCAGCCAGTCGTAGAGCGGCACCAGGCGTGGGCCGAGGAACAGCCCGCCCCACAGGCCGTAGATGACGCTGGGCACAGCGGCCAGCAGGTCGACCATGTAGCCGATCACGGTGGCGATCTGGCGCGGTGCGTAGTGGGAGACCGCCAGCGCGACGCCGATGGCGAGAGGGACCGCGATGAGGAGCGCCAGAAAAGCGGCCAGCAGTGTCCCGAACACCAGCGGCCAGACGTAGGCCATGAAGTTGGCCGCACCGCTGAGGTCGTCGGGTCCTGCCTTGAAGGCGGGCGCCCCCTCCACGGTGAGGAAGATCGCCACGCCGGCCAGGGCGATCAGGATGATCAGGCCGGCGCCGCGCGTGAGGTTGGCGAAGACCACGTCACCCAAGCGACGCTTGGGTGACGCGATCTTCGCCTCGGTGGTGCTCACGGTGTGATGTGCTCCGGACTCACTTCGAGGAGATCGAGTCGACGATCTTCTGGGCCTTCTCGGCGAAGGACGTCGGGAGCGGCGCCGAACCGGAGTTGTCGGCCGCGTCCTTCTGGCCCTCGTCGCTGACGACGTAGGTGAGGAAGCCCTTGACCAGGTCTGCCTTGGCGCCGTCGTAGGTCGGGCAGGCGATCAGGTAGGAGGTCAGCATCAGCGGGTAGGCACCCTTGGCCGTCGTGGTGCGGTCGATCTTCACGGCCATGTCGTTCGCGGGACGGCCCTCCTCGAGGGGCGAGGCCTCGACGGCGATGGCAGCACCCTCGGCGGACGGCTCGTTCCACTCGTCGCCGACCTTGATCTTCGCAGCGGAGAGGTCACCGACCTGGCTGAGGTCGGCGTACCCGATGGTGCCCTTGCCGCCCTTGACCGCGGAGATCATCCCCGAGGTCTGGTTGGCGCCCTCGCCGGACTTGATCGGCCACACCTTGTCGGCGGGGTAGGTCCAGGCGCCGTCGCCGGCCTTCTCGAGGTAGTCCGTGAAGTTCTTGGTGGTGCCGGACTCGTCCGAGCGGTGCACGGGGTCGATCTTGGTGGACGGCAGCTTCGCGTCGGGGTTGTCGGCCTTGATGGCCGCGTCGTCCCAGGTCTTGATCTTGCCGTTGAAGATGCCGGCGATGGTCTTGGGGGACAGCTGGAGATCGCTGACGCCCTCGAGGTTGAAGACGACCGCGATCGGGCTGACGTAGTTGGGTACCTCGATGGCGTCGTCGCCGCAGTTCTTCTTGGCTGCCGCCACCTCGCCCTTCTCGGCGTCGAGGGCGGAGTCGGAGCCGGCGAAGTCGATGCCGCCGGCGTTGAACTTCTCCACGCCGGCACCCGAGCCGGACGGGTCGTAGTTGACCGTGGCGCCGCTGTTCTGCTTCTGGAAGCTGGCGCGCCAGGCGTCCATGGCGGACTCCTGCGCGCTCGAGCCGGCGCCGTCGAGCTTGCCCGAGAGATCGCTGCTGCTGCTGTCGCTGCTGGCGGACGATTCGTTTCCGGCGCCGCACGCTGAGACAGCGAGGCCGAGGGCGATGGCCGCGACGCCAGGGGCGGCGATGCGGCGAAGGGAAGTGGGGTTCACTCTCACTCCTGAGTTCACAGTTGAGTTCACAGTTGTTGTCAGAGGTGAACCTAGGAACCGCAAGTGACCGGGTGCGCCGCCGCAGGTGAACGAGGGGTGAACGGTGACCGCCGAGATGACGACATCGCGGGCTGACCGAGACGTCCGTCACATGAACAGGTGCAGGTCAGAGCACCAGGTACCGCTCGGTGGCGATCACCGCGCCGCGGCGGTGATGGGCGACCACCAGCTCAGAGGGTGACAGTGGTTCCTCGCTCACGCCGAGGATCTCGAACAGCCGAGGCAGCACCGGTCGATGGCTGCAGAGCACGCTCGGCTGGGGCGACTCCAGCAGGAGGGCCACCAGCTCGCCCGCCCCCCGGTCGTCGTACCCCTCCTCGGACAGCTCGTCCGACTGCTCGAGAGCGACCACCTGCTCGTCGGCGTACGGCTGGACGGTCTGCAGGCAGCGGGTGCTCGAGGAGCTCAGCACCCGCGAGATCCCGTAGGCGTGCAGCACCGGTGTCAGGGCGGCGGACTGTTCGAAGCCCGCGTCGGCGAGCGGTCGCAGGGCGTCGGTCCCGTCCCAGGCGGACCGCTTGAGGGCCTTGGCATGTCGTACGACGATCAGTACCGAGCTGTTCTTCGGTGACGACCGGAACTGGTCGAGGAGGTCGATGTCGTCGAGGTAGGTCAGGCACTTGGCGGCGTCGTCCGGAAGGAACCAGCCGAGGTCGTCGACCTCGTCGTTCACCTGGTACGTCGAGAGGTCGTCGTCGCCGATCACGTGGCCGACCCAGTAGTGCACGATCTTGGTCCGCCCGCCGCTCACGTTGTAGAGCTGGGGACGCAACGGCCGGCCGAGCCGGATCTCCACGCCCGTCTCCTCCAGCACCTCACGGGCTGCTGTCGCCGTCACGTGCTCGCCCGGATCCTGCTTGCCCTTGGGGAAGGACCAGTCGTCGTACTTCGGGCGGTGGACCAGCAGCACCTCGCGCCCCTGCGGGCCCTTCCGGGTGACCACCGCGCCCGCGGCCACCACGTCCGTTCCACTTGCTGCGCTGGCCTCGGACGATGTCGGGGGAGCCATGTCCAAATCCTGACATGGAGAGCCTCTGCTGCCTACGGCTACTCTCGCCCGGGCAGCGCGAGTCGGGGGCGCCGCGACGACGACGAGAGGTGGACCGGTGGTGCGCAGGCGCGTCTCGGCACGAGCGGTGCTCCTCGGGGTGCTGGTGCTGAGCCTGGTGGCCGGTCTGGTCGTCGTCGGTGTCCTGGTCTGGCAGCGGCAGCACCGCACCGATCTCGACAAGGCCCTCGACGCGGTGCCGGCTCGTTCGCTGCGGGTGGGGTTCACCGACTGGGGGACGGTGCGCACCCGGCTCAAGGCCCGTCTCGACGCGTCGCCCGACAAGGCCGCGATCGAGGCGTTCATGTCCCGCGCGTACGACAGTGACTTCTCGGCGGCGTCCAGCGTCGACGAGTCGGCGGCGGCACTCCAGGAGAACTACGGTTTCGGGCCGGCGACGGCGCAGTGGGAGGCCTACGCGCAGAGCCGCCGCGGCGCGGCGATGGTGCTGGACGTCGGCGACGACGCGGACTTCGACGAGCTCGCCGGCAACCTGCGCTCCCTGGGCTACAAGCGCCCGAAGGACGAGGACGGGGTCTGGCGAGGCGGGGCCGACCTCGTGGCCCAGATCGACCCGACCATCACCCCCGAGCTGCAGTACGTCGTGCTGCTCGCGGACCGCGGCCTGGTGGTCAGCAGCGACAACGCCGGCTACGCAGCCGAGGCGGCGCGGGCGGCTTCGGGCGACAGCCCGTCGCTGGGCGACAAGGACGGGATCGCTGCGCTCTCCGACCGGCTCGGACACCCGGCCAACGCCCTGCTGTGGTCCGACGACTTCGCGTGCGACGACCTGGCCATGTCGCATGCCGACTCGGACGACCAGGCGCGGGCGGAACAGCTCGTCCGCAAGGCGGGTGGCGTCACCCCGCTGTCCGGCCTGGCCATGGCCATGGAGCCGGACCGGACCCTGCGCGTGGTCGTGCACTTCGAGGACGCCGAGCGGGCGCGGAAGAACCTGCGGCCGCGGGCGCGGCTGGCGGTCGGGGAGGCCGTCGGGCGTGGAGTTTCGTTCTCGGACTCGTTCCGGCTCACCGGTTCCCGGGCGGTGGGCAGCGAGGTCGTGCTCGACCTCGAACCACGCGACCCGACGGGTTTCGTGCTCTCCGCGTTGTACGACGGGCCGGTGCTGTTCGCGACCTGCTGAGCACCCGACTGCTCACCCGTCGGCGAGGAGCTCCCGGTGAACCGGCAGCGAGAGGAACCCCGCCGCCATCTCCTCGTCGCCGATCCCCTCGGCGTACTCCCTCAGGTAGGCGCGCGCCTGGGCCAGCACCGAACCGGCCCGGGGGTCACCGGCCGCCACCAGGATCCGGTGGCAGGTGCGGAGCACCTCGCCCGGGAGGACGGTGCCGGAGAGGCCGTCGCCGTCGAGATGGGTGAGCAACGGCTCGACCAGGGCCGCGGCACGGTCCACGTCCCCGCGGGCCAGCGCCACAGCAGCCAGCCCGGTGATCGACTCCCGGGTCGCGAGGTGCAGGCCGGAGAAGAACGTGATCGCCTCGTCGAACCCCTGCTCGGCCTCGTCCCACTTGCCGACCGCGAGTGCGGCGTACCCGAGCCCCAGGTGGGCGTGGCCGCGGTCGAGGTCGGACTGCGTGGTCCGGCTGACCTCGACGGCCTCGCGGGCCCTCGTCAGCGCCCGTTCGTGGTCGCGCTGCAGCAGTGCCGACGTGGTCATCCGTGCCAGCAGGTCCACCTCGAGCGTCTGCGCTCCGACGTCCCTGGCGATCTCGAGCGCCTCCTCGAACCGCGCGTCGCCCTCCGCGAACCGGCCGACGAAGGTGTCCACCGCTCCGTGCACCAGCACGTAGGTGGCGCTCGCCTCGCGTTCCTCGAGCTCACGCGTGATCGCGGTCGCCTCCTCGGCCCACTGCCGGGACTCGGCCAGCCGGCCCCGCATCAGCGCCACCGAGGCGAGGTTGCCGAGGTTGACGGCCTCGCGGTAGCGGTGCCCGGAGCGCCGGAAGATCGGCAGTGTCTCCTCCAGTGATGCCTGTGCCTCCTCGTAGCGGCCCATGTTGAAGAAGGTGGTGGCTCGCTGCGCGAGGGCAGCGCTCTCCATCTCGGTGTCCCCGTCCCTGGCGAAGACGTCCCTGGCCTCGGCGGCCAGGTCGAGGGAGGTGGGGTAGTCGCCGACGTTGCCGGCCACCATGGACAGGTAGCGCAGCCCCTCCCCGACCAGGGTGGGCCTGCCCGCGGAACGGGCCAGCTCCACGGCCAGGGTCAGGCACGAGCGCGCCGCGTCGGGGTCCTCGGCCCAGGTGAGGGCCTTGCCCTGCCACAGGGTCGTCTCGGCGCGCAGGTCGTCGCGATGGATGGCGATCGAGAGCTGGACCGCCTCGCCGGCGTGCTTGCGCGCGCTGTCGTAGTCGCTGTGCACGAACGCCACCCGGCTCTGGGCGAGCAGGAGCTGCACCCGGCGGGCCTGGTCGAGGTCGGGCTCGAGCCCGGCCATCTCCTCCAGCACCTCGTGCTGCTCCTCGCGCCGTCCGGTGCGGTCGAGGAGCTCCTCGCGAGCCACGAGGACGTCGAAGCGGAGGCCGAGGTCGTCGGCGGCGACGAGGTCCTGGGCACTGGTCAGCATCCTGCTCGCCTCGTCCAGGGCGTACACGGAGGCGGCGCCCCTGCCGGCGCGCAGGTACCAGGTCGCGGCGGTCGGGTCGTGGGCACGCTCGTAGTGCTCGGCGATCACGCCGGCGTACTCGTCCTCACGGCCGACGGCCGCGCTCGTCTCGGCCAGCCACTGGGCGGCACCGCGGTGGTAGCGCTCGCGCTGGGCGCGCAACACCCCGTCGTACGCCACGTCGCGGAGCAGCGCGTGCTTGAACAGGAACTCGCGGGCCGTCGCGAAGCGCGAGACCTCGCGCTGGAGGAGCACCTCGCGCCTGCGCAGGTTGTCCAGGCTCCCCAGCGTCGCTGCCTGGTCGTCGGGATCATCGGCGCCGTCGGTGATGTGCGCGACGGCCTGGTCCCAGAACACCCGGCCGACGACCGAGGCCCGCTGCAGCAGGTTGCGTTCCTGTGCGCTCAGCGCGTCCAGCCGGGACTGGAGCACCCCCTTGAGCGTCGACGGCACCGCGACCGTGTGCACCAGCTCGTCGACCACCCACCAGTGCGGTTCGCCGCGGACGACGACCCCGGCGTCCAGCAGCCAGGTGACGAGCTCCTCGATGTAGAACGGGTTGCCCTCGGCGGCGTCCATCACCAGGTCGGCCAGAGCGTCGGGAAGCTCGGGTACCCGACTGAGCAGCTGCGAGATCAGCTCGCGGCTCTCCCGGCGCGACAACGGCCTCAACGCGAGACGCACGTGGTGGTTGAGTCCTTCGCCCCACCGTGGCCGGGTCTCCAGGAGCGAGGGCCGCGTCGTCGCGACGACGAGGACGGCCGCGTCGCTCAGCTCGGGGCTCACCGCGTCGAGCCATCGGAGCGTGCCCTCGTCGGCCCAGTGCAGGTCCTCGAGGAGGATCACCACGGGGACCTGCTCGCTGAGCACGTGGAAGTAGCGCCCCAGGAGCTCGGTGCCCTGGTCTCGCAGTGCCTGCGGGTCCGAGGGCAGCTCGAACGCCGTCGCGTCGGTGTCGAAGCCGAGCCAGGCACCGACCAGAGCGCCGCTGCGGGGACCTGACTCGGGTCCGAAGGCGGCGGTGAACCCCTCGGCGAGGGCGCGACGGACCGTGTCCGTGGTGTCGTCGACCTGGATGCCGAGCCTGGACGTGAGCACGTCGCGCAGCAACCCGTTGACCGAGTTCTGGGTGTACGGCGAGGCGCGACCCCGGAACCACCAGACGGACTCCGCTCTCTCCGCGAGCCAGGCGTCGTAGTCGAAGAGCAGCCGGGACTTGCCGACTCCGGCGTCGCCGATCACGGTCACCAGCCGCCAGGACGACTCATCGGTCACGTCGAAGAGCCGTTCCTGGAGGAAGCGCAGCTGGAGGTCGCGTCCGACGGTGCTGGTCTCGACACCCTCGACGCCGCCGACGCGGTCGATCTGGAAGGTCGTGTGTCGCTCGGACCGCACCACCCAGGCATCGACGGGCTCATCGATGCCCTTGAGCTGGAGACCGGGTCGCTCGTCCATCCCGAACGCGCCCCGGATCTGGCGCCGGGTCTCCCGGGACACGAGGATCCCGTCGACGGGGGCCGCTGCCTGCAGCCGGCTGGCCCGGTTGACCGTGGGGCCGACCGCGACGAACCCCATGCCGCGCCGCTCGTCGAGCGTGCTGACCACCACCGAGCCGGTGTCGATGCCCACGCGCATGTGCAACGTGACTCCGTAGCGGCGCTCCATGTCGGCGTTGAGCGTCTCGAGCTCGCGCAGCATCGCCAGCGACGAGCGAACCGCTCGGTGGGCGTCGTCCTCGAAGGAGCGGCTGAGTCCGTAGACCGCCATCACCGCGTCGCCGATGAACTTCTCGACGACCCCGCCCTGCTCCTCGATCGCCCGCTGCCACCGTGCGAAGTAGGCACCGACCACCTCGCGCGTGTCCTCGGCGTCGAGCTGCCGCGAGAGCACGGTGAAGTCGACGAGGTCGGCGAAGACCACGGTGACGAGCCGGCGCTGCTCGGAGCGAGGCGTCTCGAGCTCGGTCCGGCGGGCCCGCAGGGGCGCCAGCGCCGTCTCGACCACGGCGTCCCCGAGCAGGCTGCGCTGCGCCTCGAGGGCGGTGATCGCCTTCTCGACCGAGGCGATCTCCTCCGCGGTCGAGGCGGTGGGGACAGTCGTCTGCTCGGCCTCGGGAGCCTGCGGCTGAGGGGGTACGCGCGCGCGGTCGCGGGCGCTGCCCGGCTCCCTGGTGTGCCCCGACATGCGGGACACGCTAGGCCAGCCCACCGAGCGGGGCGAGCGATCCGTGGACATGACTGTTGTCCGGCCTAGTCAACCGTCGCTACCGTCGTTGCCACGAAATCGCGTCCCCGGAGGTTGATCATGCGCCACACGGCAACCGTCACGTCGATGTCCTGGATCCCGTCCGACTCGCTCAGAGGCGCGCTGAAGACCGGGATGGACCTGCGCCTCTCGCACTGGGACAAGCCGTTGCCGGACACCTTGAGCGGCCCCGACGAGCTGCACGAGCTGTGCCGCCACGACAAGTTCCGGTTCGCCAACCTGCTCTCGGTCTGGGCCGAGGTGGAGGACGGCCGGGTCGTCGACGCGGGCCTCGACCCCGGCAGCGGCCTGGTGATGGGCGCGACCACGGTCCGGGTCGGCAAGATCGGCGCCACCTTCCGCGCGGCGCCGCTCCCGGTGCTGCGCCCCGAGCCGGCCCACGAGGACGGGGCGGTGCGATTCGTGCAGACGGTCGGCGGGCGCACCGCGTTGCCGTTGCCCCGCCCGGTCCCGCACCCGCCGTACGTCCGCTGGCAGGCGCCGCTGGTGTGGACCACCCTGGCCGTCACGCTGCGGCCGGACGGCACCAGCGAGGTCGAGCTCGCGGGTGCGAGCGCCTTCCCCCGCCACTGGGTCTACGGCCCCGACGGGCGGGTCACCCTCAAGAGTGGGCTCGCCGATCAGGGACGCTGGATGGCGCACTCCTTCGGGGAACGCACCCCGTGGGCGGACCACGACCGGCCGGCCCTGGTGGTCGCCGTGGAGAGCGAGGTGGAGCGTCGGCTGTCCGACGACATCATGCGCGGTGGCGCCCGCCCCGAGGTCCACAACCTGCCCGAGGGTGCCGAGCTCACCCGACAAGGAGCGCCGGGGGACGGGCTCTACCTCGTGCTCGACGGCATCGCCCGTGTCGACGTCGACGGCAACCCGCTTGCCGAGCTCGGTCCCGGAGCAGTCCTCGGCGAGCGCGCCCTGCTCGAGGGCGGCGTCCGCACCTCGACGGTCACCGCCGTCACCCCGCTGCGTGTGGCCGTGGCGTCGAAGGAGGCCATCGACCTCGATCGCCTCCGCACCCTCGCCGAGTCGCACCACCGCGAGGACCTCGTCGAGGCCGACTCGGTCGGCTGAGGGACCAGCCCTGGCGTCACACGATGCGTGCGCGCCTGCGGCGGTGGCTGGAGATGAGCTGCTCCTGGAGGTTGCGCAGCGGCTCGTCGTCGGGCGAGGTCGCCTGCGTCCAGGTGCCGTCGGCGTCGAGGTCCCAGCCCTGCGTGCGCTCGTCGAAGGCGAGGTCGAGGACACCGGCGACCTCGTCGACCTCGGTCGACGAGGGCAGCTTGACGAGGACCTCCACCCGACGGTCGAGGTTGCGGTGCATCAGGTCTGCCGACCCGATCCAGGCGTTCGGCTCGCCGCCGTTCTCGAACCACATGATCCGGCTGTGCTCGAGGTAGCGGCCCAGGATCGACCGCACCCGCACCGTCTCGGAGAGCCCGGGCACGCCCGGACGCACGGCGCAGATGCCGCGGACGAGCAGATCGACGGGTACGCCGGCGCGGGACGCCTGGTAGAGCTGGTCGATCAGCGCCTCGTCGACGATCGAGTTGGCCTTGATCCGGATGCGTGCCGGACGCCCGGCGCGGTGGTGCGCGATCTCGCCGCGGATCTGCTCGATCAGGCCACTGCGCACCGAGTCGGGGGCGACCATCAGCTCGGCGTACGACGCGTTGCGGGAGTAGCCGCTCAGGTTGTTGAACAGGTGGGCGACGTCCTCGCCGATCGCCTCGTCGGTCGTGAGCAGCCCGAAGTCCTCGTACATGCGCGCGGTCTTGGGGTTGTAGTTGCCGGTGCCGATGTGGGTGTAGCGGCGGATCCCCTCGGGCTCGTCACGGACCACCATCGACAGCTTGCAGTGCGTCTTGAGGCCGACCAGGCCGTAGACCACGTGGCAGCCGGAGTGCTCGAGCTTGCGGGCCCACCGGATGTTGGCCTGCTCGTCGAACCGTGCCTTGATCTCCACGATCACCAGCACCTGCTTGCCGGCCTCGGCCGCGTCGACGAGCGCATCGATGATCGGTGAGTCGCCCGAGGTGCGGTAGAGCGTCTGCTTGATCGCGAGCACGTGCGGGTCGGCGGCAGCCTGCTCGATGAAGCGCTGGACCGAGGTGCTGAACGAGTCGTAGGGATGGTGCAGGAGGACGTCGCCCCGGCGCAGGGCCTTGAACACGTCGACCGGTGAGGCCGACTCGACCGGCGCCAGGCGCGAGTGCGTGGCCGGGATGAAGTTCGGGTACTTGAGGTCCTCGCGGTCCAGGTCGGCGATGTCGTGCAGCCCGCGCAGGTCGAGCGGGCCGGGGAGCTGGAAGACCTCCTCGCGCGTGACACCGAGCTCGCTGGTGAGCAGCTCCAGCACGTGCTCGTCGATGTTCTCCTGGACCTCCAGCCGCACCGGTGGTCCGAAACGACGACGCAGCAGCTCCTTCTCGAGCGCCTTGAGCAGGTTCTCGGCGTCGTCCTCCTCCACCTCGAGGTCCTCGTTGCGGGTGACCCGGAAGGTGTTGACGCTGAGCACGTCCATGCCGGGGAAGAGCCGCTTCAGGTGCTCGCCGATGACGTCCTCGAGCGGGACGAAGCGCTGGTTGCCCAGCGGCACGAACCGGCTGAAGATCGGCGGCACCTTCACCCGGGCGAAGAACTCCTTGTCGGTCTTGGGGTTGCGCACCAGGACCGCGAGGTTGAGCGACAGCCCGGAGATGTAGGGGAACGGGTGAGCGGGGTCGACCGCCAGTGGCGTGAGCACCGGGAAGACGCGTTCCTTGAACAGCCGCTTGCAGGCCCTCTGCTCCTCGCGGTCGAGGTCGTCCCAGCGGACCAGCTCGATGCCCTCCTTGGCCAGGGCCGGGATGATGTCGTCGCGGAAGACGGAGGCGTGGCGGGCGACGAGGTCGGCAGTGGTCGTCCAGATCTGCTCCAGCACCTCCCGCGGCATCATCCCGGACGCCGCCCGCAGGGCCACGCCGGCGGCGATGCGGCGCTTCAGGCCGGCGACCCGCACCATGAAGAACTCGTCGAGGTTGCTCGCGAAGATGGCCAGGAAGCGGGCGCGCTCGAGCAGCGGCAGCCGGTCGTCCTCGGCCAGCTCCAGGACTCGCTGGTTGAACCGGAGCCAGGACAGCTCGCGGTCGAGGAACCGGTCTTCGAACTCACCCGGGGCGAACGGCACCTCGTCGGGGTCGTACGGCGGGTCGACGTCGAAGATGTCGGCCGGGACGACGCGCAGGCTCGGGTCGAGCGGCCCCTCTTCGGCGTCGGAGCCGACTGCAGGCGGGTAGCTGTCGGTGGACATGGGGCGAAGTCTGACACCGCAACGTGAACATGCGGTACCTGTCGTAGGTTGTCGCCCGTGCCAGACCTCCGCTTCCACATCGACCAGGCCCTTCTCCGGCTCGTGATGAACCTGCCCGTCCGGGTCCAGCGTCGGCTGATCCGACACCCGGTCGTGATCGACGGCCAGGAGCTCTCGCCCGAGCTCCAGCTGATGCTGGCCCTGCAACGACTGGCCCGGATCCCCGGCGTCGAGGAGCTGCCGATCGATCGGGCCCGACGAGAGATCGTCAGGCAGGCCCGGCTGGTGGGCGGCAGGCAGCCCATCGGGGCGATCCGCGACCTCGTCGTCGACGGCGCCGAGGGGTCGATCCCGGCACGTCTCTACACCCCCTCCCAGCGCCTCGGGGCAGACCCGGCACCCACCCTGCTGTTCATCCACGGCGGCGGCTGGATGTACGGCGACCTCGAGAGCCACGACGCGGAGTGCCGCTTCCTCGCCGAGCAGTCGGGGGTGCAGGTGCTCGCGATCGAGTACCGGCTCTCGCCCGAGCACAAGTTCCCCGCCGCCGTCGAGGACTGCCGGGCGGCGTACCGGTGGCTCGTCGAGCACACGGACGAGGTCAACGCGGACGTCACCCGCCTCGCCGTGGGGGGTGACTCGGCCGGTGGCGCCATGTCAGCCGCCACCGCGGTGTACGCCGCGGACCACGACCTGCCGCTGGCCTTCCAGCTCCTCGTCTACCCCGGGACCGACTTCGTCGGGACCACGGAGAGCCGCACGTTGTTCTCCGAGGGCTTCTTCCTGACCGACCTGTTCATCACCAGCGCCGAGGAGGCCTACTTCGCACCGGGTGCGGACAAGAGCCTCCCGGACGCCTCCGCGCTGCGTCGGGTCGACTTCCCCGAGAAGCTCGCCCCCGCCCTGGTGGTCACCGCCGGTTTCGACCCGTTGCGCGACGAGGGCGAGGCCTACGTCGAGCTGTTGCGGTCGAAGGGCGTGGAGGTGGCCGGCAAGCGCTACCCCGGCATGATCCACGGGTTCATGAACGTGGTGGGCGTGGGCCACGAGTGCCGTGCGTGCGTCCAGGACATCGCCGCTCGCCTCCGGGCTGCGCTCGCCTGACGACACGGCATACCGGATAGTCCGAGACGATCCCGTTCACAAATCGGGCGCAGAACAACGGAAACGTCTCGGACTATCCCGACCGCCGGCTGATCCGACGTCCAGCGATCCCTCAGGAAGCACGCCTGCGAAGGAACCGTGCTCGCTGGCTGTCGGTCAGCTGACGTCGCAGGTCGACCGTGTGCGTGGGCGTCCACCACCAGGGCGGCTCGATGGTCCACTGCCGCTGCGACTCCGGCTCCGACTTGGCCCGGCGGCGGGCGTCGGTCATCTTGAGCACTGCCCGCTCGGGGTGGGGGATGTCGGCGGACAGGATGGTGAACCCTTCCAGACCCAGGTTGCGCAGGTCGTTCTCCCGGGTGATGTCCCGCGCCCTCGCTGCACCCAGGAGATGGAGTGAGCCGTCGTACTCCCCGTAGGTCCCTGTCTCGACATCGAGGAGGTCAGGCGTCGCAATGTGGTGGCCCGTGCGATCGAAGATCGGTCGATTGCTCATCGGCGTGGCAAAGCCCGCCTCGCGAACCCACACCAGTCGCATCCACGTCTCCCACGGGGACCAGCTGTTCTCGTCCACGAGGGACAGCGCGTCCCGGGCCAAGGGAATCCCGGTCCAACCAGGATGCGCGAGGCAGTAGGCACTCAGCTCGGCGAGTGAGACCAGGTCGGAGTACATCGCCAGGTCCGCGAACGTGACGGCCTGCCGTATGTCGCGGGCGTAGCGCATCATGAAGCACAGAGACCGAACCGCCAGCGTGGAGCGAAGCCCGTCCTTCATGATCAGCTCGCGCGGTCCCAGGCGCTCCTGGTGCACGACGAAACCGTGCTGGCTGCGGATGTCGGCGTAGCAGGTGGCCAGGTCGACCGGCAGTGTCCGCCCCCCGAGGCCCAGGCCATCGAACCACTCACCACCGAGCCACCTCAGCGAAGCCCAGCCGGTGATCCCGCCGACCTCGGGAAGCACGGCCGCGGCCTCCACGATCCGCTGCTCCACGTCGTCCTGGTCCACACCGGCCGGCACGTAGAGGCCACGGCTGGTACGCCGCCAGCGCGGCCCGCGAGCCTGCTCCTCGGTCGGCCCGGTGAGTCCGACCGGATCGGTGCGGACAGGAGCGACCAGACCTGGCCGGTCCTGGTGGAACGGGGGTGGGACGACATGGTCACGCCGTGGCATCCACACAGGGTGCCGATGAAATCCCGTTCGCGCTTTCTGAATCCACAGGCGCGATCGGTGGCTGCCGAAGGACCGGATAGTCCGTGACGTTTTCGTTCACAATTCGGGCACAGAACAACGGAAACGTCTCGGACTATCCGGATCTTCGGGCGTCACATCACTCCAGCCCGGTGGACACCCCGCGGTACTGCGCCTCGGTGCGCTCGACGTGGAAGCCCTGACCGGAGTACACGGCGATCGCGGGCGCGTTGTCACCGTCGACGTAGAGCAGCACGGAGTCCAGGCCCTGGTCGCGCAGGTGGATGAGACCGGCTCGGGTGAGCACGGTCCCGAGGCCCCGTCCGGCCGCCTTGGGGTTCACGGCGACGACGTAGACCTCGCCGTAGGGCGGGTCCTCGTCGCTGTGCACCTTGGTCCAGTGGAACCCGAGCAACGGTGGCTGGCTGGTGTCCTCGGTGTCGGCGGGGACCGCCAGCAGCAGGCCGGCCGGGTCGAACCACGGCTCGCTGGTGCGCTCGGTGAAGTCCTCGTGGGTCATGTGGCCCTGCTCGGGGTGGTGCGCGAACGCGGTCGCGTTGACCTCGAGGAGCGACTTCTCGTCGCTGGGCTCGAAGCCGCGGATCCGGACGCCCTCGGGCGCCGACACGGGCTCGAGCTCCTCGACGAGCGATCGACGCATGATCTGCAGCTCGCGCTCACGCGGGATGCCCAGCTTCGCCGCGATGTGTCCGGCGCCCGGGTGGTCGGCGTGCGACCACGCCTCGACCTTGCGCCCGGCCGGCAGGGCAGCGGCGGCGAGGGCCGTTCCGACGCCGCGGCGCCGCGACTCGGGATGTACGGCGAGGTCGAGGATGTCCCCGTGCTGCAAGGCGAAACCGCCTTCGCCGAGCCACAAGCGAGGCGTCACGCAGCCCGCGGTTCTTCAGCTGGAGGACTGCCTGCTCGTTGAGGGTGCTCGTGCCGTCGTTGGCGGTGGCAGCGCGTGCGATGCGGCGTACCTCTGCTGCGGCGCCTTCCTCGGACGTCCAGTCGAACTCGTCCGGGCCGACCCGTTCGATGTGCACCATGTCGGGAGACTAGGCCACCGGCAGACCGGAGTCAGCCTGCCGGGGTCTTCTCGAGGTCCTTGGCCTGCTCGCGCGGGGGGAGCACGAACCGGTACCCCACGTTGCGCACCGTGCCGATCAGCGCCTCGTTGTCGGTGCCGAGCTTGGCGCGCAGCCGGCGCACGTGCACGTCGACGGTGCGGGTGCCGCCGAAGTAGTCGTAGCCCCACACCTCCTGGAGCAGCTGGTCACGGGTGAAGACCCGCCCGGGGTGCTGGGCGAGGTACTTCAACAGCTCGAACTCCTTGAAGGTCAGGTCGAGCACCCGGCCACCGAGCTTGGCGGTGTACGTCGCTTCGTCCACGACCACCTCGCCGGAACGGATGATGTGGGACTCCGGGTCGGAGTCGTCGTTCCGCGCGGCCAAGCGGCCGGCGGCGACCCGCATGCGCGCATCGATCTCGGCCGGACCGGCCGTCTCGAGGAGGACGTCGTCGAAGCCCCAGTCGGCCGCGACCACGGCCAGGCCGCCCTCGGTGACGATCAGCAGCACCGGCTGGTCCGACCCGGTGGTCCGGATCAGGCGGCACAGGTCACGTGCCTGGGCGAGCTCGCGGCGTCCGTCGATCATCAGCAGGTCGTGATCAGGCGCCTCGAGGAGCGCGCTGCCCTCGGCGGGCAGGATCTTGACCTGGTGGTTGAGCAAGGACAGGCCGGGCAGCACCTCAGCCGACGGCTGGAGCGCTTTCGTGAGCAGGAGCACGGTGCCCATGGCACCTCCTGGGTGAGTGTCGTGCGTCGGTCGAGGCGTCATCTACGCTGATGAATCCCCACAACAGATGACGTAAGGATATCGAAGGTGACGGCCTCGACTGACCACAAGACCGACGTTGGTCTAGTCACACTGCGTTACTGGGCCTCCGCCCGAGCCGCCGCGGGCACCGACTCCGACACCGTCGAGGTCGGCGGTCCGGTCCCGCTGGCCGACCTGATCGCCCGCGCTCGCGCAGCCCACGCGGACTCCTCGCGCTTCTCCGACGTGCTCGGCTGCTGCTCGGTGATGGTGGGCGACCGTCCGGTCACGACCGACGACCCGGCCACGGTCCTCGTGCGTCCCGGATCGACGGTGGAGTTCCTGCCGCCCTTCGCCGGCGGCTGAGGCCGAAGCCAGTCCACATGATGGACCACCAATGCGGGTTGTTTCGGGATGGTTTCGCCTGATTTGGTGCTTTTGTAGTATGCCCAATTGCGAGGCCTTTTAAACATGCGTGTGCTGGCGTAACCCGGGTATTGATCCAGGTGTTGAGCAAGTCGAAAGGCGGTGCAGCGGAGATCGCTGTGCACGAACACCAACTTCAACGGGGATGCGAAGATTTATGAAATCACCACGCTGTACAAGTTCAGCCCTCACCAGGCTCTGGGCCCTCATCGGGGTCGTGGTTCTGCTCGGGTTCACGCTCAGTGCGCCGGCGTACGCCGCCAAGCCGACTTCACCAGGGTCCGGGCACGGACAGTCGGGGCACACGTCCACGACGTCGGCCGGTTCGGGGAGCACCTCCTCCTCGAGCAAGAGCACCAAGTCCGCGAGCTCCACCAAGAGCACCAAGTCCGCGAGCTCCACCAAGAGCAGCTCCGACCCACAGCACTGGCTCGGACCACTCGCAGGGCAACTCCGGGACGAGCGGCACCTACAACCAGCCGCAGCCCTACAGCCATGCAGACCAGAACAACACCGGCGCCAACGACACCAGCTCCACCAACCAGTACAAGTCGACCCGGGACGGTTCGCCCTCCGGCAACGGCAATGGTGGCGGCAAGGCGACCGGCAAGCCCTGCGCCGGCTGCGTGGGCAAGGCCGACAACAAGAACCCCAAGGGGCAGTACCCGAACGGGAGTGACCACAACAACGGCTACGAGTGCGACGGCAACCACGGCATCGCGCGGAGCAACCCGGCGCACACGGGCTGCAGGACGTCGACTCCGCCCCCGTCGGACTGCGTGCCTACGGCGACCAACCCGTGCACACCCCCCTCGGACTGCGTGCCTACGGCGACCAACCCGTGCACACCCCCCTCGGACTGCGTGCCTACGGCGACCAACCCGTGCACACCCCCCTCGGACTGCGTGCCCACGGCGACCAACCCGTGCACACCCCCCTCGGACTGCGTGCCCACGGCGACCAACCCGTGCACCCCGCCGACCGAGTGCGTTCCGACGCTGCTGAACCCGTGCCTACCCCCCTCGGACTGCGTGCCCACGGCGACGCAACCCGTGCACCCCGCCGACCGTGTGTGTACCGACGCTGACGAACCCGTGCCCGACGCCGACGCCGACCGGGTGTGTGCCGACGCTGACGAACCCGTGCCCGACGCCGACGCCGACCGGGTGTGTGCCGACGCTGACGAACCCGTGCCCGACGCCGACGCCGACCCGGTGTCGCCCCGACGTGGACGAACCCGGCCGACGCCGACGCCGACCGAGTGCGCCCCAGAGTGATCCTCGACGGCGGACCACGTCGAGCCCGACCTCGCGGCGAGCACGAGCTCGACGAGCCCCGGCAGACCTCGACGAGCCCCGCTAGCTCGACGAGCCCGGCGAGCTCGGCGGCTGCTGGTTCGGTGCTGCCCCAGACGGGGGCGCCCGCTGGACTGATCTGGGTCGCAGGGTTCGGCCTGCTCCTGATCGCCGGCGGTGCGATGGGCTTGGCCCGCGTCCGCAGCAGGGCCTGACCGAGCACCGGTAGCAAACACGCGAACTGCCCCCGCTCCCGCCAGGGTCGGGGGCAGTTCGCTGTCCTGGAATGTCCGAAGGGGTGCCATCGTTCCCGTACCGGTGAGCCCTCACCGCTGACCTGAAGGAGACCTTGCGCGTGACCATCGGAGCATCGGTCCTGCTGGTCGCGGTGGTCGCCGCCCTCGGCCTGGGAGGCTGGCGGCTGGCCACCGACGGCCGGTTCCGTGGCACCCATCGCGTGCGGGGCGCCGAGGAGACTCAGCGACCGCGAGCCTGCCGACTCGGTCTTGCAGGAGACGCCGTGGGAGGACCAGCTCGGCGAACGCGCCACCCTGCTGCAGTTCTCCTCGGCCTTCTGCGCCCCGTGCCGCGCGACCCGCCGGGTGCTCAGCGACGTCGCGGAGGTCGTCCCCGGCGTGGTCCACGTCGAGGTCGACGCCGAGCACCACCTGGACCTGGTACGTCGCCTCGGGATCCTCCGAACGCCCACGACGCTCGTGCTCGACGCGGCCGGCGCGGAGGTCACCCGTGCGTCCGGGGCGCCGACCCGTCAGCAGGTGATGGCCGCGGTGGAGCGGGCGCTGTTCACCTGACCCGCCTGTGTTAGCGGTCGAGGAAGCGCTCGATCTCCTCGCGATCGGCGTCGACCATCAGCCGGGCCAGGTCCAGGGCGGTGACGTGGGCCTTCCAGCCGATCTCGCGGTGCGCCTTGGAGGCGTCGCCGACCAGCGCGTCCACCTCGGACGGGCGGGTGAAGCTCTCGTCGAACCGCACGTGGTCCTCCCAGTTCAGGCCGACGTGCGCGAAGGCTGCGTCGCAGAACTCGCGCACCGAGTGGCCCTCGCCGGTCGCGAGCACGAAGTCGTCGGGCTCGTCCTGCTGGAGCATCCGCCACATGCCCTCGACGTACTCAGGGGCATAGCCCCAGTCACGCACCGCGTCGAGGTTGCCGAGCGTCACGTGGTCGACGACGCCCGCGTCGATGGCGGCGACGGCCTTGGTGATCTTGCGGGTCACGAAGTTCTCGCCGCGGCGCGGGGACTCGTGGTTGAACAGCGATGCCGGAGACGGCGTACAGGCCGTAGGCCTCGCGGTACTTGATGGTGACCCAGTGCGCCTCGAGCTTGGAGTAGCCGTAGGGGGTGCGCGGGTGGAACGGCGTGGCCTCGTCCTGCGGGGCGGTCCCTGGAGCCGAAGATCTCGCGGGTCGACGCCTGGTAGAACCGGCGTCGCAGCCCGGCCCGGATCGCCTCGCAGAAGCCGGCGCGTGCCGACCGCGTTCGTCGACGCGGTGTACTCAGGCATCTCGAACGAGACACCTGACGTGGCTCATCGCACCGAGGTTGTAGACCTCGTCGGGCTCGATAGCGCGGACCAGCCTGCCGAGGCTGACGGCGTCGGTCAGGTCGCCGTAGTGGAGCGTGATCCGCTCGTGCTGGTAGCAGGTGGTCGATGCGGGATGCGGCCAGCATCGAGGACCGGCGCACGAGGCCGTGCACGTCGTACCCCTTGCCCAGCAAGAGCTCTGCGAGGTAGGAACCGTCCTGGCCGGTGACACCGGTGATGAACGCTGTCTTCACGCGGGGGAGCCTAACCCGTTCCGCCATGTGAACACCATGACCACATGTTGAGACGCAGATTCCGGCTCCAGCCCGGCGCTGCCTACCCTTCTGGTCATGAGCTCGACCATGCTGACCCGCCGACGCGCAGTGGACAACTGCCGCGTCCGCTCGTCGCTGTGTCGAATGTCCTGACGCGCGCCGCAATTTCACGCCCGCCCGCCACCACGACCCAGCCGTCGCCGTGGCCAGTCATGCCCAGGACAGAGGAGAGCTCATGCCGATCCATGGATCGAGCACCGGCGAGATCGACCCGCGAGGCCCGCAGTTCAACGCGATCCTCACCAGCGTCGTGCTCGCCCTCTCCCTGCTCACTGCGCCCGGCACGATCGGGGTCGCGCTGCTGGGCCTCCAGGCGGCGCTGTTCGCGGTGGCCGTGGTCCTGGGCGTGCAGCGCACCCCGGCCGCCTTCCTGTTCAGGCGGTTCGTGCGTCCGCGTCTCTCCGCGCCGACGCACCTCGAGGACCCCACGCCTCCTCGCTTCGCGCAAGGTGTCGGCCTCGCCTTCACCCTGGTCGGTCTCGCCGGCTACCTGGCCGGCGCGCCGCTCCTCGGCGCGGTCGCCACGGGCTTCGCACTGGCGGCGGCCCTGCTCAACGCAGTCTTCGGCTTCTGCCTGGGCTGCGAGATGTACCTGCTGATCCGCCGGGTCGCCCCGGCGCGCAGCACCAGCACCACCACCGCACACACCAACGCCTAGGCAGAAACACCAAGGAAGAAGAGGCAAGACATGAGCCGCGAAACCGCACTGGTCACCGCTGAGTGGGTCGAGGAGCATCTCGACGATCCCAGCATCGTGCTGGTCGAGGTCGACGAGGACACCACGTCCTACGACAAGGGCCACATCAGGGGGGCCATCAAGCTCGACTGGACCACCGACCTGCAGGACCAGGTCCGTCGTGACTTCGTCAGCAAGGCGCAGTTCGAGGCGCTCCTCTCCGACCGCGGGGTGGGCAACGACCACACCGTCGTGCTCTACGGCGGCAACAACAACTGGTTCGCCGCCTACGCCTACTGGTACTTCAAGCTCTACGGCCACCAGGACGTCAAGCTGCTCGACGGCGGGCGCAAGAAGTGGGAGCTGGACAGCCGCGAGCTGACCGACGAGGTGCCCACGCGGGAGAAGACCTCCTACTCCGCGCAGGAGCAGGACCTGTCGATCCGGGCGTTCCGCGACGAGACCGTCGAGGCGATCGGCGTGAAGAACCTCGTCGACGTCCGCAGCCCCGACGAGTACGCCGGTCGGCTGCTCGCCCCGGCGCACCTCCCGCAGGAGCAGGCTCAGCGGGCCGGGCACATCCCGACCGCTGCGAGCGTGCCGTGGAGCAAGGCAGCCAACGACGACGGCACCTTCAAGTCCGACGACGACCTGAACCAGATCTACAGCGAGGCCGGCGTCGACTGGAGCAAGGACACCATCGCCTACTGCCGCATCGGTGAGCGCTCGAGCCACACCTGGTTCGTGCTCAAGGAGCTGCTGGGCCAGGAGAACGTCAAGAACTACGACGGTTCCTGGACCGAGTACGGCTCGCTGGTCGGCGTACCCGTGGCCCTCGGCGACGAGCCCGGCCAGGCAGACGGGCAGAGCGCCTGATGTGCGGCGCGACTGAGGGTGGGCTCTCCCTCGACGGCATCGACGTCAAGAAGGAAGCCATCATCCAGGGGCAGGTGGTCCGTGGAGGCGATCCCGGTCGGAAACGCCTACGTGCGCCTGCTCGACCGCACCGGGGAGTTCACCGCCGAGGTGCCCACCTCGGCGACCGGACACTTCCGGTTCTTCGCCGGCCCAGGTGACTGGACCCTGCGCACGCTGGCCCCGAAGATCGAGCCCGTGGACACCGCCGTTACCGCCGAGGTCGGGGCGATCCAGGAGGTCGCTGTCTCCGTCTGAGCTCCCCCAACCTTCTCGCCACCACCGGGGAGGGGGTCGGGTGGCCGCCAGGTGCCTGGCGTGGGGCTCAGTAGTCTCAACGGATGTCCAGACCAGACGTCTGACCACCGCACCTCCCGAACTGCCTGAGGGTGCTGCTGCCTATCGCACCGCCTTCGAGCAGGCCGTGGCGGCGCGGTCTGCGAAGACACACCGTCGGCCCGAGGAGGACGAGGACCCCGACGCAATTCCTCGTCGCTCCGGACGGATGTCGATCGGCGCGCACCCCAGCGAGCGGGAGGCCCGTCGCGGCGCGCAAGTCGTGGCTGGAGGAGACCGCGGTTCGCACTCGCTGTGTCTTCACGACCGGAGGGTGTGCTGGCTCTTCACAGCTGAGGGTGCAGGTCGTGTGATCTCGGTACCGGCCGGTCGTGGTCGGCGCGTCGAGCCGGGGATAGGAGTCGAGGTCTCCCGAGGATGAGGGTTCCTACACGCCTCATCCGGAAGACCTCGACGTGCACGACGCTACCCCGCAGGCGGGCTTCGCCTGCGCTGATTTGACCGCCTTCTGCCGCCTGGACGAGCTTGGCCTGGTCGTCACCGGCCAGCGACTCGAACCCGATCGCGCGGTACTGGCATGCCGGGTCGTCGAGCCGGACCAGTGGTGTCGCCGCTGTGGCTGCGAAGGAGCAGCACGCGACACCGTGACTCGGCAGCTGGCGCACGAGCCTCTCGGCTGGCGACCATCCGTCGTTGAGGTCGTCGTGCGTCGCTACCGATGCGCCGACTGCGGGTACGTGTGGCGCCAAGACACCACGGAGGCTGCCGAGCCGCGGGCGAAGCTGTCGCGTCGTGGGCTGCGGTGGGCGCTGGAGGGGATCGTGGTCCAGCACTTCACGGACGCCCGCGTCGCCGAGGGCCTCGGCGTGGCCTGGAACACCGCCAACGACGCGGTCCTGGCCGAGGGAAAGCGCGTGTTGATCGATGACGACAATCGGTTCGACGGCGTCCGAGTGATCGGGGTCGACGAGCACGTGTGGCGCCACACGCAGGCGCGGGGATAAGTACGTCACCGTGATCATCGACCTCACCCCGGTGCGTGACCGCAAGGGTCCCGCACGGCTGCTGGAGATGGTCGAGGGCCGCTCGAAGCCCAAGGTGCGTGGGACGAGAGTCGGGTTCTCTACCAACTCCGGAGTTCGCTAGCACGCGGTTCCCGCCATCTCTGGCACGATGACAGCGTGCGCGAGACTGCCCGACTGACATCGCGCCTGCGCCACAGCCTGCGCCGCCCCGTCGCCACCGTCCTGCGTGCCCTCCCGCTGCTCACCGCGAGCCGCCGCCTGCCTCAGGGTCTACTGCGTGCCTCAGCGCAGATCGCGCTCAACCGCAGAAGCGCCCTGGTTCCCCTTCAGTACTGGGAGGTCGCCACCCGATTCGGGTTCCAGATGTCAGGCGACACCCGGGACTTCATCCAGCGCTATATTTACGTCTTCGGTGTCTGGGAGCCGAATCTCTCCCAGTGGCTGGTCCAGCATCTCTCCCCCGGTGACGTGGTCATCGACGCCGGCGCCAACGTGGGGTACTTCTCCTTGCTGTCCGCGCAGTTAGTTGGACCGACAGGTCGGGTCATCGCGTTCGAACCCGTGCGCGCCTTCGGCGCGGCCCTCCGTCACAACGCGGACCACAATGGGCTCACGGATATCATCGAACTGCACCAGGTCGCCGTCTCTGACAGGAATGGCACGACCGAGGTCTACATTGCGGACGCCTCCAACCGGGGTATGTCGAGCACAGAGCTGGTGCCGGGGTACGAGACGTACGTGAGTGTGCCCGTGGTGCGGGCCGAGGAGTGCGTGGATCGTGCTTACTGGCCCCGGATCCGGCTCGTCAAGGTCGATGTCGAGGGGGACGAGTTGCGCGCCCTGACGGGCATGCGCGTGCTCCTGGACGCGCTCGAAGATGGGGCCGCGGTGGTTGTCGAGGTGGCCGGGGATCGTCTGGAAGCCCGCGGTGAGACGGTCGAGGAGGCAATGACTTTCATGCGCGATCTCGGCTTCCGATCGTTCCGCCTCGCGAACGAGTACACTCCGCGAAGTTACGCGTTCCACCGGCCGCAGGCGCCCGAGCTCCTGATCGGGATGCCACAGGGCCACGCTGAGGTCATGTTCATCAAGGGCGACCGCCCGATCACGCACTGGCCTGACCGTGCTTGATGCGCGGATCGGAGCGAGGACTGTCGGGTTGGCCCAAGTGACTCGGGCACGGGAGTCGGAGTCACTCGCCGTCCAGAATGCGACCCGGACCGAACGAGCCACCTCTACTACTTTCGATGATGTAGCAGTGCGTCACGAATTGCCGGATCGTTTGGATTCGTGACGGGCGGCTTGGGCCGGCCATCAAGCTCGTGCGCGATATTCATCGGGGCACACAGCGCGCTGGCTCGCCACTCCTTCGGGAGGACAACCGACCGGGGCTGCGGCAGCTGCAGCTACTCGGGAATCGGGTCTATTGTCACGCCAGCGGCCAAGACGGGTTGGACCTTTTCGTTCGGAATGAGGACTGCGTTTCCCAGGTCGTGCGGAGGGTCTGGGCGTTCGACGAGGCGGAGGCGCCCCTTGAAGGCGAAGCATCTGTAGTTGAGCGGTTCGAAGACCGACCAAGCGTCATGGAACGTTGCCCCACGCAAGGGCATCAGGGTGTTGTTGAACTCTCCGTACACAAGGGGCCGGAGCCTTCGGAGGGTGTCACCCGCCCCCGCGAGCACCTCGACCTCGAAGCCTTCGACGTCGATCTTGACCGTGTCTAGTGACTCCAGTCTGAGTTCCGTGCAAAGACGGTCGAGCGTCGTCTGGCGGACGGTGGCTCCAGGTCCATCACCGATTGCCGGAGCAGCATTGCCGGAGCTCGTTGTGGGGCCCTCCTTGATCATCACAAGTTCGCCTTCGCCCCTGCCCAGTGCCACCTCGTGCAAGGTCACTTCACACCGAGGCGCGTTCCGCCGGATCGCCCGGGTCAGGCGTTCGAAGTTGACGGGGACGGGCTCGACCGCGATCGCCATACCTTTTGCGTCAAGCGAATTCATGACCGGGACGAGGACGAGCCCCACGTTCGCCCCGAGATCCATGAACGTCCCATCCGATGGCGTCACCGCGCGGAGGAAGGCGATGTCATCGCTGTTGTCATCCGTGCCAGTCCACAGCAGTGCGGCTTCTGTGCGGCTGCGGGCGTCCACTACGAACCAACCGTCTGGGGTGCGCACCTCCACCACGGTGGTGGCTCCAAGTGCACCTACGATGTGTCCCAGGAGCCGCCCGCCTCGTGCCCTTGCCAATGGCTGCGCGCTGAACGCGCGGGACCGGGTGGCGAGCCGAGCCAGCAACGACGATGATCCTTCTTCGTCAGCAGCCGCGCTCATGCATGGACTCTAGGTGAATCCGCTTCCCGAACCGTGGTGAGTTCCAATGCTGGTCCCCGAGCCACGTCAGCATCCGTGAAGCTAGCCCAGGTCCGGTCACGCGACTTGATCACCGCGCACGAGAACTCCTATGTCCTCGACCGCTGCTGCACCTCCTGGACGACGAGCGCAACCACATCTACCTTCACATAGTCATGAAGGCGCGGGACTTCGACTTCCGACACTTCCGCGCTCGGTACGAGCGCGGAAGTGTCACCCTTGTGCCGCGCCGCCCGGTCTCGTGGGACCACCGCATGACGGCGAGGAGTTTCGTGGGCTTCGCGCTGCAGGTGGGACAAAGTAGGGCCGCTCCTATGACAGCAAGAGACCGCCAGGCGTGCCTGCGGGACCCTTTGGTTCGTGGTGCTCGCCACTCCTCGCGCTTCCACGGCAGCTGGGCAACGCGCCTGATCACCGCCGATCATCGCTCAACCTTTCTCGCGAGGAGGTCAAGCTCGACGATTTCGCCGACGGGACCGCGCGCTGCCACAAAGAGGCCGATGGGAACGAAGTTCGCATCGTGCAGAAAACCGAGATGGTCGATGAGGGAGGCGGCACCCTCGTATACGTGTCGAAGTGGTGCCTCCAATTGCAACGCCACTGTCCTGGCAAGCGTCTCGGGTGCACCCCTCAGCACCGACATGTCGTGGCCCTGGGTGTCCACCTTCAGCAACAGTCGCGAGTCGGCAGGCAAATGACCACACTGATCGTCGAGGCGGCGGACATCCACCGCCTGAACGTGTGTCTCGTGGAGCGGAAAGTGCTTCAGACCGTAAGACGTCGGTTCATGGAGCGAGTTGAAGTCTTCGTGTCCCGGGTAGACGTGCATGTCCGCACGACCGGTCGCGTCACCCAGGGCCACCTGACGGGTTCCCCAGAGTCGGTCTCCGGATGCAGTGCGCTGCAACTGCTCGTAGGCGAGGTGCTCCGGTTCGAAGCTCAGGAGCGGCCCGAGATAGCCGACGTTTCGTCGCAACCTCATGCCGTAGCCGCCCGTGTTCGCGCCAACATCCAGCACGTAGTTGACCTCGCACGCGTCCAGCAGTTGGTATAACTGCTGGTCGAGGCTTTCGACTCGCGGGGCAAAACCGGCACTAATACCCCGACGAACGAGCCATCGGCGCGCTAAGCCCTTCAGTTCCTGCTTCATCTCCGGGCCTCCCGGACTCCTATCAAGGCATGCATTGCCCGACTTGTGATCCTAGGCGTCGATACACTTGGCGGCCCAAACGCTGTACGACAAGCATGTCTCCCTACGGATGTGAAGACATCGACATTGGGCTCAGGCTGGCCGGCTGGCGGCATCTGATCGCGTATGAATTCAGGATGTGGGTCTTCTATGCATGGCCGAAGGGACGACGAAGGCTCCGCCGAAGCGGCAGGGCCGGGATGGCGATGGCCTGCGTCTGGAGTGGCCACCCCGAGGCGTTCCCACAGAACCTCATTCGGCGACTCGCCACCCGCGCTGTGACCGTGGCCTTTCGCGAGCCCTTGTTGGCGCGCGGCAGCTGGCGTGAACACTCGGGACGAGCTGATGACGAGTTCGCCACCCATTTCGGGTATCTCCTCGGTGAGCTCTTATGGGTTCGGTTCGGACGCCTTGGCGACCCTCGCTCGTTCATGCCGCTGCCATCCGAGCTGAGCGAGGAGGGCTGATGCGGGAGGCCGGTGAAGCGCACCAGGAGGATGCTGGCGAGAGGGCGGGGGACCGGCGGACCTACTTGGCGGTCTGCTCCAGCGAGGACTATCTCGATGGTCTCCTCGTCCTTGACGCGTCGCTGCGCCGTGTCGGGGGAATGTATCCGCTGACAGTCTTGGTGACGCCGGCGGTCTCCGAGAAGGTTGAGCACACGCTGAACCGCATGGGCATGCGCACAGTGAGATCGGGAGGGTCCGTTTCCGTGCCGCGCGAAATCATCGAGCGAAACGCGGCGCTCGGGCAAGCTCACTGGAGCAAGACCTTCGAGAAGCTGCAGGCGTTCGAGCTGCTTGAGTTCAGCAAGGTGGTCTACCTGGACAGCGACATGATGGTGATGAGGAATGTCGACGAGCTGTTCGACTGGCCACACATGTCGGCTGTCGCCGCCGGGCGAGGTCAGCCCGGCAACGAGTCCTGGGACCGGCTCAACTCCGGATGCCTCGTCATCGTCCCTCACCAGGGTGCCGTCAAGAGGCTGTGGGACGCCGTCCCCGCTGCCTTGAGGGAGCGTGAGGCCTTGGGAGATCAGGACCTCCTACAGATCTCGCACCCGGAGTGGCCCGATCATCCGGACCTGCACCTCGGTGAGGAGTACAACCTCTTCTTCATGTACCTCGAGCACTACACGCGCGACCTGGGCTACTCGCTTCGTGGTGACAAGCCGATCAAGATCGTTCACTTCGTGGGCGCGACAAAGCCCTGGAGCCTGACGTCGCGCCAGACCGTCCGCGCTTTGGCAATGCACGTCCGCGGAAGGCAGTGGAACGCACTGGCCGTACTTGCTCAATATCAACTGATACTGCGTCGAGCACGGATGCGGATGGCGCTCGGGACCGTCCTCGATCTCTGGAGGGTTGGCTGACCAGCAGCGACACCACGTGTCGCCGGGTGCCGAACGTCAGGTTCGCTCCCAACGGTGTGGGGAGGTCTCCGCAGACCTATCGCGCCACAGATGACCAGACAGCGGCGTGGCCGGCGGCGCTGCGCGCCCAGGTGAAGGAGGCGGCCCGTTCCCTCCCCTGGCGCACGGCATCAGCGACCGAGGAGTGACCCGAAGCGGCGTGCAGTACGCCCTGCGCGATGCCGTCGGGCGAAGGGTCCACGAGCAATCCGGCGTCTCCCACCACTTCGGGTAATGCACCGGTGTTGGCCGCCACGACCGGTGTTCGCGCCGCCATCCCTTCAAGGGCGGGAAGACCGAATCCCTCGTGCAGGGAAGGGACCACGACAACTGCGGCAGCGGCGACGAGCCCGGGGACATACTTCGATGGAATCCGGCCTATCAGATGCACACCCGGCTGGCCCTGGAAGAGCGCCGTCCGTCTTGGGTGTTCTGGCCCTGAGAGGACCAACTCGAGGTCGCGGCGCGCGCTGTGGATCCGGGACCAAGCCTGGGCGAGCCCGTCGAGGTTCTTGCGAATCGTGGCGCCACCAGCCGCAAGGACGTATGGCGCACCGACGCCCAGTTGCCGCAGCTGTGCCGGGGTAAGGGGTTCGGCGTCGAAGAAGCGGCTGTCGACCCCGTTGTGCACCACGTGGGGGTTCTCCAGACCGAGCAGCTCGGTCGCCTGATGGGCGGTGAACGCGGAAACGCATATCACCGCAGCGGCCCGGCGGATCTCCTCTGCGGCGGCGCGCACTGGCCGGGACTCGTCGGGGAACTTCCACGAGACCACGTCGTGAAGCGTCACTACGTCGGCGCGTGACGCCGGCGGCAACTCCAGGTTCATCCGATGTACGACGGCTCCGCGCGGGTAGAGCAGACGACCCAGCGCGCGGCGTGCGTCGGGCGAAGCCCCGCGCAGCCAGCGCATCGGGAGTCGGTGATCACCCGGGAGTGGAGACCGCAGGCTTCGGACCACTCTCCGTTCCACTGCCCACGACTCGCCCGACGTTGCGGCGTCGAGGGCCTGTTGAGCGCGGGAGGCGACAGCCTCTTGGTATGTCTCCGCTCCCATGGGCACACCGGTTGCGCAGCTGCTGATGATGAGGCGGGGCATCGTCTTCTCCCGCGACGCAGGACGGTGTGAGGTCATAATGGCACGTCGGCGGGTGACGTCGACATCTGCGTATGAGGTCGGTGCATCGGATGGTACGTCGACGGGTGGCCCTTGTGTCCTCCTCCTACCACCCGCACGTCGGGGGCGTGGAAGAGCATGTGCGCCGCGTCGCGCTCGAGCTGAGACGGCGCGGGCACGAGGTAGTGGTGTGGACGGTGGACCGCGGTGAGAATCTCGGCGTCCGGAAAGTCGATGGGGTAGAGGTGTGGTACCTCCCGACGCCGCTGCCCGCACGTTCGATAGCCGGCGTGCGGCGCCTGCTCGGACAGGGACCCTCGGCGGCCGCGGCGTGGCTGCGCGCCCACAGGTCCTTTCGGCCGGATGTTCTCCACGTCCAGTGCTTCGGCCCCAACGGGACCTACGCGACGGTCTTGGCCGGCGCGACTCGGACGCCGCTGGTGATCAGCTCTCATGGGGAGACCTTCGCAGACGACCACGCCATCTTCGACCGGTCGGAGCTGTCCCGGCGAGCGCTGGGGCGGGCGATGCGGCAGGCGTGCGCGGTGACCGGCTGCTCGCAGGTGGTGTTGACAGACCTCGCACGTTTCGGGCCTAGCATCGGGCTGGTGGTCCCCAACGGTGTGGACCTCACGGAGACGGTCCCACTCCGCGCCCCCGCAGACCCGCCGTACATCCTCGCCTACGGGCGCGTGGAGCACACGAAGGGCTTCGACCTCCTGCTCGACGCCTTTGCCCGTGCCGCGCTCCCGCCGCGTACTCGGTTGGTGCTCGGGGGGACCGGGAGCGCGTTGCCGGCCCTCGAGATGCAGTCGCGCGCGCACGGTCTCGAAGACCGGGTGGACTTTCCCGGACGGCTGTCCAGAGCGCAGGTTTCCGAGCAGCTGGCGGGCGCGTCGGTGGTCGTGGTGCCCAGCCGGCGGGAGGCCTTCGGTCTGGTAGTGCTCGAGGCCTGGCAGGCCGGGACCCCGGTCGTGGTCACCTCCCGCGGCGGTCCGGCCGGTCTCGTGACCGACGGCGTCGACGGCCTCCTCGCTGATCCAGAAGACGCCGCAGCGCTCGGCAACGCGGTCGCCAGGGTGCTGACCGAGCCTGGCCTCGCAGATCAACTCGCCCAGTCCGGTCGCCGGAAAGTCGAGCGGTATGGCTGGGACCGTGTCGCCGTTGCCTACGAGTCGGTGTACGACGCCTGCACGTAACTTCGGGTCACGTCGCCGCGCGGGTCTCGTGCCGTCGGGGGCTCACCAGGCCGGTGCCTGCGGACCCGAGTCTCGAGCATCGCTGCCGCTGCGCAGCACTCGCTGAGTGCGCCACGCCAGGGGCTCCGGGACCGCGGCGATCAGCCGATGCCAAGGCCGAGGGAGCAGGGCAATCCCTGCCCGGTAGATGCGCAGGGCGTCGCGCCAGCGGCCCCTTTTGACGCTCACCCAGACGAGCCCTCGGATCTCCGCGGCGTATAGGGCGCCGTAGGCAGACAGAGGACGGCGCGACCGCGCTCCGTTGATCTCCCAGGCGATGCGCTTGGAGCGCAAGATGCTCAAGGCGCGGCCCGCTCCGCCGCGTCGGCTGTCCTGTCCCGGATGCAGGCGGTAGTAGGCGAGTCGTTGCCGGACCAGGTGCCACTCGGTCAGCGCGGCCACGTGGCAGAAGAGGACGTAGTCGTCGCCGGGGTGAAGGCCGGTGGGTACTGCGGGCGTCCGCGCCAGGACCGACCGCCGCACCATGCTTGTGCTGATGACGCCCCGGTTGCGCTCGAGCATGAGCTCGAGGCTCGCACCCTCGATGTCGAGATACGAGAGGTCGTTGCGTGGGCGGGCGCTCAGGGCGTGCGCCTCGAGCTCGGTGAGGTTCGCACCGACAAGCTCGACCACCTGACCGAAAACGGGGGGGATTTGTGCGTCGGGGCTCGCGAACATCCAATATCCGGCGCGCACCGCTTCGCAGCCGGGGTGTTGCTCGACGTACTCGAAGAAGACCTGTTGCTTAACCGGTGACCAAAGGTCGTCGTCGTCGAGAAACGCAATCCAGGTTGCGGTGGCGGCGCACATCCCGGTCTGCCGGGCGGCAGCCTGCCCCAGCGAGCGTTCGTGCTCGATGACCTCGATGCTGGGTCGTCGGTTTCGCAGCCACGCGCCCACCCCTGCTGCCCCATCGACCACGACGAGAACGCGGTCCGGGAGGACTGTCTGCCCCAAGACAGAGTCGATGGCCTCGATCAGTAGCGCAAGGTTGCGGCCGTGTGTGGGGATGACGACGTTGTAGTCACGACTCACGGCGTCGATGTTAGGGCGGTCATCCGTTGGGCGGGGTGCTGGTCGCGTTCGAAGCGCCTTCGGCAAAGCGAGGTCAGGCCAGTCCTTCGCGTCGATAATGGGAGCGTGCCGCTTTCACAACCAACAGCCTCTGTCATCGTGGCGACCTACTGCCGCCCAGAACATCTGCGCACCTGTCTACAGCATCTGGAAGCGCAGACCGTTCAACCGCTCGAGATCGTGGTCGTGGACGCGTCGCCCGACGACAGAACTCGCCGCGTGGTAGACACGTTTGCCGGGGTCGGTTACCTGCGCAACGAGCTGGGGGCTGGCAGCATTGCGACCTCGCGCGCGATCGGTTTCGCCGCCACCACAGGGGAGGTCGTCGCGTACGTCGACGACGATGCTTTCGCAGCTCCAGACTGGTTGCACCGGCTGCTGTTGCCCTACGGGGACAGCTCGGTGGCCGCAGTTGGCGGACGGGCCCGTAACGGTCGCCCCGGTGAGGAGGCCGAGGGGCTCGGCGAGATTGGTCTGCTGCTCCCGAATGGGCGGTTGACCGGCAACTTTGCCGCCGACCCTGGTCGCGTCGTCGAGACCGACCACATGATCGGCGCGAACATGTCCTACAGGCGCGCGGTTGCCGAGAGGCTTGGTGGGGTGCACGACTACTACCCGGGGACTTGTCTGCGGGAGGAAACGGACATGGCCCTGCGCATGCGTTTCGCGGGGTATCGCGTCGTCTACACGCCGTCCGCGGTGGTGGACCACGTGGCGGGGCCGTATGCCCGCGGACAGCGTTTCGACCTGCGCTACGACTACTACGGGCAGCGTAACCACGTCGTGCTGCTCTCCCGCACCCTTGGCAGGTCGACGCCTCACCTGCGCCGGTACTTGGCGCACGACGCTGCGCGAGGTCGGTGACGATCTGGTGTCCGTCGGTCGGGCGGCCGTGCGCGGGCGTGAAAGGGGAGTGCGGGCGACTGCCCGAACCGTTGTCGCAGGCTTCGCGCGTGTCGGCGTCAAGCTGGCTGGCCTGGCGGTGGGCGCTGCGCAAGCCCAGCGTTTGCGCTTGGTGGAACGCTCCCAAGGGCGTCAAGACGGCCTCCACGGGAGCCAACCATGAGAAGGCAACTTCCACCCGTGGGACATCATCCCGACGACTAGCGTTCGAAGCCCCGCTCCCAACGCCTCGCCGCTACTGCACCGCCATCAACAAATAGCCATCGGATCAACCGGGCGGAACACTAGTTGCGGATAATCCCCAGCATGTTGGTCGGGTGAACTTGGACCGTGTTCACCGAACTCGCCGTGGGTAGCTGCTCGTAGCCGAGTCCTTCCAGATAGTCGGCGAGGTCGGACGAAGGTCGCTCGATAATGAGCAGCGGCCGGCAAGTCTGCACGAGGCGACGCGCGCCGGCGAAGACTGAGTCCTCGAAGCCCTCGACGTCGACCTTCAAGACGTCGCAACGGTCGACGATCTCGTCGAGTGGCGCCACGACGCACCGGGTTTTGCGGACCTCGATGTCGTCTTGCGTAACATGGGGGAATCCAGCTTGGGTGATCGTCGATGCAACTTCAGACTTGTCCATCTCGGTCAAGGTGGCGAACTGGGTAAAAACGATGCCGGCTGCCACCGGGGTGGATATGCTGGCAGAGCCGAAGGAGCCGCCAGCCGCGAACGACGCTACTTCGACGTCCTCCTTGTATCGGGCCGCAGTTCGTATTAGAGCCGCCAGTACCAGTGCTGATGGCTCGATGCACACGAGGCGAGCAGTGGGCAAAAGTGTCTTGACAGTCTGGAGCGTCTGCCCAGTGTTCGCACCGACATCCACGACGAGTGGACGCTCGACCGTCACCTCGGCCAGCCATGCGAAGTCCTGGTCATGCACACCTCCGCGGAATCGCTGGATTAGAACGTTGTGCTGGTTGCGCCAGTTGTAGATCTGTGGAAAATGTCTGGCCGAGTGTCTCAACGCTGACCGAACTGCGCTTTCGAGGCCCATGCGGAGGGATCCTACGCGGAGGGATCCTCCTCGGCGCTACGCGACTACTGCCGCCACGCCGGCGTCCGGCCGCAACTACATCGAACCCGGCTCCTGGTGGGAGAACCCTTGGCCGAGTCCCTTCAACAGCCGTGCCCGCGACAAGCCCTATTAGCGTCGAGGACTTCGCTACCCTGCACGAAGCCCAGGTGATCGTCGAGGCCTTGTGAACGAGTACAACACCGACCGACAGCACGCCTCGCTGGGAGACCTCACCCCTGCCGAGTACGCAGCCACCTGGACCAGCGCCACCCAAACCGACTCTGATAGCGGGTGAACCAGTTTATGGGGTTCCGCCTTCGTCTCGCCGCAATGGGTGCGGGAGCGAAGTTGAGCCCTGTGCGAGCGGAAACAGTGCCCAGACCGCTGGGGCCAAGCAGGTTCACAACCAGGAGTCACCGACCGCGGTGTCGACGGCGACGGGCCACTCGGCAGGTGCGGCGCGCCACGGCCGCAGCCGTGAGCCAAGGGGCGTGGCGAATCGCCCAGAACAACTCATCGACAAAGGCCCCACCGTCGCGACGGCGGAGGGACAACCCGAGCACCGCGGCACTTTTGTTGGCCGCCCTCCTATGATGTCGTCGCCGATGGCTCCTCAAGAGTGCGGCTGTGGCAGTGTCGCCACGGTGCCGCGCTGCGTCGATCTGCTTAGCGAGCAGGCGGTCGGTGGCCCTCCTGCTCTCGGTCAATGCCTCGTCGGATGTATTTCCCCCATGGCGTCGGTAGCCGACGAGTTTCTCGGGGACCGCCACCAGCGGGCCTTGCTGAAGCACACGCAGAATGAAGTCGTTATCCTCGGCGAGAACGAGAGACTCGTCGAAGCCGCCGACACGCATGCACGCCTCACGCGTCACGAGGAGCGAGACAATGCGCGGCGCGGGGACGCTACCGTCGATCATTCGCTCGCGCTCCACGCGCTCCGCATCCCACCCCGTTCCGAAGGTGCGTCCGCCCGCGTCGATGTAGTAGCCGCCGCAGAAGGCGCCCACGGCCTCGGAAGCCACTCGCAGTGCGGTGACCTGTGCCTCTAATCGACGCGGATCCCATAGATCGTCGTCGTCGAGGAAGGCCACAAGCTGGCCGGTACCAGCAGCCAGTCCCGCATTTCGCGCGGCGGAGACGCCCGCGTGCGGACGGTGAATCACCCGAGCCTCCTCCAGATGACTGGCCGCGGCCTCTAGAGCCGCCGGGTCGGGGCCGCCGTCATCGACCAATATCAAGCGCCAGTGGGGCCACGTCTGGGCTGCCACTGTCGCAAGGGTGGCGTCGATGAAAGGGCTCCTGCGGTTGGTAGCAACGATCACGTCAACGATCGGAGACGATGACAGCACCGGCCTACGGTACGTCGAGAATCGCCCCTCATTCAGCGTCTTCCGTTCCCCGAGACCCCGGTCCGTCCGGTGTTAGCCTGACGGCGGCGGACAGCCGGGCCGACGCGCGCGGAGAGGATCCGGCCCGGAATACAAGGGGAGCCGCAACGTGCCTGATGTGCTCGTCAAGCTCAACGGCATCCTCGCCAGGCGAGCGAAGCAGAAGTTGGCGCTCGCGACTCTAGGCTCGCTCGTAGTCTCGATTCTGGACACGCTTGCCATCGCCCTGGTGTACCCCTTGGTGAACCTCGCGACCCAGGGCGGCGGTGACCGGTCAGGAGCTGTACGGTTTGTGGCCGATCTGCTTGGCAATCCCAGCGATAGGTCGTTGCTCATCCTGTTGACACTGTGCGTCGTGAGCCTCTTCATCCTCAAGGACCTCGGGTCCATGGCCTTTGAGTGGTGGATGATCGGGTTCGTCCTCGGGGAACGTGTACGTACGTCGGCGCGCATTCTTCGTCTCTTCCTCACCGCGCCCTACACCGAGGTCTCCAGACGTAGTTCGGCCGAGTTGCTCAGGGCGATGGATTACTCAGTGATGCAGGTCTTCAACTACACGGTCAATGGACTGATGTACACCGTGACCAACTCCATCGCCATCCTTGCCGTGGCGGTTGCGCTCCTTCTGGTTAGTCCCCTACCCACCTTGGTGGCCATTGCTTACTTCGGGGTCGCAGCAGTTGTGTACCTCAGATTGGTCAAACCTCGTGCGACCGCCGCCGGACTGGAGATGACCGAGGCGTCTCTCGCGGGGTGGCGCACGGCGTTCGCTGCGCTCGGCGCGATCAAGGAGCTGAAGATCCGTGGGACACAGGAGCACTTCGTACGCCGCTACGAGGCCGCGCAACTTCGAGGCGCCTACGCCGGGCGTTACAGCTCCTTTCTCGCCGGGCTGCCTCGCTACATGCTCGAGATCCTGTTCATCATCGCCGTCGGGCTCGTGCTGTTGATGGGGGTGCTCACAACCGCTGGGGGCTCGACGAACAGCCTGGTGGGGCTGCTTGCGATCTTCGTCGCAGCAGGGTTCAGGATGCTGCCCTCGGTGACGGGCCTGCTCGGGAGCGTCAGCAACATCAAGGTCGGCGCGCCGTCGCTCGACATCGTCCACCGTGAGGTTCTCGCCGCCAGCGCACTGCCCCCACAGGCTGACGACGTCGAGCCGGCGTTGCCGCTCAGGAAGGTCCTCAGCGTTCAGCAGGTGGGATTCACCTACCCCGGTGGGTCTCGCCCGGTCCTCCGCTCGGTGACCGTCGACGTACCACACGGAAGCTCGGTCGCTCTCGTCGGGGGCAGCGGCGCGGGAAAGACCACGCTGGTCGACCTGATCCTGGGCCTGCACACTCCCGACAGTGGCCGCATCCTCGTCGACGGTGTCGACATCGCGAACTGCAAGGGTCAATGGCAGCGAAACATCGGCTACGTTGCCCAGGACGTGTACGTCCTCGACGGCACGCTCGCCGAGAACATCGCCTTCGACCTAGATCCCGAGGAAATAGATCACGCACGCCTGAGCCAGGTGATCGGCCACGCCCAACTGGCCGATCTGATCGCCGAACTGCCGGACGGCATCAACACGTACGTGGGCGAGAAGGGCGCTCGACTCTCTGGCGGACAACGACAGCGGATCGGAATCGCCCGGGCGCTCTACCGCCAGCCCCAGCTCCTGGTGTTCGATGAGGCGACATCGTCGCTCGACAACGAGACGGAACATCGCATCGGCCGAACGGTTGCGGCGCTCCACGGGGTGGTGACAGTCGTGCTGGTGGCCCACAGGCTTTCCACCGTGAGGCGTTCGGACCAGATCGTTTTCATCAAGGATGGCCGCGTGGAGATCAACGGCAGTTTCGACGAGGTGCGAGCAGGAAATCGCGAGTTCGCCCACCTCGTGCAGCTCGGCTCATTGGATCCCGCCGCCAGCGCCGGGTGAAGCCGTGACCACCTTGCGCCAACGAGTCCTGGCGACCGCGCGGCGGGGCAACCGAACCGTCCTGCTGACATACCCCGGCCTCGGAGTGGGGAACTACCTGTACTTCGCGCTCCGGGCGTACCTGTTCTCGGGCGAGGGACGCGACTACCGCGTCACACTGGACGATGGGGTCCGTCCCTGGCTGGCCGTGATGCCGGCGCTGCGGTCGTACTTCGTAGAGCATTCCGA
>CAWJGX010000031.1:0-138518 GCA_963842565.1 uncultured Actinomycetota bacterium | reverse complement strand
CCTCGCCCGCAGAGGCACTGACCCCGACTGGGGATGAGCCGAGGACCCCGGAGCCGTTAGACTGATCGGAGAACAACTCAAGAGGGGCTGATTGGTTTCGACTGGGGACGTTAGTCCCAGGAGAAGCGGGTCGAGAAGCCAACGTCATCTCGTAAACGTTCGTTGGAACCTATAGTTGCCGACTCTAAGCGCAACGACTTCGCTCTCGCTGCCTGAGCAGTGATCGAAGGGTCAGACCGGGCATCTGTCCTCGTCCCGGACCCTGGCCTCATCTAGAGGACTTGCTGATCAACTCCTGTCAGGAGGGTTGATCGGGACTTCATCCTGACTGGGCCCGTCGGCACACTGTTCGTGGGAGTGCCGGGGCCGAGAAAATCGCTATCACGAACTGCACCCGGAGAAGACCTGGTACGGCGCCACAGGACGCGGGTTCGATTCCCGCCAGCTCCACCCACCAAGGGGTGTTCGCGAATTTCCGCGAGACACCTCGCGAAACAACGGTCGCTCGGTGGACTCATCGAGCGGCCGCGGTTTCGGCCGCGTGATGTGCTGGGACCACGCACGCGAGTACGACGAGCAAGGCGAGCGCGAGCAACGCCGTGCTGCCGAGCAGTGCATGGGCGAACTGTTCTGTCGCGTCATCGGCTCTGACGGAGACGGTGACCAGGATCGCGAGGCCGAGGGCCATGCCGAGCTGGTGGAAGGTGTTGACCAGGCCGGAGGCCGCGCCGGCGTCGGCGGCCGGGGCTTCGATGATGCCGAAGGAGGTCATCGGCGCGAAGGCGAGCCCCTGTCCGGCGCCGATCAGCAGCATCGGGAGAGCCAGCGCCAGCCAGTACCCCTTGTCGGCGGCCGCCTGGCTCAGCCAAGCGGTGCCGAGGAGCGTGGCGACTACGCCGGTGGCGAGGAGGGTGGCGCCGCTGATCCGGAGGGACAGGCGCGGAATCGCCATCGCAACGGCGAAGTTCACGGCGGTCATCGGCAGGAACCCGAAGCCGGCCTGCAGGGCCGAGAAGCCGAACACTCCCTGCATGAGCTGGGTGGTGAAGAAGAAGAAGCCGATCATTGCGCCGAGGTAGAGCGCGCGGGTGAGGTAGGCGCCGGTACGGCGCCGATCAGCGAACAGGCGCAGCGGCATGATCGGTTGGCTGACCCGGCGCTCGTTCAGGACCAGACCGACCAGCAGCGCCACTGCTGTGGTCAGGGCGGTGACGACGACCGGGTCGCTCCAGCCGCGTGGTGCGGACTCGATGACCCCGTAGACCAGCGCACCGGTGCCGCAGGTCGCCAACAAAGCGCCGCGCAGGTCGAAGGTCCCGGAGCGGGGTGGCGTCTCCGGCAGGTACTTCGGGGCGAGCGCAATCATGGCTGCGCCGATGGGCAGGTTGATGAAGAAGCCCGCGCGCCAGGAGACCCACGACGCGGTCGCACCGCCCACGACCAGACCCAGGCTGGCACCGATCCCGGCGGTGGCGCCGTACAGAGCGACAGCCTTCGACCGGCCCTTCCCCTCAGGGAAGCTGGCGGTGAGCAACGACAGGGCGGACGGTGCGACGATCGCGGCACCGATCCCCTGGAGGGCGCGTGCGGCGATCAGCCACGCCCCACTCTGGGCGACGCCGATCAGAAGGGAAGCGCCGACGAAGACCACCAGGCCCGCGATGAAGACGCGACGTCGTCCCAGCAGGTCACCGAGACGCGCACCGAGGAGCAAGAGACCACCGAACACCAACGTGTAGGCGTCCTGCACCCAGGACAGCTCAGTCTGCGACAGATCGAGCCCGGCCCGGATGGACGGCAGCCCCGTGAACACCACGGAGTTGTCGAGCAGGATCAGGAAGTAGCTGACCAGGATGATCACGAGGATCGCCCGCGGATGAGCAGGTTCGCTCGGGACAACGCGAACCTCGTTCGGTGTGGCGGTTTGGGGCATGCGCCCAGACAACTCCGGTTCCCCCGCGCGTGGGAGACCGCCTTGATGGGGGTACCAGCAGGGACTCCCAGACCCAGTAGGTGCGGCCTACCTTGGACTCGTGAACCCGAACGACGACCTCAAGGAGTTCCTGACCACACGCCGCGCGAAGCTCACCCCGGACCAGGCTGGCCTGCCGGTGTACGGCGACAACCGTCGCGTCGCCGGACTGCGGCGTGAAGAGGTCGCAGTCCTGGCCGGGATCAGCGTCGAGTACTACACGCGACTGGAGCGCGGCAACGTCGGCTCGGTCTCAGAAAGCGTCCTCGAAGGGGTCGCACACGCCCTCCAGCTCGACGAGGCAGAGCGCGACCACCTCCACAGGCTGGTGCATGCCGCGGCGACCAAGCGGCCGGCTCGCCGCAACCCGACCAGGAAACGGGTCCGTCCGACCATCCAGCGGATGCTCGACCTGATGCCGACGCCGGCGTACCTGCGCAACGGGCGTTTCGACGTCCTCGCCGCCAACGACCTCGGCCGGGCGCTCTACAGTCCCCTCTACGAGCAGAGCGACCAGCCCAACAGTGCTCGCTTCCTGTTCCTCGACCCCGCATCCTCGGAGTTCTTCGTCGACTTCGACAAGGTGCAGGGCGACTGCGTCGCGTTCCTCCGCACCGAGGCCGGACGCGACCCGTACGACAAGGACCTCCAAGACCTCATCGGCGAGCTGTCCACCCGCAGCGAGCGCTTCCGCCGACTCTGGGCAGCCCACGACGTCCGCTACCACCGCACCGGCACCAAGCGGTTCCACCACCCACTCGTCGGCGAGCTCAGCCTGGACTTCGAGGCCTTCGAACTGCCCGGCGACGAGGGCCAACGCCTCAACGTCTACACCGCCGCACCCGACTCACCCGCAGCAGAGGCCCTCGGCCTGCTGGCCAGCTGGACCCTCCGGGCGCCCACCACCACCGAGAAGGAAGCAACGTGAAGCTGCTGCCCACCACACCCACCACCAAGGGGCCGGCCGAGCTCTTCACCGGCGACGTCCACTTCGACGTCATCGCACGCGGCGAGGACACCTCCCGGATCCGGGTCAACACCGTCCGCTTCGCCCCCTGTGCCCGCACCGCCTGGCACAGCCACAGCCTCGGCCAGACCCTGCACGTCACCGAAGGCATCGGTGTCGTGGCCACCCGCGACGAGGTCATCATCATGCGACCCGGCGACACCGTGCACACCCCGCCAGGCGAGGAGCACTGGCACGGCGCCCTGCCCGACCACTTCATGTCCCACCTGGCCATCTGGGAAGACGACGACGCCACGTGGGGCGACCACGTCACCGACCAGGAGTTCGACCGGGCCACCCGGGCCTGACCCGCACCTCACGAAAGGCGCTCTCCATGCACAACCTGACCCTCAACAACGGCGTCACCATGCCGGCACTCGGTCTCGGTGTCTTCCAGACGCCGCCGGACGAGACCCGGGAGGCCGTCCGGGCCGCTCTCGACTGCGGGTACCGACACATCGACACCGCCGCCGCCTATGGCAACGAACGTGAGGTCGGCCAGGCCGTCCGCGAGTTCGGAATCGACCGCGCGGAGGTCTTCCTGGAGACGAAGATCTGGATCAACGACTACGGGTACGACGAGACCCTGCACGGCTTCGAGAAGAGCGCCGCCAAGCTCGGCGTCGACCAGATCGACCTGCTGATCCTGCACCAGGCCCTGCCTTCCGCCTTCGACCGAACCGTCAAGGCCTACCAGGCCCTGGAGACGCTGCTGGACCAGGGCAAGGTCCGCGCCATCGGAGTCAGCAACTTCATGGTCGACCACCTGACCCGGCTCCTCGCCGAGACCACGGTCGTCCCTGCCGTCAACCAGATCGAGCTGCACCCCTTCTTCACCCAGCAGCCGGTGCAGGAGTTCGACGCCGAACACGGGATCATCACCCAGGCGTGGTCACCCATCGGCGGGATCACCTTCTACCGCGACAGCGGCCACACCAGCGCACTCGAGGACCCCACCGTCACGGCCCTCGCCGCGAAGTGCGGCAAGTCACCAGCGCAGGTGATGCTCCGCTGGGGGCTGCAGAAGGGGCGGTCGGTGATCCCGAAATCCACCAAGCCGAGCCGCATCGCGGAGAACATCGCGGTCTTCGACTTCGACCTGACCTCGGATGAACTGGCCACGCTGGACGCCCTCGACACCGGTCACCGAGGAGGACCTGACCCGGACGCGGTGACCTTGGAGACGTTCAGCCTCGACATCCCAGAGGCCTGACGACAGCTCAGTTTCGACCGTGCGACGCGGTCTGGCGGTCATGGTCATTGCCACCCGGGGGGACACCTGTGAAGCGCATCCTCGTCTCCTCCTCGGCGTTGTTCTGGGGGCTGCAGTTCGCATTCTTGAACCCAGTGCTCGCGTTGCTCCTGGTCGCCTTGTTCGACGCGACACCCGGCGAGGTCGGCTGGGTACTCACGGTCTACAACGCGAGCGGCTTCGTCGCGTCCCTGCTGGTGCCGGCGTACGCCGATCGAAGGGACGACTATCTGCGCCCGATGCTGCTGTGCGGGGCGTTGACCTTCGTACTCGCAGGAGTGCTCGGGTTCACCACGTCGCTGCCGGTCGCGGTGGTCGCACTCGTCGTCATCGGCGCGCCAGCGGGCGTCGGACCGGCGCTCCTGTTCGCCCAGCTCAAGTTCTCCGGTGCACGGATGGTCGACGTCATCCACACGCGAGCGATCATCTCGTTCGCGTGGGTGGCCGGACCCCCGCTGGCCACGGTGATCATGGGCGGACTCGGCAACCGTTCCATCCTCCCCGTGCTGGCCGTTGTCGCTCTGTTCAACATGGCAACCACGCTGCTGATGATGGCGCGGTACCGGACCCGTCCGATCGATCGCGACGCGAACACGGACGCGGACGACGTGAAGGAAGCGGAGCCCGTCCCGCGCGGGGCGGTGATTGCCGTGGTGATCGGGTTCATCGCGCTGCAGGCCACGAACAGTGCCGCTGTGTCGATCATGAGCCTGTTCGTCACGGAGCGACTCGGCCTGGCGCTCATCTGGTCCGGCATCGCGCTCGGTGCCTCGGCCCTGCTGGAGATCCCCGCGCTGCTGATCATCGGTCGGCTCAGCCAGCGGATCTCCAGCCACACGCTGATCATGTCCGGCTGCATCACCGGGACGGTCTACTACATCGCGATGGCCTTCGTCGCCGACCCGATCACGCTCATTCTTCTCCAGGTGCTCAACGCGTGGTTCTTCGGAATCGTCGCCGGGGTCGGCCTCACCACGTTCCAGGAGATGATTCCGCGTCCGGGCCTCGCGTCCGGCCTGTTCACGAACACCCGCCGCCTCGGAGCAATCGTCTCCGGCCCGATCATCGCGCTCGGATCCGCGACGGCCGCGGGCTACCAAGGCACCTTTGCCGTATGCGCGGCGCTGACCGCGATCGCCCTGGTCCTCGTCGAGGTCGCACGCCGAATCGCCGACCGCTCCGCGACGCGAACTCGGACACCGACCAGCGGACTGCCGACGACCTGACCAACAGGTGGCCATCTGCCCTCGCCCACGCCCGCCGGACGATTCACCTCGTCGATCGACGATGAAGCGGGCTTGCGCGGGAGACGCCAGCGATCAGTCGCTGCTAGGCGCTGGCATATCGCTGTCGACCGGTCGCACCGCCACCAACCCAGTGCCCGATGTCGAAGATGAAGCCGAGGACCACGAAGGCCCAGCCCCAGCCGCTCACCTCGGTGACCGGGTTGTAGGCAAGCACGTAGAACAAGGTCGCATACGGGAACAGGATCAGCCCCATCAGCGGTATGAAGAAGCCGGTGAACGCGCGGTCCACCAGGTTCGAGAAGATCCAGATGATCACCAGGGCGACTCGAGGTGCAAACCCGGCAAGCAGTGCGAGCAGACATCCCATCCGTGGATCCTTCCCTCGGCCCACGTGCTGGGCCTGTCCTCACGTCATGGTTGATACGACGTACCCAACCACCTTCTCGGTCGGCGGAGTAGAGCGACATGTTCATCCCTGGCGAACCGGGGTGCGCGAGGACGGCGCGGGGGAACTGCATTTCATCCAATGAAGGTGATTCGACACCGGGACTTTCGCGGTTGTCTGGGGTGAGCCCGAGCCACTCGATGCGGTTCGGGCCAGGAGTCCACCATGAGCGATCAAGAGTCCGCCACGTCCCGCGATCCGCAGACCGCCGAGCCCCTCGAGACCTCGGCGTCTCCCTCATCGGCGGGCGTGCGTCCCTCCAGGGCACGCTCGATCGTGGCCGTCATCTGCGTGATCGCGGCCGGCCTCCTGACCACGCCGGCCGCGGTCGCGTACTGGGGGCAGCGCACGCTCAACGACACCCAGAGGTACGTCGACACCGTCGAGCCGCTGGTCAACTCGCCCGAGGTGCAGGACGTCATCGCCACCAAGGTCACGGACGCGATCGCGAAGCAGGTCGACATCGAGGCGATCCTCAAGAACGTCTTCGCCGGGGTGATCACGGACCGGCCACGGCTGGAGCAGCTGGTCGGGCCACTGTCCGCGTCGATCAACGGCCTGATCGACCGTGAGGTTCGGGCGTTCGTCGCCTCCGATGAGTTCGCCGATCTCTGGACGCAGGCCAACACCCGGGCCCAGGAGGCCCTCCAGCGGGTGCTGAAGGGTGACGCGTCGGGCGCAGTCTCGCTCAAGGGCGACGAGGTCGTCCTCGACGTCGACGAGGTCATCAACCAGGTCAAGGACCGACTGGTCGCGCGTGGCCTCACGCTCGTGCAGAACGTGCCCGTTCCGGAGACCGACCGACAGGTCGTGCTGATGGAAGCCCCCCAGGTGCGGCAGCTGCGCACGATCTACGCGTTCGGCAATCCGCTGGCGCGGTGGCTCCTCCCGATCGTCGCAGTGCTCTACCTGCTCGCCTTCGTGCTGGCTCGGCGCCGTCCGCGGATGGCGCTGGTCATCGGTGCGGTCCTGGCGGCCAACGCCTTGCTGGTGGCACTGGCGTTGTCGATCGGGCGCCAGCTGTTCGTCGACCAGCTCGCCGGCACGGCCTTCGCCGCGGCCAGCGGGGTCTTCTTCGACACCCTGATCGCCTACCTCGAGCGTGGCCAGCGGGTGCTCCTCGGACTCGGTCTGGTCCTCGTCGTCGCCGGCTGGTTCGCGGGGTCGAACAAGTACGGCACCGCCGTACGCACCAGCGTGACCGGCGGCCTGGAGGGCACAGGCGCCCGGATCGCCGATGGGCCGGTCGGCGGAGTCGGCCAGTGGGTCGCGGCCAACGCCGGATGGTTGCGGGCAGCCGTCGGAGTGCTGGGTGCGGTGGTCCTCTTGTGGGGAAACGACGTGTTCCTGTCGCGGTTGTGGTGGTCGCTGGCCTTGGTCTTGGTCCTCCTGGCTCTGGTGCAGGTCCTGGTCGGCGCTGGGCGTGCTGCAGCGGCAACCGGTGTGACGCGTCCACAAGAAGCCGCAGCCCGCGAAGGGGGGTAGCGAGCACGAGCGCACTACACCAGGACCGGGACAGCGCACCGTCACTTGGCAATGGTGACCAGGAGTGAGTCGGCATGGCCGGAAGGGGCCGGGAGGGTGGGCAGCCGGAGCTTCGCCAAGGCCGAGAGCTCGCTGGCCGTGCGCATCGGGTTGCGGGAGAAGTCTCCGGCGTAGTACCCGTTGTGCCGGCAACGGGGCCCGGTGTAGGTGCCGCTCTCTTCCTCGATCGTGAACATGTCGTCATCTCCTCGGGAACCTGGAGCGACCGTCGGGATGGCGGCCTGTGATAACTCCTCTCACCAGTTCCACGAACGGCACCGGCCGAAATCGACACCATGGTGGCCAATGGTCAATCGGGCAGCCGACGAAAGGCGCGACCATGCATTTCTCTTCCGAACATCGGCTCGACGACGGGGTCGTCGAACGCGAGTTCGTCCTCGGCGACGTTCCCGGCATCCTGTGGACACCTGAGTCCTCGTCAGCACCGGTTCCGCTGGTCCTGCTCGGCCACCCCGGCGGACTGCGTCGGATGTACCCCCGGCTGGTGGGGCGGGCCCGGCACTGCGCGGCGAGCGGCTTCGCCTCGGCGACCATCGAGCTCCCGGGGGGCGGCGAGCGCCCACGCATCCCCGCGCTCGAACAGGCCAGAGCCGATCTACGGCAGGCGCTGGCGGCCGACGAGCCGGTCGAGGAGATCGTCGAGAGGCTGATCCTTCCGCTGGTCGAGAAGGCGGTCCCGGAGTGGCAGTCCACGCTCGACGTACTCCTCTCGATGCCCGAGATCAGCGGCCCGGTCGCGTACTCGGGCGGGGTCATCGCCATCGGCATCAGGTTGGCCCTGGTCGAACCCCGCATCGTGGCCGCCGGGCTCTTCGCTGGGAGCTTCGTGCCCCGTGTGATGTTCGACGAGGCCCGCCGCATCGTGATTCCGCTGCACGTCCTGCTGCAATGGGACGACGAGGGCAACGATCGCCAGTCGGCACTGGACCTGTTCGATGCCTTCGGCTCGAAGGAGAAGACGCTCCAAGCCAACATGGGCGGGCACACCGGTGTCCCGCAGTTCGCTGGAGACGACGCGGCCAGGTTCTTCGCACGGCACCTGAGCTGACCACGAACGGTCCTGCACCACAGGCGTCCTGGACCAGGATCAGAACGCGAGGCGACGGGTGACGATGTCCTCCGCGGCGGACCGGGCTTCGATCTGTCCCGTCACCGCGTCCAGGAAGTCATCGCGGTCCAGCGCCAGCAGCTCCGTGTCCTCCACCGCGGAGATCGTGGCCGTGCGCGGCACGTCGCGCAGGAGGCCGATCTCACCGAAGAACTCGCCCGGCCCCTCGTGGCGCAGGATCCTCGTGCCCTGCGTCACTTCCACCAGCCCCGAGACGATGACGTAGAAGCGGTCCGAGGCCCCTCCCTCGCGGACGAAGACGTCGCCGGCCGTCACCCGGACGGGCGTGAGCCGACGAGCCAGGGAGTCCAGCACCGCCGGCGCCAGTGATGCGAACATCGGTATCGACTGCAGCAGGGCGAGACCGTCCGGTCGACGCAACCGACCGTCGAGGCTGCGCATCCGCGGCAGCCCGGCCAGTGCCACGAGCGTCACGCCGATGCCGACCACGGCGAGGCTGGCGCGGAGGCCCAGCCAGCTCACCAGGATCGGCATCAGGGCGGCTCCGAGCGCCATGGTCGTGATCAGGCAGGTCTCGAGTGCGCCGAACACGCGGGCCAGCACCTCGTCGGGCGCGATCCGCTGGAAGATCGTGTCCATGTTGACGTCCACCAACGGGTTGCCCAGACCGAGCAGAGCGACCGCCAGGAACGCCGTCGCCGGGTGGGGCCAGATGCTCACCAACAGCAACGGGAGGGCCCAGAGCACGACTCCGGTCGTCATGTCCTGGGCCAGCCTCGACCGCGTGGCTCGAGCGATCGCGATGAACCCGCCGAGGATCGCACCCACGCCGAGGACGGAGTCGAGGTAACCCACGCCTCTGGGGCCGGCACCCAGGATGTCCACCGCCATGACGATCGTGAAGACCGCGGAGGCGCCGGCGACCACGGTCTGCGCACTCACCTCCATCGTCACGACCAAGAGGTCGCGATCACGCAGGATCAACCTGAACCCTGCCAACGTCTCGGTGAGGAAGGACGGCTTCGCCTCGTCCTCGGCGGGGGCCGCTGGAGCAGCTGGCGCCGCGGCGGCTGGGACCCGAACGCCGAGCACGAAAGCCGTCGACCAGAGGAAGGTGCAGGCGTTGACGAGGAACACGACCTCGACGTCGGCGACGCCGAGCAGCAGAGCACCCAGGGCCGGGCCGACGAAGAACGCGAGGCTCTCCAAGGTGCTGGAGGTGCCGTTGGACGCCGTGAGCTCTTCCGGCCGGTTGGCCAGCGCCGGCATCAGGGCCCGCTGGGCCGGTCGGAACGCTCCACCGATCAGGGCGGTGAGCGTGGCCAGGACGAAGACCGTTGCCGGCGGAAGGCCGAGAGCCAGGCACAGGGCGGCCAGAGCGACCAGGCCGGCACGGATGACATCGGCCGCGATCATGACGTGCTTGCGCGGCAGTCGGTCGGCGATCGTAGCCGCCATGGGCGCGGTGATCGCCATCAGCGCCAGGCGGATCGCGGTCCAGATGCCCACGGCCTGCGCACCGCCGACGCCGTACGCCCACACGGCCACGGCGGTGGCGTAGGCCCAGTCACCGATCATGGACCCGGCCAACGCCAGCTGGATCCGACGAAGGTTCGGATTGCGGAAGACCGACCTGAGCGAGTCACCGGTCTCGCTCAACACGGAGCGGGCACTGGACAGAACGGTGGAGCGGCCCTCGGTGATCTCTGCCATGGGGCCTCCCCGGTCCAGAAGGGCGCTTCCGTCCCGAGGGCGCATTCCTCCGCATCATGCTGCCGGTTGGATCGCCCCGACGCCATAGCCCACGTGATGGCCCAAAACCGACGCAAAGCGACACATCGATGGCCTGAACGGGCCAGCACCGCTCGTGAACGCGAGAGTGGGTGAGCGATCAGACCGTGTCGGGCTCAGCTCGGAAGTCGGAGCGAGCTCATCCCGCCGTCGACGCCGAGCAGGGTGCCGGTGGTGGAGGCGCTGAGCGGGCTGGCGAGGTAGACGATCGAGCGGGCGACCTCGTCGGCCTCGACCAGTCGGCCGATCGGTTGCCGCGCGCGGAGTGCCTCGGCGGCCGCGTCCGGGTCGTCGGCCTGGGCGAGGAGGCGACCGATCCAGGGGGTGGCCGCCGTGCCAGGGAGCACGGCGTTGACCCGGATGCCCTCGCGCACGTGGTCGGCGGCCATCGCCAGTGTCAGCGCGGCCACGGCGCCCTTGCTGGCGGAGTACAACGCGCGCTGAGGGACGCCGACGGCGGCGACGACCGAGCTGACGTTGACGATCGCGGCGTGCTCGGACGCGCGCAGGTGGGGGAGGGCGGCGGCCGAGACCCGGGCCATGCCGACGACGTTCACGTCGAGGAGGTGCGCCCACTCGGCGTCGTCGTTCTCGGAGACGTCGCCGATCGCGCCGATGCCGGCGTTGTTGACGAGTACGTCGATGCCGCCGAGGGCCTCCGCCGCCTCGGCAACGCTCGCGTCGACGGCAGCCCGGTCGGTGATGTCGCACGACAGCTCGAGCAGCCCGCTGTCACCGGAGACGGCGCGGTCGATGATCGCGACCTGCGCGCCGTCCGCGGCGAGCAGCCGGGCGGTCGCGGCGCCGATGCCGCTGGCGCCTCCGGTCACGAGGGCGGTCAGTCCGTCGAAGTCGTTCATGTCATCTCCTGGAGTCGTGGATCGACGTGGATCTTGGGGGCCGAGGTCGCGTCGCCGGGTCGCCATCCGGCCAGCGCGTCGTGCGCCCGGTCCAGGCCCACGACGGCGGCGACGAGTGGACTCGGGTCGACCGCGCCGGAGGCGTACGCCGAGATGGTGCCCGGCAACCCGGCGGAGGCGCCGAGGATGCCGACCGCGGTCACGTCCTTGAGCGCGATCTCGCGGGAGTCGACGAGGCTGGGCTCGGAGGAGAGGCCGATGAAGACCACCCGCCGGCCCGGTTCGACCAGGTGCACCACGTGTGCGGGGACCGCCCTGGAGTTGGACGCGTCGATGACCGCGTCGAAGGGCACGTCGGGCAGGTCAGCGAGCGTGGAGGTGTCACCGAGGCCACACGCCCGGGCAAACTCCAGCCCCGGCCCCGCGACCCCGGCCAGGTGCACCTGGACGCCGTCGGCGCTGGCGAACTGCGCGACCAGCAGGCCGATGGTGCCGGTGCCGACGACCAGCAGTCGCTCTCCAGACGTCACAGCCGCGGCCTGGACGGCGCGGAGAGCGTTGCCACCGGGTTCCACCATCGCGCCCGCGGTGTCGTCGACGTCGTCGGGCAGGCCCTGGAGTGCACGGGCGCGCTACAGCATCGCCTGCTGTCGGCGGGAGTCGGGCAGCTGTGCAGCGGGCGCGCGGCGAGCTGCCTGAGGAGCTGATCGGCGGGCAAGCCCAACTTATTCGTGGTCGTGGGCTCCGCCGTGGAGCGAAGAGGCCTGCACCCGCACATACGCTGCGGATCTTCTTCCAACCGCTCAAGCTCGACAACGCCGAGCTGACGACGGCGCTCGGCAATCGGTGGCCTGACGCGCTCGGGGCTGGGCTGCGCCGGATGAAACGCGCGTGTGCGCGCGTGCTGGCTCGGGTGGGCGAACCGCTCGAAACATCGCTCGACTTCTAGAGCTCGACCTGGGCGAGCCGAAGGAAGCGGGAAAGGCTCGCCGATTCGTCAAAAAGACCCTGAAAACCCTGGGACCGTCGCGGCGATGGCTCGTGCCGAAGGCCCGCGGCTGCGGCTGCCGGAGTGCGTCAAGCTAAGTGCGGCGCGTGTTCGGCTCGCGGCTGGTGCCTCGGAGCGGTGATTTCCTCGAGCACGTGCGCCGCATGGCGAGGTTGCTCGACGCCTTCGACGAGCACAACATTCGCCCGACCGAGAGCACCAACGGCGTCCACCTGGAGGAGCTGCGCCACCAGAACAGAGCACCTACCTCGCCAAGCTCGACTCAATCGCCTGGAACGCGAGCAAGAAGCCGCACACCGTCCACGGGATTGATCACTATCCGTATTGGGCGCTGGCGCACCTGGCGACGATCCACGGGCACCCGCTCCGACAGCACGCGCGCCGCGCGTGGGGCGAGCTGTTCCGCGCGACACGCGGCACGCAACGGATCGTCTTCGCTCGAGGCAACGCCTCGGCCTCGGCCCGGATCCGTTCGCGAACGAGAACGAGCCCGAGGAGCTGACGAGCGGCGACGAGTGGAAGCGGCTGCTCGGATCCATCCACGGTCAGACCTGGGACGCGCTCCACAAAGCGCAGCGGCATGGCCTGCTGGTGACGCTCGAGGTGGCGTTCCAAAAGCATCTGCTCGAGGGCTTGCCGTACGTCGTGCCGGCGGCGGGGCTCCACGGCATCCCGGCCAACCGCGGACCGCCGCCGCGTTACCAATCCCCCTCGCCGCTCCTTCGAGCGACGCGAACGGCAACCGCGGAGGAGCGCGGCAGGGCGCTAGCCTGCCTGCTGATGGCCGTGAAGCTGCCCAATCCCCACGTCGATCCGGTGCGGTGGGCGACCAGGCCGGCAATTTCTGTCGAGGAGGTGCAGCGCCGGATCGAAGCGGCCAAGCAGCTGCGTTTCAACTACCGAATCGACTGGTGACCTGGCACGCTACGGCCTTCGACGTGACGCGCTCGAATCGACCCAAACCGCGCAAGCTGCGCCGAGACCCGACCTTGCCGCCGCGCGTGCAGACGCGCTCACCGAGTGGCCGAGTTTCTGACGTAGGCGTAACCGAGTGCAAAGGCTGCGGCTTTTGGTGGACCGGTTTGCAGGGCAATCCAGCGGCCGCGCAGTGCCCGCGCTGCGGCGCGTTCCTAGGTGCGCTGCGCAAGCGAACGGGCTAGAGTCCGCACCGGCGGGGGGTCGTTCGTTGGCGCTCTCTCCGATTGTTCCCCCCCTCATCGGTGCCTTTGAGAGTGGACAACGATCCCCGCGTTCTCGTCGTTGACGACTGAGCCGCCGTCGACCTAGCCTCGCGCTTGGGAACGATCGGACGTGACTCAAGAGGCGCGGCGCTGCGGCATCGCTCGTCGCCTTAGCCGTTTCGCGGTGCAGCTTGGGGAAGCGTCCGATGCGCGCCCGTTCCATGAAAGGCGACGAAGAAAAATCGGCCGAAGGAAAGCGATATAACGTCTGCATCCCGAGACAATACAAGGACGGCAACGGCAACGACAAAACCCACTTCTGGCAGGTGGGCACGGCGTTCCCGATGCGTGAGCAGGAGGGATTTTCCGTCAAGCTCTGGAGCAAGTTACTCGTAACTGATCAGCTGGTGCTGTTCGTACACGAGGAGCGCGAGGCACGACCCGCTGGCGCTCCAGCGCCGGCACCGCAGGACGACGATATTCCGTTCTGATCAGCGCTTGCGCCGAGGTCGCTCGGGCTCGTCGAAGTCGTGTCCAAATTCAGTGGGCGCGAGCGCGGCGAGTTCGAGCGACGGCTTCGACGATTTCACGGGACGACCGAGCGGCACCCCGCGCCGGTTGTCGGCCATGAGCTGTTTCAACGATGACTCCTCGATCAGCCGCTTTTTTCCCGGCTTGATCGTCGTGACCTTGCCCAGAAAAATCCAATAGCGGACCGTCGAAGCTGTGCATCGGCACATCTGCGCGACTTCCGACACAGTGAAAAACCGCACCCTATGCCTGGTGTACTGCGAGAGCTTGTGGCCTGCAACCTCGTGCTGGGCTTGCCGTTTTCGGGGACCTTCGTGCGTTCCATCATGGATGGATCGAAGGTCGCCACCTGGCGGGAGCGGACGCGCGCGGACGTTGGTGCGCTGGTGTGGGTGCGCGAAACGCACGCCGTTTTGCCGGGCGGGGCGGTGATCTACCGCGCCGACGGAGGCCCGGACCGCCCGGGGCAGCGCTGGCGGCCGTCGATCCATCTGCCGCGCCGCTGGGCGCGGATCTGGCTCCAGGTGACGGGGCGAGAGCTGCGCTGGCGGAGCGGGGCGACGCTCGACGACGCGCGGCAAGCGGGATTCCCTGACCTGGCGTCGTTCCTGGCATACCCCATGCCGGAGCTGTGCATCGTCTTGCGCTTCGAGCGCTGCGAGCCGCCGCCGGTGCGTCAGCTCTCGTTCGCGTTTCCCGAGCCGGAATCGACGCTCGGCGCGTGCCGTACGTAGCGGTTCCGAGTGTCGTTTCCATGCCCTTTCGGGCTAGACTTCTGTCCGGGATGGGTGGCGCTGTTTGGTTCAAGTGCCGGGGCTGCGGTGAGCCGGCGGGGTACTACCCCGAGGGGCATCGGGTGGACGGCTGCGCGGTACCGCCGGGAGCGGTGATGCACAGCAAGCCGCGGGCGGACGTGAACCGGCGCCCGGTCGTTTGCGCGTTGTATCAGCGGCTCGAGCCGGGCGAGTTCTGGGCGGTCCACAAGGACGACCCGCCGATCGAGGGCCCGAGCCAGATTTGACCGGCGCAACCGGGCGTCGTTGTGATCGTTGGCTGAGGGAGGATCCGATGTTCGCGGTCCAGGTGGGTTTGAGCTGGAGCCGCCGCCAAGCGGCAAGCCAAGTCGCTCGCGAAGATGCGCGCCGGGCTGGTGAAAGACCAGCACCGCGCCGAGCTGGCGCGGCTGCGCACCTTGATCAAAGCCGCTCGCGAGCGCCGCCGGCAAGCGATGGGCAAAGCGGTCCAGCAATGCCGCCGGCACCGGCTCGACGTGCGCGAGCGGGTGAAGCGATACCGCGGCGTGGCGCTCGAGATGCTGCGCAACGACGTGCGGGCGATGCGTCAAGCGGCGCGCAACCAGTGCCAGGCCCGCAAGCACCGGATCCGCGCCGCAGGCCACAGCGCCGCCGAGCGGGCCCGGCGCGAGCTGGTCGAAGCGCGCCGACTGGACGCGCAACTAAAGCGGGTGGAGCAAGCGGCGATCCGCAAGCGGGCCCGGCTGGTCTCGGCAAGGAGCGGGCGCAAGAGTCCGACGATGCGGTCCGGGCAGAATCTCCCGAGCGAGCTGCACGGCGTCTGGCAGAAGGTCAAACGCACCATCAAGCCTGGCGAGCGCACGACGCGCACCGAAGCGTTTTTGCAGTGGGCCGAGTCGCATCCGGAGGACGTGCTAGCGATGCAGAGCAACGACGCCGATCGCGAGGTGCGGCAACTGGTGCGCGAGTACGAGCAGGCTGCGCGCCAGCACGCGCCGCGCAAGACGAGCGCCAAGGATCGGAAGGCTCTCGAGGCGATCGGCCTCGCACCAAACAAGGCAACGGCTCGGCGGCGAGCTGCGGCGATCGGCTGGAGGATCCGCCATTTCTGAAATCGCATTTGATGACGCTCCGTTGGACGCCGCCGGCATGTTCTCCGACCTGCCACCGGAGGACCGCCGGATCCTCTACGCCTCGACGGCGCTCGACAGGTCGATCGCCGAGGCGTTGAAGGAGATGGATCCGCAGGCGTGCTTTGTGGCGCTGGTCGTCTCGGCATCGAGCTTGCTCGCCGATGTGCCGGCGGACGAGCGCGAGGCCTTCCTACGCGCGGCGCTCGACGCCGCGGGGATTGGAACTGATGGCCACGACCACCTTGAACATGAAGGCGGGGCGATACTTCGCCGGCATCAACAGGCCCTGGTACGCGAGCCAGGATGCGGTCCGCGCCGAGATCACCAAGCGTCTTGGGCTGACGCAGATCGCGTTTTACCCGCGCTCGGTAGCGCTGCCGAAGGGCATCGATCCCAAGAAGACCGATCCGCGCTACGGCGAGGACTGGGACGAATGGATTGCCGCTCACTACAGCGGCGCCGAAAAGCAGGTGAAGGCCGAGCGGCTCTGGGCCTGGGTGCTGCGGGTCAACGACGGCGCCGCCGCCGCGCTGCCGGCGCTGCCGGCGCCTCCCGCGCCAAGCTCGGGCCCGGCGGGGGCTCTGGTGGTGGTCGGCGGCCTGGGCGTGGTCGCGCTGGCGCTGTGGGCCGCTCGCCGGGCAGCGTGAGACGATGGCGCGGGGGTCAGGACCGGTCGAGTTCTTGGAGGAGCTGCGGGGCTACCTCGGGCTGTGCCCGCTGCCGCGCGAGCCGGAGCCGTCGCGCAAGCTCTGCCGGTGCGGGCGCAAGCACCGGTGCCTAGGCGACCTGTGCGCGCGGTGTACCGGCTTTCACGCGCAGTGGAAGCCCCAACGGCACGAGGCGCAGCCATGACGGCCACGCGCTACGTCACCCGCTACCCGGTAACCCTGCTCCCATCGACGCGGGGTGAGTTCTGCTTGGAGGCCTTCAACCCGGGATTTTCGAAAGCGCCCGCGCTCGAGGTGGTGCGCTTCCTGGTGCCGAACAACACCGACCCCGACCGCCGGATCCTCTCGGCGACGGTCGGCGATCGGCCGCTGCTACCGATGGACCTTCCGATCACGGTCGAGCATTTTTTCACGCAGCGAGAGATCAACTTGTTCCATTACTCGTGGATGGCCCGGACGCGGCTGCCGCGCTGGCACCCGGGCGAGTGGGTCAGAGTCGCGCTCGACGGCCCGTGTATGGCCGTGGCGCTGCTCCTGGCGGAGCCCGAAGGGTGGCAGCTGCCGACGTTCGATCGCAAGCTGGGAGACCCCAAGACGTGCGCCCGCTGCGGCCGTGCCGAGCGGGCTCACAAGTGGATGTGCGAGCACGGCCACGAGCTGGATCGGGATATCGACGGTTTGCCGGTGGTCGTCTGCCACGGCACAGGGGCAACGCTGTTTTGCCCGACTCAAGGGATGAACTGATGACCAAAGAAAAAGTGACGCGGGGCTCGGCAACCGACAACATCGTCTTAGCGGTGGCGCGCGTGGACTTCGACGACGACCACGACGGCGCCTCTTTCATGCAACCCGAGCAGCGCCGCGCCGCTCGCAAGCTCGCTGCCGATGGCTTACTCAAAATCGTGAAGGACGAGCGCGATGAGGTGATCGCCAAGCTGACCGCCAAGGGGCTGCGGCTCCAGAACGCGCGCCACGAGCTGGCGGCGCTGCGCCGGTGAGCCGCAAGCGGAGGATGCGAGATCGACTCTCCGAGCTGGCCACCTGCCTTTATTACGAGATTGCGATCATGAGTCCGCGCGAGCGCCGTGCCGCTTCTCGAGCTATCGATCGCATGTCGGAGACCAATTGCGCTTGGCAGGTGTACGAGCTGCGGCACGTGCTGCGGGACTTCATCGCAACCGCTACGCCGAAGCGGCGGAAGAAACGGAAGGGCTGAAACCATGCTCATCGAAGACCTGAGAGAGTCGCGGCGCCAGAAGATGGCCCGCCAAATTGCGCTAGCTCGGTCGACGATCCGCGAGCAGCGCGGCGACATCGCCCGGATCGTGTCGGGCTGGTCCCGCATCGCCAAGCGGATCAACCTGGCCATGGTGCGATACGAGCGGGTGATTGATGAAATTGGGCTCACCGGTTCGATCCCGCTCCAGCCGATCGAAATGCTCGACTGTCTGAAGACCTGCCAGAACGACGTGCAGATCGCCGCGCTCGACGAGCTGGACGAGATGCTAAAGGGGCACAGCGCCGACTTGAAAAAGGCGGCACGGGCCAGCGCTCGAGGCCGGGCGACGCGCGCGAAAAAGCGGGTCCGCAAGGCCGAGCGCCGAGCGAAGAAGCGCGCGAAGGCTCGCACGTGATCTTGCGCCTGGTGCCGGCGCCGCCGCCCGAGGTCAAAACGGAGCTGGTCGCGTACGGCTTCGGGCTCGACAGCGCCGCCGAGCTGAAGCCGGGCCCCTCGCATTGGTTTACGCAGGTGCAAAGCCCATTTCGCCCGGACCGTCTGATCGTCTGGACCGCGGGCACGTCCTGGCCTGAGACCTGCTTTATCAAGTCGCTGCGCGTGGCCGGCGTCGAGCAGTTTTCGTTTTCCAAGGACGGGCCGCAGCACGTGCCGGCGGCGATGTTCCGGGCGCCGATCCCGCTCGATCTGTTCTGGGAGTGCATGAGGCCCGCGCCCAAGGGCTCGGGCTGGTGGGTGCAGGTGCCGGGACAACGGGTGTTCTGGCACTGGCCGGCGCGCATCGAAAAAAAACATCTGCTCTCCAGCACCGTGACGCCGCGGATCAATCTCGGGGAGTGCAACGTCGGCAGTCGGATCGAGCTGTCCTACAGTCAGCCGCTGATCGGGCTGGCGTTCCTCGGCGAAGCGGTGTGCGAGCCATGATCGACGATGGCCGGATGCGTCTGCTCGACCTGCTGATCGGGCAGTATTTCCGGCGGCTCGCCGACGAGATGTTCGAGTGTGCTTTAGAGTTCGAGCGCTGCCGCGAGTATTCGGACCTATGGCTCGGCAAGGCTGCGCACGCCGAGTGGATCGCGGTCCGCGCCGAGCACGGAGAGATTGCCTGGGGCGGCAGGATCAACCGTTGCGACCAGTGGCAAGGCGACGACGACCCGAGCGCCTGAAAAACTTGGCCGCTCGCACTGTTTCTTGCGAAACGTGCGACGTGAAACGATGCAAATGCGGCTGTGGGCGGCCCACCAAGGGCACCGAGGGGACGGCGATAGCGTGCCGGCTGCGCAAGCTGCGCGGCACGGAGATCGTTGACCCCTGCCGGGTGTGCGGCATCGCTCGGCGCCCGGTGCTGCGCCGGCATGTGTTCGTCGACTGCACGGCCACGCTTTGCGCGAATCACTCGGCCTTGGCAGGGCGCCGCCGCATCACGCTCGGCGCGTTCCTAGACGAGATGCAGGCCAGCGATCGGCGCTCTCCCGTGGAGCGCCGGCTAGGCCTCGAGCGTCGCGATAGCTCGGACCGCCGAGAGTTTGTCGAGCCCGTCGAGCAGGATGACCGACTTCGCGAGCGCCGCGCCGGCTGAGGACAACAGGGGCGCAGGGATCAACCGCTGCGGAGACCCTCCGCCCTGAAAAAACGACCGGGCCCCATTGAATCCGCTGGACGGGCCCATTGAATCCGACTACCTTGATTTGAGTGGGCCGCAGTGACGCGGCCCGCAGAAAACAGGGACACAACGAGATGGCCAAAACCAACAAGACCCGCCTGGCGTTCAACCGGGCAGCACGCGCCGCAGTCGATGCTGAGTCGTCGGTTCCGGTGTGCATCGTGGACGGCAACGCGGCCCCGGTCCTGTCGGGCGAGCGCGCTTACTATGACCGCGAGGAACACGCGCAGTATGCCAGCACGATCGTTGTCACGGTCGGGCGCGACTGGCGCTGACCCGCCCGGCTGCGCCATCCACGACGGAGCGGCGCGGCAGGGTGGGCCAACAGTGGTCCGCCGCAAACGAGAAGGAAAACGCACCCCATGAACGAACGTGACTTGCCCCGCAACTTCCAGATCCCCCGCTACGTGGCGCCCGAGTCGAGCGAGCCGGCGAAGCCTGAGCCCGTCCGCAACGTGATCACCAACGAGGGCGGCCAATTCCGCAGCGCCGACGGCCCGCAAGCGGTCCGAGCCTTCGGGCTGCGCGTGCTGGCCTCGGGCCTGCGCTTCGAGATCAAATGCCCGGGGATGAAGATCAGCCGCGTCAGCGCGCTGGCGCAGTCGAAGCAGATCACCGGCCTCCGCACGAACGATCGCAAGAAGCATCTGGCCGAGGTGGAACGGATGCTCGGCGAGACGGTCGCCCAGTGCGAGATTGTCACCAAGTGATGCTCACACCCGAGGACATTGCAGCGCTGAGAGATGGTGTCGTGTCTGCGCTGGCGTCGAAGATCGACGATCTCGACGCCAGCATGATGCGGCGCTTCGACTCGCTCGACGTGCGCGTGTTCGCTCTCGAGACCCGCGTCCAGCGGGTCGAGGAGCGGATCGGGGTGCTGGTGCGGGATGTGACCCGCGGCCGCACCGGCGACACCGAGCGGATCGCCGCGCTCGAGGCCCGCGTGTGCGAGCTGGAAGCGCGGATCGGCGGGGGCAGCTGATGCCCTACGCGGTCGGTTGTAGGGGCTGCGGCGGGCCGTGCGAGGGCCCGCGCTGCGAATCGTGCCGCAAGCTGCGACGCGAGCAGGAGGCCGCCCGGCGCAAGGAGCGCCGGGCGACGGGGCGTTGCCTGGTGTGCGGGGCCGCGGTGGCGCGGTCCAAGCTATCGGGCGGCGCCAAACGGATCCGGGAGGCCGCCGCGTACTGCGGCGAGCACCTAAAATATTATGTGGACCGCCGACGGGCGGCGAAGGTTGGAACGTGATGAAGAATCTAAATGCTCCGGAACACTGGTTGGCTTGGCTGCGCGCGTGCTTGATGGATCCGGGCAGCCCGATCCGGCTGCCTCGCCCGCTCGACCCGGGCGAGCTGCCGCGCCGCAAGGTGAACCCGACGGCGGTACTCGGCATGCTGACGGGCCAGGACTGCAAGGCCCTGGCGGCGGTGGCCGCGTGCTGGGCGCTGTACGCGGGCGGCGATGCCGACGGGAAATGCGCGGCGATCATTTCGGTTCGCGCGCTGACGATGGGCATGCAGCACAAGTGTGCGATGTTTGCGCGCGAGCTGATCGCCCAGTCGATGGATTGGGACGATCGAGATCGGGTGTGGGTGATCGTTGGCTCGCGAGGCCTGCCCAAACCGGAAGACTTCCGGATCGGGGCGATGTTCGGCGGGGCTGTGCTGTCGTCGAAGGCGGTGGGCCGATGAGCGCCAAGACGCTGACGATCGAGCTGAGCGCCCAGCAGTGCCGGTGCCTGCGCATGCTGAGCAAGTCGCCCGCGGTGGGCGACGGCAACGCGACTCTCGAGGACGTGGTTTTGCATCTGGTGGCGAGCATGGTCCAGGGGGTCGAGCGGGAGGGCTCTTGGGAAAACGGCGTCGTGCAAAGTCTCTTCGGCGAGTGGGGCTACGAACCCGCGCCGCTCTGCCAGCACTGCGCGTGCAACATGCTCGACGAGGAGAAGCCCCTGGAGGTCGAAACGCAGCACTGCACCGACTGCTTGGTCGATCTGGCGTACGACTTCGAGCAGGCTCACCAGGACGAGCACTACCCGCACGACGATTTCACCGAAGAGTTGCAGCTGCGGGCGGACGCCGATCCGGTGTTCGATCTTTGCGCGAAGGCCAGCGCGGGCGACGCGGCCGCGCTGCTCGAGGTCTACAAGCGCAAGCCCTGCACGCACGTCGACCTATGGGAGCAGGCACGGGCGCACGTGGCGGCGGTGCAGGCGGTGCCGCCGGAAGGGGCGCCCATCGATGGCGACTAGCGCCGCTCGAGCCACGGGGCATTACGCCGTGTGCTGCGTGGCTTCTAGCATCCCCGGAACGGAAGGGCTCGGCGGTCGGCCCTTTGTCGGGGATGCGACGGTGAACCCTCCGGCGCTGCTCGAGCCCGTCTCGGGCTGGCGTCGGGGGCTCGAGCGGTTGGTGTTGGAGTGTCGTTGCCCCTGGTGCGGATACCCGGTGCTAAACATCTCCAAGGATCGGCTCGGCACGCTGCGCTGGAGCTGCTACGACGGTTGCAACCCGTGAAGCGGCAGGGGGGGCGCCTCTGCCGGGAGAGGTGGCGACCGTGAGCAATCGAAGAGATCGAAAGCGTCGAGCCAGCGTACGAGCGACGCAAGCCGAGGAGCAGATACACGCACAGCTGGCGCTGCATGCTGCGGGAGTGGATGGCGCTGCGCCGGTCAATCGCTTAGCCGACGATCTGGTCGAGCTGGCCGCAACGCGCGGTCTGACCCGAGGCGGAGTGGTGACGGCGCTGGTGCTGGCCGCCGAATGGCTGTCGAGAGGAGATCAGCCGCAGACCCCGTGTTTTGGCGTGGTCGCCGAGATGGCCCAGCAGGTGGCATTATTGGTGCGTACCGGACAAATGGATCCGTGCGCGGCCCCCGGGGATTTGCGCTTGGTGCCGAGGCCGAAGGGCTAGCGGCCGATCGCGCACTTCACGATCAGGATGGCCAGGCCTGCGGCGAAAGCCCAGAAGATCAGATCCTCGGGCTCGATTTCGATTTTCAAGCTCGCAGGAACGAAAAGCGATCCATGCCCAATTCTGCGAGGTCGGCGGCGCCTCCCTCGGCCTGGTTCATGAAGCCGAGCAGCGTTCCGGGCGGGGGCACGATCGTCCCGTCTGCGGCGTCGTGCTCGCTGGCGAGCACGGTATCAACGAAGAACTCGAACCGCGTCGGGCTGACCCGGACGCACTGCATGTCGTACACCTGCCCGAGCACCCAGGGGACGCGCGTTTCCCGGATGGTCGACACCCCGCCCGAGCGCGAGCCGGTGAGCAGGAACGGGCTGAGAGCGGGCGCCACGGCCACATAAAGGGACTCGTTGCCCAGCTCGACCGCCGCCGCGTCCTGGCCGCAACCGAACCGGGTCACGCCGTCGACTGCGTTTGGGAAGATCGGGCCGTTGAACGTCCCGCGCCAGAGCCAGTGGCCGAGCTGATCCACGAGCAGGCCCGCCGAGCTTGCCGGCCTCGAGCCGAGGTACACGCCCATGATCGAGGTTGCCACCGACTGGAGCTTGTACCAGCCAAGCATTTGCTCGGTGCTCGGCTGCATCCGCAGATCGCCGCCGCCGCCGAGGTCGGCAACGTTCCAGTTGTTCTCTCCCACGTTGGCGTTGCTGGTGGCGCTGGTGATGACGGCGGAGCTGCCGCCCATGAACTCCTCGGAGATCGTGCGCGGCGTCAAGTTGTCGATGAACGCGCCCGAGCCGCTGAGGCGGGGGCGAAAAGAGGCGGCTACATCAGGCATGGATCCTCGGGCTTCAGGTGGTGGAGTTGGTGACGAGCCCGGCAGCTTGAAGCGCCGGCATGAGAGAAATCAGAGCTGCGTTGCCGCCCTTCGCGCCGGTGATCACGGGGCGAGGACTGACGGCGCCGCCGAGCAGAGTGATCAACGATGGCAGACAGCCCGGGTTCGCGTTCACGACGACGCCCGCGCCGTTGATGGTGAAGGTTCGAGCCTTCGCCACCTGGAAGCCGACAAGCTCGACCTGGGCGGGTGGTGGCGCCGTGAGGCCCTGAAGGACGCTCACATTTCCATCGCAGCCGCCGCCGAAGAAACTTGCGATCGTCGAGTGCGCCTGTACGCCGTTGATCAGAATCGCGCCGCCGTTCAAGGTGGCGGTGTTGGTGTAAACGCAGTTGCAGTTGTTCTGAGTGAAGCCAGCAAAGAAGGTGCAGCCGTCGCAGGTGACTTGGTTGATCGCCGAGAACGACGACCACGACGGGGTTTGGTTGAACGCGCAATTTCGGAAAAAGAGCTTCCCCTCGTTGCTGGCGGGCGGGATGAAATTGAACGACTTGGGGCCGCCGGTGATGATCAGATTTTGCAGGCCGCTCCGGTGGTCGCCGGCTGGGCTCCACGTCGCATCCAGGGTGATGATCGGCGCGGTGATCCGCGTGGCCTCGCGCTGCATGCCGACGAGAAACACGTTGGCGGGCAGGTCGAAGTTGGCGGGGTAGTTGCCGGGCGCCAGCACGACCGCGTAACGCTTGGTGGGGCTGGCGTCTCCGAATCCGGCGATTGCATCCATGGCCGCCGGCACGGTGGCGAAAGGCTCGGGGCTGGATCCGGTGCCGGTGGTGTCGTTGCCCGAGTTGCTGACCGAGACGACCTGAGACAGCTGCGGGCTGGCTCCGCTGGCGAGCAGCGCGAGCACGTCGAGTGCGTCACTGACGGAGAACCCGGGGACTCCGGAGGCGTTGCCGATCTCGCTCGAGCTGTAGTCTCCGGGCTCGCCTTCCACGTCTCCCACGCGCCCAAAAACCGAGGTGACGAGGCCCGACTCCGGAAGGAACGGGCCGGAGCCGGCGAGCCGCGGGCGAAATGTGCTCTCGATATCGGGCATGGATCCTCGTGGGGTTGGGGTGCGTCGTTGCTCTCAGAACAAATTGGCGCCGCCCTGAAGCGATGCGGCGTAAATGTCGATGGCTGGGACGCCGCTCGTACCGACGGGAGAGAAATTGACGGCCACGTTTGCGAGGCCGTTCGACACGATCGCAACCACATCCTGGAACTTCGTGCCCAGGATCGTCATGATGCCGCCCGTCAACGTGTGCGTCTGGGCGCCGAGTGTCGGCGCTTGCCAGGTGATCGTCCGGGTCAGCGTGCCGGCACCGGCGATCGTTCGGACCACGAACGGCGCATAAATCAGATAGAGCCCCGGCGGGTGTTGGTTGGCCACGAGCACGTTGAACGTCTGCGACGGAACGCCCGCGCTGTAGCCGATTTGCCGCAGACCTGGCGACCACGCGGCGCCCTGCACGAACACGGCCGCGGAGATCCAGCTTGCCGGCGGGATGCGCTGGTAGGTGACCTGATCCACGATGATCTGCACGCTGTACGTGTAGGTGCCGCCCCCCACGAGCGTGTTGAAGGCGCGTAGGTCGCTTCCTGTCCAGGCGCCGACGATCTCGCAGTCGCGCACGGTCACGTTCCCAAAGAGCCCGTCCCCGAGCACCGAACAATTTTGAAAGCTGCCCGACGGAAAAAACCACGTCTCGATCCCCAAGGTCTCGAACGACGAATCATAGGCCTCGACGCCCGTTGCCGAGCCTCCGTCCAAACACCTGCTGTCGTGAGCGACAACGCCATTGTCGACTACGAAGTGTCCCACCTGAGAATTGATCAGCACGAGATCGAGAGCGGTGATCGGTTGCGAGGTGCGGACGTTTTGAAGCAGCACGCGACCCGTCGCGGCGATGGTTCCGATCTCGTTGATGTTCGACAACGCGATCGGCTGGCTCGCGTTGATGTCGACTGCGACCATTTCGCAGCCGTGCTCGACCGAGCCGAGGCCCATGAACGTGAGATCGGTCAGGATCCCACAGTTCACCGTTTCGTTGTTGTAGGCGCCCGGCGCGAGGAAGATCGTCCCCTGGGCTTTGCTCGCCAGCGCATCCACGGCGGTCTGAATCGCGGAGAACGGAGCGCCCGCGGTGCCGTCTTGCGCCTCGGCCGGCACGAGTGTCCCCGGGTCGACGAACAGGGCTTCACTGAGCGGCACATTCTGCGGCGGGATTGGGAGAAACGGGCCAGCGCCGGGCAACCGGGGGCGAAACGTAGCTTCTACATCGGGCACGAGGGGCCTACTTTCTTGGGGTGGGTCGGCGCTCAAAAGAGCGGCAAAATAGCGCTGGCGGTGAGCAGAGATACCGCGGCGGTGCCGGGGATCTCGAGCACGTCGACCACGAGATGACCGAGCGGATCGTCCATCGGGTGGAACTCGTCCACGTGATCGACTTCCCATGTTCCATTGTCGAGCACGTACAGGTGAGCGGCCAGCGTCGGCACCGCTTCCTGGTATTCGGCGATCACATCGTCGCCACCAAAACCGAAATCCCGCCGCTCGAACACGTGCCCCTCGATCTCGACGACCGGGGGCAAGTCGAGGTGCGGCCAGGTGCCGACGCGCAGCGGGATTTCAATCAATGGGGCGGTGCCTTACTCCGCGCCGCCTGGCGCTGCGTCGGGTGCCGGCGCGGCCAGCTCGGCCGGCGGCGGTACGTCGACCGCCACCAGAAGCGACGGATCGACCGCGCTCGGGCGCACGGTCACGTCAAACGGAATGCTGCTGTCGATGGCCTGACCGCCACCGTAGAGCGCTACGTTTCGCTGGGTGGGCATCGGGGAGCGCTCGCGCGCCCAGTGCGGGAGCGGGGCCGCTGGCGGCGCTGGCGGGGCTGCGCTGGGCGCTACGGCCAGGGGAATCATGCGGCCGGCAAGCAACTCCAGATCGGCGGCCTCCGTGCTGTCGGGTGCGATCGAATCCTCGAGCAGCTGAGGCCGACCGAGCTGCAACCCCGGGGCGAGCTTGGGGAGATTGCTTGCCGGATCGATCGAAGGCTCGAGCAACAGCGGAAGCGAAGTCATGCGCCGCCACGTGCATTGGATGAACGGGCCCGTTACCTGGAACCCGTCGAGCTTCCACGCTGTGGATCTCCCGTCGTTGCTGAACGTGGGCAATTGGGGCGCCGTCGGAGTGCTTAAATGCATTTTGTGGCGCGTAACCAAAACCTCAATGGAATCGCGGCCTTGCGTTCCTGGTGCAGAGGCGGTTTCTAGCGGATATGATTGGTTTTTCACGCGATTCCCCTTGACAATTCCGATTTACTTTCGCGCCATGATGGCCGATCTGTTGCGTAATGGCTACCGGGCAAATGGTCTCGTACAAGGAACGCGCGGGTCGCTATCTCGCGCAGCTGAAGCACTTGAAGGAGGCCAGCGCGGCCCCGCTCCAGTCGATCATGGTGACAGCGAGCGGCGCCGTCGGCGGCATCGCGGCCGGCGCTATCGACGCCAAAATCCCGAAGATCGGGCCTGTTCCGATCACACCGGTTGTCGGCGTGCTGTTCGCTGCGGGCGCTGCGCTCAACGCTGAACACAGCTGGTCTCAGAACCTGAACTCGTTCGGGTCGACGATGATCGGCGTAGCGCTCGCCAAAGAGACGTATCAGCTTTTGAACGGGCCTGGCTGTCTGCCTGCGTGATAGCGCAGCGGCTCCAAGCTCTCTGACCTGTCTGTAAGAACCCGCCTCACGTGGCCGCCGAGCGGACGCTTCCAAAGCGTCTCCATCGGTAACCCTTCGTGGCTCCGAACGGTGAAGCGCTGGGCGCGCTTCCAACGCTGCAAAGCAGCGATGCGCCCGCGTTCCACGAAGGAACACGAACATGGGCAACGGCCTTTATTTGGGCAACGATCGTCGCTTCTTCCTCGGCGACGATCTCGACGATGTTTTCAGCGGAGACGACGACGACGACGACATGTTGTCTGGTGATCGAGAGCAGATCATCGGGCTCGAGCAGATCCTTGGCGCACTGAAGAAGGCCAAGAAGAAGAAAGCGGCCGGCGGAGTCAATCGCAACATGCTGGCGCTTCTCGCGCTGGCCAAGCAAGCGGGCGGCGCGGCGACGCGCGAGCTGCCGCGAAATAGCAACTACGAGCAGCCGCTACCCATCCCGCCGACCCCGTTTCTTGCGGGCCAGGCGCTGGATATCGAGCTTCGACCGCAGAGGCTGTGCCGCGTCGAGCGGTTGGTGTTCGACTCGCTCGTTGCGCCGTTCTTCCGGATCCTCGATCTGAAGGTCGGCCAGACCACGCAGTTTATCGCCTCGGGTGCTGTGCCCGCGTCGATCTTCTCTGAGGTCGCGGTGGGCATGCGGTTGAAGGGTGACACCGCGAATCTGGGCAACACCGTTGTGCTGTCCTTGCAGAACATCGACACCGTTCCGCGCACGGCGGGCGGGGCGATCATCTGCACTGTGATCAACTGATCAGCGCTCGCCGGAGCTGAAAACCCCCGGGTTGGCGCTCCCCTCCCCTACCCTCGATCTTGCACCGGCACCGCGCGGTTTTTCCGTCCGCCGCGCTGCCGGAGAGTGGGGAAGGGGAGGGGGGCGCCGCTCGCCTCTCTCGAGCCCTGATGCGCGTCCTTACCTACATCGACCCAGCCATAGCCAGCACACCGCACGAGCTTGCCGCGCAGTGCCGGGCGAAGCTGTTCGATGTCGTACGTAGCAACCTCGACCTGATTCGAAAGCAACGCAGCAAGGGGCGGCCGCTTCCCTCGATCTACGAGTCCGGGGTATGGTTCACGCGTGAGCCCTGGTGCGGGCTCTTTGAAGAGTTCGCAGACATTCCCACGTGTCTGCGGCGGGGCTGGCTGGACTGCGACGACGCTTGCGCCTGGCGTTGTGCAGAGGAGTGGGACCGAGGCAACAAGCAGGCGGGGATTAAAATCTACTGGCGGCGCCGGAACGATGGAGACGGCATCCGCATTTTTCACGCGCAGGTGCGCATAGGGCCGGGATGGATCGAGGATCCGTCGCGGCGTCTGCCGGGAGGCTGAAGGCATGATGTTTCTTCCACTACTGTTGATCGGCGGCACGCTGGCGGGTGTGGCCGTCGTCGCGCTGTCGAACAGCACAGCGCCGGGGCTCGGTGCCTTCGACACCATGCCGCCGAACTTCTCAGGGCCGCCGGTGGGCGCTCCGATCCCGGTCAAGGCCAAGTCCGGGCGCGTGTTCAACGTGAGCGGCTGGCGACCGGTGAACGGCGAAACCTACCAAGTTGCGGTGCTGGACAAGACGCCCGGCACGTGGATCGCGTACTTCTCGAACAAAGAAACGGGGCGCCGTCGACTGTTCCGCACTGCGGCATCATCGACGGCGGAGCGGGACAGCCTCATGAGTGATTTTGGGGTGACGGCGTGAGCGGCGCGAAGGCTGCGGGCATCGCGATCGGTGCAGTCTTCGTGCTGGGCTCGATCCTCTGGGTGGTCAAGGCGAATGCGGACTACGACAACGCCAAGGCCAACCAGGACAAGTCGAGCCTGGCGAAGCGCGCAGCGGACGCCATTGCGACGCGCGACCCGGCGGTGATGCGCCGGGTCGCCGAGGAGATGGATCGCGAGGGGGCTAAAGAGCTGGCCGAAGGGCTGCGCATGGCCGCAGACCTGGCGATCGGGCAGCGCGAGGCCATGCCGTGAAAGGGAACGCCGCGGTCGCTGCAACGCTGGTGGGGGGCGGCCTCGTGGCTGTGCTCGCGCTGGCGTTGGCGTCGAAGGCCGAGCCGCCAAAGACGGTGGCGCCGACCCAAGACGTTCTAGAGCTGATCGTGGCGGCGGTGGCGAGCCGCAACCCGGCGGTGATGCGCCGGGAGGCAGACCAGATCGAGTCTCGGGGCTACGCGATCCAGGCCACCGAGCTGCGGCGCGCTGCCGACCTGACCGCGGCCATCCTGGCGGCAACCGACCCGGGCGGCGGTGGGCAGGTGATGCAGGGCGACGACGAGCTAGCAGGCGACGACATACCCGACCGCGCGCCGAGCGTGCCGCAACCCTTCTCGCCGCTGCCGGGAGTACTCGACGAGGAGGTGATTGCACCGGACGTGGATCCGCTCCGCATCCAGGCGCAGGCCCTGTTGCTCAACCTCGAGCGCAACCCGCTCGGCAAAGAGGATCGGCGGCTGGTGGCGGACTTCCAGCGCAACAACAGCTTGCGCGCGAGCGGCAACTACACGCCGGAAACGGCGCTGACGTTGGCGGAGGACTACGGGCTACCGCCGCCGCCGCCCTACTGGCCCACCAAGGGGCGGCGCAAGAGCAAAGAGAACTACAAGCGCAAGCTCTTGGCGCTGGCGGCTCGCGACCCACAGCGCGCCGAGGAGTTTGAAAGGGCGGCCAAAAACGCATGAGCGCTCCGATCAACAAGCACCGCGGCGAGTACGGCGGCACCAACATCTGGTGGGATTCGCCGTTTCCCTGGTCGGCCGCGTACCCACCCAACCCGGCTTGGCTCTGGCCAGCCTCCCCCAAATTGGCAGGTGATATGCTCTCTCTGGTCGAAGGTGACGACGTGCTCGCGTGCTGCGGCGAGCTGGCGGCCCTGATGGGCGATGACGAGCTGAGCGGCGATGACGAGCTGAGCGGCGATGACGAGCTGAGCGGTGACGCGCTCGCCGAGCTGATCGCCGGTGACGAGCTGTCGGACGTGCTCCACCTGTCGGGCGAGGAAATCGCCGAGCTGGTCGAGCTGGGGTTCAGCTTCAAGAAGTTGATCCGCGGCGTCGGCAAGATCGCGAAAAAGGCATTGCCGATCGTCAAAGCGATCGGGGTGGTGACGGCCTTCGTGATTCCGCCGGCAGGCGTGGCAATTACTGCGGCCGCTGCCGGCGCCGACAAGCTGATCAGCGCTGCCGAGAAGGGCGGCAAGGCAGCGAAGGCGGCCAAGCGCGCCTTTAAAGCAACGAAGCTGCTGGCCTCAAAGGGCGACGTGAGCGCGAAGGCGGGGCTTGCGGTGCTGGCGAAGGTGCAGACCCAGCGCAAAAAGGATCGCGTGCCAAAGGGCAGCACGCACCCCAAGCTCAAGGGGGTCGTCGTGCCTACGGCAAAGGTCACCAAATCGATCCGCGTGGCCCCTGCCACGGCAGGCAGGCCCGTCCAGGTAACGCCCGTGGCGCGGCCCGTGGCGGCCGGCGAGCGCGGTTTCTTCGTGACCCTCGACGGTCGAATCCAGCGGCGGGGGGTGTAGGACCGTGCGCCGCCGACTCTCCCCGCGCGAGGTCGCCGAGCTTGCCCAGGAGCTGGACAAGGAACTCGAGGACCCGGCTACGCGCAACGCCGTCCAGGGCGCGTGGCAGGGCCGCGGGGGCTGCGCTGAGCCGTCGGTGATTGGCTTTCACGCGGGTCCCGATCTGTCACTGCTGGCGAAGGCGGCACAGCAGGACATGCAGATCAGCAACTTCCAAGAGCAGATCGAAAGCCTCGAAAGCCAGCGGCGCTGGCTGCTCGGTGGGCTCGGGGTAAGCGTGGCTGCGTTCCTGATCCTGGTGATCAAGCGCCGGCCTCGGACGAGCACCGGGCTTGCGCCGGCACGCCAGCAACCCGGAGGGATGCGAGCATGAAGGCGACCGACATTGCCCGCGCGCTGCTGGTGCGATCGGTCGAGCCCTGGCTTGGCCCGTGGAAGGGCAACGCGATGTGGGGGCAGCGCAACACGCCGCGCACGTTCCCACCGACCGAGGGCTTTATTTTGGGCATCTCGGAGAACAGCGAGATCCCCGGGCCGCCTCGATCGATCGGGGTGACGTTGTTCCGCAACTCGTTGCCGGTGGAGAACTCGCCGAACAACGCCGACGTAAAAGCGCTCATCACCTACGGCTCGGGCGGCGCGTCCAACACGTTCCAGATGGACTGGGCGCTCGGCGGTAGCTTCGCGCTCCAGGCTAACACGTTCCGACTCGACGCGATCAGCTTTCGGCCGCGACTGAACTCGGTCAACACGCTGGCGTTTCCCTACGACCCGGGCCCGATCCCTGGTGGTGGTCCCATCGGTCAAACGATCCTCGGCTTCACGATGGGGATCAATGGCAGCGCGCCGCCGCTGCCGCCGACGTTCACCACTCCGGGGTTCTATCTCAACGCAGACGGCGGCCCGACGCAGTACACGGCGCCCGTTCCACCGTTTGCGCGTCGGGTGTTCGTGCAACTGGAGGTCCAAGACCCGTCGGGCTCGGGCACTCTCCCGCCGCCGGTGTCGGCGGACTACGTGATCCGGCTCGACTCGGTGAGCGCTCCAACCGTGTTTCCGCTGACCGACGACATTCGGATCCATGGGCTGTATCTGCCCGCGGGTGTGCAGTCGGTGACGTTGTTGCAGACGAATCTAGCGCTCGTGGGATCAACCTTGGTCTCGTTCCTCTTTCAGCTCGGGTTTTGAATGAATGCCGACGCTTCTCGACTTTCCGGGGCTGCGTTCGACGACGCCGCGATTTCGCGAGCAGTTGGTTGCGCTCACCCGCGCTCGGCAGCTGGATCCGGACAAGGTCTCGGCGATCATCTCGCTCGAGAGCCGCTACAAGCCGAACGTGCAGAACCGGCAGGGCGCAAGCGCGCTCGGGCTGATTCAGTTCATGCGCAAATATTTCCCGCCGATCGCGCTGGCCGCGGGGATGCAGGTGAGCTGGGAGGATCTGCGCACGCTGACGGCGGAGGAGCAAATCCCGCTCGTGCTGGCGTACTTCCGCCTCGCCGGGCTGACGCCGCACAGCTCGCCGACAGATTACGTCGTCGCAACGTTCCTGCCGACGCAGATCGGAAAGCCGCTCGGCACGGTGATCGCGCGCAAGGACTCGGCCGAGTATTTGCCAGGCACCAAGCTCTTTCTCGGCACGATCTACGCCTGGAACTCGCAACTCGACACGGACAACGACGGGCAGATCACGATCCGGGATTTGCACGACCGAGTTTCAACGCTGTTCTGGGACGCCGAGCGCAAGCCGCGCGTCGAGGTGGCGGGCGAGGAGCCCGAGCCGCCGGTCACCAAGTGGGGCCTGATGCCGTTGGCGCTCGGTCTGACGGGTTTTGGTGTGTGGGCGCTCTTGCGCCGGTGAAAGGGTAACGACGATGGCAGGATCCAAAGCGGTGGCGGTGGTGGCGGGAGCGGCAGCGCTCGCCGGAATTGCAGCGCTCGCCATGGCGGGCACTGCGAAGGCTTCGACGAACGGCGGCACGCCGAAGCCGCCGCCGAAGACCCCGCCGAAGACGCCAGCGAAGACGCCCGCCAAGACGCCCGGATCGATCCTGCCGCCCGAGGGCCCCTGGCGGCCGCCGTACACGGTGCCGAGCACGACCGCAGGCGTTCCACCGGTGACGATCACGCCGGGCAATCCAAACGTGCTGGCGCACGAGGTGGCGATCCATCTCTCGGCGCTGCAACAGGTCAAGGGCGGGGTTGCCGGCGCGAGGGGCCACGAAAATAAGGAGCTGATCAAGTCGTTCCAGCAGGTGGCGCCGCCGCTCACGGTCGACGGCATGGCGGGCCCGGCGACGCTGATCGCGGTGGCTCGGCGTGGAATGGGGGTGCTCCCCCTGGTGATGTACTGGCCCAAGGGGGCCGACCAAAAGACGGTGGCGACGTACCGGACCGCGCTGCGGGCGGTGGCTACCGATGCGCCGGGAGCGGTGGCGGACGCGCTGCGGGCCTCGGCAGACCGCGAGAAGGGCCAAGCGCTCGGCGCGGCCAACGTCAAGAAGTGAGCACGATGCACGTCTCCGAGCAGCTGAACGCCAACACCCGCCCCTTGCAGGTGAACGGCTCGAACGAGTGGCAGGAGTGGCCCGTAGCCGCGCAAGCGAAGGTGCGTCTCGGGCTCACGCAAGCGCAACTCAACCAGCTGATCGCAACGGGCAGGCTCATCCGGTGGAGCTGCCCAGACGGCAAGCTGCGCTTCTCCGCCGACGATATCGAGGAGCTGTCGGAAGAGGTGCAGACCGAGGCCAAGCAGCGCGAGCAGATCCAGACGGCGAAGGAACGCGAGACCGAGCTTTCGTCCGTGCTGTCGCGCGCGGTGTCGCTCTTGAAGGTCAGTCACGATCACATCGAGTCGATGTTCAAGCTCGTCAGCTCGCCGATCGAGCGGGGCACGACGTTCCTGCTGACGATCAACCGTCAGCAGAGCGAAGAGATCGCGCACCTGCGGAGCCAGCACGAGGAGATGTTCCGGACGCGCGAGGAGCTTCTATCCGCGGCCCATGATCGGGAGCTGAAGGCGCGCAAGGTCGAGCTGGCGGGCCAGAACGTAAAGCACGCCATCGACCAGATCACGACGGCGATCGGACCCATCGCAGGCCAGGTGCTGAGCAACCTTGGCCTGGCTGGTCTCGCCGGCAAGGCACACCCGGGGCTCGAGCTGCTCCAGACGATCGATCCGGCGATGCTCAATTCGCTGATCCAGCTGGGCATGCTGACCCCGGCGCAGGTGAAGCTGTGCCGGGAGATCTGGCCCGATGTCGAGTGGCCCGAGCCGCCGCCGCCGGCGCCGCCGGCGCAGGCCTCGCCCGAGCCGCCGCCGGCGCCGCCGCCGCCGCCGCCGAGCGCGACAAACGACCGTGCGCCGCGTCCGCGCCGCACCCGAACCAGGAGCAAAAAGCAATGACGACAGGAGCACAGCGCCAGAGCAACTCTGGACCGTTCACCAGCCAGGCGGTGGACGTGCTGGCGTTCGACGTGCCGAGCGTGGCAGCCAGCAGCGCGGTGGACGTGGCCTTGACGGTGCCCGCCGCCGAGGTGGGAGACGCGATCATTGTCACACCGCTGGGCACGTGGCCCGCCGGGCTGACGATGGGGCCGCACCGGTGCCTAGTGGCCGGCACCGTACAATGCCGCATCGGCAACCCCACGATCGCGGCGGTGGATCCCGCCTCGCAGGACTTCCGGGTGTTGCTCTCCCACGTGAGGCCCTGACATGAAGGCGCGAGCACGCGGCATGCTTGCCGCTCGCCGGGGGCGGACGGGCGCGGTGTCGGGGGTCGGTGTGGCGCTCGGTATGACTGCGCTGCTCGGGGGCCTGGGTCTGCTCGCTGCCGGCGCGAACCGGCGCCAGCAGGCGCAGCCGCCGCCGGAGGCCGAGGGCTTGTCCGATCTCGATCGGGAGCTGGAAGCGCTCGGGCTGAGCCGGCACAGCTACGACCCGGGCAGCCAGGGCGACCCGGGCGGGCCGTCACTGCGGCTCGAGCAGGGCGACGATGGGATTTTGCGGCCGGTGATCACCATGCCGGCGGAGACGCACGTCGGGCGCTGATGGCCTTCCGGCTCGCTGTCGACCGAGGGGGGCGGCCGGCGGTGGGATGCTCGGGGCGGTGTGGGTGGAGGTGGTGCGGGTGCCGCAACACGTGCCGCAGTCGGTCCAGGTGGTGGGTGATAGCGTGAGGCTTTTTCTGCACGAAAGACCGGCAAACGAGCCAGGGGACGCCCCGGCGTCGGACTTAACGCACTACCTGAAGGGTGTTCCATGAGCCTTGCGTGCAACGTCGATGCCGCCGCCTGGGGGGCCTCGAATCGGGTGGAGCTTTACCCGGACCAGCGTCAAACCTGGGTGCTGGCGACGGTGCTCGACCGCGGAACCCCTGACGATCTGGACGTGAAGCGACAGGCCCGCGCGGTCATGGCGCGGTGGTTTTCCGACGCGCCGATCACGGACCTGGGTGCGCGCTCGGGCGCCGCCGACAACATCGAGGTGGGCCGCCGTCCACGGTGCAACCGGTGGTTGCCCGGACCGTCCAGAAGTGGACGCAGTTGCCCGGCCCTTCGCCGTTGCTGCGTGCCGGGAAGGTTGTATACGTTCCGCTGACGTTCTCATGGCGCAGTCGCGAAACATCTCGACCCTGGCCCACCCGCCGCGTTGCCCCGTGGGGTTTCGGCGGGCCGTGCCAGGTGGACGCGGATTGGATCCTGATTGCGGTGGGCGACGTAGGCGACGCGCCGCCGGAGGTGTCGACCGCCGAGCGCATCGAGCAAGCTCTAACTCCCGCGCCGTGGATCGGTGCGGCGGTGCTTCTGTTTGGCGTCGGGTATCTGCTGTCTGCGCTTCGCAAATAGTTCGTTAGTTAGGTCAGACACTCGAGCGTGCGGGGGTCACTCCCTGCCCGAGACAGGGCGGCCCGTCGTGATCGGCGGACCGCGCGCTCGAGTGCCTGACTGGCGGGGGCCAGTCGGAGGAGGGTTTTTGGATGGAGCAGCTTTCATCGATTGATCAGGACTTGGGCGAAGTGCTGACCCGGCATGGTCAGACCGGCGTCCAGCGGGTATTGAGCCTGCTTGCTGCGGCTTGGACACAGGCGCAGTTGATCCGCATGAGCGGGCCCGAGCTGGTGACGACGGCGATCAAAGCGTGGCGTGAGCGGCCCAAGGGGCCTGGCCTTTACGGTGGAACGTGAAGGGTGAGCTATGCGACTGCGGCGCGGAACTCGACGCGCTGACTGACGAAGCACATGCGGAAGATTGCCCAAATCGTCCGAGTGTGCGTCAGTCGAGCGCGTTGCAGACCGAAGCGATCGAAATCCTCGAGCTGGTGCGCGTGGGCGGGCCGGTGCCGACCGATCGCGCTCGGCGTTTCGCCCGTGACGTGCTGACCATGGAGCCGGTGTCGCGCTCGGCGCTGGCGGTGCTCGACGAGGTGACGGGCTCTCGCGTGGTCGATCTGGCCGCTGGCGTCGTGGGGGTGCGTGGGGGGGCGCACGGCGGCTTGTTGACGCGCGACCTGCTCGAGCTGGTCGACCGCGAAGGCCTCGATCTGCTGGTGCATGCGCCGCGCAGCAAGAGCCAGCCCGACTGGGCGGTGTGCGTCTGGGACTACGACGATCCTCGGCTGTCGGCGATCGGCACGGGGCCGGCCTTCGTCTTGGCGCTCTCTCAGTCGCTCGGCAACTTCGAGACGATCGCCACGGCGGACGCCAACACACCTTCGACGATGCCGCCGCCGCTGCCTCGCAGGGAAGGCGAGGCGCTCTGATGGATCCGCAGTTGCCGTTGTTGCAGCGCGGGAACGTGGGCACCGGGGACGGTTGCGAGCTGCAACCGTCAAGGGGGTTTCACCTATCGGCGTAGATCAACGACTTTTCTAAGTCGGCTTCGCTGGTGCGGTGAAATCTACGCCCGCCGCGTTTCCGCCTGTCTCTGTGCTGGTCTCGCAAACTTAGTTCAGAGCAGACGGAACCGCGGCGGGCCCCGCGCTGGGTCGGAAGTCCAACCCGCACCTACCTACAAAAGAGATGCGCCGCCCGGAACGTGAACTCCAACGGCGCCCAAGGCACGCACCCCGTGCCCTTCGTCCATCGAAATACTGAAGCCACCACTACTGTCAAGCAAGTCGCACCGAAACGGAAGTTTCGGCGGGCTTTTGTCAGTGGCGGGGGGCTTCGGTATCGGAGCTGCGGCGGACGTGTGTCGAGCTGCGTCGGCTGCTCACCTGTGGCGCCGTTGCACCGCAAAAACCTCATCCGGATCCGAGCGCGCGGGAGCCGGGAGCGATGGGCCGCCCTGTCTATCTTGGGGCCGCGCCAGCGGCCCGTGCCGCCGGAGGCATCTGCGCCCGAAGGGCGAGAAATCCCGAGGCGCCGTCCGCTCGAATCGAGCGCCGAGCGCTTGCGCGTTCACCTTTCACGTTGCCGCGCAAGTGGAGGAAACCAGGGGGGTAGGTTGTTCCCGAAATCAGCCCAGCGGGGGGCCGTCAATGCGGGAAAACAGCGCCGCCCATTTTGACCCACGGGGCGAGTTTCGGCGGGTGTCAACCTACGAATGAGCCGCCGCGCCGTAGGGGTGATCTGGCCTTTGGCGGGCCCCGCGAAAAGCCGGCGGGGCTGTTCCCAACTTTCGGCGGCCCGAAGAGGTGGGGACACGACTTTTTGGTGTTTTCGCTCAAAGTTGGATTACCCGGGGCTGGTGCGGGTGCAGAGGGTGCAGCCGCCGAACCTCGATCTGCAGGACGCGAGAGCAGCGCTCGGCGGGTTGCCGGGAGCAGCGACCCCTTGCACCCCGCGCACCCCGGCGAGCTGCCGGCGCTGGACGTTCGCGCGTCCTGGTGGCGCTGAGGCGCGGCCAGGGGCCTTCGAGACGTGGACCGCCGGGGGGCATCCATGATCGCGGTTGAACGAGAGCCCAAACCTCGCGGCCGCGGGTCTCGACCTGGGGAGATCTCGCAAAGCAGTCCATCCCGGGAACGCGCAAGCGTTTCCGCGGAGAGCCCGACCATCTGTTCGGCCCCCGAACCGAGCAGTGCCCTTGCTGCCCGCCTAGCCAATGGCCTTCGGTCCACCTGGGGGCCAGAGGGGGAAGTCTCAGCGTCTGTGCAGGCTCAAGCGATCCAGGCGGACGTGCAGCTCGTGGAGACGACGGGCCCGAACGGCCGCCGGCTGAGCTACCTCGGCGTTCACACGTGCAAGTCGTCGCTGTGCCCGATGTGCGCGACGAAATGGCAAGCGGTGCGTGCGGACGAGATCACCCAGGCGGTGACGTACTGGGGCCCGGCGCGCTGCCGGATGGTCACCTTCACGATGAAGCACCATCAGGAGTGCACGGGCCGGGACACGGAGCTTCTCGGCGAGCGCGCCGGGATAGCTGCCCCGGATGCCGATCTCGGACCGGTTCTCGCAGACGTGGTGACGTCCGCCGAGGCAGCGTCGACACGCTCCGCAGCCGAGCATGGTGTCGCCCGTGACGCGACGACCGATCCAGCTGTCCTGCGCGTTGGCGCCGACGGCCGTGACGGTGCCGCACCACTCGTGTCCTGGAGTCATGGGGTAGGTGGTGTGTCCCTGTCTCAGGTACTCCATCTCGCCGCTGAAGAGCTCGGCGTCGGTGCCACAGATGCCGACCCGCGCCACGTCGACCACGACGTCGTCCGGCCCGGGCTCCGGGTCGGGAACCTCTTGCACTTCGGACCGGCCGGGGCCGGTCAGGACGAGGGCGTGCACCTCAGCGTGGCGCGATCACGTTCGTGTGCTGGGTGCCCAGGCCGTCGATGCCCAGCTCGATGACGTCTCCCGGAGCCAGCCAGACCTGCGGGTCGTGACCCATGCCGACGCCGGGCGGGGTGCCGGTGTCGATCAGGTCTCCCGGCTCCAGCACCATGAACTGGCTGAGGTGGTGCACGATGAAGTAGGGGTCGAAGACCATGGTCGCCGTGGACCCGCGCTGGCGGCTGACGCCGTTGACGTCGAGCCACATGCCCAGCGTCAGCACGTCGTCGATCTCGTCCGGCGTGACGAGCCACGGGCCGGTCGGGTTGAAGGTCTCGGCGGACTTGCCCTTCGACCACTGGCCGCTGCGCTCCATCTGGAAGGCGCGCTCGCTGACGTCGTTGACGAGCACGAAGCCGGCGATCGCGTCCCGAGCCTCCTCGACCGAGTCGAGGTAGGACGTGCGCCTGCCGATCACGATCCCGAGCTCGACCTCCCAGTCGGTCTTCGTCGAGCCGCGGGGGATCCGCACGTCGTCGTACGGGCCCACGATCGTGTTCGGGGACTTGGTGAACAGGATCGGCTCGTCCGGGACGGTCTGACCGGTCTCGGCGGCGTGGTCGCTGTAGTTGAGACCGATGCAGAGGATCTGGTGGGGCCGGGCGATGGGCGCGCCGACGCGCTCGTCGCCGAAGGACTGCACCAGGCCGCTCGCCGTACGTTCTGCGACCAGCGCGCGAAGTGTCTCCAGACCGCCGGAGCCGAAGAAGGCCTCGTCGTAGTCGGCGACGGCGTCGGAGACATCGACGTACGTCGTGTCGTCGATGCGGACGACGGGCCGTTCGGCGCCAACGGGGCCGAGGCGCATCAGCTTCACGATGTCTCCTGCGGGGTGAGGTGTCCGGACCACGGATGGGTGGCCAGGCCGGTGCAGCCGGGCCGGGCGAGGAACAGGCTGCCCGACAGGGGGAACTCCTTCTGCTCGTCCGGCGACAGCTCGCCACGTGCGGTGGTGATCAGCAGCTGGTCGAGCTCGGGGCCGACGAAGGCCAGGCTCGTCGTGTGCGGGGCCGGCAGCTCGATGACGTCGAGCAGGTCACCGGCGGGGGAGTAGCAGCGCACCTGTCCCTGGCCCCACGCGGCCAGCCAGAGGTTGCCGGATGCGTCGATGCACAGGCCGTCGGGCACCGCGTCGGTGATCTCCAGTGCCAGGCGTCGTGCGCCGACGGCTCCGCCGGCCTGGTCGTAGTCACGCACCCAGACGCGACGGCTCGGGACGCTGTCGATGCTGTAGAGCAGGGAGTCGTCGGGGGAGAACGCCATGCCGTTGGCGAGGCCGAGGTCGTCGTCGAGCACCGTGGTCGTGTCGCCATCCGTGCGAAGCAGCCGCTGGGAGTGGCGCGCTCCCGTCAGCGACGCGGTTCCGACCAGGAAGCGCCCTCGCGCGTCACACACCCCGTCGTTCCACCGGTCGTCCGGATGGTCGGTGAACAGGTCGGGTCCCGAGGTCCGCGAGCCGTCGGGGGCGATGCGGGTGAGCCGGTGGTGCTCCGCCACGACGAGGGCCCCGTCGGCCGCAGCCGCTGTTGCACCGACGTACGAGTCGAACTGGTGCTGCTTCTCGACCTGGACCGAGCCGGAGTGAAGTCGGCCCTCGAGGACGAGGCCCCGGAGGATGTCGACCCAGAGGACGCGCCGGCGTGGCGCGTCCCAGAAGGGTCCCTCGGCGAGCTCGTAGTCGGGGTCGGTGACCTGCTCGGCGGAGCTCACGCGCGAGCAGAGCTCGCGGTAGCGTCGGTCACGTTTCCAGATGCTAGACCTGAGTTTCGAGAAGTGGAACCGATGACCTCACCGCGCAGCAGCCAGTGGTACGCCGGGACCGACCGCAACGCCTACATCCACCGGGCCTGGATGCGGCGCGGGCTACCGGCGCACGCGTTCGACGGCCGGCCCCACATCGCGATCGCGAACACCGCGTCGGACCTGACGCCCTGCAACGCCCACCTCGACGAGGTCGCCGAGAGCGTGAAGCAGGGGGTCTACGAGGCCGGCGGGATCCCGCTCAACCTGCCGGTCGTGTCCCTCGGGGAGACCTTGGTCCGGCCGACCTCGATGCTGTGGCGCAACATGGCGGCGATGGCGACCGAGGAGATGCTCCGCGCCAACCCCGTGGACGGTGTCGTGCTCCTCGGCGGGTGTGACAAGACGATCCCCTCCTTGCTGATGGCCGCGGCGTCGGTCGACATCCCGGCGCTCGTCGTACCCGGCGGGCCGATGCTGACCGGCACCTTCCGGGGTACGCCGCTGGGCTGCGGCACCGACGTGTGGCGGCTCAGCGAGGAGGTCCGTGGCGGCACGCTCTCCGAGGACGACTTCATGAAGTCGGAGTCGTCGATGATCCGCAGCCGCGGGCACTGCAACACGATGGGCACCGCCTCGACGATGGCCGTGGTCGCCGAGGCGCTCGGCTCCACGATCCCGGGAACGGCCGGCACCCCGGCGCCGGACAGCCGACTGCTCGAGGGCTCCCACGCAGCGGGTCGGCTGGCGGTCGAGATGGTCGGGGCCGAACGGCGACCGAGCGAGGTCTTCAGCCGCGGCTCGTTCCTCAACGCGATCGTCGCCCTGGCCGCGGTCGGCGGCTCCACGAACGCCGTGGTCCACCTGCTCGCGATCGCCGGTCGGCTCGGCATCGAGCTGACCCAGGACGACTTCGACCGGACTGGCGCCGACGTCCCTCTGCTCGTGAACCTGCAGCCTGCGGGCACCTTCCTGATGGAGGACTTCCACCGGGCCGGCGGACTCCTGGCCGTGCTCCGCCAGGTCGAGGACCTTCTCGATCCCGACGCGATCACCGTCACCGGTCGTCCCCTGGTGAGCTACGTCGGTGAGGCCGAGATCTGGGACCGCGAGGTCATCCGCCCGCGCGCCGAGCCGTTCCAGCCGCACGCAGGCATCGCCGTGCTGCGGGGCAACCTGGCGCCGACCGGTGCCGTCATCAAGCCGGCGGCAGCGACCCCGGCGTTGCTCCAGCACCGGGGGCGAGCCCTGGTCTTCGACTCGATCGAGGACCTGCACGCACGCGTCGACGATCCGGACCTCGACGTGGACGCCGACTCCGTGCTCGTGCTCCGCGGGTGCGGCCCGCGCGGCTACCCCGGGATGCCGGAGGTCGCCAACCTGCCGCTTCCCAAGAAGCTGCTCGAGGCCGGTGTCCGCGACATGGTGCGGATCTGCGACGGCCGGATGAGCGGCACGGCGTACGGCACGGTCGTCCTGCACGTCTCGCCCGAGGCCGCCGCGGGCGGGCCCCTCGGCCTGATCCGCACCGGCGACGTCATCGTCCTCGATGTCGCGGGCCGACGACTCGACGTCGAGCTGTCCGACGAGGAGCTCGCGGCGCGCACCCCCGCCGAGGCCGCGACCGACGCCTTCGCCGCTCCGGCGCGCGGCTGGGAGCGCCTCTACGTCGACAGCGTGCTCCAGGCCGACACCGGTGCGGACCTCGACTTCCTCGTCGGGTCCAGCGGCGACGCCGTCTCCCGCGAGTCGCACTGATCCCGCAGTCGTGTGCTCAGGTGGTTGCTCTGGCACCCACCTGAGCACACGACCCGGTGTGGCCGTGGGTCAGTGGCGCTTGCGACGGTCGTGGGCGGACTGGGCCCGGCGTCGTTTCCGCTCGTGACGCTGGGCGCTGCCCTTGGAGGTGCGCGACGCGCCGGCGGTCCCGTGCGGCTTGGGGGTCTCGCCACCGCCCCGGCCGCGCCCGTTGCGGACGAGCACCGCGACGACGAGCAGTACGGCGATGCCGACGAAGACCAGGATGTAGAACATGCGGCTGTGCCCTTCGCCGGGTTGATGACGTCCCCGTGAATCTAGGCCATGCAGTCCCCAGAGTTGAGCTCACGTGGCCCGGGAACGATTGAAGCAACCGATGGTTGCGCAAAGCCGCGATGCGTACTACCGTGATGTGCAACCAAACGTTGCAGGAAGCGGGAGTCCCATGGAGTACGGAAGCATCGAGCGCGAGATCCACGTCGAGGCCTCACCCGAGGTGGTGTTCGAGGTGATCAGCAGCCCCGAGCACCTGCAGGAGTGGTGGCCCGACGAGGCAGTCCTGGAGTCGGCAGCCCCCGGGGCCGAGGGGCAGCTGATCTGGGGTGACGAGACCAACCCGCGGGCGAACGTCGTGCCGATGGTCGTGGTGGAGGCCGAGCCCCCTCGGTTGTTCTCCTTCCGCTGGGCGTACGACGCCGACGAGGTCGCCCGCGTCGGCAACTCGATGCTGGTGACCTTCGAGCTGACCCCGTCGGGCGACGGCACCTCGGTGCGGATGACCGAGGTCGGCTTCCGCGAGATGGGCTGGGAGGTCGCGGTGCTCGAGAAGCAGTACCAGGAGCACGTCGAGGGCTGGAGCTTCTTCCTGCCGCGTCTCGCCGAGTACGCCGCCGGGCTGGTGTCCTCGCGATGACCGTGGCTGTCGACGACGACCTGTGGTCGGCCGTGGGGGACCCGACCCGGCGCCGCATGCTCGATCTGCTCCTCGCGGAGGGAGGCGGCACGGCCACCACGCTCAGCGAGCACCTCCCCGTGACACGGCAGGCCGTCGCCAAGCACCTCGTCGTGCTCGACCGGGTCGGCCTGGTGCACGTCACGCCGGCCGGGCGGGAGCGGCGCTACCGCGTCGACGACGCCCAGCTCGCCCGCGCGGTCGCCCAGCTCGCCGACGTCGGCGCCACCTGGGACGCCCGGCTGCGGCGGATCAAGCGGATCGCCGAGACGATCCAGCGCAACCAGGACAAGCACGTCAGAAACCCAACACAGGAAGAGGAATGAGAGACATGGTCGACATCTTGCACAAGGTCGGAGTGAAGTCGTCACCGGACGACGTCTACGAGGCACTCACCACCCGCGACGGACTCGCGGGCTGGTGGACGGAGGACACGAAGGGACAGACGGACGTCGGGGGAGTCCTCGAGTTCCGCTTCGAGCAGGGCGGCTTCGACATGGAGGTGCTCGAGGTCGAACCCGCGAAGCGGGTGGAGTGGCTCGTGAAGGACGGGCCCGAGGAGTGGAAGGGCACCCACGTCAACTGGGAGCTCAACCAGGAAGGCGACTACACGACCGTGCTCTTCAAGCACGAGGGCTGGAAGGAACCCGTCGAGTTCATGCACCACTGCAGCACCAAGTGGGCGACGTACCTGATGAGCCTCAAGCAGCTCGTCGAGACCGGCACGGGCGCGTCGCACCCGCACGACGTCAAGATCGACAGCTGGGACTAGGAGTCGCCTCCGGCCACGGTCGGGGTGTCAGGCCGACTGGGTAGCGTGAGCGTCTCCGTCCACCATGAAGGTGCCCCACCGATGCCACGCCCCAGCTCAGCGCGCCCCGACCCGGCAGTCATTGCCGGAGTCCGCGCGACCTACGCAGCGTTCATCTCCACGGGGTTCATCTTCGCGAGCTGGGCCTCCCGGATCCCGCAGGTCCGCGACGAGCTCCGGCTCGACCCCGCCCAGCTGGGACTGGTGCTGCTGGCGATCGCGGCCGGGTCGCTGGTCTCACTGCCGTTGTCCGGGACCGCGGTGGGCCGCTACGGCTCGCGGCGCACGGTGACCTTCATGGCCGTGGTCAATGCCGCCTCGCTGGGCGTGATCGCGTTCGGCTACCTGGTCGGCGTGGTTCCGCTCGTGATCGGACTGTTCGGCTTCGGCTTCGCCCAAGGTGCCTGGGACGTCGCGATGAACGTGCAGGGCACCGTCGCCGAGCGACGTCTCGGCCGGGCGATCATGTCCCGCTTCCACGCCGGGTTCAGCGTCGGCACGGTCGCAGGCGCGCTGATCGGCGCCGGAGCGGTCGCACTCGGGATCCCGGTCTGGCTGCACCTCGGCGTGATCGCGGTCCTGATCGTGGTCGTCGTCCCGTACGCCGTCCGCGGCTTCCTGCCCGACACCGACGAGACCGACGCCCGACCGACCGGCACCGCGGGTGGGCGCGTGCTGGCGGCGTGGCGTGAGCCCCGCACCGTGCTGATCGGGCTGTTCGTGCTGGCCTTCACCTTCGCCGAGGGCACCGGCAACGACTGGACGAGCGTCGCGTTCATCGACGGCTACGGCACCTCGGCCGCGATCGGCACGCTGGGCTTCGCGGCGTTCCTCAGCGCCATGACGGTGGGGCGGTGGTTCGGGCCGGCGATGCTCGACCGCTACGGCCGCGTGGTCGTCGTCCGGGCGCTGGCGCTGCTCGGCGTCGTCGGGGTGGTCCTTCTCGTGGTCGGTGGCAGCACCCCGATGGGGTTCGTCGGCTCACTGTTGTGGGGCCTCGGTGTCTCGCTCGGATTCCCGGTCGGGATGAGCGCCGCTGCTGACGACCCCACGATGGCAGCGGCGCGGGTCAGCGTCGTCGCGTCGGTGGGCTACTGCGCCTTCCTCGCCGGCCCACCGCTGGTCGGTTTCCTGGGGCACCAGGTCGGTGTGCTGCAAGCGTTCACCTCCGTCGCCGCGCTGCTCGCGGCCGCGTTCCTGCTCGCCGGCAACGTGCGCACGATCGCTGCCCCCGACCGGGCCGATGACGACATCGCTCTCACCTCGTGAGTGACGCGCTCAGGCTGCGAAGTCGCACGGACCGCTGACGACATCGTCTTCGCTGCCGTTGCGGATCGTGATCTCCTCACGCAGGTACAGGCTCGACCCGTCGGACCCGCTGCGGAACCGAACCAGGACCAGCTCGTGTCCCCACACGGGGTTGTCGAAGTCAGGGTCGACCAGGACGAACCTCGCGTGCGTCTGACCGGAGGCCCGATAGGTCCGGCCGTCGGAGCCGGTCAGGGTCACGCCTTGCCATGAGCGACTGATGCGAATGCGCGCAACACCGTTCTTGAGGACCGCGTCGAAGGTCTCTGTCTCGGTGCCGGCGTCGACGGCCAGGGCCAGGTCACCACAGACGAAGCTGCCCTGGGCAGGAACTGTCGTCACGGTGTGCTCGCGCTGGACCGGTGCGTGGTCACCAGCCTGAGCCGGCGTTGCTGCCAGGAGGACTCCCACAGCTGTGGCTGCGGCTGCGCTCGCGACCGCTCGAAGAGTCACGACGTCACCAGACCCACAGGACGACGGCGCCGAGGCACGCCGAACCGATCCCGACGGCCACAGCCGTCACCGTTCCCGGCGTCCATCGCTCCCGGAGAACGCGGGCCTCGAGGCCGAGGCCGATGGCGGTGGCACCGAAGATCTCCGGGATGCCGAGCCAGAAGAGGAACGGCATCGAGACCAGCCCGAGAACCGCCAGCACGAGCGCCACGACCGTCACCGTCCGAGCGTTCGATCCGCGCACCGCGACGTAGGCGGCACCGGCGGCGATCAGGACGAGCACGCCAGACGCGATCACCGCGAACTGCCAGTCGGCGGCATCGAAGGACTGCGTCATCGCGCTGGAGAGCAGGTAGACGGCCATCCCGACCAGCGGTGCGAGGAGTGTCTGGGTGAACAGGCCGGCAGGCCGGGTCATCGTCAGCTGGGTCATGGTGTGCCTCCAGGTAGGAGCCCGGCTCGTCCGGGCCTGTTCGCTGCACCTTCACCCAGAAGGCGCCAGAGCAGACGAGCCGGCGGACCCTGGTTGCTCGGGAGGATGTCCCGGTCGACGGGACAGCGTCCCGGAGAAGATCACCCCTTCGGCGGTGACAGTGGCCGCGCGCAAGCGGAGACTGATGCTGGAGGAGAGGCATCGTGGTCGAGACGCGCGCAACGGGATTGACCGGCGGGGATGGCGTACGTCGGACAGTCGCCGTGGCCGTCGCGGTCACCACCGTGGTGGGGTGCCTGGCAGCGGCGCTGATCGAGCCTCGTCCAGAGGTCGACGTGGGTGCGTCGCCGGCCTGGCTTGCGAACCTGTTCGTCGTCGGAGCGGCCGGCTTGACCGTGGCGTGGGCTCGACCGCGCAACACCATCGGCTGGCTCCTGCTGCTGGCCGTGTTCCTGCAGATGATCTCGCTCGCCGGCGGGGCGTATGCCCAGGTCGCCTATGCCGACGGGGCCCCTGAGCCCGGCGCGTTCGCGGGCGCGTGGCTGGCGTCGTGGACCTGGTTCCCGTCCCTGGCGCTCCCGGTCGCCATCCTCCCGTCGATCTATCCCTCGGGTCGTCCCGAGTCCCGTGGTCGACGCCTGTTCGTCTGGTCGGGAACGGTGGGCATCGTCGGGCTGTGTGCCGCTCTCGGGCTCGGCCCCGATGCTCCCGGCGAGACCGTCCCGGGACTGACCTCATCCATCCCGCAACCGCCTTCCTGGGTGGATGTCGTCGTCATGATCCCCACGGCGCTCGCACTCGCAGTCGCGGTGGTCGGCGGTCTCGCGGCGGCCACCATCCGAGCGTTCCGGGCCGGTGATCCGGAGCGGCAGCAGATGCTGTGGTTGCTGGTCCCCCTGTGGCCGTACGTCGTCGGCTACTTCTTCACCTTGCCGTGGTGGTTGCCGATGTACGCGTTCGTCGGGGTGGGAGTCGCCATCGGAGTGCTGCGCTATCGCCTGCTCGACATCGACCTCGTCGTCCGACGCACCCTGTTCTACGTCCCACTGGTCGTGCTGGTGGCTTGTGCGGTGGCTGGTGTGTCCACGGCCATCGCCCGGGTCGCGCCGAGCGGGCCACTTCCCCTGCTGGCCTCGGCCGCTGTGGTCGCCGTACTGGTCGGACCCGTCTCCGGCTGGCTCCGGCGAGGCGTCGACCGGTTCGCCCTGGGGATGCGGGCCGATCCCGTCTCGGCAGTCGGCCAGGTGGCCAGCCGAGGAGAGCTGGCCACGGCTGGGGATCCTGTGTCCACCGTCCTGGGCGCCATGGTCGACGCGGTCGGCGTGCCCTACGCCGCAGTCGTCGACGCCGACGACCACCTTCTGGCGGTGGTCGGCAGCGAGCGTGATGACGTCGTGCGCCTGGCTCTGCTCGAACACGGCGACTGGCTGGGTGACCTGGTGATCGCCACGCCCCGGGACACCGCTGGCCGGCGCATCGTCGAGGCACTGGTGCCGCACGTCGCCAGTGTGGTGCGCAACCAGCGGCTCCTGGCGGAGCTCGACGCGGAGCGGGGCCGGGTCATGGAGGCGACCGTGGCCGAGCGCGAACGCATCCGCAGCGACCTCCACGACGGACTCGGACCGTCGCTGTCCGGCATCTCGCTCGGACTGCAGGCGGCGGACTCGGCGATGAGGGGCGACAACGACGCAGCTCGGGCGATCCTGGACCGGACTCGTGCAGAGGCGGATGCCGCGGTGCGTGAGGTGCGACGGGTGCTGGAGGCGTTGAGCCCGACCGGGCTGGACCACTGCCACCTCGCCACGGCGATCCGTGAGACCGCCGAGCGGCTGGGGTTCGACGGGGAGTCCGGGCCCAGCTTCGCGTGCCTCTCCGAGGAGATGCTGCGCCTGCCGCACGAGGTGGAGGAGACCGCCTACCGGATCACCGGCGAAGCGCTGCACAACGTGGCCAGGCACGCCAACGCCACCCGGTGCGACGTGGTCCTGTCCGGCGAGGCCGGCATGCTCGACCTCAGGATCACCGACGACGGGATCGGGCTGCGCGACCAGCGGCCCCGTGGCGTCGGCCTCGACTCGATGCGCCGGCGCGCCCGGGAAGCCGGTGGAAGCTGCTTCATCTCGTCCCGTCCCGCGGTCGGAACCGTGATCCGCGTCCGGCTCCCGCTGGGTACACCGTCATGACGATCCGGGTCGTCCTGGCCGACGACCACCCCATGTTCCGCTTCGGCCTGCGGGCCGTGCTCGAGCAGGTGGAGGGGATCGACGTCGTCGGCGACGCGGAGGACGGGCAGTCGCTGCTCGAGCTCGTCCGTGAGGTCGGCCCCGACGTCGTACTCACAGATCTCACGATGATTGGAGTCGACGGCGTCGACGTGATCAGGGAGCTCAGGGCCAGCCATCCGGATCTGCCCGTGCTCGCCATGACGATGCACTCCGACGAGGGGCACCTGCGCGCCGCGCTCCGCGCGGGCGCCTGTGGCTATCTCCTGAAGGGTGCCGACGGGCTCGCGATCGCACGAGCGGTGGAGGCCGCGGCCAGCGGGCAGATGGTGCTGGACCCCACGATCAGCTCGAACGTCATCGAGGCGTTCGCCGGGAGCGACCGCCCCGAGGACCCGCCGTTCCCCGACCTCACGCCGCGCGAGACCGACGTCCTGCGGCTCGTCGCAGTCGGCTGCCGCAACCACGAGATCGCCCGACAGCTCGGCCTCGCGGAGAAGACCGTCCGCAACCTCACCTCCTCGGTGCTGGTGAAGCTGAGCGTCCCCGACCGTACGGCGGCCGCGCTCCGGGCCAGGGAAGCCGGACTGGGCTGAGGCGCCTCGGTCGGCGGCGGCCGAGCAGTGGAGGAACCGTCTCGTCCCTGTTCAGCCACTCGCCGTCAGTCGGTCGAGCACGAGGCGGAGCGGAGGCCACCGCTCGCGGCCGCGCCGGGTCACGGCGTACGCCGTCATCAGGACGGATGGGTCGGCCAGCGGGAGCACGCGTACGCCGGGCCGGACGGCGCGATCGAGGGGGAGCAGCCCGACGCCGTGGCCCGCGAGGATGAGCTCCTCGACCAGGTCGAGGCTGTCGATGCGATGGCTGATCCGCGGAGCGAAGCCGGCCAGCTGTCCCAGCGTCCGGGCTGCGTCGTGGTCGGCGGTGTTGCGGGAGTTCACGATCCAGGGACGGTCGGCCCAGCGTGCGAGGTCGGCCGGGCCCCGGGGTGGCCTCGGACTCGGGAACCGCCAGTCCCCAGCTCGACGTCCACAGCGGCACCAGCTCGAGCGTCGCTGCCGGGGCCGCCGGCGCGAGGTTGTAGTCGTAGGTCAGGGCGAGGTCCAGGTCGTCGTCCTCGAGCAGGGCGAACGCCTCGAGCGGCTCGAACTCGCTGATCACCACCTCCACCTCGGGGTGGCTCTGTGCCAGCTCCTCGACGACCGGGAGCAGCGAGGTGAGGATCGCCGTCGCGAAGCCGCCGACCCGGACCGTTCCCTCGGGTTCGGCGTCCGGATCGAGGTCGAGCCGGGCGGCGTCGACCGCGGCGAGGATCGTGACGGCGTGGTCCGCCAGGCGTCGTCCGGCCGGCGTGAGCCGGACCCGGCGACCCTCGGGCTCGACCAGGGGGGCGCCGACCTCGCGGGCCAGCGCCGCGATCTGCTGCGAGACCGTGGAGGTGGTCAGTCCGTGGGTGTCGGCGACCTCACGCATCGACCCCAGGCGGGACAGCTCGAGGAGCAGGTGCAGCCGGCGGACGTCCATCCGATGATTGTCCATGAATCATGAACGTTACGTCCACTGCATTGACGTGGACGTGAACGGTTCTGTGCGGCTTCACTGGAGCCATGACCCTCACCCAGCCCCTCGTCGAGGCCCGGAGCACGGGCCGGACCAGGTCGCCGGCCCGGACCGGTGCCCTGATGGCGACCGCGTCGATGCTGTGCGTGCAGCTCGGGCTCGCGGTCTCGGTGGGGCTGATCGACCAGCTCGGCGCCGAGGGGGCTGCGTGGCTCCGCCTGGTCTGGGCAGGTGCGCTGATGGTGCTGATCGGCCGCCCCTGGCGGGTGCGGTTCACCCGGTCGGGCCTCGTGGCCAGCGCGCTCCTCGGGGTGGTGATCGCGGGACTCACCCTCCTGTTCATGGCCGCCGTCGCACGGCTGCCGCTGGGGATGGCGAGTGCGCTGGAGTTCCTCGGGCCGCTCGGGGTGGCGGTCGCCCGCGGCCGTGGCGCGCACCGGCTCACCTGGCCAGTGCTCGCGGGTGTCGGTGTCCTGCTGCTGACGCAGCCCTGGTCGGGTCAGGCGGACCCGGTCGGCGTGGCCTTCGCGCTGGCCGCGGCCGGGTGCTGGGCGGCGTACATCCTGTTGACCCAGCGGGTCGGCGACGAGGTCTCCGGTGTCACCGGTCTGTCGATCTCGATGCCCGTCGCCGCACTGGTCGCCTCGCTGGTCGCCGGGCCGGAGACCCTCGCGAGGATGACGCCGGAGCTCTGGCTGGTCGGGATCGGACTCGCCGTGCTCCTGCCGGTCGTGCCGTTCACCCTCGAGATGCTGGCGCTGCGTCGGCTCACCACCGCGGCGTTCGGCACCCTGATGAGCCTCGAACCCGCCATCGCGCTGCTGATCGGCCTCGTGCTGCTCGGCCAGGTGCCGAACCTGCTCGCCGTGCTCGGCATCGGGTTCGTCGTGGCGGCGGGCGTCGGCGCAGAACGCACGGGAGCCCGTGAGGAGATCGAGCCGCTGTCCGTCGCCTGACGTGTCAGCCGGAGGACTTGCCCAGGTTGTCGCGGGCCCACATGGCGGCACTCGTCCTGTCGGCGACGCCGATCTGTCGGAAGACACGACCGAGGTGCGCCTTCACGGTGCGTTCGCTGATGCCCAGTCGGCGCCCGATCTGCTTGTTGGCCATGCCCTCGGCGACGAGCTGGAGCACCTCGATCTCCCGTGGGCTGACCAGGTCCTCGGGACGGCCGCCCTTCGCCTCGGGGAGCAGCACCCCTGCGACCCTCGGGTCGATCGGGACGTGCCCGGCCGCGGCCGAGCGCACCGCCGTGAGCAGGTCGGCCGGCTCACAGTCCTTGAGCTGGTAACCCACGGCACCGGCGGCCAGGGCGTCGCCGACCCGGACCCGGTCGGAGAACGACGTGAGCACCACGATCCGCACCGCGGGCTGGTCGGCGAGGATCCGTCGGGTCGCCTCGACGCCGTCGACGCCGGGCATGGAGAGGTCCATCAGCACCACGTCCGGGCGGGTCTCCGCCGCCACGGACACGGCCTCCTCGCCGTCCGAGGCCTGGCCGACGACCTCGAGGTCGTCGGTGACGCCGAGCAGCGTGGCGATGCCCGTGCGGACCATGGCGTGGTCGTCGACCAGGAGCACTCTCGTCATCACTCGGTCTCCATGTCGTAGGTCGAGCCGGGGTGCACCTGCAGCTGCCAGTGGGTCCCTTGGCCGGGCGCCGAGGCCACCTGCAAGGTAGCGCCGCCGGTGGCGGCGAGCTCGGCCAGCAGCTGCAGCCCGAAGTGGCCGTGCTCGGGGTCGGCGAGCGTGGCGGTGGGGTCGAAGCCACGACCGTCGTCGACGACGTCGAGCAGGACGTCCTCGCCCTCGCGGTGCAGCGAGACGCGCACGATGCAGGGAGTCGCATGCTTGGCCGCGTTGCGCAGGGTCTCCTGGGCGACGCGGTAGACGAGCCGTTCCTGGTCGGGTCGGAGACCGAGCTCCGCGTCCTGGACGGGCTCGACCACCACGGTGAGCCCCGGGGCCCGGACGGTCTGGGCGAGGTCGGTCAGGGCCACGGGCAGCCCGGCCTGGGCGAGGCTCGGTGGGTAGATGTCGACCAACAGGCTGCGCAGGGCGCGGATGCTGGTGCGCACGGATCCCGCGACGCTGCGCAGCTCCTCCGCCAGGCGCGTACGGCCGGCGGACTCGGCGTGCGCGGTGGCGCCGGCGATCACGAACGAGGTCGCGGCGAGGTCCTGCACCGGTCCGTCGTGCAGGGTCGCGGCGATCCTGCGTCGCTCGGCGTCCGAGGCGTCCACGGCGCGCTGCAGCAGCAGCTCACGCTGGCGCTGGGAGCGACGTACACGGGAGAGCAGGTGCCACACCAAGGGCGCCACCAGCACCACGAAGAGCAGGAGGCTGCTCAGGGTCACCCCCGCGAAACCACGCCACAGCTGGCTGGTGCGCTTCCCGACCTGGTCGTACGGCGCGTAGATCTCGAAGAGGGCCTCCTGGCCCGTGGAGGTCCAGACCGGGCGGTAGACCTCCACCAGCTTGTCGCCGATCTGTCGGTCCAGGGAGTTCTCCGCGCGGTCGAGGTCGGAGATCTCGGCCACCGTGCGCGGAGCGGTGAGCACCTCGCGCTCCTCGGGGTCGAGCGGGAACGTGCGGCCGATGAGCTCGGGCTGGTCGGAGTAGAGGACCTTTCCTTGGGGGCTCCAGATCTTCACGCGGACGACGTTCTCGCCGAGCACGCGATCCCGGACCAGCTGGTCGAACTGACGCTGAGCCGCGGGGGACCCGGCGTACAGGGCGTCCGTGAGCTCGGGCTGGATCACCGTCTCGGCGAGCACGTCGGCGATCTGGGCGGCGTCGTTGACCGCCTCGCGCTCCGCGAGCCGGCGGGCCGCGAGCGATCCACCGATCGTGACCGCGGCCAGCACGACGAGGATGCCGGCGACGAGCTGGACCACCACACGCCGGGTGCTCAGCGGTGGCCCGGCGAGCGCCTCCTGCTCCGGCCGGGCGACGAGCACCCAGGCGGGGGCAGTGGCCTGGGTCGGGGCATCGGCAGACGCCGGCGGCTCCCCGCCCATTGCTGGCGGGGAGCCTCCGAGGACCTGGAGCGGCTGCGTCGGCTCCGGTGGATCAGTCGTCGGACCCGTGGCCACCCGACCCCCCACTGTCGTCGCTGCCGCTGTCGTCGCCGCCGTGGCCGCCACCGGACCCGTGGCCGGAGCCAGAGCCGGAGCTGTCGTCCGAACCGGAGCCACCCGAGCGACCCGAGCCGCTGTTGTCAGCGCGGTCACCACCGTGGTCGTCGCCGGGCTCGGCGTGGTTCCCGCCGTGGTCGTCCCCGGCAGCGTCGTCCGCGCCGTGGCCGCCGTGTCGGCGGCCCTGGTCGTCGGCGCGGTCGTCGGCCGTGGGGTGGGCGGTGGGTCGAGCGGTGGGCGTGGCCGAGGGGGAGTCCTCGGCGTGGTCACGACCGCGGCCGCGGTCCTCGGTCGGGGTGGCCGTGGGCGTGGCCGGGGTCGTCTTCGCGGACGCCGGGACCCGGACGGGCACGTCCTGGGAGAACGACGCGTTGCCCCAGAGGCCGAGCACGGCCGGGACGAGGGCGGCGACGATCGCCACCGCGTAGATCTGCATGCGCTTCATGGGATTCCTCCGTGGTCAGTGTCTCAGGCTGGTCCGGTCGGTCGACCGGATCAGGGAAGGGCGACGCCGCCGTAGCAGCGCTCGCCGGTCCTCGCGTTGCGGGCCAGCGCGGTGATGCGGTCCGTCCCGGCGCGGTTCGCGATCTTCCGCTCGACCTCGAACGAACCGCTCGGGGCGTGCGTCCTACGGGAGCCGGTGAAGACGCGTGCGCCGTTGTCGGCGATCGCCACCGACCAGCGCTGGCCGTTGCGGTTCGAGTCGATCTCGACCTCGACCTCGATCCGGCCGTCGTCGTGCTTGGCCTTGACCTTCCAGACGGTGGCCGCCGAGCAGTGGCCGGCCCTGCGGACCTCGCGGTCGTGGCCGCCCTTGGCCTGTGCTGCACCGGCGCCACCGCCGACGAGGGCGAGGGTGAGCAGCCCGGCTGCCGCTGTGGTGATCGTCGTGCGCTTCATGGTGATCCTCCAGATGTGGACCGGCTGTCCCGGTGTTGCCACCACTCTCGGATCTCCGACGGGCGCCGTGCCATCGGGCATTGGTCGTAGTACCGGCCCGCGGGCGTGCATCGAGCCGTCATGGGTACGCAGGGGTCATGGCGATTCGACGGACCTCACCGCTGGCCGACATCGACGAGCAGGACGTGGAGGTCGGGCACGTCAAGAAGTCCGCGGCCGGTGTCCCCGCCGTGATGGTCTCGATGAAGCGGGCCATCGGGAGCATGGGCGTGACCCGCACGGCCCGGACCCTGCTCAAGCTCAACCAGGTCGACGGCTTCGACTGCCAGGGCTGCGCGTGGCCCGACCCGGCACCGGGCCACCGCCATCCGGCCGAGTTCTGCGAGAACGGCGCGAAGGCCGTCGCCGAGGAGGCCACCACCGAGCACATCCTCCCGGCGTTCTTCGAGCAGAACAGCATCGAGGACCTGCGCAAGCACACCGACTACTGGCTCGGTCACCAGGGCCGGCTGATCCATCCCGTCGTACGGCGCCGCGACGCGACGCACTACGAGCCGATCGGCTGGGACGAGGCCTTCGAGCTGATCGGGGAGACCCTCCGCGGGCTGGAGAGCCCTGACGAAGCGGTCTTCTACACCTCCGGCAAGGTCTCCAACGAGGCGGCGTTCGCCTACCAGCTCTTCGCACGCGCCTTCGGCACCAACAACCTCCCCGACTGCTCCAACATGTGCCACGAGTCGACCTCGGTGGCGCTGGCCGAGACGATCGGCATCGGCAAGGGCTCGGTCAGCCTCGAGGACGTCCACACGGCGAAGCTCATCGTGATCAGCGGCCAGAACCCGGGCACCAACCACCCCCGGATGCTGTCCGCGCTGGAGATCGCCAAGCAGAACGGCGCGAAGATCCTCTCCATCAACCCGTTGCCCGAGGCCGGTCTGATGAGGTTCAAGAACCCCCAGACGCCCAGAGGGGTCGTCGGCGTCGGCACCGGTCTCTCCGACCTCCACCTGCCGATCAGGATCAACGGCGACCTGGCCCTGTGGCAGGCGATCGGCTACCTGATCCTGGAGGCCGAGGAGGCGGCCGGCAACGACGGCTCCGTCCTGGACCGCGACTTCATCGCGCGCTGCACGACCGGCTTCGAGGACTGGGCCCGCGAGATCAAGACCCTCGACTGGCCGCAGGTGCTCGAGGCGACCGGGCTCACCCGCGACCAGATCCAGGAGGCGGCCGACATGATGCTCGCCTCCGACGCCACCGTGCACTGCTGGGCGATGGGCATCACCCAGCACCGCAACGCGGTCGCGACGATCAAGGAGTTCGTCAACGTCGCCTTCCTGCAGGGCAACATCGGCAAGCCCGGCGCGGGACTGTGCCCGGTGCGGGGTCATTCCAACGTGCAGGGCGACAGGACGATGGGGATCTGGGAGAAGGTGCCGGACCACTTCCTCGACGCGATCCGCGACGAGTACGGCTTCGAGCCTCCTCGCGAGCACGGTCTCGACACCGTCGACGCGATCCGCGCCCTGCGCGACGGCAAGGTGAAGGTCTTCTTCGCGATGGGCGGCAACTTCGTCTCCGCTGCTCCCGACACGGTGGTGACCGAGGAGGCGATGGAGCAGGCCGAGCTGACGGTCAACGTCTCGACCAAGCTCAACCGCTCCCACGTCCGGTGCGGCCGCGTCTCGTTGATCCTGCCCGCCCTGGGCCGGAGCGAGCAGGACCACACCGGGGGAGTCGACCAACGCGTCACCGTCGAGGACTCGATGTCGGCGGTGCACGCCTCGCGTGGCCCCCTGAAGCCCGCCAGCCCGTTCCTGAGGTCGGAGGTCGACATCGTCTGCAGCGTGGCCGAGGCCACCCTCGGCACCTCGGGACCGGTGCCGTGGTCGGAGTACCGCGCGGACTACACCCACATCCGCAACGCGATCTCGCACGTGGTGCCGGGCTGTGCGGCGTACGACGAGAAGGTCGTCCAGCCCGGTGGCTTCGTGCTGCCGCACCCGCCACGGGACTCCCGCACGTTCCCGACCAAGGCCGACAAGGGCCTGTTCAGCGTGAGCCCGATGGAGGTGGTCGCGGTCCCCGAGGGCCGGCTGGTGCTGCAGAGCCTGCGCAGCCACGACCAGTTCAACACCACCATCTACGGGCTCAGCGACCGCTACCGGGGCATCTCCGGTGGCCGGCGCGTGGTGTTCATGCATGCCGACGACATCGAGGCCTTCGGCTTCGCCGACGGTGACCTGGTCGACCTGGTCAGTGAGTGGCAGGACGGCACGGAGCGGTCGGTGCCGTCCTTCCGCATCGTCGAGTACGACACCCCTCGCGGCTGCGCGGCGGCCTACTACCCCGAGGTCAACCCGTTGACCCCGCTGGACTCGACGGCCAAGGGGAGCAACCAGCCCAGCTACAAGTCGATCATCATCCGGCTCGAGAAGGCGACTCGTCGCCACGCCGGGTCCGAGGGCGCCGGCAACCCGGTCGGTTCGGACCTCGGCCACAAGTCGGACGTCCAGCCCGACCAGCTCAGCTGAACCATCCCGGAGTGTCGGCGGCACCCGATATCTTGTCGCGCATGTTCGCCTACCTCGTGGCCGGTGTGATCGTGGGCGGTCTGGTCTGGTTGTTCAAGCACGACGACGGTGACCCGTCGCTGCAGATCCAGCTCGGTGTCGGCGCGATCGCCGGAGGGCTCGGAGGGCTCGTGCTCAACCTCCTCCGTGACGAGGACTTCATGGCCGTCGACAGCTGGGGCTTCGCCGCGGCGGCGATCGCCGCGCTCGTGGCCCTCGTGCTCGTGCTCGCCCGTTCGGGTCGCCGGTCGTCGAGCGACGCCGAGGGACCGCTCGGCAGGTGAGCACCTGATGCCGGCCTGCCTGTTCTGCCAGATCGCCGCGGGGGAGACCGAAGCCTCGATCGCGTGGAGCGACGACGACTTCGTCGCGTTCCTCGACATCCGGCCGCTGTTCAAGGGACACACCCTGCTCGTCCCGCGCGCAGCACGTCGTCACGCTGCCCGACCTGCCCGCACCGCTGCGCGACCCGTTCCTCGCGGCGGCCCAGCGGCTCTCCCGGGCGATGGTCGACGGGCTCGCCGCCGAGGGGTCGTTCGTGGCGATCAACAACACCGTCTCCCAGTCGGTGCCGCACCTGCACTGCCACGTCGTGCCCCGCACCAAGGGAGACGGACTCCGGGGCTTCTTCTGGCCGCGCACCAGGTACGCCGACACGGCCGACCGCGACGCTTGGGCAGCCCGGATCAGCACGGCGTTGGAGGCCCAAATAGAGTGACCGGCGGCCAGACAAGCGGGCCAGCAGCGAATTCGAGAGGACAAGGCCAGATGGGTCGATTCGACGGACGGGTAGCAATCGTCACGGGGGCAGCGCGCGGGATCGGCGCCGGCTCCGCCAAGCGGTTCGCCGAGGAGGGCGCCTCGGTGGCGATCCTCGACCTCGACGAGGACCAGGCGAGCGCCACCGCAGCCGACCTCGGCGGCGACGCCAAGGCCATCGGCGTCGCGTGCAACGTCTCCGACGGCGCCTCCGTCGAGGCAGCCGTGGCTCGCGTGCTCGACGAGCTCGGCGGCGTCCACATCCTGATGAACAACGCCGGCATCACCCGCGACAACCTGCTGTTCAAGCTGTCCGAGGACGACTGGGACGCCGTCATGGGAGTCCACCTCAAGGGCGCCTTCCTGATGAGCAAGGCCGTGCAGAAGACCTTCGTGGACCAGAAGTACGGCAAGATCCTGAACCTCTCCAGCGTCTCGGCCAACGGCAACCGGGGCCAGGCCAACTACTCCGCCGCCAAGGCGGGAGTGCAGGGCTTCACCCGCACGCTGGCGCTCGAGCTGGGCAAGTTCGGGGTCAACGTCAACGCGATCGCGCCGGGGTTCATCGCGACCGAGATGACCGACGACACCGCCCGCAGGCTGGGGGTCAGCGTGGAGGACTTCCGCGCCGCTGCTGCCGAGTCCAACCCGGTCAAGCGGGTCGGGGCCCCCGAGGACATCGCCGCCGCGGCTGCGTTCCTGTGCAGCGACGAGGCGTCGTACATCACCGGCCAGACGCTCTACGTCGATGGCGGTGCCAAGATCTGAGCCAGGTGAATTTACTCGGCGACAACGGCGGGCCCTGCGCAGATCGTGGGGCCCGCCTTGCCATGCTGACGCACATGTTCGCTCGCGCTCGCGCATCCAGGGTCGGCTCTGCCCGCTTCACGGCCGTCCTCACCGCCGTCGTCCTCTGCGCCACGCTCGCAGCCTGTGGCGGCAAGGACAGCGACGCGGACAAGCCCGACTCCCAGCCGGTCGCGGGCGGGACCGAGCTGGCGGCGCTGTGGCCGCTGACCGGGGAGCCGGTCACCGGCGCCACCCCGGATCGACCGGTGCTGGTCACCAAGATCGACAACACCGAGAACAGCCGCCCGCAGGTGGGCCTGAAGAAGGCCGACCTGATCACCGAGGAGCTGGTCGAGGGCGGCATGACGCGGCTGGCGGTCTTCTTCTACCAGCAGCTGCCCGACGTGGCCGGGCCCGTGCGCTCGATGCGTGCTTCCGACATCGGGATCGTGAAGCCCGCCCACGGCGTGATCGTGGCCAGCGGAGCGGCGCCGCCCACCCTGGCGCGGATGAAGCGCGCCAACGTCACCTTCTTCACCGAGGGCGGCCCCGGCTACTTCCGCGAGGGCAGTCGCAGGGCGCCGTACAACCTGATGGTGCACATGCCCGAGCTCGCCAAGGCCGTGGAGAAGAAGGCCATCGTCCCGGCGAGCTACCTGCCGTGGGGCAAGGAGGCCGACTTCTCCGGCGGCCAGCCCGCCCGAAGTCTCGACGCGATCTTCAGCCGTTCGCACACGACGTCCTGGACCTACCGTGGTGGCCGTTACGTCAACGAGAACAGCAACGCCGGCCAGGGCGACCGGTTCGTCCCCGACAGCGTGCTCGTCCTCCGCGTTCGGCAGGGCGACGCGGGCTACCGCGACCCGGCCGGCAACAAGGTCCCCGAGACGCTCTACTTCGGCAGGGGCCCGGCGATGCTCTTCCACAAGGGACAGGTCGTGCGCGGCACCTGGTCGAAACGGGCCAAGCGGGCTCCGGTGCGGCTGCGCACCGCGGCGGGTCCGATGAAGGTGCCGGCCGGCCACGTGTGGATCGAGCTGGTGCCGACCGACCAGGCCGGTGGCAGGGTCGCCTTCCGCAAGTGACCTCGAGCCCGCGTCTGGTTCCCGTAGTGGGCGGGTTCGCGGGTTGAGTCCCTAGTTCGCTCCCGGAGCAGGCGCAGGGTCGGTGAGCACGATTCCCTGCTCTGCCAGCTGCCGCAGGCCCTCGAGGATGAAGCCGATCGCCGCCTCGATGCGGGCCACGGCCTGGGCCGGGTCCTCGGCCGAGCTGACGCTCTCGCCCGCGGCGGACATCGCGCCGAAGAAGATCCGGCTGAAGGTCTGCTTCATCGGCTCGTCCAGCTCGTAGGTGGACGCCTCCAGCACCGACCCGACGATGTCCTGCACGATCCCGTAGCTGGAGCGCTCCTCCTGCTCGCGGAACCGCTCGTAGCCCAGGATGGCGGGACCGTCCTGGATCACGACCCGTTGGTACGTCGGGTCCTGGACCACCGCGAGGAACGAGCGCAGCCCCGCCAACGCCTTGTCCCACGGGTCGTCGGTGCCCTTCAGCGCCGCCTTGATGACCTTCGCGGCATCGTCCTCGACCTTGGCGAAGACCGCCTCGAAGACGCCCTGCTTGCCGCTGAAGTGGTGGTACAGGGCGCCCTTGGTGACCCGGGCCCCGGCCACGATCGCGTCGAGGCTGGTGCCGCCGTACCCGTGCTCGGTGAACTGGGTGGTGGCCACCTCGATGAGCGCCCTCTTGGTCGACGCGGAGTACTGCTGGCGGCGGGAGGATCCCCCGACCTTGGGGAGGCCGGTCAGGAGCCGGTCGGCCGAGCGGGTCATCCGTGCAGTCTAGGGCGGCACCGACCTCGGTGTGGGTGAGGTCACGCCGCATCTGGACACGTCAGGTTTGCATACGATTGGTCGGCTACATACTCTAAGTACGTACCTTCGGTATGTGAAATCATCCAGAAAGGTGAACAGCATGAACTGGACCGCCTTCCTCCGTCGCACCCACCTCGTGCGCACGCGGACCCCCATCGAGACGCCCGACGCCACGGCTCCCGACGCCGTCGCCAGGGAGGCCTTCGTGGCCCGGATCAAGGCGACTCTCGCCGCCTGATCCCCCAGAACGGCGTGACCCCAGGCCCGTCGCGGCCCTCCCTCCGCGAACTCTCCCTCCCTCCAGGGCCTGGGGTTTCGCCATGCCTGGCCCATGCCAGGCCCAGCCGGGCCCGTGACTGGCGCCTGACTGGCTGGGTCCCGGGGTGCGGGCAACCGTCACCCGCAGCGGTTACGATGCTTCGGTGAGCAGCCAACAGACAGCGGGATTCGGGACCGATGTCCTGGAGGACACCCGTCGCGACGAACGCACCCAGCCGACCGACAACGGCGACCACGAACGCCTCTCCCACTTCGTCCCCAAGGACAAGCTGATGGAGGCCATGGTCAACGGGACGCCGGTCGTCGCCCTGTGCGGCAAGGTCTGGATCCCGAGTCGCGACCCCCAGAAGTTTCCCGTCTGCCCCGAGTGCCAGGAGATCTGGAACGGCATGCAGGCCGGGGACGACGCGTGAGTCGGTTCCGCAGCGCGGCCGTCCTGGTGACGGGCCTGGCGCTGATCGGCCTGCCCGCGGTCACGGCTCAGTCGGCATCGGCAGCTCCGGTGGCCGCCGTCGGAGCGGTTCCGTGCGTCAACGGCGCCGCCGCAGACCTGGCCCCGAGCTCGCGGAAGATCCCCGGGTGGCGCGAGCACGGCGACACGACCAACGTGACCCAGGCGGACCTCAACGCGCTTCCCGCTCAGGAGACCAAGAGGAGCTTCGTCACCCGCGAGGTGGTCCCTCGCCTGCCTTCGCACGTCGGGATCCCGACGTACGTCCACGTGATCAAGGGCACCCACAAGGGTGAGCGCAAACCGATCGGACCGAGGCGGGTCCGCAAGCTGATCTCGACGCTCAACAACGGCATGGCCGGCAACCAGAACCAGCTCAGCGCGGCGACCCGCTATCGCTTCACGCTGAAGAAGACCTCCTACACCAAGCGCGACGGCTGGTACCACGCCTACTTCAACGGGCCCCGCGACAAGCGCATGAAGCGTGCCCTGCACGTCGGCAACGCACGCACGCTGAACATCTACATCAACGGCGGCGGGCCCAGCGGCGACCAGCCGGCACTCGGCTGGTCGCGCTTTCCCTGGCAGTACGCCGGGGCAAAACGGCTCGACGGCGTCAGCGTCAACGTGGCTGCGCTCTCCGGTGGTCGCGCGGTCGGCTACAACCTCGGCGACACCGTGATCCACGAGACCGGTCACTGGCTCGGGCTGTTCCACACCTTCCAGGGAGGCTGCGGCCCCCAGGGCGACCTCGTCGCCGACACAGCCGCCGAGGCCGAGCCCAGCTTCTACTGCGAGACGACGCGGGACACCTGCACGGCTCCGGGACGCGACCCGGTGCGCAACTTCATGGACTACTCCGAGGACGCATGCATGAACCTGCTGACCCGGGGTCAGGTGCAGCGGATGGACACTGCCTTCATGAAATGGCGGATGTGACGCTTGGCTGAGGGAGACACTGCGCCCGACTCCAGTTCCACCGTTCAGCTCGACCTCCCACCGGCCTATCCGGACCGCGCCGCCTGGGGCACGGCGACGAGCCTGCGCGCGTGGCAGACGGCCGCACTGAACGCTTACCAGGAGTCGAGCCCACGCGACTTCCTGGCGGTGGCGACGCCGGGAGCGGGCAAGACGACGTTCGCGCTCACGGTCGCCGCCGACCTGCTGGCGCGCCGGGTGGTGGACCGGATCACCGTGGTCGCTCCGACCGAGCACCTCAAGACCCAGTGGGCCGAGGCTGCTGCCAAGGTCGGCATCCCGCTCGACCCGGCGTACTCCGGGCGCACCGGCCGCAGCAGCAGCGACTTCGTCGGCATCGCGCTGACCTACGCGGGAGTCGCCGCCAACCCGCTGGCACACCGGATCCGCACCGAGCGGTTCAACACCATGGTGATCCTCGACGAGGTGCACCACGCGGGGGACGCCCTCTCCTGGGGCGAGGCCGTGCGTGAGGCGTTCGAACCCGCCAGGCGCCGGCTCGCGCTGACCGGGACCCCGTTCCGCTCCGACATCAACCCGATCCCGTTCGTGACCTATGCGCCGGGAGACGACGGCATCCCCCGCTCGGTCGCCGACTACACGTACGGCTACGCGCACGCGCTCGCCGACCACGTCGTCCGACCGGTCCTGTTCATGGCCTACAGCGGCTCGATGCAGTGGCGCACGCGGGCCGGTGACGAGGTCGCGGCCCGGCTCGGCGAACCGCTCACCAAGGACCTCACGGCCCAGGCGTTGCGTACGGCGCTCGACCCGGGCGGCTCGTGGATCCCGTCGGTCCTCGCCGCAGCCGACCGTCGCCTCTCCGAGGTTCGTCGGCACGTGCCCGACGCCGGTGGCCTGGTGATCGCGAGTGACCAGGAGTCGGCTCGCGCCTACGCCAAGGTGCTCACGACCATCGCGGGGGAGAAGCCCACGGTCGTGCTGTCCGACGAGAAGGCCGCCTCGAAGAAGATCGCGACGTTCGCCGGGGACGGGTCCCGGTGGATGGTGGCGGTGCGGATGGTCTCCGAAGGTGTCGACGTGCCGCGGCTGGCTGTCGGCGTCTACGCGACGCGGACCTCGACCCCGCTGTACTTCGCCCAGGCGGTCGGCCGGTTCGTCCGGGCCCGGAAACGGGGGGAGACCGCCTCGATCTTCCTGCCCTCGGTGCCGGTGCTGCTGGCACACGCCTCCGAGATGGAGGTCGAGCGCGACCACGTGCTCGGCCGCAAGATCACCGACGAGGGCGACATCTTCGCCGCCGAGGACGACCTCCTGCAGCAGGCGCAGCAGGCAGAGAACGCGTCCGGCGAGGAGGAGCTGCTGCCGTTCCAGGCACTCGGGTCGCAGGCCACGTTCGACCGGGTGCTCTACGACGGCGCCGAGTTCGGCCACGCGGGGGAGGTCCACGTGGGCTCCGAGGAGGAGATGGACTTCCTCGGTATCCCGGGCCTCCTCGAGGCCGACCAGGTGCGCGACCTGCTCAAGCACCGGCAGAGCGAGCGGGCGCGTCGGCGTACGCCTGGTTCGGCGGCCTCACCCGAGCCGCGCGAGGTCTCGACGCACGAGCAGCTCGCCACCATGCGCCGCGAGCTCAACGGTCTCGTCGCCGCCTGGCACCACCGCACCGGCCAACCTCACGGCGTCACCCACGCCGCCCTGCGCAAGGAGTGCGGCGGTCCCGCAGCAGCCGCCGCCACCGCCAGCCAGCTGAGCCAGCGCATCGAGCTGCTGCGGGAGTGGGCCAGGCGCGGGTAGGGGCGGCGGTTTCACTGGTTACCAGTGAAACCGTCACTTGCCCCACGTTGCAACGGTGGCAGCGCGACAGTTTCGTGGGGTCAGTACGCCGCCCGGCGGGCAGGTCAGTCGAAGATGCCGGAGTACGCGTTCAGCGCCGGCTGGCCGCCGAGGTGGGCGTAGAGCACCGTCGAGTCGGAGGGGATCTCGCCGCTCGTGACGAGGTCCACGAGCCCGGCCATCGACTTCCCCTCGTAGACCGGGTCGATGATCATCCCCTCCAGCCGGCCGCTGAGCCGGATCGCCTCGATGGTCGACTCGACCGGGATCCCGTAGAGGTCACCTGCCCAGCCCTCCAGCACGGTGATCTCGTCGTCGCGCAGGTCGCGACCGAGCTCGATCAGCGCCGCGGTGTTGCGCGCGATCCGCTGGACCTGGTCGCGCGTCTTCTGCAGCGTGGCCGAGGCGTCGATGCCGAGGACGCGACGGCGGCGACCGGTCTGCTCCTCGAGGGCGGCGAAGCCGGCGATCATCCCGGCATGCGTGGAGCCGGTGACCGTGCAGACCACGATCGTGTCGAAGAAGACGCCGAGCTCCTGCTCCTGGGCGGCGACCTCGAAGGCCCAGTTGGCGAAGCCCAGGCCGCCCAGCGGGTGCTCGGAGGCCCCGGCCGGGATGGCGTACGGCGTGCCGCCGGCGGCCTCGACCTCGGCGATGGCCTCCTCCCACGACGGCCGGATCCCGATGTCGAAGCCGCTCTCGTCCAGCCGCACGTCGGCCCCCATGATCCGCGAGAGCAGGATGTTGCCGACCTTGTCGTTGACCGGGTCGTCCCAGTCGACCCACCGCTCCTGGACCAGCCGGCAACCCAGTCCCAGGTGTGCCGCGACGGCCGCCACCTGCCGGGTGTGGTTGGACTGGACGCCGCCGATCGAGACCAGGGTGTCCGCCCCCTTCGCCAGCACGTCCGGGACGATGTACTCCAGCTTGCGGGTCTTGTTGCCGCCGAAGGCCAGACCGGAATTGCAGTCCTCACGCTTGGCCCAGACGGAGGCGCTGCCGAGATGCGCGCTCAGCCGGTCGAGCCGGTGGACGGGGCTGGGGCCGAAGGTCAGCGGGTGGCGGGGGAACTCGTGCAGCCTCATGGGCCGAGTCTGGCGCACCTGGCCGCTCGGTGGTTTCGAGACCCTCGTTGGCGCTCGCTCCTCAACCCGCGGGGGTTACCCGACCACTGTCCCCAGCAGCGGCAGCACCCGGTGCGGCACCTGGGTGGCGAGCGCGATCACCGTCGAGCAGCGCACGATCCCGTCGTGCGCGAGCACCCGGTCGATCACCCGCTGGAGGTCGGTGTTGGACCTGGCGACGACCCGGCACCAGATGTCGCCGGGCCCGGTGATCGTGCAGGCCTCGAGGAGCTCGGGGATCGTGGCCAGGTGGCTGCCCACGGCGTCGTGCCCACCCTCGCGGGCGGGGCCCTGCCGGATCTCCAGGGTCAGGAAGGCGGTGACCGGGTGGTCCAGCGCGGCCGGCTCGAGCTGCGGTCCCCAGCCGGAGACCACTCCGGAGGACTGGAGCCGGTCGAGCCTGGCCTGGACGGTGCCGCGGGCGACCCCGAGGCGCCGGGACGCCTCCAGCACGCCCACCCGTGGCTCGGCTGCGAACAGCTCGATCAGGTTGCGGTCGAGTCTGTCCACGAGAAGGCTCCTGGTTGGACAAGTTGTTCAGCGTGTCGACGCTCGGTTGCGCAGATTGTCGCCCAGCGGCGACGGTATGTCCATGACCTCGCTGACCCCCGAAGAGATTCGCGCCGACCTGACCCTCGAGCAGCTCCAGCAGCTGGTCGGCCTCGTGGAGTACGACGAGGACCGTGACGTGTTCCCGGTGACCGGCTGGGACTCGATCGTCTTCGTCGTCGGCAACGCGACCCAGACCGCGCACTACTACCAGTCCGCCTGGGGGATGGAGCTCGAGGCGTACTCCGGCCCGGAGAACGGCAACCGCGACCACAAGTCGTTCGTGCTCCGCTCCGGCTCGATCCGGTTCGTGATCAACGGTGCGGTCGACCCCGACAGCCCGCTCGCCGACCACCACCGGCGGCACGGGGACGGCGTCGTCGACATCGCGCTCGAGGTCCCCGACGTCGACCGCTGCATCGCCCAGGCCCGGAAGGTCGGTGCCACCGTCGTCCGTGAGGTCGAGGAGCTGACCGACGAGCACGGCACCATCCGGATCGCCGCCATCGCGACGTACGGCGAGACCAGGCACACCCTCGTCGACCGCTCGCGCTACGACGGCCCGTACCTGCCGGGCTACGTCGCCAGGGAGAGCACCTGGGTCCGCCCCGAGGGCCAGCCCAAGCGGCTCTTCCAGGCGCTCGACCACATCGTCGGCAACGTCGAGCTCGGTCACATGGACGAGTGGGTGGAGTTCTACAACAAGGTCATGGGCTTCACGAACATGGCCGAGTTCATCGGTGACGACATCGCCACCGACTACTCCGCGCTGATGAGCAAGGTGGTCGCGAGCGGCAACCACCGGGTGAAGTTCCCGCTCAACGAGCCGGCGATCGCCAAGAAGCGGTCACAGATCGACGAGTACCTCGACTTCTACCGCGGCGCCGGCGCTCAGCACCTCGCTGTCGCGACGGGCGACATCCTCGCCTCCGTCGACGCCCTGCGCGCCAACGGCGTCGAGTTCCTGAGCACCCCGGCCTCCTACTACGAGGACCCCGAGCTGCGCGCCCGCATCGGCAACGTGCGCGCGCCGATCGAGGAGCTCCAGAAGCGGGGGATCCTGGTCGACCGCGACGAGGACGGCTACCTGCTGCAGATCTTCACCAAGCCGCTGGGTGACCGTCCCACCGTGTTCTTCGAGCTGATCGAGCGGCACGGCTCGCTGGGCTTCGGCAAGGGCAACTTCAAGGCGCTCTTCGAGGCCATCGAGCGCGAGCAGGACCTGCGCGGCAACCTGTAGGCCCGAGCCCGACCCCACCCGCCTGAGCGCAGCGCCTCAGGCGGCGTCCCCGACGAGCTCGACCTCGGCCTCCTCGAGGCTGTGGGCCGCAGGGGCGAAGGCCCCGGACACCACGCGCCGTCCGGCGACGAGGATCACCACGCCCACCAGGACGGCGCAGGCGCCGAACCAGAAGGGTGCGTGCGGGCTGACGTTCTCGCCGAGCTTGAGCGCGACGTAGGGGCCCACGGCGCCGCCGGCGAACCGGAGGAACGAGTACGCCGCGGAGGCCACCGGCCGCTCGACGGGGGCAGCTCCCATGACGATCTCGGTGATCAGCGTGTTGTTGATGCCGATGAACGCACCCGAGAGCACGATCCCGGTGATCACCACTGCCGTGGTGCTGGTGAAGACGGCGATCATCGCCAGGTCGGCGGCGAACAGCACGAGCATCAGGATGACGCTGGGCACGCTGCCGAACCAGCGCTGCACCACCGGTGCCACGAACACCGAGGTGAAGGCGAGCAGCAGACCCCAGCCGAAGAAGATCCAGCCGATCTGCAGGATCGTCGCCTCCGGGAGGGCGAACGGGCCGGCCGCGAGGATCGTGAAGAAGCCGATGTTGTAGAAGATCGCGGTCAGACCGGTCAGCAGGAGTGCCGGGTAGCGCAGTGCGCGGAACGGGTCCATCAGGGAGGTACGCCGCCCGGTCGGAGGCGTGGTCGGCAGGAAGATCGACGTCGCGACCAGCGCGATGATCATCAGGCAGGACACCCCGAAGAAGGGGGCGCGCCAGGAGTGCTCACCGAGCAGGCCGCCGACGAGCGGGCCGGACGCGATGCCGATGCCGAGGGCAGCCTCGAAGAGGATGATCGCCTGGGCGGTCGAGCCCGAGGAGGCGCTGACGATGGTGGCGAGGGCAGTGGCGACGAACAGTGCGTTGCCGAGACCCCAGCCGGCACGGAAGCCGACGATCTGACCGACGGTGTCCGACGACCCGGCCAGCGCGGCGAAGACGATGATCAGGGTCAGCCCGGCGAGCAGGGTGCGCTTGGGGCCGATGCGGCTGGACACGACGCCGGTGATCAGCATCGCGAAGCCCATGATCGCCATGTAGCTGGTGAACATCAGCGACACCTGGCTGGGCGTCGCCTGCAGCTGGGCGGCGATGTCCTTCAGGATCGGGTCGACGAGACCGATCCCCATGAACGCGATGACACAGGCAAAGGCGACGGCCCAGACTGCGCGTGGTTGCTTCAGCATCTCTTCCTTCTTCTGGCGACGAGGTGGGCTCAGCCGTGGCTGAGCAGGTCGGACAGGACGGCCACGGCGGTGGCCAGGTCCTCGGGGGAGCGACCGGACGACGTGATCCGCTCGGCCACGAGATCGGCGTTGCGGCGGCGTACGGCCGTGAGCTTGTGGCGCCCCTCGGTGGTCATCGAGACCAGGGTGGAGCGGGCGTCGTCGGGGTGCGGGTCGCGTCGCAGCCAGCCCTTGTCGACGAGTCCGTTGACGATCCCGGTCATCGTCGGCTGGCTGCACCGGTCGGCCTGGGCGAGCGCGCTGACCGTGCTGGGGCCGAGCTCGTCGAGCAGGCTCATCAACCGGATGCTCGCGGCGTGCAGGTCGGTGGTGTTGCGCCGGACCTCGCGGACGAGGCGGGCGCTGAGCACGACGAGGTCGTTGCTCAGCTGGCGCACCTGGGGGTCACTCACTGGACCGATATTACATAGGGAACCTATGTATATGCAAAGCGGGTCGGGCCACGTGGTTCGAGGGGGCCGATCAGAAGGGCGGGCGGCCCGTTCCGCTGATCCGGAAGCGACCCCAGGGATCGACGTCGGAGAGCCGACCCGGTGCCTCGCCGTACGGCGTCACCAGGGTCACCGTGGAGCCCGAGGCGTGCGTCTCGAGAGCGGGGTCGGGCGCGATCCGGCCGTACCAGTGGAAGCGTCCGTCGATCGGCTGGAAGTGGCCGCGCAGGCGGACCTCCACGGCCGTCTGGTCGATCCGTGCCGGTCCCTCGTACTCCTCGCCGGGAGCGTGCTGGGTGTCGGTCATGCGTTCTTCCCGCTCTTCACCAGGCGCAACCGGCCCTGCGTGTCGATGCGTACGCCGTTCTCGCGCGCGATCCCCTCGAAGGCGTTCCAGACGAACGAGCTCAGGTAGCTCGACACCGCGGCCCGGCTCATCGTCCTGCGCCGGAGCCACCACTCGCCGGTGGAGAGCCCCAGTCCGACGAGGCCGTGGGCCCAGGGCTCGGCTCCGGCGGCGTCGACGCCGAGGTCGCGGAGCGCGTCACCCAGGGTGCGCGAGATCGCGGCCGCGACCATCTCCTTGCCGTCGGCGAGCGGGTCCTCGTGGTTCGGGTGCTCGACCAGCAGGAAGAACACGTGCGGGTGGCGCGAGATCAGCTGGAGGTAGGCCGCGCAGCCCTTCTCGACCCGGGGACGGATCGGGCCGTCCGTGAGCAGGACCGGGAGGATCCCCTCGAGGACGGCGTTGGCACCCCAGGCGCCCACGGCCCGGTAGAGGTCGTCCTTGTCGGCGAAGTAGCGGTAGAGCACCGGCTTGCTGACCCCTGCGGACGCGGCGATCTCCGCGATGCCGGCCGACGGGCCGTGCTCGTCGATGGCGGCGACGGCCGCTTCCACGAGCTCGGCGCGACGGGTCTCGCGGTGGTCGTCCCAACGGGAGTTCCGGCCGTCCGGGTCCTTGACGAGGCGAGGCATGTGCCCCACAGTAGCCGAAGGTGTTACCAGAAGTAACAGTTACTTCGATTCAGGAGGCGACATGACGGCCACCCAGGACGCGATCTCCGAGCGGCTGCTGAGGTCCTCGGCGCGGCACTCCTACGACCCGGAGGTCGACATCGACTGGGACGCCCCCGTCGACCCGACCCTGTGGGGGATGCAGCCGGAGCGGATGTCGCTCTACGGCACCTACCTGTGGGACGGCCTCACCGAGGAGCAGCGGATCACCCTGTCGTGGCACGAGGTCGCCTCGATCGCCAGCGTCGGCCTCTGGTTCGAGCTGCTGCTGATGCAGATGATGCTGCGCGACCTCTACGACGACGACCCGACCGGCGCGCACATGCACTACGCGCTGACCGAGGTCGCCGACGAGTGCCGCCACTCCACGATGTTCGGCAAGTCGATCGCGCACTTCGGCGTACCCGCCTATGGCCCGCCGCAGCGGATCCACACGCTCGGCCGACTGTTCAACCACGTCGTGCGCGGGCCGTCGGCGTACGCCTCGATCCTGGTGGCCGAGGAGCTCCTCGACACCTGGCAGCGCGACCTGATGAAGGACGAGCGGGTGCAGCCGGTGACGCGCATGGTCGCGCGCATCCACGTGCTCGAGGAGGCGCGGCACATGACGTTCGCGCGCGAGGAGGTGAAGCGGCAGCTGGAGGGCATCTCCCGGCGGCAGCTGATCCTGCAGCAGACGCTCACCGCCCAGACCTGCGTGATGGTCGCCCGGTCGCTGGTGAACCCGCTGGTCTACGAGTCGGTCGGCATCGACCCGCGCGAGGGTCGGCGCACGGCGCTGGGCAACCCGCACTACCGCGAGACGATGCGGTGGATGGGCGAGAAGCCGCTCGCCTTCCTCCGCGAGAACGGCCTGCTCCCCAAGAGCCAGGAGCGCGCCTGGCGGGCGTCGTTGCTGCTGGGCTGAGGGGGTGCAGGAATCCCCGGTTAACCGGGGATTCCTGATGTCTTCGCGCCGCGTTGCAACGCCCTAGAACGTCAGGGACTGCCCGAGAAGTCCACCCGTTCTGTCCCCTGGTCAGTCCGACCGTGCGGGAAGCACCGTCCCGGTGACCTCGCCCAGCGCGATCCGGCCGCCCAGCGCGCCGGGCGCGGTGGCGCGCAGGGTGACGACGTCGCCGTCCTCGAGGAAGGTGTGCCCGTCCCCGAACGGCTCCTGCCCGCCCCAGCTGAGCTCGAGGAGGGAGCCGCGCTGGTCGCGCTCGGGGCCGCTGATCGTGCCGCTCCCGAACAGGTCGCCGGTGCGCAGGGACGCCCCGTTGACGGTCAGGTGGGCGAGCATCTGCGCGGGCGACCAGTACATCGAGGCGTACGGCGGTCGGCTCACCACCTCGCCGTTGAGCACCACCTCGTAGGCGATGTCGTAGCCGGCAGGCTCGGACACCCGCAGGTAGTCCAGCGGCTCGGGGTCCTGACCCGGCAGGGGTACTCGCGCCGCCGACAGGGCATCCAACGGCGTGATCCACGGGCTGATCGAGGTCGCGAACGACTTCCCGAGGAACGGCCCCAGCGGCTGGGACTCCCAGGCCTGGATGTCGCGCGCCGACCAGTCGTTCAGCGGCGTCACCCCGAAGACGTGCTCCGCGAAGTCTGCGGTCCCGACGGAGGAGCCGAGCGAGGTCGGGACCCCCACCACGAAGCCGAGCTCGGCCTCGATGTCGAGCCGTCGGCTCGCGCCGTACGACGGAGTCCCGCCGCTCTCCGGACGCTGGCCCCGAGGGCGGACGACGTCCGTGCCGGAGATGACCACCGTCCCGGCGCGACCGTGGTAGCCGATCGGCAGGTGTCTCCAGTTGGCGCTGAGCGGCTCTCCGTCGGGCCGGAAGATGTGCCCGACGTTGGTGGCGTGGTGCAGCGAGCAGTAGAAGTCGACGTAGTCCGCCACCTCGAACGGCCGGTGCATCGTCACCGAGTCGAGCGGGATCCCTTCGGCGTCCGGGACTCGCGAGACCAGCTCCTCCCGAACCGCTGCCCAGACCGAGGGGCCGAGCGCCATGAACGCGCCCAGGTCGGGCGCGCCGAGCTCGGCGCGCCCGGTGACCAGGTGGGCGTCCACCACCGTGTCGTGCAGCCGTACGCCGACCCGCGGTCGGTCGCCGCCCACCGAGAAGACGCCGTAGGGCAGGTTGTCGAGGCCGAAGAGAGTGCTCATGCGGCCAGACCCAGAGCGGCCAGCTCGCGCAGCGACGTGTCCGGCTCGTCGGACGCGAAGGACGTGAACCAACGCCTGGCCCGGCCCAGGTCGACCTCCCCGGCTCGTGCGACCACGGCTGCCGGATCCTGCTCCACCAGCACCGCGAGCGGATCCGGCACACCGTCGAACAGCAGCTGCGTGGCCACCAGCACGTTCACGAAGCCGAGCGCCGACCCCGAGGAGATCGCGTGGCGCAGGCCGCGACAGGCGAAGGGCAGCTCCCGGTCCAGCGCCGCGTCGACCCACCCCAGCAGGGCCGGGCCATCGGGGGCGGGTGGCAGCGTCAGTCGCAGGTCGGCTGCGGCGACCTCGTCGGCCGCCGCGAGCCAGCCGGCACCCGCCGGAGTCGCAGGCATCTCGACGTGCACCGCCGACTCCTCGGCGAGCGAACCGGCCGCGCGGGCGTCGTCGACGGCAGCGACCACGCGCCGTGCGTTCCCGGGGAGGTCGTCGGGGTCGCGCAGGGTGATCTCGATCCGACCCAGGTTCAGCCCGAGCCGTGCGCACAGCGCCGCAGGACCGGACACCTGGCCGGCGCCGCCGGTCACGACCACGGCCAGGGGCCCGGCGAAACCGCGGACCAACGGGAGGTCGGTGTCGCGGAGGACGAAGGCTCCGACGGCCGCGTCGGCGGCGCGAGGAGTGAACGCCGCGGTCGCATCGTGGATCGGGACCTCGTGCGGAGGCAGCGAGACGGCGTCGTCGACGAACGCGTCGAAGGTGCTCATGGTTGCGAGGCTAGATCACGCAAGGGATGGTGAGCGCGTGGCTTACTACCGATCCGTTGGCGCCGTCCCGCGCACCCGGCACACCGCGTTCCGTGACGACGCGGGCAACCTCCGCTACGAGGAGCTGATGGGGGAGGAGGGCTTCTCCTCGGACTCCTCCTTGCTCTACCACGCGGGCGTCCCGTCAGCGATCGTGGACAGCCGGGTGTGGGAGCTGCCCGACCTGGGCACCACACCGAACCACCCGCTCAAGCCGCGCCACCTGAAGCTGCACGATCTGGTTTCGACAGGCTCGACCGGCGGACCAGTGGATCCCGTCACCGGCCGCCGCCTGGTCCTGGGCAACGGCGACGTGCGGATCAGCTACGTCGTCAGCGACGCCGAGTCGCCGTACTACCGCAACGCCGTCGGCGACGAGTGCGTGTACGTCGAGAGCGGGGCCGGCTCCGTCGAGACCGTCTTCGGTGTGGTGCCCTACCGCACAGGCGACTACGTGCTGCTGCCGCGCGCGACCACCCATCGTTGGGTGCCGACCGAGGAGAGCCGGCTCTACGCGATCGAGGCCAACAGCCACATCGCGCCACCCAAGCGCTACCTCTCCCGCTACGGCCAGCTCCTCGAGCACGCGCCGTACTGCGAGCGCGACCTGCACGGTCCGAGCGAGCCGCTCGTCCAGGAGGGCAGCGACGTCGAGGTGCTGGTCAAGCACCGCGGCAACGGGCCGTCGGGACTCGTGGGAACGAGGCTCACCTACGCCACGCACCCGCTCGACGTGGTCGGCTGGGACGGCTGCCTGTACCCCTACACGTTCAACGTCGAGGACTTCATGCCGATCACCGGCAAGGTCCACCAGCCGCCGCCCGTGCACCAGGTCTTCGAGGGCCACAACTTCGTGGTCTGCAACTTCTGCCCACGCAAGGTCGACTACCACGAGCAGTCGATCCCGGTGCCCTACTACCACTCCAACGTCGACTCCGACGAGGTCATGTTCTACGTCGGCGGGGACTACGAGGCGCGGAAGGGTTCGGGGATCAACATCGGCTCGATCTCGCTTCACCCGGGTGGGCACGCCCACGGTCCGCAGCCGAGCGCGATCGAGGCCTCGATCGGAGTGGAGTACTTCGACGAGCTCGCGGTCATGGTCGACACGTTCCGGCCGCTCGAGCTCGGCGAGGCCGGACGGGCGGTCGAGGACCCGGCGTACGCCTGGACCTGGGCCCTTCGAGACGCCTCGTCCCTCGGCTCCTCAGGAACCACAGGCCGCGGTCCCGGGGCCGACCCCACGGACGGAGACGACCCGGCGGTGTTCAGCAACAGCTGAGCACCGCCGGGCCGCCTCTCGGTCGGTCGGTCAGGCAACCTTCTCGAGTGACCGGGCACCGTCGGGTGCGTCGGTCGGCTCCGTGCGCCACACCTTGGCCCGGGTCAGGAGCCACGTCGCTGCGAGCGCCACGACGACGAAGGTCGCGATGCCTCCTTCACCGGCGACGTACGCCAGGTCGGCCTGCGACGACGCCACCACAGCCGCCGCGCCCATGCCGAACGCGATGTTGACGGCACCGTGGGCCATCGCCACCGGCCAGACAGTGTGGGTCCGGTCCCACAGGTAGGCGTAGAACACGCCACCCATGGTGATCACCGCAACGACCATCGGTGCCACGATCCACCGGCTGCCGAACTCGTCGTACGTCGTCGCGATCAGGACGAGCGGCAGGTGGAAGCAGCCGTGGACGAAGCCGGTGACGACCGCAGCCCGACGCCTGCTGGTGAGCTGCTGGACACGCGGGAGCATGTACCCGCGCCACCCGATCTCCTCGCTCAGGAAGAAGACGGTCATGAACGCCACCGAGGTGAGCAGGTTCAGGGACCAGACGGCAGCACCGGACGCGGTGAGATCGAGCTGACCCAGCTCGGCGACCCCGAGTGCAACCGCGACTGCGTAGGCACTGCCGGCCAGCAGCATGGGGACGAGCAGTGCGATCGGCCACACGCTCTTGCCGGAGCGCGCCAGGCCGAACGACGCCCACAGCTCCCGCCGCCTGCCGCGAGGAGTCGCGGTGAAGGTGACGATCAGCACCGCGGTGATCGGGATGAAGGCGCTGAGCAGCACGTTGATGCCGGCGTGCGGCATCGCCACGGCAAGGCCGATGGCAATCGAGAACGCGATCGCGAGGTACGTCGTGACTTCGCGTAGTGGTCGTGACATGAGAGGAACCTCCGCTGGATGACCGGCCGGGTTGGCCGCAACACCAACCTCGCTGTTCACCGGGGTCCGCCACATCTGCCGAGGGTCTCGAGCAGACAAGCCTCCAGAGGGAGTCAGTCGCGACCAGGGACAGTCAGGCCCGACTCGTAGGCGTGCATCACGAGCTGTGCCCGGTCGCGGCACTCGAGCTTGGTCAGCAGGTGGCTGACGTGGGTCTTCACCGTGCCGTAGCCCATGTGGAGCTGGTCAGCGATCTCCTGGTTGGACAGACCACGGGACACCGCCACGAGCACCTCGCGCTCGCGTTCGGTCAGCCCGTCATCGGTCGACCGTTCGGGGCTGCGGGGCAGCGCGGCGAACTGCTCGATCAGCCGACGGGTGATGGAGGGTGCGATCAGCGCGTCACCGGACGCCACCACGGCGATGGCCTCGAGGAGCTGCGCGGGCCGGGTGTCCTTGAGCAGGAACCCGCTCGCGCCGGCGCGGAGCGCTTCGTGGACCAGGTCGTCCTGGTCGAAGGTGGTGAGGACGAGGACGTGCGTCGACGCGCACCGGGGGTCGGCCATGATCTGCCGCGTCGCCTCCAGGCCGTCCATGCGTGGCATCCGGACGTCCATCAGCACCACGTCGGGGGCAGTACGACGACAGAGCTCGACCGCCTCGACACCGTCACCGGCCTCTCCGACGACCTCGATGTCCGCGGCTGCGCGGAGCAGCACCACGAACCCGCTTCGGACGAGCTCCTGGTCGTCGACGACCGCAACCCGGATCACGGCGCCGTCACCGGCTCGTCGGGGAGGTGGGCGTGCACGCGGAAGCCGTTGCCGAGAGCGCCGTACTCGAGGACGCCGCCGAGGATCCGGGCACGTTCGTGCAGTCCGGTCAGGCCATGACCACCGGGTGCCGGACCTTTGACCGCGCTCCTTCCGGGTCCTCCCGGGTCGCGGACCTCGAGGTCGAGACCGTCCTCGACATAGCCCAGCTCGACGACGGCACGAGTGGCGCCGGAATGCTTGAGCACGTTGGTCAGGGACTCCTGCACGATCCGGTAGGCGGTCAGCTCCACGCTCGCTCCCAGGGGACGCGGGGTTCCCTCGGTGGTGAAGGTGACGTCGATGCCGGCCTCGTGCACGTCCGCCACCATGGCATCGATGTCCGCGATCGACTGGAGCGGCGGGATCGGTGTGCCGGGCGTCCTCGTCGCGGAGCAGCCCGAGCATCGACCGGGTCTGGGTCAGTGCCTTGCGGCTGGTCTCCCCGATGACGTCCAGGGCGTGCTCGGCCGCGGCCACGTCGGTGCGGATGACGTGCCCGCCGACTCCTGCCTGGACGGCGATCAACGACATGCTGTGCGCGACGACGTCGTGCAGCTCGCGGGCGATGCGCAGCCGCTCCTCGACCACGGCGCGGGCGGCCTGCTCGCGTGCCGTCGCCGCCTCCTGCTCGGCCACCCGGAGACGCTGTGCCTGCTGGGCGCGGCGCGACCGGAGGGCGTCGCCCAGCGCCCACGCCGCCAGGAGCAGTGCGCACGCCTGGACCAGGTCGGACGTGCGCAGGTCGGGGACGTCGAGCAGGGCGAGACCGACGAACACGACGATGCTCGCGAGCAGGCCGAGCACCCCGTGCAGGCGTCGCGACCCGTGTGCGGCCAGGGAGTACAGGCTGAACAGCAGGAGCACCGACAGCAGTCCGATGTAGTGGTCGGTGAGGGTGACGACGAGACACCCGGCGACGAAGACGCAGAAGGAGGTCACCGGCCTGGTGCGACGCCAGATCAGTGACAGGCAGGCGACCAGCGTGGCCGTGACGGAGACGACGTCGGCCGGCTGGAGTCGAGGGTCGATGGCGGCGACGTCAGTGGCGAGCAGCGACGCCACCGACATGCCGGCGGCGACCACGCCCAGGGTGAGGTCGAGATAGGGCGCGAACCGGCGCGACATCGCTGACCACACGCCGTCGTCGTAGGACGCATCAGTCGCCCGGACTGTCATGCTCCGCAGGCTACGCGGGGCGATCTGGCCAGGCGTCGGTCTGGAGTCGCGCGCGGCCTCTGTCTGCAGGCAGAGGGGAGGCTCGCCGGCTCAGTGCGTGCACCCGGCCGACGGAAGCAAGATCGCCCTCCTCGAAGGGACGCACCATGATGGATGCCATGCCGACCTTCATCGCCTTCCTCCGCGCCGTCAACGTGGGCAAGCGAAAGTACCCCATGGCCGAGCTGCGTCAGGCGCTCACGGACGCCGGCTTCGAGGAGGTGGAGACCCACATCCAGACCGGCAACGTGCTCTTCCGGACGAGCCTGAGATCCCGGACCAAGGTGGTCACCGCCCTCGAGAAGGCGATGCTCGAGGACCGGGGGTTCGAGGTGCCCGTCGTGCTCCTGACGCCGGCCGAGCTCACCGAGGTGTACGACGAGGCCGCCGCCTTCGCGAAGGGTCGCGAGCTCCAGGGGCACTACCTCAGCCTGCTCGCGACGACGCCCGACGCCGAGGGAGCGAAGGCTCTCGAGGACCGATCGGATGCGGGGGAGGAGGTCCGGGTGGGCACGCGAGCGGTGCACCTGATGCTGACCACCAAGCCGTACCACGAGGCGACCACCAGCAATGCCGAGGTGGAGAAGAGACTGGGGGTCGCCACCACCCGTAGCCTGACGGTGATCACGAAGCTGACCGAGAAGTGGGGCGCATGAGCAAGCAGCAGTGGTGGCGCGACGCCGTCATCTACCAGATCTATCCACGGTCCTGGGCGGACGCCGACGGCGACGGCATGGGCGACCTGCCCGGCATCACGGCCCGGTTGCCGCACCTGGCCGACCTGGGCGTCGACGCCGTCTGGCTCTCGCCCTTCTACACCTCGCCCCAGCACGACGCGGGCTACGACGTGGCGGACTACCGCGACGTCGACCCGCGGTTCGGCACCCTGGCCGACTACGACGCCATGGTGGAGCGCGCCCACGAGCTCGGTCTGCGTGTGGTCGTCGACATCGTGCCCAACCACTCCTCCAGCGACCACCCGTGGTTCCAGGAGGCGCTCGCTGCCGCGCCGGGCAGTCCCGAGCGCGCCCGCTACGTCTTCCGCGAGGGCAGGGGGGAGAACGGCGACGAGGCTCCCAACAACTGGCTCAGCAACTTCGGTGGTCCCGCCTGGGAGCGGGTGACCGAGGCGGACGGGTCGCCGGGGCAGTGGTACCTCCACCTCTTCGACGTGACCCAACCCGACTTCGAGTGGACCAACCCCGAGGTCGGCGACGAGATGGAGTCGGTGCTGCGCTTCTGGCTCGACCGCGGTGCGGACGGGTTCCGGATCGACGTGGCCCACGGCCTGGTCAAGGTCGAGGGCCTTCCGGACGCTCCTGACGGCCACGAGATCGCCGACGCCGAACGGACAGCCGACTTCCCGATGTGGGACCAGCCGGGCGTCCACGACATCTACCGCCGCTGGCGCAAGGTCACCGACTCCTACGCCCGGGAGGGCGAGGACGCCGACCGGATCCTCTGTGCGGAGGCATGGGTGAAGCCGTCGGAGTCCCTCGCGCTCTACGTGCGCGGGGACGAGCTGCACCAGTCGTTCAACTTCTCCTTCCTGATGAGCCCCTGGATCGCGCGTGAGATGCAGCAGGTGATCGACGACTCCCTGCAGGCGGTCGAGGAGTACGCCGCCCCGCAGACCTGGGTGCTCTCCAACCACGACGTGGTCCGCCACGCCTCGCGCCTGGGATACGACCCGGTGCCGGGACTGCTCCGGATGGAGGGCGTCGGTGCCGACGACCCGCAACCGGACGCGGCGGTCGGGCTCCGTCGAGCACGCGCGGCGACCACCGTGATGCTGGCGCTGCCGGGCTCGGCGTACCTCTACCAGGGTGAGGAGCTCGGACTGCCCGAGGCGACCCAGCTCCCCGACGACGCCCGCGAGGACCCGACCTGGGAGAAGTCAGGGCACACCTCGCGAGGCCGTGACGGCTGCCGCGTCCCGATCCCCTGGGAGGGTGACGCGCCCGCGTTCGGTTTCGGTCCGAGCGCCGAGTCGTGGCTGCCCCAGCCCCCGGTGTACGGCGACCTCGCCGTCGATCGCCAGACCGGGGTCGAAGGGTCGACCCTCGAGCTCTACCGGACGTTGCTGCGCCTGCGTCGCGAGCTCCGACCCGGGCGCGGCGAGCTCACCTGGCTCGACCTCGGAGAGCACGCGCTCGCCTTCGAGGTCAGCACCGAGTCGGGTGCTCCCCTGCGGGTGATCGCCAACGTCGGAGGCGACCCGGTCCCGTTGCCCGAGGGCGTTCAGGTCCTCGTCGCGAGTGACGAGCTCGATCCCGCCGTCGGCGTTCCGAAGGACTGTGCCGTCTGGGTGCAGTGAGAGTCAGCCGGGTCACGAGGGAGGAGGGATCTCCCCGGACCCGCGCTGCACGAGGGCTGTGGGGATCACCTCGATCGCGGCGGGGGACTGGTCGCCGTCGAGGCGCGCCAGGAGCCGGTCGATGGCGTGCGTCCCGATCGCGTGGGTGTCCTGCCGCACGACGGTGATCCGGGGCTGGACGAACTCACCCACCGCGACCTCGTCGAAGCCGATCAGGGCGACCTGGTGGGACAGCCCGGCCTGCTGCAGGGCGAGCACGGCGCCGGTGCAGATCACGTTGCGCCCTGCGAAGAGCGCAGTCGGCGGCTCCTCCATGGCGAGCAGCTCCCGGGTCGCCTGGACGGCGTCGTCCCGGGTGCGCAGGTCGACGCGCTCGAGGTGGGGGTCGGGGCGGACTCCCGAGGCCCGCAGCGCCATCCGGTAACCGTCCCGGCGTTCCACCGCTGTCGAGATCCCGGCGCTGTCGCCGAGAAAGGCGATCCGCCGGTGCCCGTGGGCGAGCAGGTGACCGGTCGCCTCGGCAGCGCCTCCCTGGTTGTCCGCGACGACGGCGTCGAGAGGGGTGGAGAGCGGGCTCCGGTCGACGGCGACCACCGCGAGCCCGGCAGCACGGTCGGCGTCGAGGTAGGCCTGGTCGCGACTCGCGGGCATCAGGATCAGGCCGTCGATCCGGCGCGCGACCAGGCCGTCGACGGCTTCGCGTTCCCGGTCCGGGTCCTCCTCGATGCTGGAGGCCATCACCACGACGCCACGAGAGCGCGCGCGGTCCTCGATCGCTCGCAGGACCTCGCTGCAGAAACCGTTGCTCAGGTCCTGGACGAGGACCCCGATCGAGGCGGTCCGACGTCCGCGGCGCAGGTTGCTCGCGCCCAGGTTGTGGCGATAGCCGAGCTCGGCCACCGCAGCGCCCACCTTCCGGGCGAGCTCTGCCGAGACCCCCGGCTCCCGGTTGACCACCCGGGAGACGGACTTCAACGAGACGCCGGCGAGTGCGGCGACGTCGTGCATGGTGGCGCGGCCGGGTGTCGACGCACGCGGCGTGGGACTGCGGTTCGTGGACACCAGTGCCACCTCCTCCCGGTCCAGTCCAGGAAAGACAACGATGTCAGAAAATCCGGTGTGATGCTTGACACATCCCTGCACGCACAGCAACCTACTCCTTGGACAACGTTGTCATCGGTGCAACTGCAGTGACAGGTGTGACGAGGCGCGTTGGCCGTCAGGTGCAATCGCTTGCAGGTGAAATGCGCGGAACTGTGGGATTGCGCAGGTCGCAGCGGCAGGGCTACGTTCAGTCACGTGATGTGACTCTCGTCACCAACATGACCGGTCCGGGTCGGAGGAGACAGCAGCGCATGAGTGCAGGAAAATCTCGAAAGATTCGTCGACTGACGGCGTTGCTGGGAGCAGGTGTGATCGCCTGTGGTGCGCTCACGGCCTGCGGGTCCGACAGCGGCACCCCCACGATCAACGTCTACGGCAGCACGTCCGACGACGGCTTCGACAAGATCCTCGCCGACTGCAACAAGGACGCGGCGGGCAAGTACACGATCAAGCCGAACCTGATCCCCAGCGACGCGGACAGTCAGCGCGAGCAGTTCGTCCGACGCCTCGCCGCCCACGACGACGGCATGGACGTCCTCGGCATGGACGTCACCTGGACCGCCGAGTTCGCCGAGGCCGGCTGGATCCGCGAGCTCACCGGTGCGCAGAAGTCAGCGGCCACCGAGGGCGTGCTCCAGCCGCCGATCGACACGGCGACGTGGAAGGACAAGCTCTACGCGATCCCGCGCAGCACCAACGTGCAGCTGCTCTGGTACCGCAAGTCGCTGGTCCCGAAGCCTCCGAAGACCTGGACCGACGTCCTCAAGCAGGCCAAGACCCTCAAGACCGAGGGCAAGCCCTACGTCATCGGCATCACCGCGGCCCAGTACGAGGGCTACGTCGTGGGCTTCAACACCATCCTGTCCTCGCTCGGCGGGACGCTCGTGAACAAGACCAGCACCAAGGTGACCGTCGACGACAAGACCGTCCAGGCCCTGGGGATCCTCAAGGAGCTGGCCACCGACGGGTTGGCCAGCAAGTCGCTGTCGAACAGCCAGGAGCCCGAGGTGTTCGGGCAGATGCAGAACGGCGAGGCCGCCTTCATCATGAACTGGCCCTACGTCCTCACCGCCATGAAGGCCGCCAACAAGAAGGTCGCCGCCGACCTGGGCGTGACCGGCTTCCGGAGTTCGAGCCGGGCAAGGAGTCCCGGGCCACGCTTGGTGGGCTGAACTACGCGGTCAGCACCTACAGCAAGCACCCGAAGCAGGCCTTCGAGGCGGCCATGTGCCTGAGGAACGAGAAGCACCAGCTCGACGGTGCACTCAGCGCCGCGGGCAACGTGCCGGTGCTGGAGAGCGTCTTCCAGGAGCCGGAGTTCAAGAAGGTCTACCCCTTCGCCCCGGACATCCTGGCCGAGCTGAAGACCGCCGTGCCGCGGCCGGTGACGCCGCTCTACCAGAACATCTCGACCATCGTGTCGACGACGTTGTCGCCGCCGTCCTCGATCGACCCGAAGAAGACCGCGGCCGAAGCTGAAGGACTCGATCCAGCAGGCCATCGATGGGAAGGGAATCTTGCCGTGAGCACTGCCACTGTGCAGCAGGACGAGGGCGTCGAGATCGCGAAGCGCCGAGCCAGTGAGGGCAAGCGGGCAGAGCAGCGTCTGGGCCTGATGCTCTGTGCCCCCGCGGTGATCGTGATGCTGGCGGTCGCGGCGTACCCGATCCTCTACGCGATCTACCTCTCGTTCTTCAAGGCCGACCTGCGGACCCCGGACGCCAACGAGTTCATCTGGTTCGGCAACTACGTCACCGTGCTGAGCAGCCCGATCTGGTGGACGGCGTTCTGGGTCACCCTCGGCCTGACGATCGTCGGCGCGACGCTCGAGCTCGCGCTCGGCATGATGCTCGCGATCGTGATGCACCGCACGATCATCGGACGCGGGTTGGTCCGGACCTCGGCACTGGTCCCCTACGCGATCGTCACCGTGGTCGCCGCGTTCTCCTGGCGCTTCGCCTGGACCCAGGGCCTCGGTTGGCTGGCCGGTGACAATGCGCCACTGACCGAGCGATGGCCGTCACTGTGGATCATCCTCCTGGCCGAGGTGTGGAAGACGGTGCCGTTCATGGCGCTGCTGCTGATGGCCGGTCTGGCGCTGGTGCCCGAGGACCTGCTGAAGGCGGCGTCGATGGACGGCGCCACCGCCTGGCAGCGGTTCTGGCGGATCACCGTCCCGCTGATCAAGCCCTCGATCCTGGTGGCGCTGCTGTTCCGCACCCTCGACGCCTTCCGAATATTCGACAACATCTACGTGCTGACGAGCGGAGCGAACAAGACCGCGTCGGTCTCGATCGTCGCCTACGACAACCTGATCCGGGGACTGAACCTGGGCATCGGATCCACGATGGCGGTGCTGATCTTCCTGACGACCGCGATCATCGCCTTCATCTTCATCAAGCTCTTCGGTGCAGCAGCGCCGGGACAGGACTGATCCGATGGCTGCCTTGACAGAAACCCCCGCCAAGAAGCTCGGCTGGGCCGCTGCCGACATCATCGTCCTGCTCTACGCCTTCATCCCGGTCATCTGGATCATCTCGCTGTCCCTCAAGGGTCCCGACACCCTCAACGACGGGAAGTTCCTGCCGGGCAACCCGGTGACGACGGCGTACTCGGACATCTTCAAGAACGACGACTTCATCCGGGCGCTGATCAACTCCATCGGCATCTGCGTGATCTCGACGTTCGTCGCGCTCGTCCTGGGCACGATGGCGGCCTACGCCATCGCTCGCCTGGACTTCCCGGGCAAGAAGACCATCGTCGGCATGTCGCTGCTCGTCTCGATGTTCCCGCAGATCGCCCTGGTCACCCCGCTGTTCAAGATCGAGGCCTCGATCGGGATCTTCGACACCTGGCTGGGCCTGATCATCCCCTACATCACCTTCGCCCTGCCGCTCACGATCTACACCCTCTCCGCGTTCTTCCGGGAGATCCCGTGGGAGCTGGAGAAGGCGGCGAAGATGGACGGCGCCACGCCCTACCAGGCGTTCCGCAAGGTGATCACCCCGCTGGCCATGCCAGGTGTGTTCACCACGGCCATCCTGGCGTTCATCGCCTGCTGGAACGACTTCCTGTTCGCGATCTCGCTGACCTCGACCAGCCGGGCCCGCACGGTGCCGGCGGCGATGTCCTACTTCACCGGTGCGACCACGTTCGAGAAGCCGACGGCACCCATCGCTGCCGCCGCCGTGGTCATCACCATCCCCATCGTCATCTTCGTCCTGTTCTTCCAGCGTCGCATCGTCGCTGGCCTCACATCGGGAGCGGTCAAGGGCTGAGGCCCTCGACCCTTAGCAAAGGAGCACCTCGTGGCAGAAATCGTCCTGGACCACGTCGTCAAGCGCTACCCCGACGGGGCCCTGGCAGTCGACGACTTCAACCTGAGCATCGCCGACGGCGAGTTCATCATCCTGGTCGGACCCTCCGGCTGCGGGAAGTCGACCCTGCTCAACATGGTCGCCGGGCTGGAGGACATCACGAAGGGTGACCTCAGCATCGACGGCCAGGTGGTCAACGACAAGGCGCCCAAGGACCGTGACATCGCGATGGTGTTCCAGTCCTACGCGCTCTACCCGCACATGACGGTGGGGGAGAACATGGCCTTCCCGCTCGTGCTGGCCGGCGTCGACAAGAACACCATCAAGAGCAAGGTCGACGAGGCCGCCGAGATGCTCGAGCTGACGATGCACCTCGACCGCAAGCCGGCCAACCTCTCCGGAGGCCAGAGGCAGCGCGTCGCCATGGGTCGCGCGATCGTGCGCAGTCCCAAGGCGTTCCTGATGGACGAGCCGCTGTCGAACCTCGACGCCAAGCTGCGCGTGCAGATGCGCACCCAGGTGGCCCGCATCCAGAAGACGCTGGCGACCACGACGCTCTACGTCACCCACGACCAGACCGAGGCGATGACCCTCGGTGACCGGGTCGTGGTGATGCGCGGCGGCATCGTGCAGCAGGTCGGCTCGCCGACCGAGCTCTACCAGCGGCCGAGCAACCTGTTCGTGGCCGGGTTCATCGGCAGCCCGTCGATGAACTTCCTGCCGGCGACCGTCGAGGGCGGCAACCTCAACTGCGGTCTCGGCACGCTCGAGATGCCCGACCAGATCCGGCAGGCCGCCGAGCGTGGCAAGAGCCGCGAGGTGATCATCGGCATCCGACCCGAGCACTTCGAGGACGCCGCGCTCGTCGGCGACGCACCCGGCAGCACGGTGACCGTGCCGGTCGACCTGGTCGAGTCCATGGGCTCCGACATCTACGCCTACTTCACCGTCCGCGGTCAGGCACACTCCGGGGACCTCGACGACCTGGCCAAGGACACCGGCCAGGACATGCACGGCGAGGGCACCCAGATCGTGGCACGGCTCGACGCTGCGGCCAACGCGCAGCCGGGCAAGGAGGCCACCCTCTGGGTGGACACCGCCAAGATGCAGCTCTTCGATGGCGACACCGGTGCGAACCTGACGAACGAGCAGGCCGGCGCGCACGCAGGCGCCTGACCCACCTCGGCTCGACCAGCGTGGTGGAAGGGTCGCTCACCCCTTGCGGGAGCGGCCCTTCTTCTCGCTGATCATCGCGAGCACGTCCTCGCTCCAGTCGTGCTCCCGGATGAGCCGGTAGCGTTCGCCGGCGATCCTGAGGTAGGCGTCGGCGCCCGTCTCGTCCCGTCCTCGTACGCCGGCACCGTCGATCAGCTCGAGCACCGGCTCGTACTCCTCGTCGTACCAGCGCCGGGCCATCGTCTGCTTGTCGAAGTAGGCCCCTTCGTGGTGCATCAACCGACACGCCCAGGCCTCGATCATCTCTGCCAGGCGGTGGTAGTTCGACGGGTCGGTGCAGTTGATCTCGGCCCGGCGCTCGCCGGTGAGCGGGACCCGCTTGAGGAACCGCAGCCCCCAGTTCTTGCCGTCCAGGTCGCGCCTGCCGCCGATGCCGTCGGTGGAGATGACCGTGTCGATCTCGGTCACGTAGGCCTCGATGGAGTTCGCGCCGAGTGAGCGGCCCACCGACACCCGGTGGTGTCCGTCGCGCACGAAGTAGAGGTTGCCGAGCTTGTAGACGTCGATCGGCGGGAACGACTGCCCCGTGCGGGTCTTCAGGGCCATCCGCTCCCACCGCTGGCGGCTCCGGTTCGACGTGGGCCGGAACCTGCGGTCGAAGTCGCGCACCTTGTCGACCGACCCGACGATCGAGTCCATCGGGATCACCTGCAGGCCCAGGGAGCGCTCGCCGCGCCGGCCCAGTGCTTCGACCACCTCGGAGAAGGAGAGGGTCTCGGTGCCCTCGTGGGAGTCGGTCCGCATCCAGCCCGCGAGCTGGGAGAGGACCTGGTGGCGACGCGCCCGCAGGAAGTCGTTCTCGGCGTCCGCGCGCGGCGATCCCGTGTCTCTCATCATGACGACATTGTCCCGCTCGGTCGTTGCACGGGTGTTGCCGATCGGCCCGCCCGCGGTGCGATCTCGATCACCTTCCACGGGATCACGTTGCGGATCGTCGTGGGACCGACCTGTCGGTCGGGCATCGCCTGGCCGTAGGGGTGGACGTGGCCGTGCAGGTGATAGGTCGGCTCGAGCCGCGCGAGCGCGGTGTGCAGCGCCTCGATGCCCTCGTGCGGCTTGTCCTCGCCGTCACCGAGCCCGAGCGGTGGCGCGTGCGTCAGCAGCACGTCCACGGGATCGCCCCTCTTGGCGCGGCGGAGCAGCCGCCGTGTGCGGCCGGCGTACTGGCGCTGGGTGTACTGGTGGGCTCCGGGGCGGTAGCGCACGCATCCGCCCAGACCGGCGATCCGGAGGCCGGCCGCCTCGACCACGCGCTGGTCCGCGTTGAGCGCACCCCGCGGCCGCGGGGAGTCGACCGGTCGTCCGGCCACGGTGTAGGTGCCGTTGCGGCCCAGCTTCGCCCGCTCGAGCGCCGGGTCGTGGTTGCCGGGCACGAAGACCAGGGGTGCGTCGACCGCGGTGGCGACGTACTCGAGGTAGTCCCACGGCAGGTCACCGGCCGACAGCACGAGGTCGGCGGAGAGGTCGCGGAGCATCCGGGCGTGCAGTCCCGGTGCCTCCTCGTCGGAGATCACGAGCACCTTGACCATCTGTCGAGACTAGCCCTTCACCGGGGTTCACGCACTCGACGTTGACAGTGAATCTGTCAACGTCTTGGATGAGTCCATGTATCCCGGAACCTGGGCCGCGAGCACGCCCGACAAGCCTGCGTTGATCATCGCCGAGACCGGTCAGACCACCACCTACGCGGAGCTCGAGGATCGCAGCCTGCGGCTGGCGCACGTCTTCGCTGACGCCGGTCTGGTGACCGGTGACGTGGTGGCCCTGATCAGCGACAACGCCCCCCAGGCCTACGAGGTCTACTGGGCGGCGCTGCGCTCGGGGCTCTACGTCACGGCGGTCAACCACCACCTCTCGCCCGACGAGGCGGCGTACATCGTCAACGACTGCGGCGCCAAGGCCATGGTGGTCTCGGGCGCCAAGACCGAGCTGGTCGCGGCGATGGCCGAGAAGATCGACGTCCCGGTGCGGCTGGCCTTCGGTGGCGCCGTCCCGGGCTGCACGTCGTACGACGAGGCGCTGTCGACGGCGAGCACCGAGCCGCTGGCCGACCAGCCGCACGGCGACGACTTCCTCTACTCCTCGGGCACGACCGGGCGGCCCAAGGGGATCAAGCTGCCGCTGCTGCCGATCCAGGTCGACGAGCCCGGCTATCCCTACGTGATGATCTTCGGGGCCCTGTTCAGCTACGGCCAGGACACCGTCTACCTCTCGCCGGCGCCGGTCTACCACGCGGCGCCGCTGCGCTACACGGGCGTGATCCAGGCGCTCGGTGGCACCGTCGTGCTGATGCAGCGCTTCGAGCCGGAGGCGTTCCTGCGCGCGGTGCAGGAGTACTCCGTCACCGACACCCAGTGCGTGCCGACGATGTTCGTGCGGATGCTCAAGCTGCCCGAGGACGTGCGGGCGTCGTACGACACCTCGAGCCTGAAGACGGTCGTGCACGCGGCGGCGCCGTGCCCCGTCGAGGTGAAGCAGCAGATGATGGAGTGGCTCGGGCCGATCGTGCACGAGTACTACGCGAGCACCGAGGCCAACGGCGCCACCTACGTCGGGCCGGAGGACTGGCTGGCGCACCCCGGGACCGTGGGTCGTTCCTTGCTCGGGGTCCCGCGGGTGTGCGACCCGACCGGCGTCGAGCTGCCGGCAGGGCAGGTCGGGACGATCTACTTCGAGCGCGACGACGAGCCGTTCACCTACCACGAGGACCCCGAGAAGACGGCGTCCACCAGGCACCCGGACCACCCGTTCTGGTCCACCGTGGGCGACCTCGGCTACGTCGACGAGGAGGGCTACCTGTTCCTCACCGACCGCAAGGCGTTCATGATCATCAGCGGCGGGGTGAACATCTATCCGCAGGAGATCGAGGACCTGTTCAGCCTGCATCCGTCGGTGCTCGACATCGCCGTGATCGGGGTGCCCGACGAGGACATGGGGGAGCGCGTCGTGGCGTTCGTCGAGCCGGCCGCGGGAGCCGGTGATGACCTGGCCGCCGACCTCACGGCGTACGCCCGGGAGCGGATCGCGCACTTCAAGGTCCCGAGCGAGTTCATCGTCACCGACGACCTGCCCCGGACCCCGACGGGCAAGCTGGTCAAGGGCAAGCTGCGGGAGCGGTACGCCGAGGCTTCGGCATGAGCGACCTGGAGATCGCGCTGGACGAAGGCGCGCTCTGGCTCACCCTGAACCGTCCCGAGCAGTTCAACGCGCTCACCGGCGAGATGGTGATCGCGCTGGTCCAGGAGCTGCGCGGCGCCGTCGCGCGCGACGACGTACGCCTGGTGGTGCTGACCGGCGCCGGACCCGCGTTCTCGGCCGGCGCCGACCTCGGCGGGGACAACGCCCAGGAGAACTACGACGCGGCCTCCGTCGACGGCGCCAACATGCTCATCCGGGCGATCACCGAGCTCGACAAGCCCGTGGTGTGCGCGCTCAACGGGATCGCGGCCGGCGTCGGGATGTCGGTGGCGCTGGCCTGCGACCTGGTCGTCGCCACCGAGTCCGCCGCGTTGACGCTCGCCTTCACGAAGATCGGGCTGATGCCCGACGGCGGCGCGACCGCCACCGTCGCGGCCTCGGTCGGGCGGGCCAAGGCCATGCGGCTCGCACTCCTCTCCGACCTGCTCAGCGCGCAGGAGGCCTACGACGCCGGGCTCGTCTCCCACGTCTTCCCGGACGACGACTACGCCGCTGCCTTGGCCAAGATCGTGGCGCGGCTCTCCCGGGGGGCACCGCTCGCGTTCGCCGCGACCAAGAAGGCCGTCAACGCAGCCACCCTCGGCGACCTCGCCGGCGCGTTCCAGCGCGAGCGCGCGGGTCAGTCGCTGCTCCTCCGGACCGACGACGCCGCCGAGGGGATGAAGGCGTTCGCGGAGAAGCGTCGACCCGAGTTCAACGGCCACTGAGCCGGAACCACTCGTCAGGCGATGTCGACGCCCGCTGCGCGCATCTCGGCGAGGGCGCTCTTCGTCGTCTCCGGGGCGACGCCGGCGCACAGGTCGGAGAGCACCTGCGTGGTGAAGCCGTGCTCGACCGCGTCGAGCGCGGTGGCGCGGACGCAGTAGTCGGTGGCGAGGCCGCAGACGTCGACGTGCTCGACCTCGTGGCTGCGCAGCCAGTCGGCGAGGGCCACCTCGTCGTGCCTGCCCTCGAACCCGGAGTACGCCGCCGCGTGCTCGCCCTTGAGGAAGATCGCGTCGAACGGCTGGGGGTCGAGGTTCGGGTGGAAGGCCTCACCGTCCGTGCCGACCCTGCAGTGCACCGGCCACGAGTCGCTGAAGTCCGGCTCCTTCGACCAGTGCTCACCAGGGTCGACGTGGTGGTCCTTGGTGGCCACGACGACGTCGTACGGCGGGGCCTTGGGGTCCTGCCTCGTCCAGTGGTGGAGCAGGGCGGCGATGTCGCTCGCGACGCGCGCCCCACCGGTGACAGCCAGCGAGCCGCCTTCGCAGAAGTCGTTCTGCACGTCGACGACGATGAGCGCGCGCTTCATGCTCGGAGGCTACCGATCGACCCCGGGATCCGACAGGGCCTGACCGTTCACGCTCCCTCGTGGATGGTCTCGACCGCCGGATCGCCCTTGGAGAGCTGGCGTGCCACCAGCGGGAGCTCGGCGCGGGCGCGCAGGTGCCGGGCGCGCGCGTCGTCGAGCGACTCGCGTCCGACGACCTCGCCTCCCTTCACCAGCGGCACCAGCAGGGAGCGGTCGTCGCCGTCGTTCTCGGCCGGCTGGCCGATGCCGATCACCTCGGCCTCGGCGATGCCGGCGGGGGAGAGCCTGCGCAGGGCGTACTTGCGACCGCCGATCGAGATCTTGTCCTTGCTCTTCTTGGCCACCCCGACCATCTCGCCGCTGGAGCTCTCGCGCGCGACCAGCTTGTAGACGAAGCCGCACGTCGGGTGGCCGCTCCCGGTGACGAGCTGCGTGCCCACGCCGTAGCCGTCCACGGGAGCAGACGCGAGCCCGGCGATCGCGAACTCGTCGAGGTCGGAGGTGACGATGATCCGGGTCTTGTTCGCGCCGAGCTCGTCGAGCTGGGCGCGCACCCGGTGCGCGAGGACCCCCAGGTCGCCGGAGTCGATCCGGACCGCGCCGAGCTCCGTGCCCGCGACCTTGATCCCGAGGCGCACCGCCTCCTCGATGTCGTAGGTGTCCACGAGCAAGGTGGTTCCGGTGCCGAGACTGCTCACCTGGGCACGGAACGCGTCCTCCTCCGTGTCGTGCAGGAGGGTGAACGAGTGCGCGCTGGTGCCGGTGGTCGGTACGCCGTACTCCTGGCGGGCGCGGAGGTTGGAGCTGGCGGTGAAGCCGGCGACGTACGCCGCCCTGGCGCAGGCGACCGCGGCCTGCTCGTGCGTACGCCGCGAGCCCATCTCGATGCAGGGCCGGTCGCCCGCAGCCCAGGTCATCCGCGACGCGGCCGAGGCGATCGCGGCGTCGTGGTTGTAGATCGAGAGCAGCACGGTCTCGAGGAGCACCGCCTCGGCGAAGCTGGACTCGACCACGAGCAGGGGGGAGTAGGGGAAGTAGGTCTCGCCCTCGGGATAGCCCCAGACGTCGCCGTTGAACCGGAAGTCCGCGAGCCACGCGAGGGTCGCGTCGTCCACGATGTCCTGCTCGCCGAGCAGGGAGATCTCGGTGTCGGTGAACCGGAAGGCCTCGATCGCGTCGAGGGCACGTCCGACCCCCGCGACCACGCCGTACCTCCGGCCGGTGGGGAGCCGGCGCGGGAACAGCTCGAAGACCGAGCGTCGGTGGGCGGCGCCGGAGGCGATCGCGGACTGGAGCATGGTCAGCTCGTAGTGATCGGTCAGCATCGCCGTGGATGTGCTCACCGGCTCACCCTAGTTGTGGCCCGGCCTGATGGGCCTGCGGTCCCCCCGCAGGCGGGGAATGCACAATGGGGGCGTGTCCACATCTCCGGTCGAGCTCGAGGAGCCCGTGGTCGACGACGTGACGTCGCTGGCGAGCCCCTGGGTCACGATCGTGTGGAACGACCCGGTCAACCTGATGTCCTACGTCACCTTCGTCTTCCAGAAGTACTTCGGCTACGGCAAGCAGAAGGCCGAGAAGCTGATGATGGAGGTGCACGAGGACGGGCGCTCCGTCGTCTCCACCGGCAGCCGCGAGGAGATGGAGCGTGACGTGCAGGCGATGCACGGCTTCGGGTTGTGGGCGACCATGCAGCGGGCGGACGACTAGCCGATGAGCGGATTCAGCCGGCACCGGCGCAGCGGCTCCAGCGTCGCGACCTTCACGGTCTTCGAGGCGGACCTGCTGCGCTCGCTCGCGGCCCAGCTGATCGAGCTGCTCCGCAACGAGTCCGCCACGACGGTCGTCGACGCAGACCCGCTGGAGGAGCTCCTGGACTTCTCCGGGCCGACCACGGCCCCCGACGACCCGGTCCTCGCCCGGCTCTTCCCGACCGCCTACCCCGACGACGAGGAGGCGGCCGGAGACTTCCGGCGCTTCACCGAGAGCGCCCTGCGTGACGGGAAGGCAGGAGCCGCCGCCTCGATCATCGACACGCTCGAGGACGCCGGCCTGCCCCCCGAGCCGGAGGACGGCCTGTTCATCGACGTCGAGCTGAGCGACGCCGCCGCGATGACGTGGATGCGTTCGTTCACCGACATGCGCCTGGCCATCGCCACCCGGCTCGGCGTCGAGGAGGGCGACGAGGACTACTGGCTCTCGCTGCCCGACGACGACCCCCGCGCGCAGGTGCACGACATCTACGACTGGCTCGGCTTCCTCCAGGAGACCCTCGTCCAGTCCGCCCGCTGACTGGTCCGATCACCCGCGCGGACCAAAGCGACCTCCCGTCGCCGTACCGGCGCCGGGACCCCGACTTCGGTCCGCCGCGACGTACGCCTGTGGATAGCGAGATGCGCGCACCTGGCGACCGGGGCACCATGCGCGGATGGATGCGGTGGAGGCTCTGACGAGGTGCGGGGGTGTGGGGGACCACGCCACCGTGATCCGGCTGTCTTCCCGACGAAAGCTGCGCCGGGCCGTCCGGGCGGGTGACGTGAAGCGGATCGGGCCGGGGCGCTACGCGCTGCCCACGGCCGACGCGGCGCTCGTCGCGGCTCGGAGGGTGGGAGGCGTCATGTCGCACCGAAGCGCCGCGGCCTGGTGGGGATGGGCGCTCAAGGAGCAGCCACCGCGACCCGAGATCACTGTGCCCAAGCACCGGAGATGCTCGCGGGAGGGCGTGCGGCTGTCCTGGGTCGACCTGCACGAGGACGACGTCCGGGAGGGCGTGGTGACCTCGCGCGAGCGCACCCTGGTCGACTGCCTCCGTGGGCTGCCGTTCGACGAGGCCCTGGCGATCGCGGACTCAGCCCTGCGTGCGGGTGACATCACGAGCCATCAGCTCCGGGGTCTGGCTGCGACGGTGCGTGGGCCTGGCGCACCACGAGTGCGCAAGGTGGCCGCTCACGCCGACTCCCGTGCAGCTAACCCGTTCGAGTCCGTGCTTCGGGCGCTCGCGATCGAGGAGGGCCTCGCCGTGCAGCCGCAGCTGAAGCTCGACCTGTCCGGGATGCGCGTCCGTCCGGACCTGACTGACGAGCAACGGGACCTGATCCTGGAAGCGGACTCCTTCGAGTGGCACGGCCACCGGGCCTCACTCAGACGAGACTGCCGCCGCTACAACGCCATGGTGCTGGCGGGGTGGCGGGTGATCAGGTTCGCTTGGGAGGACGTGATGCACGACCAGGAGTACGTGCGCACTGTGCTGCGCGCTCTGGCGCGTCCTCCTGGGCGGACCGAAGTCGGCCGCCGGAGTCGTGCCGCCGCGTGATCCCGGACTTCGGTCCGCCGGGGTGTACGCCGGGTGGCTCACCTAGGCTGTCGGGCGTGCTCGAACTCACCGAGGCGATCCGCGACGCGATCGTCGCCCACGCCAAGCGGGACCACCCCGACGAGGCCTGCGGGATCGTCGCCGGACCCGAGGGCAGCGACCGGGCCGAGCGTTTCGTGGAGATGCTCAACGCTGCCGGCAGCCCGACGTTCTACGAGTTCGACTCGATGGAGCTCTTCCGCCTCTACAAGGAGATGGACGAGGCCGGGGAGGAGCCAGTGGTGATCTACCACTCGCACACGGCGACCGAGGCCTACCCGAGCCGCACCGACATCGGGCTGGCCAGCGAGCCCGGAGCCCACTACGTGCTGGTGAGCACGCGCGAACACGGGAATAGTGAGGGGCCGGTGGAGTTCAGGTCCTACAGAATCATCGACGGCGAGGTGACCGAGGAAGAGGTCACCGTCCAGTCGCAGCCCCGCACAGCCCCGAACGGAAGTGAGTGAGTCCATGGCCATCGAGGTCCGCATCCCGACCATCCTGCGCACCTACACGGGCGGGGAGAAGGCAGTCCAGGCCTCGGGGTCGACGCTGGGTGAGCTGATCGACGACCTGGAGAGCAACCACCCGGGGATCAAGGACCGGCTGATCGAGACGAAGTCTGACGGAGAAGGGGCCGGGTCGAGCGACCTGCGTCGCTTCGTCAACCTCTACGTCAACGACGAGGACGTGCGGTTCACCGGCGGCCTCGAGACCGGCCTCTCCGACGGCGACCAGGTCGTCGTGCTGCCCGCTGTCGCAGGTGGCTCTGCCTGACCGTGGTGCGCTACGACAACCTGCTCGACTCCGTCGGCAGCACCCCGCTGATCGGGCTGCCGCGGCTGTCGCCGACGCCTGACGTGCGCCTGTGGGCGAAGCTCGAGGACCGCAACCCGACCGGCTCGATCAAGGACCGCCCGGCGCTGGCGATGATCGAGCAGGCCGAGAAGGACGGCGTCCTGCGCCCCGGCTGCACCATCCTGGAGCCCACGAGCGGCAACACCGGCATCTCCCTGGCGATGGCCGCCAAGCTGAAGGGCTACCGACTCGTCTGCGTGATGCCCGAGAACACCTCCGAGGAGCGCCGCCAGCTGTTGCGGATGTGGGGCGCGGAGATCGTCTCCTCGCCGGCGGCGGGCGGCTCCAACGAGGCCGTACGCCGCTCCAAGCAGGTCGCCGAGGAGCACCCCGACTGGGTGATGCTCTACCAGTACGGCAACGAGGCGAACGCCCGCTCCCACGAGGAGGGCACCGGCCCCGAGATCCTCGCCGACCTCCCGGAGGTCACCCACTTCGTCGGGGGCCTCGGCACCACCGGCACCCTGATGGGCGTCAGCCGCTTCTTCCGCGCGCACAAGCCCGAGGTCAAGATCGTGGCCGCCGAGCCGCGCTACGGCGAGCTCGTCTACGGGTTGCGCAACCTCGACGAGGGCTTCGTCCCCGAGCTGTACGACGAGTCCCTGATCGACTCGCGGTTCTCCGTCGGCCCCCGCGACGCCGTCCGCCGGGTGCGTGAGCTGCTCGAGGCGGAGGGCATCTTCGCCGGGATCTCGACCGGTGCGATCCTGCACGCTGCGCTGGGCCAGGCGGCGAAGGCCGTCAAGGCAGGGGAGCACGCGGAGATCGCGTTCGTGGTCTGCGACGGCGGGTGGAAGTACCTCTCCACCGGGGCCTACGAGGGCACGGTCGACGAGGCCGAGGAACGCCTCGAGGGCCAGCTCTGGGCGTGAGCCCGGTCCTGAGAGAGTCGACCCGATGATTCCCCTGCAGATAGCCCTCTCCGTGCTGTGCGCGCTCGTCGCCGTGTGGCTCGTGGTGCTGATCGTCCGCGACCGGACTCCCGACAACCTCGCCCTGAACGCCCTCGGTGTCATCGAGGTCGGCCTGCTCGCCAACCTGGTGATCGGCATCGTCCGGGTGACCGGGGACGTGCCGGACGGCGTCTCGGTCTGGGAGTACGTCGGCTACCTCGTCGGTGTTCTGCTCCTCATCCCGGTCGGGCTGGTGTGGTCGGCCGGCGAGCGCACCCGCGGTGGCACCGGCGTACTGCTCGTCGCCGTGCTGGTGGTGCCGTTCATGTTCGTCCGGCTCACCGACATCTGGGCTGGGCATGGCTGAGCGGGAGCACCAGAGCACGGGCCGCGGGTTCGGCCGCGTGCTGGTGTTCGTCTACGGCATCTTCGCGCTCGCGGCGACCGGCCGGTCGACCTTCCAGCTGGCGACCAAGGCCTCCGAGGCCCCGCTGCCCTACGCGCTGAGCGGGGTGGCTGCGGTCGTCTACATCGTGGCGACCTACGCCCTGGCGACCGATCGCCGACGGCTGGCGCTGGTGGCGGTCGGCATCGAGCTGGTCGGCGTGCTCACCGTCGGGTTCAGCAGCGCGCTCGAGCCGCACGACTTCAAGGACGCCACCGTCTGGTCGGACTTCGGGGCCGGCTACGGCTTCATCCCGCTGGTGCTGCCGTTCGTCGGACTCTGGTGGTTGATGCGCGGCTCGCGCCGCACCTGACCCCTTCCCCGAGCTGCCGACGCGGGGCAGCAGCGAGCCCCGCCGACCCGGTGGGGTCGACGGGGCTCGCATGCTGTGGCTCCTCGGCGCTGCCAGGCGTCAGCCGGTCGGTGAGTTGATCCACGTCGGGTTCGGCGAGCCGACCCCGGTGACGTTGTCCCAACCCGGCTTGACCGTCAACGACGAGTCCTCGTCGAACGTGCGGACGGAGTAGAGCAGCCCACCCGAGGCGTCCTCACCGTTGGTGTAGTCGACCCGCACGTTGCCTGCGTCCTTCGGTGCTCCCTTGATGTCGGTGAACGCGGCGGCGCTGCCGTAGATCGAGGGGTTCAGGAAGCCCAGCCGAGAGCCGGCCTTCTGGGTCCGCAGCGCCGTCAGGCCCGCGAACAGCGGCGACGCCAGGCTGGTGCCGCCGATCCGGTACTCGCCGTAGGCCTTGCCGTCGGAGAAGGTCTGCGTCTCCCCGACCAACATGCCCGTGGTCGGGTCGGCGTCCAGACCGACGTCCGGCACCGCGCGGCCACTGCCGTTGCTGCTCGGCACCACACCGGTCTGGTAGTCGGGACGGTTGAACACCGACGAGTTGCCACCGCCGGCGCCGTAGAGGTAGCCCACGGGGGTCCAGGACGTCTGGTTGGCGCTGAGGCTGTACTTGTCGGTGCCCCAGCCGGTCTGGAAGAGGAACTTCCCGTTCGAGCCGATGGCGTCCGCGGTGCCGCCGACCGAGGTGACGTAGGGGTCGGAGGTCGGGTAGTCGACCTGCTTGAGACCGGTGTTCGCAACCTCGTCACCGTTGTCGCCGGAGGAGAACAGGAAGCCGATGCCCTGCATCGCGCCCTGCAGGAAGACCTGCTCGTACGCCGCGACGGACTCGCTCGTCTCTGCCTCCTCGACGTCGCCCCACGAGTTGCTCACCAGCGATGCCTGGTCGTCGTCGACGACCTTGCCCAGCGTCTCGAGGAAGTCGGTGTCGTAGCAGCTCGCCGAGGCGTAGTACAGGATGTTCGCGCGCGGGGCCATGGCGTGCACGGCCTCGACGTCGAGGGTCTCCTCGCCGTACCAGCCCGACGGGTCGCAGGCGGCCTGGTGGGTGAACTTCGGCGGCACGCTCTGGACGAGCTGCCCGGTGGTGTAGCCGCCGTCACCGTTGTCGGTGGCGTAGCGCTGCGCGTCCTTGGCGATCGTGGGTGCCGCATAGGCATCGGTGATCGCGACCTTGGTTCCACTGCCGTCGAGCTTGGATCCCTGCTGGTAGGCAGCGCGGTACTGCGGACCCGTGTAGCCGCAGACCGCGTAGGGAAGGGTGGCGCCCTTGAACTTCGGCAGCGGCGTCTTGAAGTCGGCCTGGGTGGACGCCGCGACCTGTCCGTAGAACTTCGAGCAAGGGCGGCCGTTGCGGAAGCCCACCGGCGGCTGCGCGTGGTGCTCCATCAGGCGCGGTGTGGTGTCGAGACCGGTCACCGTCGTGACGAGCGGCGCGATGTCTGCCGGCACGGCGACCGCAGTCGTGTTGGCCTGCACCGTCCGACCGCTGTGCTTGAACTGCTTCATCGAGGTGGAGAAGGCCTTCTCCACGGCCGCGTTGGACCCGACCACGGAGAGGTAGCGGCGGTGGGCCTCGGTGGAGGTGACCTTCAGGTCGTTCGTCCTGAGCCAGTCGCTCACCGTGGCCGCCGTGGCGGCCGTGGCGTCGTACTTCGCGTGGTACTGCTTCGCGGAGATGAACGTCCGGTAGGTCGCACTCTGCGGGCTGGACACCTTCGCCACGTCGGCCTTGAGGGCCTCGAGTCCTCCCTGCGGGGCGAGGTAGACCCGGAAGGTCGACATGCCCGCGCGGGGAGCCGCCCCGATGGCTTTCGTGTGGGCGACCCAGGAGGGTGCCGTCCTCGCGATCCGCCGCTTCGGCTGGTTCGCTTGCTGCGCTCCCTGAGCCGGTGCGCTCATCAGGCCACCGGCGGCCAACGTGGCCACCGTGGTGGCAAGGATCAGTGCTGTCTTGCTTCTTCTCATGTGCTTCCATCCCGTCGAGAACGGCCAGGTGTGGCCGATGGAGATCTCGAACGTATGCCCGACGTGGCCGATCGTGGAAGAGCTGCCCACGGTTGCCGGACGCAACCGATGCCAAAGCGTGACCCGGCGAACAGGGTGACCTGAGTCGCTAATGAGCCCGTCCGGCGACTTCCGCCACTAGCCTGTCTCCTTGTGACTGACGCGCCGATCGGGATCTTCGACTCGGGCTTCGGTGGTCTCACCGTCGCCCGGGCCGTCATCGACCAGCTGCCCCACGAGGCAGTGGTCTACCTCGGCGACACCGCACGTCAGCCCTACGGCCCCAAGCCGATCGGCGAGGTCCGCGAGTACGCCCTCGAGTGCCTGGACCACCTGGTCGACCAGGGTGTGAAGGCGCTGGTCATCGCGTGCAACTCGGCGAGCGCCGCCATGCTGCGGGACGCGCGCGAGCGCTACGACGTACCCGTCGTCGAGGTGATCCTGCCCGCCACCCGGAGAGCCGTCGCCGCGACCCGGAGCGGCCGGATCGGGGTGATCTGCACGCGCGCGACCGCGGACTCCCTGGCCTACGACGACGCCTTCGCCGCGGCCCCGCAGGTGACGCTCACGACCCAGGCCTGCCCGCGGTTCGTGGAGTTCGTCGAGCAGGGCATCACCAGTGGCCCCGAGCTGCTGGCGGCGGCACACGAGTACCTCGACCCGCTCGTCGCTGCTGACGTGGACACCCTGATCCTCGGCTGCACGCACTACCCCCTGCTCACCGGCGTGATCTCGATGGTCGTCGGCGACGAGGTCACCCTGGTCAGCTCGGCCGAGGAGTGCGCGAAGGACGTCTACCGGATGCTCGTCCAGCACGGCATCGAGCGGGAGTCGACACAGGTCCCCGAGCACCACTTCCTGACGACTGGGCAGCCCGACGAGTTCGCGGTCACCGGACGCCGGTTCCTCGGCCCCGAGCTCGACTCGGTCACGCAGTTCGCAGGTGGCGCTTGGGTGATGTCCGCATGAGCGGCTCGCCGTTGCGGATCACCGTGATCGGGTGCTCGGGCTCCTACCCCGGACCGTCCTCCTCCGCGAGCTGCTACCTCCTCGAGGCCGAGCACGAGGGCCGCACCTGGCGGGTGCTCCTCGACCTCGGCAACGGGGCGCTCGGCTCGCTGCAGAAGTACGCCGACGCCCACGCCATCGACGCCGTCTTCCTCTCCCACCTGCACGCAGACCACTGCCTCGACCTGTGCGGCTACTACGTGATGCGCAAGTACCACCCCGGCGGCGCCCTCCCCAAGATCCCGGTCTGGGGACCGGCCGACTCGGCCCGGCGGATGGCCAAGGCCTACGACCTCGACGAGGACCCGGGGATGAACGAGGAGTTCGACTTCATCCCCTACGACAACCTCGCCGTGGAGTTCGGGCCGTTCAGGGTGACCGCCCGCGAGGTGGTGCACCCCGTCACGGCGTACGCCCTGCGAGTGGAGGTCGACGGCCGCACGCTGGCCTACTCGGGCGACAGTGGCGTCTGCCCGGGGCTGGAGGACACGGCCCGTGACGCCGACCTGTTCCTCTGCGAGGCGTCGTTCATGGAGGGCGCGCCGAACCCTCCCGACCTGCACCTGACCGGGGCCGAGGCCGGCCGCACCGCCACCGACGCGGGGTCGCGACGCCTGCTCCTGACCCACATCCCGCCGTGGCACGATCCCGAGCAGGTGCTGGCCGAGGCGGTCAAGGCGTACGACGGTGAGGTCGCGCTCGCGACCCCCGGCACGACGTACGACGTCTGAGGCACGCCGCCCCACCGCCGGGAATCTGGTTGACCGGTCCGTCATGATGGCTCCCATGATCTCACCCCACCAGGCTGCTCGCTTCGCTCACATCCGGGCGGGGGCCCCGAGATGATCACCATCGAAAACGTGACGAAAAGGTATGGCGGCTTCACCGCCGTCGACAACGTCTCGTTCGTCGCCCGTCCGGGCAAGGTCACCGGCTTCCTCGGGCCCAACGGTGCCGGCAAGTCCACCAGCATGCGGATCATGGTCGGCCTGACCCCGCAGGACGGCGGTCAGGCCCTGATCGGCGGACACCGCTACGCCGACATCCCCAACCCCGCGCGCCATGTCGGGAGTGCTGCTCGACGCCTCCGCACAGCACGGCGGCCGCACCGGTCGCGAGGTGCTGCGACTCAGTGCCGACACGATGGGCATGGGCGGTGACCGCGTCGAGGAGATGCTCACGCTCGTCGGGCTGTCGGGCACCGAGGCCAAGCGCCGCGTCCGCAACTACTCCCTCGGCATGCGTCAGCGCCTGGGCATCGCCAACGCGCTGATGGGCGATCCGTCGATCCTGATCCTCGACGAGCCGGTCAACGGACTCGACCCCGCCGGCATCCACTGGATGCGTGGCCTGCTGCGCAACTACGCCAGCAAGGGCGGGACCGTGCTGCTGTCCTCACACCTGCTCCACGAGGTCGAGATGATCGCCGACGAGATGGTGCTGATCGGACGCGGCAAGATCGTCGCGCAGGGCACCAAGGCCGAGCTGCTGCACACCGCCGGGACCTATGTGAAGCCGGAGGACCCGGCCGCGCTGGAGAGGGCCCTGCAGGCCGCGAACATCGCCGCCACTCCCTCGGGTGACGGTGGCTTCCGCTCGGAGTCGGAGCCGATCGAGGTGGGTCGGGCTGCGGCGTCCGCCGGCGTCGTGCTGGTCGAGCTCAAGCGCGCCGAGGGCGCGGGGCTCGAGGAGATGTTCCTGCAGCTCACCTCGGACGACCAACGCGACGGCGTCACCGCCGAAGGAGTCCCGGTATGAGCACCACCACAGCCACCACCGGCCCCGGCACGACCCTGGACATCTCCGGGACGGAGAAGGTCCCGTTCTGGCGGCTCACCAAGGTCGAGCTGCGCAAGAGCTACGACACCCGCGCCGGCATCTGGCTGCTCGGGATCACGGCGTTCCTCGCGGCAGCGGTGATGGTGATCGCGCTGATCGTCGTGCTGGTGCAGGACGAGCCGATCAAGCTGAACGACTTCGTCGGCATCGCCAACTTCATCTCGGGCTTCCTGCTGCCGGTGCTGGGCATCATGCTGGTCACCAGCGAGTGGAGCCAACGCACCGCGATGGTCACCTTCACCCTGGAGGCCCATCGTGGTCGGGTGGTGACCGCGAAGCTGGTGGCCGGGCTGTTGCTGGCCCTGATCGTCAGCCTGATCGCCACGGTCTCGGCCTTCGTCGTCAACGCCGTCTACTCGGTGGCCCACGGCGGAGGTGACTGGCACTTCGGCTTCCTGATGTTCCTCGGGTTCCTGCTCACGCAGGTGATCGCGATGCTGACCGGATTCGCCTTCGCGACGCTGCTGCTCAACACCCCGGCGGCGATCGTCGTCTACTTCGCCTACAGCTTCATCGTCCCGACGATCTTCGCCATCGCCGCGCAGTTCCTCGACTGGTTCAAGGACGTGCAGCCGTGGGTCGACTTCACCCAGGCGCAGCAGCCGCTGATCGACGCCAGCATGACCGGCAAGGACTGGGCCCAGCTCGTGGTGTCGGGGTTCATCTGGCTGGTCATCCCGGTCACCCTGGGGCTGTGGCGGATCCTGCGCGCCGAGGTGAAGTAGCCCCCGTCGGGTCGTCGTACGTCGTCGGTAGGGTCCGGGGCATGACTTCCTCACGCACCGACGGCCGCTCCGACGACGAGCTGCGACCGATCACGATCACCCGCCACTGGCAGGACCACCCGGCAGGCTCGGTGCTGGTGGAGTTCGGGCGCACGCGCGTGCTCTGCGCGGCCTCGGCCTCGACCGGCGTGCCGCGCTGGCGCAAGGGCTCCGGCCTGGGCTGGGTGACGGCCGAGTACGCCATGCTCCCGTCCGCCACCAACACCCGCTCCGACCGCGAGTCGGTCAAGGGCCGGATCGGCGGGCGCACCCACGAGATCTCGCGGCTGATCGGTCGGTCACTCCGCGCGGTGATCGACTACCAGGCGCTCGGCGAGAACACCATCGTCCTGGACTGCGACGTGCTGCAGGCCGACGGCGGCACGCGCACAGCGGCCATCACGGGCGCGTACGTCGCCCTCGCCGACGCCGTCTCGCACCTGCGCGACGAGGGTGCGCTCGCGGGTACTGGTTCATCCAACGACGTGCTCACCGGCTCGGTGGCCGCCGTGTCGGTCGGCATCATCGACGGCGTCCCGCGGCTGGACCTCCCCTACGAGGAGGACGTCCGTGCCGAGACCGACATGAACGTCGTGATGACCGGCACCGGCTCCTTCGTGGAGGTCCAGGGCACCGCCGAGGGCGCGGCGTTCGACCGGGCCGAGCTGGACGCGCTGCTCTCACTCGCGGAGAAGGGGTGCGCCGACCTGACCCGCATGCAGGGGGAGTCCCTGTCCGGGGGCCCCGTTGGCTGAGCCCTTCGAGACGGTCGCTGCCCGCCTCCTCAGGAACCACCAGGAGAAACCCCTCGCGTCTTCCTGGCCTCGCGCAACGGGAAGAAGATCGAGGAGATGCGGAGGATCCTCGATGTCGACCTGCCCGGCATCGAGGTGCTCGGGCTCGACGACGTCGTCGCCTACGCCGAGCCGGTCGAGGACCAGCCGACGTTCGAGGGCAACGCTCTCCTGAAGGCGCGGGCGGGCCTCGCCGCCACCGGGTTGCCGTCGCTCGCGGACGACAGCGGGCTGTGCGTCGACGCGCTCAACGGGATGCCCGGGGTCCTCTCGGCGCGCTGGTCCGGCCAGCCGAAGAGCGACGAGCGCAACAACGCGCTGCTGCTCGACCAGCTGGCCGACGTGCCGGACGAGCGCCGCGGCGCCGAGTTCCGCTGCGTGGTCGCGTTCTGCCACCCCGACGGCACCGAGCGTGTGGCACCGGGCCTGATGCGCGGCCGGGTCATCCGCGAGCTGCGGGGGACCGGTGGCTTCGGCTACGACGTGCTCTTCGTGCCGGACGAGCAGGCCGATGCGCTGACCTCCGCAGAGATGAGTGCGGAGGAGAAGGACTCGATCTCCCACCGCGGGCACTCGCTGCGGGCGATCGCACCCGAGGTCGCCACGCTGCTCTGACCGGGCTAGGCGGCCGCGGTGGTGCGGACGCGACGCGAGACGAACAGGCCCCACGTCACCCCGAAGGCGAACATGAACAGCGAGTACACCGCGGCCGGGACGGAGATCGCGGTCTCGTCGAGCACCTCGACCGCGACGAAGATCGCCAACGTGGCGTTGTGCAGGCCGATCTCCATGGAGCAGGCGATCGCCTGGGCGTCGCTGACGCCGAGCGCCTTGGGCACGACGTACCCGACGACGAGGCTGATCGCGCAGAACAGCCCCGCGACGAGGCCCACGTCGGCCAGGTAGCCGGTCAGGTTCGACCGCTGGTCGACGAGGATCGCGATCACCAGCACGGCCAGGATCACGGCCGACCCGATCCGGACCGGACGCTCCATCCGCGCGGCGAAGCCGGGCCGCCGGGCCTTCACGGCCATCCCGACAGCCACGGGCACCAGCACGACCGCGAAGACGTTCAGGACCTCCCCGAGTGGCAGTGACACGTCGTGACCGCGGTCGTAGTAGCCGATGGCCAGACCGGTGATCAGCGGGAGCGTGAACAGTGCGATCACCGAGTTGATCGCCGTCAGGGTGATGTTCAGGGCGACGTCGCCGCGGAAGAGGTGGCTGAACAGGTTGGCCGTGGTGCCGCCGGGGGACGCGGCGAGCAGCATCATCCCGATGCCCAGGAGCGGGGGCAGGTCGAACAGCACCACCAGCCCGAAGCAGACCGCCGGGAGCAGGACGAGCTGGCAGACCAGGGCGATGGCCACCGCCTTCGGGTGCCGCCCGATCCGACGGAAGTCGGCAACGGTGAGGGCGAGCCCCAGCCCGAACATGATGATGGCCAGCGCGATCGGCAGGCCAACCGTGGTGAGGGCGGAGTCCATGACGGGACTGTAGTGACCTCAGCCGGCGCGAGGCTCAGCTCGCGTCTTGTCGCTCGTGCCGGAGGGGGGACTTGAACCCCCACGCCCGAAGGCACAGGTACCTAAAACCTGCGTGCTCTGCCGATTCCACCACTCCGGCGCGTGCGCCGGCCAGTCTAGATGGGCAGTCAGCCCAGGCCGAGGTCCTTGCGGAGCTTGGCCACGTGGCCGGTCGCCTTGACGTTGTACTGCGCCAGCGCGACCTTGCCGTCCTCGTCGACCACGATCGTCGAGCGGATCACGCCCTGGACGACCTTGCCGTAGAGCTTCTTCTCACCGAAGGCGCCGTACGACGTCATCACGGAGCGGTCCTCGTCGGAGGCCAGGGTGATCGTGAGGGCGTCGCGCTCCCGGAACTTCGCGAGCTTGGCCGGCTTGTCGGGGGAGATGCCGACCACCTCGTAGCCCGATGCCTTCAGCGAGTCGAGCGAGTCGGTGAAGTCGCAGGCCTGCTTCGTGCAGCCGGGAGTCATGGCGGCCGGGTAGAAGTACACGATCACCTTGCGTCCCTTCAACGAGGAGAGGGACACCTGCTCACCGGTGTCGGTCGGCAGCGTGAAGTCGGGGGCCGAATCGCCGGGGGAGAGGCGGTCGGGTGGGGTCTGGGTCGCGCTCAAGGAGGGTCCGTCCTGTCCGTTCGGAGGGTTGTTGCCAACTACTTGCAATAACGTAGTGTGTCGAACATGCACGTTCCCGACGGCTTCCTCGATGCACCCACCTCGGTCGCGACCGGTGTGATCGCGGTCGGCGGGGTTGCGTTGGCGCTGCGGGGAGCGCGTCGTGAACTCGACGACCGTACCGCGCCGATGGCGGGCCTCGTCGCGACGTTCGTCTTCGCGGGCCAGATGATGAACTTCCCCGTCGCGGGCGGCACGAGCGGCCACCTGCTCGGCGGTGCGCTCGCCGCTGTCCTGGCCGGCCCGTGGACCGCTGTGCTGTGCGTCAGCACCGTCCTGCTCGTCCAGGGGCTGTTCATGGCCGACGGCGGGATCACGGCGCTCGGCACCAACATCACGCTGATGGGCCTGGTCGGCGTGGGCGTGGGCTGGGGCGTGTTCGTCCTCGTCCGCGCGGTGTTGCCCAACCGGCTGGGCTCGATCGCCCCGGCTGCCGCCATCGGCGCGCTGGTCAGCGTGCCCGTCGCGGCCCTGGCGTTCACGCTGCTCTTCGCGGTCGGTGGCACCGCCCCGGTCTCCGTGGAGAAGGTCGCCGCCGCGATGGTGACCTGGCACGTGCTGATCGGGATCGGCGAGGCCCTGATCACCGGGCTGGTGGTCGGCTCGGTGATCGCCGTACGCCCCGACCTGGTGTACGGCGCCCGCCCGGCGCTGAAGGCCCGCACGCTCGAGGTCCGGGAGAGCGCCACCACCACGCCCACCGGGAAGACGGCATGAGCACGCGCCGGTTCTTCGCGTGCTTCCTGCTCGTCGCACTCCTGATCGCCGGGGTGGCGAGCTACTACGCGAGCACGCACCCGGACGGGCTCACCTCCGTCGCGGAGAAGACCGGCTTCATCGACAAGCAGAAGCAGTCGCCGACCTCGGACAGCCCGTTGGCGGGCTACTCGACCAAGGGCATCGAGAACGACCGGGTCAGCGGTGGGGTCGCCGGGGTTGCCGGCTGCCTGCTGGTGCTGGGCCTCGCCGGCGGTCTCTTCTGGGTGGTGCGCAGCCGGGGGGAGCGCACCGATGACGAAGAGGTCCCCGAGCACGCCGACGCGGAGGCCTGACGCGCGTGGGTGCTGGGCACGGACACCGGCTGCACTACCACGGTCACAGCGTCGTGCACCGGGCGCCGGCGCACGTCAAGCTCGTGCTGCTGGTGAGCTTCATGCTCGTCGTGGTGGCGACCCCGCGGGAGTGGTACCTCGCCTTCGCCGGCTACCTGCTCGTGCTGCTCGTGGTCATCTGGATGAGCGGGGTGCCCTACCGCTACCTCGCGAAACGGATGCTGATCGAGACTCCGTTCGTGCTGTTCGCGGTGCTGGTGCCGTTCATCGCCGAAGGCCCGCGCATCGAGGTCCTCGGGATGTCCGTCTCCCAGCCCGGCCTGGTCGCCGCCTGGGGCCTGATCGTCAAGGGAAGTCTCGGTGTGCTCGCCTCGCTCACCCTCGCGGCGACGACCGACCCGCAGGACGTGCTGGTCGGACTGCGCCGGCTGCGGATGCCCGACCTGATCGTGCAGATCATGGGGTTCATGCTGCGCTACCTCGAGGTGGTCACGGGGGAGATGGGCCGGATGACCACGTCGATGAAGTCGCGTGGCTCCGACCCACGGTCGCCGCGCCACTGGCCGGTGCTGGCCAGGTCGCTGGGCGCGCTGTTCATCCGCTCCTACGAGCGTGGCGAGCGGGTGCACCTCGCGATGCTCGCCCGGGGGTACGACGGCACCCTGCCGCACCTGGCGCCGACGGTGAAGGGACACGACGAGGTGCATTCCTGATGGCTGTTCCCGTGCTCGAGGTCCGTGGCCTGGCACATGCCTACCCCGACGGGCACCAGGCGCTGTTCGGGGTCGACCTGCACGTGCACCAGGGCGAGCGGGTCGCCCTGCTGGGCCCCAACGGTGCGGGCAAGACCACGCTCGTGCTGCACCTCAACGGCATCCTCACCGCCGGTGCCGGCACGGTCTCGGTCTCGGGGCTGCCGGTCGAGAAGGCCAACCTCAAGGAGATCCGGCGCCGGGTCGGCATCGTCTTCCAGGACCCGGACGACCAGCTGTTCATGGCCTCGGTCCGCCAGGACGTCGCCTTCGGGCCGGCGAACCTGGGCGTGCGCGGAGCCGAGCTCGACCGGCGCGTGATGGCCGCGCTCGAGCAGGTCGGGATGGCGGAGTTCGCCGACCGCCCACCCCACCACCTCTCGTTCGGCCAGCGGCGGCGAGTGGCGGTGGCGACCGTGCTCGTGATGGAGCCCGAGATCCTCGTGCTCGACGAACCGTCGTCGAACCTCGACCCGGCCTCGCGTCGGGAGCTCGCCGACATCCTGCGCTCGCTGGACGTGACCGTGCTGATGGTCACCCACGACCTGCCCTACGCCCTCGAGCTGTGCCCGCGGTCCGTCGTACTCCATGACGGGCAGGTGGTCGCGGACGGTCGCACCTACGACCTGCTCACCGACCACGAGCTGATGCGTGCCCATCGCCTCGAGCTGCCCTTCGGCTTCGACCCGGCCACCATCCCCGGACTGCCCGGCATTGGTAACCTTCCTGCCTGAGCCACCCCGCCCCGACCCGGGGCACGGGCTGCACGCGCAGAACGACAGGAGTCATCGACTGTGTCCGACCAGGTGTCGTCCCTCGAGCACGATATCGAGCAGACCCGTGAGCGCCTCGGCGCCACCATCGACGAGCTCGTCTACCGCGCCAGTCCCAAGACCATCCTGCGTCGTCAGGTCGCGTCGGTGAAGGCACACTTCGTCGACCCCACCGGTGCGCCGCGGACCGAGAACATCCTGAAGGTCGCCGGCGGGGTTGCCGGGGCGGTCGCGCTCTTCATCCTCGCCCGCAAGATCGTCTCCTGAGCCAGCCGGATCGAGGCCCGGCCATCGCGGAGGTCACTGAGCCGTCGGGGGAGAAGACCCCGATCCGGATGCTGCACGACCGGGTCCTCGTCGCGGTCGACCAGGAGGCGGGTGAGCGCCGTTCCAGCGGCGGGATCCTGATCCCTGCCACGGCAGCCATGGGCGGGCGCCGGCTCGCGTGGTGCCGTGTGGTCGCGGTCGGTCCGCACGCCCGGTCCATCGAGGCCGGCGACCGGGTGCTGTTCGACCCCGAGGACAAGGCCGAGGTCGAGGTCGGCGGAGAGCTGTACGTCGTCATGCGCGAGCGCGACATCCATGCGGTGGCCGCCGACCGCCTGGGCGAGGGGCAGACCGGCCTCTACCTCTAGTGCTCCTGCAGGTCGGTCGCAGGCTCACTGCGCACCACCGGCGCCGTGTCGGGTACGCCGGGCCGGTTGCTGGCGACCGGGACCTCGAACCGGAACGTCGAACCGACACCGGGCGCGGACTCGAAGCACAACCGGCCGTGGTGGGCCTCCGCGATCGCGCGCACGATGTTGAGGCCGAGCCCCGTGCCCTGGATCGCGTGCTCCGTGGCCAGGGAGGAACGAGAAGGTCGCCGCGCCCGGCGACCAGGCCCGCGGCCAGGAAGACGAGCGCGACCCCCCAGGTGAGCCGGCGCAGGTGATCTCGCGGAGCCAGCACGAGCAGCGTCGTGACCAGCGTGGTCGAGACCCACCACCGCGCGACGAGGTCGGGATCGGGCGCGTGGTCCAGGGATCGCACGGCAAGGAAGAACGCGGGACCGGCGAGCCCTGCGGTGAGCAGGTACGTCGACCGAGAGCCTTGCACGGACCTGTCCCTCTCGTCTCAGGGGTCAACCCGAGAACTGATCGGCGACGATCAGTCTCGGTTCTGAGTTGACCGTATGACAGAAAGGCACCAAATGTCAGAAATCGGGGTTTTCGGGCGCACGCGTGCGAGACGGGTCAGGCGACGGGCTCGGCCTGGGTGGTCGCGGGTGCACCCCACCCGTCGACGGCGGGCTGCCTCTCGAACGACACGGTGAACACCGAGCCGCGTCCGACCCGTGAGGTCGCGCTGATCCGCGCTCCATGACGCTGGGCGATCGAGCGGGCGATGGACAGGCCGAGGCCGCTTCCCTGGATCGCCTCGGTCTGGGCGTAGCTCGACCGGAAGAACCGGTTGAACAGCAGCGCCTGCTCCTCGTCCGGGATGCCGACGCCGGTGTCCTGCACCTCGATGGCGTACGACGTGCCCGCCGTCGCCACCCGCAACGTGATCGTGCCTCCGTGGGGGGTGAACTTCACCGCGTTGGTGGCCAGGTTGGAGACCATCCGCTGGAGGTGTGCCTGATCCCCGTGGACGACGGCCGGCTCCGCGGGCAGCTCCAGCTGCGAGCTGTTGCCCGCGTGCGACGAGATCGTGGCGGATCTCGCTGGCGACCCGTCGTACGACCTCGCGCAGGTCGACCGGCTGGCTGGCCAGCTCGACGTCCAGGGACTCGATCTGGGAGAGGGTGAGCAGATCGTCGATCAGCTCGAGCAGGCGGTGGCTGTTCGTGTCGATGCGACCCAGGGCCTCGTGCTGGGTGGCGGTGGTCGCGCCGTACGCCCCGTCGAGCAGGAGCTCGAGATAGCCGACGATGTTCGTGATCGGTGTCCGCAGCTCGTGGCTGACGCTGGACACGAACGCGTCCTTGGTCCGGTCGACCTCGGTGAGGTTGGCCACGGCCTTGCGTTCGGCCGCAAGCGCGGTCTCGAGGGCGATCTGGGCACCGGCTCGCTTGGTGATGTCGTCGCCGGTGGCGAGGTACCCCACCACCTGGCGGTTGTTGTCGGTGATCGGTACGACGTTCGCCGACAGGGTCCGGACCTGACCGTCCTTGGCCTGGTAGTTCCAGTCGCGTGGCCCGTTCTCGGGCAGGGACGAGGCCAGCGAGACCTGCATCAGGTCTGGTGGCACACCGAGCAGTGCGGCATGCCTGGCGATCTCCTCATCGGTGAAGAACATCGCAGGGGTCCTGCCGAGCACCTCCTCCTCGGAGTAGCCGAGGATGGCCTGGGCGCCGGGGTTGAAGAGCGTGATCCGACCGACCGGGTCGCTCTCGATGATGACGGTGCCGATGGCTCCCTCGACGATGCGGCGCAGCCGCTCACGCTCGTGGTCGGCCTCGGTGGCGCTGCGCCGTTGCCGGCCCACCGCCATCGCGAACGGGATGCAGACCAGCGCGCAGGCCAGCATGAAACCTTGCAGGGGTGCGGACACCAGCTCCGGCGAGCGGTCGCGGATCGCATAGATGGAGACGAAGGGCCCGTAGCCCAGGCTGGTCAGGGTCGCCGCGATGCAGCAGACGATGAGGAGCTGCCACAGGGCCTCGCGCATCGGTGCGCGCAGGGCGGTCCAGCCGATCAGCGGGAGCACCAGGAAGACGAGCGACGGAACCGTGGTCGGGACGAAGGCGGCGACCGTCATGGCCAGGGCGAGGGACCAGCGGATGCTCCGCTCGGCCCGGCCGCCGAACCCGGGGTGCCGGAACTCCTCCATGAACAGCCCCAGCAGGATCAGCTGCGAGGTGAGGTGGATGATGAAGACCGCGACCGCGACCGCGCCGGGCCGTCCGAAGTCGGTGACCGCGGAGGTCAGCCCGAAGACGAGCGCCCCGACGAGCGCACCGACCAGGCACGCCGCCGCGAAGCGGACCAGGTCCCGGTCGTCGCTGAGGCGCCGGCCTCCCCACCGACCGGTCAGCACCTGGTGGACCACCAGGCACTCCGACGTGATCCCGACGGCGTACCCGATCGACACGTCCCAGGGGTATCCACCCAGGGCCAGGGCGGCCAGGATCACGGCACCCAGCAACAGCGCCAGGGGAACGAGCCGTCGTGCGCTCGGCCGCGCGTAGATCAGGATCCCCGAACCCAGACCCACCGGCCACAGGCCGGCGTAGTGCGTTCCGTCAGGGGCGCCGGCCGTCGCGGCACACCCCAGCACTCCGAGGAGTGCCATCAGGGCCGCCACGCGCGCGCGGCGCGACTGCAACAACGCTCCTCCTGAACGTCTCGGTTCCGGGATCTACCGGCACAACTAGATCAGTTCAGGAGGAGTTTCGTGGCCGATGTCGCAAGTTCGGCCGGACCGTGACCTCGGTCAGACCTGCGGGTCCGGAGGCGGCGTCTGCTGGGGTGCCACGCGCTGGGTGGGCGTGCCGCCGTTGAGGTCGGGCTGGTAGTCGTCCGAACGGTGGTTGACGTCGGGGTCGAGCCGGTCGGCCTCACGTACGGCGTCCTCACGCTGCGCCCGGGTCTGGTCGTAGGCCGTCTGCTCCTTCGCGGCCTGCACCTCGAGCTGGTCGGCCTCTGCCTTGGCGCGCTGCGCCTCGGCGTGGGTCTGTCGTGCCCGGGCCTCCTGCTCGTGCTGGTCCAGCACCGTGCCGGCGGCCTCCGAACGGAGCTCGCCGGCCCGCTCGCGCGCGACCTGGTCCCGCTTGCGCTTCATCGACGTCCAGATGAGGCCGATCAGCAGCAGGACTGCCACCACGACCAGAATTGCGATGATCACCTTCATGGGCTGTTCTCCCTTGGCTCTGGCGCGGGGGCTGAGCACGCGCCTGTTTTCTCCCCCGAGGTGCGTACCCGGGCGGTGCCCGGCGCAAACAACCGGTTCACTCCCACGCGGGCGTTGCCACGTGGCGGAGCGCCTGTCAGACTATTACCGACCGATCGGTCAGTAATGATGGGAAGGGTCGATGACACTCACCCCCGAGGCAGACACCGAAGCCGCGTTGAACGATGCGTTCGAGCAGACCGTCGCGCGCCATGACCGGGTCGAGCCGCGAGACTGGATGCCGGAGAAGTACCGCCGGACGCTCATCCGGCAGATCGCCCAGCACGCGCACTCCGAGATCATCGGGATGCAACCCGAGGGCAACTGGCTCACGCGTGCGCCGTCCCTGCGCCGCAAGGCGGTCCTGCTGGCGAAGGTGCAGGACGAGGCCGGGCACGGTCTCTACCTGTACTCCGCGTGCGAGACGCTCGGTGTCTCGCGACGAGAGCTGACCGAGATGCTCATCGAGGGTCGCCAGAAGTACTCCTCGATCTTCAACTACCCGACGCTCTCGTACGCCGATGTCGGCACCATCGGCTGGCTCGTCGACGGGGCGGCGATCTGCAACCAGGTGCCGCTCTGCCGGACCTCCTACGGTCCCTACGGCCGGTCGATGATCCGGATCTGCAAGGAGGAGTCGTTCCACCAGCGACAGGGCTTCGAGCTGCTCGCGACGATGATGCGCGGCACCGACGAGCAGCGCGCCATGGTCCAGGAGTCGGTCGACCGGTTCTGGTGGCCGGCGCTGATGATGTTCGGTCCTCCCGACGCGGAGTCGCCCAACACGGCGCAGTCGATGGCCTGGGGGATCAAGCGCGACACGAACGACGACCTCCGTCAGAAGTTCGTGGACATGACGGTGCCCCAGGCTGCGGCGCTGGGCGTCACCCTGCCGGACCCCGCACTCGCCTGGAACGAGGAGCGCGGCGCCCACGACTTCGGTCAGCCGGACTGGGAGGAGTTCGCCCGGGTCGTCAAGGGCGAGGGCCCCTGCAACACCCAGCGGATCGCCCACCGCCGAAGCGCGCGCACGACGACGGTGCGTGGGTCCGTGAGGCTGCGATGGCCTTCGCAGCGAAGTCGTCCTGGACCGAGAGGACGCAGTCGATGAGCGACGTCAAGGACGAATGGCCCCTCTACGAGATCTTCGTGCGCGGCAAGCGTGGCCTGAACCACGTGCACGTCGGCTCGTTGCACGCGGCCGACGACGAGATGGCGCTGCGGCACGCACGCGACGTCTACACCCGGCGCAACGAGGGCGTCAGCATCTGGGCGGTCCGCTCGGACGCCGTGACGGCCTCCAGCCCCGACGAGAAGGACCCGCTGTTCGCGCCGAGCGGCGACAAGGTCTATCGCCACCCGACGTTCTACGACATCCCCGACGACGTCCCCCACATGTGAATACTCCCCACGGAGTTCTTCGCCTCCACCGCTTCGCTCCTCCGACGAACAACTCCGCGGGGGCCCCGAAAGGATTTCCACGATCGTGACCACCGAAAGCAGATTCCACGACTCGGCGTACGACGGGCTGCTCGACCACCACACCGTGATGGACGACTCCCAGTGGGCGTTCGGCACCGACTTCGAGGATCCCCTCGCCGGGGTCGACACGACCGTGCCCGACGGTGTCGACGCGGAGGCCCTGGCGGCGTACTGCCTGATGCTCGGCGACGACGCGCTGATCTACTCGCACCGGCTCTCCGAGTGGTGCAGCCGGGCTCCCGACCTCGAGGAGGACATCGCGCTGGCCAACATCGCGCTCGACCTGCTCGGTCAGGCGCGCCTGTTGCTGGCGCGCGCGGCCGCGGCTTGCCCCACGGTCGTCCCACCGCTGCCCGACGACTCGCCGGTCCCGCCGGAGGACGCGCTCGCCTTCTTCCGGGAGGACAGGGACTTCCGCAACGTGCGGCTCGTCGAGCCGGACAACGGCGACTTCGCCGTGACGATCGTGCGACTGCTGGTGTTCTCGACCTGGCGGCTGGCCCTGCTCGAGGGGTTGCGCTCCTCGCGTGACCACGTGCTGGCTGCCGTCGCCGAGAAGGGGGTCAAGGAGGTCACCTACCACCGTGACTACGCGGGCCGGTGGTTCCTCACCCTGGCGCAGGGGACCGAGGAGTCGCGTGCTCGCCTGCTGGCCGCGCTGCCTGCTGTGTTCGCGTTCCACGACGAGCTGTTCCTCGACCACCCGACCGAGTCGGCCCTGGCCGCGGACGGGGTGGGTGTCGCGCCCTCGTCAGTGGCAGCCGAGGTCGGAGCGGTTCTCGACCAGGTCTTCGCGGTCAGCGCCGTGGAGCGTCCCACGCCGCCGCAGGTGGGCCCGGTCGCCGGGGGGACCGGCCGCCACGGCCGGCACACCGAGGCGCTCTCCCACCTCCTCGCCGAGATGCAGTCGGTGGCCCGCGCGCACCCGAGGGGGCAGTGGTGACGTTGCTTCAGCAGGCACGCGAGATCGCCAGCACGGTCACCGACCCGGAGATGCCGATGCTCACCCTCGAGGACCTCGGGGTGCTCCGCTCGGTGGAGCTCGGCGACGAGAAGGTCGTCGTGACGATCACGCCGACCTACTCCGGCTGCCCGGCGATGGCCACGATGCGCGACGACCTGGTGCACGGGCTCGCCGACGCGGGTTTCGACGCCGAGGTCCGGGTCAGCCTGAGCCCGGCGTGGTCGAGCGACTGGATCACGCCCGCGGGCCGGGCTGCGCTCGCGGAGCACGGGATCTCGCCACCGGGTTCAGCGCCGCGGGGTCCGGTCGGCATCTCGCTGCTCCCGACCCGTCGGTCGTTGGCGTGTCCCCGCTGCGGCTCGGAGCACGTCGAGCTGACCTCGGAGTTCGGGCCGACGGCGTGCAAGGCGGTCTACCGCTGCACGTCGTGCCTGGAGCCGTTCGAGCACGTGAAGGAGATCTGATGAGCTCCACCGAGGTGGTCCCCGCGGGCACGACGCGAGGCAGCTTCCACACCCTCACCGTCGCGGCGGTCGAGCGGCTCTGCGACGACGCGGTCGCGGTCACCTTCGACGTGCCCGACGACCTGCGAGCGGCGTACGCCTTCGAGGCTGGGCAGTCGCTGACCCTGCGCCGGATCATCGACGGCGAGGACCACCGGCGGGACTACTCCATCTGCGCCGGGGTGGGGGAGCGGCCGCGCGTGGGCGTGCGACTGATCCCGGGTGGCCGCTTCTCGCAGTGGTTGGTCCACGAGGTGCGGCCGGGCGACGAGGTCGAGGTGCAGACCCCGCGAGGGAGCTTCCGGGCCAGCCCGGACGGGGGTCGGCACCTGTGCATCGCCGCCGGGTCGGGGATCACGCCGATGATGTCCATCGCCTCGACCGTGCTGAGCCATCCGGAGTCCCGCGTGACGCTGCTCTACGGCAACCGCACCACGGGGTCGGTGATGTTCGCCGAGGAGCTGGCCGACCTGAAGAACCGTTACGCCGCACGCTTCGACCTGGTGCACGTCCTCTCCCGCGAGCCGCGCGACGTCGAGCTGTTCTCGGGGCGGCTGGAGGCCTCGCGGTTGCGTCGCCTGCTCGAGGCGCTGGTCCCGGTCGGCTCGGTCGACCACGTGTGGCTGTGCGGCCCCTTCGGGATGATCGCGGACGCGCGCGCTGTGCTGGAGGAGCTGGGAGTTCCTCGCGAACGGGTGCACTTCGAGCTGTTCTACGTCGACGAACCTCCTCCCGAGGTCAACCGACCGGAACCGGTCGTGACGGGGGAGACGAGCACGGTGACCGTCGTACTCGACGGGCGGAGCACGACTGCGCCGATGCCCAAGGACCTCCCGTCCTCGACGCGGCACAGCGCACCCGTGCCGACCTGCCGTTCGCCTGCAAGGGGGGTGTCTGCGGCACCTGCCGGGCCCACCTGACGGTGGGGGAGGCCGACATGCGGCGCAACTACGCGCTCGAGGACGACGAGGTGGAGCGCGGGTTCGTGCTCACCTGCCAGACCTACCCGGTCTCGGACGAGCTCACCGTGGACTTCGACGCATGACCGGCTCCGACGACACGGCCCGCCGCAGCGCGGACGCCATGTGGGCGGGTGACGCCGCGTCGCAGGCGCTCGGGATGACCGTCGTGGACGTCGGTCCCGGCACCGCGGAGGTTTCCATGAAGGTGCGCGAGGACATGGTCAACGGCTGGGGCCTGTGCCACGGCGGGCTGATCGCCTCGCTGGCCGACAGCGCGTTCGCCTTCGCCTGCAACTCGCACGGCGTCGTGACCGTGGCCGCCGGCTTCGAGGTGGACTTCCTGGAGTCCGCGCGGCTCGGCGACGAGCTGGTCGCGACGGCGGTCGAGCGCGCCCTCCGCGGCCGCTCGGGACTGTACGACGTGACCGTGCGCCGTACCTCCGACGACGTCGTGATCGCCGAGTTCCGGGGCCGCAGCCGGTCGACGGGTCGCGACATCTCCGGATAGTCCACATGCAATCGGCCCTGGTTCGAACAGCCTCGCGGACCGGCCGAAGTGATCTGGACTACCCGGTTTCCTCGCGCCGCAACCCCTCGAACGCCAGCCCGGTCAGTGCGTCGGCGAGCTCCTCGACGCTGACCGGGCCGTCGGGGCGGTACCACTCGACCAGGGAGTTCACCATCCCGAAGAGCAGCCGGCTGATCAGCTCAGGGGGTACGTCGCCACGCAGGTGGCCGTCGTCGACGGCGGTCCGGACGAGCTCGGCCAGGCGATCGTCGAGCTCGCGCCGACGACTCAGCGCCGCGATCTCGACCTCGCTGTTCCCGCGCACGCGCAGCAGGAGCGTGACAGCGGGGAGATGGGCGACGAGGACCTCGACGGAGCTGCGGACCGCCGTCTGCAAGCGGTCGTAGGAGCTCAGCGCCTCGGTCTCGACGGCATCGTCGATCGCCAGTGACAGCCCGTCGAGCGCCTCGTCGAGAGCCGCAGCGAGCAGGTGCTCCTTGCTCGGCACGTGGTGGTAGATCGCCGACTTGCTCAGGCCGAGCTCGAGGGCGAGATCACCCATGCTGGTGGCCTCGTAGCCCTGCCGGATGAACAGGTCGATGGCCCGACGCAGGATGGTGTCGGCGTCGTAGCCGGGACGACCGCGCCTCGGCGTCGTGGCGGACACGGGTCAGCCCTGTTGGTTGCGTCGGAGCTGGGGGAGCAGTCGGACGAGCGACGCGACGATGACCACGTCGAAGATGATCAGCCCGATCACCAGCATCCGAGCGCCCTGGCCCTCGGCGTGCACGTCCCCGTAGCCGACGGTGGCCATCGTGACGAGGGTGAAGTACAACGCGTCGACCCGGGTGTGCAGGCCGTCGAACGACGCGGGGTTGACGCGCTCCATCAGGTAGAACGCCAGCGAGAACGCGAACACCACGAGGCAGAGGAGCAGCACCAGCGCCGGCACGGTCCTGGTCTCCGATCCCTCGGCGGCGTGCACGACCTCGAGGCCCAGCACCCAGCCGAGCACGCCGATCCCGACGAGCACGCCGACGATCTGGACGGCCACCTCCACCGGAGTGCTGTCGGTGCCGACCGGGACGCAGAAGTAGGCCACGAGCAGCCCGAGCACCGCCAGCACGCGGCGCAGCAGCGCGCGTCGGCGAGCACGTCGGGTGTTCGGACCGGGTGTCACTGCAGCGCCGCCGTCAGCCGCATCACGTTGTCGACGTACGTCGCCTTGCGGCCGCGGGACACCCACTCGTCCAGGGTGAGCTCGGCGCACATGGCCCGGTAGGTGTCCTGCACCGCACGCATCGTCGCCACCGACTCGGCACCGAGGAGCATCAGCGAGACCTCGTAGTTGAGCGCGAAGGAGCGCATGTCCATGTTGCTCGACCCGAGCACGGCGACGTCGTCGTCGATGCTGAAGAACTTCGCGTGCAGCACGAACGGCGCCGGGTAGAGCCAGATCCGTACGCCGGCCCGGAGCAGCGCCTCGTAGTAGGAACGCTGCGCGTGCCAGACCATGAACTGGTCGCCCTCGGCACTGACGAAGAGCTCGACCTCGACACCCCGCTGGGCTGCGGTCGTCACGGCGTAGAGCAGGGACTCGTCGGGCACGAAGTAGGGGCTCACGATCGAGATCCGCCGCTGAGCCGAGTAGATCAGCGTCGTGAACAGCCGCAGGTTGTTCTCCTCGGCGAACCCGGGACCGCTGGGCACGACCTGGCCGCACACGTCGCCAGTGCCGGTCGGGACGACATCCACCCCGTGGGTGAGCCGTTCGCTGGTCTCGGAGTACCAGTCGGTCGCGAACAGGACGTTGAGCGCGAGGACCAGGGGTCCTTCGACGCGGGCCACCAGCTCGACCCACTTGCGACCGGCCTCGTGGTTCTTCGGCTTGTTGTAGCCGGGCTCGATCATGTTCAGCGAGCCGGTGAACGCGACCTTGCCGTCGATGACCAGGATCTTGCGGTGGTTGCGCAGGTCGGGGCGACGGAACTCGCCCTTCAACGGCTGGATCGGCAGCATCGGGTGCCACTCGATGGCCGTGGCGTCGAGCCGCTTCAGCATGTCCTTGTAGCCGGGGATGCCGCGCGAGCCGATGTGGTCGAAGAGCAGCCGCACCTCGACGCCGCGCTTCGTCGCGTCGACCATCGCCTCGAAGACCGGCGAGGTCATCTCGTCCCAGGCCGTGATGTAGAACTCCACGTGCACGAAGTCCGTTGCCAGACGGATCTCGGCCGCCATCGCGTCGATCGAGGCCTGGTAGTCCGGGAACAGCTTCACCTCGTTGTCCGACGAGCTGGGCAGTGCCCCCAGGTTGCGGTTGAGCTCCGACGCGGAGGTCACGTAGGGAGGCAGGTGGGTCAGCGACACGGCCGGGGGGAGGTGGGCAGTTCGCTCCGCCACGATCTCGTTGACCTCCTGCTGCTGGAGATGCCGCTTCCCGCGGAGGCGGGTGCTGCCCAGGAGCAGGAACACCAGGAAGCCCACGAACGGGATGGCCAGGATCAGCAGCAGCCACGCCATGCCGGTGGACGGCCGGCGGTTGCCCGGGATCACGCCCAGCGCCACGACCTTGATCGCGAGGTCTGCCAGGTACAGGGCGGCTGCCAGGAAGCTCGGGAATTCGGCCATGGCCGACAGCATGACGGAACGAGGCCCCCGGAGGGAGGAGCCGCGACGGTTTCACCCCCGATGGGTAGGTGTCGCACCCCTCCCAGGCCTGCGCAATCTCGACAAGCGCGGCAAGGCGGTCGAGCGACTCGCGCCAGCCGGTCTCGTTGTCGGGCCGGGCTCGCGAGGCGGGTCGGAACGCACAAGGGTCGAACGGGGGCTCAGGAAAGGGCGGTGGCCTTCAGCCGGTCGAACTCCGCCTGGTCGATCGCGCCGGAGTCGAGGAGGGACTTGGCCTGGGCGATCTGGTCGGCAGGGGTGGTCGACGTCGTACCAGCGGCCGCGCGGATGCGGTTGTCCATCTGCTCCTGCATCTCCGCCTGCTGCTTGGCCGCACGTCCTGCCATGCCGCGGCCTCGGGCGATCAGGTAGATCAGGATTCCGACGTACGGCAGCACGACGAGCACGATGATCCAGACCGCCTTCATGCCGCCGGACGTCTCGTGGTCCCGGAAGAGGTCGCTGAAGATGGTGAGCAGGAGCCAGAACCAGATCACGAACAGGAAGAACTCCAGCATCCAGAGGAACACGTCCCCGTTGCCGAACGATGAGGCGAGTGGGATCACGACAGATCTCCTTGTGGTGGTCAGTACGGCGGCTGCGAAGGGGCAGCCTCGTTCCATTGTCCGTCGCATGGAGAGCGCCGTCCTCACCCGCAGAGGGTGTCTCACCCGCATCCGGTCAGATGAGACCCAGCTCGACCAGGCGCTCGACCGCCTCGTTGCGGGACGAGACCCCCAGCTTGCGGTAGATCGAGATGGCCTGGCTCTTGACGGTGTTGCGCGAGAGGAAGAGTGTCTCCCCGATCTCGGCCATGGTCATCCGGGTGGGCAGCAGAGGGACCAGGCGCAGCTCGGCCGGGGTCAGTGAGGAGGCGGCGAAGGGCGCGGCGTTGCTGAGGTGGCTGACGCGGTCTTCGAGCTCGTGGGTGGCGGTGACGAGCGTTCCCAGGTGGGGGCGCTGTTGCAGGATGCCGCGCACCTGGTCCAGGACTTCCCGCATGCCATCCGGCTCCATCAGGGCCAGGTGGGTCCGGGCGATCTCGAGCAGCGCCTGGACCGAGACGACCGGCAGCGCGTAGGTGAGCAGCGGGCGCAGCTCGGTGGCCTTCGTCAGGTAGTGGCGCGCTTCGGGGAGGGAGCCGCGATGGACCGCGGCGTGTGCGGCGGCGGCGTAGACGAGGGCGCTGGTCCAGTAACCCTCGAACGGGCCTCGGGTGACGATCTCGAGCGACCGCTTGATCAGGGAGTCAGCCACCGTCCATTCATCTCGTTCGACAGCCACGAGGAACTGCTCGGTCAGGACGAGCGCGGCGACGGGGGAGGTCTCGATGCTGACGGCCAGGTCGTAGGCGTGCGCGAAGGACGCATCGGCTTCGTCGAGGTCCCCGTCGAGCAGGGCGGCCAGTCCCTGGGTGTGGAGCATCGTGGTTCGATACGGGCTGGTCGCGCTCAGCCCCTCCAAGGCCTCCGCTGCGTCGCTGCGCATTGCCGCTGGCCCCGCGCGGCACAGGATCGCGCGCAGGTAGGCCATCGTCGCCGCGACCGTGCTCCCATCGGCCAGGGTGCCGGTGTCGGGCAATCCCTCGGCCACCGCGGCCCATCGCTCCGCGTCACCGGGCCGGCCGAGCAGGGCGAAGATCAAGGCTCCGTGGGCGATCATCGCCGGGGTGTGGGCCACGGGCGTGCGATGACCGAGTCGGTCCATCCAGTTCTCCACCAGGTCGACGCGGCCGCTCGCCCAGACCGGCTGGATGGCTTCCAACGTCAGACGCGCGAATCGATCTGCATCACCGGCCAGATGGGCGTGGTCGATGGCCGCTTCGAGGTCGCCTGCGGCCTCGAAACACACCGAGGCGCGTGTGTGCAGCTCCGGGATGAGCTCGGGACTGTCCTGGCGGAGCTCGGCGTGCAGCATCTGGCGGAGCAGGGGGTGGTAGCGATACCACTCGCCCCGACTGTCCAGCGGCTCCACCAGGAGCGTGCGACCCCGCAGCCGTTCGAGCAGACCGGAGGCGTCGCCACGACCACCGACCGCATTGCCCAGCTCGACGTTGACCCGGTCGAGAATCGATGTCCGGAGGAGGAAGTCCACCTGTGTTCGTGGAATGCGGTCCAGCACCTCTGAGCGCAGGTAGTCGCGGACCAGCCGGTCCTCTCCACTGACCCCCTGGTCCGCTGTCGTGTCACCCGCTCGGATCCCCAACGCGGCCAGGTAGAGCGCTGCCGGCCAACCTTCTGTCTGTGCGACCAGGTGATCCGTCTCCTCGTCGGTGAGCTCGACGCCCGCCGTCCGGAACAGCAGCGACGCCTGGTGGCCCGACATGGCGAGATCGGCGGCACCGATCTCCACGACCCGATCCTGGACACGCATCCGCGCCATCGAGAACGGAACCTGCTCCCGCGACGCCCAGGCCAGCCGCGAACCCGCAGGCCAGGCCGTGGCCAGGGCCGCGATCAGCTCCCGGCCCTGCCTGCTGGACACGGCCTCCAGCTGGTCGAGCACCAGCGTGACCGGTTCGTCGAAAGCACCGACCCGCTCCGCCAGGTGTTGGCCCAGGCGTTCAGGGTCCTCGGTCATCAGCCGTGTCGGGAACCTGCCAAGGGGCCCGACCAGGCTGACCGCCGCCGCGATCGCGGTGCAGAGGAACACCGGGTCGTCGTGAATCCTTTCGCACGAGACCCACGCGACGTGGGGCTCTCGACGCTGGGCCCACTGAGTGAGCAGCATCGACTTCCCGAAGCCCGGCGGTGCCACCACCGACACCACGGGCTCCGACGACACCAGCAGACGGCCGACAAGTCCCGAACGCGCCACCGGCTGACCCGTAGAAGAGCCGGACCCACGGCGCTGTGACGGTACGTCGCTCGCTGTCGGTACCCGTAGGCGCACGGGTGCACCTGACCTCGTGCCACCCGTCTCCTCGTCCACATCTTGGGACGCTACCCGTCCCTGCGGTCGGCGACGAGGCCAGCGAGCGGGCTCAAACCGGCCCGAGGGGACGGTTCAGACCAGTTCGCCACGCTTTCTGCCCAGGTAGGCGCGCTCGGCGGAGTTCTGGGTGGCGGCGATCGCGGCGTCGTACGCCTCCTTCGCCTCGGTGCTCCGACCGAGCCTGCGCAGCATGTCGGCGCGGGCAGCGTGCCAGGCGTGGTAGCCCGTGAGGGGCAGGCGATCGATCAGGGTCAGGGCGACCCCGGGGCCGTCCAGCTCCGCGACCGCGACCGCACGGTTGAGCGCGACGATGGGCGACGGGTCGAGTCTCGTCAGCTGGTCGTACAGCGCGACCACCTGCGACCAGTCGGTGTCCGACGCCCTGGGAGCGTCGGTGTGGACGGCGTTGATCGCGGCGAGTATCTGGTAGCGGCCGGGTCGGTTGATCGCGAGGCACTCGCGGACCAGGTCGTGGCCCTCGGCGATCTGCGCGCGGTCCCAGCCACCGCGGTCCTGCTCGGCGAGCGGGACCAGCTGCCCGTTCCGCACGCGGGCCTCACGCCGGGCCTCGATGAGCACCAGCAGCCCGAGCAGACCGGCCACCTCCGGCTCCTCCGGGAGCAGCTGGCGCAGGATCCGCGCCAGGCGGATGGCCTCGCCCGTGAGCTCGGCGCGCACCGGGTCGCCGTCGCCGGTGGCGAGGTAGCCCTCGTTGAAGACGAGGTACAGCACCGCCAGCACCCCGCTCAGCCGCTCGGGGAGGTCGGCGGCCTCCGGAACCCGGTAGGGGACCTTCGCTGCAGCGATCTTCTTCTTCGCCCGAGTGATCCTCTGCGCCATCGTCGTCTCGGGCACCAGGAACGCCTCCGCGATCTCGGCCACGGTCAGGCCGCCGAGGAGGCGGAGCGTCAGCGCGATCCGCGCCTCCGGTGCAAGCGCGGGGTGGCAGCAGGTGAAGAGCAACCGCAACCGGTCGTCCTCGACCGGCCCCGTGGGCTGGTGGGGTGTGTCGTCGTAGTTCATCAGGGCCGCCTGGTGCTTGGCGTCGCGCTGCTTCTCGCGTCGTAGCCGGTCGATCGCGCGGTTGCCCGCGGTGGTGGTGAGCCAGCCGCCCGGGTTGGGAGGTACGCCGGACTCCGGCCACTTCTCCAACGCGACCACGAGCGCCTCGCTCGCCGCCTCCTCCGCGATGTCGATGTCACCGAAGCGGCGGACGAGCGAGGCGATCAGGCGGCCGTACTCCTCGCGGAAGACCCGCTCGACGGCCACCGTGTTCGCGTGCATCGATCAGTCAGCGCTCGTGCCGGGTCAGGCGAGGCCGTCGAACGGACGGACCTCGACCTTGCCCCGGCACGCCTTGGACCCCTCGGCCGCCAGCTTGAGCGCCACGTCGAGGTCGGGCGCGTCGATGACCCAGAATCCTCCGATGACCTCCTTGGTCTCGAGGTAGGGGCCATCGGTCATCACCGGCGTCTCGCCCTGGCCGTCGACGACGGTCGCCGTCGACGCGGCCTGGAGCCCGCCCGCGAAGACCCAGTAGCCGTCGGTCTTGAGCTTCTCGTTGAAGACGCCGGTCGCGGCGAACGCCTCCTCCATCTCCTCCTCGGAGCCGTAGCTGCCGAACTCGTCCATCTCGGCCGGGCCGTGCACGGCCAACAGGTAGTGCGTCATCACACTTCTCCTCAGTTCCGGGCAGTCCCGATGACCGCCACCTACTCCCACTACGAACGGCATCACGCTGATACGACAACCTTCCACAGAAAACTTCGATCGGTCATCGCTCAGGCGCGACCTGCCGCGTCGACGCGCTACGGCTTGCGGACCGGGTAGCGCAGGTGTGTCACGCCGACGCCCGAGATCACCGTGGGGTTGCCGAGCGTGGCGGGCAGGCCGGCGAGATGGTCGAAGAGCCGAACTCCGGAGCCCAGGAGGACCGCCGCGATGTCGACGCTGATCTCGTCGAGGAGGCCGGCATTCAGGCACTGCTGGATGGTGTCGGCGCCGTGGACCCCGACGGACTTCCCTGCGGCGGCTGCGGTGGCTTGGTCCACCGCGCTCTCGATGCCGTCGTGCACGAAGTGGACCGTCGAGTCGGGTCGCGGCCATCCTGCGGGGATGTCGTGCGAGAGCACGAATGCCGGTCCCCACGCGTGATTTCCGCCCCAGCCCTGCGCGACCTCGAACGTACGCCGGCCGGTGAGCACGGCACCGAGCTCGGACGTGAGACCGCGGACGTGCTCGGCGCTCGACTCGGACATGCTGAACGTCATCGGGCTCGAGCCTCCGGTGTGGATCTCGACGTCTCCCGAGTTCATGTACCAGTCGAAGACTTCGGCCACGCCGTCGTCGGGATCGGCGACGTACCCGTCGAGTGACATGGACATGATGGCAACAACCTTCGTCATCCCAGTTCCTCCTCAGCTGCGGGCAGCCTGACGACTGCCTTCTACCCACACCACGAACGGCCTGGCGCCGATTCGACAACCTTCCACCCCGGCGGAACAGCTTCTTCTCGCGACCTGTCGGATCCGTGCCTGCCCGTTCGTGGAGTGGTCATGAGCCGGTCGCATCGGGCGACCGCCGAGGAAACGGAGTTCGACATGCACACCACCACCCAGGTCCCCACCCGCGTCACCGCCGACGGAACGACCCCGACTGCCCAGCCACAGCCGGTCTGGAGGCACGGCGTCGCTGCGGCAGTCGTGGCCTCGGTGGCCACGACGGTCCTCGCGGCGACGGCGTCGGCCGCCGGGGTCTCGTTCGCCGACAACACCGGTGCGAGCATCCCGATCGCCGGGTTCGCGCAGCTCACGCTGATCTTCTCGCTCCTCGGCGTCGGCATCGCGGCCGTCATGGCGCGCAAGGCGCGCAAGCCGCGGTCCACGTTCGTGCGTACGGCGGTCGCCCTCACGGCGCTGTCATTCGTCCCGGACCTCACGTTCGGGTTCGACGCCGCCTCCGCGGCCACCCTGATCTCGCTCCACACGGTCGCCGCGATCATCGTGGTACCGACCCTGGCGGGGCGGCTCGCGCGCACGCGCTGATCCGGCTCGGACGGGCTTCGGAGTGACGTCTGGGTGAACAATGCTCGGATGGCGATCCGTGGGCAGGATCTCGGCGTGGGGGCCGTCCACCCGTTGTTCAACTTCACCCGCAAGACTCTTCGGGTGCATGAGCCCCCATGGACGTCTGGAGCCAGGCGTTGACGCTGACCCGCGCCGCTTCGGCCCCTCCGGCTCGCACGCTCATCGACATCTTCAGCGAGAGCGTGGCGCTCTTTCCTGACGCGCTCGCGATCGACAACGGCGCAGAGATGCTCACCTATGAGGAGTTCCGGGTCGCGGCCGAGGAACTGGCGTCGGAGCTGAACGCGGTCGGTGTGGGTCGTGGCGATCGGGTCGGCGTGCGGATCAAGTCCGGAACGGTCGACCTCTACGTCGCGATCATGGGCATCCTCGTCGCCGGCGCGGCGTACGTCCCGGTCGACGCCGACGACCCCGACGAACGGGCCAGGCTCGTGTTCGGCGAGGCCGACGTCGCAGCCATCGTCGGTCAGGACCTGGTGGTTGCCGACCGCCGGCGCTCCGGAGTGGCTCTGACGGCGGAGGACCCGCTCCCGTCGGACGACGCCTGGATCATCTTCACCTCCGGCTCGACGGGTACGCCGAAGGGCGTGGCGGTCTCGCACCGGTCGGCAGCAGCGTTCGTCGACGCCGAGTCGCGGATGTTCCTCCAGGGCGCGCCGCTCGGCGACACCGACCGGGTGATGGCCGGGCTCTCCGTCGCGTTCGACGCCTCCTGCGAGGAGATGTGGCTGGCGTGGGCGCACGGCTGCTGCCTGGTCCCGGCACCGCGCTCCCTGGTCCGCAGCGGGGTGGACGTCGGACCGTGGCTGGTCGCCAACGACATCACCGTCGTCTCGACCGTTCCCACGCTGGTCTCGCTCTGGCCGACGGAGTCACTGGACCGGGTGCGGCTGCTGATCATGGGGGGCGAGGCGTGCCCGTTGGAGATCGGGGTCCGGTTGGCGCGGCCGGGGCGCGAGCTCTGGAACACCTACGGTCCGACCGAGGCGACCGTGGTGGCGTGCGGTGCGCCGTTGACGGCCGAGGGTCCGGTCCGCATCGGCCTTCCCCTGGACGGGTGGGACCTCGCGGTCGTCGACCAGCACGGCGTACACGTGGCGCCGGGGGAGGTGGGGGAGTTGATCATCGGCGGCGTCGGGTTGGCCCGCTACCTCGATCCTGCGAAGGATGCCGAGAAGTACGCACCCTTCCCGACCCTGGGCTGGGAGCGTGCCTACCGCAGCGGCGACCTCGTGGCGTACGACGAGGAAGGGCTGGTCTTCGCGGGCAGGGGTGACGACCAGGTCAAGCTCGGCGGGCGCCGGATCGAGCTCGGCGAGGTCGACAACGCGCTGCTCGCCCTCCCGCACGTGGTGAGTGCCGCCGCGGCAGTCCGCACGAGCCGCGCCGGCAACCAGCTCCTGGTCGGCTACGTCACGGTCGCGGGGGAGTTCGACGCCTCCGCCGCGATGGAACACCTCCGCACGACACTCCCTGCTGCCCTGGTGCCACGCCTGGCCGAGGTGCCCTCGCTGCCGACCCGCACCTCCGGCAAGGTCGATCGGGACGCGCTGCCGTGGCCGCTCGCCACCACGAAGGCGAACGTCCCGCAGTCGGCGGACCTGCACGGCACTGCCGCCTGGATCGCCGACCTGTGGCTCGAGGTCGTGGGTGCGGTGGTGACCGACGCGGGCGACGACTTCTTCGACCTCGGAGGCGGCAGCCTGACAGCCGCGCAGATGGTGTCGCGTCTCCGAACCCGCTTTCCGGAGGTGACGGTGGCTGACCTCTACGAGCACCCGACCGTCACCGCACTCACGTCGTTGCTCGACGGGATGTCTGCGCCGACCAGTCGCACCGACCGTCGAGTTCGCCCCACGCCGTCGAAGACCCAGATCGGCCAGATCGTCTTCACCGTCCCGCTGAGGATGCTCGGTGGTCTCCGCTGGGTGACCTGGGTGTTGTTCGGGAACAACGTGGCCGCCGCGCTGCTCGGTCTGACGTTCCTGCCCACGGTCTCGTGGTGGTGGGTGCTCGCCGGCTGGCTCGCCCTGGTGACGGCTCCGGGACGGATGGCGCTCTCGGCCGCGGGCGCTCGCTTCCTGTTGCGCCGGGTGCGGCCAGGGCAGTACCCGCGGGGTGGCAAGACGCACCTCCGGTTGTGGTTGGCCGAGCGTCTCGCCGACGAGCTCGGTGCTGCCAACCTGGCGGGAGCCGCCTGGATGCCGACCTATGCGCGGCTGCTGGGTGCCAAGGTGGGCAAGCGGGTCGACCTGCACTCGATCCCGCCGGTCACCGGGATGCTCAGCCTGGGTTCTGGCTGCTCGGTGGAGCCCGAGGTCGACCTCTCCGGGCACTGGCTCGACGGCGACGTGCTTCACATCGGCACGATCAAGGTGGGCTCGGGAGCAAGGGTCGGCACTCGCAGCACCCTGTGCCCGGGCGCGGTGGTCGGGCGTGACGCCGAGGTCGCACCGGGGTCGGCCGTGGTCGGCACCGTGACGAAGGGCGAGTACTGGACGGGATCGCCTGCCGAGTCGGTGGGTCGAACCCGCGGCCCGTGGTCCGAGCATCGCCCCGCCTACAAGCCCATCTGGGTCTACGCGTACGCCGCCATCGCCACGGTGATCGCACTCCTGCCGATCGTGGCTGCCGTGGCGGGACTCGCGATCGCCCTGCCCTGGTTGGACGATGCCGACTCGGCCAGCGGCGTTGCCCTGGTGCTGCTGGTGCTGCTGCCCCTGTCGGTGCTGGTCGGCCTGGTCGTGCTCGCCGCCCTGATCGCCGTACTCGTGCGCCTGCTCGGGATCGGGCTGGCACCCGGCGCCTACCCGATGCACAGCCTGCGGGCCTGGCAGGCGTGGGCCACCATGAGGGTGCTCGACGAGGCGCGGACCTGGCTGTTCCCGCTCTACTCCAGCGCCCTGACTCCGGCCTGGCTCCGCCTGCTGGGCGCGCGTGTCGGCCGTCGGGTCGAGGCCTCGACAGTGCTGCTGATCCCGAGGCTGACCAGCATCAACGACGAGGCGTTCCTGGCCGACGACACCCTGCTGGGCAGCTACGAGCTCGGCGGCGGGTGGCTCCGCGTCGAGCGCACCAAGATCGGCAAGCGTGCGTTCGTCGGCAACTCCGGCATGACCGCGCCGGGACGGAAGGTCCCCAAGGAGTCCTTGGTCGCCGTGCTCTCTGCCGCGCCACAGCGCAAGAAGGCCAAGCCTGGTTCGTCCTGGCTGGGCAGCCCACCGGTCCTGCTGCGCCGCTCGGTCGAGGGCGGTGACGACAGTCGCACGTATGCGCCGCCACGGCGGTTGCGGATCGCCCGCGGGCTGGTGGAGTGCTGCCGGCTCGTGGCCGTGATGGCCTCACTCGCTCTCACCGGCGCCGTGGTGCTGGGTCTCGAGTGGATCCTGGGCGGCTCCTTTCCCTGGCTCGCCCTGGTCCTCGCGGGTCCGCTGCTGATGCTCGCGGGAGCGCTCGCAGCGGGGCTGACCTCGGTCGTCAAGTGGGTCCTCGTCGGGAACATTCGCGCCACCGAGCACCCGCTGTGGAGCTCGTTCGTCTGGCGAAGCGAGCTGGCAGACACCTTCGTGGAAGTGCTCGCCGCCCCGTGGTTCGCGCGGTCGGCCACCGGGACCACCGCGCTGAACCTGTGGCTGCGCTCGCTCGGCGCGCACGTGGGCCGCGGCGTCTGGTGCGAGACCTACTGGCTGCCCGAACCCGACCTCGTGCACCTGCGTGACGGCGTGACCGTCAACAAGGGTTGTGTGGTGCAGACCCACCTCTTCCACGACCGGGTGCTGAGCATGGACCGGGTCGTGCTCCGCGCCGGTTCGACCCTCGGGCCGAACAGCGTGATCCTGCCCGCCTCGAGTCTCGGCCGGCACGCTACGGTGGGCCCCGTGTCACTGGTGATGAGGGGCGAGTCCGTGCCCGACAAGACCCGGTGGATCGGCAACCCCATCGGGCCGTGGCTCGACGAGGACCAGGACGAGCCGACCGCGTGATCGGCCGCGACAACGTCGACGACTATGTCCCCGGTCACGGCGACGACTCCTACGACGTCACTCACTACGACCTCGAGCTGACCTACAAGGTCGAAGGCAACCTGCTCTCCGGCAAGGCAGTCCTCGACTGCGTCGCGGCGGAGGACATCGACCGGGTGAGGCTCGATCTCCGCGGCGTGCGGGTACGCCGCGTGACCGTCGACGGGGCCCAGGTGAAGTCCTCACACAGCAGGAACGCCTTGACCGTGCGACTGGGCTCGACCATCACCTCGGGCACGCCGTTCTCGGTGTCCGTGCAGTACGCCGGGCACCCGTCGCAGCTGTCCAGCAGGAAGCTCGGCCACGCGGGTTGGGAGGAGCTGACCGACGGAGTGATCGTCGCCGGTCAGCCACACGGAGCTCCCTCGTGGTTCCCGTGCAACGACCGGCCGAGCGACAAGGCGGCCTACCGGATCACGATCAGCGCGCCCTCGGCGTACCGCGTCGTGTCCAACGGCACCCTCACCTCCTCCAGCAGGCACGCCAGCTCGACCACCTGGGTCTACGAGCAGCCGGAGCCGATGGCCACCTACCTCGCCACCGTGCAGATCGGGCGCTACCAGCTCCTCGAGATCGACGCGACCGTGCCGATGTACGCCGCTGTGCCCCGAGCCGCCACCTCGAAGTACGACGCCGCGTTCGGTCAGCAGCCCGAGATGCTCAAGACGTTCACGCGGCTCTTCGGTGACTATCCGTTCGCCGGATACACCGTCGTGGTGACCGAGGACGAGCTCGAGATTCCGCTCGAGTCGCAGGGCCTCTCGACGTTCGGCGCGAACTTCTTGACCACCGACTGGCAGGCAGAGCGGCTGATCGCCCACGAGCTCTCGCACCAGTGGTTCGGCAACAGCCTCACCCTCGGCCACTGGCGGGACAGTCCAGGACTCCAACGGCAGTCAGCTCGGGCAGGATCTCTGCTCGGGGCCGGGGGGACAACCAACGGCGTCGCTTCTTCTTCGACGCCTTGCTCCACTCGTGGACGAACTCGTCGTCGGTCTTGCGGATGGCTCGCTCCTCGCGCGCGTGCAGGACGCCGAAGACGAAGGCGTTGTCCCCGGTGCCGGCCGCCTCGTCACCGAGCTCGCGCAGGCGTTCCTGCGTGACGAACGCATCGTGGTGGTCCCCGAGGCGTGACTGCACGCGCTTCATCGCGCGAACGAGCCGCCTCGCGCGCTTGCCGTAGATGCCCGTCAACGTCTCGGCGGCGTACCGGACACGCTTGGCCGCTTTCCGGGCCTCGTGCAACCGGTGCTCACGCTCGCCGGGCTCTTCGGCCTCGTCGGCGAGCTCGACCCGTCCGACCAGTCGCTTGTAGTCGTGGCGCACCCGCGCGCGCAGCACCGCATCGACCGGCTCGGCGGCCTTCTCGCTCCAGGGCGGGCTGGAGGCCAGGTGGTCGAGCCTGTCGAGGAGGGCGAAGTAGCGATCGGAGCTCAGTGCCTCCATCAGCCGTTCGCGCGCCCGGGCGTACTCGGCCCGCATCTCCTCGTCCATCCGCTGGTATCCCGCGCCGCGGACCACCTCCGGGGGCTCGTCGGCGAGCATCTCCTCCAGCCGCTCGCGCATCACCTCCGCGTCACGTGGCTCACCGAGGGCGTCGGCCAGCCACTTGAGCTCGTCGCGGACCGGTTCGGTCTGCTCACGGACGAACAAGGGACGGTAGGTCGCGAGCGCGTTGCGCAGCCGGCGTACGGCGACCCGCATCCTGTGCACGCCGTCGGGAGCATCGCGGCGTGCCAGGGGGTCGAAGCCGCGAACCACGGCGACCTGCTCGAGCAGCCTGGCCTGCACCACCTGCGAGGCGGGACCTTTCCGCCTTGGTTTCGGCGACACCCGCTCCTGCTCGACCGGCACGCGGTGACCGAGGGCCTTGCCCAGCTTGGTCGTCTCCGACGGGGTGCCGCCCGAGTGCTCGACCAGCTCGGCCGCTGCCGCGAGGAGTGCCGTGTCGCCGTCGACCAGCTCGACCTCCCACTCCCTCCAGGTCACAGGCTCGGGGTCGTCCATCACCTCGGCGGTCACGTGGTCGTCGCAGAACTCAGCCAGCGCCGTCCCCTTGTCGTCGAGGAGCAGCTGCACGTGGCGGCTCGTGCGGACGACTGCCACCGGACGCAGGGTCTCGTCGCGGGTGTGGGCGACCAGCAGCGAGCGCAGCGACTTGGGCACCGTCTTGCGGGCGCGGGAGAGGGGCTCGTGGACCTCGAACCTGCCCTCCTTCGTGGGGAGCTCGAGGTGCCAGCCGGCATCGGTTCCTCCGGTACGCCGACGCAGCGTGATCCCGGCTCTGACCAGGGTGAGGTCCGCCGTGTCGAAGTACCGCGCCTCGAGCTCGCGCACCTCGCCGCGGCGTACCGTGTCGACCCCGGCAAGCCGTTCGAACTCCGGCACCGCGGTGTCTGCCTCGACGGCATAGGTGTTCTCGATCTCGTGCTGGTCGCGTGTCATCGCCGGAGTTCTACCAAGCGCAGATGAACAGCGGCCCGGACTTTCACCGCCGCACCCGGCTGCCGATGCGCAGGAGCCGAGAAGGTGACCCCGCCCGGACAACGGCGCGCGATCGTCACCTTCTCGATACCTGCCGTTCCGTCCGGATGGGTACGCTCCGGAGGTCTTCATCTCGGGAGATCGCCAGACAAACACGCCTCCGGGCTGCGCTGAACAGCGCTCCGGTGGTCTGCCGGGTTCCGGCACCACCGCGCCCCTCAGGAGAATCAGCGTGACTCGTCCTTCCCACTCCCGCTGGGCCACGGCCCGGACCGCCGCCGTCGGGCTCGCGCTCGTCGCCGCGCCCCTCGCCCTCGTCGCGCCGGCCTCGGCGAGCAGCACCGGGCTCGTCATCAGTGAGGTGTACGGCGGCGGCGGCAACACCGGGGCGCCGTACACCAACGACTTCATCGAGCTCCAGAACGCCACCGGTGCCGCGATCCCGCTGACCGGTCTGAGCGTGCAGTACCGCGCCGCCACCGGTACGACGTCCGCCGTGACCACGTTGTCCGGCAGCATCCCGGCCCACGGGAAGTACCTGGTCGCCGAGGCGGCCGGCGCCGTCCCTTCGGGCGCCCTGCCCACACCTGACGCGACCGGCAACCTGACCATGTCGGGCAGCGCCGGAGTCGTGTACCTGTCGTCCAAGGCCACCGCCGTCCCGGCGAACGACCCGTCGGTCGTCGACCTGGTTGGCTACGGCAGCACCGCGACCGCCTTCGAGGGCACCGGCCCCGCGCCGGGCCTGACCAACAGCACCGCCGCCACCCGCACGAGCGCGGGGACCGACACCGACAGCAACGCCGCCGACTTCACGGCTGCTGCCCCCAAGCCCGAGAACTCCTCCACCGTCACCCCGCCGACCCCGGGTGACCCGGTCGCGAAGACCATCGAGGAGATCCAGGGCAACGGCGCGACGAGCCCGGTCGACCAGCAGTCGGTCGTCACCAAGGGCGTGGTCACCGCGGCGTACCCGACCGGTGGCTTCAACGGTTACTACATCCAGACGCCTGGCACCGGCGGCTCCCTCGACCTGTCGAGCCACGACACGTCCGACGCCGTGTTCGTGTTCGCGGGCAGCAGCGCGACGTACCCGAAGATCGGCGACTACCTCCAGGTCACCGGCAAGGTCAGCGAGTTCGCCGGGATGACCGAGCTGACGCCGGCCTCCGGCGGGGTCACCACGCTGACCGACCAGGTCACCGCACCGGCGCCGGCCACGGTCGGCTTCCCCGCCACCGACGCCCGCCGCGAGTCGCTCGAGGGCATGCTCGTCGCCCCGCAGGGCGCCTACACCGTGACCGACAACTACACGCTCAACCAGTACGCCGAGATCGGGCTGGCGCACGACACCAAGCCGCTGCCGCAGTCCACCGACGTCGCGAAGCCGGGTCCGGCCGCGAAGGCGGTCGAGGCCGACAACGCGAGCAAGAAGGTCGTGCTCGACGACGGCTCCTCGGTGAACTACTTCACGACCGGCAAGGACACGCCGCTGCCCTACCTGACCCCCGAGCTCTCCATCCGGGTCGGAGCGCCGGCCACCTTCACCCGGTCGGTCATCCTGGACTTCCGCAACAGCGCCTGGAAGTTCCAGCCGACCCAGCAGCTCACCGCTGCCAACGCCGGCACCGTGCAGCCCGCCACCTTCCCGGACACCCGCCCGGCCACGCCGGCCGCAGTCGGCGGCGACCTCAAGATCGCCAGCTTCAACGTGCTGAACTTCTTCACCGAGACCGGTGACGACTTCGTCGCGGACGGCGGCACGTGCAGCTTCTACACGGACCGCGCCGGCGCCAAGGTGACCGTCAACTCGTGCAACGGCAACGGCCCCCGTGGCGCGGCCGACGACACCAACCTCGCTCGTCAGCGGGCCAAGATCGTCGCCGCCATCAACACCCTCGGAGCCGACGTGCTCTCCCTCGAGGAGATCGAGAACTCCGCGCAGTACGCCGGCGCGAACCGTCGTGACGACGCCCTGTCCTCCCTGGTCGACGCGCTCAATGCGGCAGCCGGCTCGGACGTCTGGGAGTTCGTCCCCTCCCCGGCCCCCGCCGACCGTCCCGCGGTCGCCGACGAGGACGTGATCCGCACGGCGTTCATCTACAAGCGGGCGAAGGCCGAGCCGGTCGGGACCTCGCACATCCTCCAGGACCCGGCCTTCGCCAACGCGCGTGAGCCGCTGGCCCAGGCTTTCCGCCCCGCCGGTGGCACCTCCAACCAGGACTTCCTGGCGATCGTGAACCACTTCAAGTCCAAGGGCTCCGGCGCGGACGACGGCACCGGTCAGGGCAACGCCAACCCCGACCGCGTCCTGCAGGCCAAGGCCCTCGTGAAGTTCGCGAACCAGCAGAAGGCGCTGGCGAACACGGACACAGTGTTCCTGACGGGTGACTTCAACTCCTACACCCAAGAGGACCCGCTGCAGGTGCTGTACGACGCCGGTTACACCGACATCGGGCACGACCAGGCGCCGGAGGAGTACACCTACCAGTTCGACGGCACAGTCGGCTCGCTCGACCACGTGCTCGCCAACAGCGAGGCGCTCGCCGAGGTCACCGGGGCGCACGTCTGGAACATCAACTCGGTCGAGTCGGTGGCCTACGAGTACAGCCGCTACAACTACAACGCGACCAACTTCTACGCCCCGAGCCCGTTCCGCTCCAGCGACCACGACCCGCTGCTCGTGGGCTTCGACGTGCCGGCCCCACCGGCCGTGACGACCACGACCGCTGCGGTGGCCCCGAAGCCGGTCGTCGTGCGTGACACCAAGCCGACCGTCACCGCGACGATCGCCTCCGCCGCCGGCACTGTGGACGCCGGAACGGTGACGTTCTCGAGCGGCGGCACCGTGCTCGGGAGTGCCCCCGTCTCGGGCGGCACCGCGTCCCTGCAGCTGCCCGCGTACGACGCGGTCGGGTCACGGACCGTCACGGTGGCGTACTCCGGCTCACGGACGTTCGCGGCCTCGACGGGCAGCGTGACCTTCGACGTGGTCAAGGCGACACCGGCCATGACGGTCGACGTGCAGCCGTCCGTCATCCACCGGCGGACCACAAGCCCCCGGCTGGACGTCGCGCTCGCGGCTCCCGGCCAGGTGGTGAGCGGCACGATCGTGGTGCGCCAGGGCGGCTCGATCCTCGCGGTCGAGCAGCTCGATGGTGGTCGTACGACGCTGGTGCTCGCGCCGTACCAGCACGCGGGCGAACAGACGGTCACCGTCCAGTACCTCGGCAGCGAGCTCGCCGAAGCGGTCACCCAGCAGGTGACGTTCACCGTCCAGAAGTAGCTCAGAGCCCAGCAACGTGAGGGTGGTCCCGGTGCGCCGGGGCCACCCTTTGCTGCGCTCGTGCCCGGACTGGGTGCCGATCCCGGGTGTTCGCCCGAGGTGCAGAGGGCGTCCGGATTCATAGCGTGCGAGTCCCGAACCCAGACAGGACCGGTGCTCCCATGGACCAGCAGGCAGCAGTCGCCGCCATGATCGCCCTCAGCGCAGCGTGCGGCTTCGCCGTGTCGAACGCCTTGCAGCACCGTGCGGCGGGCGGTGTTCCTCGCGGTGAGTCCACCGCCGGCCGGGTCCTGCTGCACCTGACCCGCAATCCATGGTGGTTGCTGGGGACCGGACTCTCGTTCGTCGGGATGCTGCTTCATGCGACGGCGCTCCGCTGGGGGTCGATCGCGTTCGTGCAGCCCTTGCTTCTGATGGGGGTGGTGCTCGCCATCCCGCTGCGGGCGGCGATGGAACGCAAGCTGCCTCGGGCGCAGGAGGTCCGGGCGGTCGCGATCACCGTTGTCGGCCTGGCGACCTTCCTCTCGAGCGTGACCCTCGCTCCAGGGGACGGGCCCCCACGGCGGGACGTGGCCCTGGCGATGACCGTGATGGGGCTGGTGCTGGCCGTCGTCGCTGCCGCCGCCGGCCGCAGGTGGTGTCGTGGGCGTGACCGCTTGCACGCGGCCCTGCTGGGCGCCACGGCGGGCTGTCTCTTCGGGGTCTCGGCGGGGATGCTGAAGCTCGTCGGTGCTGATCTCGGCTCAGGTCAGCTCTCGATCGGCCTGCTGGCAGTGCTCGTCGTGGCACTCGTGGGCGTCGGGGTCCTCGGTACGGCGATCAACCAGCGCGCCTACCAGATCGCCCCGCTCGCCTTCTCGATGCCCGTCGTGAACGTCACGGGCGTCCTGGTGGCGATCGTCTTCGGGGCGGTCGTCTTCGGCGAGATCCCCGGTCACTCCTCCGGGGGGTTGGTGGTGCAGCTGCTCGGGCTTGGAACGCTCGCGATCGGTCTGCGCGAGATCGCCCGGCTGGCCCCGCGTGCAGAGGACCCCGTCCTGCCCCGGCAGGTCAGCCTGGCGGGGGCAGCCCGATGAGTACCGCATCGGTCATCGTCCTGGCCCTCCTCACCGGGACGCATGCCGCCACCTGGGGTGCGTTCAAGGACGCTCCGTTCGAGGGTTTCAAGGTGTGCGAGCTTCGTCCGTACCCTCGCTCTCGCGGTCCTGGCGGCGGCGCTCCTGGCGACGTCCACCGACCTCGAGACCACCCTGGCCCCGGTCGTCCTGGTCGGCGTGCTCTACGCGATCGAGCGCCTGGCCACCGAGGCCTGGAAGTCGTTCCTCCGCGAGGACGACCAGAGCGCGTACTCGATCCCCATGCGCGTGGCCGTGCGAGGACGGACCGTCGATGCCCGGACGCCTCGCTACCTCACCGGGCTGCTCGTGCTGGCCGGTGGCGTGCTCGTCGCCTGGGTCACCTCACTGGTGCAGCCCGCCGACGGCGGGCCGCTCTGGCTGCTCGTGCCGGTCGGTGGCATCGGTGGATGGCTGACGGCAGCAGGCGGCGCGTGGAAGGACGCACCGGTCGAGGGCTTCAGCGGGTGGAAGTTCCTGCGCAGCCCTGTCGTCGCGACTGCGTGGACCGTGATGCTGCTTCCGTTCACCCAGGACTGGGTCGCGCTCACCGTCGCTGCCGCCGGGCTCTCGGTGTTGTCCATCGAGACCTACAAGACGTTCTTCACCGGCGGTCGGCCCCCGGGCAAGTTCGAGGGCAAGCCGCAACGACCCGCCCCGCAGCGCGACCGCTGCCGGCTCCTGCACGCCGGCGCCTACACCGGTCTGGCCTGCGTCACGGGTCTTGCGGCACTGTTCGACACCGCGGTCGGCCCGCGGCAGGGCACGATCCCGCTGGTGGCGCTCACCCTGGTCGCGCTGACGATGGCGGTCCTGGTCGGCCGCAGACCTGCGGTGCCACGACCCGCTGTCCAGCGTACGTTGGTCCCAGATGCCGTTCCGTCGTGAACGGCCGGGCAGGACACACGATGCCGATGCCACCGTTCGTCGGGCGCTCCGCGGAGCTGGGCTGGCTCGACAGCCGGTTCTCCACCGCCGTGGCCGGCAGCCCTTCGACGGTGGTGGTCGACGGACCGCCAGGCATCGGCAAGAGCGCCCTGGTCTCCCAATTCCTGCAGGGCCTGCGATCCGTCCGGGCCCTGAGCGCCTCGGGCGACGAGGCCGAGACGTTCCTCTCGTTCGGGATCGTGCACCAGCTCCTGGGTGACACCGACGGCCCCTGGGAGGACCCGTTCGCTGCCGGGGCTGCTGTGCTCCAGGATCTCGATCGGCTCGGTGAGCGCCAGGCGACGGTGCTGGTCGTCGACGACGCGCACCTCGCCGATGCGGCCTCCCTGGGGGCGCTCACCTTCGCGTTGCGCAGGCTCGAGGCGGACCCCGTGCTGGCCGTCTTCCTGACCCGGGACGACCAGGTGTCACGGCTTCCCTCCGGCCTTCTCCGACTGGCCGACGCCCGCGGGGACAGGCTGCACGTCCAGGGCCTCAGCGACGTCGAGGTCGCAGCACTGGTCGAGGCGAGCGGTCTCGGGGACCCTGCGGGTGCGGCAGCGACCCGGCTACGCCGACACACCGCGGGGAGCCCGTTGTACCTCCGCGCGCTGCTCGACGAGCTCCCTGCCGAGACGCTTCTAGCAGCGGCGCCACTGCCGGCCCCGCCGTCGTACGCCCTGCTGGTGACCGGCGCCCTCGCCGCGCACTCCGAACCAGCCCAACGACTGGCCCGGGCGGCTGCCCTGCTGCCCGACGGTTCTGCGGTCGACCTGGTGGCAGCCGTCGCCGACGTCGAGCATCCCCACCAGGCGCTCGAGGAGCTCAGCGATTCCCCCGCGATCCTGACCCACGCGGAAGGTCTCGACGGGTGGACCGTGCGCTTTCCCCACCCCCTGGTGCGAGCCGCTGTGTACGACGACCTGGGGAGCCACGCACGAGCAAGCCTGCACACGCGCGCCGGAGCCGTGCTCACCGGGGACGCCGCCCTGCGCCACCTCGTCGCTGCTGCCGACGGCCCTGATGACGCGTTGGCCGACCGGCTCATCACCGCGGCGGGGGACAACCTGGCCCGGGGCGACGCACACGCCGCTGCAGACCTGACCCTCAATGCGAGCCGGCTCACCAGTGTGGGCGAGAAGGCGGAGGAACGGCTCCTCGACGCCGTCAACCTCTACCTCATCGACGGTGACCTGGCGACTGCCAAGTCACTGGGTCCCGCGCTGTCGGCCACCTCGCCCACGGCGAGGCGGATGTACCTCCAGGCAAGGCTTGCGTGGTTCGCCGGTGAGCCGGAGGCGGCGGAGTCCCTGGCGACCGAGGCGTGGTCACGCGGCGACCAGCTGTCTCCCGACCACCTGGGCAGCCTCGCCGCGATCCTGTCCCAGCTGCACAACATGCGAGCCGACGGACTGGGCGCTGCGGAATGGGCCGCTCGCGCGCTCGAGCTGGGCCTTCCGCCCGACCTCGCCGATTCCACCAACGCGGCGCAGGCCTTCGGACTGGGTCTCGTGGGTCGGCTCGAGGACGCCCTGGGGGTGCTCGCATCGGTCCCGTCCGACCCGATGCTGGTGCGCGGCTACGGGCACCAGCTCACTGCACGCGGAGCGCTGCGGGTCGCGGCCGACGACCTCGTCGGCGCTCGCGGCGACCTCGCCACGGTCTGCAACGCGAGCCACGCCGAGGTGTCCCCCCAACGGTTGGTCGCGATGGGCGCGTTGGCCGAGGTCGACTACCGCCTCGGTTCCTGGGACGCCTCCCTTGCGGCGGCCGAGCACGCACTGTCCCTGGCCGAGGACACCGAGCAGGTGTGGGTCCAGGGATACCTGCACACGGCGGCCGTGCTCGTCTGCGCGGCCCGCGGCGACGTACTCCAGGCTGACCGGCACCTGCTCGCCGCTCGCGAGCTCGCCGAACAGCTCGGGGACCTGGCCACCTACATCGTCAGCGAGAACGCGGGTGTGCACATCGCCTGGTGCCGCTCCGACCCTGCCGAGGTCGTCGCTCGCTGCGCCTTGCTGGTCAGCCTCGGTGGTGGGCCGACGCACGAGCCCGGGCTGATGCAGTGGCCGGTGCAGTACGTCGGAGCGCTCCTCGAGCTCGGCCACCTGGACGAGGCCGAGCGCGAGATCGAGCAGTTCGAGGAACTGGCCAGGGAACGGAGCTGCCGCTCGCGGCTGGCCGGGCTCGCCCGACTCCGGGGCGAGCTGGCCACCGCCAGGCGAGACCACCAGGTGGCGCGGGCCTCGTTCGAGGCGGCCCTGGAACTCGACCGGGGTGCTGTGTCGGCCCTCGACTCCGCACTCAGCCAGGCCGCCTACGGCAGGTTCCTGCGCCGGCGGGGCGAGAAGAGGGCCGCCACGACACGGCTCACGGACGCGAGAAAGCGGCTGCACGCCCTGGGGGCACGGCCCTTCGTCATCCGCGTCGACGCAGAGCTCGCGGCCTGCGGCGTCACCGCGAACGGGGGCCAGGAGGAGCTGCCCCGGCCGCTCACCCCACAGGAGCGGACGATCGCCACCCTCGTCTGCCAGGGCTTGACCAACCAGGAGGTCGCCCAGCACCTCGTGCTCAGCGTGAAGACGATCGGCTACCACCTCAACAACGTCTACACCAAGCTCGACGTGCACTCCCGGACGCAGCTGGCGGCAGCCTGGACCGCCGGCGGCTGAACCGGCGCAGCTATCTGATCGAGGTGCCGCAGGGTCAGGGAGGAGACGGGGTCACCGGACGGAGCGGACCCGCGACTCGCGAGGCGCCTGCATCACGGCGCGTCGATCACCGCCATCGTGCACCGTGAGATGCAGACGAGCTTGTCGTTGTCGTCGACGATCCGGACTTCCCAGACCTGGCTGCGGTGGCCCAACGAGATCGGCCGGGCAGTGCCGGTGACCCAGCCCGAGGTGACCGGCCGCAGGTGGTTGGCGTTGATCTCCATGCCGACGCACGCCTTGCCAGGTGCGGCTGCGAACGTGGCGGCGCAGCTGACCAAGGTCTCGGCGAGCAGCACCGAGGCGCCGCCGTGCAGGATCCCGAACGGCTGGCGCGTGCGGCCGTCGACCGGCATCCGACCGATCAGGTGGTTCGCGCCGAGGTCGGTGAACTCGATGCCGAGGTGGCCTATCGCTGAGTCGTCGCTCATCTGGTTGGCCAGGTCCAGGTCCGGACGGCCGTGCCAGATCTCAGCGCTCACCAGCCGTGCAGGTGCATGCGGGCCTTGGACTGGTGGTCTCGCGTGGGCGACGTGCTCGTCGGAAGGGCGTGTGGACGTGGGGTCGAGGTCTGCTTCATGGGTTCGGGTCATGTTCTCCATGGTTCCGACTCGGCGGCACCGATGCAGCCGTGGAACTACCTCACTTGGGTCCGAGCGCGGCCATCGCCGCGGTGGGGGTCTCGGTGGCGCGGGCGCTGCGTCGGCTGGACCCGATGGCTGCCCTAGCGGGGGAGCTTCACTCGCTGCAGGTGACTGCTTCCGGCGCCGAGTGTTGCGCCACATCCAGCCTGCCGACCCGACGAGGGCCATGACGATCGCGGTCCAGGTGCCCCAGTTCGTGAAGACCTGGTGGGCGGTGAACCCGAGGGTCCGGGTGACACGCAGGTGCACGTGCAGGATCTTGGTGAGCTGGTGGCCCGTGCCCGGCGCCGTCATCTTCACCAGCGCGGTGAGCTCGAGTCGGTCGGCTGGGTGCCGCGGGTGGATGTCCCAGGTCCAGAGCAGCGCGATGTCGGACCCGGTGGAGGCGTTGATCGCGTCGTCGGGGGTGATGGACACGTCGGACGAGTCGCCGATGAGGCGGGCGGAGACGTCGGTGCCGACGCGCAACGGCGTCGCGGTCTGGGAAGGGACGTCGGGGAGGACTTCTTCGATCTCACGACGCAGCTGGTCACCGGCGCCGATGCTGAGGCCGATCTGGGTGGTCTCGTCGACGGGGGTCTGCGAAGGGGCGTGCCAGGTGGCCTGCGTGTCGACCATCTGGTCCATGCGCTGGTCGGCGTCGGCGAACGGGTTCGTGCCTCGCCGTCCGGTACCTCACCGCCCGTGTTCCCGCCGCCCGTCGCCCCGTCACCCGGCGCCTCGCCCTCCGATGGATCGCCGCCCGTCGCCCCATCCTCCCGGCGGATCACCGACCTGCGCACCGTCGTCCGGCGCGCCGTCCGACGCGCAGCAGCCGGGGGACGCTGCCCCGTCCTGATCCTGGCGCTGGAGTGCGCTCCCGACAATGAACAGGACGGCGAGCACCGCGAGTGTGGCGCCGATGATGATGCTGGTCCTCTTCGTGGTGGCGCGCATGACCCACCCCCTTGTGCCCAGGCTTCAATGTTAGCGACTGTTCGGGTGTGTCGGCGCTGGTCGAGCTGGGGGCAATCGACACCGTCGCGCCGAGGAGGCAGCTCG
>CAWJGX010000030.1:0-44220 GCA_963842565.1 uncultured Actinomycetota bacterium | reverse complement strand
GGTGCGTCTGGCTGCTCGCCGTCGCCGTCATGCTGTTCCGAGTCCTCACCGATGCCCGGGCGCGCGTGCTCTCCTCCCGGTGACGGGAGAATGCCAGCGTGAGCCCCACAGCCTTCGTCAACGCAGCGCTCTTCGACGGTCACCGCTACCTCGGCCCGTCCGGGACCCTGGTCGTGACCGACGGCCAGGTCATCGGGGTCGGCCAGGACGGCCCGCCGGCCGGCGCCCGCGTGGTCGACGTCGCCGGTGGCCTGCTGGCCCCGGGCTTCGTCGACGCCCACGTGCACGCGGTGCAGGGCGGGCTCGAGCGGACCCGGTGCGACCTGTCCGGGGGCAGCACGCGCGCGGACTACCTGGAGCTGATCAGGACCTACGCCGAGGCCAACCCCGACGCGCCCTGGATCCTCGGCGGCGGTTGGGCGATGGCGGCCTTCCCCGGCGGGAACCCCACGGCCGCAGACCTCGACACGGTGGTCCCCGACCGACCGGTGTTCCTGCCCAACCGTGACCACCACGGCGCCTGGGTGAACACCCGGGCGATGGAGCTCGCCGGCATCTCCCGGGAGACCCCGGATCCCGCGCACGGACGCTTCGAGCGCGACGCCGACGGGCACCCGACCGGCACCCTCCACGAGGGCGCGATGCACGCGGTGACCCGGCACGTGCCGGACACCTCGCCCGAGGAGTACTACCGCGGGCTGATGGCCGGCCAGGCCTACCTGCACTCACTCGGGGTCACCGGCTGGCAGGACGCGATCGTCGGCAGCTACGCCGGGATGGACGACGCCGGTCCGACGTACCAGCTCGCGGCGCGACGAGGTGAGCTCACGGCGCACGTCGTCGGCGCGCTCTGGTGGGACCGCGACCGGGGGGCCGAGCAGGTCGCGTCGCTGGTCGAGCGACGTGCCGACTACACCCTGGGACGGTTCCGGGCGACCAGCGTCAAGGTGATGCAGGACGGGGTCGCGGAGAACGGCACCGCTGCGCTCACCACGCCGTACCTCGACCGGTGCGGCCACCCGACCAGCAACAGCGGCCACTCCTTCGTCGACCCCCACGCCCTGCAGTCGTACGTCGGCCACCTGGACGCCGAGGGCTTCCAGGTGCACGTGCACGGGATCGGCGACCGCGGCGTGCGTGAGGCGCTCGACGCGTTCGAGGTGATCCCGGGTCTCGACCGGGGCCGGGGGCGTCACCACATCGCCCACCTCCAGCTCGTCCACCCCGACGACGTGCCCCGGTTCGCCGAGCTCGGCGTGGCCGCGAACATCCAGGCGCTGTGGGCCTGCCTGGACGACCAGATGGCCGAGCTGACGCTGCCGTTCATCGGCGAGGAGCGGGGCCGCTGGCAGTACCCGTTCGGTGACCTGCACCGTGCCGGGGTCAGGCTCGTGGCCGGCAGTGACTGGCCGGTCAGCACTCCCAACCCGCTCGAGGCGATCCACGTCGCGGTGAACCGGTGGGCCTACGGCGAAGGAGGACCGGCGGGCAGCGAGCCCTTCCTCCCGGAGCAGGCCCTGGACCTCGAGACGGCCTTCGCGGCGTACACCAGCGGCTCGGCGTGGGTGAACCACCGCGACGACGCCGGCACCCTCGCACCCGGACAGGTCGCCGACCTGGTGGTGCTCGACCGTGACCCGTTCGCCGGTGAGCCGGACGAGATCGGCGCCGCGCAGGTGGTCTCGACCTGGGTCGAGGGAGTGCCGGTCCACGAGGGCTGATCGTGTCTTCCGATGAGTTGTCGGGCCGCGCCCGGTCACCTTCTCCATGGAAGAAGAGATCCGCACCCTGATCGAGTCCTGGGCCGAGGCCGTGCACGCGGGTGACCTGGACACCGTCCTTGCCGACCACGCCGAGGACATCGTGATGTTCGACGTACCCCCTCCGCACGACGGTGTGCGCGGGATCGCGGACTACCGGGACACCTGGCCGGGGTTCTTCGAGTGGCAGGCGACCGGCGCGCTGTTCGAGATCGTCGAGCTGGACGTCACCGCCGGCACCGACGTCGCGTTCGCCTGGGCGCTGCTTCGCTGCTCGACACCCGAGCACCTCCGACAGCACCCCGAGCAGCGCCTCCGACTCACCATCGGGCTGCGTCGCGAGGAGGGCCGTTGGCTGGTGAGCCACGAGCACCACTCGTTCGCGGACGTGACGCAGGCGGCGGCCGACGCCTGAGGCGCTGCCACACCTCACCCGTCTCGGGTGAGGTCACGCGCAACACGACGCGAATAGCGTGAAGCCCTCGGTTCCCCCTACCGCGAGGTGATCCCCATGTTCTCGATGCGGCAACGACTGAGCGCAGAGCTCTTCGGCACCTTCTGGCTGGTCCTCGGGGGCTGTGGCACCGCCGTCCTGGCCAGCTACGACGTCAAGTTCCTCGGGGTCGCGTTCGCCTTCGGCCTCACCGTGGTCACGATGGCCTACGCCGTCGGGCACGTGTCCGGCGGCCACTTCAACCCGGCCATCACCGTGGGCCTGGCCATGGGCAAGCGGTTCGACTGGAAGGACGTCCCGGCGTACGTCGTGACGCAGGTCGTCGGCGCCATCGCGGCATCGGCCGTGCTCTTCGTGATCGCCAGCGGCAAGGACGGGTTCAGCGCGAAGGAGTCCGGCTTCGCCACCAACGGGTACGGCGACCGCTCGCCCGACGGCTACTCGTTGCTGGCCGTGATCATCGTCGAGGTGGTCCTGACGGCCTTCTTCGTCTACGTGGTCCTGGGGGTGACCGACACCCCGGCACCCAAGGGCTTCGCGCCGCTCGCCATCGGCCTGACGCTCACCGTGATCCACCTGATCTCGATCCCGGTGGACAACACCTCGGTCAACCCCGCCCGGTCGATCGGCCCGGCCCTGTTCGCCGGCATGGACGCGATCTCCCAGCTGTGGGTCTTCATCCTGGCTCCGCTCCTCGGTGGTGTCATCGCGGGCGCCAGCTACATCTTCCTCTTCGGCGCCGCCGCACCCGCGGTGCCGCTCGAAGAGGCCACCGAGGGCTGATCAGCCCGCTGACCGGACCACCCCCGAACGAGGAGACACGACGTGAGCTGGCTGGAAGCCAACTGGAAGCTGTCCGTGGCGCGCGGGGTGCTCGGCATCGTCTTCGGCATCGTGGCGATGGTCTGGCCCGTGGAGACGCTCGTCACGCTCGTCGTGCTGTGGGGCATCTGGGCGCTCGTCGACGGGATCGGCGCCCTGGCCGGCGCCTTCCGCGCCGAGGGTGGGCTCGCCACGACGGTGCTGGCCCTGACCGGCGTGCTGGCGCTCGTGGTCGCCTTCTTCGCGATCTTCCGACCCGGCATGACCGGCACAGCGTTGACCTGGCTCCTCGGCATCTGGCTGATCGTGCGTGGGCTCATCGACGCCGTCGCGACGATCGCGGGTCACCTGCCCGGCTCGAAGCTGCTCTCGTTCCTGGCCGCGGGCCTCTCGATCGTGGCCGGCGTCATCTTCGTCGCCAACCCCGGTGGTGCGGCCGTGGCGCTCGCGTTCTGGCTCGGTCTGATCGCCTTCCTGTGGGGCATCGTCTTCCTGGTGGTCGGGCTGATCACCCGGTCCAAGCTCGACGATGCGCAACCGGTCGCACCGGCGACGGCGTGACCGTGGGGTGCTGGGCGGCCTCCGGCTAGAGGAGTCCGCGCATCCGGGCGGCCTCGACCGCCGCGCGTCGTGAGGTGACCCCGAGCTTGCGGTAGACGTTGCGCAGATGCGTCTTGACCGTGTTCACCGAGACGTACATGGAGTGCGCGATCTCGTCGACCGTGCGCAGGGTCGGCAGCTCGACCAGCACCTCGAGCTCTCGGTCCGTCAGGACGGGGGCGGCGGCATCCGGCTGGCGCGCCACCCGGATCAGCTGCTCGACGAGCGGTTCGTGGTTGCCCCACCGTCCACGCTCGCGCTGGAGCAGGCCGATCAGCTGGTCGCCACCGGAGTCGAGCAGCGGGCGCAGGGCGCCGAGCTCGACGGCCAGGTCCAGGGCCGATCGTGCCGCAGCGGTCGCGGCGAAGGAGTCACCGAGCTCGGCCTGCAACGCCGCTTCCTGGGCCCAGGCATCGACCAGGCTCATCGGCACGACCACGTCGACCTGCCCACTCGTGACCCCGCGCACCAGCTCCAGGGCGCGGCGGTGGTGCCCGTTCGCCGCGGCCAGCATCGCCTCGAGCAGGTGCAGCTCACCGCACTCGCCCAGGAGTCGGCGTACGTCCTCGATCGACTCCCGGACCCGGTTGGCTCGGTGGAGCCTCAGGCTCAGGCGAGCATGCAACAGAGCCGCGCCGACCACCCAGGCGGGAGCCACCTGCGCCGACGCGAACGACTGCCACACCTCGTGCATCTGCTCGACCTCCTCCACCTGGGAGGGGTCCGCCTCGAAGCGCAACGCCCCGTCCAGGGCGCGCACCGAGCCGAGCACCGTCGGGTCGGCCGCGGGATGGACCAGCGCCCGAGCCAGTGCCACGTGTCGTCGGGCACCCTCGTCGTCGAGGCGTTGCCGGCACGACCAGGCACTGAGCAGGTGGGCGTACGCCAGCCGTGGTGAGGCTCCCCACCCGTGGTGCCTGGCGGTCTCGAAGGCACGGTCGAGGTAACCGTCGACGACTCCGAAGTGCGAGCGCGCAGACTCTGCGGACGCCATCATCGTGAGCGAGTCGATCAGCACGGCGTCCCGCGCCAGACCCTGGGCCAGCTCCGTGGTCGAGGCCAGCAGCTCGACGGCGACGCTCGAACCTGCCCTCCCACAGCATCGCCGTGGCGAGCTGGCTCTGCCAGTACATGCGCACGTCCGGGTCGGTCGTGCTGGTGGCGGTGGGCACCCCGGGGGCGAGCCGCTCGCCCTTGCGTCGTCGCAGCTGCAGCTCGACCGCCTCGCAGGTGGTCCTCAGGTCGTCCGCGGCGTGCGCGGATCCGCGCACCAGGTTGAGCTCGCCCACCGCCTCCGACACCCGGCCGAGGTCCAGCAGGGCGGCCGCCGCGACGACATGGATCCACGGCGAGGTGGCCAGTCGCCGTGACCGGGCGTCGCCCAGGGCGCTGAGCAGCAGGCTCGCCTCACCCGCGTTGACCATGGCGATCCCGACGTCGGCCACGATGCTCTCCTGGACGGCCGGGTCGGCGCTGGCGCAGGCGTGAGCGACCGCCTCGACGTTCAGGCCCATCTCGAGGAACCAGGAGGCCGCCTCGGCGTGGATCGACGGACTCGCGCTGCCGATCGGTGCGGAGCAGCTCCCCCCGCAGGTAGGCGCGCAGCAGCGGGTGGAAGCGGTACCAGGCCCCAGCACCGGTCGGCGAGGCCACCCGGGTCACCAGTCCCGAGGTCGTGACCAGCTCCTCGAGCACGTGCCCTGCGTCGTCCATGCCGGAGATCGAGGCGGCCAGGTCCAGCGGAATGATCTCCAGGCTCCCGCAGACCAGCATCAGGGACTGGATCCGCTCGGTCTGCTTCCGGAAGAGCTCGGTGAAGAGGTACTCCGCGAGCACAGGGTCCTCGCCCGTCGGCGGCGAGGGTTCGTCGCCCGCAGCGCGCACCGCCATCAGCATCAGCCGGACCAGGGCGGGCCAGCCTTCGGTACGGCGCCACATCGACCGGCGTGCGTCCGGATCGACCTCGGGTGCCAGCAGACGCAGCTCGTCGGGGGTGAAGGCGAGGTCGCTCGCCCGCAGCTGGTCGATGGCCCCCCGGAGCTTGCGCGCCTGGAGCGACATCAGCGGCGGGTCCGACCGGCTCGTCAGGACGACCTTCGTGGTGGTCGGCACCAGCCCGAGCCACAGGTCGAGGTCGGTCAGCAGGGCGGCGTCGACGACCTCGTGCAGGTTCTCCATGACGACCACGACCTGCCAGCCCTCCAGGGCGGCGGCCAGGTCGCTGATGAAGCTGCGGGCCCCGGCTCGGTGTGGTGCCGTCAGCCCGGCCAGCTCGCTCGTCGGGCACGGCCTCGCTCAGGGACGTGAGCAGCAACGACCAGAACCGGAAGGTGTTCGACTCGGTCGCGTCGAGGTTGCAGACCGCGACGCTGTAGCCACGCTCCGGCAGCGTCGTCATCCAGCTCGAGACCAGCGTGGTCTTCCCGAAGCCCGGCGGTGCGCAGACCAGGAACGACTCGAGGTGGTTGTCGTCGGCCAGCATCGCGTCCAGACGACCGGTCAGCCGGGCTCGCTCGATCACGTCGCCGGCCGGGACGGGGATCTCCATCTTGGCGCGGCGGATGGCTCGTCGTGCACTGGCCACGGGACTCTCCCTCCGCAGCCATCAGCCTACGACCAGGGCTCAGTCAGGAAGTCGACGCAACTCCAGGATGGTCAGGCCGAATGTCTGGAACCGCGCGAGCAGTCCGTGCAGGTGGGAGTCGTCGTACACCTCTCCGAAGAGCACCGTGCCGCCCGCGGCACCCTTGGTGGCCCGGAGCTCGGGAAAGGCAGCGAAGACGGTCTCGGAGGGAGTGCCTTCGACGAGGAACTCATAGCGCACCGGATGCGTGGCCGGTTGCTCACTCATGCCTGCTCCTCTCCGTGCCTCCAGAGTGGTTCACGAACCATCGAGCTGCCTCACCCACCGCGGGTGACAGCACCACGTGGAACTCGACGGCTCAGCGAGCCCGGAGGTACTTCTCCCACTCGATGCCCATCAGGTCCTCGGGTGCGTCGACGACGAGGACGGCCCCTGCGTCGACGAGCTCAGCCTCGCTGTACCCACCCGAGCGCAGACCGATGCATCCGAGTCCGGCTCGCTCGGCCGACTCGACGTCGTAGGGCGTGTCCCCGATCATCACGGCGCGCCGGACGCCGTCGAGACGATCCAGGGTGACCCCGATCAGGTCGGGCTCGGGCTTGGACTCCTCGGCGTCCTCCGAGGTGGTGAGCAGGGCGACCTGGTCGCGGATGTCGAGGTCGTCGAGGGCCTCGTCGGCGAACTCCGGATCGCCCGAGGACGCGAGCGCCACCGTGTAGCCGGCCGCGACGAGCGTGCGGACCAGCTCCGCGGCACCCGGGAGCGGGTCGACCTCCGCCTTGATGGCGACGTACTCCTCGCGCCAGGCGTCCCGCAGCGAGTCACCGATCCGCTCCTCGACGTCGTCGCCCGCCACCTCGGCGACGAGCTTGTCGCCGCCCATCCCGACCGTGCGGTGGATCCGCCACAGCGGCAGCACGACCTCGTGGCGGGCGAAGGCCCGCTGCCAGGCGAGCGCGTGGTGGTACGTCGAGTCCACGAGGGTCCCGTCGATGTCGAACAGGATCGCGGCGTCGTCCGTGGTGGCCATCCGCCCAACCTAGGGCGCGGTCCGCACGTTGGAGCGGCAGGGTCGTGGTCTGTGCCGCCGATCACCGGCCCCGCCACCTGTGTGCTCGTCGTACGCGACTCCCCGCGACATGCTGGCGCTCACCCGCGACTGCTCCGTCGCCGGCTCCGCGCTCGTCCTCGGCAGTCCGGGGGTCAGTGCGTCGGCGTCCTACCCCACGGTCAGGCTTCGGCCGGATCAACCGCGCCGGTGGCCGGGTCTCGAAGACCGCCTTCCGGGTGACCGCGACGGTCACCGGCTGGCGCGCCTACGACGTACGCCGGGTGGCCGTGTCCTACTCCTACCGGCTCAGGATCTGAGCTCGACCGGAGCCTCGCCCGGCCGCAGTCATTCCAGCCCGTCGTTCAGTGCAGGGTGACGACCGACTTGCCGAGCGTCTTGCGGTCCTCCATGTCCTGGAGCGCCTTCCCGAACTCGTCGAGCGGGTAGGTCGCGCCGATCGGCGGGTCGATCACGCCGGACTCCATCAGGGGGAGCAGGTCGTCCCACTGCTTCCTCATGTAGCCCGGGCGGACCATCGCGTAGGCACCCCAGCCGACACCCCGCACGTCGACGTTGTTCAGCAGCAGCCGGTTGACCTTCACGGCGGGGATGGCGCCGGCCGTGAAGCCGACGACGAGCAGGCGACCCTGGGTGCCGAGGGAGCGCAGCGAGTCGGTCATCAGGTCACCGCCGACGACATCCATCACGACGTCGACTCCCTCGCCCACCGGTCAGCTCCTTGACGGCGTCGCGGAAGCCCTCGACGAGCACGACCTCGTCGGCCCCGGCCCGGCGTGCGACCTCGGCCTTCTCGTCGGTCGACACGACGGCGATGACCCGGGCGCCGTACCCCTTGGCGACCTGGATGGTCGCCGTCCCGACACCTCCGGCGGCACCGTGGACGAGCACGGTCTCGCCCTCCTGGAGATGTCCCCGCTCGACGAGCGCGAAGTGCGCGGTCAGGTAGTTCATCGGGATCGCGGCACCCTGCTCGAAGCTCAGCGCGTCGGGAAGCGGGAACACGCTCTCGGCACCGAGGCCGACGACGTCCGAGGCACCGCCGTGACCGAGGCACGCGGCGACCCGGTCGCCTGCGCTGAACCCCGACCCCTCAGGCGCCGAGCGCACCACCCCGGCGAAGTCGACGCCGAGGGTGAAGGGCAGCTCGGGCTTGAGCTGGTACTCGCCCTTGCTGAGCAGGAGGTCGGGGAACGAGATGCCCACCGCCGCGACCTCGACGAGCACCTGGGGACCGAACGGCCCCTCGGGAGTCGGTTCGGGGACGTCCTCGATCGTGATCGACGAAGGGCCGTCTGTCTGGGTCACCTGGACTGCGCGCATGGGTCCGAGGCTAGGGGCGGCTGAGGAGTTTCACCACCCAGGGTCGTGAAGGGCGGCGTCAGCGGACCTGGACCAGCTTGGCGAGCTCGAAGTGCATCGGGTCGGTGTAGTGCCAGTCGCCACCCCAGGCGAAACCCCACTTCTTGAAGATGTCCACCACGCCCCGGTCCATCTCGCCGACGGTTCCGCGCTGGTTCGCGGCGGCGTTCAGGTCGATCGCGGTGCCGAAGGTGTGGAAGCTGAGCCCCTTGGCCGGGTCGTGCGCGATGAAGCGGGGCACGTAGCAGCCGTCGTAGTGGTAGATCTTGCTGCTCAGTCCCCGGGTGACGACCTCGCTGAGAGCGGCCTTGAGCTGCGGCAGCATCACCCGGTTGCCGGTCACCTTGCCGATGATCGGCATCTCCTCGGTGGTGATCTTCGCGCCGACCCACCGCGGGTCGGGGTTCACGGTCCCGTCGGGGTTGGCCTTGTAGCTGAACGAGCCGACGGCCGCGGCCACGTTGCCACCCGTCAGGAAGGCGGTCTGGGTGGCGTGGATGTCGAGGTCCGGGCCGAGGATCTGCACGCTGGCCTTGGTGCCGGCGTACTTCTGCAGCTGCTTGCGGATGCTCTGCGGCGAGGTCACGCCCATCGAGACCAGCATCGCGTTGTCCTCGCGCATCCCGAGCTTGTCGGCCCACTTGTAGTTCACGATCGCGTTGATCCGCTTGGCGACGGTGGGCGGCAGGATCTCGGCGTACGCACCGATGTGGATGTTGCGCGCCGCGGACTCGTTGCCGAGCTTCATGAAGCCGTTCTTCTGCTGCAGCTTCTTGCCGATCGCCGGCTCGACGGCGATCTCACCGTCCGCGACCCGGTTCCACACGGCCTGGGTCTGGGCCGTGCCCGGCGGCGTGAAGCGCCGGAAGGTGTCCGGGTGGACGGCGGCGTAGGTCACTTCCTGCTCGTCGACGAAGAACTGCCCCATCGAGATCGGTTCGACGGCGGTGACGCCCTTGATCTTCTTGATGTTGGCGATCGTGTCCTTGTCCAGCGTGTTCTGGCTGTAGACCAGCACGTCGGAGGAGAGCAGCGCCCCGGTCAGCTTGCCGGGAGCCTTGACGGCGACGTCCTCGACCGTGGTCGGCTTGCCGGACCCGTCCTTGTCGGAGCCGTTCCCCTGGGCGACCTGGCTCGAGGACGTTGGCGGGGTCGTCGGACTGCTCCTGCGCGCTGCCACATGCGGCCACGAGCAGGAGTACGCCGCAGGCAGCCGCCTGCGTCCATCTCGACCGTGCGTTCATCAACTCAACTCCCCCGACCACCGGCCGGTCCCGGCGAATCCTAGCCCGCGCATCCCGGCCGGTCTGCGGGATGACTGGACCACTGAGACGGGCCGGCCGGGGAGCCCTACGCGTTCTCCTTGCGGAAGACCGAGGTGCCCCACCACACGGCCAGGGCGAACAGGCCCAGGGCCCAGGTGGTGCCCCAGAACATGTTGCTGGTGAGCATGTCGCCGGCGAACGAGTCGCGGACCGCGTCGACGATCCACTTGAACGGCATGAAGTCGCTGACCCGTTGCAGCCACTCCGGCCCCAGCGTCATCGGCAGCAGGATGCCGGAGAGCAGCAGCACCGGCATCATCACCATGTTGATGACCGGAGCCATCACGTCCTCGCTCTTGGTGGTCAACGCCAGCGCGTTGGAGGCCGCGGCACAGGCACCACCGACGAGCAGGGTCAGGATCACCCCGATCACCACACCCTCGATCGGCGCGCGCATGCCCATCAGGTAGCCGAGGCCGATCAGGATCAGGGCCTGCACGAACAGCTGGCCCACGTCGCGGGCGAGCCTGCCGACGAGCAGCGCCGTCCGGCTGGCCGGGGTGACCCGCTCGGCCTCGACGACTCCCTCGCGCCACTCACCGATCAGGCCGAACCCGGCGAAGAACGCGCCGAACATGCCCAGCTGCACCAGCAGGCCCGGCACCAGGAACGTGTAGGCGTTGTCGGGAGCTCCCGGGAAGGAGTCCACGATCGGCTTGAGGAGCGGGCCGAACAGGACCAGGTAGAGCACCGGCTGCATCACGCCGATGAGCACCCAGGCGGGGTTGCGCAGGTTCATCCGGACCTGGCGTCGGCACACGATCGTGCTCTCGCGGACGAAGCTCACTGGTCTGCTCCTTCGAGGACGGGCTGTTCCGGCTTCTCGGTCTCGGCGTCGCGCAAGGACCTGCCGGTCAGGGTCAGGAAGACGTCGTCGAGGGTCGGGCGGTGGACCTCGATCGAGTCGAGCTCGATGCCCGTCCGGTCGAGGTCGCGCAGGAGGCCCGGCACCGCTCGACCGGCGCGGGGCACCCGTCCGCGCACGTGCTGGCCGTCGACCTCGACGTTCTCCGCGATGGATCCGAGCGCGGTCGCGGCGTGGGGGACGCGGTCCGCCGAGGCCACCTCCAGGTCGACCTGGTCACCGGAGATCGCGGCCTTCAGGTTCTCGGCGGTGTCGCTGGCGATGATCCGGCCCTGGTCGATGACCATGATCCGGTCGCTGAGGGCGTCGGCCTCGTCGAGGTAGTGCGTGGTCAGGAAGACCGTGGCTCCCCGCTCGCTGCGCAGCCGGGCGATGTGGTCCCACAGGTTGGCCCGCGCCTGGGGGTCGAGCCCCGTGGTCGGCTCGTCGAGGAAGATCAGCGTCGGGTCGTGGACGAGGCCCATCACGATGTCGAGACGACGCTTCTGGCCGCCGGACATCTGCTTGGGCGTGCGTTGCCACAGCCCGGGCAGGTCGAGCTGCTCGAAGAGCTCCTGCCCTCGCAGGGTCGCCTGCTCGTGGCTGAGCCCGTAGAGCATCCCGTGGTCGACGACCTCGTCGCCGGCCCGTGCGTAGGAGGAGACACCGCCGGCCTGCGAGACGTAGCCGATCCTGCGGCGTACCTGCTGGGAGTCCCGGACCACGTCGTAGCCGGCCACCGTGGCAGTGCCCGCGGTCGGGCGCAGCAGGGTGGTCAGCATCCGCAGCGTGGTGGTCTTGCCGGCGCCGTTGGGGCCGAGGAAGCCCACGACCTCGCCCTCGGCGACGTCGAGGTCGACACCGTCGACGGCCCGGACCTCGACCTTCTTGCGGCCCTGCTTGGTGGTGAAGGTCTGCACGAGTCCTCGTGCGTGGATCATCGGGTGCTCCTGTCTCTGGAAGCTGGAGTCGCTGGAAGCTGGAGTGATCAAGTTTGAACAGGACTCAGTATTCAAGTTTGAACACGTCCCGTCAACCGGTCCCTGCAGTAGACCAGCCAGCACCGACAGACTCATCGGGGTTTTCGCTGCGGCAGGCTCGCGTCAGCGGTGCAGCATGGCCCGGTAGCGGTCCCGGTCGTCGGTCATCTGGTGCCCGGGGTCGTCGGCCGAGGGCGTCCAGTCCATCGGCTCCCCGAGGAACGCGAGCTCGCCGCCGTCGATGCGCGCGAGCAGCTCGAGCAGCCACTCCCGCTCGACCCTCGCGACGCGCTCCCAGTAGTCGACCATCGCCCGCGCGTGCGGGGGCACGTGCTCCGGGTCGGCTCCCGCGAGGTCACCACCGTCGACCAGCTCGTCGAGGTTGGCCAGGCGCTGGCGCAGCAACCGCTGTGCCTCGTTGCGCTCGATGAGGGGCAGCATCGAGATCGCCGTCTGGAAGGCCAGCGGACCGGACAGGCGGACCTCGGCGAGGGCGGACTCGTAGAGGGTGTGGAACTCACGGCGCCCCTGGTCGCTCATCTCGTAGACCGCGACCTGACGGGTGCCGTCCTCCAGGTCGTGCCGGACGAGGTCCCCGCGCTGCGCGAGGGTGGCCAGGCCGTGGTAGATCGAGCCCGGCTTGATGTTGGCCCAGGACTCCACGCCCCAGGAGAGCAGCTCGCGCCTGATCTGGTAGCCGTTCACCGGCTCGAAGATCGCGACGGCCCCGAGCAGGAGCAGCCGCGTCTCGGTGGTGGCCATGGGCGCAGTCTAGGCAGCGCGGACGGAGCCGGGGCTCAGGGAGTCAGGACGCGTGCGGCGATCCAGGCGATCGTCTCGGCCGTCTCCTGCGGCTCGCCGCTCGGCTGCATCACGTGGCTCAGGACGAGCCGCACCACCATGTCGATGAGCACCTCGAGCCGGTCCTCCGCCAGGGGTACGCCGTAGCTGGCCACGTGCTCGCGCACCATCTGACCGGCTGCCCCGAGCAGTGCCTCGGAGTTGGTCGTCAGCAGCGGCAGCAGCTCGCTGTCCGCACCCTGGCTGCTGCTCAGGATCGCGTGCAGCAGCGGGTCGGTCCGGGCCTCGTCGAGCACCCGGAAGGCCGCAGCCTCGATGGCCCGGACGAGGTCGTCGGGATGGTCGACGAAGGCAGAGTCGACCAGGCCGAGGAACAGCTCGAGCTCGCGCATCACCATCGCCTCGGCCAGCTGTGGCTTGCCGCCGAGCTCGTTGTAGACCGTCTGCCTGCTCACCCCGACGAGGTCGGCCAGCTTGCCCATCGTCAGGGCGCCCCAGCCGTGCTCGGCCGTGAAAGCCGTCGCCGCGGCGAGCAACCGCTCGCGGTGGGTGGTCGGCTGGGCAGATCGTCTGGGCAGACCTCTGGCAGACCTGGGAGTTGCCCTCTGGGCGACCGGGGCTACGGGCGTCATGCGCCCCACCCTAGGCATGACGCGGGCGAGCGGGGCATCACGACGCCGTCGCCGGGCTCAGTCGACCAGGGTCAGCGCCAGGACCGGGCAGGCCTCGACCGCGGCGTGGACCTTGTCCCGCTCCGACTCCGGCGGAGTCTCGTCCAGGACCGTCATCGTGTCGTCGTCGTCGAGCTGGAAGTACTCGTGCGCCATCGCCTCGCACATCCCGAGCCCTTCGCAGGTGTCGCGGTCCACGGTGATCCTCACGAGCCATCTCGCTCTCCACGGGCACGAAGTCGACCTTCTCGCGCACGCCGCAGTCGGGGCAGCACCAGCTGGCGGGGACGTCGGCCCAGGCGGTGCCGGCGGCGAACCCCTCGTGCTCGTCACCCCGGGCCACCTCGTAGGTGTAGCCACAGCCGGGGCAGCGCGCGGCGAGGACCTCGCCGACCTCCAGCCGAGCCGTCGGAGACGAAGCGGAGGAGCGAGAGCGGGGGAGTTTCATCTGCGACGTCTCGGCGGTCTGCGCGAGGTACTGGTCGCGCTTGCGGGGCGAGATGTTGGCCAGGGTCAGGTCGCCGTGGAAGTGCCTCTCCACGCGCGGGTCCATCACCCGGCGCCACACGGCGGGAACGATCGCGAGGACGATCATGCCGGCGTACCCGGTCGGGAGCACGGGGGACTCCTCGTAGTCGCGCAGCGCCTGGTAGCGACGGGTCGGGTTCGCGTGGTGGTCGCTGTGCCGCTGCAGGTGGTAGAGCAGCACGTTGGTCGCGATGTTGTTGGAGTTCCAGCTGTGGCTGGGGTCGACGCGCTCGTAGCGCTGGCGCTCGCCGGTGCCGACCTTCTGGCGCAGCATCCCGTAGTGCTCCATGTAGTTGACCACCTCGAGCAGCGAGAACCCGACCACGGCCTGGACCACGAGCAGCGGCAGGATCGCGATCCCGAGGACCGCGACGAGGGCGCCCCACAGGACCAGCGACATCAGCCAGGCGTTCAGGACGTCGTTGCCGATCCGGAACGGGTGCTTGCCCTTGCGGGCGTAGCGCTTCTTCTCCAGCCTCCACGCGCTCTTCAGGGAGCCGCTGACCGTCCGCGGCCAGAACTGGTAGAAGTTCTCGCCCAGCCGGCTGCTCGCCGGGTCCTCGGGGGTGGCCACGCGCACGTGGTGGCCGCGGTTGTGCTCGATGTAGAAGTGGCCGTAGAAGCTCTGGGCGAGCGCGATCTTGGAGAGCCAGCGCTCGTTGCTCTCCTTCTTGTGACCGAGCTCGTGCGCGGTGTTGATCCCGATCCCGCCGATGCAGCCGATCGAGATGGCGACGCCGAGCTTGCCGATCGTCGAGAGCTCATCGACCCCGAGCCACTCGGGCTTCGCGATCCAGACGAAGGCGGCCACGAAGCCGACGTACTGGATCGGCAGGTAGAGATAGGTGATCCAGCGGTAGTAGCGGTCGTTCTCCAGCCGCTCGATCACGTCGTCGGGCGGATTCGAGCGGTCGAGGCCGGCGACCAGGTCGATCGCGGGGACCACGCCGAGGATGACGATCGGCCCGATCCACAGCCAGACGCCCCAGCCGGTGAGCTGGTGCATCCCGAAGGCAATCGCCGCCAGGGACGGTACGACGAGGCCGATCAGCCACAGGTAGCGCTTCTTGTCGGTCCATCGTTCGCTCGAGCCGGCCGGCACGGTCGAGTTGGTCGCGATCGCCATCGATCTCTCCTCGCTTTACATCCGGTCATCAAATGTCAACTGACCCGACCGTAGGGGATCTCCGTGCGTTTGACAAGAGGGAAGCGAATGTAAAGCGCGCTCAACCACCACGCCTCGGGGTGAACCAGAGCGTGCCGCGGACCGCGGTGGAGTCCCGGACGTCGGCGCGGATCCGGTGCGGACCGGTCTGCACCTCCACACGCAGGCCGTCGTCCAGCTCGAGCAGGGCCCGCCCCTCCCGGGCGTCGACCACCCGCCCGCGCACGACGTACGACGCACCGCTGACCTGCTCGAGCCCGCTCTCCGGCGCACCCGGCAACAGGTCCTCCTCGGCCAGCAGGTGGAAGGCACCGCGCACGCGTGCCCCGGGCAGCACGCCGGGAGGCCCACGCCGGAGGCACCCGCGCCGTGAGCGTCCGGCTCCCCGCGAGCAGGGACACCTCGTCGCCCTGCACCGCGACGACCTCGAGCCTCGAGCCCCGGCCGCGTCGCCACCACCACGCGAACGCCACGAGCAGCAGGATCACGTCGGCCGCGACGGCGACGAGCGCGAACAGGTGGTTCGGGACCTCGCCGACGGGGCGGTTGTCCGACGGCTTGCCCGGGACGACGAGGACCGCCAGCACGTCACTCTCACGGGCGGCCGCGAAGGTCGCGGCATCGACCTGCGACGAGAACCGCCTGCGCTCGGGATCCACGTCTCGTGGGAGTCGGTACTCCACGAGGAAGCTGTCGTCGATCACGCGCGAGGCCACCAGCGTCGCCTCGACCTCCTGGCCCGACCGTTCGATCCGCCGCTCGGTGAGGGTCTGGTGGGCGAACGGGAGGTTGACGAGGAACAGCGCCACCAGCACGACCGCCACCTGTTTCACAGCCGGATGCTAGCGATCCGGTTCCCTCCTCCCGGCTCGCGGACGCGATGGCACGACCCTGCGTGCGGCGATAGGTTGAGGCGCATGGCAGACCCCATCGGCATCGACTTCGGCGGCAGCGGGATCAAGGCTGCCCCGGTTGACCTGTCCACGGGAGAGTTCTCGGCGGCCCGCGAGCGCATCGACACCCCCGAGAAGTCCACCCCCAAGGCCGTTGCGGAGGTGATGGCCGAGCTCCTGAAGAGCTTCAAGGGCAGCGACTCCGCCGTGGGCGTCACGGTGCCGGGCGTCGTCCGCAAGGGCGGGGTGGTGACCTCGGCGGCCAACATCGACAAGTCGTGGATCGGGACCGACGCCGACGACCTGCTCAGCGACGAGCTCGGTCGCGAGGTGCACGTCATCAACGACGCGGACGCCGCCGGCCTCGCCGAGGTGCGGTACGGCGTGGCCCGCGGTCGCGGCGGGCTGACCATCGTCACGACCCTGGGCACCGGCATCGGGTCCGCGCTCCTCTGGGAGGGCGTCCTGGTTCCGAACACCGAGCTCGGCCACCTCGAGATCGAGGGCCACGACGCCGAGAGCCGGGCGGCCAACTCGGCCCGCAAGAACGAGGAGCTCCCCTGGGACAAGTGGGCGAAGCGACTCACGACCTACTACCGGACGATCGAGAAGCTGTTCTCCCCCGACCTGATCGTCGTCGGCGGCGGCGTCAGCAAGCACGCCAACGAGTTCATCCCGCTCATCGAGATCGAGACCGAGATCATCTCCGCCACGCTGCGCAACACCGCCGGCATCGTCGGTGCGGCCGCGCTCGCCAGCGACAAGCAGGGTTGAGCCTGGATCCAGGCTCAGTTCTCGCTCGACTCCGCCCAGAGGTTCACGCCGGCGTCCACCGCGTCCTGGTCGATGGCGGCCAGCTCCTCGTCGGTCAGCGGCGGGCCGTCGAGCGCGTCGAGGTTGGTGTCGAGCTGCTCCACGGACGAGGCGCCGATCACCGCCGAGGTGACCCGGTCGTCGCGCAGCGCCCACTGCAGCGCGAGCTGGGCCAGCTTCTGGCCTCGTTGCGAGGCGATCTCGTTGAGTCGGCGTACGTGGGCGAGCGTCTTCTCGTCGAGGTGGTCACCCGACAGCGTGCTTCCCTCGCGGGCTGCGCGCGAGTCGGCCGGCACTCCGTCGAGGTACTTGTCGGTGAGCAGTCCCTGCGCCAGGGCGCTGAACACGATGCAGCCCATCCCCTGCTGCTCGAGCTCGTCGAGGAGTCCCTCCTCGATCCAGCGGTTGAGCATGTTGTACGACGGCTGGTGGATCAGCAACGGGGTGCCGAGCTCGCGCGCGATCGTCGCTGCCTCGCGGGTCTTGTCGGGCGAGTAGGACGAGATCCCGGCGTACAGCGCGCGACCTGAGCGGACCGCGGTGTCGAGGGCCTGCATCGTCTCCTCGATCGGGGTCTCGGCGTCGAACCGGTGGCTGTAGAAGATGTCGACGTAGTCCAGGCCCATCCGGTCGAGCGACTGGTCGAGGGAGGACAGGACGTACTTCCGGGACCCGCCGCCCTGGCCGTAGGGCCCTGGCCACATGTCGTAGCCCGCCTTGGTGGAGATCACCAGCTCGTCGCGCAGGTTCTTGAAGTCGGAGCGCAGGAACACGCCGAAGTTCTCCTCGGCCCGGCCGTAGGGCGGCCCGTAGTTGTTGGCCAGGTCGAAGTGCGTGACGCCGCGGTCGAACGCGCGGCGCAGGATGGCTCGCTGGGTCTGCTCGGGCCGGTCGGTCCCGAAGTTCTGCCACAGCCCCAGGGAGAGGGCCGGCAGCTTGAGCCCGCTGCGGCCGCAGTAGCGGTAGTCCATGGAGTCGTAGCGGTCGTCGGCCGGCTGGTAGTCGCTCATGACGCCATTGTGCAGACCGCTCGGTCCCCGTACTAACGTCGAGTGCATGCCAGCCACCCGCGTGCTCCCCACCGAGGAGGCCACCGCCCTGCTCGGGCTGGTCCGCGAGATCTCCGAGCGCGAGCTGCTCCCGGCCGTCACCGAGGCCGAGGCCACGGAGACGTTCCCGCGCGAGATGTTCCGCACCCTGGGCCGCGCCGGGTTGCTGGGGCTGCCCTACCCGGAGGAGTACGGCGGGGGCGGCCAGCCCTACGAGGTCTACCTCCAGGTGGTCGAGGAGATCGCCACCGTGTGGGCGAGTGTCGGCGTCGGAGTCTCGGTGCACGCCCTGTCCTGCTTCGGCCTCGCGACCCGGGGCACCGAGGAGCAGCGACAGGAGTGGCTCCCCGAGATGCTGTCCGGCGAGCTGCTCGGCGCCTACTGCCTCTCCGAGGCCCACGCCGGCTCGGACCCGTCGGCGATGAAGACCCGCGCCCGGCGCGACGGCGACGACTACGTGATCGACGGCGCGAAGGCCTGGACCACGCACGGCGGCCAGGCCGACTTCTACAAGGTGATGGCCAGGACGGGCGACGAGCGCGGAGCCATCTCGTGCTTCCTGGTGCCTGCCGACTCCGAGGGGCTGAGCGCTGACCCGCCCGAGCGGAAGATGGGCCTGACCGGCTCGGCGACGGCCACGATGCGGTTCGAGGGCGTCCGCGTCCCCGCGAACCGGCTGCTCGGCGAGGAGGGCGACGGACTCAAGATCGCTCTCGCCGGCCTGGACTCCGGGCGTCTCGGGATCGCCGCCGTGGCCGTGGGACTCGGCCAGGCCGCCGTCGACCATGCCGTCGCCTATGCGAGGGAACGCCAGCAGTTCGGCCGGCCGATCATCGACTTCCAGGGCCTCGGCTTCCTGCTCGCCGACATGGAGGCCGGCGTCCAGAGCGCCCGCGCGATGATGCTGCACGCCGCGCGGCTCAAGGACCGCGGTCTGCCGTTCTCCCGCGAGGCCTCGATCGCCAAGCTCACCGCCACGGACATGGCGATGAAGGTGACCACCGATGCCGTCCAGGTGCTCGGCGGCTACGGCTACACCCGCGACTTCCCGGTCGAGCGCTTCATGCGCGAGGCGAAGGTCACCCAGATCTTCGAGGGCACCAACCAGATCCAGCGACTGGTGATCAGCCGCTCGCTGACCAAGGACGACACCGGCGCGCTGCACACGGACCCACGCGCCTGACCACCTCGACCACCGTCGGTCGAGCCTGTCGAAACCCCGCTTCCCGAGGAGAGACCCATGACCACCACCCCCGACCTCGCCGGCTTCACCGCCGACGACCTGCCCGACCTGACCGGCACCAGGGCCGTGGTCACCGGCGCCAACTCCGGCATCGGCGAGCACACGGCTCGTGCGCTGGCCGAGCACGGCGCCGAGGTGGTCCTGGCCTGCCGCAACGTGGAGGCCGGCAGCAAGGTGGCGGACGAGATCTCCGGTGCGACGGTGGTCGAGGAGCTCGATCTCGCCTCCCAGGCCTCGGTGCGTGCGTTCGCTGATCGCTTCGAGGGCCCGCTCGACCTGCTGATCAACAACGCGGGCGTGATGACGCCGCCGAAGTACCGCGAGACGACGGACGGCTTCGAGCTCCAGTTCGGCACCAACCATCTCGGACACTTCGCGCTCACCGGGCTGCTCCTCCCGGCACTGCTGCAGTCGGCGACGCCCCGGGTGGTCGCCGTCGCGTCGGTCGCCCACCACCGGGGCGACGAGTCCGTGCTCGAGGGCAACCCGGAGTCGTCGTACAGCCCCTCCAAGGACTACGGCAACACCAAGCTGGCCAACCTGCTGTTCGCCTTCGAGCTGCAGCGCCGGGCCGAGGCTGCGGCCAGCAAGCTCGAGGTGAACGCCGCGCACCCCGGTGTCTCGGCGACCAACCTGGTCGGCTCGCCGGACGGGATGGGCGCCAACCCGGTCGTCCGGCGGCTGGCACCGTTCGTGGTGCCGATCATCATGCAGTCGTCGGTCGCCGGTGCGCGACCCTCGCTGTGGCAGGCGACGTACGGCGCGCCCGGGACCTACGTGGGCCCGCAGCGGATGCAGGAGTCACGCGGGAAGCTGGGCGTGGCGAACCTCAGCACGTACGCGCGTGACGAGGAGCTCGCCCGCAAGCTCTGGGACCTCTCCGAGGGCTGGACCGGCGTGAGCTTCGACCTCAGCTCTTGAGCACGCCCGTGGCCACCATCGCCCGGTAGAGGTACGGCGCGAGCGTGCGCGCGTAGGTCACGGTCATGTGGTTGTTGTCGACGTAGACGTTGACGCCCCCGACCACGACCGGGCACGTCTGCTGGTCGCACAGGAACCGGGTCAGGTCGATGACCGTCGGCGCCGGGCGTCTGCCGCGCCGCGGCCGACAGTGCGTCGAACCACCGCTCGAGTCGTGCGCCGCGGTCGAGCGAGCACTTCTCGTTCGCCTCGGCCGCCGGGACCTTCGCCAGGCAGAGGTTGGGGTTCAGGTCGTTGTCGAGCTCCTGCGGGTTGTCGCGCACCACCAGGACCGGCACTCCCTGACGGGTGACCCGTTCGCCAGGCCTGCGGAGAGTCCCCGGGTCTGGCGGGCATGGTTCCCGCGCAGCGTGGTCAGCCTCGCCGTCGTGAGCACGGCGTCGTACTCGGTCGCGGTGCGGTCCAGGAGCGGCGTCAGCTTGCGGCGGAACTCACGGCAGCGTTGGCCGACCGGGGTGTTCTGGGTCGGCGTCGTCGTCCAGGCACAGCCGCCGATCACGAACATGTCCGCGGTCACCTCGCCGGCGTCGACCAGCTCCTCGACCATCGTCATCACGACCCGTGCGTGGGAGTCGCCGATGACGGCGACGTGCGGGACGCCCTTCTTCCTCTCACCGAACCGGCACGGGCGGAGCGGGTCCCCGAGCAGCGGCGCGTTGCACCGTCGCGTACTGCGGGTAGTCGCGGCCCGCGGCGGAGGGACTCGGCACGACCTGGTCCGCCAGTGCCGGGTTGGGGCAACCCTTGATCTCCGGGTCCCGCGACGCGGCGCCGAAGCAGCGCGGTGCGTCGGCTGCCAGGCGCGCGGCCATCTGCTCGGTCTGCTCGATCTGCTGGCCCACCTCGTGACGTGGGACGACACAGACGGCCGTCAGGACCAGCGCGGTGGCCGCGGCGTACACGAAGGTGGTCCGGGAGCGCGCCAGCCCGAAGTGGCGCGCCCGGCGTACCGGGTCCTCGACCCAACGCTTGGTGGCGGCGGACAGCGCGATCGTGGCGACCAGGATCCCGACCTTGTCGACCCGCGTCAGCGCGTGGTCGGTGACGAACGGCAGCAGGATGATCAGCGGCCAGTGCCACAGGTAGACCGAGTAGGAGATGTCCCCGAGGAACCGGGCAGGGCGCAGCACGAGGAGGCGAGCGTGGGACCAGGCGAGCCCGGGAGCCTCCACCCAGATCAGCACGACCGCCGCCGCGACGACCCACAGGGCTGCCGTCCCCGGGAACGGCGTCGACTTGTCGAAAGCCACGGAGCACGACAGCAGCACGACCATGCCGACCCAGCCGAGCAGACCACGAGCCCGCGCCGTGAGCCCCAGCCGTCGCGGAGAAGGTGCGAACGCGAGCAGTGCCCCGGCGCCGAACTGCCAGGCGCGCGCCGGGGTGACGAAGTAGGCCCAGGACGGGTTGGTGGCGGTGACCCACAGCGAGTACGCCAGCGAGGCGACCGTGGCGATGGCCAGGACCGCGAAGATCGCCCGCCTCGAGCCGTCTCCGTTGGTCGAGCGTCTCCGTTGGTCGAGACCTGTCGACCTCCGCCTCCGCGCCCACCACACCCCGAGCAGCACCAGCAGCGGCCAGATCAGGTAGAACTGCTCCTCCGCCGACAGGGTCCAGTAGTGCTGGGCCGGCGAGGGGGTGTTGTCGGCGGCGAGGTAGTCGACCGCGTTGATCGCGAGCGCCCAGTTCTCGACGTACAGCGCGGCCGCCAGGACCTCGCCGAAGAACTGCTGCCAGAGCAGCCGCGGCACCCACAGGAGCACCCCGACCGCCGAGACGAGCAGCACGAGGTACGACGCCGGCAGCAGCCGTCGCATCCGTCGGGCCCAGAACCGGGCCAGGTCCACCGAGCCGTCGCGGTCGACCTCGCGCAGGATGTGGGCGGTGATCAGGAAGCCGGAGATGACGAAGAAGACGTCGACGCCCACGTACCCACCGGGCAACCGGTCGGGCCACAGGTGGAACAGGACGACCAGGAGCACGGCGACCGCTCGCAGTCCCTGGATCTCCTGACGCATCGCTCGATGCTACAAAGCAGCAGTCCCGGATCCGCGCTGCAACTTCCGCTTCAGCCGACGGGCTGCCCGCCGCGGCAACGACGCCTTCGGTGCCGGCACCGGCTCCTCGACCGTCGGGTTCCAGAACCTCGACTTCTTCACCGTCGACGCGTCCGGCTTGTAGAACGGCTCGCGGTAGGAGAGGTGCGGTCGCTCCCAGGCGATGTCGCGGCGTACGACGCGGGCGGGGCTGCCGACCGCGATGCAGTTGTTCGGGATCTTGCCGGTGACCAGGGAGCCGTAGCCGATGACGGTGCCGTCGCCGATCTCGCCACCGGCCAGGACCGTGGACCCGAGCGCCAGCCAGACGTGGTTGCCGATGGTGATCGAGGTGGCCGGGTTGACGCGCAGGCCGGTGTGGATGTCGAAGATCGGGTGCCCGTCGTCGGCACGGATCTGGTTCTGGCTCGCGATCATCACGTCGTTGCCGATCCTGACCGTCACGCCCTCGACCGCGGAGACGATGCACACGCCCGTGGACGAGACGTTGTTGCCGATGGAGACCGTCGCGTCCTGCCCGACGCGGATCCCCCACAGGCCGCCCTTGACGTGCTTGTTGTGCCCGATCGTCAGGGTGCCGTTGTCGCAGTCGAAGACCACGTGCAGCTGGTCCATCCGGCAGCCCTCGGCGATCTCGACCCGGTTGTTCGAACCCCGGAAGGTGATCCGGATGTTCTTCTCGTACGTCGCGGCGGTGACGACCTCGTTGCCGTCCTCGTCGCTGTAGGGCTCCAGCGTGGTGAGCTTGTGCACCCGGCGATCGTAGTGGCCAACGGCCCCACTGAGAGGCACCTCACCCCTCGCCGATGGAGGCTCTCGGGCCCGAGCGAGGGAGACTGGTCAGATGAGCGACGACCAGCGCGTGCCCCCCGTGCGCCGGCCGCGGCACCTGCTGGACCCGAACGACCTGCAGCGCAGCCACCAACGCTCCCAGTCCTCGCAGGAGTCGTTGTCCAACGTGCAGCGCTGGGTGATGTCCGTCCTGGCCGTCACCACGATCCTGCACCTCTCCGCAGGCCTGGCGATCGCCGCCGTCTTCATGGACGACGCGAAGGTCGACGCGCGCATCGGCCTCAACGTGATCGCCGCGATCATCGGCGTCCTCGCCGTCTCCGCAGCCCGCCTGATCCACCAGAAGACCCTGCTCAGCCCCTGGCTCCTCCTCGGTGTGGTCCCCGGCCTGATCGGCGTCTTCTTCACCTTCCGCTGAGCGATCCCGCTGCTTGCGTCGGCGGTGGGTTGCCGTCCGGGTCCCCGGCTACGCGTTCTCGAGAGGCCGGGATCGTGCGGTCGACCTGGGTGAGCGCTGCTCGAGTGCGGCCTGACCGGACCGGAGCTGCTCACGTACCTCGCGTTCCACGAGGACGGGAATGAAGTCCCTGATCGGGCGGCCGTCGTACTGCTGGTGCGCGTCGGTGATCATCCGCTGGACCTGAGCGACGGGCACGTCCGGGAACCGGGCACACAGTCGCACGTGCAGGTGCTCGAGAGCGCGGGATTCGTCGGTCGCCGTCATCGCCCAAGTGAACACCCACATCCCACGATGTGGACAGTGTGCAAATCGGACACTTGAGCGTTCAACGGGTCGACTGGTGACCGCTCCGCGCTCATGCCACGGACACCGCGCGTCGATCGTCGTCCGCGGTGGGATCGGGAAGGGTGATCGCCTGCCGACCTCCCGGCAGCGCTCGGTCGAGCCAGGCTGGCAGCCACCAGTTGGCCCGGCCCAACAACTTCATGGTGGCCGGCACGAGGATCAGTCGCACGACGGTCGCGTCGACGGCGATCGCCGTGGCCAGACCGATGCCCATCATCTTCGCCAGCGGGTCCTGGCCCAGGGCGAAGCCGCCGAAGACCGCCACCATGATCAACGCCGCCGACGTGATCGTCCGGGCGGTCCCCGCCAGTCCCCGCACGACCGCCTCGTCGTTGTCCCCCGTGCGCAGGTACTCCTCCCGCACGCGTGAGAGGAGGAAGACCTCGTAGTCCATCGACAGCCCGAACAGGATGGCGAACATGAACAGCGGGATGAACGACAGGATCGGCACCGTCGACTCCAGGCCGATCAGACTGGCGCCCCACCCCCACTGGAAGACCATCACCAGCACGCCGTACGCCGCACTGACGCTGAGCAGGTTCATCACGGCCGCCTTCAGTGGCACCAGCAGCGAGCGGAACATCACCATCAGCAGGAGGAAGGACAACAGCACGACCGCCGCGATGAACACGGGCAGCCGTTCCTGGACGCGGTCACCGAGGTCGGCGAACACCGCCACCTGGCCGCCGACGTGGGCGCGCGCCGGGGAGCCCTCGAGCACCTTCGGGAACACCTCCGTGCGCACGCGGTCGATGGTGTTCCGCGTGGCCTCCGACTGAGGACTCGTGGTCGGTTCGGCGATCAGCACTCCTACGTCCGAGCGGGGGTCGACCTGCATCGGGGACACGTCGGCGATGCCCGGGTCTGCGGTGATCGCCGAGGACAGACGAGTCAGCACGGTCGGGTCACCCGACAGCTTCACGACGACGACGAGGGGGCCGTTGGCGCCCGGCCCGAAGCCGGACTCGATCAGGTCGTAGGCCCGGCGCTCGGTCCGTGACTGCGGCATCGTGCCCTCGTCGGGAAAGCCGAGCCGCAGCGCGGCCACCGGCGCCGCGAGGGCGAGGAGCAGGACGGTGGCACCCACGGCATACCCCTTGGCGTGCCGGCCGACATGCTCGCCCCACCGCCGCCAGCGACCGCCGGTGGCCGCGCGACGGGCGGACCGCCGGCCGTTGACGCGGTGCCCCGCCAGGCCGAGCAGCGCCGGCAGCAAGGTGATGGAGGCGAGCACCATCACCAGCACGACCAGCGAGATCCCGATCCCGCCGGCGGTGATGAACGGGATCCTCGCGAGGGCCAGTCCGAGGATCGCCACGACCACCGTCCCGCCGGCGAAGACCACCGAGCGTCCCGCGGTGGCGAGGGAGCGCCCGACCGCGTCGACGACGCCCCAACCCTCGGCGAGGTTCTCGCGGAAGCGGGTGAGCACGAAGAGCGAGTAGTCGATACCGACGCCCAGGCCGACCATCGACCCGATCACGGTCGCCCAGCTCGGGATGTCGACGACGTACGCCACCAGGGACAGGGAACCGGCTCCGACCACGAGGCCGAGCAGAGCCGTCCCGATCGGCAGGCCCATCGCGACCAGGGACCCGAAGGCCAGCAGCAGGATCACGATCGCGACGAGCAGCCCGAGGGCCTCACCGACGTCGGTCGGGGCCTCCTCGAACGCGAAGTACAGGTCGCCGCCTGCCTCGATCCGTACCGACGTCGTGTCGCGGAACTGGTCGAGGACTGCCTTGAGGCTCTTCAGGTCACGTGCCGAGAGGTCTGTGCGATCGGGGTACTGGACGCGGATCAGGGCGACCTTGCCGTCGGGAGAGACCGTTCCCGACTCGACTGCAGCGCGCCGGCCGGCGCGCAGGGCGCTGGCCGGATCGCTCGTGCCGCGCACCTTGGGCAGCGCCGCGACGGCGTGCTGGATCCGAGCGACGTCGCCCTGCAGCCCCGGCGAACCGAAGAAGGTCACCCCCTGGTCGTGTGGCGTGAGGACGATGTCGGCACCGAGTCCCATCGCTGCGGAGTCGGCCCGGGCCAGCAGCTCGGTGGCCTGCTGCGAGTCCAGTCCCGGTGCCTCGAACGGGTCCTCGAGCTGCCGCCCGAAGGCGGCCGCCGAGGTGAGCACGAGGAGGCCGAGCGCGACCCAGGCTCCGATCACGGACCACGGGTGGCCGGCCGCGAAACGGCCCAGCCGTTCGAGTGCTCGGGACATGGGGGACTCCTCGGTGATGGGCCGGTGCCCGGTGCGCACGGCCTGTGCCTCCAACCTGACGGCGTCGGCGGCTCCTGCCATCGGGCAGGAGGCCCGTAGGCAGGCGTCCCTTCGGCCGAGGGAGGATCGGCCTTTCGGCCGGTCTCTGCACGCCCCCGGTTCCCTACCCTGAGGTGGTGAGCAACCCGCTTCGATCCGTGCTGGACGAGCCCCGACCGCCCTCGGCGCCGGTGCGGGTGTGGCGCGACTGGGCGCTGCTGGCCGTCGTCGTGGTCGCCGGCGTGCTGGAGGCCACGCTTCGCGAGGACCTGCCGCTGCGGTGGCTGTCGGTGCTGGTGACGGTGGGCCTGTCGCCCACCGTGCTCTGGCGGCGTACCCATCCATTCGCGGTGGTCGCGGTCGCGTTCGGCGTGTCCGCCCTCGTCGACATCGCGTTGATCGTCGCGAACGCCCCTGAGCTCCAGATGTACACGATGATCTACTTCCTGGTGCTCCCGTACGCCCTGTTCCGGTGGGGCTCCGGGCGCGAGGCGGCCGCCGGCTCGGTGATCATCCTGACTGGCCGCTGCCCTCGGCATCTACGTCAGCTGGACCGGTGTCGGGGAGGCGATCGGTGGGACTGCCGTGCTGCTGAGCTCAGTCGTCCTCGGCCAGTCGGTGCGCACCCAGCACGGTGCCCGGCACCGGCGGCTCGAGCAGGTGAAGGCCGAGGAGCGCGTCGAGCTGGCTCGGGAGCTGCACGACACGGTGGCCCACCACGTGTCGGCGATCGCCATCCAGGCTCAGGCAGGGCGAGCCCTTGCGGCCACCAGCCCGGGCTCGTCGCTCGAGGCCCTGGAGGTGATCGAGGTGGAGGCGTCGCGCACGCTCGCCGAGATGCGCGCCATGGTGCGCGTGCTGCGCAGCGGGACGCCCGCCGACTACGCCCCCCAGCCGGGAGCCGCAGACGTCGGCCGACTCATCGGTGCATCGCCGACGACGCCACGGGTGCAGGTGGAGCTCACAGGTGACCTCGTGGGTCTGCCGGCGGCGGTCGACGCGGCTGTGTTCCGGATCGCCCAGGAGGCCGTCACCAACGCCCGGCGCCATGCCCGCAATGCCACGCTGGTCGACGTACGAGTCGACGCTGACGCCTCGTTCGTGCGGCTGCACGTGGACGACGACGGCGATCCAGCCCTTGCCCAGACCGCCCCGGAATCGGGATTCGGCCTGATCGGGATGGTCGAGCGAGCCACGCTGCTCGGCGGCACCTGCCGCGCGGGGCCTCGCCTCGGACGCGGCTGGACCGTCGACGCCACCCTGCCGCGCACGGTGACCCCGTGACCATCCGCGTGCTCGTCGCGGACGACCAGGACCTGGTCCGCACGGGGCTGCGGCTGATCCTCGGCACGCTGGAAGGCATCGAGGTCGTCGGGGAGGCGGGCGACGGCCAGGAGGCGGTTCGGCTGGCTCGCGAACTGCGCCCCGACGTCTGCCTGATGGACATCAGGATGCCGATCGTCGACGGTGTGGAGGCGACTCGGCAGCTTGCGGGGCCGGGCGTCGCGGACCCGATCGCCGTCGTCGTCATCACCACCTTCGACCTCGACGAGTACGTCCACGGAGCGTTGCAGGCCGGCGCCACGGGATTTCTGCTCAAGGACGCCGGGCCCGAGCTGCTCGGCGAAGCGATCCGAGCAGCAACGCGGGGCGACTCGCTGATCTCGCCGAGCATCACCCGCCGGCTCCTGTCGACGTTCGCGCGCACCGGCCGGGCGGAACGCCCGACCCAACCCACCGATCCACTCACCGACCGTGAGGAACAGGTGCTGCTCACCATCGCCCGCGGTCGCACCAACGCCGAGATAGCCCGGGAGCTGCACATCAGCCTGAGCACGGTCAAGACCCACGTCGCCAGCCTGATGGCCAAGCTGGGAGCACGGAATCGGGTCGAGGTCGCGATGTGGGCCTACGAGACCGGACGGGCCAGCGACTGACCACCGCTCGGCGTCCGGGAAGAGACGAGTCCCCGCCACGTGATGTGGCGGGGACTCTTCGCTCGCTCCGGGGAATTCCCCAGGTCTGGTGCGCGAGGGGGGAGTTGAACCCCCACGCCCTTTCGGGCACACGGACCTGAACCGTGCGCGTCTGCCTATTCCGCCACTCGCGCCAGAAGCGGACGTAAGGCTATCCCACGCAGTCTCAGCGTCCCAAACCGGCGTCGGGGACCGCTGGAGCGACCGATACCATCGCCACAACGTCCGGCTGGGAGCACACCAGGAAGGAGGCACCATGAGCGCACTGCAGCGCTTCGAGAACAGGCTCGAGCAGATGATCTCCGGTGTCTTCGCACGGACCTTCCGCAGCGCCGTACAACCGGTGGAGATCGCTGCCGCGCTCAACCGCGAGGTCGACAACTCCGCCCAGATCCTCAGCCGCGACCGCCGACTGGTCCCCAACGACTTCCACGTCGAGCTCGCCGAAGCCGACCACCAGCGCCTCGAGGGCCTCGGCCCCCAGCTGCCGCGCGAGCTCACCGAGATGCTGCGCGCGCACGCCGCGCAGCAGTCCTACGTCTTCACGGGCCCCGTCAACATCATTCTCGAGACCCGGGACGACCTGACGACCGGCCGGTTCCGGGTGCGCAGCAAGTCGGTCTCGAGCGCGAGCATGTCCGGCGGGGACCCGACCGACACCCAGGTACGACGCGCGACGGCGACCCTGGAGCTCAACGGGGAGCAGCTGCCGCTCAGCCCTCCCGGGATCGTGATCGGACGGGGCAACGACGCCGACCTGCGCATCGACGACCCCGGGGTCTCCCGCAAGCACATCGAGATCCGGGTCGAGGAGGCCCAGGACCTCGGCGGGCCGCCCCGCATCACCGTGCACGACCTCGGTTCCACCAACGGGATGCTGGTGAACGGCAAGCGCGTCGAGCAAGGGACGCTCGTCGATGGTGCGACCATCAAGATCGGCAACACGACCATGTCCCTGCGCCTGAGACCCGGCGCCTCACACAAGGGTGAGTGAGTCTTGTCCGAGCTGACCCTCGTGCTGATCCGCTTCGCGTACCTCGCGATCCTGTGGATCTTCGTTCTCTCGTGCATCTCCGTCATCCGCTCCGACATGTTCGGCGCCCGCGTGGCGCGGCAGTCGGCCGACCGGGGCCAGTCCCGGCAGGAGAAGCGCGCACGCAACCGGCAGAAGGCGGCCGCGAAGTCCGGCAAGCCCCGCCGCGGGGCACCCACCCAGGTGGTCATCGTCGAGGGCGGCAACAAGGGCGAGGCCGTGTCGCTCGACGAGGCCCCGCTCCTGATCGGCCGCGGGAACGACGCCGCGATCCGCCTCGACGACGACTACGTCTCCACCCGCCATGCCCGCATCGCCAGCTCGGGTGACCAGTGGTACGTCGAGGACCTCGGCTCGACCAACGGCACCTACGTCGGCACCGGTCGCATCTCGCAGCCCACCTCGCTCCAGCTCGGGACCCAGGTCCGGATCGGCAAGACGATCATGGAGCTCCGCAAGTGAGGCGGAGCCGGGCATGAGACTGCGCTATGCGGCCCTCTCGGACGTCGGGCGTGTCCGCCGCGACAACCAGGACTCCGGGTACGCCGGACCGCACCTGCTCGTGGTGGCCGACGGCGTCGGCGGCTCGGCCAGGGGCGACGTGGCCAGCAGCGCCACCGTCGAGGAGCTGAGCCACCTCGACCACCCGCCCGGGAACGACATGCTCGGTGCGTTGGCCGGTGCGATCCACCGCACCCACGACAAGATCGCGGCACTCGTCGCGGAGACCCCCGAGATCGAGGGCACCAGCTCGACCGTGACGGCCGCCATCTTCGACGGCACCCACATCGGGGTGGGCCACGTCGGCGACAGCCGCGGCTACCTGTTGCGCGACGGGACGCTCTCCCAGCTGACCAACGACCACACCTTCGTGCAGAGCCTGATCGACGAGGGCCGGATCACCGAGGACGAGGCGCGCGTGCACCCGCACCGCAACCTGATCCTGCGCGCGGTGGACGGGGTCCACGAGCCCGAGCCCGACGTGTTCACCCTCGAGGTGGCGCTCGGTGACCGGATCCTGCTCTGCTCCGACGGGTGCTCGGGCGTCCTCACCGACGCCGACCTCGCCCGGATCCTCGCGGAGGGCACCCCGGACCATGCAGCCGTCTCCCTGGTCAGCGCGGCCCTGGACGCCGGCAGCTCCGACAACGTCACCGTGGTGGTCGCCGACCTCGTCGAGGACGACGCCGTCGACGACCCGGAGACCACCGCGGCGTCGCTGACCGGCCCGATGCTGGTGGGTGCTGCCGCCGAGCGGCCCCGCAGGCGCGGGCTCGGCAGCGCCCGGGCGGCGCGCGGCGCGGACACCGGCGAGCTGGAGCCCGTCGCGGACGAGTCCGGGGACGGCACATCACCCGATCCCGAGGAGATGCGCTACGCCCCGCGGCCGCCGCGCCGGTTCACCTGGGCACGCCGTCTCGCGGTCGCTGCCCTCGTGCTGGTGCTGCTCGCCATCGTCGCGATCGCCGGCTACAAGTGGACCCAGAACCAGTTCTACGTCGCGGACAGCGGCGACCAGGTCGTGATCTACCGGGGCGTCGAGGCCGACGTACCCGGCATCCGGATGCACCACGTCGAGGAGACCAGCACCCTGACCCTGGACGACCTGCCGACCTACAACCAGCGCCAGGTCCGCGACGGGATCAGCGCCAGCAGCCTCGACGACGCCCGCGGCGTCGTGTCCCGGCTCAGGCGCCTCGCGCTGTGCCCCGAACCGACACCCACGCCGTCCGCGACGCCGAGCCCCCAGGCCACCGCCAGCCCCCGGGCCACCGCCACCGCGAAGCCCGGCAGGAAGAACACCGCCTCGCCCTCACCGAGCGCGTCCCCCAGCCCCAGCGCCACGCCCACGCCGGCGCTGTGCACCGAGGCGCCATGAGCAGCCAGCGCTCCGAGCCGCACGCTCCCCAGGGCCTGATGGGCTTCGTCCACCGCCGTCGCCGTGGCGCGGAGCTGGTGCTGCTGATCCTCAGCCTGGTGGTCGGGATCGGGGCCTACGCCGCAGTCGGACTGGGGGCCAACGGGGAGACTCCGGTCAACCTGTTCACCTACGGGGCCTGGTTGGCCGGCCTGATGGTCGCCTGCCACGTGGTGATCCGGGTCTTCGCGCCGTACGCCGACCCGATCCTGCTGCCCATCGTCTCGGCGCTCAACGGCATCGGGCTGGCGATGATCCACCGGATCGACCTCGCCAACGAGGCCGCCAACCCGGGAGCCCGCACCTTCGCCGGCACCCAGCTCGTGTGGACGACCATCGGGGTGGCCCTGTTCATCGGCGTGATCGTGCTGCTGCGCGACCACCGCCGGCTGCAGGCGTTCACCTACACCGCCGGCCTCGCGGCCATCGTGCTGCTCCTGATGCCGCTGGTCCCGGGCATCGGTCGCAACATCAACGGCGCCCGGATCTGGATCCACCTGGGCCCGTTGAGCTTCCAGCCGGGCGAGATCGCCAAGGTGCTGCTGGTGATCGCGTTCGCCGGCTACCTCGTGCTGCACCGCGACGCCCTGGCCCTGGCGGGACGGCGGTTCCTGTTCGTCGACCTGCCCCGCGGCCGTGACCTCGGACCGATCCTCGCCATGTGGCTGGTCTCCCTCGGCATCCTCGTCTTCCAGAACGACCTCGGCTCCTCGCTGCTGTTCTTCGGGCTCTTCCTGGTGATGCTCTACGTCGCCACCGAGCGCCCCGGCTGGCTGGTGGTCGGCGGCGCCCTGTTCGCGGTCGGCGCCTACGTCGGCTACCTGCTGCTGGGTCACGTCCAGCTGCGCGTGCAGGCGTGGCTCGACCCGTTCGACCCCGACGCACGCGCGTTCCAGATCGTCCAGGGCCTCTACGGCATGGCCTGGGGTGGCCTGGTCGGGCGCGGTCTGGGCCAGGGCAACCCGCAGATCACGCCGTACTCCTACTCCGACTTCATCCTGCCCTCGATCGGCGAGGAGCTCGGCCTCACCGGGGTGATGGCGGTGATCCTGCTCTACGGGATCGTCGTCGAGCGCGGCCTGCGCACCGCCCTGATCTGCCGCGACGACTTCGGCAAGCTGATGGCCTCCGGTCTCGCGGTCGTGATCGCCCTGCAGGCGTTCGTGGTCATCGGTGGGGTCACCAAGCTGATCCCGCTCACCGGCCTGACCACACCGTTCATGTCGTACGGCGGCTCCAGCCTGGTCGCCAACTGGGCGATCATCGCCCTGCTGCTGCGCATCTCCGACCAGGCCCGACGACCGCCGCCGGAGCTGATCGAGCCCGATGAGGACTTCGACGCCGACGCCACCCAGGTGGTGAGGATCCGCAAATGAACAAGCCCATCCGCAACCTCGCCGTCGGCTGCATGCTGCTGTTCATGGCGTTGCTGATCAACGCCAGCTTCGTGCAGTACTGGCAGGCCGACGACCTCACCTCGCTCAGCCAGCACCCCGACAACAAGCGGGTCCGCGACGCCGAGTTCGCGCGTGAACGTGGCGCGATCCTGGTCCGCGGCAAGGCCGTCGCCGAGAGCAACCCGTCCGACGACGCCTACAAGTTCCAGCGCGTCTACCCGCAGGCCCGCGAGTACGCCCACCTGACCGGGTACTTCTCCCGCGACTGGGGCCTGGGCGGCGTCGAGTCGACCCAGAACTCGATCCTCTCCGGCAGCGACTCCAAGCTGTTCGTCAACCGCGTGATCGACCTGGTCGACAACGAGGCGCCCAAGGGCGGCAGCGTCACCCTGACCGTGAACCCCGACGCGCAGAAGGCGGCGTACGACGGGCTGCTGAAGCTCGGCCCGAACATCCAGGGAGCCGCCGTCGCGATCGAGCCGCGCACCGGCAAGATCCTGGCGATGGTGTCCAGCCCGACCTACAACCCCAACCGGCTCGCCACCCACGACTTCTCCTCGGTGGGCAAGACCAAGCAGCGGCTCGAGGCCAACCCGCTCAGCCCGCTCAACAACCGGGCGATCGAGGAGGTGCTGCCGCCGGGCTCGACCTTCAAGCTGGTCACCTCCGCCGCGGCCCTGGAGTCGGGCAAGTACACCCCGGACACGCTCGTCCCCGGTGGCGCCGCCCTGGACCTGCCGCAGACCAGCAAGAACCTGGTCAACGAGAGCCGCGGCGCCTGCGGTGCCGACAAGATCACCCTGACCAGGGCCCTCGAGGTCTCCTGCAACGTCTCCTTCGGCGACGTCGGCCTCAAGGTCGGTGACGACGCGCTCCGCAAGCAGGCCGAGAAGTTCGGCTTCGGCACCCGCACCTTCCACGACCTCGACGACGCGCTGACCCGCCAGGCCGTCAGCCAGTTCCCCGAGGACCCCGACAAGCCGCAGACCGCGCTGTCGGCCATCGGTCAGTTCGACGTCCGGGCGACGCCGCTGCAGATGGCGATGGTCGGTGCCGGGATCGCCAACGACGGCCGGGTGATGAAGCCCTACCTCGTCGACGAGATCAAGTCCCCCAAGCTCGACGTGATCGGCAAGACGGATCCCGAGCCGATGCCCGACCAGCCGGCGATGAGCCCGTCCAACGCCCGCGACCTCACCCAGATGATGGTCTCCGTCGTGGAGAACGGCACCGGCAAGACAGCCCAGATCCCCGGTGTCGAGGTGGCCGGCAAGACCGGCACGGCACAGAGCGCCCCCGACCGCCCGCCGTACGCCTGGTTCGTGTCGTTCGCCCCGGCCCAGACCCCGGCGGTCGCCGTCGCGGTGCTGGTCCAGGACGCGGGCGTGGCGCGCGACCAGATCTCGGGCAGCGGCCTGGCCGCGCCGATCGCCAAGTCCATCATGGAGGCGGTGATCGGCAAGTGAGTGGACTCACCACCGAGCCGGGAGGGCGCTACGAGCGCCAGGAGCTCATCGCCACGGGGGGCATGGGCGAGGTGTGGCGTGCCCGGGACACCGTCCTCGGACGCGAGGTGGCGATCAAGCTGCTCAAGCGCGAGTACGCCACCGACGAGACCTTCCGCGCGCGCTTCGCCGCCGAGGCCCGGCATGCGGCGGCGCTCCACCACCCGGGGATCGCCTCCGTCTTCGACTACGGCGTCCTGGAGGAGACCGGCACGCCGTACCTCGTGATGGAGCTCGTCGACGGCCTGCCGCTCGCGGACCTGATCGCGCAGGGCCGCGACATCGACCCCGAGCAGGCCAGGCTGCTCGGGCTCCAGATCGCCGAGGCGCTCGCGGTGGCGCACGCCGCCGGGGTGGTGCACCGCGACGTGAAGCCCGCGAACATCCTGGTCACCCCCGAGGGCCAGGTGAAGATCACGGACTTCGGCATCGCCCGCGCCATCGGTTCGGCCACGTTCACCCAGACCGGTGAGGTGATCGGCACCCCGCACTACCTCTCCCCCGAGCAGGCGCGTGGCGAACCGGCGACGGCCGCCAGCGACGTCTACGGCCTCGGGGTGGTGCTCTTCGAGTGCCTCAGCGGACAGCGGCCCTTCGAGGGCGACAGCCCGGTCGCGACGGCACTCGCGCACATCCAGAAGGACATTCCGCCCCTGCCCGCCTCCGTGCCCGCCGACCTGGCGGCCGTGGTGCAGCGCAGCCTGGCCAAGGACCCCGCCGCCCGCTACGCCGACGGCGCGCAGCTGGCCGCTGCCCTCCGCAACGCGACCGGCTCGAAGACGGGCGCCGCAGCGGTGGTTCCGCCGGCGCCGGCCGAAGAGACCCGGGTGATGGGCGCCACGGCCCCGGTGGTGCCGCCCGCGCCGGAGGAGAAGTCGAAGGGCTCGAAGTGGTGGATCTTCCTCCTCGCGGCCGTCGCGGCGGTCCTGCTCGCCTGGTTGCTCATCGCCTCACCGTGGTCCTCGGACGACGCGACGGACACCGACCAGCCGAGCGACACCCCGAGCTCCTCGGCCCCCTCTGACGACCAGCAGGGCGACCCCGAGCCGGAGACCGTCGACGTCAACCGCGACGACTTCATCGGGGAGCCGGTCGGCCAGGTGGAGGCGACCCTGCAGGAGCGTGGCCTGAAGACACGCACCGAGAAGAAGGACAACCCCGGCGGCGAGAAGGCCGGCACCGTCGCCGACCTCGATCCCACCGGGACCCTCGACAAGGGGTCGCTGGTCACGATCCAGGCCTGGGGCAAGGCGCCGAAGCCCGAGAAGCCCGAGACCTCGGAGCCCGCCGTCCCGGAGGAGAGCCTCGCGCCCGACGGCAACCAGGGCAACGGGAACGGCGAACGGGGAACGGCCAGGACAGCGGGCAGAGCCCGGGCAACGGCAGGGCCTCGCCCGGCCTGGCCACGGACACGAGCCCGGGTGACACCACGGCGTCGCCCGGACCGGGCGCCAGTGAGGGGGCTGCGCCATGACCGAACCACACCGGATCGGCGGCCGCTACGAGGTGGGTGAGCTGCTCGGTCGTGGTGGCATGGCCGAGGTCCGGAAGGGCACCGACGTCCGCCTCGGTCGGACCGTCGCCATCAAGCGGCTGCGCACCGACCTCGCGAGCGACGCCACCTTCCAGGCGAGGTTCCGTCGCGAGGCGCAGTCGGCCGCCTCCCTGAACCACCCCGCCATCGTCTCGGTCTACGACACCGGCGAGGAGATGTCGACCGACGGCAGCAACGTCGCCCAGCCCTACATCGTGATGGAGTACGTCGCTGGGCGGACCCTGCGCGACATCATCCGGGAGGGCCGCAAGATCCTGCCCGAGCGAGCCCTGGAGATCACCTCCGGCGTGCTCGCCGCCCTCGACTACAGCCACCGCGCCGGCATCATCCACCGCGACATCAAGCCCGGCAACGTGATGCTCACGCCCGCCGGCGACGTCAAGGTGATGGACTTCGGGATCGCCCGCGCCATGTCCGACGCGTCGAGCACGATGACGCAGACCGCCGCGGTGGTCGGCACCGCTCAGTACCTCTCACCCGAGCAGGCGCGTGGCGAGACCGTCGACTCACGCTCGGACGTCTACTCGACGGGATGCCTGCTCTACGAGCTGCTCACCGGACGACCGCCGTTCGTCGGCGACAGCCCGGTCTCGGTGGCCTACCAGCACGTCCGCGAGCAGGCGCCCCCGCCGTCGAGCCTGGACGAGGAGCTCACGCCCGAGATCGACGCGATCGTGATGAAGTCGCTCGCCAAGAACCTCGGCGACCGCTACCCGAGCGCCGCCGCCATGAAGGCCGACATCGACCGTCACCTCGCCGGGAAGCCGGTGCAGGCGCCGGCGGTCGCAGTCGCCACCGGAGTCATGAGCGACCCGGCGGCTCTGGTCGCGGACGAGCCCGAGGACGAGGAGCCCGGGAAGAAGCGGCGTGGTCCGATCATCCTCCTGCTCCTGCTGCTCCTCGCCCTGATCGTGGCGGCCCTGATCTTCGGTCCCAAGCTGTTCTCGTCCCCACCGGACAAGCAGTCGGTGCCGACCATCACCGGGTTGACTCGCGAGCAGGCCGAACGAGCGATCACCAGCAGCGGGCTCGAGGTCGGCGACGTGACCGCCGCCGCCAGCGAGGACGTCGCCCAGGGACGGGTGATCTCGCAGGATCCCCAGAACGACGAGAAGGTCGATCCCGGGAGCTCCGTCGACTTCGTGGTCTCGGCCGGCAAGCCGCAGGTCACCCTGCCCGACGTGGTCGGGCAGAACAAGGACGATGCTGCCGAGCAGCTGCGGGGCGAGGGGCTGCGCGTGGTGCTCACCCAGCGTGACGCCGACGACCCCAAGGACGAGGTCGTCGAGATGCAGCCGCCCAGCGGCACCCGCGTCGCCGACGGCTCGAAGGTGACCCTGTTCTGGTCCGACGGTCCGGAGGAGGTGCCCAGCGTCGTCGGGAAGACCGAGTCCGCGGCCACCCAGCTGATCGAGGACGCCGGCTTCAAGGTGAGCCGGGTGACCGACGCGACCACCAAGGCCAAGAAGGGCACCGTCCTCCAGCAGAGCCCGTCGGCCGGCCAGTCGCTGGACAAGGGCAGCACGGTGACGATCGTGGTCTCGACCTACGAGGCCCCGAAGCCGACGCCGACCCCTTCGCCGAGCATCCCGCCGTCAGCGTCGCCCAGTCCCTGAGCCAGTCCTTAGGCCAGTCCCTAGTGGGCCAGCCCTTCGTCAGTCCCGATCGGGCGTCGGGTCCGAGCCGGCCTTGGCGTAGCGCAGGCCGCCCGTGCCGCCGTACGCCGGCAGGGTGACGTCGTTGTCGCGTGGTCACCTCGTAGCCGAGGTTGTGGGCGTCGACATAGGTCTTGTAGCCCGCGATGTAGTCGCTCGAGTCCAGGCTCGCGCGCAGCGCGGCGGGGTCGCCGATCGCGGTGATCTCGTACGGCGGGGCGTAGGGCACGCCGTGCAGGACGACCGTGTTGCCGACGCACTTGATGCCGGTGGTGCTGACCACCCGCTGGTTCTGCAGCGTCATCGCCTCGGCGCCGCCGCTCCACAGCGCGTTGACCACGGCCTGGATGTCCTGCTGGTGCACGACCAGCTGGTCCGCGGTGACCTCGCCGCTCTCCACGGCGCGGTCGATCTCCTCCTTGGGAGCGTCCTTGAGCACCACGGTGACGGCCGGACCGCGCACCTTCTCGAAGCCGGCGGGACCCTTGAGCTGGTCGACACGGCGCTGCAGGTCGGTGACCTGCTGGTCGTCGACGGACTTGCCCAGGGTGTCGACGTCCCGGTTGAGCTCGGCGACCTTGTGCTGCAGGTCGTCGGCCCGCTCGCGCTGCTGCCGGACGACGGTGTCGAGGTCGGTCACGCTGGAGGCCCGCAGGTCCAGTCCGCCGGCGTCGAGCCCGCTCGTGACGAACAGGGCACCGGCCACCACGAACACGGCGACGGCGACGAGACGCCAGACACGCCGCTGTCGATGCCGGTGCGTGCTCAACGGGGCGCCTGCTCTCTGGTTGCGGAGGCTTGACTACGCTAGCCGCGACCTCCACCCGACTCCTGAGGAGATCGACCGTGTCCAAGCCATCCGCGCGCAAGCCTACTGTGATCTCAAGTGGCTACGAGACCTCCGTCGTGCGCACCGCGATTGCTGCGCTGCTGGTCGTCCTCGGCATCGCCTGGATCGCTGTCTACGTGGTCTTCGCGCAGGACGCCGCCAACTACACGGCCGGGCTGGGCACGAAGCCCGACAACCCGCTGCCGTGGATGGCCGACCTGGAGAAGTGGAACTACGCGATCGGCTTCGGCCTGATCTTCGTCGGCCTGGCCGTCTCCGCCCACAAGTCCACCCCGCTCGGCCGCGGGCGCGGCGTGGTGGTCGGGATGCTCGGCTGCTTCCTGATCGGGTTGGTGTGGATCGTGACGTTCTACTTCGTCAGCGGCAACGACTCCGTCCCGGTGATGGGCGACCTCGGGCAGTACAACCTGTTGGTCGGCATCGGCTTCATGGCCGTCGGCTTCACCTTCGCCACCAAGTGGGAGTAGGTCCCTTACTTACACCGGTGTAGTTCTCCACAGGGTTGTCCCCAGGTGTGGACAACTTTTCTCAGGCCAGCGCGACGCAGCGCACGCGCCACCACGGCCAGGGACATGACCAGGACCCCGGCGGTGGCGCTCCACTGCACCAGCGAACGCCGCTCGCGCGGGGCGTAGACCATGGCGGCACCGAGCACGACCCCGCCGAGCAGGCCGCCGAGGTGGCCCTGCCAGGAGATGCCGCTCGACGGTGAAGGTGAACACCAGGTTCAGGCCGATCCACATCAGCACCGTCTGGACCTGCCCGCCGACCTTGAGGGCCAGCACCACCAGGGCACCCATCAGGCCGAAGATCGCGCCCGAGGCACCCAGCGTCTGGACGTGCGGGTTGGAGAACACCATCACGGTGGCGGATCCGACCAGTCCCGAGACGAGGTAGACGGCCAGGAACCTCGCCCGGCCGAGCACGGTCTCGAGCATCGGGCCGAGGAAGTACAGCGCCAGCATGTTGAAGCCGATGTGCAGCGGCTCCACGTGGGTGAACATCGAGGTGACCAGCTGCCACCACGCCCCGTCGTCGACTCCGCGGACCAGGGTGACGCTCCCGTCGGGGAGCCGTCGCACCGACGAGGCCGGCAGCAGGGCCAGCTTGTCGACCAGCGTGCTCGCACGCCCGCCCGTGGCCACGATCAGCAGCCAGACCGCTGCGTTGATGCCGATCAGCACGAAGGTGGTCAGCCGCGGGTCGCCCACCCGCTGCCCGCCGTACGGCGTCCTCGCCTGGCGGGTCGACTTCGCACCCTCCTTGACGCAGTCGGGGCACTGGAAACCGACCGAGGCCGAGCGCATGCAGTCCGGGCAGATCGGCCGCTCGCAGCGCTGGCACCGGATCCAGGTCTCCCGGTCGGTGTGGCGGTAGCAGGTCGGCGCGGCCGCCGGGACGCTCTGCGCCCCGGACGGCCCTGCGTCGGGCGGTTGGGTCACCCCTGGGTCACCCGCGCTCGATCACCACGTGACTCGATCACCACGGGCTCGACCGGACGGTCGCCGGGACCGGTGGCGGTCGTGGCGATCGCGTCGACCACCTCACGCCCGGCCTGGTCGGCCACCTCACCGAAGATCGTGTGGCGGCGGTTCAGGTGCGGGGTGGGACCCGACGGTGATGAAGAACTGCGAGCCGTTGGTGCCCGGGCCGGCGTTGGCCATCGCCAGCAGGTAGGGCCGGTCGAACTGGAGCTCGGGGTGGAACTCGTCCTTGAACTTGTAGCCCGGGCCGCCGGTGCCGGTGCCGAGCGGGCAGCCGCCCTGGATCATGAACCCGTCGATCACCCGGTGGAAGCCGAGCCCGTCGTAGAACGGCTCGCCGCTGCGGCCCGCATCGTCGCGGTAGTCCTTGGTGCCCTCGGCGAGGCCGGTGAAGTTCTCCACGGTGGCCGGTGCGTGGTCGGGGAACAGGTTGATGACGATGTCACCACGGTTGGTCTTCAACGTGGCCTTGAGGTCAGACATGGGAGCCTTTCGCAGGAAGTCTTGTGAGCAGTCCGCCACGATCCTCCCACGCGACTCCAGCCACCCGGCAGGTCGCCCTGACCTGCGGGCCTACCCACTGCCCGCGGGCTGACACGGGTTTATTTACGCCGCGCGGACGGGCATGATCGACACCTAGTCGCCACACTCCAAGAGAGGGAGTCTCGCAACCGATGTTTGCCAAGACCCGCAAGGAGACGTTCGTCTCGCAGGCCCAAGACCTCGCGAACGACCTCACCGAAGCCATCACTCCGCACCTCGAGAAGGCCCGTGACGAGCTCGGCCCGCGGCTGGCCGACGCCCGGGACCAGATCGCCCCTCGTGTCGAGGACGCCCGCGCTGCCGCCTCCCCCTACGTCAAGGACGCCCGCGACGCCGTCACGCCCTACCTCGAAGAGGCTCGCGACAAGATCGTCAACGACCTGGTGCCCGCGGTGAAGCAGGCTGCCAGCGACGCGAAGGACGCAGCGGCCCCGATCGCCGACGAGGCCCTGCGTCGCGGTGACCTCGCCGCGGCCGCGCTGAAGGGCGACGACGTCCAGCGCAAGGGCGGCAAGAAGAAGTGGTTCGTGATCGCCGCGCTCGCCGGTGGCGCCGCCTACGCGTGGACCAAGCTCCGTGGGGGCAACGAGTCGGCCAACTGGCAGTCGTCGTACACCCCGGCGCCCGCGCCCGCTCCGGCCGCGCCCCCGGCCCCGGCCACCCCGTCGGCCCCGCAGGCCGGCGCCCACGTCGCCGACGCCTCGGTCGACGGCGTCGACGACGCCACCGGTGCCACCCCGGGCGAGGCCCTCGCGGACTCCGTCGAGGAGCCGCACACGGTGACCACTCCGGACTCGCCCAGCCGAGGCCGTCGACGTCAGCGAGATCAAGGACCCGCCCGCGAGAAGTCCTGACCTGAGGCTGGCACCTGAGAACCTGGGACCCGCCGCACCGCAGGGTGCGGCGGGTCTTCTCATGCCCCGGACTCGTCGACCAGGCTCATCGGGTGGTCACTTGCTGGGCAGGTCCACGGGACGGTGCTCCTCGACCCACTCGTCGACGTGCTGCCACCAGGCGAAGAGCCACTCGATCCGGGCGTCGCGGTCCAGCGGGACGTCCTCGCGCGGGATCCGCCACCAGCCCATCAGCAGGCGCTTGTCCATCGGCAGGGAGTGCCAGATGTCGGCGAGGCTGACCACGTGGTCCAGGCCCGTGTGCGCCACGAGCAGCACGTCGGCCTCGGGTGCGGCGTCCAGCGCGGCCAGCACGCCCCCGGGTCGCGGTGCGAGCACGTGGGTCATCTCCTCGGCACGCTGCGCCATCCGGGTCATCCCCATCCGGTGCAACCGGTTGATGGCCCGTTCACGCCGCCGCGGCGTGAAGTTGCCGCCTTCGGGGAAGATCACGAAGCAGTCGTTCTCGTCGAGGTTGCTGGCCAGCTCGCCGACCTCCGAGTCCACGCTGCTGCCCGACCCCGGGTTCGTGGAGATGAACCGGTTGGGCAGCCGGCTCAGCAGCACCCCGATGGCCGGATCCCAGGCCAGGGTGTCCTTGAGCACCACCCGGGGCTCGCGTTGGTACCAGTGCATCAGGGCGTAGATCAGCGTGAACGAGTCCGCCGGTCCCGCGTGCCGGCAGAACACGAGCAGCGGCTGCCCGGGGTAGGCGTCCGGGGCCGGGCCCACGGTCTCGATCTTCAGCCGGAGCACGCGTCGTGACTCCCGGAAGAACACCACCAGGTAGGCCTGCACGATGTCGTAGTGGATCCGCTCGAAGAACGGCGACCGGATCCGCCAGCCGAAGCCGGACGCGATCCAGAGCCCGAACAGCTCCACCAGCGCGATGCTCTCGAGCGTCATGTGCACCACCCCGAGCCAGAGCAGCCGCACCGGCCGGAGCCAGCCGGGCACGAACGGGGACAGCAGTCCGGCGCCGACCAACCACAGCGGCAGCGTCGTCCACATCAGCACCGTCAGCACGATCATCAGCGGCGCGACCACGAACCGCTGGAGGAACCACGCGACCCGCGGCGGCATCAGAGGTGCTCCTCGAGATACGCCATGCTCTGCTCGTACGCCGTCTCGATCCGCCCGGCCACGAGGCTGGTGTCGCGGAACGCCGTCGGTGAGTCGTCCTTCTCGCTGCCGCCGGCGGGCAGCACGTGCGCCTGCACCCCGTCGGGAAGCTCGGCCATCTCGCGCACGAACCGGTGGCGCCGGGCGATCTCGAAGGAGACCCGGGCGACCTCCCACGGCTTCCGCGGGGCCCGCAGCGGCCGGTCGACCCGGCCCACCTGGAGCACGAACACCCGCTCGGCACCCAGCTGGACCGCCCGGCCCACCGGGATCGAGTTGACGATGCCGCCGTCGAGGTAGTGCTCGTCACCGACCCGTGCCGGGGGCAGCAGCCCGGGAACCGCCGCGCTGGCCAGCACAGCCGGGACCACCTCGCCCTCGGTGAACCAGTGCTCGGCGGCCCGCTCGATGCTGGCTGCGCAGCACTGGAACTCCACGGCGAGGTCGGCGAAGGTCAGGTCACCGAACTCCCGCTCGAGCCGCTCCCGCAGCGGGGTGGCGGAGTAGAGATGGGTGCCCGTGCGCACTGCTCGCTGCAGCTGGCGCCAGGCCCGGTCCGAGTAGACCTCGTTGCCCTCGCCGATCTCCTGCCACAGCTCGCGCAGCCGGTCGATCACCGGCGGGGTGGGGTCGGTCGCCACCACCAGTCCGTTGAGGGCGCCGATCGAGGTGCCCAGGACCAGGTCCGGCCGGACCCCCCGCTCGAACAGCGCCCGGAGCATGCCGACCTCGACGGCACCGAGCAGACCGCCGCCGCCGAGGACGAAGGCGGTGCGACCTGACGTCACACTCCGAGGCTAGCCGTGCCTGCCGGGGCCAGCTCGGGGTTCTCGCGCCGGACACGCTGGGTGACCTTGTGCTCCACCCAGAAGATCAGGATCGGGACCAGCCCCGCGAGCAGCACCAGAGCGGTGAAGCCGAGGTCCCACCGGGAGCGCCGCGCCAGGAAGAACGACACCACGAAGTAGGCGATGTAGAACCAGCCGTGGACGACGCCGACGATCGAGGTCAGCTCGGTGCCGAAGTCCTGCAGGGAGGTGCCGTCGGTGGTGAGGTACTTCAGCGGCATCGCCACGAAGACCAGGACGGTGAGCAGGATCCCGACGATGATCGCCAGGACCCGGTAGGTGGTGAAGAGGTTGCGCACGGCGCCCAACCTACCCGGCTGGCGAAGGCTCCAGATCGGCGTGTTCGCGCTCGAGGGCGTCCCGGCACCAGCGCACCCAGATGAAGATCGCGAGGCCGGCGAAGATCCACCACTGGAAGGCGTAGAGCAGGTTGCGCAGCGAGGTGGTGTTGGAGACCTTCGGGATCGAGGCGGGCGTCACCTGGGAGAGGCCGTCCTCGGCGCCACGCTCCACCACGAAGCCGCTGTAGAGGTCGGCGTCGACGTGCTCGACGATGCTGGCGACCCGCATCTCCGGGATCACGTCGTCGTGCGGGTCGTCGTCCGGGACCCCGGCTCCCTCCGAGGCCTGCAGCCAGCCGGTCACCCGCGCCGGGCCGCTCGGCGCCGGTGCGCTCGGCGTGAGCGACCAACCACGGACCACCGGCATCGCGCTGTCCCCGACGAGCACCGGGGTCACCACCCAGTAGCCGACCTTCCCGTCGAGATCGCGGTCGGAGGCGTAGAGCGTGCCCTTCGGCAGCCAGGTGCCCTCGAGCGACACCGGCTGCCCGAGGTACTTCCCCGGGAACGGGTCGTCGCCGCCCATCACCGTGCTCAGCGCCAGCGGCTTGGCGTGGGAGAGGTCGCTCGCCTCGGCGTCCCTCGCGGCCTGCCACACGTGCAGCTGCCAGATCCCCAGCAGCACCGCCGCGGCGACCGCCACCACCATCAGCAGGTGCGCGCCCCAGTAGCGGGGATGCAGCAGGGTGGGCACCGGGCAAGGGTACGGGCCGCTATCCGCGCCGCATCCAGACGTGCAGGATCCCGTCCTCGTCGTACGGCGAGCCCTGCGCCACGAAGCCGAAGCTCCCGTAGAACGCCGCTCAGGTGAGCCTGGGCCCCGAGCTCCACAGCTCGACCGGGCCAGTGCTCCTCGCAGATCTCCAGCGACCGCTGCACCAGCGCGCGAGCCAGCTGCCGCCCCCGCGCCTCCGGAGCCACGATCACCCGGCCGATGCGCGGCGCCTGGTGCTGTCTCGTCGGGCGCGAGCACCCGCGCGTACGCCGCGATCCCGTCGCCCGCTGCGACCGATCAGGTGACGGGTGCCCTCGACCAGGTCGAGCCCGTCCGGGTCCTGGTAGGCGCACTCCTGCTCGACCACGAACACCGCCGACGCGCAGCGCGAGGACGTCGTACAGGGTGCGGGCGTCGAGGTCGGGCCCAGACAGGTCCGACCAGCTCAGGGAGGGGACGTCGGCAGCCATGACGTCACCATGAAAGCAGGGTGGAGCCTACGGGACTCGAACCCCTAACCCCCTGCTTGCAAA
>CAWJGX010000029.1:0-41202 GCA_963842565.1 uncultured Actinomycetota bacterium | reverse complement strand
CGCGACCACCGTCATCACCTTCAGCGTGTACGCCGTGGCCGAGGCGTTCGTCGTCGTCAGGCTCAGGCCGTGGGCCAACGAGGTCGGCATCACGTCGGGGAACAGGGCCAGGAACAGACCCGCGACTCCGAGCCCGATGGCGACGAAGGTTCCGATGAAGGCCCATCCTTCGCGGCCTTGCAGCAGGGCCCCGAGTGCCGCCACGAGCGAGAGCGCGGCGACGACGAAGGCGACCGCGGAGGCCACCGAGCCGGTGTCCAGCTGCGTCCACACCAGGAAGGCCACGGTGACTGCGGCGGCAGCCACACCCAGCTTGAGCCCCAGGGACCGGGCAGCGTGCCTGATCCGCCCGTCGGTCTTCAGCGAGATGAAGACGGCCCCGTGGGTGAGGAACAGCAGCAGGGTGGTCGCACCGCCGAGGAGGGCGTAGGGGTTGAGCAGGTTGAAGAAGCCACCGACGTACTCCCCGTCCGCATCGATGGGGACCCCACGCAGGATGTTCGCGAAGGCCACGCCCCACAGGACTGCGGGAACGAGCGAGCCGATCACGATGGCCAGGTCCCAGCGTGCTCGCCAGGCGGCGTTGTCGCGCTTGGCGCGGTACTCGAACGCCAACCCACGAACGATCAGGGCGACCAGGATGAGCAGCAGCGGCAGGTAGAAGCCACTGAACAACGTGGCGTACCACTCGGGGAAAGCAGCGAAGGTCGCGCCGCCGGCCACCAGCACCCAGACCTCGTTGCCGTCCCACACCGGGCCGATGGTGTTGATCATGACGCGGCGCTCGGTCTCGTCCCCGGCCAGGACCGGCAACAGCATGCCGACGCCGAAGTCGAACCCTTCGAGGGTGAAGTAGCCGATCCACAGCACGGCGATCAGGGCGAACCAGACAGTGGTCAGTTCCATGGTGGTGTCCTCGTCGGGTCAGTACGCGAAGGCGAGCGGGCGGTCGGGGCCGTGGGCGTCGGGGTCGTCGTCGCCCACGACAGGCACCGGGTCTGCGCCGGCTCGGATGTAGGTGAGCATCAGGCGGACCTCGACGACCGCGAGACCGGCGTACAGCAGCGTCAGCACGATCAGGGAGATCAGGGCCTCGGTCACGCTGACGGTGGGCGAGACCGACTGGGCAGTGGTCATCAGTCCGAAGACCGACCACGGCTGGCGCCCCACTTCGGTGAAGATCCAGCCGAAAGAGTTCGCCAGGAGCGGCATGAACGGCAACAGCATCGCCAGGGAGAAGATCAGTCGACCGTGGGGGAACCGGCCACGTCGCGTGGCCCACAACAGCCAGCCGGCGATGGCGGCTGCCGCCAGACCGAGGCCGATCATGAAGCGGAAGGACCAGTAGGTCAGCGGGATGAGGGGTGTGTAGTCACCGGGCGAGTAGTAGGTCGCACCCGGGTCGCTGCCGTACTCGGCCTTGTACTGCTTGCGCAGCTCGTTGATGCCGGTGACCTTGCCATCGGTCGTTCCGGTGGCCAGGAAGGACAGCAGGTCGGGGACCTTGATCGCGAACTTCTCCTCCTTGCCGTCCGGGGTGCCGATGGTCAACAGGGAGAAGTCGGCGGGTGCCTCGGTCTCGTACAACCCCTCGGCCGCAGCCATCTTCATCGGTTGGACCTCGGTCATGATCTTCCCCTGGACGTCACCGCTGATGGCGACCCCGAGTCCGGCGACCAGGACCACAGCGGCACTGGTTCGCAAGGCGACCATGTACATGCCACGGTCCTCGTCGGAGCGCGCCCTGCGGGCCAGCTGCCAGAACGAGACTCCGATGACGAACGCAGCGCCGGTCATGTAGGCCGAGAGCACGACGTGGGGGAACGTGACGAGCTGGACCTTGTTGAGCATCACGGCGAAGAAGTCGTTGAGCTCAGCACGTCCGGTGTCGGGGTTGTAGGCGTACCCGACGGGGTGCTGCATCCACGAGTTCGCCGCGAGGATGAAGTACGCCGAGAACAGGGTGCCGAGGTGGACCAGCCAGATGCAGGCCGCATGCAGCTTCGGTGAGAGCCGGTCCCAGCCGAAGATCCACAGCCCCAGGAACGTCGACTCCAGGAAGAACGCCAGCAGGCCTTCGACCGCCAGGGGAGCGCCGAAGATGTCGCCGACGAAGCGTGAGTAGTCGCTCCAGTTCATCCCGAACTGGAACTCCTGGACGATGCCCGTGACGACGCCGATGGCGAAGTTGATCAGGAACAGCTTGCCGAAGAACTTCGTCAGCCGGAGCCAGCGCTCGTTCCCGGTGCGGATCCACGCAGTCTCGTAGCTGGCCACGATCGCCGACAGGCCGATGGTGATGGGCACGAAGAGGAAGTGGTAGACGGTGATGATGGCGAACTGCCACCGGGCGATGTCGAGTGTGTCCACGGGAACTCCTGTCGGCATCTTCCGGTTGTCGCTCTCACGGTAGGAACGGTGGCGCGACGGTGGCAAGGGCCGTAGTCATACGGGAACGGGACCAAGGTCCTCAATGCTGTGCGGAGCATCGACGCGTGCGCCGGGGGCGGGCTAGATTCCAACGCATGCCCCAGGTTCCTGAGGAAATCGCCGTGACCGAGCCGATTCGTGTCTACCTGCTGGATGACCACGAGATCGTGCGTCGGGGAATCCGCGAGCTGTTGGAGAGTGAGGGCGACATCGTCGTCGTGGGGGAGTCCGGGCTGGCCGGCGACGCGACGCGTCGCATCCCGGCCCTCCGGCCAGATGTCGCGATCCTCGACGGACGCCTGCCCGACGGGTCGGGGATCGACGTGTGCCGTGAGATCCGGTCACGTGACCCAGGGATCGCAGCGCTGATCCTGACGTCGTACGACGACGACGACGCACTCTTCGCCGCCATCATGGCGGGCGCTGCCGGCTACATCCTCAAGCAGGTGGGCGGCACCGACCTGGTCGACACCGTGCGTCGCGCTGCGGCGGGCCAGTCGACCCTGGACCCTGCCGTGACCGCCAAGGTGCTGGAACGGGTGCGCATGGGCGTCCGGTCAGACCCCGCCCTGGAGAACCTGACGACCCAGGAGCAACGCATCCTGGAACTCATCGGAGAGGGGATGACGAACCGCCAGATGGCCGAGGTGATGTTCCTGGCGGAGAAGACCATCAAGAACTACGTCTCCTCGCTTCTGGCGAAGCTGGGTCTGGAGAGCAGGACGCAGGCCGCGATCTTCTCCCTCAAGCACCCCCAGACCTGACGGCGTCCAGGCGCCCTCAGCGACGGCCGAGGTCGTCGGCCGCCCCCACGAAGCGCCGCTGAGCCACGTCTCGAGCCAGTTCCCGTCCCCACTCCGAGGCGCGTTCGACCTCACCGTCGATCAGCGGCCCCTTGGTGTCCTCGACGAGGACGGTTCAGGGCGTCGTACCAGGGTGTACCCGAGGCGCCTGAGCAGGTGTCCTCCGCGCGTCCTGCTGCCTTGGGCACCTTCCTCACCTTCGGTGGGGGACCACGACGGCTCGTCCTTCGATGGCGCCCATCTCCAGGTGGGCGTAGGCGACGGTCGCCTCCGCAGCTCGAAGCGCGAGATCTCGGCGCGCAGCAGTCCGCGCGCGGTCAGTCGCAACGCCTTCATCGCTCACCCTCACTCGTGTGTGAGGTCGTGGGTTCTCAGCCTGACCACCGCTGCAGTGGCCGGGATGGGGCCAGGGGCCTGTCCCACCGGGACCTAGTTCCCGAGCACGGCCGCGCGGCCGGATCCAGCTCTCGAGGCGGTGCGGCGCACCCATTCGGGACTTCGTCCCACCGCTCGGTTACTCCGGGCCCTGCTGAGTCGAGCCCCGTCGGGTGAGGCTGGAGCCACGAGTACGGCACGAACTGACCAGGAGGTCGCCATGAGCACCATCCATGAGCACGACAGCGCGGCATCCGGCCGAAGCCACGGTGGCACGACCGGTTCCCACTCCGTCGCGAACCGCTCCGATGACCGCATCTCCACCCCGGCACGCCAGGTCCTGGCCGCGCTGCGGATCGCTTTCGGGTTCACCTTCCTGTGGGCCTTCGTCGACAAGTTGTTCGCCCTGGGCTACCACACGGGCTACAGCCCGGACGGCAAGCTCGACCGCTTCGGCGATGCCGCGTGGATCCACGGGGGCAGCCCGACCGAGGGGTTCCTGAAGTTCGGTGCCGTCGGCCCCTTCAAGGACTTCTACCACTCGATCGGCGGCACCACGTGGGCCGACTGGCTGTTCATGCTCGGCCTGCTGGGCATCGGCCTGGCGCTCACCCTCGGTGTCTGCATGCGTCTCGCGGCCGGAGCCGGAGCCCTCATGTACGTGCTCATGTGGTCGGTCGTGCTCCCCCCGGAGAACAACCCCGTCATCGACGAGCACATCCTCGGCGCCATCACGGTGGTCGCCCTGGCGATGCTCAACACGGGTGACACCTGGGGACTGGGTCGCTGGTGGTCCTCGACCGACGTGGTCCAGAAGCACGCCGCGCTGCGCTAGTACGAGTGGGTCGGGCCAGTCGCCCGCACAGGTGGCTGGCCCTTCGCCTACGCCCGTCCGGCACGACCCACGAGGCAGGAGCCTGTCATGTCGTCACCCGCGCTGCGGAGCAAGCCCGAACCCGCGCCGAAGGTCCGCGGCACGAAGCTGCACGGGTGGCGCAAGCTGGCCGGGTCGTTCTGGGGGCCACCCAACGACCCTCAGTTCTACGGCGACCTGGAGCTCGACGCAGGCACCCTGCTCGAGTACCTGCACCAGCTGCGCGAGCAGACAGGCGCGCACGTGACCGTGACCCACGCGGTCGGTCGGGCCGTGGCCCACGGGCTCGAGGCCGTGCCAGACCTCCGCGTCAGGCTGGCACGGGGCAGGGAGTACCCGCGAGAGAGCATCGACGTCTTCTTCATCGTCGCGGCCGAGGGTGGGGAGCTCACCGGATGCAAGGTGGACCGGGCGAACGAGAAGTCCCTCGTCGAGATCGCTGCGGAGCTCGGATCCTCGCGGGCGTCCATCAGCAGCGGGGACGACGACTCGTTCGGGAAGGCGAAGCAGATGCTGGACATCCTTCCTCGCCGGCTGCTGCGAGCCGCCATGAGGCTCAGCGCCTGGCTCACCTCCGATCTCAACCTCGACCTGCCCGCCTTCGGCGTACGCCGGCAGGCGTTCGGCAGCGCCATGATCACCTCGGTCGGGATGTGGGGGATCTCGCGCGCCTACTCCCCGCTGGCCGGCTACTACCGGGTCCCCGTTCTCGTGCTGGTGGGGGCCGTCACCCAGCGACCCGCCGCGGTCGCCGGTCAGGTCGTGGTCCGGCCGATGCTCACCTTGACGGCCACCTTCGACCATCGCTACGCCGACGGCTACCAGGCCGCGAAGTTCGCCCAGGCAGTGCAGGACTACTGCTCCGACCCCGCGGCGTTCGAGACCCGCGGCGCAGCTGCAGGCCGTCCTGGGTGAGGTGCACCCGGCTGGCTCAGCGTGGCTTGTCGACGATCATCCGGGCGAGCCGGTCCGTCAGCATCCGGCGTGCCACGGCCTCGACCGTCGACACCCGAGCCTCGCGCGACACACTCGGCTGCGCCGGCACCATCCGGTCCGCCCGGTCGATGACAGCGCGCAACATCCCGGCGGGGAGGGCCCCGGCGTACACCACCAGCAGCCGGTTCTTCAGCTCTGCCAGCTCGTCGTGCTCGGCGGCGATCGTCGTCATCGGATCTCACCCTCTCCACGTCAAGTCTCTGCGACTCCTCGCCGTGGATCAGGGGCCAAAGGTCCCGCGATGTGGTGCCGGACTGCCTGTGGGTGGAGGGCACTTTGGGGTCCATGGGCCCTTGGAGGCCTCTGCTCTGGTGCCTACCGTTGAGTGGTGGTGCCACGGGTGCCACGACCTGATGGGAGTCCTCATGGCTGACGAAGAGCTGATCACGACACTCACTCCTGAGGAGTGCTGGGACATGCTGCGTGCCGAGGAGTTCGGCCGGTTCGCCTTCCGGCTGGTCGACGAGGTCCACATCACTCCGATCAACTACGGCGTCGACGGGCAGACCCTGCTCTTCCGCACGGCAGAGGGCAACAAGCTCCTCGGCGTCGTCATGGGCTCCCAGGTTGCCTTCGAGATCGACAGCTACGGCGAGGACACGGCTCGCAGTGTCGTGATTCGTGGCCAGGCCAGGCTGCTGCCGGAGGACGAAGCGCACCGCGCCGAGAGCGTCAGGTTGAGGCCGTGGGTTCCGACGCTGAAGTACAACGTCGTCGAGATCACCCCCGCGGTGGTGACAGGTCGCAGGTTCTCGCTGTCACGGCCGTGGTTGCACCTGCGCCTCGACGGGTCCTGATCCACGTGCCGCGGCAGCGAGGCTGAGCCAGGACCTACTCCCGCGGGCCGAGCAGTCGTGGGTCAGCTGCGGAGCACGTCCTCGAGGGAGCGCCGAGGCGTCCGGGGGAGTGGTGGTCGAGTCGCCTCGGGCCAGCCGATGCGCAGCATGATCTGCACGCGTCCGGTGTAGGAGAAGACCTCACGCTGAAGCAGCCGCCGCGTCGACTCGACCTCGATGACCTGGCTCTCCGCGGTGAGGGCGAGACCACCGAGCGTGGCCTGCAGCCACACCGCGCTCATCGCCTGGCCGGCCTGCAGCCAGGCGCGCAGGTCGTCGCGTTCGGTGCAGATGGCGACCAGGCAGTCGGTGGGTTCCGGCTCCGGGGCGGTGTTCTCGTCAGTGTCCGACGGGCTCGCCGCGGGCCGGTCGAACCTGTCCGGACGGTGTGTCGTGCCGGGGCGCCGAGGTGGCACCGCGCTGGTCGTGTGGATGCCCTCCACCGACCCGGGATCGAGTCGGTCGGTCCAGGCCCGTTGTTCTGCGGTGATCCGGGGGTCGGCCGCCTGGATGCCTCGGGCCTGCTCGAGCAGTGCCTCGGCGCGGTGCCGGACCAGGGGATCGGTGAGGGGGAGGGCGTGCGCACCCCACCTCGTCGCTGCCTCACAGAGGTTCAGGACACGGGCCGAGGGCACCTCCCACGTGCTGAAGCCACGTCGGTCGCTCACGCGGTTCTCGAGGGCGGCCAGCATCTCGACCGCCCTCCCGTCGGTGTGACCGGGCGTGAGGTGGATCCGGGCGAGCAGGTCCTCGGCCTGCTTCGCCGGCACCAGCACGACCTCAGCGGCGACGCCGAATGCCTCGGCCGCCACGACGAGGTGGTGCAGGGCCGCGCCGCAGCTGATCGTCAGGTCACGACCGCGCGGGTCGGTGGCACGGAGCTGACGACCGCGGTCGGCGTACAGCTCGATCGTGGTGAGGTCGAGGACTCGCCAGGACCACGGCTGCGTGTTGTGCACGCTCGGTGCCGAGCACGCTGACCGGATGAGCTCGTGGACCAGCGGGAGCGAGGGGTTCGTCATCGATTCCACTCCTTGAAGGGGTTGTGTCTCCACACTTGTCCCGGACGCCTGCGACTGCCAGAGGCCAAGGTCCCGAGTGGGAGGAGCCAGGCGGCTGATCAGGGGAGGACCGGGACCGACCGGGCGCGCGCCCGTCCAGCCTGTGCAGGGGCACCGTCGCGGCGTTGGCGTGACCCCGCCGTGGCGACGGTGCCCCTCGTCCATCCGACGTCATGTCGAGCCCGCATGACAGGGCCGAAGGTCCCGTTGCGGCTGCGACCGGGCAACCCGGCCTCCTCGTTCGGGGTCCGCCCGTCGTTTCAGGACCTTGGACCCTGCCTGGGCACCACCGCAGCCGCCTAGCCTGACGGAGTCTGAGCACCCGGAGGTGTCATGTCAGTCAGCGCACCGCGCACCCGCGGCCCCCTTGTTCGCCCCTTCTCGAGCTCCTGAGGCGCGCGCTGTGTTCGAGGTCCAGATCAGGCCGGTGCCGCTCGATCGGCTTGCCACGTTGCTCACCCCCCAACGCGCGGAGCGTCTCCGGACCACCGCTGCGCGTGCCCGTGAGATGTTCGGCGACCGCGTCGTGTGGCACGTCAGCGCCACCGCCCACGGTGGTGGGGTTGCGGAGATGCTGCAGACGTTGCTCGCCTACGGCAACGGAGCCGGGATCGAGAACCGATGGCTGGTCCTGGACGGAGATCCCGAGTTCTTCCTCACCACCAAGCGGGTGCACAACATGCTCCATGGAGCATCGGGGGACGGTGGCACGCTCGGTGAGCTCGAGCGCGCTCACTACCTGCGCGTGCTCGACGCCAACCTGCCGTACTTGCTCTCGCGGGCCACGCGCGGTGACATCGTGCTCCTGCACGACCCCCAGACGCTCGGTCTGGCGAAGGCTCTGCGGAAGGCGGGCCTCCACGTCGCGTGGCGGTGCCACGTGGGCCGTGACTCGACGAACGAGCTCACGGACATCGCCTGGGGTTTCCTTCGTCCGTTCCTCGAGCACGTCGAGGCTCTGGTCTTCTCCCGGCGTGCCTACGCGCCGGCCTGGGTCGACCCCTCGCGCCTGGTCGTGATCGCTCCGTCGATCGATCCGTTCTCGACCAAGAACCTGCTGCTCTCCGACGACCAGGTGGTGGACATCCTGTCGACCGTCGGACTGGTCGGGGGTCGGACACCGACAGGGCTCGTCACGTTCGACCGACGCGACGGCACCCGGGGGACTGTCCGGCACCGTGCCGCGCCAGATGGTTTGGTCCTCGACGGACCGGCACCGCCGCACGACGCACGCCTCGTGGTGCAGGTGAGCCGCTGGGACCGTCTCAAGGACATGCCCGGAGTCATGAGCGGGTTCGCGTTGCTCGCCGAGTGCTCGCTCGACGGCACGCATCTGGTGCTGGCGGGTCCAGCGGTCTCGGGAGTCTCCGACGACCCCGAGGGCGCAGCCGTCCTGGAAGCCTGCCGCCGGCAGTGGCGGGCCTTGCCGACGCCCGTCCGGAGCCGTGTCCACCTGGTGTCCATCCCGATGGACGACGTCGACGAGAACGCCATGGTGGTCAACGCGCTGCAGCGCCATGCTCGCGTGGTGGTCCAGAAGAGCCTCGTGGAGGGGTTCGGACTGACCGTGACCGAGGCCATGTGGAAAGCCAGACCAGTCGTGGCCAGCCGAGTGGGCGGGATCCAGGACCAGATCACCGACGGGCAGGACGGACTTCTCGTGAAGGACCCGACCGACCCGGGCGCCTTGGAGGCCGCTCTGCGCCGCGTCCTGACGGACGACCGGTTGGCCGATCGCCTCGGTGAAGCGGCTCGAGCCCGCGTGCGAGCCGAGTACCTCGGTGACCGTCACCTCATTCAGTATGCGGACCTGTTCGCACGCATCGTCGCCTCGGACTGAGCAGCGCGAGCGCACGTGTCGCCCATCACCTCCGCGGGCGGTACCCGGTGTTCCTTCAGCAGGTGCCCTTGATGGCGCTCTCCAGCGCCGTCAGGGAGGTCTTGAGCGCCCTGAGGGCTGCGCCGACGGCGGCCACCGTCGCCGCGGACGGCGAGCTGGTCGCGGCCTCCAGGCTCGTGCTGAGGGAGGAGGCCGACGCGTTGAGGGAGTCGACCTCGGTGGCGTACTGCTTCTTGGCGTCGCTGGTCACCTTCTTCAGGTCGGACTGCACCTGGGTGAGGCTGTCCGTGAGATCCGCCAGCCCGTTCTGGGTGACGTCGACCTTCTTCAGGTCCTCGGTCGAGGTCTTGAGCGCCTCCGCGTCCGAGCAGATGGCGGGAGTCTCACTCGAGGTGTCACTTTCTCCGCACCCGGCCAGGGTGAGAGAGCCCAGCACGAAGACTGCGGCCGCGAGGCACACGGCGGGAGGTCGCTGCGTCATGGTCTGACCGTCCCCTCATCTGCACCTGAGGTCAACCACCGCCTGGGTGGGGACCCGTCCATCCTCAACCAGAGCAGATCGTGTGGAGGGTGCTGACCAGGAGCTCGATGTCTTCCTCGGAGGCGACGAGTGGCGGGGCGAGGCGGAGGGTCTGACCGTGTGCCTCCTTGGCGAGGATGCCCAGGTCGAGCAGCTGCTCGCAGACCTGTCGACCGGTGCTCAGCTCGGGGTTGATGTCGACCCCGGCCCACAGCCCGCGGGCCCGCACCGCATCGATGCCCTGGCCGACGAGCTCGCCGAGGCCCGCAGCCAGCCTCTCGCCGAGGGTCTCGGCGCGGTCCTGGAACTCACCGGTGTGCAGCATGGCGATCACCTCGCGGCCGATCGCCGCGGCGAGCGGGTTGCCGCCGAAGGTCGAGCCATGGGAGCCCGGCGTGATCACACCGAGCACGTCGCCGTCGGCGGCGATCGCCGACACGGGGTAGAGACCTCCTCCGAGCGCCTTGCCGAGGACGTAGACGTCGGGCACCACCTCCTCGTGGTCGCAGGCGAAGGTGCGCCCGGTCCGGGCGAGCCCGGACTGGATCTCGTCGGCCATCATCAGGACGCTCTCGGAGTTGCACAGCGTGCGCACCTGCTGCAGGTAGCCCTCCGGCGGGATGATCACGCCGGCCTCGCCCTGGATGGGTTCGAGCAGCACGGCCACCGTGGACTCGTCGACGGCGGAGGCGAGGGCAGCGAGGTCGCCGTACGGCACCAGCCGGAAGCCAGGGGTGTACGGCGCGTAGTGGGCGGTCGCGACCGGGTCGGTCGAGAACGACACGATGGTGGTGGTCCGTCCGTGGAAGTTGCCCTCCATCGCGACGATCGTCGCTTGGTTCTCCGGGACGCCCTTGACGAGGTAACCCCACTTGCGGGCGACCTTGATCGCGGTCTCGACCGCCTCGGCGCCCGAGTTCATCGGCAGGATCATCTCCTTGCCGGTCAGCTGCGCGAGGTCACGGGCGAACGGGCCGAGCTGGTCGTTGTAGTACCCCCTCGAGGTCAGCGTCAGCCGGCCCAGCTGCTCCTGCGCGCGGGCGACCAGGCGGGGATGCGAGTGGCCGAAGTTCAGGGCGCTGTAACCGGCCAGGCAGTCGAGGTAGCGGCGCCCCTCGACGTCGGTCACCCAGGCGCCCTGGCCGGCCGACAGCACCACCCGCAGCGGATGGTAGTTGTGCGCGGCGTAGGCCTCGTTGAGCTCGATGTGGGCTTCGGTGTCACTGACCGGGAGGCTGCTTGCTTCGTGGGTGCCGGTGGGTCCCGTCATTCGGGGCATCAACCCATGAGGGAGGCGTAGTGGTCTGGGACGTAGGTGCTGTGCTCCCGTGGGGTGCGCTCGTATCCCTTCGACGTGGGGCGGGGTGGCAGCTCCAGCGCAGGGGCGGGCACCTCGGAGTACGGGAGCGTCGAGAGCAGGTGCGCCATCATGTTCAACCGGGCCCGCCGCTTGATGTCGCTCTCGACGACGTACCAGGGCGCCTCGGGGATGTCCGTGTGCACCATCATCTCGTCCTTGGCACGGGAGTAGCTCTCCCAGCGGCTGATGGACTCGAGGTCCATCGGGGACAGCTTCCACTGCCGCATCGGGTCCTCGAGGCGCCCCAGGAAGCGTCGCTGCTGCTCCTCGTCGCTGACGGAGAACCAGTACTTGCGGAGCAGGATCCCGTCCTCGACGAGGAGTCGTTCGAAGATCGGGCACTGGTGCAGGAACCGGCGGTGCTCTGCGGGTGTGCAGAATCCCATCACCGTCTCGACACCGGCCCGGTTGTACCAGGACCGGTCGAAGAGCACGATCTCGCCTGCACCCGGAAGGCGCTCGATGTAGCGCTGGAAGTACCACTGGCTCCGCTCGCGCTCCGTGGGAGCCGGCAGGGCCTCGATCCGGGCCACGCGGGGGCTGAGGTACTGGGTGATCCGCTTGATGGTGCCACCCTTGCCTGCGGCGTCGCGGCCCTCGAAGACGATCACGACGCGTTGGCCCTCGGCCTTGACCCACTCCTGCACGGTGACCAGCTCGGCCTGGAGCCTCAGGAGCTCGGCCTCGTAGGCCTTGCGGGTCAGGCGCGCGCCCTTGCCCGAGCGTGCCGAGGCTCGTCCCTTGGACATGCTGGTGAGCGTAGCCCCTCACCCCCCTTAAAGTCCCGGTCGCTGGACCCGTTCCCGACGACCGCTGCGAGGCCTGGCTCCTGACAGCAGAACCGTCCGACGTCTAGCGTGATGTCGGGAGGAAGGGAGCTCGACGTGACCTCACGACTGCGCGAGAGACGCGACACGATCGCTACCGAGCTGGAGGCCATCAAGATCTGCAAGCGGGCAGGTCTGGTGGGCGGTCAGTCGTTGCCCGAGACCCTCCGGGCCCTGGCCAACCTGCGTCGGCGGGGTGCTGTGGCGGCCGGTGTCGTCAACTCCGGTCGACGCTTCGCCGAGCGGACCGCGATCATCGACGAGCTCGGCACGGTGACCTACGGCGAGCAGGACCGGCGTACCAACGCCATCGCTCACCGCTGGCACGGGATGGGGCTCCGTGCCGGCGACGGCGTGGCGGTCCTGGCGCGCAACCATCGCGGCCTGCAGTACGCCGTGTACGCCGCGGGCAAGCTCGGCTGCCGCATCATCATGCTCAACACCGACTTCGCCGGACCGCAGATCCGTGAGGTCGTCGGGCGGGAGGGCGTGGACCTGCTCGTCGCCGACGAGGAGTACCTCGGTCTCCTCGACGGCCTCGCGCCTCGCTACGGAGTGCTCCGGGCCTGGGCCGAGACCCCCGGTGACGACACCCTCGAAGCGCTGGCCACGAACGGGAACACCGAGCTACTGCCTCCGGCCGAGAAACGCGCCAAGATCGTGATGCTGACCAGCGGAACGACCGGAAGCCCCAAGGGCGCCCCGCGCCCGGAACCTCGCGGTCTCACTGCGGTGGCGGCGCTGATCGGACCGGTGCCGTTCCGCTCGGGCGATGTCGTCGAGATGTGCGCGCCGATGTTCCACTCATTGGGTTTCGTCTACACGCTGTTGACGACGGCGCTGGGGTCAACGCTCGTGCTGCGCCGCCGGTTCGACCCGGCCGTGACGCTGGACAGCATCGAGCAGCACGGCTCCACCGGCATGGTCCTGGTGCCCGTGATGCTCCAGCGGATGGTCGACCTCGGGGACGAGGCATTCGACTCCCGCGACCTCAGCTCGCTCCGGGCGATGCTGCTGTCGGGCTCGCAGCTCGGAGGTGAGCTCGCCACCCGAGCGCTCGGGCTGTTCGGGCCGGTGGTGCACAACTTCTACGGCTCCACCGAGGTCGGCTACATCACGATCGCGACGCCCGAGGATCTGGTCGCGGCCCCCACGACGGTGGGCAGGCACTGCCTCAGCACCGAGATCCGGCTCTACGACGAAGCCGGTCAGCAGGTCCATGACGGGTCCGGTCGGGTGTTCGTGCGCAACGGGATCCCGTTCGAGGGATACACGGGTGGAGGTCACAAGGAGTTCATCGACGGCTTCATGTCCACGGGCGATGTGGGCCACTTCGACGACGCAGCCCGGCTCTTCATCGACGGCCGTGACGACGAGATGCTCGTCTCCGGTGGGGAGAACGTCTTCCCGCGCGAGGTGGAGGAGCTGCTCGAGCATCATCCCGACGTGGCGATGGTGGCCTGCATCGACGTACCCGATGAGCAGCACGGCCAGCGCCTGCGCGCGTTCGTCGTACGCCGTGAAGGCAGTGCGGTCACCGAGGACGACCTCCGCGGCTTCGTGAAGGCGAACCTCGCCCGCTTCAAGGTGCCGCGCGACGTCGTGTTCCTCCACGAGCTGCCACGCAACGCAACCGGAAAGATCCTCAAGCGCGAGCTGCGCGGCCTCGTCGTCTGACGCGGTTGCTCGACGAGCGCTGTTGCATGAGGGGTGGCATCACGGCCGCATGTCCCGCCTGCGCGACGGTGCTTCGTCCTCGATCGCCCGAAGAGGGTGACGCGCCGAGCGTCGAGTACGTGCATCATGTTCAGCGTGCGAAGGGACTGACGGGTCCCTTTTGCAGCGGAGGCGCACTTGATGCTCGGATCTCGACACGCCGTACGGGGCCATGCAGGTCTGGTCACCGTTGTGTTCACGCTCGCCCTGGTGGGCGCGATGTTGTCTCCGGTGAGCCTTGGCGTGCTCGAGAAGGCCAGTGCGGCGACGGTCCCCATCGGGGCGATCCAGGCCAACGTCAGCAACCATCACGGGACCGACGGCGGGACCGACAGCTCCAACTGCGTGCAGCTACTCGCCCGGCAGGCAACCCGCCGGCGACGAGCTCGGGGTTCGTCGGCGCCGGCGTCGAGGCGTGCACGTCCCACGGCTACAGCGGCAGCTGCCCGGGATCGCTGCAGACCTGCGACACAGAGCGCGATCGGGGTGTCGCCGGCCGAGCACCTCCTCGGTGCAGGACGGGGTCCCGTTCCTCCTCGCCCGCGTGACGCACTACAACAACCCGGTCACCGTGGTCGCCGCCCACTTCTCGGGCGCCTTCACGATCCGGATGGGCGGCTTCGACACCACGCCCGACCTCACCTACGCGTGGACCATGTGGGAGACGCCCAACAACGCGAGCCCGTGCGCGTTCACCGGGGCGGGGGTCCCCAATGCCAACGGCTGTGCCGACCAGATCATCTTCAACGGCCAGGTCAATGACCAGACACTGACCAAGAACGGCATCACCTACAAGCTGGTGATGAAGGGCTTCAGCCCGACCACCGGTGCCTGCCCAGCCACCCAGCCCAGCGACACGCGGACCCAGTTCCTCACCGGCGAGAAGGCGAACAGCGTTGCGTGCCTCTACGCAGCCCTCGTCCAGGTGCGCTCGCTGACCATCGTGAAGCGGATCCTGGCGCCGGCCGGGATCACGCCGCCGGCCACCACCTTCACCTTCGACGGTGCCAGTGAGATCGAGGGATCCGCCTGGGACAGCAACACCTTCCCCCTGACCCCCACGCTGGCTGCCAGCGCGTCGTTCGGTCCCCGCGAGCTCCTCCAGGGCGACACCGTGTCGGTCACCGAGCGAGCGCCCGCCTCCGACAAGTGGGCGCTCACCTCGATCGCGTGTGTCGACGGGACGGGCCAGCCGGTCGCGGCGACTGTGAACCTCGATGCCCGGAAGGTGACCCTGCCCGATGTCGCCGCACCGGCGACTGCGGCTGCGGGTCCGATCACCTGCACGTACACGAACACCTACACGCCGAAGGCGACCCTCACGCTGGTCAAGGCGGTGGACGGTGGTACGGCGCTGCCCGCGCAGTGGACCCTGAGTGCCACTGGTCCCACGCCGATCTCCGGCCCGTCCGGCTCAGCGGCAGTGACGAGCCAGAGGGTGAACGCCGGCACGTACACCCTCGACGAGGCCGGGTCGCCGCTCGGGTACACCTCCCAGGGGTGGTCGTGCACGGGCGGATCCCTGTCCGGCAGCCGGCTGACCCTGGCCGACAACAACAGTGCGACCTGCACGATCACCAACCGGTTCTCCCGGAACAGCTTCCGGATCGTCAAGCAGGTGCAGGGACCGGCCGGGGGCTTCACCGGCACCGGCAACACGCCGTTCACCGGTACCTGGACGTGCGGCGGCACCACCGGCGCCTTCTCGGTCACCCAGAACACGCCGTACGTCGAGCCCCGACATCCCCGCCGGGACCATCTGCACCGTGACCGAGACCCAGCCCACCGGGAACCTGGCCGACACCTCCTGGTCGTGGAACCCGCCGACGTACCCCGACGGGAACTCGGTCACCATCGCCGAGGGCAGCGTGCCGACCGTGACCGTGCGGAACACCTTCGCCCAGGCGACGGGCACGCTGCGACTGAGCAAGCTCGTGCAGCCACGTCCCGGAGCGCCGCTCGCGGGCTACACCGGTGGGGACCGCACCTTCCCGGTCTCCTACACCTGCCGGATCGGTGGCGCCACCGTCGCCAGCGGGACCGTCCAGGTGGCCGACGGCGCCTCGAGCACGGTGACCGGGTCTACCCGCGACAGCGGTGTGCGCCCTCTCGGAGACCCTGACCAGCCAGCCCGGCGACTTCGCCGACCCGTCGCTCGCCTGGGACGGCAACAGCTTCTCGCAGCACGTCGGTGACCATCGTCGCGGACGCCGAGACGATCCGCGACCGTCACCAACTTCTTCGCCAAGCAGACCGCCTCGCTCACGCTCGGGAAGGACGATCGAGGGCGCCGGATACACCGGTGGCGCCGCGGAGCACTTCACGGTCCGGTGGGACTGCGGCACCGCCTCGGGCGACGGTCACGCTGGCGCGCGACGCCACCAAGACGGTCACCGTGCCGGCCAACACCGGATGCACCGTGACCGAGGTCGACCCGGCCGGGCAACCTCGACCCGGCCCATGACTGGGGTGCGCCGACGTACGCCGGCCTGACGTCGGGCCTCGTGAACGGTCCCACCCGGGGGGCACGGCCACCGTGACCGTCACCAACCACACCGTGCCGGTGTTCGGCACCCTGAGCGTCACCAAGAAGATCACCGGCGCGACCGAGGGCGTCCGCGCGGGCGCCACGTTCCCGATCACCGTGGCCTGCGACAACCCCGCCAAGGGACGACGTCGGCTGACTACAGCGACGACCTTCGACCTCACCGTCAACGCCACCGTCACCACGCCCGAGCTCCCGGTCGGCACCGCCTGCACCGTCACCGAGGGCACCCTGCCCGCCACTCGGCCTGGTCGACGACTCCTACGCGCTGGGGACCTCACCCGGCGGCCCAGGACGTCACCGTCGGCAGCGCCAACCAGACCACCGCCGTGACGGTGACCAACCAGGTGGTCCGTGCCTTCGGCTCGCTGGCCGTCACCAAGACCGATCACGCCGCTGAACGGCGTCACCGGCGCCGGGACCACGTTCACCGGCACCTGGAGCTGCACCACCGGCCGACGAGACCAAGAGCGGCACCTGGTCGCGCACCGGCGCCGGCCCGGCGACCCTGACCGGTGGCGCCGACCAGATCCTGCTGACCTCCACCTGCTCGGTCACCGAGAACGACCCCGCGCCCCCGCCGAACCCGGGCGATCCGTCCTACGCGTGGGGCGCGAAGACGCTCGGGCGCGCCCGTCACCCTGACCGCGGCCGCAGCCGAACGGCACACGTCACGGTCGGCAACACAGGTGGTCCGCGTCACCGGCACGTTCTCGGTCACCAAGAGCGTCGCAGGCGGCGAGCCCGGGCACCGCGTTCGTCGACGGCGACGTTCACCTTCACCTACACCTGCGCCGGTATCACCGGCACCGTCGACGGTGCTGCGCCGGGTCAGACCGCCCAGGTGGGCGCCAGCATCCCGAACGGCGCGACGCTGCACCATCGCGGAGACCGGCCGAAGCCCGCGACCATCACTCCCTACGACTGGGACGCCGTGACCATCACGCCGACGACGTTCACCATCTCCAGCGCCACCCCGGTCGCGGTCCACGCCACCAACACCATCAGCCAGCGCACGGTCACCGCCACGCCTGCGCAAGACCGTCGACGATCCTGACGGCGGGTTCACCGGCAATCCCGGACTTCCAGGTCAGCCTGGTCTGCCGTCTGAACGGCAACACCACGACCTACGGTCCCGAGCCGGTCAAGGCGGACGGGACGGTCAGCTTCCCCGGCATCCTGGTCGGCTCGACCTGCGCCCCGGCCGAGGCAGCCGATCGACGCCGGGCGCAGGGACTTAGCGACCCGTCGTACGCCTGGGGCCCGCCGACGTTCTCCGCCGAGCAGACGGTCGACGAGCCTCGCGGGCCTCCTACGACTTCACCGTCGTCAACCACGTCGAGCGCGTGTACGGCGCGCTGGCCCTCGAGAAGGTGCTCGACGACCCGGACCACGTGGTCGCGACCCGACCCGCACCTACTCCGGCACGTGGACGCTGCACCCGCACCGGTGACGCGGACGTCAGCGGGACGTGGACCGTCGACTGGCCCGGGCCCGGCGACCCTGACCGGGGTCCCGGCTCAGGGGATCCTGCTCGGCTCCACCTGCACGCCGACCGAGGCGGCCCTGGCCGCGCCGTCGGCGCCCGATCCCTCGTACTCGTGGGACGACCCTGACCTCGCAGCCGGACGACACCAGCGCCGACGCCGACCGCCTCGATGACCGTGACCAACCGCGTCCTGCGCGACACCGTCGACCTGCGCGTCGACAAGACCGTCACCGGCGCCGTCGGCGGCTACACCGGCATCGGCACCGACTTCACCGTCGGCTACACCTGCTACCTCGTCGACCCCGCCGACGGCTTCAGCGGGAGCCTCGACATCGCCGCGGGCGCCGCAGCCGGTGATCCTGGTCGCCGACGTCCCCGTCGGCTGGACCTGCCACGTCGTGGAGGAGTCGCCGTCGCAGGCCCTGCTCCGGGACCGCTTCCTACGCCTGGGGCACGCCGGACATCGCCGGGCTCGACGCCGAGGGCAACGTGACGTCCCTGGACGCCGACCAGGTGCTCCACGGTGACGAACCCGATCGTGCGCCAGACCGGCAGCTTCAGCGTGGTCAAGGAGCTCGGCCCGACGACCATCGGACGGCACCGTGGACGACGACGCGCCGTTCTCGGGCAGCTACACGTGCCGCTACGCAGGGAGACGTCGTCCGGCAGGGAACCTGGTCGGTCGCCGGGACCGGCGCGGCCACCCTCACCCCGACCGCCGAGGGCCTGCCCGTCACGACCGAGTGCTCGGCGACGGAGACCCCGCCCGATGACGCGGGCCTGGTCGACGCCTCCTGGACCTGGACCACGCCCGTGGTCTCGGACCCGGTCACCGTCGAGGCCGTGGACGCACCCGCCGTGGTCACCGTCACCAACACCCCGACCCGCATCTACGCGCCGTTCTCGGTCACCAAGGTCTACCAGGGGTCCACCGGCGCGCTCGTGCCGGCGCCGACGTCGCCGGGGCGTGGTCCTGCGACTACCAGGGCGCCCAGGTCGACGCCGGCCGCTGGCGGCTGCCGGCGGCCGGCGGCAGCGTCGAGATCGCGCGGCCGACGGCACGCTCGCCGGGGAGAACGGCGCGATCCAGCTCCCGGCGACCTCGGTGTGCACCGTCGTGGAGGACACCCCCTCGGACGCCGCGCTCGTCGACGACTCCTACTCGTGGAACGCGCCCACCTACGATCCGACGTCCGGGACGGTGACCCTTGACGCCCGCCGGCGACAACGAGGTCACCGTCACCAACTCCACCGACCGTGTCTATGGTTCGTTCCGCGTCACCAAGGCCATCGACCTCGCACCCCCGGGCACACAGGCACCAGGACTGCAGTTCACCGGCACCTGGACCTGCACCCACCAGGGGGATCCCGACGTCACCGGCACCTGGCAGGTCGACGGACGCCGGCACCGACCTGTTGTCGGGTGTCCTGGTCGGATCGCAGTGCCGGATCACCGAGGACGAGCCCGGTCAGGCTCCCTCCTCCGACCCGTCGTACACCTGGGCGGGCCACACGGTGGACCCCGCGAGCGTCACCGTCGGCGCAGACAGTGCACCCGCGCGACTGACGGTCACCAACCACACAATCCGCCAGCTCACCCCGCTGAGGATCAGCAAGATCCTCGTGGGCGACCAGGCAGGCGAGCCGGCCGGGAAGCCTTACGACATGTCGTACTCGTGCATCGACGGCAGCGGCGTCACGCACACCGGCAGCAACAGCATCGACTCCGGAGAGAGCTGGACGACGGACAGGGTGATCCCGCTGGGCAGCACGTGCACGGTGACCGAGGGTGACCTGCCCGACGTCTCGCCCCGGGACACGTGGGGTCCGGTCCACCTTCGACATCACCCTCGACGTCGCCGGAGCAACCCACCGAGGCCCCGCAACCGGATGCCCCGCACCAGGCAGGCACAATCCGCAGTCGTTCGTGGTGCCGGCCGCCGAGGACAACGCGATCGTGCACGTCGCCGTCACCAACCGGCTGATCCGGGCGCAGGCCGGCTATCTGGTCGCCAAGACCGTCCGACCCGCCGTCCGGCACCACCGTCGAGCCCGGCGACACGGTGACCTACACGGTGACCGTGACGCCGACCGGACCGGGAGCACCGACTGACGTCGTGGTGACCGACGACCTCTCGCAGGTCACGCCGTACGCCGACGTCACGGTCGGCAGCGCCTCGCAGGGAACTGCCTCGCTCGGTGGGTGACACCCTCACGTGGAACGTCGGCACCGTCTCGGGGACGACGCCGCTCACGCTCACCTACACGGCCACCGTCAAGGACGGCGCCGACGGGGCGACGCTGCGCAACCACGTCACCGCAGACGGCGAAAGCCCGCCGACCGCCTGCGAGCCCTGCGAGACCCAGCACCCGGTCACGCCCTTGTGGACCCTGGAGAAGAGCTCCGACCCACCGAGCGGGTCCACCGTGACACCCGACACCGACATCACGTACACGCTGAAGGTCACCAACCGCTCCCGGCTCGCTCCGCTGCCGCCGGAACCGTCGTCACCGACGACCTCACCCAGCGTGCTGAACCACGCCAGCTTCGTCGGCTTGGTCGACGGCTACCCGGGATCGGCGGTCCGCTCCGGCAACACGCTCACCTGGACGCTGCCCGAGGTGCCGGCCAACACGTCCGAGCTGCTCCACTACACCGTGCACGTCGACCCCGGGGCCTTCGACGTGGACCTGGTGAACGCCGTGACGGGACACGGTGTCACCGAGCCGTCCTCGGACTGCACCGACCCGTCCGGGACGCGGCTCGCTCGCGGCCGTCGCCGCCGTGTCCCCGGGGACGTGCGTGACGTCGACCGAGCACCACACGAAGCCCGAAGCCAGAGGCGGTGTCGGCGGCCACCGGCTCCGTCACCGGTCCGGACAACGGCGATGTATCCGGCACCAGTGTGCTGGCGGACACCGGTGCGCCACCGTTCCTCGACTGGTTCGCCGTGGCCGCAACCGTTCTGCTCGTCGGCGGCCTCGCTCTCGTGCTCGGATCTCGGCGCCGCCGCTCCTGACGAGCCAGAGCACGTGCAGCTGTGGAAGCAGGCGAATCAGCTGGCGCCGAGGCGGCCGGGCGACGCTACTCTGAATGGGGTCGTCGAGGGGGTTCACCGATGGTCGATCAGGTCGCACGCTCCGTCACTCCCGCCGTGTCGGTCGTGGGAGGCCGTCTGCCGGTGGGTGGGCCGGTCTCGTCCGGATGGCGCGAGTGCACCCTCACGCGCGTCAAGGAGCTCGACACGCTGTGCGCTTGGGCATCGGCCAATCACGAGGAACGGCAACGACGACGTCTTCGTCGACGCCATCGCCCAGCACCTGGCGGCCGCCAAGGATGCCGCCGAGCTCGCCGCAGCAAAGCCCAAGCGGCGGCTTCCTCTGCTCCGCGGTGGGGCGCTGCACGACCGCGCGATGAGCAACCTCGACGCCGCCGAAGCTCAACTCCTCAATTTCGCGCCCGCCAACTATGTCATCGGCCAGTTCCCGGGGCTGCTTGCGCATGTGCAACGTCATCTCATCCCCACCGATCCGCGGCGTACGGAATTCGAACGCATCGCCCGCCAGCTGGGCGTGCACGACGGAGATCATCCAACCGACCCCCACACAGCCGAGGGGGAGCACGCTCCCAGCCGGGAACAGGAGAAGGCGAAGCAACGTCAGACCGTCGATCAGGACCGCGGCCAGATCGTCACGTCCGTGCGCGCCGCCAGCTCGGCATCTCTTCGGGAGCAGGTGCGCGTGCGCAGCTTCCGCGACGTCCTGGTTGTCACCACCCTGCTCATGACACTGCTCGCGGCGGGCATCGCGATCGTCGGAGCAATCTGGCCGACCGTGATCCCCCTGTGCTTCGCACCCGAGGACGGAGGCCAAGCAGTGGTGGTGTGCCCGACGGCGCAGTCCGCGCCCTTCCCCACCGCATCGCCGAAGGACGGGGGCACCTCGGCGTCGGCCACCCAGTTGCAGGACATCGATGACGCCGTGAGAAGCACCGTCACACCGGGCGACCTTTTCGTCGTGGAGCTCGTCGGTCTGGCTGCTGCCTCGGTTGCGGCGGCCGCCGCCATCCGGGGGATCCGCGGCTCGTCGGAGAGGTACGGCCTGCCCGTGGCGATGGCCGTGCTCAAGCTGCCGACCGGGGCCATCACGGCCTTCCTGGGACTGCTGCTCATGCGCGGACAGTTCGTTCCAGGACTCAGCGCGCTCGACACGTCGGCCCAGATCCTCGCCTGGGCGATCGTGTTCGGCTACGCCCAGCAGCTGTTCACCAGGCTCGTCGACCAACAGGGACAGAACGTCCTCGACAGCGTCCGTGGCGCCGACAAGGCCAAGCCGGACACCACCCCGCCCTGAGGTGCGGCCGTGACAAACGTGACCGACAGCGAGCATGCTCGGTAGAACCACAGAGCCCACCGGAAGCTCCTGGCGAGGAGTGCACGCGGGCCCGCCGAAAGACCCTTCGTGGAGGCCATCATGTCCACACGTCCACCACTGCTCGGCGTGACCGAAGCGCTGCCCCGATTCGTGGGCAGACTGGGACTGAGGCCTCGGCCCCTTCCGGAGGTGTTGGTCAGGCAGCTGCCTCGGATCATCGAGCCGCTGGCCTCGCTGCCGCCTCTCCGCAGGATCGCCAGCAGGCTGGTGATCAACTACTACAGCTACGCGACGCCGCCACGGCCCCGGGCCCTGACGATGGCCTCCGACTACACCACGTGGTGGAGCCTGACCGATCGCCGGTTCACCGGTCGACACCTCCCTCCGGCTGATCCAGAGACCATCGCGGCCTTGCCCTCCGAGAGCGCCGTGAGCGCGCTGTACCGGCGGGATCGCGAGATCAAGTCGACCGACACGAGTGTCTGGTTCATGTTCTTCGCCCAATGGTTCACCGACAGCTTCCTGCGAACCAACCGAGAGGACTTTCGCCAGAACACCTCTACCCAGGAGATCGACCTGTGCCAGATCTACGGCCTCGGCGCCGACCAGACCCGGATGCTGCGTTCGATGAGCGGTGGCAGGCTGAAGAGCCAGCTGATCGACGGTGAAGAGTTTCCGGTGTTCCTCTTCCAGGAACGTGACCCGGGCGGGCCGCTGGCATTCAAGCCCGAGTTCGACGGCTTGTTCGACGAGCGGTTCGTGATCGACACGATCCTGGGCAACGCCCCGGACGACCGCAAGGACTCCGTGTTCGCCGTGGGCCTCGAGCACGGGAACTCCACGATCGGCAGCACGATCCTGAACACGCTGTTCCTCCGGGAGCACAACCGCATCGCCGGGGTGTTGGCGTCCGAGAATCCGGAGTGGGACGACGACCGCCTGTTCGAGACGACCCGCCTGATCATGATCGTGCTTCTGCTCAAGCTCGTGGTCGAGGAGTACATCCGGCACATCGGCCCGTTCGACTTCGCGATCGAGGCGGTTCCGTTGATCGCCGACGAAGAACGCTGGAACCGGCCGAACTGGATCGCCATCGAGTTCAACCTGCTCTATCGCTGGCACCCGCTCGTGCCCGAGACGATCGGGGAGGGTGCCGAGGCGTTGACGTGGCAGGAGTTCATGAACAACAACCCTCTGGTCATCTCCCGTGGTCTGGAGGCCCTGGTTGCGCAGTGCTCACAGGAGCGCGCGGGCAGGATCGGGTTGTCGAACACTCCGAGCTTTCTCGTGGACCGGTCGAGTCCGGACCGGCCGTCCCTGGAGGAGCGCACCATCGCGTTGATGCGCCAGGCCAGGCTCCGGTCGTTCAACGACTACCGCGAGTCCTACGGTCTCAGCCGCTTGGGGAGCTTCGCCGAGCTCACCTCGGACACATCGGTGCGCGAGCGGCTGGAATCCCTGTACGACGGGGACATCGAGCGCCTCGAGTGGTACGTCGGAATCTTCGCGGAGGACTACCCGGACTACTTGATGATGGGCGAGCTGCTCACGACGATGGTGGCGAACGACGCCTTCACCCAGGCATTGACGAACCCGCTGCTCGCTCGCAGCGTCTTCAACGAGGAGACGTTCTCCGCCGCCGGCATGGAGATCATCAACCAGACCAGCTCCCTGCAGCAGATCCTCGCCCGGAACTCGACGTCGCCGGAGGCGGTCGTCGCCAGCTTCGACTGCTGAGCCAGGTGCTGACGCGGGGTTTGCGGGCCGGGCGACGCCGAGGCAGGGTGAGCGGATGAACGGTGAGCTGTCGGAGCGCCATGTACTCGTCACGGGTGCGTCGAGGGGCATCGGCAGGGTGATCGCGGCGCACTTGGCGTCCCATGGCGCCAAGGTGAGCGTGCACGGCCGTGACGTCGAAGCGTTGGCGCGGGTGTGCAGTGAGATCGAGGAAGCGGGTGGCCGCTGTCGTCCGGTGGCTGGAGACCTGACCATCCCCGAGCAGCTGTCACGCCTCGTGGACGAGGCTGAGGAGGGCTTTGGCGGGATCGACGTACTCGTGGCCAATGCGGGTGGCTCGCCCAGCAGGCCGCAGCCGGTGGAGGAGATGAGCGACGAGGACTTCCTCGCGGCTGTCGACCTGAACCTCGTCGCAACGTTCCGCCTGGTCAAGGCTGTGCTACCGGGGATGAAGGAGCGTGGTCGGGGCAGCATCATCACCATGTCATCGGCCGCCGCACGTCGCCCGAGCGCGCACTCACCGATCGCCTACGCCGCAGCGAAGGCGGGCGTCGAGCTCCTCACCAAGGACATCGCGCTCCAGGCCGGGCCGCACGGCGTACGTGCCAACTGCGTTGCACCGGAGACGATCATCACCGAACGCACAGGCGAACAGATCCCGAAGGAGATCCAGGAGCGCCTGATCGGGGAGCACCCGCTCCGGCGTCTCGGGACGCCCCTGGACGTGGCCGAGGCGGTGCTCTACCTCGCCGGCGACCGCTCCACCTGGGTGACCGGGGTGGTGCTGGACGTGGCCGGCGGAGCCGTCATCACGCAGTGAGGGTCAGGTGCTCAGCGCTTGGACAGTCAGTTCCGCGATGCGCCCAGGAACCTCGTTGGGGAGGAAGAAGACGTGGCCCGGCACGGTGACGACCCGGACAGAGGGACACGCCTCGAGGACCGTCCGCTCGTGCTGGGTCAGCCCTCCATCGCCCTTCTCCGCGTGCACCACCCAGGCTGGGATGCCTGCTTCGCAGAGTCGGCGCGCGGGGTCGTCGTCACGGTGCAGCCAGCGCAGGTATGCCTGCAGTCCGCGACGCAGGTCGCGTGTGTTGTTCCGCGCAAAGTCCGCCCGGAGCTGCACCTGACGATCGGGGGGTATCGCCCCCTGCTTGACCATGGACTGCGCGCCCTTCTTCAGCACGGCACACGGCAGCGTTCCGAGAATCGAACCGAGGTGAATGATGCCTCGGAAGAAGCCGGGCTCGTCCGCGGCAGACAGGCTGACCCCCAGGAGCACGACAGGTCCTGAGAAGGCCCCCGAGACCACCATCTCGTAGGCCACCGTCGCGCCCATGCTGAAGCCCACGACCACGGTGGCCCCGACGCTGGTGGCAAGCTCGGCGGTGATCCGTGCGTACTCCTCGACGCTGAAGTCGTGCGGCGCCGGTGCACCCGCATGCCCGGGCAGGGTGGCAGCGACCAGGCGAGCGCCCGCCAACGCGGGCTCGGCCATCACCTCGGCGAACGAACCAGCGCTGCACATCCCGCCGGGAAGCAGCAGCACGGTCTGCTCAGCGCCGGACGGGCCGGACTCGACCATCTCCCATGCGGTGTCCACACCTGGCACGCTAGATCGGCGCGCCCGGCGTGTCATGAGGCATTCGCCCCCTCTCTTGCCGACGTCGAGGGGTACGCGATGCCACCGATCACGACCGCCACCCACGCAGGCATGCCGGCCTGGCGGTCATGGGTGATCTGCTCTTGAATGCTGCTGACGACTGGTTCGCTGGTGAGGGGGCGAAACGTTGAGGCTCGAACAGCTGTATCGCATTCGCTTCACCTATTCCGAGAGCTGGGGGGTCGGGCTCGAGGGCGGGTGGGAGCAGCTCCTGTTCCTCGCGGAGGGCCGCTGCGAGGGCTCGGTCTCCGGTCGCTTCCGTGGCGCGAACTTCCCTCAGCGTCGAACAGCGGACGGACCGTACGTCCCGGATTTTCGCGCTGTCATCGAGACGGACGACGGTGCGACGGTCCTGTTCGAGTGCCATGGCTACGGCCGCTCCTATCCGCCGGGTCGACGGCAGATCGTCGGCACCGTCATGCACCTCAGCGACAGCGAGCAGTACCGGCGGCTCAACGACGTCGTCTGCGTGTGCGTGGGCGAGGTCCGCGCCACCGACGACCCGAACCGGGAGAGCCCCGACCTCGTCATCGACGTTGCCGAGCTCATCTGGGAACCAATCGCCGTATGACGGTCCGGCTAGAGAACTGCGCCGCGAGGCCTGACCTCCACGGCGGCCACACCCCGTGCGTACAACAGCAAGAGCCGATCGCCGTGTCTGCAGCGCAGCACGCCGGATTCGTCCGCCAGCGTGGAGACGATGTGGTCGATCACCTCGTCCTCGCTGCCCGCATCATGGTCCTCAAACATGACATCCATGCTGTCGCCACTGATGAGACGCACACGAAGCACGATGCCTTCCATGCTTGCGCACACTAGACGCGCTGAGAGCCCGACGCCATGGGACTCCCACTGGCTGCGGTGGGCAGGGTCGCTGCCGCCTAGCCTGCGCCCTGCGGATGGGCGCGACAGAACTCGCGTACCGCGTCGTTCACTCGCTCGGGACCTTCGAGATGACTCAGGTGGCCCGCGCTCCCGATCACGACGAGTGTCGAGTCCGGGATCGCCTCCTCGAACTGGCGCGCGACGAAGAGGGGCGAGCGCACATCATGTTGCCCCCAGATCAGCAGGGTGGGGACGGCGATGTGAGGCAGCAGGTCGCTCAGGTCAGTCTCGGCCATGATGGCCAGCTCGCGCCCGAGGGTGGCAGGGCGCACGTCGGCGGTGATGTCGGCGAGCAGCGGCACGAACTCCGCCGGCGGGTCGTGAGCGAAGAGTCCGGGAAGCGTGGCGTCGAACTCCGCGTCCGGGACGGCGAGCATCTGGCGCGCGCCGGAGACGCGCGCTCGTACCTCATCTGCTGGCAGTGACCCCTTCCAGCCGGCGTAGGTGTCGATCATGATCAGCGATGCGACGAGCCCAGGACGGCGGCGGTAGAGCTCGAGCAGCACCATGCCACCCCAGGACAGACCTGCGAGGTGCGCGGGCCCGAGCTCGAGCGCGTCGAGGAGCGCCGCAAGCGCGTCCGCAAAATCCGCCAGGCCGAAGATCTCCGGCGGATCGGAGGACCGGCCGGCCCCTGGTTCGTCCCAGGCGACGACCGTGAACTCGTCGGCCAGACCAGCCAGCTGTGGTTCCCAGATGCGGCTGTCCTCGGCCGCGCCGTGGACGAGGACGAGGGGCGGCCCCTCACCGACCCGCTCGTAGGCGATCCTGAGCCCGCCCGCTTCGACAAACTCCACCCTCGCAAACTACTCGGGGTCGAGAAGGTCGGAAGAGCGATGTGACGTTGCGTCCCACCAGCCCGCGAGCGCCGTGCCCGGCAGGACACACGGTCCCTATGGTGGAACAGGTGCCTGAGCCCTCCGACTGGAGGCTCACGATCCCGAAGGATGGGGAACGATGGAGGAAGTGTCGCGGGTCGCCGGTGATCGCGATCGAGACGAGCAAGGGCGAGCACAACAGGCTCGACCTCGCGACGCGCTCGGGCGACCGTTGCCCTATGGCGCGACAGGCGTCGAGCCCATCTCCGAGGAACCGCGTTCGCCAGAAGACACGCTGGCCTACGCCCGCGCTCTGCTGGACGAGGGCCGCCCCTTCGCTGCGCACGAAGCCCTCGAGGTCCGGTGGAAGTCGTGCCCGGACGAGGAACGCGAGCTGTGGCAAGGCCTGGCCCAGCTGTGCGTGGGCCTGACCCACCAGGCACGCGGCAACGCCGTGGGGGCCGCAAGGCTCGTCGAACGCGCGGCGGAACGCCTGGAGGCCTACCAGCAGGCGGCCAGCCCGACCTACGGTCTCGACCTCCCAGCGCTCATCGCGTGCGCCCGGCTTCAGGTACAGGACCCCGGAGAATGACGGACGCCGAGCAGGTGGTCCTCGGGGCGGCGACGGCGTCTGGGGTGGCCATCACGCACAAGGCTGCGAGACTGCGAACCGGGGGTTCGCACGTGCTGAAGGAAGGGATGGGTCGTGGCTCTTGTCAATGAGGTGCTCCTGGTGAGCGGTGTCGCGTTGGACCTGGTGGGTGCGGGTGTCCTCTCGCACGCCCACAACGCCGAGTCGATCGTCGAGCTTCGCGAGAACATCGGCGAAGAGGGCGTTGCGGTAGGAGAGTCCGACGCGCTCTCCACCCACGCCCAGCTCCTGGCGGAGAAGCGGATCGGCTTCCTGTTCCTGACCCTCGGGCTGGTCATCTACCTGAGCGGAATCGTCTTGAAGAGCCCCGAGGGGCTGGCGTTGATGGGGACCATCGCGGGCGGTGTGGTGATTGCCGGGCTGCTGATCAGCATGGTCTTCACTCGCGTGGTCGGTAACCGGATCCGCGAGCAGGCAGGCAAGGCGATGGAGCAGCAAGACCCTCACGCGCTACCCGAGCAGTAGCCACCCGTCTCGAAGAAAATCTATGGTCGATGTCGAAGACCGTGGCAGCCGTTCGACGTACGTGCGAGAAGCAACTCCCCAGCAACCAGTAGGAGTGATGAAGATGCCGCGTTTCATGGGATTCGTGAGGATGGAAGAGAACATCGGAACGCCGCCGCAGGCGCTGTTCGACGCGATGGACACCTACATCGGCGAACAGGCCGAGAAGGGTGTGTTCCTCGACGGCGGCGGCCTGTACGGGACTGAGGACGCGGTGAACTTCGTGGTCCGCCAGGGCGAGGTCAGCCGGGTCGACGGACCGTACGCCGAGGCCAAGGAGGTCGTCGGGGGCTGGGCCATCATGGAGTACCCCGACCTCGAGGCGGCCGTGGCCGATCAGCGGGAGTTCGCCGAGCTGCACGCGAAGTACTGGCCCGAGGTCACCGTGATCTCGACCCTGCGCCAGATCTCCACGGGCCCGGAGGCGCCCGGCGACTGACTGGGACTCACTACGCTGGCCCTGTGCCGGCAGAGACCAGAACTGATGACCCGACCGAGGCCATCTTCGCCGCGTGGCGGGCCGAATCGGCCCGCCTCGTCGGCGCTCTCACCCGGATGACCCGGGACGTCGACCTGGCCGAGGACCTGGCCCAGGACGCACTCGTGGCCGCGCTGGAGCAGTGGCCCACGACCGGCGTCCCTGAGAACCCGATCGCGTGGCTGATGGCCATCGCGAAGCGGCGCGCCATCGACCACTTCCGGCGGGCGGACAACCTGCGCCGCAAGATCACGGAGCTCGAACACGTCCGACGGGGAGAGGAGGACGAGATGCCCGACCTCGACGGCCAGGTCGACTACATCGAGGACGACGTCCTGCGGCTCATCTTCTTGTCCTGCCATCCCTCCCTGACTGCCGAGTCCCGGGCCGCACTGACGCTGCGACTGGTCGGGGGACTCACCACGGCCGAGATCGCCCGTGGGTTCCTGACCACCGAACCCACCATGGGCCAGCGCATCTCGCGAGCCAAGAAGACACTGTCCGCGGCTCACGCCGAGTTCGAGCTGCCCACGGGGACCGAGCGGACCAGGCGACTCGACGACGTCATGGCCGTCATCTACCTGATCTTCAACGAGGGCTACACGGCCACCGCGGGGGAGGACTGGATGCGCCCCGACCTGGCGAGCGAGGCGATGAGGCTCGCGCGCATGCTGGCCGCGCTCGCTCCCGACGAGCCCGAGGTGCTCGGACTGCAGGCGCTGCTGGAGATCCAGGGCTCCCGGATCGGCGCCCGGCTCGACGAGCACGGCGAGCCGGTCCTGCTGGAGGCGCAGGACCGCACGCGGTGGGACCAGCTGCTGATCCGGCGGGGGCTGGCCGCCCTGCGGCAGGCCGAGCAGCTCGCCGAGCGCGGCAAGCCGGTCGGGAAGTACTTCCTGCAGGCTTCGATCGCCGCCCAGCACGCCCGCGCAGAGCATGCCGAGGACACGAACTGGCGCCGGATCGCGGCTCTGTACGACGTCTTGGCCGAGGCCGCGCCGGGACCGGTCGTCGAGGTGAACCGGGCAGTTGCGCATGGGCGGGCGTTCGGCCCGGACGCGGGGCTTGCCGTGCTGGAGCAGCTGGACGCAGGCGTGCTCGACGACTCGCCGCTCGTGCCGAGCGTGCACGGAGACCTGCTCGAACGGGCCGGGCTGCACGCGCAGGCGAGCGAGGCGTTCACCGAGGCGGCTGCACGCACCAGGAACGAGAGCGAGCGCGCACTCCTGCATCGCAGGGCCGAGCTGAACCTGAGGCGCGCGCCGACGTCGAGGTGAGTCACCCCAGGCGACCGTCGCCAGGACCTGGGCCGCGCCTCGGCGTGTGGCCGGTGGGTGCGTTCAGCCGACAAGACCGGTCAGGACGGGCACGGCGTCGGTGGCCGGGGGGAGGTTCTCCAGCTCCGCAGCGCATGCTCAACGTCTCCCGGATCGCCTGGCTGGACGGCCCGATGTCGAAGCAGCCGATGACGAGCACGCAGGAAGCCATCGCAGACGTGCTCGTCCGGGTCATGCTGGGCGACTCGGCTTCAGAACTAAGCGCTTCGTCGACACTAGCGCCGCGCTGGCAGCACGCAGAACTCGTTGCCTGACGGGTCGGTGTAGATCCGCCACGGCAGGTCGCCCCACTCCGGGTGGAGCTCGCGGCCGCCGCGCTCGGCGATGTCCGCCGCGACGTCGTCGGGGTCGTCGCCGGTCTCGAGCCGGATGTCGAGGTGCAGCCGGTTCTTGGCCGCGCCCTTGGGGGCGGGCTCCGGGCACAGCTCGAGGAGGGGACCCCGCAGCGACGGGTGGCGCAGGGTGTGGGGTGCGACGCCGTCCACGGCGATCCAGCCGGTCAGCCAGGACCAGAACTCCGCGTCCCTGGCTGGGTCGGCGGAGTCGAGCGGTAGCGCCGCGAGCGGCCCGGTGTCGACGTACGCCGCTCGATCCTCCATCACGCAGCAGGGATTGCCCTCCGGGTCGGCCAGCACCACCCAGGGCACCTCGCCCTGACCGATGTCGAGGTGTCGTGCACCCAGCCCGAGCAGCCGGTCGACCTCCTCGGCCTGACGGTCGCCGCCCAGGAGATCCAGGTGCAGCCGCAGCGGCTCGGTCGGCGGCTCGGGGACGCGCTGGAAGCACAGGTCGAGCTCCGGTCCGCCCTCGATCGTCAGCCGCGTCTCGAAGCCATCAGGCTCGTCGGTCAGCCGCTCGCCGCCCACCACGGCCTCCCAGAACTGGCCCAGCTGCTGCGGATCGACGGCGTCGAAGACGAGGTTCTCCAGATACACGGACCCACCGTAGTTGCCCGCAGTCGGCGACATCACTTCACCTCGGCGCGGAGGACCCGGAAGAGTCCCACCACGAGCGGCAGCACGACCCAGATCAAGGTGCTGGTGACGCTCTGCGCCCACTGCTCGCCGGTGAGGTTCCCGCCGCCGCGGAACAGCGGCTCCTGCGCAGCCCACAGGTCGATCCACGGCTGCACGCGGTGCATGGAGTCCCACAACGTGCCGATGATGTTGAGCGCGCTGGGGAGGACGAAGTAGCTCACGATCGCGGCCGAGGAGTTCAGGAACAGCAGGCCGAAGGCCAACCCCTGCACCACTGCCGTGACCTGCAGGAGCACCACCTTGCCGAGGTCGTCGATGCCCACCTGGGCCCAGGCGTTGTCCGACCCGCCGACGAGCGTGGCCAGCGAGGCGAGCACCGCGGCGACGGCGATGGCGGCCATGCCCGCGACCAGGGCCGCGAGGAACTTCGCTCGCAGGACGCGCCCGCGCACCGGCGTCAGGGTGAAGGAGACCAGGGCGGTCCGCTGGCTCCACTCGCTGGTGATCAGCAGGATGCCGAGCACGGGGAGAAGGAACCCTTGGGGTCCGTTGGCCGCTGCCATGAAGTTGAAGAACGTCCGCTGCGACGGGTCGGCGCTCGCGTAGAAGGCCACGATGACAGCCAGGGTGATCACGCCGATGCCGATGAGCAGCCACGTGCCGGACCGGGTGTTCGCCATCTTGCGGAGCTCGACGCGGGTCAGTCGCCACAGTGAGATCCGGGGCATGGTCGAGAGGTCGACGGGTGCGCCCGGGGTGGGGGTGACGGTGCTGGTCGGGGTGATCGTTGCGGTGCTCATGCTGCTGTTCCTTCGCGTTGGGTGTCAGCGGTGAGTTGGAGGAAGAGGTCTTCGAGACCGGCACCCTCGGCCGGCCGGAGCTCTTCGAGGGCAAGGCCTTCCTGGGCGGCGAGGTCGCCGATCTGGCGGGGCTCGACGTCGCTGCGCAGCCCGGCTCCCGAGGGAACCGCGTGGATGCCGTGCCGGTGCAGTGCCTCGGCGAGGGCCGACGGCCGGACCGCACGGACGTAGGCGCCGCGGGTGTGGAGCAGCTCCTGCTTCGTGCCCTGCGCGACGATCCGGCCCCGACCGATGAGAACCAGGTCGTCGGCGATCTTCTCGACCTCGTGCAGCAGGTGGGAGGAGAGGAGCACGGTGCCGCCCTGCGCGGCGTACTCCCGGAGCAGCCCGCGCATCCAGTGGATCCCCGCCGGGTCGAGGCCGTTGGCCGGCTCGTCGAGGATGAGCATGCGCGGGTCGCCGAGCAGTGCGTGGGCGATCCCGAGGCGCTGTCGCATCCCGAGCGAGTAGTTCTTGAGGCGGCGCCCTGCCTCGACCGGTGTCAGGGAGACCAGCTCCAGCATCGCGTCCACACGCGATGCGGGCAGACCCATCGTCGCGGCTCCGATCGTGAGGATCTCGCGCCCGGTGCGGCCCTCGTGCTGGGCGGAGGCGTCGAGGAGCACCCCGACGAGTCGTCCCGGGTTGGGGATGCTCGCGTAGCTGTGGCCCCCGATCGTGACGTGACCGCTGCTGGCGGGAGTCAGCCCGACCATGATGCGCATCGTGGTGGACTTGCCCGCACCGTTCGGGCCGAGGAAACCGGTGACCCGTCCCGGTCGTGCCACGAAGGACACGTCGTCGACCGCTCGGTGGGCGCCGTACGTCTTGGTGACTCCGTCAACTGTGATCATGACCCGAGTCTCATCGCGGCCGCACGTCAGCACATCGGCCGCAGGGATCGCGGTCTGCGACCAAAGGAGGGGTCGGGCGAGACCGAAGGATCTCCTCCCCGGTGTCGACGGCTCGTAGGGTGAGCAGGGTGCAACGTCCGAGCCCGGAGCAGTACAACCCGCCACTGACCTGGCGGTCGCAGCTGTGGCGGATGACTGTGGCAGTCGCCTTCAGCGCCGTCCTGTGGTCCCTGTCCGCGCCCGCACAGTGGCAGCAGGCTCGGTGGCTGTTCTGGCTCGACCTGTCCTTCGGGATCGTGGCTCTTGTCCTGACCTTCTTCCGCAGACGCTGGCCGTTCGCGGTGGCGGCGACCACGAGCCTGCTCGGCTCGGTGTCGGTGACGGCGAACGGCCCGGGCACACTCGCGACGGTGTCCCTGGCCACGCGAAGGGTGCTCTGGCAGGTGGGCGTCGTCCTCGCGCTGAGCGTGGTGTCGTCGGCCACGGTGCCCCTGCTGCAGCCCGGTACGTCGAGCGGCCCCGTGTGGATCGACTACATCCTCGGACTGCTGTCGGCCATCGCGATGATCGTGGGCGGCATGTACATCGGCTCGCGACGCGAGCTCCTCTGGACCCTGCGCGACCGGGCCGATCGCGCCGAGGCGGAGCAGTCACTGCGCGTGGAGCAGGCACAGTTCAACGAGCGCACCCGGATCGCACGGGAGATGCACGACGTGCTCGGCCACCGGATCAGCCTGATCTCCATGCACGCCGGCGCTCTGGCCTATCGCACCGACCTCACCGCGGCGGAGACGCACCAGACGGCCGAGCTCATCCAGGCCACCTCGCGCGAGGCCCTCAGCGACCTGCGACAGGTCCTGGGCGTGCTCCGCGAAGGTGACCCGAGCAGGTCAGGCGAGCGGCCGCAGCCGACGTTCGGCGACCTGTCGTCCCTCGTGCTGGAGTCCGAGAGGGCCGGCATGCACATCCAGTACGACGAACGCGTGGTCGCCGCTGCCGAGATGCCGACCCAGGTCGGCCGGACGGCGTACCGGATCGTGCAGGAAGGCCTCACCAACGTCCGCAAGCACGCGCCGGGCGTCACGGTCGTGATCCAGATGAGTGGCTCTCCGGAGGAGGGTGTCCGCATCAGGATCCGCAACCCGGCCCGGAGCGAGCGTGGGTTCCGCGGGGTGCCCACGCCTGGATCCGGCTTGGGTCTGGTCGGCCTGGGGGAGCGGGCCAAGCTCGCGGGTGGCAGCCTCACGACCCAGCGCGTCGACGGGTCGTTCGAGCTCGACGGATGGCTGCCGTGGAAGGCGTGAGCCCGACGATCCGGGTGCTCGTCGTCGACGACGACGCCCTGGTCAGGTCAGGACTGCTGATGATCCTCGGCGGTGCACGCGACATCGAGGTCGTCGGAGAGGCGGCTGACGGCCAGGCGGGTGTCGAGGCGGCTCGGCAGAGCGAACCCGACGTCGTACTGATGGACATCCGGATGCCACGCATGGACGGACTCGAGGCGACCGAGATCATCGGCTCGTGGCCCGAACCACCGAAGGTCATCGTCCTGACCACGTTCGACGCCGACGACTACGTGTCCCGGGCGCTCGGCGCCGGGGCCAGCGGGTTCCTGCTCAAGGACACCGCTCCGCCGGCGATCGTCGAAGCCATCCGCCGGGTCGCCGACGGCGACCCGATGCTCTCGCCGAGCGTCACGACGAGGCTGATCGAGCAGCTGACCAGCGGGTCGGGGCCGGACCGGACGCGCAGTGCCCAGGGACGGTTGTCGCGTCTGACCGAGCGGGAACGCGACGTGGCCGCCGCGGTGGGGGCGGGACTCAGCAACGCCGAGATCGCCGCCCGCCTGTTCCTCTCGGTCCCGACGGTGAAGGCGCACATCGGTCACCTGTTCACCAAGCTCGAGGTGACCAACCGCGTGCAGATCGCCATCTGCGTGCACGACGCGGGCCACGTCTGACCCTCCGCAGTGCGACCCGCGAGACCGCGGTGAACGGAGAACAGGTCGTGACTGTTCCCTACCCGTGGTGTTCGCGGGCATCCTTGACCCATGGCAGGCACGCCCGCAGCAGAGCGGAGCATGGCCGTACCGCTCACCGCGTTCGCGGCCGGTGCGGTCGTCGCCGTCCTCCTCGGGGTGGTGGGGAAGGTGCACGACCCGACGCTGGACGGGACGACGACGTTGGGCTTCCGCACCGTCATCGACATGAAGGTCGTGCTCACGGTGGTGATCGCGATCCTCGCGGTCCTGCAGGTGGTGGGGGCACTGTGGCTGTACGGCAAGCTGGGCGTCCGGCCACCGTCGTGGCTGGGTACGGCACATCGCATCTCCGGAACCGTGGCGCTGCTGCTCGCGGTGTTCGTCGGCTACCACTGTCTGTGGGCGCTCGGCCTCGAGACCGGACGGTTCCACGACGGCACGAAGGTGCCGGTGCGGACGGTCGTGCACGGCGTCCTCGGTTGTGCGGTCTTCGGCGCCGTCGTGGTGAAGGTGACCGCCGTCCGGTCCCGGCGCGGGCCGGGCTGGTTCCTTCCGGTGGCCGGCGGTTTGCTGTTCGCCGTGCTCATCGCCGCCGTGCTGACCTCAGCCGGGTGGTACCTCAGCGAGAAGGGCTGGCCGAGCAGCGGTGGCTACTGATCGCAGCACAGGACGTTCCTTGATCCTTTCCCAGTTCCTGCTCAGTTCCTGTTCAGTTCCTGTGTCTAGCCTCTTGTCGAGAGCCAGCTGGTCGTGACCCGGACCCGATCCGGCTGGCTCTCACTGGCGTGTCAGCACGCCGTCGCTGCCCAGCTTGCGGCGATCCGCTCTCCTGCCCCAGAGGACTTGACGCTATGAGCTCCCCGACGCCTGCTCGTGTGCGCGTCGTCGTCGTCGACGACGTCGAGGACCTGCGCATGCTCCTGCGGGTGTCGCTGGAGCGTACGGGTCACTTCACCGTGGTCGGCGAGGCCGAGAACGGCCAAACGGCCGTGACTGCCGTGCTGGCGCATCGTCCCGATCTCGTGCTGCTCGACATCATGATGCCGGTCATGGACGGGGTACAGGCCCTCAAGCTGATCCGGCAGCAGGTCCCCTCGGCTGTGGTGGTCATGCTGTCTTCGTGGGACACCTCGAGCCAGGCGGCCAAACAGAGCATGGCGTTGGGTGCACACGGATTTCTGCGCAAGGGCGACCACATGGACCTCGTTCCCGCCCAGCTTCGCGAGATCCTGGACGGCGGTCGCGGCGAGGACGCGCCGTAGAACGGTTCACCCCTGCTGCAGGAGGTTCCGGATGATCTCCGGAAGGCGCGACGCCTGCATCTTCGACGCGCACGCGGCGATTCCGATGCTGCGCGCCTTCTCTCGCACGGCATCGTCGAGGTGGGCCGAGAAGAGGACGATCACCTGTGTGGGGTGCTGGGACAGCATCCGCTCCGCCACCTCGAGGCCGGTGAGGCCCGGCATGCGGCTGTCGAGGAGGACGACCGCCGGGATCGGTGGCGAGCCGCATCTCCGGCTCGTCGTCCACTACGAAGACGCTTTGTCGTCGATCGACCTCGAACCTGCCTCTCCGGATGACCGGGTCATGGTCCTCGACGACGAGGCGGGCCACGTTCTCGGTCTGCTCCAAGGAGACCTCGATGGGCATCTCCGATGGTGCGTTCTTGCGGGCGTTGTCGAGGAGGTTCGCGAGAACCTGCTGGATGCGGTCAGGATCGCCGTCCAGCATCACCGGCGTATCGGGCACCGTGAGCACCACGCCACCGGCCATGCCGCTGCTGAACGCGTCCACTGCCGTCCGGACCTCGTCGGCCAGGTCGATCGGGTGTCGGACGTAACCGAACCGTCCTGACTCGATGCTCTCGGTGTCGAGGACGTCACGGGTCATCGCCTGGAGGCGGCGTGCGTTGGTGAAGGCGCGGCGTACGGCGCTGTGCCGATCCTCGTCACTCATGACCTCCCAGTGATCGAGGCTCGTCTGGAGGAAACCGAGCACCCCGGACACCGGCGTGCGGAGCTCGTGGGAGACGACCGAGATGACGCACTCGTCCTCGGACCGGTTCAGCTCGCGCAGGCGGGCTGACGACCTCGTCGTCGCGCCGACGTCCCCGTCGTCGGGTGGCACGTCGTGTTCACCAGAACCGATCGGAGTTCGTCGCACCACTGGCAGGGCCACCAGCTGCTCACCACGGTCAGCCTGTTCTGGTTCACCGGGGCCGGTGCCACGGCGGCACACACCCTCTACGAGCAGGCGCACTCCACCGACTGGGGTGCCCCGCCGGCGGTGCCACAGGGCTTCGCGGTCTTCGGCGCCGACGAGACCGTGCGCCGAGTCCTCCCGGCCCCGCCGGGTGCGCACTGGACCGAGTTCGAGCGTGGCCTGCACGTCCCGGCGATGGAGGCTCCGACGGACCTGGCGGCCGACCTGCAGGCCTTCTTCGGGCCGCTCGCGGTGTGACCCCGGGCACCCGCAGGTATTCCGGTGCGCGGGTGAGGGCTCCTCCGTGCACCGAACATCGCCTACGAGGGGAAACATCATGTCCACCACCACTGCACGTCCACGAGTCACCCCAGCGCCACCGCGCACCGTTGTCAGCACCCTGCTCGACCGGGTCACCGACGTCCTGGCGGCCCACAGCATCACCGTGCTCAGGGTCAGTCTGGGTCTCGTGTTCCTGGTCTTCGGCGCCTTCAAGTTCGTCTCCGGCGCGAGCCCGGCCGAGGACCTCGCCGTGGCCACCGTCGACAAGCTGACCCTGGGGGTGGTCACCGGGGGCGCAGCCCTGTTGCTGACGGCCGTCATGGAGACCGTCATCGGCCTCACCCTGATCACCGGTCGCTTCGTCCGGGTCGGCCTGGTCGTCCTGGCCACCGCCCTCGGCGGGATCCTGTCTCCGCTGGTGCTGTTCCCCGACCAGATGTGGAGCGGCAACGGGCCGACACTCACGGGTCAGTACGTCTTCAAGGACATCGTGCTGGTGGCCGCCGGCCTGGTCGTGGCCGCGCACGCCCTGGGTGCACGCCTGCGAGTCCCGCGCGAAGGCTGACCGGGACGGGGCGCCCGACGTCTGAGATCCTGTGCGGACGACTGCCCAATCCAGGAGCTGCCATGAGTCACCGGATCACGTTCCTGTGGACCGTCCCGAGGTCCGTGTCGACCTCGTTCGAACGGATGATGATGGAGCGAGGGGACCACGTGGTCTTCGACGAGCCGTTCTCCCGTTCCTACTACTTCGGCCCGGACCGTCGGTCGACCCGCTACACGGAGTCGTTGCCTGACAGCTCTGCCGAGCAGATCCTGTCCCAGATCGAGGAGGCGGCGCGCGAGCGTCCGGTGTTCGTCAAGGACATGGCCTACCAGGCGGCCACGCTGCTCGGGACCGACCTGCTGCAGCGCTTCGACAACTGCTTCCTCGTGCGCGATCCCGCGGCGACGTTGCGGTCGCTGGCGCATCGGTGGCCCGACTTCAGCGACGAGGAGACCGGGTGGGCGCACCTCGGCGAGGCCGTGCGGATCGTCGACTCACTCGGCCAACCGCGGGTCGTGCTCGACGCCGACCTGCTCTGCAGCGATCCTCCCGGCGTGGTCGAGCAGTGGTGCGAGCGGATGGGTCTGCCGTACGTCGCGGACGCGCTGACCTGGGAACCGGGGATGCGGGACGAGTGGGGGCTCTGGGACGAGTGGCACGCGTCCTCGGCCCGCTCCACTGGGTTCAGCGAGCTCCGTGAGCCGCCACCACCGCCCACGCCTGAGGACGGACGGTTGCACGAGATCTACCAGGAGGCGCTTCCCCTCTATCGGGAGCTGTCGGCGGACGCGATCGGCAAGACCGCCTGACCTCAGGAGTCCGGTGTCAACCCTCCACGAGGCGCCCTTGCTCATGGTCCGGAAGTCGTTGCCCCCGGCTGGTCGAGAGTTCAGCGTCGCGTAGCGTCTGCACGTGTCCACCAGCTCTGCACGACCCGTGTCCACTGCCCAGAAGCTCCTGGACGCGCAGGTGGCCCATCACCTGGACCGGCTGGCCGGAGACCGGCTCGCGTCCACGGTGTCGCACCTCGCCGACGACGTGCTGTCGGCTGCCGGCCAGCACCAGATCGACGACCTCGTCGACCGTGAGGCGATCACGGCGATCGTCGTCCGGGCGCTCGGGACCGTGCCGGGGAGCGCCGCGGTCAGCGGCATCGTCGAGCTGGCCACCGCGGTGGCGTACGACGGACCCGCCGAGCCGTACCCGGTCGGGGATCTCGTCCACCGCGAGCACGTCGAGGTGCTCCTCGACGAGGTCCTGGCCCTGCATCCCGTGCTCGAACGGGCGATGGAGCGGCTGACCGACAGCCCGCTCGTCAGTCTGATGGCTTCGCGGTTCATGGGGCGCATCGTCGGCGAGGTGCTCCAGGCCAACAAGGCGGTCGCGGACAAGGTGCCCGGCCTGGGTTCGCTGATGTCGTTCGGGACGAGCGCGGCCTCGAAGGTGATGGGCGCGGCCGACAAGCAGTTCGAGGGCCTGATCGGGGAGACCGTCGGCAAGGGCGGCACCTTCGCCGTACGCCGCCTCAACCGGATCGTCATCGAGACCCTGCGCGACCCCACCACGCGCGAGGCCGTCCTGGAGGTCTGGGACCTGCTCGCGCAGGAGCCCGTCGCCGGACTGGGGCACTTCGCCACCCACGAGGAGGTCACCGGCGTCGTCGACGCCGTGCACGAGGTGGTCGTGAGCACGGTGGCCAACGACCACGTCGCCCACCTCGGCGAGGTGGTCGTCGAGGGCTTCTTCGACCGGTTCGGCGGCTACACCCCCACGGAGCTGCTCGACGAGCTCGACCTGAGCCGCGCGGACATCGTCGCCGACCTCGTGCGGATCGCCCCCGGCGCCGTCGAGGCGCTACGGGAGACAGGCGACCTGGAGCGCATCCTGCGGGCCCAGCTGGAGCCGTTCTACTCCTCGCCGGAGGTCACGGCCCTGCTGGGCTGAGCGTGACGGGAAGCTCCTCGTAGCCGCGCAGGATGCGGGTGCCGCGGCGTACGGCGCCTGGCTCGACGCGCAGGTCCGGGTACCGCTCGAACAAGGTGCGCAGCCCGACCTCCCCCTCCATGCGGGCCAGCGCCGCACCCAGGCAGTAGTGCCGCCCGGCAGAGAACGAGACGTGCTCGCGCGCGTTCTCCCGGCTGACGTCGAACGTGTCCGGCTCCGGGAAGACCTGGGGGTCGCGGTTGGCACCGGCGAGCAGCCCGACCATCACGGTCCCACGTGGCATCGGTACGCCGACGACCTCGGTGGCCGCCGAGGTCATCCGTCCGGTGAGGAGCACAGGCGGGTCGAGCCGCAGCACCTCGTCGACGGCGTTGGGCCAGAGCTCGTCACGTTCGCCGAGGAGCTTCAGCTGCGTGGGATCCTGCGCGAGCAGCGCGATCCCGTTGCCGAGCAGGTTGACGGTCGTCTCGAAGCCTGCCGCGAGCACCAGCCCCGCGGTCGCTTTCAGCTCCGCGTCCGTCAGGCTGACCCCTTCCTCCTGGGCGCTGACGAGCTGGCTGAGCAGGTCGTCACCGGGCTGCCGACGCAGGCTGTCGAGGTGGTGGCCCAACCAGTCGTCGAACTCACGCAGCGCCGACTCGACCCGGCGGAACTCCCGCCAGGAGAGCCCGAGGTCCAGGCTCGGTGCGGCTGCGGCGCCGAACCGGAGCACCTTCTCCCGGTCGGGTTCCGGCACGCCGAGGATCTCGGCGATCACGGTGACCGGGAGCAGGCTGCAGTACGTCGCCACCAGGTCGACCGGCGTGTGGGGATCGATCCGGTCGAGAAGATCGGTGGCGATCTGCTGGGTGCGACCGCGAAGCTTCTCGACAGCCCGGACGCTGAAGACGCGGGAGACGAGCTTGCGGTAGCGGGTGTGGTCCGGCGGCTCGGTCACCAGCAAGGAGGGAGGGTTGAGCGGCCCGAGCGGAGCGTCCTCCATCGACCAGGCCTGCAGCCGGGCGATGCGGCTTCCCTCATCGGGCGGGGCGAAGGCGGCGCCGGCGTCGGGGTTGGACAACAATGCCCTGACCGCGGCGTTGTCGACGCTCACCGACGCGTACTTGCCTCGGTAGAACGGGCTGTGCCCGCGCAGCTCGTCGGTGATCGCGTCGAGTGCCTCCGTGCTGCTCGACTGCGTCGCCACGAACATCCGACCGTGCAGGTCGCCCTGCTTCGCCGCGCGGCGGAGCAGCCTGCTGGGCAGGGCGTGTCCGAGGGACCACCGCACGGCGGATCGGGTCACGGGCACAGGGCTGAGCTGGGTCACGCGGGCCTCCTGGGACGAGGGGATGTCCCGCCCATCTTGCCTGCGTCCAGAGGTGAGGGAACCGGCGGTCGGGATGCTCGTCGGTCTCGTAGACCTTGGCGGCCGGACCGAGGATCAGCGGGTCCGGCTGGCCGACATCCGGTGCCCCGG
>CAWJGX010000028.1:0-211047 GCA_963842565.1 uncultured Actinomycetota bacterium | reverse complement strand
GACCCTGTCATCGAGATCACCCAGGCAGACGTGCGCGCGATCCAGCTGGCGAAGGCGGCGCTCCAGGCCGGCTGCCGGTTGCTGATGGACCAGCTCGGCGTGGACACCGTCGACGAGATCCGGCTGACCGGTGCGTTCGGCAGCCACATCGACCCGTCGTACGCAATGGTGCTGGGGCTGTTTCCCGACTGCGACCTCGACCACGTGCACTCGGTCGGCAATGCGGCGGGCCGAGGGGTCGCTGATGGCGCTGCTGTCAGCGGACGCGCGGGTCGACGTCGAGGCGACAACGGCGCGGATCGAGAAGATCGAGACCGCGATCGAGCCAGCCTTCCAGGCGCACTTCGTTGCCGCGATGGGGTTCCCGCACTCGACGCTTCCCTTCCCCCACCTGGCCAGCCGCGTCACCCTGCCGGTCGCGGTCGCCGCCCCCACCGGGAGGCGGCGCCGCAACCGGACGCGGTGACAGCGCTCGTAGGGCCTGATCAGCTGTCCACGTCGATGTTCGAGAACCCCGACGCGTCGCCCTGACCTACGACGCTGCGGCGGCCGTCGACGCCGACCGGTACGTCGCCGTCGATGGTGACGCGGCGCAGCGTGCGCTCGTGGTCGTCGGAGTCGTCGACGCCGTAGTGCTGGGTGGCGCGGTTGTCCCAGATGGCGACGTCACCGTCGCGCCACTGCCAGCGGATGGTGTTCTCCGGACGTTCGATGTGCGACTGGAGAGGCTCGATGAGGGCGCGCGAGTCGCGGCCGTTGAAGCCGGTGAGCTTCTGCACGAAGTTCCCCAGGATCAGGGTGCGTTCGCCGGTCTCGGGGTGGACACGCACCACCGGGTGCTCGGTCTGGAACTTGATCGCGGTGAACACCGTGAGGTGCCGCTCCAGCGCCGCGGCCGGTGCGTCGGGGCGCGTGGCGGCGTAGTCGTAGTCGTTGGTGTGCACGCCGCGCAGGCTGTCGGCCAGGACCCGCAGCGGCTCGGGCAGTTTGGCGTAGGCGGCGGCGGTGTTGGCCCAGAGGGTGTTGCCGCCGTAGGGCGGGATGACCTCGGCACGCAGGATGGAGAAGGCCGGGTACGCGGGGACGAAGGTGACGTCGGTGTGCCACTGGTTGGCGCGTCCGCCGTGCTCGTTGTCGATGGGGAACGCGTAGCGGCCGTCGGCTGAGGGCACGGTGGGGTGCGCGACCGGCTCACCGAGGAGCCTGCCGAACGCCTCGTGGCTCTCGGCGTCGAGGTGGTGCTGGTCGCGGAAGAAGACGACCTTGTGCTCGAGCGCGGCGGCGCGGATCGCGACCACGGTGGCCTCGTCGAGGTCGCCGCCGAGCCGCACTCCGGAGATCACGGCCCCGATGCGGCCGCCAATCTTCTCGACGGTCACGTCGGCGGCGCCGCCGGAAGATATCGGTTTCGGTGCTCTGGAGGTCGATCGTCATGGGGTTCTGCCTTTCGGTTCACGAGCAGGGCAAGGGGCTGGCGCCGTCGACTGAACTGACGAATGGCCAGTCAGGCAAGGGTTTTCTCTCACCGTGACGAGCAACCGTGTGTCGCATGGTGAGCCTTTCGTCAGGGCTTCGCGGACCTGTTTATCCTCTAAGTCAATCAACCCACACGACAATTCCTGGTCTCGACCTGGAGGATCCATGCTGGTGCTCGCCCGCGGACGCTTCGGCTCTGCGCCCGCGAGGGTGCTCCAGCAGGTGCAACGCAGCGGGACGGTCACCCGTGAGGACCTCGCCCGGCTCACCGGCCTCAGCCCGGCCACGGTCGCCCGCACCGTCGGCGTGATGGTCGACGAGTGCCTGCTGCGCGAGCGACCGGACCTCGCTCGCGACGGCGCCGTGGGGCGGCCGAGCGTCCCGCTCGAGATCGACTCCGGTCGGCACTCCGTCCTCGGGGTGCACGTCGGGAAGCGGGTGACCACGGTGGGGCTGGTGGCGCTGGACGGCCGGGTCGTCGGCCAGAGCCGCTTCCGCACCGGCGGGGATCTGGAGGAGCTGGTCGAGCGGGCATCCCGGCTGGCCAACAACCTCGCCTCCGAGTCCCTGGAGCGCACTGTCCTCGCGGTCGGCCTGGTGGCGCCGTGGGACGAGCTTCCCTACGACGAGCGGAAGCTCGCGGACGCGCTGGCCGGGCGGACCGGCCTGGAGGTGTCCACCGCCAACCACGTGGCCGCCGTCGCTGCCGCGGAGTACCTCGGTCAGCGCCGCCACGGTGTCCGCTGCACCGCGTACGTCTACGTGCGCGAGACCGCCGGCATGGCCCTGGCCAACGACATGGTCGACCGCACCGAGATCTCGCGCGTGGCCAACCTGACCCACCTGCCGACCCGGTCGGACGTCGCGTGCTCGTGCGGCCAGACCGGCTGCTTCGCCGCCACGGCCGGCGACGATGCCCTCGCGCAGCGAGCCGCGGACCAGGGGATCGTCACCCGCCCCGAGATCGAGCAGGTCCTCGCGGCCGCTCGGTCCGGTGATGTCGGAGCGGACCGGCTGCTGCGCGAGCGGGCCCGGGTGCTCGGCAGCACCACGGCAGTGCTCCGGGACATGATCGCGCCCGACAGCGTCGTGCTCGTGGGCCAGGCGTTCACCGGCTACCCACCGGCCATCCCCGACATCGCGGAGGCGTTCCGCGAGGCGACCACGCTGCCTCCGATGGAGCTCTCCTTCACGCGCTTCGGCACCGGCGTCCAGGCCGCGGCTGCGGGCACCGTGGCGCTGGGCTCGTTCTACGAGGACCCGTTGGGGTTGCTCGAACGCGACCTCGACACCGCGAGCTGTTGACCTTCACCGCCCGCCGACGACGCCCCACGGCGTCGCCCCGCCCTGCCCACCCCCGCTCCTGACAACCAGCACCCCGACCTGTCAGCTGACAGCCCCGAGAGGAACCACCATGTCCCACCCGAGCACACCCCGGTCACGACGAAAGCTCCCCGCAGCCCTCGTCGCAGGAGGCCTCGCGCTGACCCTCGCGCTCAGCGGCTGCGCCTCCGCCGTCAACCAGGCGAGCGGCAGCGGTTCGGCCGACGCCGACGCCACGCTGAACATCGGCGTGCTCACGGACCTCCAGCCCGCGACGCCGTTCTCCAACGCCAGCGACGCGACGAACGTGCTGATCGGGGCGGTCTACGACACCCTCGTCGACACCCCCGGTGAGGAGGTCGAGCCGAAGCCGTCGCTGGCCACGTCGTGGAAGCTCGCGGAGGACGGCAAGTCGCTGACCCTCCAGCTCCGCAAGGACGTGAAGTTCCACTCCGGACGCCCCTTCACCTCCAAGGACGTGGAGTTCAGCATCAAGACCTGGGCCGACCCGGCCTGGGCGGTGCAGTTCCAGCGCACCGCGGCCGCGGTCACCAGCTTCGACACCTCGAAGCCGAACGAGATCACCCTCGGGTTCGACCACCCGGTCAGCAACATCTTCGACCTGCTCGACGTCGTACCGATCCTCGACCAGGACACCTTCGCCGAGCTCAAGGAGGGCAAGAAGTACGTCGGCACCGGGCCGTTCAAGTTCACGAGCTGGACCCCGGGCACGCAGCTCGAGTTCACGCGGAACGACGACTACTGGGACGGCAGGGCCAAGCTCGCCGGCGTCGACACCAAGGTCGTGAGCGACCCGCAGGCGCTGGCAGCCCAGCTGCGCGCCGGCCAGCTCGACGCGATCATCGGCGGCACCAACCGCGACCTTGAGTCGCTGAGCAAGAGCAAGAAGTTCGAGGTGCAGCAGCTCAAGGGCGCCGAGCAGCAGGTCTACGTCGGGGCGAACCTGCAGAACCCCGACCTCAAGGACGTCAAGCTCCGCCAGGCCATCGCGTACGCCGTCGACCGCCCTCGGGTCAGCAAGGACGTCTACCGAGGAGCGGGCTACCCGGTGAACCTGCCGTGGCCGAAGTACTCCCCGGCGTACGACGCGAAGCTCAACCAGACCTACTCCCGTGACCTCACCAAGGCGAAGGCACTGGTGAAGCAGGTGACGAACGGTGGTGCCGCGCCGACCATCCCGCTGCAGTTCGACACCGGCAGCAGCAACCTCGAGGCGGTCGCACAGATCGTGCAGTCGAACCTCGAGGAGGCCGGGCTCAAGGTCGACCTCCAGCCGGTCGAGCACAACCAGTTCATCAAGGCCCTGATCGGTGCCAAGTTCAAGGGCCTCTGGGTCGCCAACCACTCCTACGCGCAGTGGACCCCGTCCACGCTCGCGGTGAGCGCCTACCCGTTCAACGCCGAGCACAACGCGTCGCACTTCGAGTCCAAGGAGTACGCCGCCCACGCCGACGCCGCGTGGAAGGTCCCGGACGGCACCAGCCCGGAGGCGATCGAGTCCTACAAGAAGATCAGCAAGGACTTCCTCGACAACGTCTTCCTGATCGAGCTGTCCGTGATCTTCACGCAGATCGCGCACTCGCCGCGGCTCCACGACGTCTCCTGGTCCAAGCGCCAGGAGGTCGACCTCGGCAAGGCCTACCTCACGGAGGGCTGACGCATGACGCGCTACCTCCTCCGTCGGGTCCCGTCGGCCCTGCTGGTGCTCGTCCTGGCCTCGATGCTGGTGTTCGCCGTGATCCGGCTGGTGCCGGGCGACCCGGTGGCGACGCTGGCGGGCCCGGACGCGACGCCGGAGGCGCGGGCGACGATCCGCCACGAGCTCGGGCTCGACCAGTCGGTGGTCAGCCAGTACGTCGACTGGGTGCACCAGCTGTTCACCGGAGACCTCGGCCGCAGCTACATGATCGGCGGCGACATCGGTGATCTGGTCCGGCAGGGCCTGGCGAACACGCTGGTGCTGACGGCGGCGGCGCTGCTCATCTCGGTCGTGCTCGGGCTGGTGCTCAGCCTGGTCACGGTGATCGCCGACAAGCCGTGGCTGGACAACCTGCTGGCCGCGGGCAACACGCTCGCCGTGGCGCTGCCGACCTTCGTGACCGGGCTGCTGCTCGTGCTCGTGTTCGCAGTGGTGCTGCCAGTGCTGCCCGCGGGAGGGGTGCCACCCACCGGGTTCATCGCCCGGCCGGACATCGCGGCGCAGTACCTGCTGCTGCCCGCCCTCTGCCTGGCCCTACCGACGACGGCCGCGCTGACCCGCTTCCTCACCGACGCGCTGCAGTCGCAGCTGCGACAGCCCTACGTGCTCACCGCCACGGCGCTCGGCATCTCGCGTCGACGGATCGTGCTGACCCAGGCGCTTCGCAACGCGTTGCCCTCGACGGTGACGCTGCTCGGCATCCAGGTCGGCGTGCTCCTCGGCGGGGCGGTGCTCGTGGAGGCGATCTTCGCCTGGCCGGGTCTGGGGCGCCTGATCGAGCAGGGCATCAGCAGCCGTGACTACCCGGTCGTGCAGGTGCTGCTGCTGATGTCGGTGGCCGTGTTCGTGGTGACGCAGCTGGTCTCGGACGCCATCCACGCGTGGCTCGACCCCCGCGTCCGACTCGGAGGTGAGTCATGACCGAGACACTGATCGTCGAGGAGCGCGGCGCCGCTGCCCCCTCGACGGGACGGCACCGGCTCGGGGCCGCGCTGTTGCACGGCCGCGGCCTGGTCGGGCTGATCCTGGTCGGGACGGTCGTGCTGCTGGGGGTGTTCGCGCCGCTGCTCGCGCCGTACGGTCCCAACGAGCAGATCGCCGGCGCCAACCTGCTGCCGCCCAGCCCGAAACACTGGCTCGGCACCGACCAGGTGAACCGCGACATCCTCTCCCGCACGCTGTACGGCATCCGGGTCGATCTCGTGGTGGTGTTCCTGGCGGTACCCCTCGGGGCGCTCCTCGGCGGCTTCCTCGGCCTGATCTCCTCGGCGTGGGCGGGCGTGGACGTTGTCACCCAGCGGGTCTTCGACCTGGTCCTCGCCTTCCCGACCCTGATCCTCGCGATCGCGGTGACCGCCTTCCTCGGCTCGGGACTGTTCACCGTCGCCGTGGTGATCATGGTGGCCGAGATCCCGGTCTTCGGCCGGATGCTGCGCAGCTCGGCGCTGGTCGTCCGCGAGATGCCGTACGTCGAGTCCTCGCGCGTCATGGGGGCGAAGCAGGGGTGGGTGCTGCGCAAGCACGTACTGCCGAACTCCCTCGAGCCGATCATCGTCCAGCTGGCGCTGTCGATGTCGGTGGCGGTGTTCATCGAGGGGGCGATGAGCTTCCTCGGCATCGGCGTACGCCCGCCCGACCCGTCGCTGGGGTCGCTGATCAAGGACGGCGTGCGCGCGATGTACGACGCGCCCACCTTCGCGCTCGGGTCCCCTCGCTGTCGTCGCCGCCCTCGTGCTCGGGTTCCTGCTGCTCGCCCAGGCCCTGTCGAAGGCGCGGGCCCAGTGATGTCCCCTGTGAGCCGCAACGGAGAAATCGTGTCTGCGCCCGTGCTGGAGGTCACCGACCTCGCCATCTCGTTCTCGCAACCGCGCCCGGCCGTGAACAGCATCAGCGTGCGGGTCGACCAGGGGGAGGTCGTCGCGCTCGTCGGGGAGTCCGGCTCCGGCAAGTCGATGACGGCCCGTGCCGTGCTGGGCATCCTGCCGCCCGGTGCGGTGGCGACCGGCTCGGTCCGGGTGCACGGCCAGGAGGTCCTGAACGAGTCTGAGGCCGTGCTCCGCCAGGTGCGAGGGCGACAGGTCGCGATGGTCTTCCAGGAGCCGCAGACCGCGCTCAACCCGGTGCGCACCATCGGCTGGCAGATCCGCGAGGCGTTGCGCGCCCACGGTCACACCACCCGCGCCGCGGCCCGGCAGCGGGCGGTCGAGCTGCTGCGCGACGTGGAGATGCCGGAGCCCGAGGTGCGCGTCGACCACTACCCGCACCAGCTCTCCGGAGGGCAGAAGCAGCGGGTCGTGCTGGCCCTCGCGCTGGCCAACGAGCCCGACCTCCTCCTTGCCGACGAGCCGACGACCGCGCTCGACGTGACGGTGCAGGCCGAGATCCTCGACCTGCTGCGCCGCGTGCGCGAGCGGCTGGGCACGAGCATCCTGCTGATCACCCACAACATGGGGGTCGTGGCCGACATGGCCGACCGCGTCGTGGTGCTGCGCACCGGCGACGTCGTGGAGCAGGCGACCACCGAGGCGCTCTTCGCACGACCGCAGCACACGTACACCCGCACGCTGCTCGACTCGGTGCTCCGGCTGCCGGACGGATCGGAGTCGCCGTCGAACGACGCGCTCTCCGACGAGCCCGCCGAGGGAGCCGCGCTGCGGTTCGAGGACGTCTCGATCACCTACCCGGCCCACCACGGACGCCCGGCCTTCCAGGCGGTCCGCGGCGTCACGCTCGGGGTGCGTGCGGGCGAGGTGCTCGGTCTCGTGGGCGAGTCGGGCTCGGGCAAGACCACCCTGGGGCGCGGCGCCGCGGGTCTCGTGCCGGTGAGCGCGGGCTCGGTCCTGGTCGACGGTGTCGACCTGGCGACGACGTCTCGCAGTCGAGCTGCGCGACGTACGCAAGAACCTCGCGTTCGTGCACCAGGACCCCGCGTCCTCGCTGAACCCCCGGATGACGGTGAGCGAGTGTGTCCGCGAGCCGCTTGACCTGCACCGGGTGGGTGACGCGGCGTCACGTCGCGCCCGGGTGGCCGAGCTGCTCGACGCCGTTCTCCTCACCCACGACCTCGCCGAGCGGCAGCCCCGGGAGCTCTCGGGCGGGCAGCGGCAGCGCGTCGCCCTGGCGCGGGCGCTCGCGCTGCAGCCCACGCTCGTGATCGCCGACGAGCCGACGAGCGCCCTCGACGTGTCGGTGCAGGAGGAGGTGCTGCAGCTGTTCACCCGGCTCCAGGAGGAGATCGGCTTCGCGGCCGTCTTCATCAGCCACGACCTGGCCGTCGTGCACCACGTCGCCCACCGGGTGGCGGTGCTCCGGGAGGGCGAGGTGCTGGAGACCGGGCCGGTCGAGCGACGTCTTCGCGCACCCGAGCCACGACTACACGCGACGGTTGATCGACGCCGTCCCGGGTCGCGAGCTGACCTCGTTCCGGGACCGGCGCGAGGGACGGGTCCGGGTGGCGAGCTGATGGCCCGCCAGGAGTCCCGCCCCGACATCGTCTTCGTGCTGGCCGACGACCTCGGCTGGGCCGACCTCGGGGTCTACGGCGCGACCGACTTCGCGACCCCGAACCTCGACCGGCTGGCGGGGCAAGGGGTGCGGTTCACCCAGGCCTACGCCAACTCCGCCGTCTGCTCGGCGACGCGGTTCGCGCTGATCACCGGTCGCTACCAGTACCGCCTGCGCGGTGGCCTGGAGGAACCGATCGTAGGGGTGGGGGAGGGACAGGGACTTCCTCCCGAGCACCCGACGCTGCCCTCGCTGCTGCGCGAGGTCGGCTACGACACGGCGCTGATCGGGAAGTGGCACCTGGGCCGGCCCCCGGAGTTCAGCCCGCTGCGCAGCGGCTACGACCGGTTCTTCGGCAACCTCAACGGCGTCGTCGACTACTTCACCCACAAGTCCGGCGTCGGGGACGACGTGCCGCGCGACCTGTGGGAGGGCGAGGTTCCGGTCGAGCGCACCGGCTACTACACGCAGGTGCTGGCCGACGAGGCGTCTGCCCACATCCGCAGCCGTGGCGAGAACCCGTTCCTCCTGTCCCTGCACTTCACTGCGCCGCACTGGCCGTGGGAGGGACCGGGAGACGAGGCGGTCTCGCGCGAGCTCACCGACCTGTTCCACCACGACGGCGGCAGCCTGGCGAAGTACGGCGAGATCGTGGAGGCGCTCGACGCGGCCGTCGGGCAGGTGCTCGACACGCTCGAGGAGACCGGTCGGGCCGAGGACACCATCGTCGTGTTCACCAGCGACAACGGTGGCGAGCGGTTCTCCAAGACGTGGCCGTTCGTCGGGCAGAAGACCGAGCTGCTCGAGGGCGGACTGCGGGTGCCGACGCTGCTGCGCTGGCCGGCCCGGCTGGCGCCGCAGGTCAGCGAGCAGGTGACCGCGACGATCGACTGGCTGCCGACGTTGCTCGCAGCGGCCGGGCGCGAGCCGGACCCGGCGTACCCCAGTGACGGCGAGGACATCCTGCCGGTGCTCGAGGGGACGGAGTCGGTGCACCCGCGGCAGCTGTTCTGGCGCTACAAGGCGCAGGGTCAGCGCGCGGTCCGCGACGGCGACTGGAAGTACCTGCGGATCAACGACAACGAGTTCCTCTTCGACGTCGTCGCCGACCAGCGCGAACGCGCGAACCGCCGCGACCGCGAGCCCGAGGTGTTCGCGCGGCTGGCGAAGGCCTGGGAGGAGTGGAACGACGAGTTCCTCCCGATCACCGAGGACGTCTTCACCCACGGCGTACGGCCGGAGACGCAGGCGGACCGCTACGTCCCCGATCCGCCTGCAAGACCCCCTCGTTGACTCGATCTGCGGTGACCGACCCGCTCACACGAGGGACTCCTGGGGCCGTCGTGCCGAGGGAGTGCGGCGGGTCACCAAGGCGACGCCGCACACCAGGGTCCACAGCAGGTAGACGAAGAACGTGAAGAAGAAGGGCGCGAGGATTCCGCACACTCCCGCCACGGCCGAGAAGATCCGCAGCCAACGGGGGAACGTCGGCACTCGGGACAGCAGGATCGCCACGACGCCGACGAAGAGCGCGGGTGCGCACCAGCTGAGGAGATTGCCGATCTCGGTGATCGTGTAGACCACCGGGTGCGAGACGCCCGTGTGGACGGCCGAGCCGCCTTCGGCCATCGCGACGTCCACTCCGCCGCTGACGAACCACCCGATCACCCCCGTCGTGGTCGCCGCGACGCCCAGGCCCCACGCGAGGTCGCCGTACGCCCCGAGCTCACGACGAACCCCCAGCACGAAGGGCAGGACGGCCATGGCGCCGAGGCAGCCGAGGTAGGCGGCGACGAAGGCGATCGCGTAGTGCCCGGAGTCGACGTAGTCGGTCACGACTCCGGGCTCGTACTGGCCCCCGGGTGCAGCGATCAGGGCGTTGGCGAGGAACGTCGCCACACCGTAGACGAGCAGTGCGGCTCCGGCCGTGCGTCGAGTGAACATGGTGTCCTCCTGTGGTGGTGGCGAGGCAGGTGCTCGCGGCTGTCGGTACGAGGTTTGCGACGCTAGGTCCGGACGGTTGTCCCCCGCGTCGGCCGCGTAGCGGAGATCGAGATGCCGATCGAGACGACCTCCGCTCCTCCCCGGGTCGGAGGCTCGAATCGTTCCCGCGAATGACGTCACGTCGTCTGCCGCGGCGGTAGCGTCGAGCGGTGACCCGGCGGAACTTCCTGTTCGACCTCCTCGTCGCCGGCGTCGTCCTGGTCGTCGGACAGCTCGAGGTGTGGGTCGGTGCCGGCGCCACCCACCGTCAGGGCCCGCAGTGGGTGCAAGCACTCGGCTACGGGCTGGGCGCCCTGCTGCTGCTGGGCCGCCGGGTCGCCCCGCTGGAGGTCCTCGCCGGGATGGTCGCGATCTACGTCCTGGAGTTCATGGCCGTCGGGTCGCCGGAGGGCTTCGGCGTGGCCGTGCCGCCGATGGTGGCGGCGTACAGCGTGGCCCGATGGGAACAGCGGAGGCCCGCGTGGTGGGGCCTCGTCCTCCTCCTGGTCCTCGGGCTCGCCTGGATCGCCTTCGACCCGGTGCAGGCAACGGTCGGAGCGCGGGCCCGCCAGTCGGTGTGGTGGTCGCCCTGGGTGATCGCGTGGCTCGTCGGTGCACTCGTGCGCAGCCGCGTCCTGAACGCCGAGCAACGACGGCTGCGACGCCAGGACCTGGCCAGCCGCGCAGTCACCGAGGAACGCAACCGCATCGCGCGTGAGCTGCACGACGTGATCGGCCACAGCGTCAGCATCATGACCGTGCAGGCCTCCGCCGTACGACGCAAGCTCACCGAGGACCAGGCCTCCGAGCGCGAAGCGCTGGAGACGGTGGAGACCATCGGGCGCCAGGCCCTGGCCGAGATGCGTCGCATGGTCGGCGTGCTGCGCCAGAGCGGCGAGGCGGCCGACCGTGAGCCGGCGCCCGGCCTGACCCAGCTGTCCCGGTTGGTCGAGCAGTTCCGGAACGCCGGCCTGCCGGTCGACGTGGCGGTCACCGGCCGACCGCAGCCCCTCGTGCCAGGGCTCGACCTGACGGCGTACCGACTGGTCCAGGAAGCGCTGACCAACTCCCTGCGTCACGCCGTCTCACCCACCCGCGCCGAGGTCTCGATCGGGTACACCGACGAACAGCTCGAGCTCGCGATCCGCGACGACGGACGACGCGTCGCACCCGACGCCGAGGCCGGGCACGGCCTCCTCGGGCTGCGGGAGCGCGTCTCGGTCTACGGCGGCGACATGGTCGCCCGACCGCGTCCAGAAGGCGGCTTCGAGCTCATCGCGACGCTTCCCCTGGCGCCGACATGACCCCGGACTCCGCCGCAGGACCTCACCAAGGTGCTGATCGTCGACGACCAGGCCCTGGTCAGGCGCGGGTTCCGGATGGTCCTGGAGATCGAACCCGACCTCGAGATCGTCGGCGAGGCCGCGGACGGTGAGGAGGCCGTGGCCCTCACCCGCGACCTCGCCCCGGACGTCGTGCTCATGGACGTCCGCATGCCGAATGTCGACGGAGTCGAGGCCACTCGCCGGGTCACCGCGGATGCCCGATGCCACGCCAAGGTCATCATGCTGACCACCTTCGACATGGACGACTACGTCTACGACGCCCTCCAGGCCGGAGCCAGCGGCTTCCTCCTCAAGGACATCCAGCCCGAGCTGCTCGTGGCCGGCATCCACGCCGTCAACGCAGGGGAATCACTCCTGGCACCCACCGTGACCCGTCGGATGATCGAGTCGTTCCTCAGCCATCGCCCTGCCGGCAACCAGCCCGACAGCGCCGGCCTGGCCACCCTCACCCAACGCGAGCGCGAGACGCTCGACCTGATCGTCCGCGGCCTGACCAACACCGAGATCGCCGAGACCTTCGTGGTGTCCGAGACCACGGTCAAGACCCACGTCAGCCGGGTCCTGATGAAGCTCGGCGTCCGCGACCGCGTCCACGCCGTCATCTACGCCTACGAGCACGGACTCAACCCCCGGTGACAGGACGCTCGCGAGCCCGGGCAGCACCCCGCTGACCCCCGACAGGACCCACGTTTCGCGGTCGCCGACGCGCGAGCCGCGTACACTGGCCGTGCCGAGGAACCCGCAGACGTCGAGTTCACGTCGTCATTTCGCGGTGACCATCGATCACGCCCGGCTCTCCCCGAGCCGGCAGGACCGGCTTCTTGGCTTCTCCATCCACGCTCACCCAGACCCTCAGCCCGACTCTGGCCGCCACCACTGCGCCCGCCGAGGCACCGCACCGCCCGAGCCTGATGACCGTGGTCCGTCGAGTCTCGTTCAGCATGCTGATCGCGGTGATCGTCCCCGCGACCTTGTTCTACGGCTTCTTCGCGCTCGCCGGTGTGTGGACCGCGATCGTCGCCGCGCTCGTCTGGTCGTACGGCGCGATCGCGTGGCGCGCGGTGACCGGGAGACGCACCTCGGGACTGCTGATCCTCTCCGCACTCCTGCTGACCGGCAGGACCATCCTCTCGTTCGCGGCGGGCAGCGCCTGGCTGTACTTCCTCCAGCCGGTGATCAGCGACGGCATCGTCGGCCTGCTGTTCCTGCTCTCGCTCGCCAGCGCCCGCCCGATGGTGGCGCGACTGGCCGGCGACTTCTACCCGATGGACCACGAGCTGTCGATGCGTCCGCGGATCCGTCGCCTGTTCTGGCACCTGACCCTCCTGTGGGCGGTCCTCGGGATCGCCCGGGCGACGATGACCCTGTGGCTGCTGCAGACCCAGTCGCTCGAGACGTTCGTGCTCGTGAAGAGCATCTCGATGCTGTCGATCAACCTGCTGGCCACGTGCGCGACGATCGGGCTGGCCGTGCTCGTCGCGCGCAAGGAGGGTCTGATGGACCCGGCCCACATGGTCCCGGTGCCCGTGCGCGCCTGAGCCCGCGTGTTGACGGATGCGGCAGGATCAGCGCATGCGGATCCTGGTCGTCTCCGACCTGCACTACCGGCTGCGCCACTTCGACTGGCTGGTCGAGGCTGCTGGAGACGTGGACGCCGTGGCTCTGGTGGGGGACCTGGCCGACGTCGTCAGCCCGGTGCCGCACGAGGTGCAGACCGTCGTCCTGACCAACTACCTCGGGCTGCTGGCGGCGCGCACCGCGGTGTTCGCGGCCTCCGGCAACCACGACCTCGACGGACCGGGCCACCACGGCGAGCAGGTCGCCGTCCTGGATGCAGCGCACCGACCTCGGCTCGCTCCACCTCGACGGGTCGAGCGTCGACATCGGCGACGTACGCCTCACGGTCTGCCCGTGGTGGGACGGTCCGATCACCCGCGAGGAGGTGGCTGCGCAGCTCGCCGCGGCCGCGGTCGACCGGCCGGCGCGCTGGATCTGGCTCTACCACGCACCTCCGGCCGGTACGCCGCTGTGCTTCGACGGGCGTCGTACCTTCCCCGACCACGACCTCGCCGCCTGGATCGAGGAGCACCGCCCCGACGTCGTGCTGTGCGGCCACATCCACCAGTCACCGTGGGCCGAGGGCGGTTCCTGGCACGCGCGCCTGGGGCGGACGTGGGTCTTCAACGCCGGCAAGCAGATCGGGCCGGTCCCGCCGCACATCACCCTCGACACCGACGCCGAGACTGCTGACTGGTTCGGCGTCTTCGAGTCGGAGACGCTCAGCCTCGCCTGACCTTCGCGGGGTCAGAGATGCTCGTGGTCACCCTCGGGGTCGCGGGCCGACCCGGTGCGGGACACGGGGCCCTGGTGGTGCACGAGCTGGTCGAGGATCTGGTCGACGAGGCCGAGGTGTCCACCCGCGTCCGAGAACTGTCGCTTGACGTCGACGAGGTAGTGCGTCAGGCCGTCGAGGCGCGAGGCCGTCGTCCGCAGCACGGCCAGTGCGGCCCCAGGACGCTCGGTGAGGAAGGCGACCGGGTCGGCCACCACCCGCACCTCCAGGTCGTCGACCGCCCGGACGGTGGCGGTCGCGGGCCGGTCCAGCGCTGCGGACATCTCCCCGAAGACCGCGCCAGGGGTGTCGATGCTGGCGAACGCGACGCCATCGTGCTCGATGACCACCGAGCCGGAGACCAGGACCAGCAGGCGATCGGGCCGGGCGCCCTCGGCGATGAGCACCTCTCCTGCGGGCACCGGCATCGAGGGCAGGTCCGCAGTGAGGGTCAGCAGGTCGCTCATCCGCACAGTCTGCTGGAACCCCGCCCGATCGGGTAGGGCCGGAGAACGACATCCGACCGGAGTCGCTCCGTGGCTAGACTCCCACCATCACGGAGGGGGTTCGACCGGCGGCGACGATGACCAACACGGCGGTATCTGCGGTCTCTCGGCTGGTTCCGTATGTCCCGAAGCTGTTGCTCGCGTGGTCCCCGACCGGCACGGACGACCGACACATGCGCGTCAGCGGAACCCTCGCCTTCGTCGACATCGCGGGGTTCACCCGGCTGACCGAACGCCTGGCCCGCAAGGGCAAGATCGGCGCCGAGGAGATGAGCGACATCCTCGACACCACCTTCTCGGCGCTGCTGGACGTGGCCGAGGCCGATGGCGCCGACCTGGTCAAGTGGGGCGGAGATGCCGTGGCGCTGCTCTTCCAGGGCCCCGACCACGCGCTGCGTGCCGCACGGTCGGTGTTCCGGATGCGGGCCACCATGCGGCGCATCGGCCGGATCCCGACGTCGTCGGGGACCGTGGTGCTGCGCATGTCCGTCGGGGTGCACAGCGGAGACTTCGACTTCTTCCTGGTGGGCGACCCCCTGATCCACCGTGAGCTGCTGATCACCGGACCCGACGCCACCACCACCGCGGACATGGAGACGGCGGCGGCAGCCGGCGAGATCGGGCTCAGCGCCTCGACCGCCTCGCTGCTGCCGCCGCAGCTCCTCGGAGCCGCGCTGCCCGGCGGCCGGCTCCTGCGCTCGGAGCCGTTGCTCGACGACGTGGTCAGCATGCCGCACCAGTCGACCGGGGTCGACGCGGCCGGCGCGCTGCCACCCCCGATCCGGGCACACGTGCTCGCCGGCGTCGGGGAGCCAGAGCATCGGGTGATCACGGTGGCGTTCGTGCGGTTCTCGGGAGCCGACCAGCTGCTGCGTTCGGAGGGGCCCGACGCGCTCGCGGCCGCCCTGGACGAGGTGGTGCTCAACGTCCAGCGCGCCTGCGCGGACAACGACGTGACGTTCTTCGAGACCGACCTCACCCGCGACGGCGGCAAGATCATGCTCACGGCCGGGGCGCCGCGGAGTGCGGACCACAACGAGGAGCGGATGCTGCGCGTCGCCCGGCGGGTGCTGGACCGTGCTGGCACGCTGCCGATCCAGGTCGGTGTCAGCAGGGGGGCGGTGTTCGCAGGCGACTTCGGCCCCGCGTTCCGGCGTACCTACTCGGTCAAGGGCGACGCCATCAACCTCGCGGCGCGGGTGACGGTCAAGGCCGCGCCGGGGCAGGTGCTGGCCACGCCCGAGGTGGTGGCCCGGTCGCAGACGGTCTTCCGGACCACCGAGCTGCCGCCGTTCCTGGTGAAGGGCAAGGCCGAACCGGTCCGGGCGCTCGCCGTCGGCGCCCTGGTCGGTGCCCGCGACGAGGAGCGGCCCGGCGTACGGCTCGTGGGCCGGGACGCGGAGCTGGGGGCCCTCCGGGAGGCGCTGGCCGAGCTTCGTGCCCGCCGCGGCCGGCTCGTCGAGATCGTCGGCGAAGCGGGCATCGGCAAGTCACGCCTGGTCGCGGACCTGCTGCGAGACGTCGGTGACGTGCCGGTGGTCAGCGTCCGGTGCGAGGAGTACGAGTCGTCCACGCCGTACTTCCCGTTCCGCGCGTTGCTGCGCGACGTCCTGGGGGTGCCGGCGGGTGCCGAGGCAGCCGTGGTCGCCCAGCGACTGGTGGACCGGGTCTCGCTGAACGCGCCCCACCTGGTCCCGTGGCTGCCACTGCTGGCGATCCCGATGGACGTCTGGATACCGCCCACCCCGGAGACGCAGGAGCTGGACGGGGAGTTCCGGAAGACGCGGCTCGAGTCGGTCGTCACCGAGCTGCTCGGCTGGGTGATGCCGACGTCCACGGTGCTGGTGGTCGAGGATGCCCATCTGATGGACGACGCCTCGGCCGACCTCCTGCACCGCATGTCCGCCGAGCTGGGCGACCGGCCCTGGCTGGTCCTCGTCACGAGACGTGAGCATCCGGTGGGCTTCGTGGCCCGACCCGGAGAGGCCAGCCTGTCGCTCCGGCCTCCGCCGCTGGACCTCGAGGCTTCTCTCGAGCTCCTGCGGGACAAGGTGGCGGACCACCCGCTGACCCCGCACGCGATGGACACGCTCGCGCGTCGCAGCGGCGGCAACCCGATGTTCCTCGAGGCACTGGCCGCCGAGGTCAGCCGGTCCGGGTCCCTGGCGGACCTGCCCGAGTCGGTGGAGGGGATCGTGACCAGCCAGATCGACCGGCTGGACCCGGCGGACCGGGTGGTGGTGCGCTACGCCGCCGTGCTCGGCACGACGGTCGACCAGGGCGCCCTCGAAGCACTGCTCGGGGACGAGCACGAGCTCGACGGCGGCACCCTGGAACGGGTGTCCGGGTTCCTGGTGAGCGACCGACCAGGGGGCCTGAGGTTCCGGAGCGCGCTCAACCGCGACGTGGCGTACGACGGACTGCCGTTCAAGCGGCGCCGCGCGCTGCACGACCTGGCCGGGCGAGCCATCGAGCAGGGGGCCGTCACACCGGAGGCCCAGTGCGAGCTGCTGTCCCTGCACTTCTTCCACGCCGGCCGACACGAACAGGCCTGGCGCTACTCGGTCCTGGCCGGTGAACGCGCGGTCGCGAAGTTCGCGCACGGTGAGGCGATCGACTTCTTCGCGCGCGCCGTGCAGTCGGTCCCACGAGGCGGGGCGGTCACGCCCGCGCAGGTGGCCACGCGTGTTCGAGCAGCTGGCCGACTCCCGGTTCCTGCTCGGCATGAACGAGGAGTCGGCCGAGGCCTTCGCGCAGGCCCGTCGCCACCTCCGTGGAGACCCGGTGCGACTGGCCGTGATCATCGAGAAGGAGGTGAAGATCGACCATCGCCACCGCAAGTTCAGCCAGTCGATGCGTCGGCTCACCCGTGGGCTGCACGACCTGGAGGGGGTTCGCGGTGGACCGGCGGCCGTGGCGCGGTCCCTCCTCGCCCGTCGCTACGCCTACAGCCGCTTCTGCCAGGGCCGGATCGACGATGCCCTGCACTGGGCGGAGAAGGCAGCACGTGCCGCCGAGGAGGCGGTCGACAAGGATGCGCTGGCCCAGGCGTACGAGATGTTGAACGCGATCTACGCAGGGTCGGGACGCGAGGAGCCGATGCCGTACGGCAGGTTGGCCCTGCTGGCCGACACCGAGCTGGGCAACCTGCAGCGCCAGGCCCACTGCCTGAACAACCTCGCCGTCCAGTCGTTCACGCGAGGCGAGTGGAACGAGGCCCTGGCCAGCTATCGCCAGGCCACCGAGATCTTCCGGCGGATCGGTGACACCGCGAGCGAGGTCAACGCGGCCTACAACCAGGCCGAGCTGCTCGTCCGTCAGGGACGGCTCGAGGAGGCCGAGGCGCTGCTGCCCGACGTGCTGCTCGTCGCCCGGGGCATGGAGGACGAGGAGCTCGTCGCCCTGGCGCTGCGAGAGCAGGCCCAGGCGGTCGCCGGGGCGGGTGACGTGGCGGAGGCGGTGCAGCTCCTGGGGCAGGCCAGGCAGCTGTTCGAGGAGCTGCAGGAGGCGCCCGAGGCGGCGACGACCGCCGTCGTCCTGGCCGAGGTGCTGTTCGGTGCCGGGCGCACCGAGGAGGCCCGTGGCGTGCTCGACCGGATGCTCGCCGACCTCGGGCCGGACTCACTGAACGGCCTGGAGGTGCGCGTGCACCGGCTCACCGGCCGCCTGCACGCGAGCGCCGGCAGCCTGGCCGAGGCTCGGTCCGAGCTCATCGCGGGACTCGAGCTGGCCGAGCGTGAGGCCGACCGCTACGAGCAGGCGCTGCTGCTGCGTGAGCTGGTCGCGCTGGCGGGGCAGAGCCGCACCGAGGGCAGCGGGTGAAGCGGAGCGGGCCGCCGCGATCCTCGACGCCATGGGCGTGGTCACCTCCGGGTGACCTGGGTCGGCCACCCGGAGTCCGGCTCAACGCACGCTGACGCGCGCATCCTCGGTGAACAGCAGGAACAGCATCGTGTCTCCCGCGTTGTCGCGCTGGCTCTGCACGTAGTCGACGCAGACGGCCTGGGTGCTGCCGATGGTGTTCTTCGCGGGACAGGCCGGGGCCTGCGGTGAGGGCCGCGTTGCCCTGCAGCGAGTACATCAGGTGGGTCTTCGGGACCCCCTGGCTGCCGCACAGGGACTTGTCGCACCGCATCAGGATCGTTGCCGGCGAGGACTTCGTGTACAGCCCCGCGAGACCAGCGAGGGTCTGCACGACCGAGCCGCGCGGGTCGCAGCCGGCGTACGTCGGGTCGCAGGCTCCGAGGGAGAGCAGGACCTGCGCGCTGGTGGCTCCCTTGGGCAGGATCACCACGCCGCACACCGGGTCGGCAGCAGTCGCCTCCGCGCAGTCGCCGGAGCCGCCGATGCCCTGGCGGAAGTTCGTCGTGCTGGGCGTCGACGCGCAGCTCACTGAGCACGTCGAAGGCCTGCGCCGGGCTCGAGGTGCCGGGCGTCACGCCGCTCGCGGACGCACTCACGGTGACCTGCACCTGGTTCGCGGGCAGCGCCAGCGTGGTGGTGAGGACCGCGGTCGTCTGGCCCGCCAGGGCGATGCCGGTGGCCGGCACCGGGTGGGTTGCCGGCGCCGGTGTTGGTGGCGATGGTCAGCGTCGTGTCCCTCGTGAACGCGGCCGGGGCGCCGTTCTTGGTGTGGAAGCTCACGTGGATGGAGAACTGGTCGCCGGCCTTGACCAGGACGTAGGGCACCGCTCCGGCGGGGGTTCCCTCCGGCGGCTGGATCGCCGAGGTGATGCTGTCGACGGTGATGCTGGCCGGCTGCGGTGGGTGCGTCGCCTGGGCAGCGGACCCGAGGACCGTCACCGCCGCGAACGCGGTGGCGGCCGTGGCGACGAGCAGGCGGCGGAGCGTGGGTCGGCTCGGCATGCGGGAACCTCCGGAACATGGGCCGAGATGGTCCGAGACTGACCCCGAGAATCGACTCAGCGTGGCGTCTCCATTATCGAGGCGTCAACGGGTCGAAAGTGCCGGGCGCGTTTTGTCTAGACCAGTGGGCACTTGTCCGCATGCTGGGATTTCAAATGCTTGCCAACCGCAACGAAACGTGGCAAGACTGCCCGGGCGGCTGGCCGACTCACCCGGTCGCAGAAGAGGTGTCCCGTGGCACAGACCACGACACGCGCGGATACCAGCATCTCGGGTCCTGCTGGTGGCCTGTTTCGGCGCGTTCCTCGCGTTCCTCGACGCGACGATCGTCAACGTCGCCTTCCCCTCGATCAGGGAGTCGTTCCCCGGGACCTCGATCGGTGACCTGTCCTGGGTCCTGAACGCCTACAACATCGTGTTCGCGGCGTTCCTGATCGTCTTCGGCCGACTCACCGACCTCCTGGGTCGGCGTCGAGCCTTCGTGTCGGGGGTCGCGGCGTTCACGATCGCGTCCGCGCTCTGCGGGGCGGCGCCCTCGGTCGACCTGCTGGTCGCGGCCCGGGTGCTGCAGGCCCTGGGCGCGGCGCTGTTGGTGCCGGCCTCGCTCGCGCTCGTCGTCGAGGCCTTCCCCGAGGACCGACGTTCCCACGCCATCGGGCTCTGGGGGGCCACGGCGGCGGTGGCGGCCGGCCTCGGCCCACCAGCCGGTGGCGCCCTCGTCGAGCTGGGTGGCTGGCGATGGGCCTTCCTGATCAACATCCCCTTCGGGATCGTGGCCGTGTGGGTCGCTCGCCACCAGCTCGTCGAGAGTCGGGCGCCGGGCCGACGCACGATGCCCGACCTGCTCGGAGCCGCGCTCCTCGCCGCGGCCCTGGCCCTGGTCAACCTCGGTGTCATCAAGGGGAACGACTGGGGCTGGACCAGCCCCCGTGCGGTGGCGTGCTTCGCCGCAACAGCCGTCCTCCTCGGGCTGTTCGTGCTGAGCTCGCGTCGTCATCGTTCGCCACTGCTCGATCCCGCGCTGCTCCGGATCCCGTCGTTCTCGGTCGCTTCGTTCGCGACCGTGCTGGCGGGCTTCGGCTTCTTCGCCTACCTGCTGACCAACATCCTGTGGCTGCAGTACGTCTGGGGGTACGACGTCCTGCAGGCGGGCCTCGCCCTGGTGCCTGGTGCCCTCGTCGCGGCGGTCGTGGCCGCCCGGCTCGGACCGCTGGCCGACCAGCACGGGTACCGGATGTTCGTGGTCCCCGGCGCTCTCGTCTGGGCAGGGGCCTACCTCTGGTACCACCAGATGGTGGGGCTCACGCCCGCGTTCTGGTCGGAGTGGCTGCCCGGACAGGTCCTGAGCGGCATCGGCGTCGGCGCGACGCTGCCGCTGCTCGCGAGCGCCGCCCTGGCCGCCGTCCCCGGAGGTCGCTACGCGACCGCGTCGGCCGTGGTGTCGAGTGCTCGCCAGCTGGGTGGCGTGCTGGGGATCGCCGTGCTCGTCGTGATCCTGGGCGTACCGACCCCGGCGACGGCGGTCGCCGTCCTGCGCGACGGCTGGATGCTCTCGATCATCGCGTTCGTCGTGGTGGCCGTGGCCTCCCTGCCCCTGGGGCGGCTGCACTCGTCCACGGAGAGCGAGGCCGTCGAGGACGGGAGCCCGGCGCTGGTGCACGCGCCGGCGCCCCGGGAGACCGAGGGTGTCGAGCGCGCGGAGCGCCGTGGCCGGGCCGACCGACCTCTCCGGCGTCGCGATGCTGCGCGACCTGCCTCCCGAGGCACGTCGCGGGCTCGAGAAGGCGGCCCGCCTGCGCACGGTCCGTGCCGGGTCGTGGCTGATCCGGCAGGGCGACCCGCCGGGTGCGGCGTACGTCGTGCGTCGGGGGCGGCTCGAGGTGGAGGTCGGTGGCACCTTCGTGCGCGAGCTCGGACCTGGCGACGTGCTGGGCGAGCTGGCGCTGCTGACCGGTGAGCAGCGCTCGGCGGGAGTGCGTGCCCGGCGCGACTCCACGGTGCTGGAGGTGCCGCGCGAGCGCGTTCGCCGCGATGCTGGAGAAGGACTCGTCGGCGGCACGGACGGTGCTCACGCAGGTGGCCGAGCGCCTGCGCACCGTCGGCCAGGGGACACCGACGCACCGGCGGGATGCCCAGCCCGGAGTGGTCGCCGTCGTCGGCCTGCACCCGGGCAGCGGGTGTGCCGAGGTCGCCGACGAGCTGGGTCGACGGATCTCCCAGCACGTGTCGGTGGTCCTCCCCGGTGTCGTCGGTCCCGACGCCCTGGAGGTGGCGGAGGCCGAGCACGACCGGGTGATCCTGGTCGCCGACGGGTCGGAGACCGGCGCGGCGAGGGCCTGGAGCGACTTCTGCCTGCGACAGGCCGACGTGGTCGTGCTCGTCGCCCGCAGCGACGTTGCGGTGCCCACCGCTGCGCTGGATCCGGCGCCGTCCCGCCAGCCCGACCTCGTGCTGGTCGGCCCCGATCCCGACATGGCGCAGCGCGCGGCGTGGGTGGCTGCCACCGATGCCTGGCAGCTGACCTGCGTCGCTCACGACCCGGCCGTCGACCTGCGTGCGCTCGCCGACCGACTCGCCGGTCGGTCGCTGGGCCTCGTGCTCGCGGGCGGTGGCGCCCGAGCGTTCGCCCACGTCGGAGTGCTCCTGGAGCTGGCGGACTCCGGGTTGCACGTCGACCGGGTGGCCGGCAGCAGCATCGGCGCGGTGGTCGCGGCACTGCATGCACACGGCATGGACAGCGCGGAGCTCGAGCAGGTCTGCTACGCCGAGTTCGTCCGTCGCAACCCCTTCGGTGACTGGCGGTTGCCGGCGCACTCGCTGGCCAAGGGAGCGCGAGTGCGCGCCGCTCTGGTGCGGGCCTTCACAGGTGACGCAGTCCTCGAGGGGCTGCCCCGACAGCTGCGCACGGTCAGCACCGATCTCATCTCGCGCACGCGGCAGGTGCATCGCCGCGGCAACGTCGTCGACGCGGTCAGCGCATCGGTGAGGCTGCCGGTGCTGTTCGCCCCGATCCCCGACGACACCGGTCGGCTGCTGGTCGACGGTGGGGTGCTCGACAACCTTCCGGTCGACCTGCTCACCGAGCGGGACGAGGGACCCGTCGTGGCCGTGAACATCTCCATGGGCGGCGGGGGAGGGCCGCGAACACGGACCGGGCCGCCGCGGGTTCCCGCGCTGGGCGAGACCCTGCTGCGCACGATGATGATCGGCAGTGGAGGTGCCGTCGCCGCTGCCCGGTCCCACGGCGCGTGGGTCGTCACCCCGCCGACGCTGGGCGTGGGTCTGCTGGAGTTCCACCAGCTCGACCGGATGGTGCAGGCGGGCAGGTCCGCGGCGCGCAGTCTCCTCGAGCAGGCGGGAGGTGACCTCGGCCCCGCCGAGGTGCCGGCCGTGGTCGAGGCGGAGCAGCAACCGCTCGTGCCCTCGGTGGGGGCGGCGGTCGCGGGAACGTAAAGTCTTGTATGTTTGTGGACATTACGCATTTTTGTCCGCGGCTCGAGGCGAGCTCACGTCACGCTTCCGCTCCCGGACTGCTCTGAGAAGGAGACGGCATGTCGCAGCTGAAGTTCCACTGGTTCCTGCCCACCAACGGCGGGGACGGACGCCACGTCGTCGGCGGTGGGCACGGGGTGAGCGCCGGCCCGTCCGGTCGCCCGGCGAGCGTGTCCTACCTCGGGCAGGTGGCCCGCGCCGCGGAGGACGTCGGCTTCGAGGCCGCGCTCACGCCGACGGGCGCCTGGTGCGACGACGCGTGGCTCTCGACCGCGATGCTCAGCCAGGTGTCCGAGCGGCTGAAGTTCCTGGTCGCCTTCCGGCCGGGCCTGACCGCGCCGTACCTCGCCGCGCAGATGGCCGGCACCTTCCAGAACCTCACCGGCGGCCGGCTGCTGCTCAACGTGGTCACGGGTGGGGAGAGCCACGAGCAGCGGATGTACGGCGACTTCCTCGACAAGGACGCCCGCTACGCCAGGTGCGGTGAGTTCCTGCACATCGTCCGCGCCCTGTGGCGGGGCGAGACCGTGAACTTCCAGGGCGAGCACCTGCAGGTCGAGGACGCGGTGCTCGACCAGGTCCCCGATCCGGTCCCCGAGGTCTACTTCGGCGGCTCCTCGCCGGCGGCCGGTGACGTCGCCGCGAAGTACGCCGACGTCTACCTGACCTGGGGCGAGCCGCCCGAGGCCGTGCGCGACAAGATCGAGTGGATCCGCAAGCTCGCCGCCGGCGAGGGACGCGAGGTGCGCTTCGGCATCCGGATGCACACGATCACCCGCGACACCGCCGACGAGGCCTGGGCCGAGGCCGACCGGCTGCTGGAGGGCATCGACGCCGAGGCGATCGAGAAGGTCCAGGCCGGGCTCGCCCGCAGCGAGTCCGAGGGCCAGCGCCGGATGCTCGACCTGAACAAGGGCAGCAAGGACGGCCTGGAGATCTACCCGAACGTGTGGGCGGGGGTCGGGCTGGTGCGCGGCGGAGCAGGCACCGCGTTCGTCGGCAGCCACGAGCAGGTCGCCGACCGGATCGAGGAGTACGCCGAGCTCGGGATCGACGAGTTCATCCTCAGCGGCTACCCGCACCTGGAGAGCGCCTACTGGTTCGGTGAGGGAGTCCTGCCGGTCCTGGCCGAGCGTGGTCGCTGGGAGCACCCCGCGCCGCCGCGTCGTCCGTCGAAGGCTGTGCCCTTCGCCGCACGCGGCAGCCGATGACCCAGGTCCCGGCGCTCGGTGCCTTCTCCACCAACCAGGACCTCGACCCCGAGCGCGTGCGCGAGGCGTTCGGGATCTTTCCCAGCGGTGTCGTCGCCGTGGCCGCGCAGGTCGACGGCGCCAACGTGGGCCTGGCCGCCAGCTCGTTCACCTCGGTCAGCCTGGACCCGCCGCTGGTGTCGTTCTCGGTCGCGAACAGGTCCAGGACCTGGCCCACGCTGCGGCAGGCCGACCACCTCGGCGTGACGATCCTGGCGGACCACCACGGCGCCGTCTGCCGCCAGCTCGCAGGCGAGGTGGAGCACCGCTTCGACGGAGTGGTCGTGACCGTCACCGACGACGGCGCGGTCACCCTCGACGAGGGACTGGCCCAGTTCGACTGCACCATCCACCACGAGGTGGAGGCCGGGGACCACACCATCGTGATCCTGCGGCTCCACGCCGTCGAGCACGCCGACAACTCCCAGCCGCTCGTCTTCCACCGGAGTGCGTTCGGGTCGGTCAGCCGCTAGCGGATAGTCCCATGCAACGGACCCTGTTTCGGGCCGATGGGGTCCGAATGCATGGGACTACCCGTCTTGCGGGTCGAGGAAGTCGGTGAGGGCGGCGAGGGTGGCGGCGGGCTCCTCCTCGGCGAGGAAGTGGCCGCCGCCGAGGGCGTGACCGCGTACGTCGGCGGCGTACTGCCTCCACACGTCGAGCACGTCGTAGGCCTGGCCGACGAAGCCCTCGGCGCCCCAGAGCACGAGCGCCGGGCACTGCACGCGGCGACCGGCGTCGGCGTCCACCTCGTCGTGCTCGAGGTCGATCGAGGCACCGGCGCGGTAGTCCTCGCAGCTGCCCCGGATCACGTCGGGGTCGCTGAAGCAGCGGACGTACTCCTCGATCGCCTCCGGCGCGAAGGCCTCGGTGCCTTCGCCGCCGGACCACTGCGCGATCTTGCGGCGCAGGTAGTACTCCGGGTCGGCACCGATCAGGTGCTCGGGCAGATCGGGAGCCTGCGCGAGGAAGAACCAGTGGTAGTACGCCGTCGCCAGGGCACGGTCGACGTGGGTGAAGACGTGCCGCGTCGGCACGATGTCGAGCAGCGCCACCCGCGAGACGGCCTCGGGGTGGTCGAGGCAGAGCCGGTGGGCCACCCGGGCGCCGCGGTCGTGACCGACGAGCGCGAAGTTCTCGAAGCCGAGCCGGCGCATCAGCCCGACCTGGTCGGCGGCCATCGCGCGCTTGGAGTACGACGCGTGGTCGGCCTCGGAGGCCGGCCGCGACGAGTCGCCGTACCCCCGCAGGTCGGCGAGCACGACCGTGTGGCGCTCGGCCAGCTGCCGGAGCGATCCGGTGCCACATGACGTGGGTCTGGGGGTAGCCGTGGAGCAGGAGGACCGGTGGTCCGTCACCGGCCACGGCAGCATGGATGCGGGTCCCGTCGACGTCGACGTCATGGTCCTGGAAGGTCTCGAGCACGGCTCCTGCCTACCACTCCGGTGTCCTGTTGCCCGAAGTCCCGGAGTGGTAGACATCACAAGGTGAGCGACGCAGCCAGCCAGCCAGCGGCCTCCCCGGCCGACCGTTTCGACTTCATCGTGGTCGGGGGTGGATCGGCCGGCGCGGTGATCGCCGCCCGTCTCACCGAGGACGCCTCGGTGCGGGTCGCGCTCGTCGAGGCCGGCGGCACGCCGCCCGCGCACGAGGCGATGCCGGCCGCGGTCGCCTCGCTGCAGCTCGACCCCGAGGTCGACTGGATGTACACCGGCGACCCGGGTGGCGCGGGCAAGGGACTGACCGACGGCCGGATGATGGTGCCGCGCGGCAAGATGCTCGGCGGGTCGTCCGGTCTCAACTACATGGCCTACGTGCGCGGTCACCCCGGCGACTTCGACAGCTGGGCAGCCGGGGACGGCAAGGGCTGGTCCTACGACGACGTGCTCCCGTACTTCCTGAAGAGCGAGGACCTCGCCCCACCGGACCCGCCGGAGGGTGTCGTCATCGACGACGACGTCCACGGCACCGGTGGCCCGCTCGGGGTGTCGGTGCGCTCGCCGCGCACCGTGGCTGCCGAGCAGTTCGTCGAGGCTGCGGAGGCGACCGGGATCCCGATGGGGGACTACAACAGCCGCGACCGGGGTGGCCCGACCGGGTGTGCCTCGCTGTTCCAGACCACCACCCGCGACGGGAAGCGCTCCTCGACGTACCACGCGTTCCTCGAGCCGGTGCTGGAGCGGGAGAACCTCACGATCATCACGCACGCCCAGGTCGAGCAGCTCCTGCTCGAGCCCGACGGGGGCGGGTTGCGCGCCACCGGTGTGCGCTACCGCGACGCCGACGGAGCAACGGCGACCCTCCACGCTGAGCGGGAGGTCGTGGTCAGTGCCGGGGCCATCGGCTCACCGCAGCTGCTGCTCCTGTCCGGCATCGGGCCGACCGACGAGCTCGCCTCGGTCGGTGTCGAGTGCGTGCTCGACAACCCGCACGTCGGCAAGCACCTCAAGGACCACCTGCACGTGCCGTTGGCGTTCCCGGCACCAGGGGTGGCGCTGACGATGACCGAGATCGCGATCTCGCTCGGCCCCGACGCGCTGCGCGCTCCCGCCGGTCCGCTGCCGGCCGACCCTGCCGACGACGCGGACCTCCCGCCGGAGCTGGCCGGGCTGAAGGCCGAGGCCGAGCGTCGGGTGATGGAGTGGGCGACGACCGGGGAGGGGCTGGCCTCGTCCTCGTTGTACGACGCGGTGGCCTTCTTCTCCACCGGGCTGGGCGACCTGCACACCCATGACGCCCAGATCGGGCTGCTCGCCTGTGGCTACACGCCCGACATCTGGCGCGGCCTCTTCCGGGTCGAGCCCGGTGACTACTTCACCGATCCGGATGCCGCGCTCTCACCCGACGCGGAGACCGTCGTCGTGCTGCCCAACCCGGTGCAACCGCACTCCGAGGGCGAGGTGCGCCTCGTCAGCGCGGACGTCGCGGACGCGCCGCGGATCGACCTCAACTACCTCGACGACCCGCACGACGTCACGGTCATGCTCGCGGTGATCCGGCGCGCTCTGGAGATCGTCGAGCACTGGCCCGGCGACGGCATCGGCCCGCTGATGGTGCCACCGGCCCTGGCCGCGGCCCACGGTCACACCGCGGGCGACGTACCCAGTGACGCGCTGCTGGAGGACCTGGCACGCCACTACGCGCTGACGGTCTACCACGAGACCTCGACGTGCCGGATGGGCAACGTGGTCGACGCCGAGCTGCGGGTGCTCGGCGTGGCCGGGCTGCGGGTCGCCGACGCCAGCGTGATGCCGACCGTGGTGAGCGGCAACACCAACGCGGCCTGCATCATGATCGGCGAGCGAGCTGCCGAGCTGATCGCTGTGGACCACCAGCTCACGTTGGCCGGCATGGTCGGCTGACCCCGCGCGTCAGCGCGAGTCAGCGGCGCCCACCAGCGGCGCCGGCTCCGGTACGACGCCGGCCGCGTCGGCCTTCCGCCGACGAGCCTTGTGGTTGAGCGCGCCGATGAGCACGCCGGTCACCACGATCACGCCGCCGACGCCCTCGAGCACGGTGGGGATCTCGCCCAGCGCGAGGGCGGCGGTGGCCATGCCGACCACCGGCACCAGCATCGAGAACGGCCCCACGACGCCGGCCGGGTGCCGGGCCAGCAGCCAGGTCCAGATGCCCGAGCCCAGGACCGTGCCGATCACCACCGTGTAGGCCAGCCCGATCCAGGCCGGCATCGCCTCGGCCGTCAGCGAGGTGGCCAGCGAGTCGCCGATCGCGGTCGGTCCCTCGAGGAGCAGCGAGAGCGCGAGCATCGGCAGGGGCACCACGACCGACATCCACAGGGTGAGGTGCAGCGGGTTGGGTGGCTTGGCGAGGCGGCTGGACAGGTTGCCCAGGGCCCAGCCGAGGGCAGCCAGCAGCACCAGCACGTAGGGGAGCAGCTGTGCCGCCCCGGCCCGGGAGAAGCCCACGAGCGTCATGCCGACCGCGGCCACGGCCAGCCCCAGCCACTGCCGTCCGCGCACGTGCTCGTTGAGCAGGAGGGCGCCCAGGATGAGCGTGAACGGGCCGGACGCCTGCAGGACCAGCGAGGCCAGTCCGGCCGGCATCCCGGCAGCCATGCCGGTGTAGAGGAAGGTGAACTGCAGGACTCCGAAGCCCAGCCCGTAGCCGACCAGCCACCTCGTCGGCACCTGCGGGCGCGGGACGAACAGGATCGTCGGGATCGCCAGCAGCGTGAACCGCAGCGCCACCAGGAACAACGGTGGGAACTGGTCCAGCGACGCGTGGATCGCGAGGAAGTTGACCCCCCAGATCAGGGCGACGAGGCAGGCGAGCAGCCGGTGGCTGGTCGGCAGTCCGGAGGTGGGCACCTGCTCAGCCTCCGTCGGCCGAGTGTGAAGGACAAGCGACAAATACTGCACGGAGTCTTTAGGCTGTCTACATGGACGTGCGCCACCTGGAGCTGCTGCGGGAGCTCGCCGACCGCGGCACCCTGACCGGCGTCGCCGCCGCGACGTACCGCACGCCGTCCGCGGTGTCCCAGCAGCTCCGCTCGGCCGAGCGCGCGGCCGGGGTGCCGCTCGTCGAGGCCCACGGGCGGGGGGTGCGGCTCACCCGGGCGGGGAGGATCCTCGCCGACGGGGCCGTGGACGTGGCCGAGGCACTGGCCCGGGTGCAGCGCGACCTCGATGCGTTGCGGGACGCGCCCCAGGGGCTGGTGACCATCGGTGCTCTCCCGAGCGCCGCCGAGGTGCTGGTGCCCGAGCTCCTGGTGCGGCTGCTGGACACCGACATCCGGATCGAGCTCGACGACTTCGACATCGCCGAGGCCGACTTCGCGGGACGCGCGGTCGACCACGACATCGTCATCGGTCACACCCTCACCGACGACGCCGAGGGCGACGTCGGACCGCTGCGCCGGATGACTCTGGCGGCCGAGCCGCTCGACGTCGCGCTGCCGGCAGGTCATCGCCTGGCCGGGCGCTCGGAGCTCACTCCCGAGGACGTCGTCGGGGAGAAGTGGATCGGGGTGCCGGAGGGCTACCCCTTCGACACGGTGCTGATCGCGATCGAGAACCTCACCGGGCGACGCATCGAGCGGGTGCAGCAGCTGCGCGACAACCGGGTCGTGGAGGCACTCGTGGCAGCCGGTCTCGGACTGGCGCTGCTGCCACGGTTCACGACGCGGCCCGGACCCGGAGTCGTGACGCGACCGCTGGTCGGTGTCGGCGCCGTACGCCACATCGTCGCGTTCTCGCGCCGCGACATCGCCGAGCGCCTCTCGGTCGTGACGGTGCTGGGCCACCTCGCGGAGATCGGCTCCGGCTTGTCGGCACAGACAGACGCTGGTTGAGCTGGGTGCTTGCTGCCAGGGGTGGGGGCCGGCCGTGCGGGCCGGCCCCGTTCCCCAGGAGCGGTGGGGTGGAGCTGGTGCTGCGGGTCAGGCGGCCTTGATCGCGGAGACCTCGAACTCGAGGGTGATCTTGTCGCTGACCAGCACGCCGCCGGTCTCGAGCGCGGCGTTCCAGGTGATGCCGTAGTCCTTGCGGTTGATCACCACGGAGCCCTCGAAGCCGACGCGGAGGTTGCCGAACGGGTCGGTGGCTGCGCCCTCGAAGTCGAACGGGACCGTGACGGAGTTGGTCACGCCCTTGATGGTGAGGTCGCCGGTGAGCTCGAGGCTCGCGGGGCCGGTCTGCTTCACACCGGTGGAGACGAAGGTGATCGTCGGGAACTCCTCCATGCCGAGGAAGTCGTTGCTGCGCAGGTGCTCGTCGCGCTGGGCCTGGCGGGTGTCGATGCTGTTGGCCTGGATGGTCAGCTGGGCGCTGGACCGGGCGAAGTCGGTGGCGTCGACGACGGCGCTGCCCTCGAACTCGTTGAAGGCGCCGCGGACCTTGGTGACCATGGCGTGGCGGGCGACGAAGCCGATGCGGGTGTGGGCGGCGTCGATGACGTAGGTGCCGGACAGGTCGTCCAGCGTGGCGGGGGTGTTCACGGTGGTGGTCATGACTTGCTCCTGAAGGTTGGTCGGTGATGTGTCACTTACATTGAATCCCAACCTAGGTGACGTGTCAACTATTCCCGGGTATGATGTTCCCATGAGTTCGGAAGTCCGGTGGCTGAGCCCCGAGGAGCAGCGCCTCTGGCGACGGTGGTTGCGGTTGAACGCGCAGCTGAACGCCACCCTGCACCGTGAGATGCAGGACGACTCCGGCCTGTCGCACCCCGACTTCGAGGTGCTGGTCAACCTCACCGACAGCCCCGAGGGGCGGGTGCGGGTCAGTGACCTGGCCTGCCAGATGCTCTGGGAGCGCAGCAGGCTCTCCCACCACGTCACCCGGATGGAACGGCGCGGACTGGTTCGCCGGGCAGGCTGCGTGGAGGACGGCCGCGGGGCCTTCATCGAGATCACCGAGCAGGGGCGGGCAACCATCGAGCGGGCCGCCCCCGGTCATGTCGAGGCGGTCCGGAGGCTCGTCTTCGACGTGCTCAGCGACCAGGACGCCGCCCAGCTCGAGAGCCTGGTCGACAAGCTGCTCGCCCGGCTCGACGCGATCGACGGGGCGCCGGCCCAGGTCTGAGTCGCCTCCACCACGGCTAGCCTCGGTGCATGAGCGCCTACTGGATCAGCGTGTACAAGGAGATCGTCGACGAGGACAAGGTGGCGGCGTACGCCGAGCTGGCCGGCCCGGCTCTCACGGCCGCAGGTGGCACCTTCCTGGCACGCGGCACGCCCGAGCAGACCTACGAGTCGGGCGAGGTGACCCGCACCGTGCTCATCGAGTTCGACTCGGTCGAGGCTGCCCGGGCTGCGCACGACAGCCCGGCCTACCAGGAGGCCCTGACCGCTCTCGACAACGGCGCCGTCCGGGACCTGCGCATCATGCCCGGGCAGGACTGACCCCGTGGACCGACGCGGGCGCGCCACATGACCCTGCTCGAGGCGCTCGGACGGGGGATCCCGGACGACCGGCTCGTCACGGACGCCGACGTGGTCGCCTCGCTCTCCGGGGACGAAGCGGAGTGGGCCCACGTCGGCGCGGCCGCGGTGGCGCTGCGTGCCCGCACCGAGGACGAGGTGGCCCACGCGGTCACCGTCTGCGCGGACCTCGGCGTTCCGCTCGTGCCGCGCGGGGCCGGCACCGGACTCTCGGGTGGCGCGAACGCGGTCGACGGGTGCGTGGTCCTCGACCTGTCGCGGATGACGGCGGTCAGGGAGGTCGACGCCGAGAACCTCATCGCGGTCGTCGAGCCCGGCATCGTCAACGACGACCTCAAGGCCGTGGTGGCCGAGCAGGGGCTCTGGTACCCGCCCGACCCAGCGAGCTCGCCCTGGTCGACGATCGGGGGCAACGTCGCCACGAACGCGGGCGGTCTGTGCTGCGTGAAGTACGGCGTCACCCGCGACTACGTGCTCGGGATGCGCGCCGTGATGGGCGGACCGGCCGGTTACGGCAACGTCGTCACCCTCGGCCGGCGTACGGCGAAGGGCGTGGCCGGCTACGACCTGACCGCCCTGATGGTCGGCTCCGAGGGGACGCTCGGTGTGATCACCGAGGTGACGCTGCGCCTGCGCCCGGCCCTGGCCGGGAAGCCGCGGACCGTGGTCGGCGCCTACCGGAGCCTCGTCGACGCGGGCGTCGCCGTCGCCGAGGTGACCCGGCGGGGCCTGACCCCCTCGGCCCTCGAGCTGCTCGACCGCGCCTGCCTGACCGCGGTGGAGGACTGGAAGCACCTGGGGCTCGAGGCGGACGCCGCCGCGCTGCTCCTGGCGCGGGTCGACACACCGGGCGAGGGCGGCGACGCCGAGGCGCAGGCCGTCGTCGACGCGTTCGGTGCGGGCGACCCGATGTTCGCCATGGTCTCCACCGACGACGACGAGGCCGACGCCCTGTTCGCAGCCCGCCGCCTCGCCTACCCGGCGCTCGAACGGCTCGGCCCGGTGCTCACCGAGGACGTCTGCGTGCCCCGGTCGGCGCTCCCCACGATGCTCGGCCAGCTCGAGGAGATCGCCCGACGGCACGACGTGACGATGGCGACCATCGCGCACGCCGGGGACGGCAACCTGCACCCGCTGCTGATCACCCCGCCCGGCGACGACGCGGCGCGCACTGCGGCACAGGCCGCGTTCGAGGAGATGCTGGACGCGGCGATCGCCCTGGGTGGCACGGTCACCGGCGAGCACGGGGTCGGCCTGCTGAAGCGCGACGGGATGCTCCGCGAGCTCGACCCGCTGGCGATCGAGGTGCAGCGCGGCATCAAGCAGACCCTCGACCCGCTCGGGATCTTCAACCCCGGCAAGGTCCTCTGAGCCCAGCCTGCGACCAGTCAGTAGCCGCTCGGCTCCCGCGGGGTGTACGCCGCCTCCAGCGCCTCGACCTCGTCGTCGGTGAGCTGCACGTCCAGGGCAGCCACCGCATCGGGCAGGTGGTGGGACTTGGTCGGCCCGACGATGGGAGCCGTGACCGCCGGGTTGCGCAGCACCCACGCGAGAGCGACCTGCGCCATCGGCACGCCGCGGGCCTCGGCGACCTGCTGGACGGCGTCGGCGATGGCCTGGTTCTCGTCGCCGGTGTAGCGCTTGCCCATCGGGTCGGTGTCCGAGCGCTGCGTCTGCTCACCCCAGGGACGGGCGAGCCGGCCCTTCGCCAGGGGGCTCCACGGGATGCTGCCGACGCCCTGGTCGGCGAGCAGGCCGAACATCTCGCGCTCCTCCTCACGCTGCATCAGGCTGTACTGGTTCTGCATCGAGACGAAGCGGGTCCAGCCGTGCAGGTCGGCGGCGTACTGCATCTTCGAGAGCTGCCAGGCCCACATCGAGGACGCGCCGAGGTAGCGGGCCTTGCCGGCCTTCACCACGTCGTGCAGGGCCTCCATCGTCTCCTCCACCGGGGTGTGCGGGTCGAAGCGGTGGATCTGGTAGAGGTCGACGTAGTCGGTCCCGAGCCGGGTCAGCGAGGCGTCGATCTGCTCCATGATCGCCTTGCGTGACAGGCCGGAACCGCCCGGACCGTCGTGCATCGGGAAGAACACCTTGGTCGCCAGCACCACGTCCTCGCGACGGGAGTACTCCTTGATCGCGCGACCGACGATCTCCTCCGAGGTGCCGACGCTGTAGACGTTGGCGGTGTCCCAGAAGGTGATGCCCAGCTCCACGGCCTGCCGGAAGATCGGCGCGGCGGCCTCGTCGTCGAGGGCCCACTCGCTGAACCCCCGCGAGGTGTCGCCGAAGCTCATGCAGCCGAGGGCGATCCTGCTGACCTTCAGTCCCGAGCTGCCCAGACGTGCGTACTCCATCACTGACTCCTGACTCGCGTGCTGGCCCTGAAGGGCCCTGAACAAGACGATCATGTCCGACTCGCCGCGTATGCTCGACCTGGCTGTGGAGGCCTCTGACTCGGCTCCTCGGCCGAGATCTTCCGCCCAGACCCCGCGGACCACCGTTCCGGGGGCGCTGATGCTGACCGAGGACCGTCTCTCCGACGTGCTGACCGAGTTCGCCCGGACCCTGGTCACGGACTTCCCGATCCAGGGGATCCTCGACCACCTGGTCCGGCGGATCGTGGACATCCTCCCGATCGACGCAGCCGGCGTCTCGCTCATCTCGGCGACCACCCATCCCCAGTTCATCGCCGGGTCCGACGAGTCGGCGGTGCGCTACGAGCACCTCCAGACAGCGCTCGGTGAAGGCCCGTGCCTGGCGGCGTACGAGACCGACGGCTCGATCTCGATCCCTGACCTCGCGCTCGACGACCGCTTCCCGAGGTTTGCGGAGCGGGCCCTCGCCGAGGGCCTCGTGGCGGTGTTCACGTTCCCGTTGCGCAACGAGGACCGCAGCCTCGGCGCCCTCGACCTCTACCGCACGACGGCGGGCGGCCTCGACGCCCGTGACATGGCCGCAGCGCACACGCTGGCCGACGTGGCGACGGCGTACCTGCTGAACGCGCAGGCGCGGCAGGCGAAGAGCGAGTTCGTCGCCACCGTCAGTCACGAGCTGCGTACGCCGATGACCAGCATCACCGGTTTCATCGAGCTGCTCCTCGACGGGGAGGCCGGTGCCCTGACCGAGGTCCAGAAGGAGTTCATCGAGGCGATCCGTCGCAACAGTGACCGGCTGACGGCCCTGGCCAACGAGCTGCTCGTGCTCTCGAGCCTGGAGTCCGGCGCGTTCGCGCACGAGCACGAGGACGTGGATCTGCGCCGCGTGGTGTCGGCGGCGCAGGCGACGCTCCAGCCGGTGTACGGGACGCGTCTGCTGGAGGTGACCTTCGCGGTGCCATCGACGCCGGTGATCGTGTCGGGTGACCAGCAGAGCCTGGAGAGCCTTGTCTCCAACCTGGTGAGCAACGCGGTGAAGTTCACCGGGGACGGGGGCTGGGTCCGGTGCACCCTGGAGGTCGACGACGACCAGGCTCGTCTCGAGGTCACGGACAACGGGCTCGGGATCCCCGAGGCGGAGCAGCGGGACCTGTTCACCCGGTTCTTCCGGTCCACGACCGCGCACGAGCACGCCATCCAGGGATCCGGTCTCGGCCTGACCATCGTGGACTCGATCGTGAAGGGCCACGGTGGCGAGATCTCGGTGCGCTCCGAGCACATGGTCGGGTCGACGTTCACCGTGCACCTGCCGCTCGCCTAGGGCGCTGCTCGCTCCGTGAGCGACAGGCTCGACGGCTCGTTGTACGGCGTCACCAGCTGGACCTGGGAAGGGATGCTGACCGGGCTGCCCGGCAGTGCACCCTGCGCCTGCATGATGAGGCGGCAGGCCCGCCGCATGTCGGCGCGCAGGTCGTGGTGCAGCACGGCCGAGAGCTCCCTGCTGCGCAGCAGTCCGCGGTTGTCGCCGTCGAGGTCATGGGCCACGAACACCTGTGGCTTCCGTCCGGCTGCCCGGAACGCCTCCAGCGTCGCGGTGTTCCCGCCGCCGATGGAGTAGACGGCGTCGAGCGAAGGTCTGTCCTCCAGGACGCGTCCCACGGCCTCGAACATGGTGCTGTCCAGGCCGTCGGTGTCGGTCACCTCGTGGATGGTCCGGCCGGGTGCCAGGTCACGCAGTGTCGCGCGGAAACCGACCTCGCGTTCCTCCTCCCCGCGGAACGAGGAGCTGCTGAGGGTGACCAGGACCTCGCCCCTGTCATCACCGCTCCACTGGCTGACGAGGTACGCCGCGGTCGCTCCCGCCGAGCGGTTGTCGAGCCCGACGTAGGCCACCCGACGGCTGAACGGCAGATCGGTGACGAAGGTGACCACCGGGATGCCGGTCGAGGCGAGGGTGTCGACGGCCTCCGCGACGCGCGGGTCGTCGGGTGCCTTCAGGATGACGCCGTCAGAACCTCGCCGCGCGATGGCGGCGAGGCTCTCCGTCGCCCGGTCGGCGTCGGTGTGCTGACTGAGCTGGAAGCGCGCGCGGAAGGCTGCCGGCCGCAGCGCCGGCAGCTCGAGCTCGAGGGCCTTCTGGACGGCCGAACCGAACCGGTCCGGCGTCTGCATCACCAGGTCGACCAGGAACGTGCGGCCCGACAGGCGCATCTGCGAGCGCTGGCGGTCGAGCTCGGTGATCGCCTGCTCGACCTGGGCCACGGTGGCTTCCCGGACGCCGGTGCGCCCGTGCAGCACCCGATCGACCGTGGCGCGACTGAGCCCGGCCTGGGAGGCGATGTCGCTGACCCGGTGGGGACGTCGTGCCCGTGCGATGGGATGGACCTTCCATGAGGCGTTCTTGAGGCATTCGCGATGCGTTGTGTGCCTCGCTCCGGCCTAGTGTGACAGGCAAGCCCGATCCCCACCCCGACAAGCCGAGCACCTGACACCGGAGGAACCTCGTGACCACCTCACCCGCAGCACTCATCCGTGACGCCGCCAGGCTGCGGACCACCGACTGCGACCTCGACGAGTTCGTCGGGATCGTCGGGCAGACCACCGAGCTCTCGGACTTCCCGCTGGCCACCGACGTCGTCGACAACGTGCTCGTCTACGACGCCGGGCGCGTGCGCGAGGCACACGCGCAGGACGAGGAGCGGGTCGCGGCCGAGCTCGTGCGAGCCCTCACCGACGGACCTGGGGTCGTCGCGATCCGGGGCGCCTTCCCCGAGACGACGGTCGTCGACCGGGTGACGGCGGCCTATGACGCGATCATCGCCGAGGAGCGCGCCGCGGGTGGACAGGTCGGCGACCACTTCGCGAAGGCCGGTGCCAACGACCGCGTGTGGAACGCGCAGGAGAAGCTGGCCCTGCGTGACCCGGACGCGTTCGTCGACTACTACGCGAACGACGTGGTCGCGCTCGTCTCGGGTGCCTGGCTCGGGCCGGGCTACCAGGTCACCTCCCAGGTCAACGTCGTACGCCCGGGTGGGCAGGCGCAGGACCCGCACCGCGACTACCACCTGGGGTTCCTCGAGAACGACGCCGTGGAGCAGTACCCCACGCACGTGCACCTGCTCTCCCCGGTGCTGACGCTGCAGGGCGCGGTCGCGCACAGCGACATGCCGGTCGAGAGCGGACCGACGATGTACCTGCCGTACTCCCACCAGTACGTGCCCGGCTACCTCGCCTGGCGCCTGCCCGCGTTCCGTGACCACTTCGCGCAGCACTACGTCCAGCTCCCGCTGGCGAAGGGCGACGCCGTCTTCTTCAACCCGGCGCTGTTCCACGGAGCCGGGACCAACGTCTCAGCCGACGTGCAGCGCGTCGCGAACCTGTTGCAGGTCTCCTCCGCGTTCGGCCGGGCGATGGAGACCGTGGACCGCGACCGTGTGGTCCGCGCCGTCTACCCGGTGCTCCTGGACCGCAAGGCGGCCGGCACCCCGGACGCCGAGCTCGGGCACGCCCTGGCCGCGGCGGCCGAGGGCTACCCGTTCCCGACCAACCTGGACCTCGACCAGCCGGTCGGCGGGCTCACCCCGGCCTCCCAGGCCGAGATCGTGCGCGACGCCCTCGCCGCCGACACCCCGCCCGCGGAGCTGGAGGTCCTGCTCGACGCGTACGCCGGCCGGCGCGCCACGAGCAAGCCGTGAGCCTGCTCCAGGACAAGGTCGTCCTCGTCAGCGGTGGCACCCAGGGAGTGGGTGCCGCCGTCGCCCGAGCCGCCGTCGACGCCGGAGCCACCGTCGCGGTGTCGGGACGCCGCGAGGACGTCGGCACGGAGCTCGCCGAAGAGCTCGAGCAGCGCGGTGACCGCCCGGCGCTCTTCGTCGCGGCCGACGTCGCCGACGTGGAGCAGGCGCGGGCCAGCGTCGCCGCGGTGGTACGCCGGTTCGGCCGGATCGACTGCCTGGTCAACGCGGCCGGCCTGACCAGCCGCGGCACACTGCTCGACACCACGCCGGAGCTCTTCGACCAGCACGTCGCGGTCAACCTGCGCGGTCCGTTCTTCCTGATGCAGGCGGCCGTCCAGGACATGGTCGACCGAGGGGCGCCGGGCACGATCGTCAACGTCATCACGATGTCGGCCCACGGCGGCCAACCCCACCTGGCGCCGTACGTCGCGGCGAAGGCGGGGCTGGTCGGTCTCACCCGCAACGCTGCCCACGCCCACCGGTGGGACCGCATCCGGATCAACGGGGTGAACATCGGCTGGACGGAGACCCCCGCCGAGGACAGGGTGCAGCGAGAGTTCCACGGCGCCGGTGACGACTGGCTCGCGCAGGCGGCCACCGGCCTGCCCATGGGGCAGCTCGGTCAGCCCGATGACGCTGCCGCCCTGGTCGTGCTCCTGTTGTCGGACCGCAGCGGCGTGGTCACCGGCTCCGTCATCGACTGGGACCAGCAGGTCCCTGGTGCTTCCGACTGAGGACCGTTCCTGGGCATCCGTGTCTCCTGGCAGGGCACGAGGCGCTACGATGGGCACGGCTCCAACACCAGGCGCGTTCGTCCCGCTGACGACCACGCTCCAGACGTTGGTGGCCCGGCCGGCGAGAAGTCGGTCGTGAGTTCCGCACCTGGCAGGGCAGTCGGGGCCCCGAGCGCCGGTCTGTCGCAGTTCCGTGGGGCCGAGTCGTGTCGTCGAGTGACCACCCGGGTCCACTCCGGTCGGCGTCTCGTCGTCCCGCCGCCGACGGTGTGCAGAAGCGATGTCCGGCGAGCGTGCCGGTGCAGTTCACAGGAGGAAGCCTCTTGGCCCGTCGAGGCCAGCGCCAGTCCGGCGCTACCCGTACCACCCGTCGACCCCAGCGCCGCGTCCGCGAGCGCGACAACGACGGCATCATCCCCGTCCTCGCCCGTGCCGTGCGCGAGGTCGAGGCCAGCGTCGAGCGCGGCAGCCTGAAGCAGTCCGACCGGCCGAAGTTCCAGGTCGTGGCCATGCTGATGCGCGAGGAGCGCGCCCGGGTCAAGGCCGACACCGAGATCACCGAGCCGCAGCGCGCCGAGCAGCTCAAGCGGCTCGAAGGCATCGCCACGATCCTGGCCAAGACCGCCGCGCGCAACACCTCGCTGCTCGCCCTGCTCGCGGAGGACGCCGTCCTCTCGGCCGAGGCCCGTGTGCTCAAGCGCGAGATGCTGACGGCCGCCGGACTCGAGGCGCCCGTCGAAGCGGCACCCAAGGAGGCCTCGGGCTCGTCGCAGACCGAGCGCCGCGTGGTCCCGCAGTCGGTCATCTCCCGCCAGCTCGCCAACCCCTTCCTCGCCCCCGACTTCTCCAACGCCCCGCCGCGCGAGTCGCGGCCGCGCCAGCTCTCCACCTGGGAGCTCCTCGGCCCGCTGTTCCGGTCCTTCGAGGAGGTGGCCGGGGGAGCGTCCTGCATGCCCCTGCCGGAGCCCGCGTCACTGAACGCACCGGGTGGCCTCGAGCTGATGCCGCACCAGGCGCGGGTCGTCGCGGCGGCCGCAGCCGGCCACCGGACCTTCCTGCTCGCCGACGAGCCCGGTCTGGGCAAGACGGCCCAGGCCCTGCTCGCCGCCCAGGCCGCCAACGCCTATCCGCTGCTGTGCGTGGTGCCGAACGTCGTCAAGACCAACTGGGCGCACGAGGCCGGGCTGTGGACTCCCCGCCGGGCGCCCACCGTGATCCACGGCGACGGCGACTCCATCGACGGCTTCGCCGACATCGTGGTCGTGAACTACGAGGTGCTCGACCGGCACGTCGGCTGGCTCGGCGACCTGGGCTTCCGGGGGATGGTCGTCGACGAGGCGCACTTCATCAAGAACAAGTCCTCCCAGCGGTCGCAGCACGTGCTGCAGCTCTCCGAGCGGATCCGCACCCGCGTCGGCCGTCCGCTGCTGATGGCCCTGACCGGCACCCCGCTGATCAACGACATCGAGGACTTCCGGGCCATCTGGCAGTTCCTCGGCTGGATCGACGAGAAGAAGCCGCGCCACGAGCTGATGGAGGCGCTGGAGGAGACCGGCCTGACGCCGCTGGACCCCGGCTTCTACCGGGCCGCGCGGCAGTGCGTGGTCGACCTCGGCATCGTCCGTCGCCGCAAGGTCGACGTGGCCGCGGACATCCCTGCCCGCAGGGTGGCCGACCTGCCGGTCGAGCTCGACGACGAGGCAGGCCGCTCGATCCGGGAGGCCGAGCGGGAGCTCGCCCGCCGCCTCGTGGCCCGCTACGAGAGCGCGCTCGCGACGCGCACCTCCGGCATGGTGGTCGAGGGCATCGACCACGAGCTCGTACGCCGCGTCGCCGGGTGGGAGCGCGAGGACACGACCACCGACAAGTCGAGCGAGAACGTGTTCAGCATGATGCGGCGCATCGGTCAGGCCAAGGCCGGCCTGGCTGCCGACTACACCGCGCAGCTCGCGCGCAACGTCGGCAAGGTCGTCTTCTTCGCCAAGCACATCGACGTGATGGACGTGGCCGAGGCGACCTTCGCGAAGCGCGGGATCCGCTACTCCTCGATCCGCGGCGACCAGACCCCGAAGTCGCGCCAGAAGAACATCGACGACTTCGTCAACGATCCTGACGTCGAGATCGTGGTCTGCTCGCTGACCGCGGCCGGTGTCGGGCTCAACCTCCAGGTCGCCTCCAACATGGTGCTCGCCGAGCTCTCGTGGACCGACGCCGAGCAGACCCAGGCCATCGACCGGATCCACCGGATCGGCCAGGAGCAGCCGGTCACGGCCTGGCGCATCATCGCGGCGCAGACCATCGACACCAAGATCGCCGAGCTGATCGACAGCAAGGCCGGCCTGGCGGCCCGGGCGCTGGACGGCTCCGACGAAGAGGTGTCGTCGTCGGCCGACGTGCAGCTCGAGGCACTGGTGGCCCTGCTCACCGAGGCGCTCTCCGAGCGGGAGTGAGCCAGGGCCCGCTCAGGACTCAGCCCGGTAGCAGTCCGCGTGCGCGCAGGCCGGCGCGCAGCCCGAACCCGTCGGGTGCACTGACCGGTGTGCGGGTTCCGTCCTCGTTGCCCGTAGGGGCGACGGGCGTTCCGTGGACGACCACGTGCTCGGTCGTGCTCAGCTCCCTGATCGCGATGCCGAGGACCTTGTCCGGGTGGGCGGTCGCCGCCTCGGCGTACAGCGTGGGGTCGTGCTGGCCGTCGTCCCCGACCAGCAGCCACTGCAGGTCCGGCAGCTCGGCGAACAGCCGCGCCAGCTGGGCGCGCTTGTGGTCCTGTCCCGACCGGAACCAACCCTGAGGTGTCGGCCCCCAGTCGGTGAGCAGCAGCGGCCCGGGCGGGTAGTCGTGCCTGGTCAGGAAGCTGGTCAGCGCCGGAGCGGTGTTCCAGGCGCCGGTCGAGAGGTAGACGACGAAGACATCAGGGTGCGCCTCACCGATCTCGCGGTAGAGCTCGGCCATCCCGGACACGGTGCGCCGGGCGTTCTCGCGCACCAGGAACGCGTTGCGGAACGCCACCAGCGGCCTGGGCAGCATCGTCTGGATCACCGTGTCGTCGACGTCGCTCACCATCCCGAGCCGGGTCGCCGGCCCGACGACGCGCAGGCTCGCGGCAACCGGTTCGGCGTCCCCGACCGAGAGCAGCGCCGTGGCCCAACCGGGCTCCAGCTCCGCCGGCAGGAGTACGTCGAGATAGCCGTCGTGACCGCTCGTGACGACGTGGGTCTCGGTGCCGATGCGGATGGTGACCGGGATGCCGCCGGCCGACGTCGTCACGAAGCGGCGCCAGCCTCGCCCGTCCTCGCGAGCCTGGCGCGGGCCGCCGGGAGGGACGAGCAGGACCCGTCCGAGCACGCGCGCCCACGTGGTGCCGGCGTACCCCGTGTGCGGGAAGACCCTCGGTGACCAGCCCCGGGACCGCAGGTTGCGCTCGACCACGGTGTGGACGCGGGCCTCGATCTGCACGGACCGGTGCGGCAGCGCAGTCTCCGGGCAGCCTCCAGGGCAGCGTCCCGGGATGCGTCCTGGCCATCGGTCATGGGGGCATCCTGCTGCATGGGCGGTCTACCCGGCGAGGGTGCATCCCTGGCGGGCCTGTCGTTGCTAGGTTCCGAGCGTGTCAGCCGAGACCGAGCCACACGCCAAGGTGCGCCGACCCGGCCGCTGGGTCCTCCAGCGGGTCGAGCACTCCGCCTGGTTCACGACCCGCGTGACCTGGGCACTTCCCGACGGCACGAGCGCGCGCTGGTCCTCGCGCCTGGCGCGGCGACGAGGCAGGGTCGAGCTCCACGACGCGGCCGGCGTGGTGACCGGTGTCGTGGACGCCGAGCCGGTGACCGCCCGGCGGCTGGTCAGGATCAACGCGGTCGCCGCGGTCAGCTTCGTCCTGGGCGGGTCGCTGTTCGCCCTGGGTGCGCTCCTCGCGCAGCTGGGGGACACCTCGACCAGAGCCGTCGACGTCACCTATCTCGTCGGCGGGGTGTTCTTCAGCCTGGGCGGGTACGCCTCGGTCCTGCAGGCGGTCAACACCCCCACCGACATCGACGACCACGGGTCGCTCAGCTCCAGTCGCTGGCGCTGGTGGAAGTACGAGCCGGACCGCATCGGCTGGCTGAGCGCCGCCGTGCTGTTCGTCGGCACGCTGTTCTTCGCCGTGAGCCTCGTCGCAGCGTTCGCCGAGCACCTCACCCCGCGCCAGACGAACGGCTGGATCTGGCTCCCCGACATCACCGGCTGCGTGTGCTTCCTCGTGTCGGGTCACCTCGCCCTGCTGGAGGTCTCGAACGGACGGTTCGCCCAGCGGTTGAGGGACCTGGGCTGGTGGATCGTCGCGGTCAACCAGTTCGGTTCGGTGCTGTTCTTCCTGGCCGGGCTCGCAGCGTTCGTCCGGCCGGCGACCTCCGAGGTGTGGAACGTCGGGATCGTCAACTGGGGGACCTTCATCGGTGCCCTGTGCTTCGCCGTGGCCGGGGTGATGCAGCTCTTCGAGCGACCCACCGGCGAATGAACACCCGAAGTGGGTGTTCCACAGGAGGCCTTCGCGGTGCTTGACTCGCAACCATGACGACTGAGCCACGCTCCGCAGACACCCCAGCCCAGGCCCTCTTCGGCAACCGCTTCCTCACCGAGCCGGCGCCGTCGAAGTCCTTCCCCCAGGGAGGGATGACCCCGACCGACGCGATGCGCCTGGTCGACGAGGACCTCGCCATGGAGGGCGATCCCGCAGCGAAACCTGGCGACCTTCGTCACGACCTGGATGGAGCCCGAGGCGCAGCGACTCATCGCGGAGAACCTGCACACCAACTTCATCGACCATGCCGAGTACCCCATCTCCGCGGAGATCGAGCAGCGCTGCATCCGGATGCTGGCCGACCTGTTCCACGCACCCAGGCGAGACGACGGGCTGCCGGACCCAGGGCTCCTCGGAGGCGATCATGCTCGGCGCCCTGTCGCTGAAGTGGAAGTGGAAGGAGCGCCGCGAGGCCGCGAACCTCCCCGTGGACAAGCCCAACCTGGTCTTCGGTGGCGACGTGCACGTCGTGTGGGAGAAGTTCTGCCGCTACTTCGACGTCGAGCCGCGGATCGTCCCGCTGGCGGAGAACAAGTACACGATCGGGCCCGACGACGTCGCTCCGCACATCGACGAGAACAGCATCGGGGTCGTGGGCGTGCTCGGCACCACGTTCACCGGGCACATGGACGACATCGTCGGGATCAACCAGCTGCTGCTCGACCTGAAGGCCGAGAAGGGCCTCGACGTCCCGATGCACGTCGACGGAGCCAGCGGTGCGTTCGTCTGGCCCTTCCTCTACCCCGACTCGAAGTGGGACTTCCAGCTCGAGCAGGTGCGGTCGATCAACGTGTCGGGCCACAAGTACGGCCTCGTCTACCCGGGCATCGGCTGGCTGGTCTTCCGCGAGAAGTCCGACCTCGCCGAGGACCTGGTCTTCTACGAGAACTACCTCGGCAAGACCGACGCGACGTTCACGCTGAACTTCTCCACGGGTGCCTCGATGGTGCTGGCGCAGTACTACAACTTCGTCCGGCTCGGGCGCGAGGGCTACACCTACGTGATGAAGCAGATGCAGACGAACGCGCGCGTGCTCGCAGCGAACCTGCGCGAGAGCGGTCGCTTCGAGGTGATCGGCGAGGACCTCGAGCAGCTCCCGCTGGTGGCGTTCCGGCTCAAGCCCGGGCACGACGCCTCCTACGACGAGTCCGACATCGCCTGGCAGCTCTCGGCGGAGCGAGGCTGGATGGTTCCGGCGTACACCCTCCCGCCGAAGGCCGAGAAGGTGAAGATCCTGCGCGCCCTCGTCAAGGAGACGATGAGCCGCGAGCAGGTCGACCAGCTCACCCGGGACATCGAGGACGCGTGCACCACGCTCGACGAGAAGGGCCGCACCACCACTGCCGAACGGGAGAAGGTCAAGCAGGGGTCGGGCTACTAGCCAGCCACTGGGGGGACCCGTAGCGGCAGCGTGAAGGAGAACGTGCTGCCGCGTCCCGGGGTGCTGCGCGCCTCGAGGGTGCCGCCCATCAGAGTGACCAGCTCCTGGCAGATCGCCAGGCCGAGCCCGGCGCCGCCGTACTTGCGCGTCGTGGAGGTGTCCACCTGGGTGAACGACTCGAACAGGCCGGCGAGCTGGTCGCCGTGGATGCCGATTCCCGAGTCCTCGACGACGAAGCACACCTCGTGGATGCTGCCCAGCCTCGGGCCGGACTCGACGGCCATCCGCACCTGACCGGCCTCCGTGAACTTCAGGGCGTTCCCCAGCAGGTTCGTCAGCACCTGCGAGACCCGCATCGCGTCGCCGACGACCTGCGCGGGCAGCGCCGGGTCCACGCTGCACGCCAGGGTCAGTCCCTCGCGCTCGGCGAGGGGGGCTGCCCAGGTCGCGACGTCCCGGACCAGGGTGCGTACGTCGAACGGCGAGGCGTGCACCTCGAGCTTGCCGGCCTCGAGGCGCGAGACGTCGAGGATGTCGTTGACCAGGCGCAGCAGGCGCTCCCCGGACCGGTGGATCACGTCGACGAGGTACTGCTGGTGCGGGTCGAGGTCGTCCTCCGCGAGCATCTCGGTCGCCCCGAGCACGCTCGTGAGCGGCGTCCTGACCTCGTGGCTCATGTTGGCCAGGAACAGGGACTTGGCCGCGCTCGCCTCCTCGGCCGCGCGGCGGGTGCGCTCGAGCTCGCGCCGCATCTCGTTGTTCTCCGTGACGTCCTCGGCCACGCCGTGCACGCCGACCACCTCGTCGTACACGATGACCGGCACGGCCGCGATGCTCAGCTCCAGCAGGTGGCCGTCCTTGGTGCGCATGTTCGCCACCAGCTGCTGCGGCTCGCGGTTGAGTGCTCCCGCGAACGCGTCGATGGCGGCGGGCACGTGCTCCGGGACCAGGATCTGGGTGAAGTCGATCTGCTGGAACTCCTCCAGGCTGTAGCCGCTCATCTGCTGGGCCACCTCGTTGGCGTCGATGAACGTGCCCTCGGCATCCAGCGAGAAGGCCGCGTGCGGGTTGTAGGCGAACAGGGAGCGGTAGCGCTCGTTGCTCTCGGCCAGGGCCCGCTCGGTGGCGGACATGTGGTCCCTCGAGACGCGTCGTCCGCGGGTCGCCCAGCGCGCAGCCATCAGGCCCCTTCCCGAGACGATATGTGCATCTCGTGAAGATATTGCCACGTTGCGCGTCCCGACGCGGCTCAAACCGGCAGGTCCGCCGGGCCCGAACGTGCTCTCAGGCGAGGGCGGGCTCGTCGATCGAGACGGGCTCCGGCAGCGGCGCGCCCTCGGCGCCGCCGTAGGCGCCCGGCCCGGGCTGTGGCCGGGGCCCGCGCTCGGGCCGCGTCGTGGTCGTGGCCTTGCCCGGGCTGGTCTTCAGGATGGTGCGCGCCTGCCGGTCGACGACCCCGGTGAGCAGCTGCTGCGCGACGCCGAAGGCGAAGGCGTAGGCCAGGATCTGCTGCTGCGAGTCCAGGTCGGAGAACCCGGGGATGAAGTCACCCCGGATCGCGATCAGCGCGCCCATGGCGCTCACGGCGCCGAGCGGCAGCTTCAGCAGGGCCAGCGCCTGAGGCACGTTGTACGGCGAGGCGGTGCCGCGCATGTTCTTGATCGCGATGATCGCCGCCAGCAGACCGCCGAGGGAACCCAGCAGGGTCACGGTGATCACGTCGTGCGGCGACGGGGCCGATCCGCCGGACGCGCAGATCATCGATCCGGGGTCCGGGGCGAAGCAGAAGGGCACGTCGGTCGGGTTGAGGTAGACGTAGCCGACGAACAGGAGCAGCAGCACCGACATCGCGCCGGCGCCCCCCAGCACCGTGTTCCGGAAGTTCCGCATCCGTGCGTACTCGGCGTCGGAGGCACTGAAGCCCACCTCCACCGCCTTGATCAGCCTGGCCCGGCGCGCGGTGTCGGTCGTCTTGACGTCGAAGAGCTCGAGGGCGGCCACCCGCCGGGGGTCGTCGCGGTCCAGCCCGGCCTCGACCCGGGCGACGGCCTCGGGGATCTCGGCCTCGACCTCGTCCGGGGTGTAGAGCCAGGCGATCAGCGACTCCGCAGCGTGCAGGTTCTGGTAGGCGGCCTCGACCAGGGTGCCGCGCCACCAGTTGCCGGGCCCGCTGGGCACCGGGTCGCGCCGCAGCGTGGCGTTGCGCGCGGCCTGGAGTCGGCGCCGTACTCCCGTCTCGATGGCCGCCTGGGCGGCCGTCCAGCTCTCCTGGCCCGCCTTGGCTGCGTCCAGCCTGGTCTCGAGCACGTCGACAGCGACGTTCACGTCCTGCGCCCAGACGCGCTTGCTCGGCCTCGGGGATGTCTTCGGTTGCGTCTCCATCACGGTCTCCCGGCGGTGCTCCTCCGCCACTGATGACGAGGCGTCAGTCCGTTCCGTGATACGAAAAGATCGACGGAGCCACCACGGAGGACACATGAACGAAGCTGCTCTCGGCACGACAGCGTTGCGGGCGCTCGCTGCGATCCGGATCGCCAACGGAGCCCTCGGTCTCCTCGCGCCGGGCTTCCTGGTCGCGAGGACCAGCGTCGATCCGCACTCGACCGCGCCGTACTACGCCTTCCGGATGTTCGGGATCAGGACGATCGTGCTCGGGATCGATCTGCTCCTCGTCTCCGGCGAGGCGCAGGGACGTGCCCGCAACGAGGCCGTCCTGATCCATGCCAGCGACACGGTGTGCGCGGCCGTGGGCGCCCTGCGTGGCGACGTACCGCGATCGGCGGGACGAGCCACCGTCGCGATCTCTGCGGTGAACACCGCACTGGCACTGGTCGCACGCCGGTACGCGCCGGCTCCATGAGTCCTCGCAGCGGGTGCAGACGCCTCAGCGCTGGGCGAGATAGCCCAGCGCCCTGGCCCCGGGCAGGAAGAAGTAGGCCCCGCCGCGCACGGTGACGAACGCCGGGACGTCGGTGATGCGCCGGCGCACCGGCGCGCCCTGGACGGTGAACGACGTGCCCCGGGCGCTGTGACCCCCGAGGAGGGGGTCGGCGTCGTCCAGCAGTCCCGCGAAGCTCGGGTTCATCACCCACGTGTGCGAGATGAACTCGAACTGGCGGGCGATGTCGGCGCAGAGGGCGACGAAGTGCAGCCCACGACGGCCGGGCTCGTCGGGGCCCTCCTCGAGCGCCGCCTCCGGGGACACCGGGGGACCGTAGGCCCGACCCCTGCGGAGGAGTCGATGACGCTTCCCGACGTCGACCGAGGCCGGAGTCCCTGGCTTCGGAGGGAGCGAGTCGCGCGGGTTGGTGCGACGTACGTGCGCGCCGAGCGGACACCCGAGACCGTGGGGGTCCGTCGCCTGGTAGCCGAAGTCGTTGTCCTCGGCGAGCTCGGGCCGGTCCGTCTCGGGGGTCCTGGTCAGAGGCGCGCCGCTCGGCCAACGCCCCACCATCCGCGCTGCCAGCGCCGTGCGCGCTGCAGCGTCCGGAGCGCCGTCGGGTGTGCGGGTGGCAGCGTCCACGAACCTCCAGAACCCGCCGACGTCCTGGTCCAGGGTGCGGAGCACGAGGTAGCTGCCGTTGCGGCCGAAGTCGTGGGCGTTCTCCAGGTCGGGCGTGACCGGTGCGGTCGAAGCATCCGTGCCGCGCGTGCGCCGGGGCAGCAGGCCGTCGGGATCGTCGACCGAGGGGACCAGCGGCGAACGCGAGTACTGCCCGTGCTCGTTGGGATAGCCGAGCAGGAACTCGCCGGGCGCGACGGTGTGCATCGGCGGCCCCTGGGACCCGACCCCGGACACAGAGGGCTGGGAGAGGCCGTCGCGGAAGCCGAAGTGCTCGCCGCGACCGATGTCCGTGGTGGCCAGGCAGGCGACCTCACGGAGCCCGCCGTCGGCGAGACCGGACCGCAGCCGGGTGAGCGACTCGGCGAGAGCGTCCTCGTCCGGAGCGAAGACGAGGAGCAGGGCATGGACCTCTGCCCCGTCCGGCCCTCCCCAGGTCCAGTGCCCCGGAGCCGCCGGTCCCTCGTCGCCCAGCAGCCTGCTCCGGTGGGCGCTGGACATGCCCTCGAGGAACTCCAGGGAGAACCCCCTCGTGACGTCCGACGGCAACCCCAGCCCCGCCAGGCCGGCCGCGGTGAGCGCGAGGTTGAGGGCACCCGTCGCGGGGCGCTCCTCGCCGAAGGAGATCTCGGGGAGGACGCCGCGCAACCACTCCCGGGCCGCCTTGCCGTCGGTGATCTCCAGGACGACGTACGCCGCGGCGCGCAGCTTGCCGTACCCCTGCAGGACGAGGCCCTGGACGTCGCTCGTCTCGACCCGCTTGTTCACAGCAGACGCAGCCATGCCAGCAGCTCCTCCCCGTCGAGCTCACCGCTGAGCCCCTTGCGGAGCCGGGCGTTCTCGTCGATCGTGACCGCCGCCAGGTCCGGGTAGGCGGAGAACCACACCTGCGTGGGGACCTGGTGGCCCCGGATGAAGTTCTTGAACCAGCGCTCGTTGTGAGCGCCGTCGCGCACCATCCACCTGCGTGCGGGGATAGCCCGCCTGCTGGCCGAACACGGTGTTCAGCACCCAGGCCACCTGGTCCACGAAGTCGTTGTTGTAGCTCTCCAGGCTGCCGTCGTAGTAGCTGGTGAACAGCACGTGCTGCTCCGGTCCCACCCGCATGAACCGCGCGAAGTGCACCGTGGTGAGGCCGGAGAGGTCGCCGGTGGTGAAGACGTGCCGGGCCGTGTAGTTGCCGACCAGCTCGGTCAGCCGCGAGGTCAGCTGCCAGAACCGACCCGGCCGGATCGGCGCCAGGCTGGTGAACGCGTTCTGGGTGACGAAGTCCTCGCTGTCCCCGAGGGCCCGCAGCTGGTCGGCGGGTGGCTCCACCTCGGGGAACGGGTCGGACCGCTCGTGCCAGCGCAACGCGAGCAACCAGATCACGGCGGCGGGTACGCCGACCGGAAGGGTGAGCACCAGCAGGGCCGGTACGGCGATCTTGTGGGCCGTCTCCCGGAGCCGCCAGGACAGCGCGGGAGCCTTCGGAGGGACCAGGGCCCACGACAGCGCGGGATCGGCGGCCACGTGCTCGACGACCTTGGCGCGCACCTGGTGGGGCGTGAGGCTCTCCAGGAAGTCGACGCGCTGGTCCAGGTAGTCCTCCACCGCGATCCGCAGCCGCGCCTCGTCACGCACCTGTTCCAGGGTGCGCCCGACGGCGTGGACGTAGAACACCTGCGAGTCCTGGAGATGGCTGCGCAGGAAGGCCAGGCGTGACGACGCGTCCGGCGTGCTCGGGTAGTCCGGGCAGGCGCCGAACAGCTCGTCCAGGCCGGCCACCTGCGAGGTCGACGAGCTCGCGAAGACGCTCGCTTCGCCGACGCGTCGCAGTCGAGGGTGACCAGGAGCGTGGCCGAGGCGTTGCCACCCGAGCCCGGCGCCAGGATCACGACACGGGCGAAGTGCGTGTGGGGCAGGTCGGCGAACGGGATCACCGGGTTGTGCCCCGGGTCCTTGGCCATCGTCGCGAGCACGCGCTCGAGCTCGGGCACGCGTTCCGGAGCCACGCTGCCGGTGATCGTGAGTGCCACCTGATGGGTCATGTCGACTCGACTCGTCCTGGTCGGAGGTCAGAACGGGTGGTGGATGCCGCCGAGCTGCTGGACCAGACTGCCTCGGTCGAAGGCCACCCTGACCTCGGCGATCTTCCCGTCCCGGATGTGGAAGATGTCGATGCCCGGCACCGACACGTGACGCTCCTTGAGGTCGATCCCCAGGAACTCCGTCTTGTGCGTCCCCGTCCAGGTGAACCTGATCGCGACCTTGTTGCCCTCCGCGAAGAAGTCGTTGATCTCGAAGTGCACGTCGGGGAAGACCTTGAAGAAGATCGAGAAGAACTGCTTCACCTCCTCGTGACCGTGCGCCTCCCCGTCGGGGACGTTGGCCGGGTCGTAGAAGGCGATGTCGTCGGTGAACAGCGTGTCGACGTACTCCACGTCCTGCTTGTTGGTGAGCTCGTCGAAGTAGCGCATCGCGACGGCCTTGACCTCGTCGAGCGTCATCTCGGCCATCTCAGATCTCCTCGTCGTGGGCAGCAGCTCGCGGAAGAAGTTGTTCAGCAGCCGGTTGGTGGGGTCGTACTGGCGCCGGTACTTCTCGAAGTAGCGCCATCCGGTCGCCGAACGCCCGGTCGACCTGGCCGCGGGTCAGCAGGTTGGTCTGGTTGAACAGCGGCGTGCCGCCGAGCTCGCTGCACAGCGAGTTGTACTCGCGCAGGAACGTGTCCCAGCCGAAGTTCGCCGTGGAGACCGGGTCGAACGTGATCACGGTGCCGTGGTAGCTGTAGGAGAACAGCGAGCTCTGGTCCTCGAGGATGCGGTAGCCGACGCTGAGCAGGTTGATCCGGTAGCCGGTGCGCTTGTAGTGCTCCTTGGAGAAGTCGAAGTAGGCCTTGAGGCAGTCGAGGTAGCGCTCCTCCGGGAACGCCCAGATGCTGAACAGGTAGCGCTCGTTGTCCGGCACCTCCGGGTAGCGGATCTGCTGGGCCATCGGCACGGTCGCCTTGCCCTTGATCACCTTGGTCAGGGCCAGCACGATCAGCTCGTTGTAGAAGTCGATCAGAGCCGAGCGCAGCCGGCCCCACGACACCAGCCGCCAGACGTGGTAGCCCCACAACGGCGCGAGGTGGCTCCACACCTCGTTGCGCAGCTTCCACTGCCAGGTGCTCAGGCCCGGTCGGAGTCGATCTCGTGGTAGCGGCGGAACTCGACGGTGATCGAGTCCTTGAACGGGTTGATGTAGAGCATCATCGACTCGCCGCGGGCGCGCAGCGCGGGCAGCTGCTCGGAGAACTCCTGGAAGGAGAACTCCTCGTGGTGCACCTCCATCGCCGCCAGCTTGCGCACCCGGAAGGTGGCCTCGTAGACGATGCCGAACAGGCCGTAGCTGGACCGGGCCACCTGGAGCAGCTCCGGGTCGCTCTCGTCGACCTCGAACAGCTCGCCGTTCGGGAGCACCATCTTGATGCCGATGGCGTACGACGCGATCTGGCCGAACTCGCCGGCCATCGAGGCGTCCTTGGTGCCGCCGCAGCAGGCACTGCCGATGGTCAGGTTGCCGAGCTCGACGTTGACGAAGAACTGGAGCCCGTGCTTGCGGAGCTCCTCGTTCACGTCGATGTAGAGCGCGCCGGCCTGCACCGTCACCGTGTCGGTGCCGATGTCGATGATCCGGTCCATCTTGCGGGTGACGATCAGGGTGCCGTCGTCGGCGGTGCCGCAGCCGGTGGTCGAGTGGTTGGAACCGACGGCTCGGACGGGTGAGGGGTAGTGCTCGGTGTCGGTCACGATCGACGACGATCTCCTCGACGGTTCTCACCTCGATCACGGTGCTCGGGCTGGAGGTGATGCCGCCGAACCAGTTCTTCACTGTGCGAGTGCTCATCTGGGGCCACGCCTTCCTGGACTCATCATGGGTGTCATCGCTTGGACTTCTGGGCGTCGACCGCTTCGGGCGGCACGACAGAGGACCGGAGCAGGGGCTGCATCAGCTCGGGGAAGAGTCCGGCCATGCGTACGCCGAAGCGCTGGGACGCGGGTGCGACCAGGACCTCGGCGCTGTTCTTGTGGATCGCCTCGACACACGCGTCGCTGACCTGCTCCGGCGTGACCTCGGGGTGCTTGGCGCGCAGGCCGGTGTCGGCCCACATCCCGGTGTCGGACACGAACGTCGGACTCACCAGTGAGACGCCGACACCCGTTCCACGCAGCTCCTCGTGCAGCGCATGGCCGAAACCGCGTAGTGCGAACTTGCTCGCGTTGTAGATCGAGGAGCGGGGGGTCGCGGCGAGACCAGCCAGCGAACCGATGATGAGCACATGGCCCGAGCCGCGGGCCAGCATGGCCGGGAGCAGCAGCCTGGTCAGCACGAGCGTGGACCGGACGTTGATGTCGATCGCACGAGAGATGTCCTCGACCGACAGGTCCGCGAGGTCACCGTTGGCCGGCAGCCCGGCGTTGGCGACCAGCACGTCGACGTCGCCTGCCTGCTCTGCCAGGCGGTGCACGTCCTCGACCACAGCGAGGTCGGCACGGACCGTGGTGACCTCGCCCCCCAGTGCGGCGGCCAACGTGGCCAGCTCTGCCTCCCGTCGGCCGCTGATCACCAGACGGCAGCCCTCCCGGTGCAACCGGCTTGCGATGGTGGCGCCGAGCCCACCCGAGGCTCCCGTGACCAGGGCGATCCGCCCGTCAAGGTGCGAACCGGGCGCACTGCGGCGGAGTCGGAGGCGCGAGCGAGCCGTGAAGGTGGACGATGCCGTCCGTGCTGCGCTCGTGTTCTCCACGACGTACCTCCGCGCGAAGATCTCGTCCACGCTGGCAGGGGTGTCTGCGGCGTGTCAACGGGTCGACGCGAAAGCAAGGAGGTGTCTGGACCGGGCCAGATACGTGCAGGCCGGGCTCAGACAGGCAGGTACGTCGAGTCGCTGGCGAGCCGGGTGACCCGTGCCCAGTCGTGGTCGCGCAGCGCGTCGGGCGGGGTCAGCCAGGTGCCGCCGACGCAGCCGACGTTCGGGAGCCCGAGGTACGACGGGGCGGTGAGCTCGGTGATTCCGCCGGTCGGGCAGAACCGGGCCTGCGGCACCGGTGCGCCGATCGCCTTGAGGAAGGCGACCCCGCCGGACACCTCCGCCGGGAACAGCTTCAGCTCCGTGTAGCCGAGCTCGAGCAGCCGGAGCACCTCGGAGACCGTCGATGCCCCTGGCAGGTGGGGCAGCCCGGTGTCCTGCATCGCGGAGACGAGCGTGTCCGTCGTACCGGGGGAGACCAGGAACTGCGCGCCTGCGGAGACCGCGTCCTTCGCCTGGTCGGGGGTGAGGATCGTGCCCGCACCGACGAGGATGTCCGGGACGTGCGTGGCGATCTGCTCGAGGCAGGTCAGCGCCACCGGGGTGCGCAGGGTCAGCTCGATCACGGGCACGCCGCCGGCGACGAGCGCCTCGGCGACCGGGACGGCCTGGGCGACGTCGTCCAGGACGACGACGGGGATCACGGGCACGCGGTCGAGCAGTGAGTCAGTCATCGAGGTTCTCCCTCAGGTGGTGGGGTGCGGGGAAGACGCTGGCGCCCTCGTCCGCCGGACCGACCGAGCTCCGGAAGGCGTGGAACAGCTCGCGGCCGGTCCCGAAGACGCGCGAGTCGTCGGCGTGGGCACGCTCGCGCGCGTCCAGGTCGTACGGCGAGACGTGCAGGTCGAGCAGCCCGGCGTCGGCGTCCAGGGTGATCAGGTCACCGTCCTGCACCCGTGACAGGGGTCCACCGACCGAAGCCTCGGGAGTCAGGTGGATCGCCGCGGGCACCTTGCCCGACGCGCCGGACATGCGGCCGTCGGTGACCAGTGCGACGCGCTGGCCACGGTCCTGCAGCACGCCGAGGGCGGGCGTGAGCTTGTGCAGCTCGGGCATCCCGTTGGCGGCCGGACCCTGGAACCGCAGCACGGCCACGAAGTCGCCCTCGAGCTCGCCGGCCTGGAACGCGGCCAGGAACTCGCCCTGGTCGTCGAAGACCCGCGCGGGTGCCTTGACCTGGCGGTGCTCGGGCTTGACCGCGGAGGTCTTGATGACGGCCCGGCCGAGCGGCCCGTCCAGCATCCGCAGCCCGCCGTCGGCGGAGAAGGGGTCGTCGGCACCGCGGAGCACGTCGGTGTCGTGGCTGACCTTGGTGCCCTCCTCCCAGCCCGAGCTCCGAACCGGTGAGCCGGGCCTCGGTGGTGTAGCGCCAGAGTCCGTGCCCGGCGACGGTCTGCACGTCGTCGTGGACGAGGCCTGCCTTCAGCAGCGAGTGCACGGTGAAGGCCAGTCCGCCTGCCGCGTGGAAGTGGTTCACGTCGGCCTTGCCGTTGGGGTAGACCCGCGCCATCGACGGCACCACGGCCGAGAGGTCGGAGAGGTCGTCCCAGGTCAGCGTGATCCCGGCAGCGCGCGCGATCGCGACGAGGTGCAGGGTGTGGTTGGTCGAGCCGCCCGTGGCGAGAAGGGCCACACAGCCGTTGACGATCGCCTTCTCGTCGACGATGTGTCCGACAGGCGTGTACCGCTCCCCCCAGGCGGTCAACGCGGTCGCACGGGCGGCTGCCGCGTCCGTCAGGGCAGCGCGGAGCGGGGTGCCGGGATTGACGAAGCTGGCCCCCGGGAGGTGCAGCCCCATCACCTCCATCAGCATCTGGTTGGAGTTCGCGGTGCCGTAGAACGTGCACGTCCCGGCCGAGTGGTACGACGCCGACTCGGCCTCGAGGAGCTCGTCGCGGCCGATCTCGCCGGCGGCGTACCGCTGCCTGACCGCGGCCTTCTCGTCGTTCGGCAGGCCCGAGGTCATCGGTCCCGCCGGCACGAAGACCGTCGGCAGGTGCCCGAAGGACAGCGCGCCGATCAGCATGCCGGGGACGATCTTGTCGCACACACCGAGCATCAGGGTGGCGTCGAACATGTCGTGGGAGAGGGCGATCGCGGTCGACATCGCGATCACGTCGCGGCTGAACAGCGACAGCTGCATGCCGTCGCGGCCCTGGGTGATGCCGTCGCACATCGCGGGGACACCGCCCGCGAACTGCGCGATGCCACCGGACCTGATCACCGCCTTCTTCAGCTGGGCGGGGAAGGACTCGAAGGGCTGGTGGGCCGAGAGCATGTCGTTGTAGGCCGACACGATCGCCACGTTGGGCTTCACGGTGCCGCGCAGGGCGGCCTTGTCGACCGGGCCCGAGGCGGCGAAGCCGTGCGCCAGGTTGGCACAGGCCAACCGGCCACGGGCGGGTCCGCGCTCGGCCGCTTCGTCGAGCCGTCTGCAGGTAGGCCGAGCGCTCGGGTGCGCTGCGCTCGACGATGCGGGCGGTCACCTCGGCGACCACGGGGTGGATGTTGCGGCTGGTCTGGGGGCTCACGGGGTACCTCACTCGTGCCAGGAGCGACTGTCGCGCTCGAGAAGGGTGCTGGCGGCGCTGGGGCCGTTGGTGCCGGAGTAGTAGGGACGCGGGCGGTGGTCGGGACTCGACCAGTGGTGCAGGATCGGCTCGACCCAGGTCCAGGCGGCCTCGACCTCGTCGCGGCGCATGAACAGGGTGGGGTTGCCACGGACGACGTCCATCAGCAACCGCTCGTAGGCGTCGGGGGACTGGCGCTGGAAGGTCTGGGCATAGCTCAGGTCGAGCGAGACAGGTCGCAGGCGGATGCCGCCGGGGCCGGGCTCCTTCGCCGTCATGTGCAGCCGCATCCCCTCGTCGGGCTGCAGCTGGATGACCAGCCGGTTGGGCTCGCTGGTGCCCTCGGCGCCGGGGAACATCGGGTGCGGCACGGCCTTGAACTGGATCACGATCTCCGAGAACCGGCGCTCCATCCGCTTGCCGGTGCGCAGGTAGAACGGGACCCCCGCCCAGCGCCAGTTCTGGACCTCGGCGCGGATCGCCACGAAGGTCTCGGTGACCGAACCGGGCAGCTCCGTCTCGGTCTGGTACGACGCGGCCGGGGCTCCGTCGACCAGGCCGGGTGCGTACTGCCCGGCGACCACGGAGCGGTCCACGTCAGCGCCGACGATCGGTCGCAGCGCCTGGAGCACCTTGAGCTTCTCGTCGCGGACGTTCTCCTTGCCGACGTAGGTCGGAGGCTCCATCGCCACCAGGCAGAGCAGCTGCAGCAGATGGTTCTGGACCATGTCGCGCAGGGCCCCGGACTCGTCGTAGTAGTCGCCCCGACTGCCGACCCCGATCGACTCCGACGCCGTGATCTGCACGTGGTCGATGCAGTTGGCGTTCCACAGCGGCTCGAGGAAGGTGTTGGCGAACCGGGTCACGAGCAGGTTCTGCACGCTCTCCTTGCCGAGGTAGTGGTCGATCCGGAAGATCTGGTGCTCCTCGAACACCGCCCCCACCGCGTCGTTGATCCCTCGTGCCGAGGCCAGGTCGTGACCGATCGGCTTCTCGAGGACGAGTCGCGAGCTCTCCGTGACCAGTCCGTGCTCGGCGAGCCGCCGGCTGACCGGCCCGAACAGGGCCGGCCCGATGGCGAGGTAGAAGACGCGGATCCGGTCGACGTCGGCGAGCTTCGCGACCAGCTCGGGCCAGCCTGCCTCGTGCTCGATGTCGATGGTGACGTGGGAGAGGCGGGCCACGAAGCGCTCGACGACGACCTCGTCGAGCTCGCCGGTGCTGACGAAGCGGGAGAGCTCGCCGCGGATCTTGTCGCGGTAGCCGGCGTCGTCGAGACCAGCGCGGGACAGCGCGATGATCCGCGTCTCGGCGGTCAGCTGACCGTCCCGGTCACGCAGGTAGAGAGCGGGCAGCAGCTTGCGGGCGGCGAGGTCGCCGGTGCCGCCGAAGACGACGAAGTCGGCGGCGGGGACAGGTGGCGGGACGGGCTGCGCAACGGGGTGCGCACCGGGATCGGGAAGGGGAGACATGGGGCTCGCATCCTGGGGGAATCGAGGGCGAGCTCTCACCGTAGGTGGAGTTATGTCTGCATGCAAGACAAGATTATGTCTTTCGGAATACATTATTGTGAACGGCGAGCGATTCCGAGCGGGTACGGGTGGTTGAATGACGCGCATGTCAGCGGGGGAGGGGCCGGCCACGACGGGCGAGGTCTTCTCCCTGGTGCGCGACGGACGCGCGCTCACCCGCAGCGAGGTCGGTCGGGTCACCGGTCTCTCGCGCACTGCCGTGGCGGCCCGGATCGGGGCCCTGCTGGACTCCGGGCTCGTCGTCGAGGGAGTCGACGAGGAGCGTGACCCCACCTCCGCGGGGCGGCCGCCGGTGCGGCTCCGGTTCAACAGCGACGCGGGCGTCGTACTGTCCGGCGCGATCGGGCGCAGCCGCACCCAGCTCGGTGTCTGCGACCTCGACGGGATCGTGCTGCTGGCCTCGGACCTCGACCAGGAGGTCGGGTCCTCGGCCGAGGAGCTGATGCCGCAGGTCGTGGCCGGGTTCACCGCCCTCCTCGAGGAGCTCGGCCGGCCGGCGGCAGCGGTGCGCGCGGTGGGACTGAGCATCCCGGGCACGGTGGACTACGAACGGGGCGCGAGCCTGGACTCGCCGATCATGACCGGGTGGGACGGGGTCGAGCTGGCCGGCTTCCTCCGCGAGCTGACCCGGGCCCCGGTGTACGTCGACAACGACGCCAACGTGATGGCGCTCTCGGAGCGGCGCGGGTTGCTCGAGCAGCACCGGGACCTGGTCTTCCTGAAGGCCTCGACCGGCATCGGCATGGGCATCGTGACGGGTCGGAAGCTGCTCCGGGGCGGCCTCGGCTCCGCGGGGGAGATCGGGCACACGAAGATCCCGGCCGCGAAGGGGCTGCCGTGCCGGTGCGGCGACACCGGCTGCGTGGAGGCGGTGGCCGCGGGATGGGCACTGGTCCAGGCGGCCCGCACCGGTGGCCACGAGGTGACCCACGTGCGCGACCTCGTCGACCTGGCTGCCCAGGGCAACGGCGACGCCCGCCACCTGGTCCGCGTCGCCGGCCGCCGGATCGGCGAGGTGGTGGCCTCCGCCGTCAACGTGCTCAACCCGGACGCCGTGGTGGTGGGCGGCGACCTCGCCCGGGTCTACGACATCTTCGTGGCCGGCCTGCGGGAGTCGCTCTACGCCCAGGCCTCCGCGCTGGCCACCCGCGAGCTGGTGATCGCCCCGGTCACCCACGGCGAGCAGTCGGGCATCGTCGGCTGCGCCGCGATGGCGATCCGGGAGATCCTCGACTCCGCCGCCGTCGACCGGGCCCTCGCGGCGGCGTCCTCATAGGTTCCGCCCCGGCCGGACCTAGGGTGACGAACATGGACCCGGCCGACATCAACTTCTACTTCGACCCGGTGTGCCCCTTCTCGTGGATGACCAGCAAGTGGGTGCGCCTGGTGCAGCAGCAACGCGACTACACCGTCGACTGGCGGTTCATCTCTCTCCGGTTGATCAACTCCGCCGTCGACTACGAGGCCCAGTTCCCCCCGGAGTACGAAGCCGGGCACACCGCCGGCCTCCGACTCCTGCGCGTGGCCGCGAGGGCGCGCGCCGAGCACGGCCGCGCGGCCATGGCGCCGCTCTACGCCGCGTACGGTGCGCGGATCTTCGACACCCCTCCCGCCTCGCAGGCAGCCGGCTCGGTCGGGGAGACCGAACGACGTGAGCAGCGCGGGTCGCGGGAGTTCGTCGAGCCGGTCCTGGCCGAGGCCGGTCTGCCACTCGGCCTGGCCGACGCGCTGGACGACTCCTCCTGGGACGAGGAGATCCGGGGCGAGGGCGAGGAGGGCCTCGCGCTCACGGGCAAGGACGTCGGCACGCCGCTCATCCACTTCAAGCCACCCGACGGGCTGGCCTTCTTCGGGCCGGTCATCAGTCGGCTCCCCGACGAGGAGTCGGCCGTCGAGCTCTGGGACCACGTCGTCGGGCTGGCCGGGTTCCCCGGGTTCGCGGAGCTGAAGCGCAGCCTGCGGGAGCGCCCCCAGCTGGCTGGTTTCGGTGTGCCGACCGGCGATGTCGGCGTGCAGGAGGACTGGCACGGCGGCAGCCGCAGGCAGCACCGGTGAGCGCGTCGACCAGGCTGTTGAGCCAGACCGATCTGCCAGCCCCGATCCAGGACCGGTGGTTCGAGGACTACCTGCCCGGTGCGGTCTACGAGTTCGGGTCCCTCTCGGTCAGCGAGAGCGACATCGTGGCCTTCGCCCAGCAGTACGACCCTCAGGCCATCCACACGGACCCCGGCTGGGCGGCCACGGGTCCCTTCGGGGGACTCATCGCGAGCGGCGTCCAGACCATCGCCGTGTGCATGCGCCTGTACGTCGACCACTACGTCTCCCGGGTGGCCAGCCTGGCCTCCCCGGGTCTCGAGGAGCTCCGCTGGCCGCGGCCGGTGCGACCCGGTGACGAGCTGCGCATCCGGGTCAGCATCACCTCGGCCCGACCCTCCCGCTCCAAGCCGGACCGCGGGTTGGTGCACACAGCGGTCGAGGGGCTCAACCAGGACGACCAGGTGGTGCTCTCGTTCACGGCGATGAACTTCATGGCCCGTCGGCCGCAGGCCTGACCCCGCGGGTCGCGGCGTACGCTGCACGGATGGCCCGCGAGAAGAAGAAGTGGAGCGACCTGACTCCTGCCCAGCAGCGCGCGATCAAGGTCGGTGGCGTGCTCGAGGCCGCGCTGACCGCTCTCGCGCTGCGGGACCTCGCTCGTCGATCCGCTTCCGACGTGCGCGGTTCGAAGGCCCTGTGGGCGCTCTCGTTCGTGGTGCAGCCGTTCGGTCCGCTTGCCTACTTCGCGGCCGGACGTCGCTGACAGGAGCTCACCGCGGCACGGCTGCGAGACTGCGGAGATGAGGACTCTCCGCACTCCCGACGACCGTTTCGCCACGCTGACCGGGTTCGACCACGAACCGAGGTACGCCGAGGTCCCCGACGGCGACGGCGGTTCCCTGCGGATGGCGTACGTCGACGCGGGCCCCGAGGATGCTCCCGTCGTGCTGCTGCTGCACGGAGAGCCCACGTGGTCCTACCTCTACCGCCACGTCATCGACGCGCTGACCAGCGCGGGACTGCGCTCGGTCGCGGTCGACCTCGTCGGTTTCGGGCGCTCGGACAAGCCGAAGCGGGCCGACGACCACTCGTTCGCTGCCCACGTCGAGTGGGTCCGGTCACTGGTGCTCGACGTGCTCGACCTCCAGGACGTCACGCTCGTCGGGCAGGACTGGGGAGGGCTGATCGGGCTGCGGCTCGTCGCCGAGCACCCCGACCGGTTCGCTCGCGTGGTCGCCGCCAACACCGGTCTGCCCACGGGCGACTTCGACATGCCCGAGATCTGGTGGCAGTTCCGGCGGGCCGTCGAGACCGCCGAGGTCCTCGACATCGGCAGGCTCGTCTCGGCGGGTTGCGTCCGCGGGCTCACGGACGCGGACCGGGCGGCGTACGACGCACCCTTCCCGGACGAGTCCTTCAAGGCCGCCCCGAGGGCGATGCCGACGCTGGTGCCGACGCGGCCCGACGACCCGGCCGCCCCGGCCAACCGGGCGGCGTGGGAGGTGCTGGCGCGCTGGGACAAGCCGTTCCTCGTCGCCTTCAGCGACGGCGACCCGATCACCGGAGCGATGGCGCCGGTGCTGAAGAAGCTCGTCCCCGGCACCCGGGGCCTGGAGCACCCGGTCATCGAGAATGCCGGCCACTTCCTCCAGGAGGACGCCGGCACCGAGCTCGGCCGGGTCGTCGCGGAGCTCGTCCGGGCCTGAGGTCAGGCGAGGTCCGCAGCGAAGCTCGCCGCCGCCGCTCGCAGGACCGGGAAGGCGTCGGCGACCAGGTCGTCGGTCATCCGGGGCGCGGGGCCGGAGACGGAGATCGCCAGGGGGAGCGTCGACTCGGGGACCTTGACCGCGATGCAGCGCACGCCGACCTCCTGCTCGCCCTCGTCCATGGCGTAGCCGCTGTCGCGCACCCGACCGAGCTGGGCCAGGAACTCGTCCGGGTCGGTCACCGTGTGGGGCGTGTGGCGCGGCAGGCCGGTGCGCTGCAGCAGGGCCCGGACCTCCTCGTCCGTCGTGGCGGCGAGCAGCGCCTTGCCGACGGCGGTGCAGTGGGGCTGGACGCGTCGGCCGACCTCGGTGAACATCCGCATCGAGTGACGCCCGGGTGCCTGTGCGACGTACGCCACCTGGTCGCCGTCGAGCATGGCCAGGTTGGCCGTCTCGCCGATCTCGTCCACGAGGTGGCTCAGGTGCGGCAGCGCCACGGCGTTGAGCATCATCGTCGAGCTCTCGGCCAGGAGGAACAGCCGCGGCCCGAGCGCGTACCGGCGCGACGGCTCCTGCCGCAGGTAGCCCAGGTCGACCAGCGTCCGGGCCAGCCGGTGCAGCGTCGGGGGCGGCAGGCCCGAGGAGGTGGCGAGCTCCGAGAGCGACATCGCGCCGCGGTGCGCGGCGATCACCTCGAGCAGACCGAAGGCGCGCTCCAGTGACTGCACTCCAGCCATCACAGGCCTCTTCTGTCTCGCGGTTCCGCATCTCGGAACGCAATCAGCCTAGCGCCCTTGACACGCGCCGTGATGATCGGAAAGGTCAGTGACCTGCGCCACCTTTTGTTCCACGATGCGGAAAATCTCGGCAAGGGAGTGACATGGATCAGCGTGTTCAGGCCGGCGGCCTCAGTGTGGCCGCCACCCTCCACCAGTTCGTCGAGGAGGAGGCCCTTCCCGGCTCGGGCGTGGACTCGGAGACGTTCTGGGACGGCGTCGGCGCGATCGTGCACGACCTCGCCCCCCGCAACCGGGAGCTGCTCGCCCGCCGCGACGAGCTGCAGACCAGCATCGACGACTGGCACCGGGAGCACCCCGGCACGCCCGACGCAGAGACCTACGCCGCCTTCCTGCGCGAGATCGGCTACCTGCTGGACGAACCGGCCGAGGTCGCGGCCACCACCGCCGACGTCGACGACGAGGTGGCCCGCATCGCCGGACCCCAGCTCGTCGTGCCGCTGCTGAACGCCCGCTTCGCCACCAACGCCGTGAACGCCCGGTGGGGCTCCCTCTACGACGCGCTCTACGGCTCCGACGTGGTCCCGCAGGAGGGCGACCTCGCGCCCGGCACGAGCTACAACAAGGTGCGTGGCGACGAGGTGATCGCCCGCGGCCGGGCTCTGCTCGACGAGCACTTCCCGCTCGAGGGGGGCTCGCACGCCGACGCCTCGTCGTACGCCGTGGACGCCGACGGCCTCGCCGTCACCGTGAAGGACGACGTGCTGCGGCTCGCCGACCCCGCGCAGCTCGTCGGCCACCAGGGATCCGCGGAGTCGCCCGACGCCGTGCTGCTCGTCCACCACGGCCTGCACGTCGAGATCCAGGTGGACCGCGACGACTCGATCGGGAGCACCGACGGCGCCGGGGTCAAGGACCTGCTGGTCGAGGCCGCGGTCTCCACGATCATGGACCTCGAGGACTCCGTCGCCGCCGTCGACGCCGAGGACAAGGTGCTCGGCTACCGCAACTGGAAGCGCCTGATGGAGGGCACCCTCGTCGAGAAGGTCACCAAGGGAGGCAAGACGTTCGACCGGGTGATGAACCCCGACCGGACCTACTCGACCTTCTCCGGTGAGGACGTCACGCTGCCGGGCCGCTCACTGCTCTTCATCCGGCAGGTCGGTCACCTGATGACCACCGACGCCGTGCTCGACCGCGACGGCAACGAGGTGCCCGAGGGCATCCTCGACGCCGTCATGACCGCGCTGGGCAGCCTCGCGGACCTGCGCGACCGCTCCGAGCTGGCGAACTCCCGCACCGGCTCGATGTACGTCGTGAAGCCGAAGATGCACGGCCCGGACGAGGTCGCCTTCGCCGTCGACCTGTTCACCCGCGTGGAGGAGCTGCTCGGCCTGCCCCGCCTGACCATCAAGGTCGGGATCATGGACGAGGAGCGCCGCACCACCCTCAACCTCAAGGCCTGCATCGCGGAGGCACGCGAGCGCGTCGCCTTCATCAACACCGGCTTCCTGGACCGCACCGGCGACGAGATCCACACCTCGATGCTGGCCGGACCGATGGTCCGCAAGAACGACATGAAGAACGAGACCTGGATCCAGGCCTACGAGGACCTCAACGTCGACATCGGGCTCGAGTGCGGCCTGCTCGGCCGCGCCCAGATCGGCAAGGGGATGTGGGCGGCGCCGGACAGCCTCGCGGCGATGATGGAGGCCAAGATCGGCCACCCCAAGGCCGGCGCGAGCTGTGCCTGGGTGCCGTCGCCGACGGCGGCCACGCTGCACGCCCTGCACTACCACCAGGTCGACGTCCGCGCCCGGCAGGAGGAGCTCGCCGAAGGCGGACGGCGTCGCGGTCGCGAGGACCTGCTCCAGGTCCCGCTCGGCGACCCCGCCGACTGGTCGGACGACGACCGGCAGGACGAGATCCAGAACAACCTGCAGAGCCTCCTCGGGTACGTCGTCCGCTGGGTCGACGCCGGCGTCGGGTGCTCCAAGGTCCCGGACATCACCGGCGAGAAGCTGATGGAGGACCGGGCCACCTGCCGGATCTCCGCCCAGCACGTCGCCAACTGGCTGCACCACGGCGTCGTCACCGCCGAGCAGGTCGAGGAGACCCTGCGCCGGATGGCCACGGTCGTCGACGAGCAGAACGAGGACGACTCGACGTACGTCGCGATGGCGCCCGCCTTCGACGGCGACGCGTTCGACGCCGCCCACGCGCTGGTCTTCGAGGGACTCGAGCAGCCCAGCGGCTACACCGAGCCGATCCTGCACCGCCACCGTGCGCACCAGAAGAACGCCGAGAGGAACGCCTGATGGCAACGCTGGACCTGGAGACCGCCCGGTCGATCATCGCCGGGGCCCGTGCGCACGCCAGCTCGGCCGGCTTCAAGCCGATGACCGTGGTCGTCCTCGACGGCGGTGGCCACGTGGTCGCCGTCGAACGTGAGGACGGTTCGTCGATGAAGCGCTTCGAGATCGGCTTCGGCAAGGCCCACGGCGCACTCTCGCTCGGGATGGGCTCCCGCTCGATCATGGAGCGCGCCGAGCAGCAGCCCTACTTCATCGCCGCGGTCACCTCGTCGGTGGGTGATGCGCTCGTCCCGGTGCCCGGCGGTGTCCTGGTCCGCGACAGTGCCGGTGACCTGGTGGGTGCGGTCGGCGTCACGGGCGACACCTCCGACAACGACGAGGCTGCGGCGGTGGCCGGCATCGAGAGCGCCGGCCTGACCGCCCAGACCGACTGATCGCGATGTCGACCACAGCGACCGACGCAGCGGGCGAGACGGGCACCAGCCCGGGTCTCGCGGCCGTGGCCGAGGTGGCGCGGCGGTTGCTTCCCGCCGACGGGGTGATCACCGATCGTGCTCGGTTGCGCACCTACGAGTGCGACGGGCTGGCTCACTACCGCGTGACGCCCGCCCTGGTCGTCGTACCCGAGGACGCCGCGCAGCTCGCTGCCGTCGTGCGCGCGTGCGCCGAGCACACCGTCCCGTACGTCGCCCGCGGGTCGGGCACGGGACTGTCCGGCGGAGCGCTCCCGCACGCCGAGGGTGTGCTGATCGTGACCTCGAAGATGCGCGCCATCACCGCCGTACGCCGCGAGGACCAGCGCGCCATCGTCGAGCCGGGCGTGATCAACCTCGACGTGACCAAGGCGGCGACGCCCGAGGGCTACTACTACGCGCCGGACCCGTCGAGCCAGCAGATCTGCTCCATCGGGGGCAACGTCGCGGAGAACTCCGGCGGCGCGCACTGCCTCAAGTACGGCTTCACCACCAACCACGTCCTCGGTGCCGACTTCGTCACCGCCGAGGGCGACATCGTGGCGCTCGGCGGGGTCGCACCCGACAGCCCCGGCTACGACCTGCTCGGCGCCGTCATCGGCTCCGAGGGCACGCTCGGCATCGTCACCTCCGCGACCGTCCGACTGGTCCGCCTCCCGGAGGAGGTGCGCACGATCCTGGTCGGCTTCGACTCCACCGACCACGCCGGTGCCGCGACGTCCGCGATCATCGCCGCCGGGATCGTCCCTGCCGCGATCGAGATGATGGACGCCCTGGCGATCGAGGCCGCCGAGGCCGCCGTGCACTGCAACTACCCCGAGGGTGCCGGTGCGGTGCTGGTGATCGAGCTGGACGGAGCCGCGGTCGAGGTCGAGCAGGAGTACGCCGAGGTCGAGCGGCTGTGCAACGAGAACGGCGCCTTCGAGCAACGGCTGGCCACCGACCCGGCCGACCGGGCGTTGATCTGGAAGGGCCGCAAGTCCGCCTTCGCGGCCGTCGGCCGGATCAGCCCCGACTACATCGTCCAGGACGGTGTGATCCCACGGACAGCACTGCCGGAGGTGCTCCGCGCGATCGCCGACCTGTCCGGCAGCTCGGGCGTCCGCGTGGCCAACGTGTTCCACGCCGGTGACGGCAACCTGCACCCGCTGGTGCTCTTCGACGACGAGGTCGAGGGGGCCGGGGAGGCCGCGGAGAAGGTCAGCGGCGCGATCCTCGACCTCTGCATCGAGCACGGCGGCTCGATCACCGGCGAGCACGGCGTCGGGATGGACAAGGCGAAGTACATGCCGCGGATGTACACCGACGAGGACCTCGACACGATGCAGCTGGTCCGCTGCGCCTTCGACCCGGACAACATCTCCAACCCCGGCAAGGTGTTCCCCACGCCGCGGCTGTGCGGGGAGGTGCCCGGTCGGAAGAAGGGCGCCCACCCGTTGCAGGAAGCCGGCCTCGCGGAGGTCTTCTGATGGGGACCGCGACGCTCGACCAGACGGCACGAGAGGCCATCGGCTCCGCGTGCGCGGAGGTCCAGGACCCCGGGTCCACCGACACGGTCGACGGTGTCGTTCCCGGGCTGGTGGCCCGTCCCGCCGACACCGCCCAGGTCGCGGAGGTGCTCAAGGCGGCCCACGCACACGGGCTCACCGTGGTCCCGCGCGGTCGCGGCACCAAGCTCTCGTGGGGGACGGCGCCGACGAGCGCTGACGTGCTGCTCGACGTCAGCGCTCTCGGCCAGGTGCTCGACCACGCCGCCGGGGACCTGATCGTCGACACCCAGGCCGGGGTGCCGCTCGCGACGGTGCAGGAGGTCGTGGCCCAGGGGGGCCAGCGACTCTCGCTCGACGAGACCGTGACCGGCGCCAGCATCGGCGGGTCCCTGGCGACCAACGCCAGCGGCCCGCGTCGCGTCGCCGTCGGCACGGCCCGCGACCTGCTGATCGGCATCACGGTGGTCCGCGCGGACGGCGTGGTGGCGAAGGCGGGGGGCCGCGTGGTCAAGAACGTCGCCGGCTACGACCTCGGCAAGCTGCTGGTCGGGTCCTTCGGCACGCTCGCCGTGATCACCGAGGCGGTGTTCCGGCTCCACCCCGCTCCGTCCGCCAGCCGGTGGGTGACCGTCCCGGTCGCCGACCCCGTGCAGGCGCAGGACGTGGTGCAGTCGGTGATCCACGCCCAGGCCGTGCCCGCCGCGATCGAGGTCGAGTGGGCCGAAGGCGCAGGGCAGCGTGAGCGTGCTCCTCGAGGGCCGGGACACCGGCGTCGACGGGCGCACGAGCACGGTCCTCGAGCTGCTCGGCGACGCCTCCTCGGCCTCCGAGGACCCACCGGCGTCCGGCGCGACGTACCCCTGGGACGTGAGCGCCACCGGTGACGACCGCTCCACCGCCCTCAAGCTGACCTTCGCGCTCTCCGGGCTCTCCGACGTCCTGACCGTCGCCGGCGAGACCGGCCTGCGCGTCCGTGGCTCGGCCGGTGCCGGCGTCCTCTACGCCGCCCTCGACACCGGTACGCCGCAGCAGGTGGTCGACGTCGTCCATCGTCTGCGCGACACTCTGCACCCGGCACGGTGGAAGCACCGTCGTCGTCGACGCACCCGCTGCCGTCAAGGCTGCGGTCGAGGTGTGGGGACCGGTGCCCGCCATCGACCTGATGCTCCGCGTCAAGAGCCAGTTCGACCCCGACCACCGGCTCGCGCCGGGCCGCTACGTGGGAGGAATCTGAGACCGCATGACGGACACCACCGAGCACGACACCGGCGGCACCCTGGGTGAGATGGGCAGCATCGTCGACCTCGGCGTCCCCGCCCCCGGTGGCGCCTTCGACGAGCACCACCCGCCGGACGCGGCGCTGATCGGTGACTGCGTGCACTGCGGCTTCTGCCTGCCGACCTGCCCGACCTACGTCCTGTGGGGCGAGGAGATGGACTCTCCCCGCGGGCGCATCTACCTGATGAAGGAGGGCCTCGAGGGCGAGCCGATGAGCGACTCGATGGTCTCCCACTGGGACGCCTGCCTCGGCTGCATGGCCTGCGTGACCGCGTGCCCGTCAGGCGTGCAGTACGACACCCTGATCGAGCAGACCCGCGCCCAGGTCGAGCGCAACCACGACCGCACCCGCAAGGACAAGGCGCTGCGCGGGCTGATCTTCTCGCTGTTCCCCTACCCCAAGCGGCTGCGGCTGCTGCGCGGCCCGCTCCGCGTCCTGCAGAAGACCGGCCTCGACCGTGCGATGCGTCGCACGGGCCTGCTCGACCGGATGTCTCCGCAGCTGGCCGCGATGGAGCGCCTCGCCCCTCGCCTCGGCAAGCCGCAACCGCTGCCCGAGCGCATCTCGGCGTCCGGCCCCAGGCGCGCGACCGTGGGCCTGCTCACCGGCTGCGTGCAGGGCGCCTTCTTCCCCGGCGTCAACGCCGCGACCGCGCGGGTGCTGCAGGCCGAGGGCTGCGACATCGTCACGCCCAGGTCGCAGGGCTGCTGCGGCGCACTCTCGATGCACAACGGTCGCGAGCCCGAGGCCCAGGACTTCGCCCGCAGCCTGGTCGACTCGTTCGAGTCGACCGGTGTGGAGTACGTCGTGGTGAACGCCGCCGGCTGCGGCTCCACGATGAAGGAGTACGCCGACCTGCTCGCCGACGACCCGGCGTACGCCGCGCGGGCCAAGGACTTCGCCGACCGGGTCCGCGACGTCGCGGAGATCCTCGACGAGCTCGGCCCGGTCGCCGAGCGGCACCCGCTCGAGATGACCATCGCCTACCACGACGCGTGCCACCTGGCCCACGCCCAGGGCGTCCGCGCCCAGCCCCGGCGCCTGCTCGAGGCCATCCCCGGCCTGGAGCTGAAGGAGATCGCCGAGAGCGAGCTGTGCTGCGGCTCGGCCGGCATCTACAACGTGCTCAACCCCGAGCCGGCCGGCGAGCTCGGCGACCGGAAGGCGGCCAACATCGTCGCCACCGGGGCGCAGGTGCTCGTCACCGCCAACCCCGGCTGCCTGATGCAGGTCACCTCCGCCATCGACCGCCATGCCCAGCAGACGGGGGGCCACCCCATGGGGATGGCCCACACGGTCGAGGTGCTCGACGCCTCCATCCGCGGTGCTCCTGCGAGCACGTTCGTCCCCAGCTGATCCCCACCGCCCATCCACCATCCCGGGAGCCCGAATGTTCCAGCAAGATCCGAATGCCGTAGCCGACTCACTCACGACCAGCGCCCTCTGCGCCATCATCCCGCTCGCGGTGCTGTTCATCATGCTGGGCGGCCTGAAGATCCGGGCGTGGATCGCCGGCCTCGTCTCGCTGGGGGTGGCCATGCTGGTGGCCGTCGTCCTGTTCGGCATGCCGGTCGGCCAGACCATCAGCGCCGCCGTCAACGGTGCCCTGTTCGGCTTCTTCCCGATCCTGTGGATCGTGATCAACGCGGTCTGGATCTACAACCTGACCGTGGCCTCGGGGCACTTCGAGGTGCTGCGGCTCTCCTTCGAGAAGGTCAGCGCCGACCAGCGGATCCAGGCGATCATCATCGCCTTCTGCTTCGGTGCGTTGCTCGAGGCACTGGCCGGCTTCGGTACCCCGGTCGCGATCTCGGTCGTGATGCTGATGTCGCTGGGCTTCAAGCCCGTCAAGGCCGCGACGGTGGCGCTGGTGGCCAACACGGCGCCGGTGGCCTTCGGAGCGCTGGCGATCCCGATCGTCACGCTGGCACCGATCGTCTCGGGCGTGAGCGACGACCCTCGCCTCTCCGACGCCAACGCCCTGAACACCCTCGGGTCCATGGTGGGCCGGCAGACGCCGATCCTGGCGATGGTGGTGCCGCTCATCCTGGTGTTCATCGTCGACGGACGGCGCGGTGTGCGCCAGACGTGGTTGCCCGCCCTGCTCGCCGGCACGGTCTTCGCCGTTGCCCAGTTCGTGACCTCCAACTACATCTCCGTGCAGCTGACCGACATCGTCGCCTCGCTGCTGGCCGCCGGCTCCCTGGTCCTGCTGGTCCGCGTCTGGCAGCCGAGCGAGGTGCTGACCGCTGAAGGAGTGGTGACGGCCGAGTCCGAGGTCGATGCACACGCAGGCTCGCGGGGTGGCGCGACGACGTCGACCGCCGGCGTCGCGACGGTGACCGAGACCGGCGGGCCGGTCGACGGCGGGCGCCGCCCGTCGATCGACAACCGGGGCGACGTGCTGCGCGCCTACGCGCCGTACCTCGTGATCATCGTCATCTTCTCGATCGCCAACATCCCTGCTGTCGTGGACTTCCTGGCCAAGGAGCCGTTCACCTACCTCTTCGACTGGCCGGGTCTCGACATCACCAACAGCGCGGGTGACCCGGTGCCCACGCAGTTCAAGTTCAACTGGCTGCCCGCGGCCGGCACCATGCTCGTCATCGCGGGGCTGATCAGCATGGTCATCCTCAAGGTGAAGCCGTCCCGGGCCCTGAAGACGTACGGCGAGACCTATGTCGAGCTGAGCTCGGCCATCATCACCGTGATGGCCGTGCTGGCCCTCGCCTACGTGATGAACCTGTCCGGTCAGACCGCCTCGCTCGGAGTGTGGCTGGCGGGCACCGGCGCGGCGTTCGCGCTCATCTCGCCGATCCTCGGCTGGATCGGGACAGCCGTCACCGGATCGGACACCTCGTCGAACTCGTTGTTCGGTGCGCTCCAGGTGCAAGCGGCCGCGAAGGCGAACCTGGACCCGGTGCTGATGGCGGCGTCGAACTCGTCGGGCGGTGTGCTCGGCAAGATGGTCAGCCCGCAGAACCTCGCCATCGCCGCCGCCGCTGTGGCGATGGCCGGTCAGGAGGGCGTGATCTTCCGGAAGGTGATCGGCTGGAGCCTGGTGATGCTGCTGCTGATGTGCGTGCTCGTCGGCCTGCAGTCCACGCCGGTGCTCGACTGGATGGTTCCCTAGGCAGGAGAACGCCCCCGGGCGAGTACCGTCCGGTCATGCGCGCGGTGGTGCAGGACCGGTACGGACCCGTCGACGACCTCGTCGTGCGTGAGGTCACGTTCCCGACCGTGGCCGACGACGAGGTGCTGGTGCAGGTGCACGCGGCGTCGGTCCACCCCGACGTCTGGCACGTGGTCACCGGCCGCCCCCACGTCCTGCGTGTCATGGGCTCCGGCCTGCGACGTCCTCGGCAGCGGGTCCCGGGGACGGACGTGGCGGGAGTGGTCACCGCGGTCGGGCGACGGGTCGAGCTGTTCCAGCAGGGGGACGAGGTGTTCGGGGAGACGCTCCGCGGACTGCAGTGGCGCAACGGTGGCGCGTACGCCGAGTACGCCGCGGTCCCCGAGCAGAACCTGGCACTCAAGCCGGACAGCCTCTCCTTCGACAAGGCGGCGTGCCTCCCGACGGCCGGCCTGATCGCGCTGAACAACCTGCCCACGGGCTCCCGGCTCCGGCAGGGTTCTCGCGTCCTCGTCAACGGTGCCGGGGGCGGCGTGGGTTCGATCGCCGTGCAGCTCGCCAAAGCGGCTGGCGCCACGCGTGACGGCCGTCGACGACGCCAGCAAGCTGGAGCTGCTGCGCTACCTCGGCGCCGAGCACGTCATCGACTACCGCGAGCAGGACTTCACCGAGGGCGGCGTTCGCTACGACGTGGTCTTCGACGTCATCGGCAACCACACCTTCGCGCAGTGTCGTCGGGCGCTCACCCGGGACGGGACCTACGTCTGGATCGGGCACGACGGCTTCGGCCGCTCGGCCGGGAAGCGGTGGGGGAGCCTGCCCCGCGCCGTCGGGCTGATGGCGCGGTCGGCCGTCAGCAAGAACCTCGAGGCGCACTTCAAGCTGCCGTCCAAGTCGGAGTCGATGGCTCGGCTCTGCGGACTCGTCGAAGCGGGCCAGCTGACCGTCGTGGTGGCTGCGACGTACCCCCTCGAGCGGGTGGTCGAGGCGATCCACCACCTCGAGCGCGGCACGGCCGTGGGCCGGATCGTTCTCACCGTCTGATCCCCGCGCCGCATCGGCGCCGACATACTGGCGCGCATGGATTTCGTGCTGCTCGACCGGCCCGCTCCCGGCATCGCCCAGGTCACCCTGAACCTGCCGGAGCGGATGAACTCGATGGCCTTCGACGTGATGGTGCCGCTCCGCGACATGCTGCGCGAGCTCAGCGACGACAACGACGTCCGTGCGGTCGTGCTGACCGGCGCCGGGCGCGGGTTCTGCTCGGGAGCCGACCAGAGCGGTGAGCGCGGTCGGATGCCGAACACCTCCGGCCTGACGCCGGCCACGGTGGCACTGCGGGCGATGGAGCTGCTGGAGGACGTGGTGCTGACGCTGCGCGCGATGCACCAGCCGGTGATCGCCGCCGTGAACGGGCCGGCCATCGGGGGAGGTCTCTGCCTGGCCCTGGCCTGTGACATCCGCATCGCCGCGGAGGGCGCGTTCTTCCGGGCCGCGGGGATCAACAACGGGCTGACGGCCAGCGAGCTGGGCCTCAGCTACCTGTTGCCGCGCGCGATCGGCTCCTCCCGCGCCTTCGAGATCATGCTCACCGGACGCGACGTCGACGCGGCCGAGGCCGAGCGCATCGGCCTGGTCTCGCGCGTGGTCGGCCCGGGCGAGGTGGTGCCGGCCGCGGTGGAGACGGGCAGCAGGATCGCGGGCTGGAGCCGGCCGGGCGTCGAGCTGACGAAGCGCACTCTGTGGTCCGGGCTGGACGCCGGGAGCCTGTCCGCGCACATGAACCAGGAAGGGCTCGGCCAGCTCTACGTGCGGTTGCTGACCCAGAACTTCGAGGAGGCCGTCACCGCGCGGCACGAGGGTCGCGATCCCCGATTCCGTGACTGAGCTCGGTGACTGGCCGCGCGGAGCATCTGGACACGTACTAGAACACGTTCTAGCGTGCGGGCATGACCGACGGACCCGCCCCGCTCCGCGTGATCCAGTGGACCACCGGCAACATCGGCCGGCGGTCGCTGCACGCGATCATCGGCCGCCCCGACCTGGAGCTCGTCGGTGTCTACGCGCACGGTGCCGAGAAGGTCGGCAAGGACGCGGCCGAGCTCTGCGGGTGGCCGGAGCCGACGGGCGTGCTCGCGACCGACGACGTCGACGCACTGGTCGCGCTGCGGCCCGACGCCTGCTGCTACAACCCGCTCTGGCCGAGCGTCGACGAGCTGGTCCGCCTGCTGGAGGCCGGGATCAACGTGTGCTCGAGCGCGGCGTGGATCACGGGCGGCAAGCAGACAGAGGAGGACCGGGCCCGGATCCAGAAGGCCTGCGAGCAGGGCGGTTCCACGATCTTCGGCAGCGGGGCCCATCCCGGGATGACCAACATGGTCGGGATGGTGCTCAGCGGTGCCTGCGAGGTGGTCGACACGATCACGATCACCGAGTCGGTGGACTGCTCGACGTACGAGTCGGCCGAGACGCAGACGGCCATGGGCTTCTCGCAGCCGGCGGACACGCCGGACCTGGCCGAGAACGTACGCCGGGAGAGCGAGGTCTTCGCCGAGTCCGCGGCGATGATGGCCGACGCGCTCGGGGTCACCGTCGACCGGATGACCTTCGACGTGACCTTCACCGAGGCGACCGGCGACAGCGACCTCGGCTTCATGACGATCCCGGCCGGCACGGTCGGTGGGGTGATGGGCTACCACCGGGCGTGGGTCGGGGACCGCAACGTCGTCAGCGTGGGCTTCAACTGGACGATGGGTGAGCACGTCGTGCCGCCGAAGCCCCTCGCGCACGGACACGTGATCCAGGTGTTCGGGGTGCCGAACATGCGCACGGTGCTGCACTGCCTGCCGCCGAAGGACTGGCCGGAGGAGGGGTTCATGGGACTGGGCATGATCTACACCGCGATGCCGGTCACCAACGCCGTGCCCGCGGTGGTGGCGGCACCGCCGGGCATCGCCACCCTGGCCGACCTCCCCCCGGTCACGGGACGCGCGAGGGTGGGCGACTAGTCCCCGGCTGGGCTTCCGCAGAGGCGCGCGGCGGGTGACGATGGCCGTCCGGTCGCGCGATGTCGGGAGGTTCGATGGCCCTGCGACTCCCTGCGCGGTTGCTGCCGCCAGGCCTGAGGATGCTCCAGCACTTCGTCTACAACCCGGCCGTCCCCTTCGAGAAGCAGCGGTCGCGCGCCGAGGCAGTCCTGCGGCTCAGCATGCGCGTGCCACGTTCGACCACGCTCGAGGACTTCGACGTCGGCGGCGTCACGCGGGCTACGGGTCGCGACGCCGCAGGCCGACCCGGCACGCCGGGTGGTGCACCTGTACGGCGGCGCCTACTGCATCGGCTCCACGACCATGGCCCGGTCGTTCGCCCACGCGGTGAGCAAGGCCGCCCGTGCGGTGGTGTACGTCCCGGCCTACCGGCTGGCGCCGGAACACCCCTTCCCGGCTGCGCTGGAGGACTCGCTCGCACTCTGGCATGCACTCGTGGAGGACCGCTCCGGCACCCGCGCCGGCGCTGATGGGCGACTCGGCCGGCGCGGGCCTCGCCGTGGCCACGGCCCTGGAGCTGCAGGCGTCGGACGACGTGATGCCCGTTGCCCTCGGGCCTCGTCTGCTCCTGGTTCGACCTGTCCCGCGAGGCTGCGCCGAGTCCTGATCCGGTGCTCAGCCCCGCCTGGATGAGCGCGTGCGGCGCCGCCTACGCAGGCGGCGCGGACACCACCGACCCGAGGATCAGCCCGGTCTACGCCGACCTGACCGGCCTGCCGCCGATGCGGATCGTGTCGGCGACGCACGACCTGCTGTACCCGGACAGCGTGCAGTTCGAGGAGCGAGCCAGGGCCGCCGGGGTGCGGGTGGAGCACCAGGTCGAGCCCGGGCTCTGGCACGACTACCCGCTGCAGGCCGGGACGATCACCCAGGCCGATCGGTCCGCCGCGGCCATGGGGCGGTTCCTCGCCGAGGGCTGGGTCTGAGCCCGGCGCGGTCCCGTTCTGGCAGGATGCGATCGAGAGCTGAGGAGCCGCGCATGGAGCCTGGTCCGGGACCCGGGGGAACGAGCAACCCAGAGGCGCGGGCAGCCCTCGCCCGAGACGTCGCCCGAGACTCGTTCCAGCGCCCGTGGCGGGCCCAGCTGTGGTCGTTGATCGGCTGGCTGGTGGCCGTGACGCTGGCGGTGGTGATCTGCGACTGGGCCGTGCCGGGCTTCCACACGAGCTGGCCCTGGGGCCCGATCCTGTTCGCCGTCGTGCTCGGGGTGGTCGGGATGGTCCTGCAGCCGCTCCTGGTGGCCGGCGCCGTGAGACTGGGCTGGTTCGGGGTGCTGGCGCTGGCGTTCGTCGGTCAGGCCCTGATCGTCGCGCTGGCGGCCAAGGTGCTGCCGGACGTGGAGGTGGACGACTTCTGGAGCGCCCTGCTCGTCGCGGTGGTGATCGGGCTGGTGGTCACGGTGCTCGGCTGGTTCGGCACGGCCGGCACCGGCGGCGCCTTCGTCGGCCGCCTGGTGGCCGCCAGCCGTCGCCACCCCGCGCAGGTCGACGATCCCGAGGTGCCGGGCGTGGTGTTCGTGCAGCTGGACGGGGTGCCCTTCCCGGTGCTCCAGATGGCCGTGACGGCCGGCACCGTGCCCACCCTCTCGCGGTGGATCCGCGGCGGCACGCACGCGCTGCACGAGTGGACGCCGAAGCTTCCCGCCACCACGCCGGCCAGCCAGATGGGCATCCTGCACGGCGTCATCGACGGCATCCCTGCCTTCCGGTGGTACGACCGCGCGAACGACGTGGTGATGGTCGCGAACCGCCCGGCGCGACGCCACCAAGATCGAGGAGAACCTGACGACCGGGCGCGGCCTCCTGGTCGACGGCGGCGCGAGCATCAGCAACCTGTTCACCGGCGACGCCCCCGACGTGGCGCTCACGATGAGCCGCCGCACCCCTGGCGCCGAGAACACCCGGCGGGCGGTCGCCCAGTTCGTGGTGCGTCCCAACGGGATCACGCGTGCGCTCTGGCGCACCGTCTCGGAGCTGCTGCGCGACCGCTTCCAGGCCAGGCGCGCGATCCGGCGCGACGTACAGCCCCGGTGCGAGCGCGACTGGACCACCGCGCTGCTGCGCTCGGTGACCAACGGCGCCCTGCGCGACCTGAACACCGCGCTCGTCGCGCAGTACATGCTCTCCGGGAGCAGGTCGATCTACGTCGACTACGTCGACTACGACGAGATCGCCCACCACGCCGGCGTCCTGCGGCCGGAGAGCCTGGAGGCCCTCGAGGCCGTGGACGGGGTGCTGCGGCAGCTCGAGATGGTGGCGACCGTCGCCCCGAGGAAGTACCACTTCGTGGTGCTCTCCGACCACGGCCAGGCCCAGGGCGCGACGTTCCTGGACCGGTACGGCGAGAGCCTCGCCGACGTCGTCGCGAAGCTGGCGTCCTCCGAGGTCGAGTCCTTCGACGACTCCGTCGAGGGCTGGGGCCGCACCCGCGCCCTGGTCGACGAGCTCGCGACGGGCGACGGGGTCAGCAGCGGGACGATGCGCAACGCGTCCCGGGCGATGGAACGCCGCGACCCGAACGCAGCCGGACGTCGTGGCCTCGCCGCGACGGCAAGGTCGTGGGCGACCAGACCTTCCACGTCTTCGGCTCCGGCAACCTGGGTCTCATCTACGTGCGCAACGAGAAGAAGCGCCTCCTCGCCGGCCAGGTCGAGGCCAGGTTCCCGGGCCTGATCAACGGGCTCGCCGCGCACCCGGGCGTGGGGTTCGTGATGGTCGTCGACGAGGTGGACGGGCCGATCGTGATCGGCGCCGAAGGCGCTCGACGGCTGCAGGACGGGGTGGTGAAGGGGGTCGACCCGCTGGCGCCGTTCCACTCACTGGCAGCCGAGTTCCTGCTCCGGGTCGCGTTGCGCCCGGAGGCGCCGGACATCTACGCCAACAGCCTCGTCGACGAGGGCACCGAGGAGGTCGCCGCCTTCGAAGGCCTGGTCGGCTCCCACGGTGGCCTCGGTGGCTGGCAGGACCGGGCCATGGCGGTCGTCCCCGTCGACCTGCCGTTCCCGCAGGAACGCGTGGTGGGCGCGGACGCGCTGCACGTGGCCCTGCGCACGATCCTGACGCACCTCGGTCACCGCAAGGACGTCGACGACCCCGTCGCCAGCCCTGCCGGCGACCGCTGAGACACTGCTCCCATGACTGGCACGCCATCGCCCCTCGAGGACTTCGACGTCGACATCACGGGCGCGTTCGTCCGGCACCTGGGCGTGGAGTTCGTCGAGATCAGCGGCGACAAGGTCGTCGCCACGTGGTCCGCGGACCCCAAGCTGCACCAGCCCTACGGGATCGTGCACGGCGGCGTGCACTGCAGCGTCGTCGAGACGCTCGCCAGCGTGGGTGCTGCGATGTGGATCGGCGACAAGGCCAAGGTCGTCGGCGTCAACAACAACACCGACTTCTTCCGCGCCGTGACGGACGGGACCCTGACCTCGACGGCGACCCCGCTGCACCGGGGTCGCTCCCAGCAGCTCTGGCTGGTCGAGACCGTCACCGACGCGGACGGCAGGATCGCCGCCCGCGGCCAGGTGCGGCTGCAGAACCTCTACCCGCAGGGCTGACGGGCAGGGTCAGGCGGCGGCGTCACCCAGGGCGGTGAACTCGTCGTCGGTGAGCTCGATGCTCGCCGCCGCGGTGTTCGAGTCGAGGTGGTCGACGCTCGAGGTGCCCGGGATCGGCAGCACCACCGGCGAGCGCTTGAGCAGCCAGGCCAGCGCGAGCTGCGACGGGGTGGCGTCGTGCTCCTTGGCCGCCGCGGCCAGCGGGCCGTCGTCCTTGGACAGCTCACCGGTGGCGAGCGGGAACCACGGGATGAACCCGATGCCCTGCTCGGTGCAGTGGTCGAGCAGCTTCTCGGCGTCGCGGTTGGCGAGGTTGTAGAGGTTCTGCACGCTCACGATCTCGGCCGTCTTCTGCGCCTCCTGCAGGTCCTCCACGCTGACCTCGGAGAGGCCGATGTGGCGGATCTTGCCCTCGTCCTGCAGCTGCTTGAGCTCGCCCACCTGGTCGGCGACGGGGTAGTTCTCGTCGATCCGGTGCAGCTGGAACAGGTCGATCCGCTCGACGCCGAGGCGGCGCAGGCTGAGCTCGACCTCCTGGCGCAGGTACGCCGGCTGGCCGAGCGGGGTCCAGACGCCGGGGCCCTGACGGGTCAGGCCCGCCTTGGTGGCGATGACCACGTCGTCGCCGAAGGAGTGACCAGTCGGGTTCAGCGCCTCGCGCAGCAGGTCCTCGGCGACGTAGGGGCCGTAGGAGTCGGCCGTGTCGAAGAAGGTGATCCCGATCTCGACCGCGCGCCGCAGCACGCGGACCGCCTCGTCGTGGTCCTTCGGCGGACCCCAGACGCCCTCACCGGGCAGCTGCATGGTCCCGTAGCCGAGCCGTACGACGGGGAGGTCGCCGCCCAGCTGGAAGGTCCCGGACGGTGCGGCAAGGTTCTCGGTCACGCGGTTCTCCTGATCGGTCGACGAATGCTCTCTCCTCTCCCAAGGCGCGATTCGTCGCAGATGTTCCCGGCCAGCGCCGCCACGGGCAGCAGGAACCAGTGCCGCTGCACGCAGCGGATCTTCGCGTGCTCCACGGGACCGTCGGTGCTTTCCAGCACCGCACGCCACTCCACCTCGGCGAGCGTCCCGCACTCCGGGCAGTAGGTCGTGTCCATGGTGCGCCCCCTTCCGATGGGTGTGGTCGATCAGGTTCCGGAAGAGTGCGCCCGGCGTGTTCCAGATACGTGACGCGCCGGTTGCGGGGAGTGACGAGGTGTGCGTGACGTGCAGCACAGTCGACAAACACTTTGCAAATCCACCACAAGAGTGTAGAACGTTAGGTATCCCCGACCTTCAGGAGCAGCGATGACCCAGACCGACGATCGCACCGGCGACGCTCCGGCACCCACCGGGCCGTTGAGCAAGATCGACTACTCCGAGCGGATCCCGAACAACGTGAACCTGAACGACGACCGGCGCCTGCAGCGCGCGCTCGAGGGGTGGCAGCCGAAGTTCCTCGACTGGTGGAAGACCCTGGGTCCGGCGCTGCCGACCAAGGACGTCTACCTCCGCACGGCGATCGCGGTGGGGCGCGACGGGTGGGCGCACTTCGACCACGTGCCGATGGAGGAGTACCGCTGGGGGATCTTCCTGGCGGAGCAGAACCCCGACCGCAAGGTCAGCTTCGGCAAGCACCTCGGCAAGCCGGCCTGGCAGGAGGTGCCCGGCGAGCACCGCGCCGACCTGATGCGCCTGATCGTCGTCCAGGGGGACACCGAGCCGGCCTCGGTCGAGCAGCAGCGCGTGCTCGGCAACACCGCGCCGAGCATCTACGACCTGCGCAACCTGTTCCAGGTCAACGTCGAGGAGGGGCGGCACCTGTGGGCGATGGTCTACCTGCTGCACGCCTACTTCGGACGTGAGGGCCGCGAGGAGGCCGAGCAGCTGCTCAAGCGCAACTCCGGCGACCTCGACGCCCCACGCATCCTCGGCGCGTTCAACGAGGAGACCACCGACTGGCTGCAGTTCTTCATGTTCACCTACTTCACCGACCGTGACGGGAAGTACCAGCTCGGCACCCTCAAGGAGTCGGCCTTCGACCCGCTGGCACGGACCTGCGAGTTCATGCTCAAGGAGGAGGCGCACCACATGTTCGTCGGCACCACCGGCGTGCAGCGCATCGTGGAGAAGACCGCCGAGATCATGAACGCCCACGGCGGGGTCGACGACATCTTCGAGCACGGCGGCATCCCGCTCTCGGTGATCCAGAAGTACCTCAACTTCCAGTTCTCGGTCTCGATGGACCTGTTCGGCTCCGAGCAGTCGACCAACGCCGGCAACTACTACTCCTCGGGGCTCAAGGGCCGCTGGCAGGAGACCCGCCGCAAGGACGACCACGTGCTCCTCGAGGACGTGCGGATGATGAACGTCGTCGAGGACGGCGCCATCGTCGAGAAGGAGGTGCCGATGCTCAGCGCGCTCAACCTCGACCTGCGTGACGAGTACGTCGCCGACTGCGCCAACGGCGTACGTCGCTGGAACCAGGCGCTCGAGGACGCCGGTCTCGAGGAGCGGCTGCTCCTGCCGCACGAGGGCTTCAACCGACGCGTCGGTGTCTACGCCAACCACCACGTCAGCCCGGAGGGCGAGGTGCTCGACGACGAGACCTGGGCCGCGAAGGTCGACGGCTGGCTGCCCTCGGCCGAGGACCGCCAGGCGGTCGCGGACCTGATGGTCCCGGAGTACGAGTACGGCAAGTTCGCGGGCTGGATCGCGCCGCCCAACACCGGGATCAACGACCAGCCGGTCGAGTTCGACTACGTGCACCTCGCCGAAGAGGGTCTGGCGTGATCCAGTCCGGCGGGATCCACCGGGACGACCTGACCTGGGTGCGTGAGGAGACCCCCGTCTGGGACGCCGACAAGCAACGCGTCATCGGGGGTGCGCCCGAGGGGGCCTTCGACTCCCCTTCGCCGAGGGCGACCCGCTGCCGGGGGAGTGGTGGTCGGCGCGCGACGGTGAGACGGTCGTCGGCTACGGACGGCTGGACATCGGGTGGGGCGGTGACGCAGAGATCCTGCTGGCGGTCGATCCCGCCCGCCAGGAGGAGGGCATCGGCACCTTCGTGCTCGCCGGGCCCTGGAGGGGGAGGCGCTGCGGCGTGGCATCAACTACGTCTACAACATCGTTCCCGACCACCCCGAGCGCATCTCGTCCACGACTGGTTCGTGATCCGTGGCTTCCGTGGACCGATCGACGGCGACCTCCGCAAGCGGGTCGGCGCCCGGCCCGGGGTCAGGCGCACGCAGCCCGCCACCGACGCGCCGTACGACCCGGTCGAGCGAGGGCGACCGCGGTCCCGGCGACGAGGAGTCCGGCGGCTACGTCGACATCGACGACCACCAGTACTGATCCGCACGGCAGGATGGGCAGATGAGTCCGCAGCGTCTGCTCGTCGTGATGCGTCACGCCAAGTCCGACTGGTCCGGGGGCGAGCCTGACCGGCTCCGCGGACTGGCCGACCGCGGCCGGCGCCAGGCCGCCGAGGCCGGCCTGTGGTTCGCGGTGAACACGCCAGATCTCGACGTGGCAGTGGTCTCTCCCGCGACCCGTGCCGCCGACACGTGGGAGCTCGCCTGCTTCGGCCTGATCCCGCCGCCGCCGGTCCGCGTCGTCGAGGAGGTGTACGCCGCCACCGGCGCCGAGCTCCTCGACGTCGTGGAGGGTCTCGGTGACGACGTACGCCGGGCCGTGCTGGTCGGCCACAACCCCGGCCTCGAGGAGCTGGTCGAGCTGCTCACGGGGCAGTCGGTGACCCTGAAGACCTCCGCGATCGCCGTGGTCGACCTCGACGAGAGGCGGCTGCTCGCGCTCGGCCGGCCACCGCCGGGACCCCGCAGCTGACAGGGGCTCCTAGCCCCGGGGGCCCGCCGCCTGGTCCATCCGGTCCCACTCGGCCTGCGCCCGCCGGTGCCAGCGACCGTGCCGGTCGTGGAAGGCCGCCGCGGCCCGGGGCCCCGGCCAGTCGTGGTCGAGGAGCTCGCTCGGCAGGTCCGGGTCGAGGAACGGGAACCGCCGCCACTCCTGGACCATCTCGACCTGCGCGACGAACGCCTCGGCGGGCGTGTCCGCCGACCGTGTCTCGAAGACGCGGACGAACTCGAGGTAGCGGTCCTCCACGTCCGCGAGGTCCCACGCCTCCGCGAGCAGACGTTGCTCGTCACCGAGGCCGGAGGCGCTGCCGGTCCACGCGAACGCCCTCGGCTCGAGACCGAGGTCGCGGATCACCGCATGCACCGCGCGGTCCTTGGTGGCGTCCGGCGTCACCCAGAGCCCGGAGGTCGGCGAGCCGAGGCCGAGCCAGGTCAGCTGGGTGCGCAGCCGGTGGCGGAGCTGGCGCTGGGTCTCCGGGATCGGCACGCTCAGCACCAGCCATCGCCCGTCCCACGCGTGGCTCTCGCGCATGAAGCCGTAGATGCGCCGGGTGCCCTCCTCGAGCAGGTCGGCGCCCGTGGGCGTCAGCTCCCAGAGGACCCGCCGACCGTGCCGGGTCGAGGTGAGCAGGCCTTCGTTGGACGCCCGGGACAGGGCCTGGCGGGCGGACTTCTCCTCGACACCGAGGACGCCGAGCGACTCCAGCAGGGTCGCCGTCCAGACCGAGGAGTGGCGCGGGTGCACGAACTCCCCGAGCACGGTCAGCAGCAGGGAGCGGGCGCTGGCCGAGCCGACCTCGCGGCGGCGTGACACGGACTGGTTCGCCTCCTGGGTCACGCGGCCTCCTGGTGCGACGTACGTCGGGTTCGGGTCGGTACGACGCCATTGTGTCAGCGCCGTGAGGGGCTGGTCGGCACCCCCGCCGAATGATATGCGACAAAGTATTGACGATCTACAAGGCACGCGTAGAGTGTTTGCCGTACGCCGACTCGCCAGCTCCCGCATGAAGAGGTGCCGCATGACCGTCCTCGAGACCGAGCAGACCGACCAGCCGGGGGCCACCGGGAGTGACTCCCCCTCGGACGTCCCCGAGGTGGACTTCGACACCCACCCGGACCGCTACCGCCACTGGACGCTGGAGGTGGACGGCGACGTCGCGACCGTCACGCTGAAGGTGGACGAGGACGGCGGGCTGGTGGACGGCTACTCGCTGAAGATGAACTCCTACGACCTCGGCGTGGACATCGAGCTCTACGACGCGGTCCAGCGCCTGCGGTTCGAGCATCCCGGCGTCAAGGCGGTCGTGATGACCGGCGGGCTCGAGAAGATGTTCTGTGCCGGGGCCAACATCCGGATGCTCGCGCAGTCCAGCCATGCCTGGAAGGTGAACTTCTGCAAGTTCACCAACGAGACGCGCAACGCCATCGAGGACGCCCGCGAGTCGAGCGGGCAGACCTGGATCGCCGCCCTGAACGGCACGGCTGCCGGCGGCGGCTACGAGCTCGCCCTGGCCTGCGACGAGATCGTGCTGATCGACGACGGCTCCTCGACCGTGAGCCTGCCCGAGGTGCCCCTGCTCGGCGTGCTCCCGGGCACCGGCGGGCTGACCCGCGTCGTCGACAAGCGGCACGTCCGCAAGGACCGCGCCGACCTGTTCGCCACCAAGTCGGAGGGCTACCGCGGCGACACCGCGGTCGACTGGGGGCTCGTCGACGCGACCGTCGCCCGCAACGCCTGGGAGGCCGACCTCAGCGAGCGTGCCCGCAGGGCAGCCGACCGCTCCGACCGCCGTCAGGGCGAGGGCATCGAGCTCACCCCCCTCGACCGCACCGAGGACGGCGACACGATCAGCTACCCCCACGTCACGGCGTCCCTCCATCGGGAGGCCCGCCGTGTCGAGATCACCGTCTCCGGCCCGACCGACGACCCCCCGGCCGATGCCGCTGCGCTCCACGAGCTCGGCACCGACTGGTACCCCTTCGCGGTCGCGCGCGCCCTGGACGACCTCGTCCTGCGGCTGCGCACCAACGAGCAGGACCTCGGCACCTGGGTGGTCCGCACCGAGGGTGACGTCGACCGGGTCCTGGCGTACGACGCGCAGCTGGGCGAGCTCGCCGACGACTGGTTCGTGCACGAGACGACGCAGTACCTCAAGCGCACCTTCAAGCGCCTCGACGTCACCAGTCGCAGCCTGTTCGCCGTGATCGAGCCGGGCAGCTGCTTCGCCGGCTTCCTGGCCGAGCTGGCGCTGGCCTGCGACCGCCAGTACATGCTCGAGGGGGTCTACGAGGACGTCGACCCCGACGCCGACCCGGCCGTGGTCGTGCTCACCGACAGCAACACCGGCCGGTTCCCGATGGGCAACGGGCTGTCCCGGCTGGAGTCCCGCTTCTGGGGGCACGACGACGACCTCGAGACCGCGCGCACGCAGGTGGGTGAGCGGCTCGACGCCAACGCCGCCGCCGAGGCCGGTCTGGTGACGATGGCGCTGGACGACCTCGACTTCGACGACGAGATCCGGATCGTCCTGGAGGAGCGGGCCTCGCTGAGCCCGGACGCCCTGACCGGGATGGAGGCGAACCACCGCTTCGTCGGTCCCGAGACGATGGAGACCAAGATCTTCGGGCGGCTGACGGCCTGGCAGAACTGGATCTTCATCCGGCCCAACGCCTCCGGGCCCGACGGCGCGCTACGGCGCTACGGCAGCGGGCAGCGGGGCAGCTACGACTACGAGCGGGTCTGAGCCATGGTCACGACAGGCGCGACCACCGAGGGATTCAACGCCGCTGACTACCTGGTCAGCCGGCACGTCGCCGCGGGCGACGGCGAGCGCACGGCGGTGCTCGCCTCGGAGACCCTGACCTACGCCGAGCTCGACGAACGGGTCGGCATCGTCGCCGGCGGGCTGCGTGCCCTCGGGCTCCGCCGGGACGACCGGGTGCTGCTCGTGATGTCCGACGAGATCCCGATGCTGACCGGCATCCTCGGTGCCTTCCGCGCCGGCCTCGTCGCCGTGCCGGTGTCCACGATGTTCACCGGCAGCGAGCTCGGCAAGATCATGGACGACTCCGGTGCGCGTGCTGTCCTCGCGACGCCCGAGTTCGCCGAGTCCGTCAGCCAGGCCGTCGCGCTCTCACCCGACGTCGAGCACGTCGTGCTCGCGGGGGAGGGAGACCTCGAGGTCGGTGGCGACGTACGCCTGCACAGCTGGGCAGAGCTGACCGCCGGGGGCGCGCTGGGCGACCGGTCGACCGCGCCGACCCTCGACGACTCGTGGGCGCTCTGGCTCTACACCTCCGGCACGACCGGGCTGCCCAAGGCGGCCATGCACCGGCACGCCAACATCCGCCACGTCTGCGAGACGTACGCCGCCCAGGTGCTCGGCATCACGCCCGACGACACGACCTTCTCGGTGGCGAAGATGTTCTTCGCCTACGGCATCGGGAACACGGTGTTCTTCCCGCTCTCCGTGGGCGCGAGGACCGTGCTCGAGCCGCGGCGGCCCAGCCCCGACGTGGTGCGCGAACGTCTCGACCAGGCCCGGCCCACCCTGTTCTTCGGGGTGCCGACCTTCTACGCCGCGCTCACCGCCAGCGAGCTGCCCGACGACGCGTTCTCACCGGTGCGCCTGTGTGCGTCGGCCGGCGAACCGTTGCCCGCCCCGCTGCAGAAGCGGTTCACCGACCGGTTCGGCGTGGAGATCCTGGACGGCATCGGCTCCACGGAGGCGCTGCACATCTTCCTCTCCAACCGACCCGGGGACATCCGGCCCGGCACCACCGGTCAGGCCGTCCCGGGCTACGACCTGGAGATCCGCGACACTGCCGGAAGTCCCGTTGCGGACGACGAGCCGGGTGCGCTGTTCGTCCGTGGCGAGTCGATCGCGCTCGGCTACTGGCACCGCACCGACGCCACCCGCGCCGTCTTCCAGGGTGAGTGGCTCAGCACCGGTGACACCTACGTCCGCACCCAGCGAGGGCTACTACACCTGCCTGGGTCGCAACAGCGACATGCTCAAGGCCGGCGGCATCTGGGTCTCGCCCGCCGAGGTGGAGAGCCGGCTCCTGGAGCACCCGCTCGTCCGTGAGGCTGCTGTCGTCGGGGTGGCCGACGCCGACGGTCTCGACAAGCCGGTCGGCGTGGTCGTCGTCCAGGACGGCGTCACCGAGCAGGAGCTGGTCCAGTGGTGCCGCGAGGGCCTGGCGCACTTCAAGGCGCCCCGGCAGGTCGTCTTCGTCGACGACCTCCCGAAGACCGCCACCGGCAAGCTGCAGCGCTTCAAGGTGCGCACGCTCGTCGCGGGAGACCCCGACGCAGAACCCGACACGACGACCGCGGAAGAGGCGATGGAGGTGGGCTCGTGACGGACGTCGACATCCTGATCGTCGGCGCCGGCCCCGTGGGCCTGTTCGGCGCCTACTACGCCGGCGCCCGCGGGCTCTCGGTCGCGGTGGTGGACTCGCTGAGCCAGCTCGGTGGGCAGGTCACGGCGATGTACCCGGAGAAGCAGATCTACGACATCGCCGGGCTGCCGGCGGTGTCGGGCCGGGAGCTGGTGAAGGGTCTGGTCGCCCAGGCCAACCAGTACGAGCCGACCTACCTGCTCGGTCACGAGGCCCGGGAGCTCGACACCGACGAGACCGGCCGCCGGGTCGTGACCACCGGCGGACGGCACGCGCATCACCTGCGGGGCCGTGGTGATCACCGGCGGCATCGGCACGTTCAGCCCCCGGCCACTGCCGGCGGGGGAGGAGTTCCTCGGCCGGGGCCTGGCGTACTTCGTGCCCGACTCCAGCGAGTACGCCGGCAAGGACGTCCTCGTCGTCGGGGGCGGTGACAGTGCCGTCGACTGGTGCCTGATGCTCCAGCCGCTGGCCGCCAGCGTCACGCTCGTGCACCGTCGCGAGGCGTTCCGCGCGCACGCGGCCAGCGTCGAGCAGGTGCGTTCCTCGGGGATCCGGATCCTCACCGGCACCGAGGTCACCGAGCTCAGCGGCGGCGCCACGATCGAGAAGGCGGTCCTCACGACGAAGGGGGGCGGGGCGGAGACCGTGCCCTGCCAGAAGGTGGTCGCGGCACTGGGCTTCACCGCCAACCTCGGCCCGCTGCGTGAGTGGGGGCTCGAGCTGCACGACAACCGACACCTCGTCGTGGACACGGCCATGCGCACCAACCTGCCGGGTGTGTTCTCTGCGGGCGACATCACCGACTACGACGGCAAGGTGCGCCTGATCGCGGTCGGCTTCGGCGAGGTCGCGACGGCGGTCAACAACGCGGCGGTGCACCTCGACCCGGACGTGCAGCTCTTCCCCGGCCACTCGACCGACACGCCGCACGCCGTCCCCGTCCCCGCCTGACCTGCCCGAGCCACGAGAAGAGAGGCCACCTGATGCCCTACGTCATCGCCAGTCCGTGCATCGACGTCAACGACAAGGCCTGCGTCGACGAGTGCCCGGTCGACTGCATCTACGAGGGGGAGCGCAAGAGCTACATCAACCCCAAGGAGTGCATCGACTGCGGCGCCTGCGAGCCGGTGTGCCCGGTGGAGGCGATCACCCAGGACCGGCGCGTGGCCGACGGTGACGAGGACTTCGTCGAGGACAACGCGGCCTTCTTCACCGAGACCCTGCCGAGCCGTGACGGCCCCCTCGGCGTACCGGGCGGGGCCAGCAAGGTCGGTGACCTCGGCACCGACACCGCGTTGGTGCGAGGGTGGTCCTGATGCTCGACGGCCAGCTCCTCATCGACGCGCACGTGCACGTCCCGGTGCTCGGCTCGCTGGCTCCTGCGTGGATCCAGTGGGCGCGCGACTTCGGCCCCGAGGGCATCCTCGAGGACCTCTGGGACACGGACGGTCGTCCCCGACCCGCGCGGCTCGACGAGCTCTTCGAGGAGCAGGGTGTGGACGCCGCGCTGCTGTTCTGCGAGTACAGCCCGAAGGCGACCGGCTACCAGCTCTTCGACGACCTGCTGCCGATCGTCGAGCACAACCCCCGGCGATTCCGTCCGGTCGCCAACGTGAACCCGCACCTCCACTTCCCGATCGCGGACGAGGTCCGTCGCCAGCTCGACCACGGCGCCGCCGCCCTCAAGCTGCATCCGGTCCACGGCGGGTTCCGGTGCGACGATCCTGCGCTCTACCCGGCCTACCAGGTGCTCGCCGAGCGCGGCGTCCCGCTGGTGGTGCACTGCGGCACGAGCTCGTTCCCGGGCTCGATGAACGAGCTCGCCCACCCGGAGCTCCTGCTGCCGGTGCTCCGCGACTTCCCCGGTGTCGACGTGGTCCTGGCTCACGGCGGCCGTGGCTGGTGGTACGACGCCGCGGCGTTCATGGCGCTGAGCAACCCGCACGTGTGGATCGAGCTCTCCGGTCTGCCTCCCAAGCGGCTGCCCGACTACTACGCGCGCTTCGACCTCGGCAAGCTCGCCGGCCGCTGGATCTTCGGCACCGACTGGCCCGGCGTACCGGGCACCGCGCAGAACGCGAGCGCGGTCGTCGGCCTGGGCCTCGACGACACCCTGGCCGCCGGTGTCCTGGGCCTCAACGCCCTGGGCGTGTACGCCGGCCTCGACCACCTCGGCGACGGCGCCGACACGAGCAGTGCCGAGGAGACAGGGGGAGAACCGCGATGACGACACCGAAGGACACCCTGGGTCGACCCGTCGGAGAGCTCAGCGACGAGGAGCTCGAGCAGCAGGGCAAGAACGCCCACGACACCCGCAACTGGGTGTTCCTCAACGGCACCGCGGAGCAGTTCGCCACGCACACGATGCGGATGCTGGCACTCGAGCAGGAGTACCTCCGCCGTCACCCCAAGCGCACCTGGCAGGGCTCCGGTGGCGCTCCGGACCGGGAGCCCGGTCCGGTCCCCGACGACCCGGTCGTGGCCCTGCTCGCGCGCGTCGCCGAGGCACCGGAGGGCCGCATGCACAAGCTCGAGGTGCACCAGGCGGCGCGAGAGGTGGGTCTCGACCCTGCTGCGCTCGCCCAGCTCTACAAGGGCGACCCGCAGCTGCTCGTGACCGAGCAGCAGGACCGGGTGATCACCGATGCCGGCCGAGCGAGGATGAACCGCTGAGGGTCGGCTGGCCGGTTCGGGTCAGGAGTGCGCGGTGGAGCGGCCCTGCCACCACTGCCACCCCGCCGTCACGATCACCGCGCCGATCAGCGAGCCGATGATGCCACTGGCGTGCAGCTCGATGCCGTCGCCCGCGAGGAGGCTGATCAGCAGCCCGCCCACGAACGAGCCGACGAGGCCGCTGACGAAGGCCAACGGCCAGTTCACGCCTGAGTCGCCACGGCCCAGGAGGAACTGGGCGCCGGCGCCGATGAGCATGCCGAACAGGATGATCGCGAGGATGAGCATGCGCTGATACTAGGGGTGGGCTGGTGTTCCCATCGCGCACACCGGGCTGGACCAGTTGACCGCCGTTCTACCTCTTCCGTCACTACTCGGGTGCACAGGGCGTTTTCTCGCCTATTCTCCGAAGCGGAGCGACGTGATCGTCCGGGAGGATTCGCGAGCGTCGCTCGACGAGCCGAGGGAGGGGGGCGACATGGCTGCGAGAGGTGAGCAGGGGCCGGCTCCGGCCACGCATGTCTTTGTCGCCCCCAACCCGGGGCGTCGGCTGATGCTGGCCTGCTTCGTGATCGCCCTGCTGACCGTGTGTGTCGGCGGAGTCCTCGCGATCACCGGACGCAGTCTGGTGGCCGGGATCGTCACCGGCGCTGCGGCTGTCTGCGCCGTGCTCCTCTGGGCCTTGCTGCAGGCGCGCATTCCGCAACGGGTCACCTTGCGCGGCCCGCACGTCGAGATCCGGCGTGACGGTCAGGTGCACACCTTCGATCTCGAGGATCCAGGAGTCGACATCCGGGTGCGCGACGGTGAGATCGCCTTCGCCCACTACATGGACCGTTGGGTCGTCGTCCGCTCCCGCGACGTCGACTGGAAGGTCTTCTCGGACGTGGTGATGCGCTACCAGAACAAGGCGGACCGCAACGCCGAGGAGCGTGACAAGCGGTTCAGTCGCTGACCTGATTCCTGCTGTTGCAAGACATCTGAAAAAAGTTCGGCCGCACGCGGAACTTCGCCGCTTTTCTCACGATTACCCGGCTGGAGGGTCGCCACACCTGGGGGGAGACGAGAAATGGTCGTCGCGCACGTCGATCACGTCGGCACCTACCCCCTCCAGGGTGAGGACTTCGGTGAGGACCAGCACGACTCCGGGGGCAGCGATCGTGCTGCACCCGGCGCGGACCGGGGCCACGCGGGCACCCTTCACGGGTAAAGCGGGGCAAGCCCCCCATGACGTAACCTGTCGGCCACCCCTACCCCCCGTTGGTGGCCGGCAGGTTACTCGGGCACCCGACCGCACGAGGAGTGCACGTCCTTGGAGATTCGCGACGACGTCGTGCGCGATGCTGCCTCCGGCGACCCGCACGCGTTCCGCCAGCTCTACGACGCCCTGGCGCCGAGAGTGCTCGGCTACCTGCGCGCCCGCGGGGTCGAGGACGCCGAGGGGGTCACCAGCGAGGTGTTTCTCGGGGTCTATCCACGGCTGCGGGAGCTCCACGGCGGCGCTGCGGGCCTGCGCACCCTCGTCTTCTCGATCGCGCATGCTCGGGTCGTCGACGAGGCGCGGCTCCGGGCCCGCCGGCCGGTCAGCCACTCCTACGACCCGGAGTACGACGACCGCACCTCCGACTCCGCCGAGCACCTCGCCGTCGCGTCGCTCGAGGCCGAACGGGCGCTGGCCCTGATGGGCCAGCTCAACGACGACCAGCGCACGATCGTCTCGTTGCGCATCATCGGCGACCTCAGCCTTCAGCAGACCGCCGACGTGACCGGCAAGACGGTGCCGGCGGTCAAGCAGCTCCAGCGTCGGGGCCTGGCCCGGCTGCGTGAGCTGATGGCCTCCCAGGAGGTGGCCCGATGAGCTCCGCACGCCTCGAGGAGGTGCTGGCCGACGCCGGTCTGGCGCCCGCCGAGCAGGCCGAGCTCTCCGAGCTGCTCCTGCCGCTCGTCGTGACCACCGACCTCGTTCCTGAGCCGAGTGCCGAGCTGGCCGCGCTGTTCGGCGAGCCCGCCGAGGGCGGCGACCTCGGCGCGCTGGTCCCCCGCGCCCACGCCGTCCGGCGGTGGCGCGTGCGCACAGCGTCGGTCGGAGCGGTGGTGCTGGCCGTCTCCAGCGTCGGTGCCACCGGCCTGTCGGCCGCGGCGAACTCGCTTCCGAGTGCTGTCCAGCACCACGTCTCACAGTTCTCGCAGCACTACCTCCCCTTCGACTTCCCCGAGCCCCCTGAGCAGACCGACCAGCCACTGGGCGAGGGTCGGTTCGCGCTCGCCCCGGAGTCCTCCCTCCCACACGGCGACGACGAGCGCTCGAGTGCCGCCGGTGGGGTCGTCGGCATCGAGCCTCCGCGGTTCCTCGTGGGCGCCGATCGCCCGTCCCAGACAGGTCCGTTCTTCCTGGCGCCCGCGCAGGAGAGCGCGGACCCTCAGCAGGTGCGGACATCGGGCCACCAGGGCCATCCGGTTCCCTCAGCCGCGCCGTCTCCGGCTGCCTCGGCGAGCCCCTCGGCGAGCCCGTCGCCGAGCGCGGACGAGGCAGAGCAGGCGGATGACGCAGAGCAGGCGGATGCAGGTCGGCCTCTCCGTCTCCGTCACCGACCCCCACGTCAGCGACCTCGCACCCCGACATGGGGACGGCCATGGCAGGCGGTGGGCACAAGCCCGGCACGGGCGAGGACCCGAGCCCGGGCAAGCGTCCGGTCAGGACGCCGCGGCTCGGGCGACGGCTCCGTCATCGCCTCCGATTCGGGATCCGGCGCTGACTCGGACCAGGGCGACGTGCCCGATGCCGGCGACGACGGTGCCAGTGAGACGGCAAAGCCGGCCACCCCGGAGCCGAGCATCGTGGTCCCCGGGCTGCCGGGTCTCGGAGACCTCCCGGACCTCCCGTTCACGCCCTGACACCCCGAGCATCTACATTCGGGCACGTGCCCGACACCCCTCCCCAGCTCGCCACCGCTGACGCCGTCTTCGTGACCGGCCACCTGCTGGTGGGCGGCGACCTCGACACCGCCGACGACGAGCACGCCTCCGCGCAGCTGCGAGAGCTGCTCGAGGCGGGCGTGACCCATGTCGTCGACGCGCGGATCGAGTGGAGCGACGAGCAGTGGGTCGCCGAGCGGGCACCCGAGGTGGGCTATCTGCAGCACGGCATGGACGACGCCGGTCAACGCGTCCCGGGGGAGTGGTTCGACGTCGCGGTGGACTGGTCGGTGGCCGCCATCGAGGGCGGCGGGACCGTGCTCACCCACTGCCACATGGGGGTCAACCGCGGGCCGTCGCTGGGGTTCGCCGTGCTCCTCGAGCAGGGCTGGGATCCCATCGAGGCGCTGGACGCCATTCGCACGGCACGCCCGATCGCCTGGGTGGCCTACGCCGAGGACGCCCTGCGCTGGCACCACGAGCGCGGCGGGGTGAGCGAGCAGGAACGTGAGGGCGACTTCCTCCGGCTCGAACGATGGCGTGCGGAGAACCAGCTGGACCTCGCCGAGGTGATCCGCCAGAAGCGCTGCGCAGGGCTGGTGAGACTCACCCGCCGATGAGGTCGAGCAGCCAGCCCGGGCTCATCGTGCGGCATCCGAGTGCCTCGACCCGCTGCCGGAGCGCGCGGTCGGCGCTGATCACCACGACGTCCTCGCCCCGGTCACGTGCGGCGGCGGCCTCGGTGACGATGGCGGCGTCGCCGTCCCGTGAGGCGTGCACGGTACGCAGGTGGCCGTCGCGACCGCGGGGGACACCGGCCTTCGCCTGGCCCTCGAGCACGAGCACGATCTCGTCGTACGACGTGTCCGCGACCGCGAGCCGGCCGTGCAGGCGAGCGGCGGCACCCGGCCGGTCGCGCCACCATCCATCGGGTCGGGATCCCACCACGTTCGCGCCGTCGACCACCAGCACCCCGCTCATGGCGGAGTCATCGGTTGCTCATCCGAGGAGGTCCTGGCGGCCGAACATCTCGGCCGTCGCGCGGCCGCTGGGAGTGCCGGCGTCGAGGTCGGCACCGGCGCCGAGGAGCAGGCGCACCACCTCGTCCTCACCCTTGAACAGGGCGCCGGCCACCGGCGCCTGGTCACGGTGGTTGCGTCGGTCCACGTCCGCCCGGCGTTCGAGCAGCATCGCCACCGTCGCGGCATGGCCGTGGTAGGCGGCCAGCATCAGTGGCGTGTTGCCGTCGCCGTCCTCGATGTCCACGGGCAGCCCGTGGTCGACGAAACCGGCCAGCTCGTCGGTCATCCCCTCGCGGGCGAAGTGCAGCGCGAGCTCGACGACACGGGCCGTCTCCTCGGCATCGAGTGGACGGTCGGACGCGGTCATGCGGGTTCCACGAGCCACAGCTGGTGCTCTCCCGGCAGTCCCTTGAGCTCCACGGTGTCCTCCTCGATGAACCGGAGGTCGGGCGCCTCCGCGAGCGCCTCCATGATCTCGTCGGTGACCAGTATCTCGCCGCCGTCGGCCAGGGCCGCCACCCGGGCCGCCATCGCGACGTTGCTGCCGAAGTAGTCACCCTCCCGCTCGATCGCCGTGCCCGTGTGCAACCCGATCCGGACCCGGATCGGTGTCCGTCGGAGGTGTCGGCTGCGCTGCCGCTTGGCGCTGAGCGCTCGCTGGATGTCGAGGGCGGCACCGACGGCCAGCTCGGGCGCCGAGAACACCACCATGTAGCCGTCGCCCTGGTTCTTGACCACCTGACCACGGTGCTTCTCGACGTAGGTGTGCAGGAGCTTGTCGTGCGAGGCGAGCAGGCGCACCCATTGCTCGTCGCCGAGCTCGGAGTTGAGCGAGGTGGAGCTCTCGATGTCGGAGAACAGGATCGTCACGGTGCCGTCGGGGGCGGCGATCCGGGCGATCTCACCACGGTGCTCGAGGGCCCAGCTCGTGAACTCGTCGATCGAACCGAGCAGCGTGGACCGGACTCCCTGCTCGCGCAGTCGCGAGGCCGTCTCGACCACGGTGCGCACGGCCAGGCCGGCCGCCTGCGCCGCCTGCGCCGTGCGCGGGTACCGCGTCGCCGCTGGCTCGGTCCGCTCCATCTCGCGGAGCTCGGTGAGCTCCGCGCGCGTGACGGCGAGGGTGCGCGTCAGCAGGGTGATCGCGACGAGGGCCGCGATCAGGAGCACGGCCAGGACGATCGCGATCACGGAGGCTGCGGTCACGGGAGAAAGGGTGGCACACACGAGAAGTGGCCCCGATGCCCTGTTCCCGAGACCGTGAGATAGTGAGAACCTGTTCTAGTTTTGTGAGGAGCATGCATGAGCGAGGCAGCGTCCGGGTCCGTCACGCCGGCCATCGAGGGGTGGTTCACGAGCGGCCCCGAGCCGGCACTGCTCGGCTCCGCCTGCACGACGTGCGGGTCGGTGTTCTTCCCTCCGACCGAGGGGTTCTGCCGCAATCCGGCCTGCGCCGGCGAGGAGTTCGAGCAGACCGAGCTCTCCCGTCGCGGGACGGTGTGGTCCTACACCGACGCGCAGTACCAACCGCCACCGCCGTACATCCCGGCGAGTGATCCCTACGTGCCCTTCGCCCTGGCGGCGGTCGAGCTGCCCGAGGGGATCGTGGTGCTGGGTCAGCTCGCCGAGGGCTACGGCGTCGCGGACGTCCGGGTCGGCAGCGAGGTGGAGCTGGTGGTGGAGACCCTGTTCGCGGACGAGACGGGGGAGCACTCGGTCTGGCGCTGGCTGCCCCTGGGACCCCGCCATCTCACCGAGCTGGGCGAGGAGGCCGACCAGTGAGCGCAGGTTCACGCGACGTCGCCGTCCTGGGAGTCGGCATGCACCCCTGGGGCAAGTGGGGCCGCAACTTCGTCAGCTACGGGGTGCACGCCGCGCGTGCGGCGCTGAAGGACTCCGACGTCTCATGGGAGGACGTCGACTTCATCGTCGGTGGCGAGACGGTCCGCAACGGTTACGGCGGGTACGTCGCCGGGGCCACCTTCGCCCAGGCGCTGGGCTGGAACGGCGCGCGCGTCGCGACGTCGTACGCCGCGTGTGCCACCGGTGCGCAGGCGCTCGACACCGCACGCGCGCGGATCCTCGCCGGCATGTGCGACGTCGCGCTGGTGGTCGGCGCGGACACCACTCCGAAGGGTTTCCTGGCGCCCAACGCGGGAGAGCGTTGGGACGACCCCGACTGGTTGCGTTTCCGGCTGCTCGGGATGACCAACCCCGGTTACTTCGCGCTGTACGCGCGTCGCCGGATGGACCTCTACGGCGCGACCTCGGAGGACTTCGCGGCGGTGAAGGTGAAGAACGCCCGGCACGGCCTGCACAACCCCAACGCCCGCTACCGCAAGGAGGTCTCGGCCGAGGACGTGCTCGGCAGCGCCGTCGTCTCCGACCCGCTGCACCTGCTCGACATCTGTGCCACGTCCGACGGAGCTGCCGCTGTGGTGCTCACCTCGATGGACTACGCCCGCCGGCACGGGGTCGCCGATCCGGTGCGGGTGCGTGCGATCTCGACGGTCACACCGACCTTCCCGCAGACGGTGATCGACATGCCGCTGCTCTCGACCGACCCGACGTCGGCGGTGTCACCCGCCGACCTCACGCTTCAAGCAGTCCATCGGTGCCGCGGCGTACGAGGAGGCCGGGATCGGGCCCGAGGACGTCAGCCTGGCCGAGGTCTACGACCTCTCCACCGCCCTCGAGCTCGACTGGATCGAGGACCTCGCGCTGTGCAAGCCCGGCGAGGCCGAGCAGCTGCTGCGTGCCGGCGACACCACGATCGGGGGCCGGATCCCGGTCAACCCGAGCGGCGGCCTCGCCTGCTTCGGGGAAGCCGTTCCGGCACAGGCGCTCGCCCAGGTCTGCGAGGTGACCTGGCAGCTGCGCGGTCAGGCCGAGGGTCGCCAGGTCGAGGACGCCAAGGTCGGGATCACGGCCAACCAGGGACTCTTCGGCCACGGCTCGTCGGTGCTGCTCAGCGTCTGAGTCGACCAGCACTCGCGCGGTCGTTCAGTCCGTGCTGCCCTCGCTGCGCAGCAGCGCCAACCGGTCGAGCAGGAGCTCCAGCGCCACCTCGAACTCGACCGCTGCGCGGTCCTCGGACAGGGCGTCCCGCAGCCGGCGCACCGTGGGTGCTGCGTCGAGGTTGTCGTAGTCGGGGGACCCGTCGTCGATCACGTCCAGCGGACCGATGTCACCGCCGTGCGTGGCCACCTCGAGGAGCAGGTGACCGAGGAGGAAGCTGGTGAAGGCGCGGTAGCCGGCGACCGCCGACTCGTCCGTGAAGCCCTCGGAGATCAGTCCGTCGAGGAAGTCCTCGACCCAGTCGATGCTGCGTAGCGGCGGTCGGAGCCAGGGCGCCTCCGGTGGACGGGAGGCGACGAGCGGGAAGGCCCTGGGATGCTCGAGTGCGACCCGGCGTACGCCGTGGGCCAGCCGCACCAGGAAGTCCTGCCACCCGTCGCGCGGGGTGTCGAGGACGTCCTCGTCCTTCGCCATCGACAGCACGAGCGAGTCCACGACGGCGTCGAGCAGGTCTTCCTTGCCGGGCACGTAGCGGTAGAGGGACATCGCCTCGACGCCCAGGCTCTCGCCAAGACGCCGCATGGTCAGCCCCGGCAGGCCCTGGCTGTCGATGAACTCGATGGCGGCGGTGATGATCCGGTCCCGGTCGAGCGGGATCCGTGCCGAGGGTGGCTGCTTGCCCGCGACGAGGGCAGCGTCCGCGTCGGGGACTTCGTCCGTCGAAGTCATGGCCACACCTCTCGTCAAGGCGAGGGTAGACCGTCGAGGTAGAACCAGCGCCCGGCGCGGCGCTCGAAACGGCTGCGCTCGTGAAGCACGCCGACCCCACCGGGTCCCTCGAAGTGGGCGCGGAACTCGACCTCGTCAGCCGTCGCGTCGAGCACCTCGAGCCGGGTCCACCGGGTCGTGGGGTCCGGGGTGACCTGTGGCGGCCGCGTCCGCGGGTGCCAGGTGCGCCAGACGTAGTCCGTCTCGTCGAGGGCGTAGGCCGAGTACCGCGAGCGCATCAGCTCTTCCGGGGTCCCGGCCTGCTCCTCACCCCGGTGCAGCCGGCCGCAGCAGGCGTCGTACGCGGGGGAGCCGCAGGGGCAGGCTCGCGTCGGGTAGGCGCTGGTCACCACGGCAGTTTCGCACCCCTCCGTCACGCCCGGCCGTCTCGGAGCACGGACGGGAGTGTGCTCTTCGAGGCAATTGTCTATTGTATTGGGTGATTTAGTAGTCAATGCGAAGGCAGGTCCGTCATGTCCACCGACACGCTCCCGGCAGGCTCGCCCTCGCCCCGCCGCGTGGCGATCGCCTCCTCGGTCGGCGCCACCATCGAGTGGTACGACTTCTTCCTCTACGGCACCGCCGCGGGACTCGTCTTCGACAAGCTCTACTTCAACGGGCTCGACGGCCCGGCCGCGCAGTTCGCGGCGTTCGGCACCTTCGCCGTCGGCTTCCTGGCCCGGCCGGTCGGCGGTCTCATCTTCGGCCACTTCGGTGACCGGGTCGGCCGCAAGAAGATGCTGCTGCTCACGCTGCTGATCATGGGTGTCGGCACGGCGCTGATCGGGCTGCTCCCGTCGTACGACTCGATCGGGGTGGCGGCGCCGATCCTGCTCGTCGTGCTCCGCGTCCTGCAGGGGATCGGCGTCGGCGGCGAGTACGGCGGTGCCGTGCTGCTGGCGGTCGAGTACGCGCCGGCCCGCAAACGCGGCTTCTACGGCTCCGCGGCCCACATCGGCGTACCGGGTGGGCTGTTCCTCGCTGCCGCCTCGTTCTCGCTGGCAGGGCTGCTTCCCGACGAGGCGTTCCTCGCCTGGGGCTGGCGCCTGTGCTTCCTGCTGAGCATCCTGCTGCTCGCCATCGGCGCCTACATCCGGCTCCAGGTGATGGAGACCCCGGCGTTCGCGCGGGTGCAGGAGCGCAAGGAGGTCGCGACCGTCCCGCTGCGTGAGCTGCTGGCCGCGCAGCCGAAGCGGCTGCTGCTCGGCATGGGGACGCGCTACGTCGAGGGGTTCACCTTCAACCTCTACTCCGTCTACCTGCTCGCGTACGTCGTCACCAACCTGGAGCTGCCCAAGTCCTGGGCCCTCCAGGGCATCCTGGTCGGCGCCTTCCTCGGTGTCCTGCTCGTGCCGGTGACCGGCGCGCTCTCGGACCGGTTCGGGCGCAAGGCGGTCTACCGGGTCGGCACGTGGGCGGCGCTGCTCTTCGCGTTCCCGACCGCCGTACTGATCCAGAGCGAGAACCGCACCGCGATCTTCTTCGCCTTCGTGGGTGGCCTCGGAGTGTTGTACGGCGTGATCTACGGCCCGCTCGCCGCCTTCTGGGCGGAGCTGTTCGACACCCGCTACCGCTACACCGCGTTGAGCACCCTCTACCAGGTCTCCGGCATCGTGGCGTCCGGCCTGACCCCGCTGATCGCCGCCTGGCTGGTCTCCCGCGGTGGTGGCTCGCTCTGGCTGGTCTCGGTCTACGCGTCCGTGGTGGCCGTCATCAGTCTCGTGTCCGCCCGGTTCCTTCCCGAGACCGTCGGCCGGGACATCGACCAGTCCTGGAAGGGCACCCCCACCGCCGATCACGCCGGCTCCGCCAGGGAATCGGAGCCCATCAGCGCCTGAGGACGAAACCTGGCCGTTGCAGGGGATGGGTAGCGTGGAGAGGGTGACGACGAACGCACCTGCCATCAACACTCTCGGCCAGCTGCGCGCCAGCGGCCACCAGCTGAAGACGCTCCGCGAGGAGCTGCGCGACAACCTGCTCGACGCCCTTCGTGAGGGTCGCGATCCCTGGCCCGGCCTGCACGGGTTCGAGACCACCGTGATCCCGCAGCTCGAGCGGGCGTTGCTCGCCGGCCACGACGTGGTGCTGCTGGGCGAGCGCGGACAGGGCAAGACCCGACTGCTGCGCACCCTGGTCGGGCTGCTCGACGAGTGGACGCCGGTGATCGCCGGCGCCGAGCTGGGGGAGCACCCCTTCGAGCCGATCACGCACGCCTCGAAGCGCCGCGCCGTCGAGGAGGGCGACGACCTCCGGGTCGACTGGCGCCACCGCGACGACAGGTACGCCGAGAAGCTGGCCACGCCCGACACGAGCGTGGCCGACCTGATCGGTGACGTCGACCCGATGAAGGTGGCCGAGGGGCGCAGCCTCGGCGACCCCGAGACCATCCACTTCGGCCTGATCCCCCGCTCCCACAGGGGCATCGTCGCGATCAACGAGCTGCCCGACCTGGCCGAGCGGATCCAGGTGGCGATGCTCAACGTGATGGAGGAGCGCGACATCCAGATCCGCGGCTACGTGCTCCGGCTGCCGCTGGACACGCTGGTGGTCGCCAGCGCGAACCCCGAGGACTACACCAACCGGGGCCGGATCATCACGCCGCTCAAGGACCGGTTCGGCGCCGAGATCCGCACCCACTACCCGATCGAGCTCGAGGACGAGGTGGCGGTGATCCTGCAGGAGGCCGACCTCGTCGGCGCGGTCCCCGACCACCTCGTGGAGATCCTCGCCCGGTTCACCCGAGCGCTGCGCGAGTCCAGCTCGGTCGACCAGCGGTCCGGAGTCTCGGCGCGGTTCGCGATCGCCGGCGCCGAGACCATCGCCGCCGCCGCGCTCCACCGCGCGACCGTCCAGGGTGAGGACGAGCCCGTCGCCCGGGTGGTCGACCTGGAGACGGCCGTCGACGTGCTCGGCGGCAAGATCGAGTTCGAGACCGGCGAGGAGGGGCGCGAGACGCAGATCCTCGAGCACCTGCTGCGCAAGGCGACCGCCGAGACGGTGCGCTCCCGGCTGGCCGGGGTCGACCTCGGCCTGCTCGTGCAGGCCATCGAGCGGGGCGCGAGCGTGACCACGGGGGAGCAGGTCAGCGCCATCGACTTCCTGACCGGCCTGCCCGTGCTGGGTGAGTCCGAGCTCTACGACGAGGTCTGCGACCGGCTCGACGCGACCAACGACGGCGAGCGCGCGGGAGCCATCGAGCTCGCCCTCGAAGGCCTGTTCCTCGCCCAGAAGGTGAGCAAGGAGTCCGGGGACGGCGAGGTCGTCTATGGCTGAGTCGCGGAAGCCGCGTCCCCCGGGCGGGCGAGGGCGGCCGCACGTGGGCCGCTCCCGCTACGGCCGGTACGACGGTGGCCCGGACCCGCTCGCGCCGCCCGTCGACCTGGCCGAGGCGCTGGACGCCATCGGCGAGGACGTGATGGCGGGGTACTCGCCCGAGCGCGCGATGCGCGAGTTCCTGCGTCGGGGCGGGCAGGACCAGCGCGGCCTCGACGACCTGGCCCGCCAGATCGCCGACAAGCGTCGTGAGCTGCTCAGCAAGCACAACCTCGACGGCACGATGCAGGAGGTCAAGGAGCTCCTCGACCGAGCGGTGCTCGAGGAGCGCAAGCAGCTGGCCCGTGACGTCGACCTGGACGACTCCGACCGCGACTTCCGCGAGATGCAGCTCGGCAACCTGCCACCGAGCACGGCGGCCGCGGTGAGCGAGCTCGCCGACTACGACTGGCAGAGCCAGCAGGCCCGTGAGGACTACGAGAAGATCAAGGACCTCCTCGGCCGGGAGATGCTCGACCAGCGCTTCAAGGGGATGAAGGAAGCCCTCGAGAACGCCACCGACGAGGACAAGGCCGCCATCAACGAGATGATCGGCGACCTCAACCAGCTGCTCGAGAAGCACCGCCTCGGCGAGGACACCGACCAGGACTTCGCCGACTTCATGGACAAGCACGGCGACTTCTTCCCGGAGAACCCCCAGAACATCGACGAGCTGATGGACGCCCTGGCCCAGCGTGCGGCGGCCGCCCAGCGGATGCGCAACTCGATGACCCAGGAGCAGCGGGACGAGCTCGACGCCCTGGCCGCCCAGGCCTTCGGCAGCCCCGAGCTGATGCAGTCCCTCTCGCAGCTCGACGACAACCTGCGGGCGCTGCGGCCGGGGGAGGACTGGGGCGGGTCGGAGGAGTTCGGCGGCGAGCAGGGGCTCGGTCTCGGCGACGGCACCGGTGTGCTGCAGGACCTCGCGGACCTCGACGACCTCTCCGAGCAGCTCTCCCAGTCCTACGGCGGGGCCCGGATGGACGACGTCGACATCGACAAGCTCGAGAAGCAGCTCGGTGACGCCGCGGCGGTCGACGCGAGGAAGCTGGCGGAGCTGGAGCGCGCGCTCAACGAGACGGGCTACCTGAAGCGAGGGTCCGACGGCCAGCTCAAGCTGTCGCCCAAGGCGATGCGCCAGCTCGGCAAGGCGCTGCTCAAGGACGTCGCCAACCGGATGTCAGGACGCCAGGGCCAGCGCGACATGCGCCACGCGGGCGCTGCCGGCGAGATGAGCGGCGCGAGCCGTGAGTGGACCTTCGGGGACACCGAGCCGTGGAACGTCACCAAGACGATCACCAACGCCGTCGTGCGGACGGCCGGCGACGGCAAGGACCCGATGGCGGGTCTGCGGATCGACGTACGCGACATCGAGGTCAACGAGACCGAGGCCCGCACCCAGGCCGCTGTCGCACTGCTGGTGGACACGTCGTTCTCGATGGCGATGGCCAACCGCTGGGTGCCGATGAAGCGTACGGCGCTCGCGCTGCACCAGCTGATCACCAGCCGGTTCCGGGGCGACCACCTCCAGCTGATCGGCTTCGGCCGGTCGGCGCGCGTGATGGACATCGAGCAGCTCACCGCGCTCGATGCCATGTGGGACAAGGGCACCAACCTGCACCACGCGCTGCTGCTGGCCAACCGGCACTTCCGCAAGCACCCCAACGCCCAACCTGTGCTGCTGATCGTCACCGACGGTGAGCCGACCAGCCACCTCGAGCCCGACGGCGAGGTGTTCTTCTCCTACCCGCCGCACCCCCTCACCGTGGCCTGGTCGGTGCGCGAGCTGGACAACGCTGCCCGGCTGGGCGCGCAGACCACGATCTTCCGGCTCGGTGACGACCCGGGACTGGCCAGGTTCCTCGACCAGCTCGCCGACCGGGTCGACGGTCGCGTCGTCGCCCCGGAGCTCGACGACCTCGGCGCTGCCGTCGTCGGCAGCTACCTCGGGGGACGCGGCGGCTCGGGGACGAACGCCGACCACATCTCCGACTGGTACGGCGGCCGCGGGTTCTGGTTCGGCGGCTGACCCTGGGAAACCGGCGATGCTCAGGGCAGCGGCTCGACGACCCCGTGGTCAGTCAGCGTCTCCGCGAGGTGCTTGGTCTGCTCGCGGCCGTCACCGAGCAGGTGGTCGATCGCGGTCAGCCGGGCGGTCATGTGGCCCACGGCGTACTCCATCGTCATCCCGATGCCGCCGTGCAGCTGGATCGCCTCCTGGCCGATGTGCCGACCGGCGGTGCTCACCTGGAGCTTGGCCCGGCGGGCGGCCTCGGTGACCTGGGCAGGCGGTCGAGGAACGGTCGGCCAGCACCATGCTCGCCCAGCTGACGATGCTGCGGGTCAGCTCGAGCGAGGTGTACATGTCCGCCGCCCGGAAGGTGAGTGCCTGGAACCGGTTGAGGGTCATCCCGAACTGCTTGCGGGTGGTGAGGTAGTCGGTGGTCAGCTTCATCGCCGACTCCATCAGGCCCAGCGACTCGTGGCAGTAGGCGATCTTCGCGGCGGCCACGACGCGCTCGAGGGCCTGCAGGGCGTCGACCGAGCCGTCACCGAGCGGGGTCGCGCTGGCGCCGTCGAACGCCACCCGGGCGGCGCGGCTGCCGTCGAGCGTGGCGTAGCCGGTCACCTCGACGCCGTCGCCCGGCTCGACCAGGAACAGGCCGAGACCGTCGGAGGTGGTGGCGGAGACGACGAACAGGTCCGCGCGCGCACCTGCCAGCACCGGCTCCTTGACGCCGGTGAGCTTCCCGTCGGACGCCGTCACCCCGCCGGCAGCGAGGTCCCAGCGGCCCTCGGGCTCGAGCACCGCGGCGGCGAGGACCAGCTCGCCGGCGGAGAGGGCGCCGAGGATCTCCTTCTTCTGCTCGGAGGTCCCGGCCGCGGCCACCAGGCCACCGGCCATCACCACCGACTCGACGTAGGGCTCCGGAGCGACCACGCGGCCGATCTCCTCGGCCACGAGCGAGAGCTCGACCGGTCCGGCACCCATGCCGCCGTCGTCCTCGCTGAACGGCAGGCCCAGCAGACCCATCTCGGCGAGCTTGCCCCACATGCCTTCGTCGAAGCCGGGGTCCTCCGCCACGACCTCGCGGCGGTGCTCGGCGTCGTACCCCTTCAGCAGGGCGCGTACGGCGTCGCGGAGCGCGGTCTGCTCACTGTCCAGTGTGAAGTCCATCGAAGTCTCCTCAGAGTCCCAGGATCGTGCCGGCGATGATCTGGCGCTGGATCTCGTTGGACCCGCCGTAGATCGACGCCTTGCGGAGGTTGAGGTAGGTCGGCGCGGTCACGCGGGCCCACTCGGGTACGTCGGACCCCTCGGTCGCTCCCGAGGCCAGTGCGAGCGGGCCGGCGAGGTCGAGGAACAGCTCGCTGACCGCCTGCTGCAGCTCGCTGCCCTTGAGCTTGAGGATCGACGAGGCCGGGTGCGGCTTGCCGTCCGTGGAGTTGGCCACCACGCGCAGCGCCGTGAGCTCGAGGGCGAGCAGCTCGTTCTCGAGCTGGACGATCTGGGCCGCGACGAGGGCGTCGTCGAGCAGCCCGCGGTCGGCGGCGATCTGCTTGAGAGAGGCCAGGTTGCGCTTGGTGGCGCCGACGGGAGCCACCCCGACCCGCTCGTTGCCGAGCAGGAACTTCGCCTGCGTCCAGCCCTGGTTCTCCTCGCCGATCAGCGCGTCTCCGGGCACGCGCACGTCCTCGAAGAAGACCTCGTTGACCTCGTGGCCACCGTCGATCAGCTGGATCGGCCGGAGGGTGACGCCCTCGGTGTCCATCGGCATCACCAGCATCGAGATGCCGGCCTGCTTCTTCGGGGCGTCCGGGTCGGTGCGGCAGAGCACGAAGATCCAGTCGGCGTGCTGGCCGAGCGTCGTCCAGGTCTTCTGGCCGTTGACGACCCAGTCGTCCCCGTCGCGGACGGCCTTGGTCTTCAGCGACGCGAGGTCCGAGCCGGCATCGGGCTCGGAGAAGCCCTGTGCCCACCAGATGTCGAGGTTGGCCGTGGCCGGCAGGAACTTCTCCTTCTGCTCCTGGGAGCCGAAGTTGGCGATGACCGGGCCGATCATGTTGGCGTTGAACGCCAGCGGCGGCGGGACGCAGGCGAGCTGCATCTCCTCGTGCCAGATGTGCCGCTGCAGCGGCGTCCAGTCCTGGCCACCCCACTCCACCGGCCAGTTGGGTACGGCGATCCCGGCGTCGTTCATGATCCGCTGGGACTCGACGATGCCCTCCTTGCCCACGTGTCGCCCGGCCCGGATCGTGTCGCGGAGCTCCTGGGGGATCTTGGTGGTGAAGAAGCTCCGCATCTCCTCACGGAACGCGGTCTCCTCCTCGGTGAGGGCAAGCTGCATCTCTGCTCCTAGCGGCTGTTCTGGGCGCGCTGATCGCGTCCACCAGGCGAACGTGGACGCCACGTTACCGCGCGGTTCAGAAGCTGGGCGCGGAGCCCAGCGAGCCTCAGGCTGCGAGTGCCTTCTCGATGTCGGAGGCGATCTTCTCGGGCTTCGTGGTCGAGCCGTAGCGCTTGATCACGGTGCCGTCGCGCCCGATCAGGAACTTGGTGAAGTTCCACTTGATCGCGTCGCCGAGCACGCCGCCCTTCTCCTCGCGGAGCCACTGGTAGAGGGGGTGCGCCTCGTCTCCGTTGACGTCGATCTTCTCGAACATCGGGAAGCTGACGCCGTAGTTCTTCTGGCAGAAGGCGCCGATCTCCGCGTTGCTGCCGGGGTCCTGGCTGCCGAACTGGTTGCACGGGAACCCGAGCACGACGAGCCCCTGGTCGGCGTACTGCTGGTGCAGCTGCTCGAGGCCCTCGAACTGAGGCGTGAAACCGCATGCGGACGCGGTGTTGACCACCAGGGCCACCTTGCCCGCGTAGCTGTCGAGGGGCTGCTCCTCACCGGTGATGGTGTGGGCGGTGAAGTCACTCAGGGTGGGCACGTGCGGTCTCCTTGTGGTTGTCGACGTCAACGGGTACGTCGGGAGAACGTCGCGACTCGTCGCATTTGTTCCCGGAACCCTCGGTGCGGCTCCGCACACCGAGGAGCTAGAGCAGACGCTCCCGCACGGAGAACGGCTGGGCGTCGAGGACGCCGCGGCCCGAGCAGGAGTACAACGGACCGCCGCCGTCGGTGATCTTCCCGCAGTCCCTCATGGCGGTGCTGGTGTTGGCGAACACCACCGTGACCGAGGAGACCTGCTGGCGGTCGAAGCCGACCACCTGGGAGCCGTTCCCGGCAGCGTCGAGTGCGATCGACGCCACCTGGACGCGACCGTCGCGCAGGCGCGTCTCGACGAGTGCGGCGGAACCCGAGCTCGTGTCCGGCGCGTCCACCTCCACCACCATCTGCTGGGAGGTCGGCAGGGCGGATCCAGGGGTCACCCGCATCGCCGAGCTGGCCAGGTGACCGAGCGTGGTCCGGAGGGCGCCGGTGCTCGGTGCCTGCGCGCTCAGGACCTGGTCGTGGCGCAGGACCGGCTTCGGGTAGCGCGCACGCTCGCGGTAGCTGCCGGGGGGCAGGGTGTTCCAGCGCGCGAACTGGTTGAAGAACAACGGCCAGCTCGTCCGTGCCGACACCACGGACCTGATCGCCTGCAACGAGTAGGCACGGCCGCGTGCAGAGTCGGCCGCCTCCCACATCCGACGAACGATCGTGCGGTCGTGGAGGAACTCGGCGGCGAAGCGGAACAGGATCCACGAGCCGAACCGGTGCAGGCCCGGGGTGTAGTCGGCCGACGACCGCGGGAACCGGATGGGGCTGGAGGCGAGGTACTGGACGTTGGCGTTGATCGCGGGGAAGGCCTCGTCCTCCACCCAGGTGGCGGTGCCCTCCATGAACCAGAGGTCCTCGTCGACGTCGTAGGCGAACTGGATCGCGTGGAAGAACTCGTGGGCCGCCGTGACGCGCATCGGGTTGAGGAAGTTGGCGCTGCCGTACTGCGACCTGGCGTAGTTGTTGTCCAGCACGCAGTAGCCGGGGAGCCGGTGCAGCGAGGCGGAACCCTCGGGAGCGCAGTAGCCGTAGAGGCCGACGTTGCCGAGCTCGGCGAGGTAGACGTCGAACTTGCCGTTGGGGTTGCCGCGGTACTTGCCGACCGTCGCGCGGTCGGACAGGGGCTTCCGGTAGCCCAGCGTGCGGGTCTCGTAGTTCCAGACGTACTTCATCGTCGTCTGGACGTACTCGACGTAGTTGGGGATGTGGTCGTGATCGGAGTCGACCAGGGAGATCCGGCTGGGCCCGCTGGTCACCCAGTGCACGCACACGGGGCTGCCGGCCGGGCACCACGTCCGGTAGGGCCGCGTGCCGCCGTACTTGACCGCGTCTCCAGGAGCGCCGTTGGTCGGCCGGGTCAACAGGTTGTTGGCCTCGCGCAGCGCCGCTCCGCTCAAGCTGGTCCGTGCCCGGGACAGGTCACGCAGGGTCAAGGTGATGTCGGTGTCCGGGGTGTGCCCCTCGAGAGCGCGCGCGGCCTTGCCGGGTGCCTGCTTGCGGAACTGTCTCCGAGCCTCCGCCAGCAACGCCGGTGGCCTCGGAGCGGGTGTAGTCGATGCGCTGGGTGGTCGGGACCCGGTGACGGGTGGGTTGACCGCGCAGCAGTCGCCTGGAGAGGGAAGGCAGGCGGCCAGGACCAGCGCGAGCGCTGCGACGACCGGGCCCCGGGGAAGGTGTGGCACCAGCGCAGTCTAGAGCGGGGAAGAACCCGAACCTGGGTTCGATAGGTTCGGGAGACGATGAGCGACCAATTGACGGCAACGGGCTCCCTGATGACCGCGGACACGGAAGCGGACGGCCTTCGACGTACCCGACTCCGCAGGATGCAGGCCGTGGCGCTGGGCCTGCTGCTCTTCGCCGCCGTCGTGTACGTCGTGACGCTGGACGCCACGGGGTTCTGGGGGTTCGTGAACGCCGGCGCCGAGGCCAGCATGGTGGGCGCGATCGCCGACTGGTTCGCGGTCACCGCCCTGTTCCGCCACCCGCTCGGGCTGCCGATCCCGCACACGGCGCTGGTGCCCCGCAAGAAGGACGAGTTCGGGAAGAGCCTCGAGGAGTTCTTCGCCGAGAACTTCCTCCAGGAAGCGGTGATCCGCGAGCGGCTCGCTGCGGCCGACATCGCCCGGCGGCTCGGCGTCTGGGTGAGCGAGCCCGCGAACGCGCGACGGGTGGTGGCCGAGGCGGCCACCGTCACGGCCATCGGGCTGCGCCGGCTCAAGGACGAGGACGTCGCCTCGCTGGTCGAGGAGGTGTTGATCCCGCGCTTCATGGAGGAGCCGATCGCGCCGGTGGCCGGCGGGCTGCTGCAGGAGATCCTCGCCGACGACGCCCACCACGGGCTGGTCGACCTGGCGCTCGAGGAGGCCCACCGCTGGCTGGTGCACAACCAGGAGACGTTCGCGCTCGTGGTGGGCGAGAGGGCGCCCTGGTGGGCCCCCGACCGGCTGAACGATGCGGTCACCACCCGGCTGCACCTCGAGGCGATCCGCTGGGTCGCGGACATCCGCAGCGACCCGGACCACCACGCACGTCAGGCGCTGGACAGCCTGCTGACCCAGTTCGCGCAGGACCTGCTGACCGACCCGGTCACCCAGGAGCGGGCCGAGCGGCTCAAGCAGCGGGTGCTCGAGCAGCCGCAGATGGTGACCACCGGGATGTCACTGTGGCGCGCGTTCCGCACCGCCCTGCTCGATGCCCTCGACGACGAGGACGGGCTGTTGCGCGAGCGCGCCGGCCGAGAGCTCACGTCGTTCGGTGAGCGGATCGGCCGGGACGAGGTGCTGCGCAAGCGGCTCGACTCGTGGGGATCGGACTTCGCGGTGTGGGCGGTCGGCCGCTACGGCGACGAGCTGACCACGGTCATCACCACGACGATCGAGCGCTGGGACGGCCAGGAGGCGGCCCGCAAGATCGAGCTGCACGTGGGTCGGGACCTGCAGTTCATCCGCATCAACGGCACCGTCGTCGGCGGACTCGTCGGTGTGGTCATCCATGCCGTCTCGCTGGTGCTCTGAAGGAGGCTGACGTGGACGACGTACCGATTCGCGACGAGTCGATCAGGCTGGGCCAGTTCCTCAAGCTCGCGAACCTGATCGACTCCGGCTCGGACGCGAAGCAGCTGATGATCCAGGGCCTGGTCAGCGTCAACGGCGAGGTGGAGACCCGACGCGGACGCCAGCTGGTGCCCGGTGACGTGGTCGAGCTGGGCGGGCTGTCGTCCCGGGTCTCCCGGGCCTAGCGCACGTCGACGAGGTCCACCACGAAGATCAACGTCTCGCCCGGCTTGATCACGCCGCCGGCGCCGCGGTCGCCGTACCCGAGGTGGGGCGGGATGACCAGGCGGCGACGGCCGCCGACCTTCATCCCCTGGACTCCCTGGTCCCACCCGGAGATGACCTGGCCGACGCCGAGGCGGAAGTCGAGCGGGGCGCCACGGTTGTAGGAGGCGTCGAACTCCTCCCCGGTCGAGTGGGCCACGCCGACGTAGTGCACCGAGACGGTGCTGCCGGCGGTGGCCTCCTGGCCGTCGCCCTCGCTGAGCTCGGTGACCTCGAGGTCACTGGGGGGCGGGCCGTCCGGGAAGTCGATCTCTGGCTTGTCTGCACTCATGGCGACCACCCTGCCACGCTCGCCCGTACGCCGCGAACGGTGGTTGACTCGGGCCATGCTGCACGGCATCAAGGTCACCACGGTCAACCTCAGCTCCTCCGACCCGCGGGCGCTGTCGCGCTTCTACGCGGCTCTGCTGGGCATGGAGGTGAAGGTCGACGAGCCGGAGTGGGTGGTCATCGCCGGGCAGGACAACGTGCCGCTCGCCTTCGAGCTCGACCAGCACTTCCAGCCACCGGTCTGGCCGAGCGAGCCCGGCCGGCCGGTGACCCAGCTGCACCTCGAGGTCCAGGTGAGCGACCTCGAGGGTGCGCTCGCGCACGCGCTCGACTGCGGCGCCCGGCTGGCCGACCACCAGCCGCAGGACGACGTCCGGGTGTGCCTGGACCCGGCCGGCCACCCGTTCTGCCTGTATCTGGGCGAGGGCTGACCCGGACGTTCGAAAGAAGTGCTCAGGTCTGGTGCACGTAGCTGTCGAGCTGGTCGCGCTCGAACTCCAGCTGACCGATGCGGCTCTTGACGACGTCGCCGATGCTCACCACCGCGACGAGCTGACCGTGGTCGATCACCGGGACGTGCCGGATGCGGTGCTCGGTCATCTGGGCCATCAGCCCGTCGACGTCGGCACCCGGTTCGCACGTCTGCACGACGGCGGTCATGATCTGCTCCACCGGCGCGTCGAGCACCGAGTCGTCCCCGTTGAGCTTGCGCACGACGTCGCGCTCGCTGACGATGCCGTCGACCGCGGTGCCGTCACGTGCTGACGATCACGGCGCCGATGTTGTGCTCGGCGAGGAGCGCCAGCAGCTCGCGCACCGTGGCGTCCGGGACGATCGTGATGACGCCACTGGCGGACTTGCCCTTGATCACGTCGCTGATCTTCATGGTCCCCCTCCGGTGCAGGTGGTCGAGGTTGTGACCCCGAATCTAGTGCGCCGGAGCCCGCGTGGACAGGGGTTCTTCAGTCGCTGTCCGACACGGGCTCGCCGCGCCGTGAGCTGAGGTCGTGCACCGTGCCTCCACGCTGTGGCTCGGGGTGCCCCGGCAGGGAGCCCAGGAACGCCAGCGCCTGGTCGTGCAGCTTGCCGTTGGTGGCGAGCGCGCTCCCACCCGTGGGTCCCGGTTCGCCGTCCAGGGAGGTGAAGAAGCCGCCTGCCTCGCGCACGATCACGTCCAGCGCGGCCATGTCGTAGAGCTCGAGGTCGGGTTCCGTGGCGATGTCGACGGCCCCTTCCGCGAGCAGCATGTAGGACCAGAAGTCGCCGTACGCACGGGTGCGCCAGCAGCGGCGGGAGAGCGAGAGGAAGTCGTCGAGACGGCCGCGCTCGTCCCAGCCCGAGAGCGAGGAGTAGGACAGCGAGGCGTCCTCGATCCGGGACACGTCGCTGACCTGGCAGGGGGAGGCCCGCAGCAGCGACTTGCCGGTCCACGCGCCCCCGTCCTTCATCGCCCACCAACGCCGGTTGAGCATCGGGGCGGACACGACGCCCACCACGACCTCGTCGTCGACCATCAGGGAGATCAGGCTGGCCCAGACGGGCACCCCGCGGACGAAGTTCTTGGTCCCGTCGATGGGGTCCACCACCCAGCGGCGCTGGCTGTGCCCCGTGGAGCCGGTCTCCTCGCCGAGGACGGCGTCTCGTGGCCGCGCCCGGGACAGCACCCGGCGGATGCCCTGCTCCACGGACTGGTCAGCATCGGTGACCGGAGTCAGGTCCGGCTTGGTCATCACGTGCAGGTCGAGGGCCTTGAACCTGGCCTGCGCCGTGGAGTCGGCGTCGTCGGCCAGCACGTGGGCGAGCCGGAGGTCGTCGGTGTAGTCGGACGGCATGGTGCACAGGGTAAGCCTGAACCTTTTCGCGTCTTGCATCGTTGAACGTGGTCATGGAGATCAACGGTGTGCCACTCCACCCGCTCGTCATCCACGCGGTCGTGGTGTTCGTGCCGCTCGCGGCGCTCGGAGCCCTCGCCATGGCGGTCCCGAAGTGGCGCTGGCTGGCCCGTTGGCCGACCCTCCTGGTGACGCTGGGGGCCACCGCGGCGACGTACGTCGCCACCCTCACGGGCGAGGATCTCGAGGAGGAGCGCGGCCTGGAGTCGCCACTGCTCAAGACCCACGAGGAGTGGGGCGAACGGCTGATGATCGCCATGTGGATCTTCGCGGCGGTCGTCATCGTGTCGTTCTGGCTGCTGCCGCACGTGACCAGGCTCTCGGGGGGCAGGGACAAGTCGTCCCCCGTGGCCGCTCTGGCGACGCCGGTGAGCGTCCTGCTCGTGCTGGCAGCCGTGGCCGTCCTCGTGCTGGTCGTGCTGACCGGGGACGCCGGGGCCAAGGCGGTCTGGAAGTAGCCGAGGCGTTCAGTACGCCGGTTCGCCGGCCTCGCGGCTCGCGAGGAGTCGCCTGAAGGAGCGCACGCGCTCGGCCTGCAGCCCGGTCGCCTCGTCGAGCCCGCACTCCGGCTCGCCCTCGGCATGGGTGCAGCCACGGGGGCAGTCGGCCGTGAGGTCGTGCAGGTCGGGGAAGGCCTCGATCAGCTGGTCGGGGTCCACGTGGGCGAGCCCGAAGGAGCGGATGCCGGGCGTGTCGACGATCCAGCCACCGCCGGGCAGGGCCAGCATCAGGGCGCTGACCGAGGTGTGCCGGCCGCGACCGGTCACCGCGTTGACCACGCCCACCTCGCGGAACGCGTCGGGGACCAGCGCGTTGACGAGGGTGGACTTGCCGACGCCGCTGTGACCGAGCAGCACGCTCGTCCGGTTCGCGAGCCGCTCGACGATCTCGGCGAGGTCGGCCCCGCGCTGCGTGACGACGTACGGCACCCCGAGCGGGCGGTAGTTGGCCACCATCGGCTCGGGATCGGCGAGGTCGGCCTTGGTCAGGCAGAGCAGCGGGTCCATCCCCGCGTCGTACGCCGCCACCAGGGCGCGGTCGACCAGCCCCTGCCGCGGCTCCGGGTCGGCGAGCGCGGTGACGATCACGAGCTGGTCGGCGTTGGCCACGATCACCCGCTCGACGGGGTCGTCGTCGTCGGCCGTGCGGCGCAGCACGGTCGTGCGTGGGTCGACGGTGACGATCCGGGCCAGCGACCCGTCGGCCCCGGAGGTGTCGCCGACCAGGCGCACCCGGTCGCCGGTGATCACGGCCCCGCGGCCCAGCGAGCGGGACTTCATCGCGGTCACGATCGGCTCGTGCTCACCGAGCTGGCAGGTGTACCGACCGCGGTCGACCGTGACCACGAAGGCAGGCACCGCGTCCTCGTAGCTCGGGCGGTCCTTGGTCCTGGGACGGGTGTGCCGTCGCGGCCGCTCGTAGCTCTCCGGATCGTTCTCGTCGTAGCGACTGGTCATCGCGGGCTCATCCCCGGATCACTCCAGCTCACCTGGTGCCGGCACTCAGAACAGCTCCGCCCACACGTCAGCGAAGCCCGGGAACGTCTTCGCGGTGGTGGCGACGTTCTCCACCAGCACCCCGTCGACGGCGCTGCCCACGATCACGGCGGCGTGTGCCATCCGGTGGTCGGCATAGGTCTTGAACTCGCCGCCGTGCAGCGGGGCGGGAGCGATGCTCAGGCCGTCGTGGTGCTCGTCGACCGCCGCCCCGAGACCGCGGAGCTCGACGGCCAGTGCGGTGAGCCGGTCGGTCTCGTGGCCGCGGATGTGTGCGATGCCGCGGAGTCGCGACGGTGTGGAGGCGAGCGCACAGAGGGCGGCCACGGCCGGTGCCAGCTCTCCGACGTCGTGCAGGTCGGCGTCGAGGCCCGCGATCGTGTCACCGCCGGTCACGGTCAGTCCGTCGTCGTCGAGGTGGACGTGGGCTCCCATCTCGGTCAGGATCCCGCGCAGCGCGTCGCCGGCCTGATGGGTCTCGCGTGGCCAGCCCGGGACGGTCACCCTGCCCCGGCTGGTCATCGCGAGCATCAGGAACGGGGCGGCGTTGGACAGGTCGGGCTCGATGGTCACGTCCGCCGCGCGGATCGGCGTGGGCGCCACCGTCCAGCGGTCCGGCGCCGACTCCACCTCGACGCCGTGCTCGCGCAGGGAGGCGAGGGTCATCTCGATGTGCGGTTGCGAGGGGACCGGGGGCCCTTCGTGGCGCACGTCCACGCCCTCGTCGTACGCCGCGCCGGAGAGCAGCAGCGCGGAGACGAACTGGCTCGAGGCGGAGGCGTCGATCACCACCGTCCCGCCGCGGACCCGGCCGGTGCCGGACACGGTGAAGGGCAGGGTGCCGCGATCTCCGTCGTCGACGCGGACCCCGAGCGTGCGCAGGGCGTCCAGGACGGCCGACATCGGTCGGGTCCGCGCGTGCGGGTCCCCGTCGAAGGCGACGTCGCCCTTGGCGAGGGCAGCGACGGGTGGCACGAACCGCATCACGGTCCCGGCGAGACCGCAGTCGACCGTCCCGCCGCGCAGCAGGCTCGGGAAGACCAGCCAGTCGTCCTCGGACGTGATCACGGTGGACCCGAGCGTCGACAACGCCGTGGCCATCAGCTCGGTGTCGCGCGAGCGCAGCGCACGGCGTACGACGGACGGCCCGTCGGACAGCGCGGCGAGCACGAGTGCCCGGTTGGTCAGTGACTTGGAACCGGGAAGCTCGACGCGCACGTCCACCGGGGCGCGCGCCAACGGTGCCGGCCACAGGGCCGACGACGTCTCGGGACGGGTCTCCACGCCCCCGAGGCTAACGAACTGGCGGACGCGGTCGTCTAAGGAGCCAGGGACTTCGCGGCCAGTCTCGCCTCGAGCTTGGCCTCGCGGCTCAGGTGCCTCGCCTGGCGGCGTACGTCGGTCGCGGCCCGCTTGGCGCGCCACGCCACTCCGGGACGGCCCTCGGTGTCGACCGCGGCGAGCAGCAGGCCACCCAGCATCGAGAGGTTCTTGAAGAAGTGGATCTTCTGGTTGGCCTTCGCGGCAGGGTCGGTCTCGTTCCAGAACTGGTGTCCGGCGACGGTCGTGGGCACCAGCGACGCGGCCAGCACGGTGCTGGAGATCCGGGGCGCGCGCCCGGTGGCCAACGCTGCTGCGGCCACGACCTGCGCCACGGCGTTGAGCCGGACCAGGTTCTCGGTGTTCTCCGGAAGCTTCACCTGGGGGAGCGACTTCTCGAGCGTCGGCCGGATCCGGTCGGTGACCGGCTTGGCCTTGGCGGCGAGGGCGGGGGCGTTCTTCAGCGCGCTGACCCCACCGACCACGAACATCGATGCCAGGAGCGGGCGGGCCACGAATCGGGTGACTGTCATGGCTACATCAATACCCGATCCGGTTGGGCTCAACCAGCCCGGCGGCCGGGGACCAGGACCGTCGTCGAGTTGTTGTCGGGGTCCGGGTCGTGCCAACCGGCGGGCGCGGCTGCGGTCACCTTGATCGTGGAGCTCTGCTGGGAGTGGGCGTGGAACTCGAACGTGCCTCGCTGGTTGGTGGCGATGCACGTGTAGGTCCTGCCCGAGCGCCTGCACGCCGCCTCGGAGTCGTCGTGGAAGTCACCGCGGGAGGAGACCACGGTGACCCGCGACTGCTGACCCGCGGGGACGCCCGTGACGCCGACGGTGACGGAGGCCCACAGCCGCTCCGTGCCGACCGAGACCTGGACCGACACGTCAGTGCTGGGCTCCGCCGGCGGCTCGCTCGGGTCGGTCGGATCCGTGGGGTCGGTGGGATCCGTCGGGTCGGTGGGATCCGTGGGGTCGGTGGGGTCGGTCGGCTTGGTCGGAGGTGGGTTCGGGTGGGTCGCGGGTGGCTTCGGGTGGGCCGGTGGTTGCTGTGCGCCGGGACCGCCGTTGGTGTTCTCGTGCTGCTTCTGCTCCTGCTTCGTCGGCTGGTCACCCGACGTGCTGTCCCCGCTCGCCGCGTCCGCAGCCGTCGCACCGGCGGGAGCCTCGGCGGTCGTGCTCGAGGCGCCGTCGCTCGTGGAGGGTGCGGTCGTGCCCGTGCTCGACGTGGCGCTCCTCTTCGTGGTCGTCGCTCTCGCCCTGCCGTCACCTGGCTGGGTGGTGGTGGCGCCCGCCCCGGGTCCTGAGGAGCTGCTGGGGGCCGAGGGCAGCGGCGCATCCGCCGCGGCGTCGTGCCCGGTGGGGCCCCGGACACCGACGGCGATCGCCGTCACCCCCACGATGCCCACGGCGGCCACGCCGGCCGCGGTGGCGGGCAGGTTGCCGAGGGCTGCGTCCCTGGCCCTGCCCACGAGAGCCAGGGCACCAGCGCCTGCGCCGGCGACCGCGCCGGCCCCACCGAGGTACCCGAGGGCCGCCGCGCCGAGGAGAGCCGGACCGAGAACAGCAGCGAGCGACGAGTTGACATCGGCGAGCTCGAGATAGACCGCGGTGCAGGGACGGCAGTGGTCGAGGTGCTCCTCGACCTTGTTGGAGTCGCGCTTGGCCAGCGCCCCACGCACGTAGCCACCGAGCAGGTCGTGCGTCTCGCGGCAGTCGTCGCTGACGAGGTCACCACTGTGCATGTTCAAGAAGGCCTGCCGGAGACCTTCGCGGGCACGGTAGGCGAGGGCAGAGACGGAGTTGGCGCTCATCCCCAGCAGGGGGGCGATGTCGGCGGGCTTCTGGTTCTCGACCTCGAGGTGCCACAGCACGAGCTGCCAGCGTTCGGGCAGCGACGCGAAGGCCTTGGCGGCCGCGCCCCCCTCGAAACCGGCGACGGCCGTGTCCGTGAACGGCACGCCCGGGTCGTACGGCGTCATGTCGCCCGTCGTGGTCAGCTTCTGGTTGCTGCGGATCTTGTCGACGTGCAGCCGGCGTACGGCGGTGAGCAGGTAGGCCCGGAACGCCACATCAGGACCGCCACCCGCGAGCAGGACGTTGAGCACCTTGACGAACGCCTCGGAGACCAGGTCGTCGGCATCGGGTCCCCCGACCAGCACGCGCGCCAGCTTGGTCGCTGCGTCGACGTGTCGCGAGAACAGGATGCCGTAGGCAGCGACGTCCCCCTCACGGACCTGGGAGATCAGCTCCGGGTCGGTGACTTCCTGGGCGTCGATGTCGGTGGCGGTCATCGGCGTGCTGGGACCCCCTCGAGGGTGCGGGGAAAGAAATGTCAGAAGTTTATTCCCTTTTTCCCGTCATGGACGGTCTTGAACCCCGTTACCTCACCGAAGGCCACGACGTGGGGGGTGGCCTCCCGAGAAGAGAAGAGGACGGGCATGGGCATCTTTGCGACGAAAGTTCGCAAGGGCGCGCACGCCATGGCGACGGCTGATGCCGAGCTGGCCGAGGACGTGCAGCGACTGCTGCCTGCACGCTTCGAGGCCATCGGCGAACGCCTCGCCGCCGGACACGACGCGAGCACCGCGTGTGCACAGGTGGGCCGTGAGACGGCTCGGGACGGTGCCGACCTGGGTGAGGCACTGGATGGGCTCCGGTCCACCTATGCACACGTTCTGGGAGGGGAACCCGACTTCGGGGCGGTGCGCGCGTTGTGTCAGGCGTGGAGCGAGGAGACCCTCGGCTACCTGCACCAGCTCTCGTGTGAGGACCCGCTGACCGGGCTGGCCAGCCTGGCTCACCTGCGGACGCGGCTCTCGGAGATCTACCGGTCCGCGGAGCAGACCGAGACGTCGGTCCCCGTCAGCCATGCGCTGGTGGTCTTCGAGCTGCCACCGACCGCCGTCCGCTCGGGCGGGAACACCTTCGACTCGGTCCTCAGACTTGTCCAGCTGGCGGAATGCGCTCGGATGGCGTTCCCCGGAGGACAGACCATCGCCCAGGCGAGCCAGGAGAGGCTGGTCCTGGTGACGGCACGGGGAGACCTGCTCGCCCGGAGAGTCGGGCTCCTGCGTGACCTCGTCGGGGATCTCGACGCGGAGACGGGCAGGGCCCGGGTCTGGATCGAGGGGCTGCCGCCGTCAGACGACGGTGCGGGCCTTCTTCTCGACGAGATCACGCGCGGCTAGCTTCCCTGTCGGTCACGGCGTCTACGCTGGGCGCAATGTGCGGCCGCTACGCCTCGAGCAGGCAACCCGAGGACCTCGTCGAGGAGTTCGAGATCCGCGGTCCCGAGCTGCCGCACCTCGAGCCCGACTTCAACGTGGCGCCGACCAAGGAGGTCTACGCCGTCGTCGAGCGTCCGCCGAGCGGTGATCGTGACGCCGAACCCGAGAGACAGCTGCGCGCCCTGACCTGGGGCCTGGTGCCGTTCTGGGCCAAGGACCCCAAGGTGGGCAGCAGGATGATCAACGCGCGGATGGAGACCGTGGCGGAGAAGCCCGCCTACCGCCGTGCCTTCGAGAAGCGCCGGACGATCCTCCCGGCCGACGGCTACTACGAGTGGTACCCGACGGACCAGCTGACCAAAGCCGGCAAGCCGCGCAAGCAGCCCTACTTCATCCGGCCGGCTGACAAGGGCCTGCTCGCCATGGCCGGGCTCTACGAGATCTGGCGCGACCCCGAGAAGGCCGACGACGACCCGACCCGGTTCCTGTGGACGTGCACCGTGCTCACCACGACGGCGGAGGACTCACTCGGTCACATCCACGACCGGATGCCGCTCATGCTGGCCCCCGACCGTTACGAGGCCTGGCTCGACCCGCGTCAGGCCGACAAGGATGCGCTGCTCGGCCTGCTCGAGCCGGCCGCGCCGGGGAGGCTCGAGGCGTTCCCGGTCTCGACGTTGGTCTCCAACGTGAAGAACAATGGTCCCGAGCTGGTGGATCCTCTCCCGCTGGAGGAGGTGGACTGATGCCGCAGGAGCGCATGGTGGAGACCCCCAAGGGGCCCGCCCGACTCGTGGTCCGCCGCGCCAAGCGGCCGCTCGCGATGCTCGTCCTGACCCACGGGGCAGGCGGAGGGATCGGCGCCCCCGACCTGCTGCGTCTGGCCCGCACCCTGCCGCAGCACGACATCTCGGTGGCCCTGGTGGAGATGCCCTGGCGGGTGGCCGGCAAGAAGCTCGCGCCGGCTCCGCCGGTGATCGACGAGTGCTTCACGGCCGTCCTCGACACCATGCGCACCCGCAGCCCGCTGATCCTGGGCGGCCGCAGTGCCGGAGCCCGGTCGGCGTGCCGGATCGCGCGCGGTGTCGGAGCTCGGGGCGTGCTGGCCCTCTCCTTCCCGCTGCACCCACCCGGAAGGCCGGAGAAGTCCCGGCTCGACGAGCTCCAGCGGGCGCGCGTCACGACCTTGGTCATCCAGGGCGAGAACGACCCCTTCGGTCGGCCCGAGGAGTTTCCCGACGACACCGAGCTGGTCGTCGTACCCGCGGCCGACCACTCGCTCAAGGTCCCCAAGTCCGGGCCCCTCAACCAGGCGGAGGCCCTGGCCGTGGTGCTCGAGGCGACGCTGGAGTGGGTGGTGCGCGAGGTCGCCGGGAATCGAAACGACTGAGGACGTGTTCCCCCTTGGCTGATCGCTTGCCAGTGAAACAGGAGGGATGACCGTGCTCGCCACACTCGAGAAGTCGGGGTCTGCGGACACTTCGGTAGTCTGGGGTGCAATGACTGACACCGATTCCGACGCCCTCGACCTTGTCGACCTCAGCGCCGAAGACCCGGCCGAGATCGACCCCGCCACCGAGAGCGAGGCCGAGCGGCAGCTGCGCTTCGAGCGCGACGCCATGCCGTTCCTGGACCAGCTCTACTCGGCGGCCATGCGGATGACCCGCAACCCGGCTGATGCCGAGGACCTCGTGCAGGAGACCTTCGCCAAGGCCTACGGCTCCTTCCACCAGTTCAAGCCCGGCACGAACCTGAAGGCGTGGCTCTACCGGATCCTGACCAACACGTTCATCAACACCTATCGCAAGAAGCAGCGCGAGCCGCAGAAGTCGATGGCCGAGGACGTCGAGGACTGGCAGCTGGCACGCGCGGAGTCGCACTCCTCCAGCGGTCTGAAGTCCGCGGAGATGGAGGCGCTCGAGCACCTGCCCGACTCCGACGTGAAGGACGCGCTGCAGCGTCTGCCCGAGGACTTCCGCCTCGCTGTCTACCTCGCCGATGTCGAGGGTTTCCCCTACAAGGAGATCGCCGAGATCATGGAGACGCCCATCGGCACCGTGATGTCGCGGCTGCACCGCGGACGTCGCCAGCTGCGCGAGATGCTCGCCCACTACGTGCGCGAGAACGACCTGCTGCCCGCTGCCGCGACCGCTCCGAAGGGTGGTGCGTGATGACGACGCCCCACGACCACGCCCACGCGGGGAGCCGGCCACCGACTGCTCCGCCGTCCTCGGCAGGGTCTTCTTCTTCCTCGACAACGAGCTCGACCAGGCCGACTGCTCGGAGATCCAGCAGCACCTCGACGAGTGCGGCCCCTGCCTGGCGCGCTACGACCTGGAGCGCACCGTGAAGACCCTCGTGGCGCGCTCGTGCTCGGAGGTCGCCCCCGACGGTCTGCGCCAGCGGGTGATGCTCTCGATCAGCCAGGTGCAGGTCGAGATCACCCGACGCGACTGAGCCGCTCTCGCGGTCGCCGGATTGGCTCCGTCGCACCTCACCTGAGAGGATGGACGTCGGCTCCGGGGCAGATCTCCCGGAGCGTCGACGTAGGAGGACCCATGGGCAAGACCGGACGCAAGCGCCGCGCGCGCAAGAAGAAGGGCGCGAACCACGGCAAGCGCCCCAACGCCTGAGCACCGCTCAGGCAATCCAGACGCCGTCTCACGAGCCCCGGACCGGTCGGTCCGGGGCTCCTGTGATGTTTGGATGAGGTCATGGACATGGACACACTGCTGCTGCAGGGTCGCGAGCTGATCGCGCAGACCACCCAGGCCCACAGCGACCGCTGGGGCCTGGGTACGGCGCAGCGCTGGGTGCTCAACCAGGACGAGGGGCGGATCACGTGGTCCTTCCCGGACCGGATCGTCTCGGCCGACGCGCAGATCCTCGGCTCCTGGAACGGCACCGTGAACAGCTTCGCGTGGTCGTGGGACAACGACTCGATCCAGGACAAGCTCTGCGTCACGGCAGCCCAGGCTCGTGCCTTCGGGGTGGAGAACGACGTGGTCGCGCTGACCTCCTCGCCGTTGAACCTGGACGAGTCCCAGGCCCGTGACCTGGTGGCGCTGGCCTTCAGGCTGGGTGACTGCACCGGCCTCTACCACCCCTACGACGGCAAGCTCGCGACCTACATCACCTTCGGTGCCGTGACGATCGAGGAGGCGGGTGGGCGCACCTCGACCTTCGAGGCGACCACGCCGTGAGCCGGCTCGGCACCGGCCTGTCCGCGACCCTGGAGCACACCGTGACCAGCGAGGACACGGCGGTTGCCGTCGGCTCGGGCAGCCTGCCCGTCCTGGGCACGCCGCGCCTGCTCGCGTGGTGCGAGGCAGCCACCTGTGCGGCGTTGGCTCCGGTCCTGTCCGACGGGGAGACGAGCGTCGGCACCCGGGTCACGCTCGAGCACCTGGCTCCCTCCGCGGTCGGGGCCGCGCTGGTGGTGACGGCGAGCGTCGTGCACGTCGACGGGAGGCTGGTCCGGTTCAGCGTCGCCGCCCGTCAGGACGGGAAGCTCGTGGGGTCCGGCGAGGTGACCCGTGTCGTCGTGGGCGCCGAGAAGTTCATGTCGCGGGTGCCCGGGACGGACTGACCGTCGCGGTCAGGCGAGGCGCGCGGCGTACGCGAGCAGGGCGACGCCGGGCTCCGGGCTCCAGTCGTCCTCGGGGACCCGGGTGAAGCCGAGTCGCTCGTAGATCCGGTGGGCGCTGGTCATCACGTCCATGGAGGACATCCGCACGCCGGCGTACCCCAGCTCGCGGGAGCGCTGCACGCAGCGCTCGACCAGCGCACGACCGATCCCGCGCCCGCGGGCCGCCGGGCTCACCGCCAGCATCCGGAACTCACCCTCGTCGTCCCGCCCGATCTCGCGGTACGCCGAGCCGACCGGCGCGAACGTCACCGAACCCAGCACCTGTCCATCGTCGACAGCGACCCAGATCTCGGCCTCGCGTGCGCGGCGTGGTGTGTCGACCAGCTCGATGACGTAGCCGTCGCCCTCGGCCAGGTAGCCGTCGCTCACGTAGACCTCGGCGGTGAGTCGTCCGACCTCCTCGAGCTCCTCGGGGAGTGCGCGTCTGATCTCCATGGTCACTCCGATCAGATGCCGATGGCGCTGCGGGTCATGCCGCGAGGTTAGCCCTTCGGCAGCGAGTGGCGCGGAGTCTCCTAGGCTGGCCGGGTGCCATCCCTGAAGGCTCTCGCGCGGGCTCACACCGACCTCTCGGGCGAGGACGTGGAGTGGCTCTCGATGTTGCTCGCGGACTGGCAGATCATCGCCGACCTGAGCTTCGCCGACCTGGTGCTGTGGCTGCCTGCGCGGGACGGCTCGGGCTACTGGGCGGGCGGGCAGATGCGCCCGACCACCGGACCCACGGCGTTCGTGGACGACATCGTGGGGGAGTTCCTGCGTGCCGGGAGACGACCGCTGCTGGACTCGGCACTGCGTGACGGTCGCATCGCCCGCGAGGGCGACCCGGAGTGGCGCGACGACGTGCCGGTGCGGGTCGAGGCCATCCCGGTGCGTCGGGGCGACCGGTTCATCGCCGTCGTGGCACGCAACACCAACCTGCAGGGCGTGCGTACGCCGAGCCGCCTCGAGCTCTCCTACCTGCAGACCGCGAGCGAGCTCTCGCAGATGATCGCGCACGGCTCCTTCCCGTTCCCGGGGCAGCGGTCCGACCATGCCGACACCCCGCGGGTGGGCGACGGCTTCATCCGGGTCAACGCCTCCGGCGACGTCAGCTATGCGAGCCCCAACGCGCTCTCGGTCTATCGCAAGCTGGGGCTGACCGGGGACCTCAGCGGGAAGTCCCTGGCAGAGATCACCCGCGAGCTGGTGCCGGTCGGGATGCGACCGGACGAGGAGACGATCAGCGCGGTGCTCGGCGGCCGCGCGCCTCGCGACACCGAGCTCGGCAACTCCCAGGCCACGCTGATCCTGCGCTCGATCCCGCTGCGCCCTGCGGGCGAGTACACCGGAGGACTCGTGCTGCTCCGTGACGTGACCGCACTCAGGCGCCGTGACCGGGAGCTGGTGACGAAGGACGCCACCATCCGGGAGATCCACCACCGGGTGAAGAACAACCTCCAGACCGTGGCGGCGCTGCTTCGCCTCCAGGCGCGACGCATGGAGATCCCCGAGGGCCGGGTCGCGCTCGAGGAGGCCGTACGGCGCGTCGGGGCGATCGCCGTCGTCCACGAGACGCTGAGCCAGACCTTCGACGAGACCGTGGACTTCGACGAGGTGACCGACCGGCTGACCCGGCTGGTCACGGACGTGGGCTCCCAGGGAGGGATGATCCGGGCCCGTCGTACCGGTTCGTTCGGCGCGATCAGCTCCGATGCGGCCACGCCCCTCGCGATGGTCTTCACCGAGCTGATCCAGAACGCGGTGGAGCACGCCTTCGACGAGGAGCGGGGCGGGCTGATCGAGATCCGGTGCGAGCGCGACGGCGACGGGCTGCGGCTCACGGTCGAGGACGACGGCGTCGGACTGCCACCGGACTTCAGCCTCGCCGAGACCACCAGCCTGGGCCTGTCGATCGTCAGCACGCTGGTGGGCGAGCTCGCCGGTGAGATCAGCTTCGGCGCGCGCGAGGGTGGCGCCGGCACGCGCGTCGTCGTCGTGGTCCCGGACGTCGCCGGAGCCCCACGCTAGGTGTCAGTGCACGCTGCTCAGGCGGTGCGCACCCGGGCCCGGGCGTTGCGGCGCTTCAGCGCACGCCGCTCGTCCTCGCTCAGCCCACCCCAGACGCCGTGGTCCTGTCCGGCCTCGAGGGCCCATGCGAGGCACTGTTCGCGCACGTCGCAGCGTCGGCACACCTGCTTGGCCTCCTCGATCTGCATGATCGCGGGACCGGTGTTGCCGATCGGGAAGAACAGTTCCGGGTCCTCGTCGAGGCACGCGGAACGGTGACGCCAATCCATGGTCGGGTGAACCTTCCAGACTTGCTCGTGAACGCGTTCACGATGTGGTCCGACATCGCTTTGATGGAGACTGTCGGGTTGATTGTGGTGCGCACGTCAGGATTCTTCCGAGGCGCACCGTTTGATCGTTGCAACTATGCCCCCCGATGACAACCCCCCGCGATCGTCACCTTGGTCACAGCCGTGGAAGGAATAGGGTCGCCGGGTGCGCAACGGCCCCCCTTCCCCCTCCTCCGACGGCCCCGATTCGGACCCGACCCACCGATCGCCGTACTCCCGCCACGGCACGCCCGCCCCGCTGGCCGTCGCGGCCGGGCTGACCCTCGTCGAGGGGCTGCTGACGTTCGTCTACGGCCTGGGCCAGGTGCTGCACATCGACAGCGACCAGCTGGTGATCGGCGTGACCACGTCGATCTTCTTCCTGGCGTACGGCGCCGGGCTGCTCCTGTGCGCCTGGGGCCTGAACGCGGTCCGCCCCTGGTCGCGGGGCCCGGTGCTGCTCGCCCAGCTGATCTGGCTGGGACTGGCGTGGAACTTCCGCGAGGGCGCGACGCTGCTCGTCGCGATCTTCCTGGCGGTGTTCGCCGTCCTGGTGCTGGCCGGCCTGCTGCACCCCCGGTCGATCGACGCCCTCGAACAGGCGTCGGAGGGCGACTGACCGGCCCGGGAGCTCGGGCTCAGCTGACCTCGCTCAGCGAGGTGCGCAGCTGCTCGAGGGTGCGCGTGAGCAGGCGTGAGACGTGCATCTGGGAGACCCCGATCTCCTCGGCGATCTGGGACTGGGTCATCCCGCGGAAGAACCGCAGCAGCAGGATCCGCTTCTCGCGGGGTGGGAGCTGCTCGATCAGGGGCTTGATGGACTCGCGGATCTCCACGTGGGCGAGCGCAGCGTCGTCCATGCCGAGCTGGTCGAGCATGGTGCTGCCCGCACCGTCCTCACCGTTGTCGCCGGCATCCAGGGAGAGCGTGGAGTAGGCGTTGGCCGACTCGATGCCCTCCATCACCTCCTCGACGCTGACCCCGAGCTTCTCGGCGATCTCTCGCGGCGTGGGGGAGCGCCCGAGCTCCTGGGACATGTCGCCGGTGACCGAGCTGATCGACATCCGCAGCTCCTGGAGCCGACGCGGCACCCGGATCGCCCAGCCCTTGTCGCGGAAGTAGCGCTTGATCTCACCGATGATGGTCGGGGTGGCGTACGTCGAGAACTCCACGCCCCGATCGGTGTCGAAGCGGTCGACGGACTTGATCAAGCCGATCGTGCCGACCTGGACGAGGTCGTCGAGCGGCTCGCCCCGGTTCATGAACCGGCGGGCACAGTGATCGACCAGGGGCAGGTGCAGCCGCACCAGCTCGTCGCGACACTCACCGCGCCGGGCGTCCGTGGTCCCCGGCTCGCCCAGCTCGACGAACAGCGCCAGGCTGAGGTCACGGGTCGCCTGACGGCTCGCGCTCGGCGTTCGCCTCGAGGGCGACCGGTCGGACATCAGTCACGCCGCAATGCTGGAGCGCACGGTGAACGACACCCAGCGCAGGTGCCCCTCATGGCTCGTCACCACGTCGCTGGTCAACGCGGTCAGCACCTGCCACCCGAAGCTCTCCCGGTCGGGGTCGGCCCCCTGACTGGAGTCGGCCGACACGGACACGCGGATCGAACCGTCGGTGAGGTCGAACGTGGCGTGCAGGTCTCCGCCGGGATCGGCGTGGTCGAGCACCAGGGCGCAGGCCTCGCCGACGGCCATCCGGAGGTCCTCGATGTCGTCGAGGGTGAAGTCGAGCCTCGCGGCCAGCCCGGCCGTGGTCATCCGCAGCACAGCGACGTAGGCACTCTCGGCCGGGAGACGCAGCTCGACATCGGGGCGAGGGCTCACGTTGGTGTCCTTGGGGATGGTGGGGTCCGTGAGACACACCCTAATGCGAGATTTGGGCGGCCGGGGAGGTTCGGCAATGTCGTCTCGCCGGAAGCAACAGACCCCCGTGCCAGGTGGCACGGGGGTCTGTTGGGTGGCGCATCAGCCTGGGTTGCGGACGCGTCCTCCAGACGAGAAGTCCTGAGCGGAGCTCAGGCCTTCTTCGTCTCCCAGAAGATCTCGGCGATCTCGTCGATCTTGGCGAGCAGCTCGTCGGCCTTGGCCGCGTCGAGCTCGCCCTTGGTACCGCTGGCGCCGGCCAGCTTGGTGGCCTCGTTGACCAGCTGGTGCAGCTGGGGGTACTTCTCGAAGTGCGGGGGCTTGAAGTAGTCGGTCCAGAGCACCCACAGGTGGTGCTTGACCAGCTCGGAGCGCTGCTCCTTGATCAGGATCGCCCGGGTGCGGAAGTCGGGGTCGTCGTTGTCCGCGACCTTGGCGATGATCCCCTTGATCGACTCGGCCTCGATCCTGGCCTGCGCGGGGTCGTAGACGCCGCACGGGAGGTCGCAGTGCGCGGAGACCTCGATGGTCGGGGCGAACAGGTGCTTGAGCATGCGGGTGAATCCTCTCGCGTGAAGTGACAGGTGACGCCGAGTTCTCCAGCGCCATTCGCTCGACTGCGACACTACTCCCGACCGTGATCAGGACTCCATGGGGACTTCGGGAGGGCAACGTGCGCAGGCTGGGCATGGCGGTCGTGCGCGGTAGGTCGATGACTCCGACGCTGCACGAGGGCGACCGCTTGCTCGTGCTCCATGGCGGGCATCCCCGCGCAGGAAGGCTGGCCGTCGTCCGCTTCGCGGACGGTGTGGTGGCTGTGAAGAGGCTCGATCACCAGGCCACCGACGGGTGGTGGGTGGTGCGCGACAACGCGTTCGAGGGCCGGGACTCCTGGTCGGGTGGCGCGATCGCCGAGGACGGCGTACTCGCCGTGGTCGTGGTGCGGCTCTGGCCCCGGCCCGGTCGACTGCCGGGGCCGCCGGAGCCTGTGGAACACTGAGGTCCTGGGTCATCCCCCACCTGCGTTGCGAATCCGCGGCCTCACACCGGCCCCGCGTCGAATCGCCCCTCAACCCTCAGTCGACCCTCGTCTGCCCAAGGACTGCTTCTTATGGTTGCATCGGACCACATGCCTGACCTCGAGAACCCCCGCTCCCACGACCCCGTCTTCGCGCTGCACGTCGGCGGCAAGATGGAGGTCGCGTCTCGCGTCGCCCTGAACGGCCCGGAGGAGCTCTCCATGGCCTACACGCCCGGAGTGGCGCGGGTCTGTGAGGCGATCGCGGCCGAGCCGGAGCTCGCGGACGACTACACCTGGGTGTCCAACACCGTCGCGGTCGTCACGGACGGGACCGCGGTCCTGGGCCTGGGTGACATCGGGCCGAAGGCTGCGATGCCGGTGATGGAGGGCAAGGCCGTGCTGTTCAAGCAGTTCGGTGGTGTGGACGCGGTGCCGATCTGTCTCGACACCACCGACGTCGACGAGATCGTGGAGACGGTCGCACGGCTGGCGCCCAGCTTCGGCGGGATCAACCTCGAGGACATCTCCGCGCCGCGGTGCTTCGAGATCGAGGAGCGGCTCAAGCGGCTGCTCGACATCCCGGTCTTCCACGACGACCAGCACGGTACGGCGGTCGTCGTGCTCGCCGCTCTGGAGAACGCTCTGCGGCTGACGGGGCGCCTGATGGAGACCACGCGGGTCGTCGTCTCCGGCGCGGGCGCGGCGGGCGTGGCGGTCACGAGGATCCTGCTCGCAGCCGGCATCCGCGACATCGCGGTGACCGACCGGGCCGGCGTGCTCGCGTCCTCGCGCGGCGCCCTGAACCCCTCCAAGCGGGCACTCGCCGAGGTCACGGCTGACGTCACCGGACGCACGGGCGCCCTGGGGGACGTGATGGTGGGTGCCGACGTCTTCATCGGCCTCTCCGGCGGCAACGTGCCCGAGGAGATCGTCGCGACGATGGCGCCCGACGCGATCATCTTCGGCCTGGCCAACCCCACCCCCGAGGTGCACCCCGACGTCGCACACCGCCACGCACGGGTGGTGGCCACCGGCAGGTCCGACTTCCCCAACCAGATCAACAACGTGCTGGCCTTCCCCGGCATCTTCCGGGGCGCCTTCGACGCCCGCGCCACCGCGATCACCGAGGGGATGAAGCTGGCGGCCGCCGACGCGCTCGCGGCGATCGTCGCCGACGAGGTGCGCGAGGACCTGATCATCCCGTCCCCGTTCGACCCCCGCGTGGGCCCCGGCGTGGCTGCTGCCGTCGCCGAGGCTGCCCGGCGTGACGGGGTCGCTCGGCGCTAGGGTCGAAGCATGTTTGCTGTGTACGCCGAAAGCTTCTCCTCCGACGCTCCTCTCGACGGCCTGGTGCTCGGTGAGCGACCCGATCCTGACGTGCCCGACGGGTGGACCACCGTCACGGTGAAGGCCGCCTCGCTCAACCACCACGATCTCTGGTCCCTGCGCGGGGTCGGTCTGAAGGACGAGGCGCTCCCGATGATCCTCGGGTGCGATGCGGCCGGGCTCGACGAGGACGGCAACGAGGTCGTCGTGCACGCCGTCGTCAGCGACCCCTCGTGGCGCGGCGACGAGACGTTCGACCCCAAGCGGTCCTTGCTGAGCGAGCGCTACCAGGGCACCTTCGCCGACAAGGTCGCCGTGCCGAAGGTGAACGTCGTGCCGAAGCCCGAGTCGCTCTCCTTCGAGGAGGCGGCCTGTCTGCCGACCGCGTGGCTGACGGCCTACCGGATGCTGTTCACCCAGGGCGGGCTCAAGGCCGGCGACACGGTGCTGGTGCAGGGCGCCGGCGGTGGCGTCGCGACCGCGTTGATCACCCTCGCCCGGGCCGGGGGACTCAAGGTCCTGGCGACCAGCCGTGACGAGGCCAAGCGCAAGCGCGCGCTCGAGATCGGGGCGCACGAGGTCTTCGAGTCCGGCGAGCGGTTGCCGGTCAAGGTCGACGCGGTGATGGAGACCGTCGGCAAGGCCACCTGGTCGCACTCGATCCGCGCCCTGCGTCCCGGCGGCAGCATCGTCATCTCCGGTACGACGTCCGGCCCGAAGCTCGACGACGCCGAGCTCACCCGGATCTTCTTCCTGCAGCTGCGCGTGATCGGTTCGACCATGGGCACCCGCACCGAGCTCGCCTCGCTCGTGAACCTGCTCGACGCCAGCGGGGCCAGGCCGCTGATCGACCGGACGATCCCGATGGACGAGGCCAAGGACGGGTTCGCCGCAATGGCCGAGGGCGACATCTTCGGCAAGATCGTCTTCACCCGGTGAGCCGGCACGGTCGATGACCACCCACCTGATCACCGGCGCCGGATCGGGCATCGGCGCCGTGCTGGCCCGACGACTGGCAGACCGTGGCGACTCGCTCGTGCTCGTGGCCCGTTCGGCCGCACGAGGCGAGGAGCTCACCGAGCGGTTCGAGGGCGCCACTGCCCTGGTCGCCGATCTCGCCGACCCGGGATCGCTGGCCGACCTCGAGCTGCCGGGCTCCCTGGACTCCGTGGTGCACGCCGCGGGCGTGGTCGACCTCGGCGCGGTCGCCGACCTCTCGGCCGGGGCCTGGCGCGAGCAGATCGACGTCAACCTGCTGGCCCCCGCCGAGCTGACCCGGCTCGCACTGCCCGGGCTGCGGGCCGCGCGGGGCACCGTCGTGTTCGTGAACTCCGGCTCCGGACTGCACGTGAACCCCACCTGGGCGGCATACGGCGCCTCGAAGTTCGGTCTCCGGGCGCTCGCGGACGCACTGCGCCAGGAGGAGCAGGACACCGGCGTCCGGGTGAGCACCATCTATCCCGGACGGGTGGCCACCCCGATGCAGCAGCGGGTGCACGACCAGGAGGGCAAGGCGTACGACGAGGGGCAGTGGATCCGCCCGGAGACCGTGGCCGACACGATCCTGCACGTGCTCGACCTGCCTCGTGACGCGACCATCGCCGACCTGAGGATCAGTCCGACCCCCTGAACAAGGGAACATCTGGCGACATCGACGGGTTCCGCCAGTCAGCGCCGATGAGTCTGTCGGTGCTCAACGGTCTAATTCGTTTGCCGACGCCTGACTCGGGCGCGAGGCTGACGCTCCCGACGAACGAGGTTTCCCATGCATGCCGGCCGCACCGCCGACGCCCCCACCGACACCGCCGCGCCCGACCTGGTCGTGCTGCGCTGGTTGGTGGCTGCCACCTTCGTGGTGATCCTGAACGAGACCATCATGATCAACGCGATCCCGCGGCTGATGGTCGACTTCGACATCGACGCCGCGGCCGCGCAGTGGCTCTCGACGGTCTTCATGCTCACGATGGCGGTCGTGATCCCGGTGACGGGCTGGTTCCTGCAGCGCGTGACGACCAGGTTCGCGTTCGGTCTGGCCATGGGCACCTTCTGCGCGGGCACGCTGCTCGCGGCGGTGGCGCCGGTCTTCCCGGTCCTGCTGGCCGCGCGTGTGATCCAGGCCAGCGGCACGGCCGTGATGATGCCGCTGCTGATGACGACCCTGATGGCCATCGTCCCCGAGCACGACCGCGGGCGGGTGATGGGCAACGTCACCCTCGCGATGTCGGTGGCGCCCGCCCTGGGCCCGGCCGTCTCCGGGGTGATCCTGCAGTCGCTCTCGTGGCGCTGGATCTTCCTGCTGGTCCTGCCCGTGGCCGCCGGCATCGGCATCGCCGGGGTGCGCCGGCTGCGCAACGTGGGTGAGCCGGTCGCCGGCACCGTCGACTGGCCGAGCGTGGTCATCGCCGCGATCGGTTTCGGCAGCCTCGTCTACGGGTTGAGCGAGGTCGGCGCGGTCGGCAACCGTTCGACGGCGTACGTCGCGCTGGTCGTCGGTGTCGTGGGAGTCGCGTGCTTCGTGTGGCGGCAGCTGTTCCTCCAGCGGACCGACCGGCCGCTCCTCGACCTGCGCACCCTGCGCCTGCGTGTCTTCGCGATCTCCCTGAGCGCCATGTCCGTCGCGTTCATGGCGATGCTCGGCTCGATGATCCTGCTCCAGCTCTACCTGCAGAACGTCCGCGGGATGACCCCGCTCGCCACGGGGCTGCTCGTGATGCCCGGTGGCCTGGCGATGGGACTGCTCGGGCCGCGGGTCGGCCGCGTCTACGACGCCCGGGGCTCGCGCGTCCTCGTCATCCCCGGCGCGATCGGTCTTCTCGGCGCGATGTCCCTGCTCGTCTTCATCGGCGCCGAGACGCCGACGTGGCAGGTCCTGGTCGTGCACGTGGTGCTGATGGTCAGTCTGGCCGCACTGTTCACCCCGTTGTTCACGATGGGTCTCGGCGTGCTGCCGCCGAAGCTCTACTCCCACGGCAGCTCGCTCCTCGGGACCACCCAGCAGGTCGCGGGCGCCATGGGCACCGCCCTCGTGGTCACGATCATGACCGCCCGCGCGACGTCACTCGTCGGGGACGGGGTGGCTCCGGACACCGCGCAGCTCGAGGGCCTGCGCTGGGCGTTCGCCGTCGCCGCCGCGCTCTGCCTCGTGGTGCTCGCCCTGGTCGTCATGCTTCCGGCCAGGGTGACCGGCGGGGTCGACGCGCCGGCCGAGTCCGACCACGGCCCCGACGACCTAGTCCGGGACCCCGTCGACGTCGCTTGAGCGCCAGCGCAGCGCTCCGACCAGCAGCATCCGCAGCTGGGTCCGCGCCTGGGCGAGGATCGTCTGCTCGCCGTCCGACCGCGCGGAGATGAGCGCCTCGGTGGTTCCCACCATCGAGGTGACGATCAGGTTGGAGAGCACGCGCAGGTCCTCCGGCGACCAGTACGCCGGGTCCGTCAGCCGGCTGAGGTCGGCGGCCAGCTCGCGCTCGACGAGCTCGATCTGGTGACGGATCGCCGTCCGCACCAGGGGCGGCCCGGCCATCCGCTCGCGGGCGATGAAGGCGAAGTGGTCGTGCTGGGAGTGCACGTGCTCGCCGAGCACTCTCACGGAGCTGTCGGCGATGTTCTGGTACGTCGGGTTGCTGCGTCGTACGTCGCGCAGCATCGCGCGGAGGGAGACGAACGACTCCTCCACGAGCGCGAGTCCCAGGTCCTCGATCGAGTCGAAGTGCCGGTAGAACGCCGTCGGCACGATGCCGACCTCCTTGGCGACCTGACGCAGCGACAGCGCGACCAGGCTGCTGTCCTCGCAGAGGGACAGCGTCGCGTCCAGGATCGCCCTGCGGGTGCGTTCCTTGCGCTCGGTCCGTGACTCGCCAGACACCCCGGAAACGGGGCGCCCGGGTCGGCTCACGGACTGCACCATGCGTGCGAGCCTACTGTGCAGGCCTCGCGGGGTGGACGAGCGTGCACTCGGGCCCGAGCGTGGCAGGCATCACGGCGACATCGCCTTGACCCTCGTCCGCGCGCCCACCAGACTCTTGAGTGAACACATGTTCACTCAAACTTCTGGAAGGGAGGCGTCATGTCACTGCTGCAACCGATGGCAGAACGGATCCTCGGCTCCCGTGCCCTGGCGGCGCTCACCTCGCCCCACGGCGTGGACCGCTACCTCGAGCAGATCAACCCGATGTGGGCCGCCACCGAGGTCCGCGCGCGGGTGGTGGAGATCATCCGCGAGACCTCTGGCGAGCACCCTGTCGCGACGCTGGTGCTGCAGCCGACGAGCACGTGGCGCGGCCACCGGGCCGGCCAGTACGTCCAGGTCGGCGTGGAGATCAACGGCGCCCGCCGTACGACCCGCTGCTTCTCGATCTCCTCGGCGGAGTCCGGCCCCGGCGAGCAGTTCAGCATCACGGTCCGGGCGCACGACGAGGCCAAGCCCGGGCAGCAGCGGGTCAGCCGCTTCCTGGTCCGCGAGGCCCAGCCCGGCCAGATCGTGCACCTGAGCCAGGCCGAGGGTCAGTTCACGCTGACCGAGAGCCCGGCGACGCCCAGCAACAACGAGCTGCTGATGATCTCCGGCGGCTCCGGCATCACCCCGGTGATGTCCCAGATCCGCACGCTCCTGCGCGACGGGTACGACGGACGAGCGAACCGCAAGCGGGTCACCTTCCTGCACTACGCGCGCTCGGCCGAGGACCAGATCTTCGCCGAGGAGCTCAACCGCATCTCGTGGCAGGACAACGGGATCGACGTCCACCTGCGCCACGGCGACGAGCACTTCAGCGCCGAGGCCCTGGCCCGCCTGGTCCCGAACTTCCGGGACGTCGACACCTGGGCCTGCGGACCGGCGCCGATGATGTCCCTCGTCGCCGAGGCGTACGGCGACTCGCCCCGCCTTCGCACCGAGTTCTTCAAGGTGTCCACCACCGCGGCGATCGACGGCGACTCGGCCGACGGCGAGGTTGCCTTCAACCAGGCCGGGAAGACCGCACCCAACTCGGGCGCGTCCCTTCTCGAGCAGGCAGAAGCGATGGGCCTGACCCCGGAGTACGGCTGCCGCATGGGCATCTGCTTCTCCTGCGTCTCCCGCAAGACCGAGGGCACCGTCCGCAACGTGCTCACGGGCGAGGAGTCCTCCTTGCCCGACGAGGACATCCGCATCTGCGTCTCCGCCCCCGTCGGCAGCTGCGCCGTAGACCTCTGACCCACCCGCGATCGACCGATCCGAAGGGAACAAGACATGACCATCACCCCTGAGAAGACCCAGACCCACGACAACAAGCTCACCCCCGAGCAGATCGAGGCGTTCGGCAACGAGATGGACGCCATCCGCCAGCGCCTGATCGGCGAGCTCGGCGAGGAGGACGCGGACTACATCCGCGGCATCGTCAAGAAGCAGCGCCAGTTCGAGGTCGCCGGCCGCGCGCTGTTCTACCTGCCTCCTGCCTGGCCGCTGGCCGTGGCCGCGCTGAGCATCTCCAAGATCCTGGACAACATGGAGATCGGCCACAACGTGATGCACGGCCAGTACGACTGGATGGGCGACCCGGGCCTGAACTCGCGCATGTACGAGTGGGACAACGTCTGCCCGAGCGACCAGTGGAAGTACTCCCACAACTACATCCACCACACCTTCACCAACATCGTCGGCAAGGACCGTGACATCGGCTACGGGATCCTCCGGATGGACGAGGACCAGAAGTGGCACCCCTACTACCTGGGGAACCCGATCTACGCGACGCTGCTGATGCTGTTCTTCGAGTGGGGCGTGGCGATGCACGACCTCGAGGTCGAGAACATCGTCAAGGGTCGACGGAGCCTCGAGGACAACAAGCCGCTGTACCCGGGCCTGATGCGCAAGATCCGCAACCAGGCGCTCAAGGACTACCTGCTGTTCCCGGCCCTCACCGGGCCGTTGTTCCCGCTGACCCTCGCGGGCAACGCGACCGCCAACCTGGTGCGCAACATCTGGGCGTTCAACATCATCTTCTGCGGCCACTTCCCGGCCGGCGTCGCGACGTTCAGCGAGGAGGAGTGCGAGGACGAGTCACGCGGTCACTGGTACTACCGCCAGCTGCTCGGCTCGGCCAACATCACGGGCGGCAAGCTGTTCCACATCATGACCGGCAACCTGTCCCACCAGATCGAGCACCACCTGTTCCCGGACCTGCCCGCCCGTCGCTACCCCCAGATCTCCGCCGAGATCCAGGAGATCTGCGAGCGCTACGGCCTGGACTACAACACCGGCGGCCTGGGCAAGCAGCTGTTCAGCGTCGCGAAGAAGATCTGCCGCTTCGCGCTCCCGGGTGCCAAGAACGACGCCCCGGAGCACGGCGAGCAGGTCCAGCAGCCCGTCGCTGCCTGATTGTGGAGGCTGGGGGAGACTGAGGACATGAACGACAGGCTCAGCAAGGCCGAGATCCGCAAGGACGCCCTCCAGGAGGGTGTGACCGCGGCGTCGCACACCGTCGGGACGGTGACCACGATCATCACCTCGGCGGTCGGTGACATCGCCCGCGCGGTGGGCGGCTTCGCGACCGAGATGTTCGAGATCCGCGACTCGGCCAGGCGCGCCAGCCGCGACCACGCGGTTCGCGTCGTGCCTGATCTCGACGACCCCGAGGATGACCAGGGGACCGGCACCGAGGCCGGTGGGACGGCTACGACCTCAGCCGAATGACATCGAGAAGTCGCTCATCCTGAACGACGCGAGGGGTCGCTTGCCTGCCAGCCAGGCCAGCGGCCCCTGCTCGTGGAAGTTCCAGGAACCGCGGCACGGCAGCGCCCTGGCACTGCCCGTGAGCTCGGCCACGACCTCGCGGTCGGGGCCCGGCTCGTCGGCCTCACGCTGCTGCCAGGTCGAACCCTTGAACGGGGTGCGCAGCATCGAGCGCGACACGTCGGTGAACCGGGCGGAGGCCACCGGTGCGCCCTCCAGGGTGGCGCTCCACGACGTGCGCTGCACGCGACCGCCGGTCGAGGTGCTCTCGAACTCGCACAGCCCCTTGGGGATCGCCCACAGCGCCCGTCCGCCGTCACGCGAGTCGGCCGAGTCGACCCAGATGTCGGTGATGTTGACCCGCCGGCCGCCGGCCGCCTTCACCGGGCGGGCGACGAGCAGCTCGGAGTAGGTCAGTGGGCTGGGCTGCTCGTAGGAGACCAGCGCCGCGCCGTACACGCCGGGCTCACGCTCCGGGTGGTCACCTTCCCGGACACGGAACAACGACAACCAGAGCTGGCCGTGCATCTGCCACGGCGCGGGGGGATAGGTCATGGCCGAGAGGGTAGTGCTTGGTTTCGAGACGGGTCAGACGGCCCGTTCGTCCGGGGTGCGGAACGTCCTCCGGTACTCCGCGGGCGCCACGCCGACCTGGGTGCTGAAGTGGTGACGCAGCAGGGCGGCAGACCCGAAACCGGACCGGACGGCCACGGTCTCCACCGGTACGTCGCTGCTCTCGAGCAACGTGCGCGCGTGGTGCAGCCGCTGCGCGAGCAGCCACTTCCCGGGAGTGGTCCCGGTCTCGGCCGAGAAGCGGCGGGCGAAGGTGCGCTCGGACATCGCCGCACGGCGGGCGAGCACGCGCACCGGCTGCTCCTCGGCGAGGTGCTCCCTCATCCAGGTCAACAGGGGTGAGAGGCTCTCGGCCTCGCAGTCCGGGACCGGCAGATCGATGAACTGACGCTGGCCTCCGTCGCGCTGCGGCGGCACCACCATCCGGCGGGCGATCTTGGTGGCCACGCCCGCCCCCAGCTCGCAGCGCACGTGGTGCAGGCAGGCATCGATCCCCGCGGCGGTGCCGGCGCTCGTGATCACGCGGTCGTCCTCGACGAAGAGCACGTCCGGGTCGACCGTCGCGTCCGGGAACCGGCGGCGCAGCTCGTCGGTGTGCCGCCAGTGCGTGGTGCAGGAGCGACCGTCCAGCAGGCCGGCCTCACCGAGCAGGAACGCGCCGGAGCAGACCGAGAGGACCCAGGCTCCGCGCTCGTGGGCACGGCGGAAGACGTCCATGACCGCCTCGGTCGGTGGCTGGGAGTAGTCGTACGCCGGCGCGATCACGAGGTCCGCGCCGTCGGCCTCGGCCAGGCCGTGCTCGGTGGTCAGCGTGAGGCCGTTGTCCATCGCGATCGGCTCACCGGGCTGCTCCGTACAGGCTCGGAACTCGATCGCCGGGACGCCGTCGTCGGTGCGGTCGACGCCGAAGACCTCGACGACCACGCCGAGCTCGAACATCGACGGTCGTGGAGGCAGGATCATTGCCACGCGGGAGAGTGCCATGGCGCCAGTATGGCAGATAATCTACGGGCAGTGAGATTGCTGCCACCGGTGGCAGGCCTCCGGCCCTAGTCGTCGGGGTCGTCGAGCCTGGCCAGCCAGGTCGCGAACCGCTCGACCGGGGTCTCGAACTCGGGGTGCACGTCCGTGAACTCCTGCAGCCGCTCGGCGACCCAGGCGAGGGTGACCTCGTCGTCACCCCGGCGCTGCTGCAGCTCCTCGATGCCGCGGTCGGTGAAGTACATCTGCGACCGCCTAGTAGTTCTCCTCCGCCTTGCCCTCGGGGGCGGCGAAGGCGGCGCTGATGATCCCCTTGAGCTCCTCCACGTGCCGGGAGTGCTGTCCGACCGACGGCGAGCTCGACTGGGGACGCGAGATGATCTGCACCTCCTGGTCGAGCTCGGTGAAGAGGTTCAGCCGGTAGTGCGGGGCCGGGCCCATGTTGGCGGGCTCGTCCTGGACCCAGCGGACCGACTTCAGGTTGGGGTAGCGGCCGATCTCCTTCTTCAGGGCGTCCTCGGGCCGGGGGTAGAGCTGCTCGAACCTGGCGATCGCCGTGGTCGGCGAGTCACCCTGCGACTTCTTGCGCTCGACCATCAGGTCCCAGGTGATCCGGCCACTGCACAGCAGCAGCGTCTCCACCTTCTCGGGATCGGCCACGGTGTCGCCGATCAGCGGCTGGAAGGTCCCCTCGGAGAACTCCTCGGGCTGCGAGGCCGCCTCCTTGCGGCGCAGCATCGACTTCGGGGTGAACACGATCATCGGGCGGTGGGCCTCACCCAGGGCGTGCCGGCGCAGCAGGTGGAAGTAGCTGGCCGGGGTCGAGGGCTGTGCCACCACGAACGCGTCGTCGGCGGCCATCGTGAGGAACCGCTCGATGCGCGCCGAGGAGTGGTCGGGGCCCTGCCCCTCGTAACCGTGCGGCAGCAGGAGGACGACGCCGGACTGCTGGCCCCACTTGGTGTTGCTGGCGGTGATGAACTCGTCGATCACCGTCTGGGCGCCGTTGACGAAGTCGCCGAACTGGGCCTCCCAGGCGACCAGCGCGTCCGGCCTGGCCACCGAGTAGCCGTACTCGAACCCGAGAGCGGCGTACTCCGAGAGCAACGAGTCGTAGACGTAGAAGCTGGCCTGGTCCTCGGTCAGGTTGGCCAGCGGCGTCCACTCGTTGGCGTTGATGCGGTCGATGATCGTCGCGAACCGGCTGGCGAACGTGCCGCGGCGGGTGTCCTGGCCGGCCAGTCGCACGGGGCGACCGTCCATGAGGAGCGACCCCAGCGCGAGGATCTCGCCGGCGCCCCAGTCGATCGGGCCATCGGTCATCGCCGCAGCGCGACGCTGCAGCTGCGGCAGCACCTTGGGGTGCACCGTGAAGCCGTCCGGCGCGCTGACGTAGGCGTCCGAGATCCGCTTGAGGGTCTCGCGGGGGATCGCCGTCGTGAAGTCCTCGTGGCTCTTCTCGGGGTAGTCCGGGACGGTCGTCCAGCCCTCGATCGTGCTGGTCGCCTCCCGCACCTCGGTGAAGACCCGCTCGAGCTGCTGCTGGTAGTCCTTGAGGACCTGCTCGGCCTCCTCGAGCGTGATGTCGCCACGACCGATCAGCGACTCGGTGTAGAGCTTGCGCACGGAGCGCTTCTGCTCGATCAGGTCGTACATCAGCGGCTGGGTGTACGACGGGTCGTCGCCCTCGTTGTGCCCGCGTCGCCGGTAGCAGACCAGGTCGATGACGACGTCCTTGTTGAACGCCTGGCGGTACTCGAACGCCAGCCGGGCGACCCGGATGCAGGCCTCGGGGTCGTCGCCGTTGACGTGGAAGATCGGCGCCTGCACCATCCGCGCCACGTCGGTGCAGTAGAGCGAGGAGCGCGACGCGGCCGGCGAGGTGGTGAAGCCGACCTGGTTGTTGACGACGACGTGGATGGTGCCACCGGTGCGGTAGCCACGCAGCTGCGAGAGGTTCAGCGTCTCGGCCACCACGCCCTGGCCCGCGAAGGCGGCGTCGCCGTGCACGAGCAGCGGCATCACCGGGAACGCCTCGCCCTGGTTGAGCACGTCCTGCTTCGCCCGCGCGATGCCCTCGAGCACCGGGTCGACGGCCTCGAGGTGGGAGGGGTTGGCCGCCACCGAGACCTTGATCTTGTCGCCGGAGTCGGAGAGGAACTCGCCGTCGGCGCCGAGGTGGTACTTCACGTCGCCGGAGCCCTGCACCGTGCGGGGGTCGATGTTGCCCTCGAACTCGCGGAAGATCTGGCTGTAGCTCTTGCCGACGATGTTGGCGAGCACGTTCAGGCGCCCGCGGTGGGCCATCCCGATGGTGACCTCGTCGAGGCCTGCCTCGGCGGCCGCCTCGCAGATCTCGTCGATCAGCGGGACGGTCGTCTCGCCACCCTCGAGGCTGAACCGCTTCTGGCCCACGAACTTGGTCTGCAGGAAGGTCTCGAACGCCTCGGCCTGGTTGAGCTTCAGCAGGATCCGCAGCTGTTCCTCACGGGGCGGCTTCTGGTGCGGCTGCTCGACGCGCTCCTGGATCCAGCGCCGCTGCTCGGGGTCCTGGATGTGCATGTACTCGATGCCGACCGTGCGGCAGTAGGAGTCGCGCAGGATGCCGAGGATCGAGCGCATCTTCATGAACCGGCGCTCGCCGCCGAACGAACCCGTGGCGAACTCGCGGTCGAGGTCCCACAGGGTCAGCCCGTGGCTCTCCACCTCGAGGTCGGGGTGGCTGCGCTGCTTGTACTCGAGCGGGTCGGTGTCGGCCATCATGTGGCCACGCACGCGGTAGGCGTGGATCAGCTCGAGGATCCTCGCCTGCTTGCTGATCTCGTCGTCGTGGTTCGTCGAGATGTCGGCCGACCAGCGGATCGGCTCGTAGGGGATCCGCAGGGCGCGGAAGATCTCGTCGTAGAAGTTCTCCTCGCCCAGCAGCAGACCGTGGATCCGCTTGAGGAACTCGCCGCTCTGCGCGCCCTGGATGACCCGGTGGTCGTAGGTCGAGGTGAGCGTCATGATCTTGCTGATCGCGTTGCGGGTGAGCGTCTCCTCCGACGCCCCCTGGAACTCCGGCGGGTACTCCATCGAGCCGACCCCGATGATCGCCCCCTGGCCCTTCATCAGGCGCGGCACGGAGTGGTTGGTGCCGATCGTGCCGGGGTTGGTCAGGCTGATCGAGGTGCCCTGGAAGTCGGTCACCGCGAGCTTGCCGTTGCGCGCCTTGCGGATCAGCTCCTCGTACGCCGTCCAGAAGTGCGCGAAGTCCATCGTCTCGGTGGCCTTGATGCTCGGGACCAGCAGCTGGCGCGTCCCGTCGGGCTTCTGCATGTCGATCGCCAGGCCCAGGTTGATGTGGGCGGGGGTGATCAGGTTGGGCTTGCCGTCGATCTCGTCGAAGCCGACGTTCATCTCCGGCATCGTCTTGAGCGCCTTGACCAGCGCGTAGCCGATCAGGTGCGTGAAGGACACCTTGCCGCCGCGGGCGCGGGCGAGGTGGTTGTTGATGACGATGCGGTTGTCCCACAACAGCTTCACGGGCACCGAGCGGACGCTGGTGGCGGTCGGGACGGTGAGGCTGGCGTCCATGTTCTGCACCGTGCGGGCGGGGGCGCCCTTCAGCACGGTGTAGGTCGGCTCCGCCTTCTCGGCGTCCTTGTTCTCCGAGTCCTTCGACTCCTTGGAGTCCTTGGCCGCCGGCTTGTCGTTGCTCTGGGCCTTGCTGGTGGTCCCGCTCTTGTTGTCCGTCTGCTTCTCGCTCTTCTGCTCGGTCTTCTTCTGGTCCTTCGACTCGGCCCGCTTCTCGGGAGCCTTGTCGGCCTGCTCGCTCTTGTCGGTCTGCTTCTGGGCCTGCTTCGGGGCCTGCTTCTGGGTCGGGCGGGACTTGGGTGCTCCGGTGGACTCGGTGACCTTCGTGCCCGAACCACTCGAGCCGTTCGTCCCGGAGGTGGCGGAGCTGGTGGAGCTCGACGTCGACACCTTCGTCGGGCGCTGGTCCTTGCCGAAGAAGTCCCACCAGACCTTGTCGACGCTGTTGGGGTCCTGCTGGTACTTCTCGTACATCTCGTCAACGAGCCATTCGTTGGCTCCGAATGCCGCCATCGGGCTGTCTTCCGTCGACTCGGCCACGGCCAGTCTCGCCTCTTCCAACACGCGTGAGTATGAGTACCGCTCAAGGCTAGACCCCCGCGCGCGGGAACCGCAGCGCAGCCGTGGCTCTGGACGTCAGGTGTAGCGCGGATCACGCTGGCGCGTGCGTCTCGGCAGGTCGACGAGGGGGTCGACGAGGGTCGCGTCCAGGTGCGCGAGGGAGCCCAGTAGGGTCCTCACTTCTGTCCTGTCCAGGAAGCCGATCCCGCGAGCGCAGCGCCGCCGGCTGCTCCAATTCATGGAAAACTGGACATTTCGTGACATTACTCACCATACTGGTGGAGATCCATTCATTCGGGGGGGCCGAAATGAAGGGAGCGCACCATGCGCTTGCTCCGTCCTGTTCGTCTCCTGGCCACGCTGGTCATCACTCTTGCCCTGGCCGGCTCGATGTTCGTCAGCACCTCGTCGGCATCGGCGTCCACCTCGTCCCCGTCGAGCGCCCGCGCCGGCGCGGTGGCCTCGGTCGCGTCGTCGTACGACGCCCAGATCCTCTACTGGACCAACCGGGCGCGCCGGGCCCACCACCTGCGTCCCCTGGTCGCCCACAGGTGCGTTGACGGCTACGCCGAGCGATGGACGGTCACGATGGCGCGGTACAGCCGGTACACCCACCAGAGGCTGCTGCCGATCCTGCGCCGCTGCCACCGCACGGCCGCTGCCGAGAACATCGCGTTGGGCTCCGGGGGGACCAGTGCCCACAACTTCGTGCGGATGTGGATGCGCTCGCCGAGCCACCGGCACAACCTGCTGAACCGGAAGTACCGCTACATCGGCATTGCCGCCTGGCGCTCCGCGAGGACCGGTCGGCTCTACGCGACCCAGGACTTCACCAACTGAGAAGTGCGAGAGAAGTGGGGCGCCTCCGGCAGGATTCGAACCTGCGACACCTGGTACCGGAAACCAGTGCTCTATCCCCTGAGCTACGGAGGCCTGCGCCAACGGCGCGATCCCGAACACTACCGGGCGATACTCCGACGACGGCAATCGGCGCCGCCGATAGGCTGGAGGGGTGAATCCCGCCCAGCTCTCCGCGACGATCGTCTCCGCCCTCACCACACTCAGCGCGGACGGTCGCCTCACCCTCCCCGACGGCGTGCCGGCGACGGTCGTGGTCGAGCGCCCGCGGAGCAAGGAGCACGGCGACTACGCCACCAACGTCGCCCTCCAGCTGGGCAAGAAGGCCGGGTTGAGCCCACGGGACCTCGCCGGGATGCTGGCCGAGCAGCTCGTCACGGCCGAGGGCATCAGCGCCGTGGACGTCGCCGGCCCGGGCTTCCTCAACATCACCGTCGAGACCGGCGCGCAGGGGCAGGTGGCGGCCGACGTCGTCGCGGCGGGGGACCTGTACGGCCACACCGAGGTGCTCGCCGGGCAGAAGATCAACGTGGAGTTCATCTCCGCCAACCCGACCGGTCCGCTGCACCTGGGCCACACCCGCTGGGCGGTCCTGGGCGACGCGATCGGACGTGTCCTCAGTGCCGCCGGCGCCGAGGTGACCCGCGAGTTCTACATCAACGACCGCGGCGTGCAGATGAACCACTTCGCCGACTCGATCATCGCCTCCGCGCTCGGCCTGCCCAAGCCCGAGGACGGGTACGCGGGGGGCTACATCGACGCGCTCGCCAAGGCGGTCGAGGCGGCCAGCCCCGGCATCTTCGAGCTGCCCGCCGACGAGCGCCTCGTCGCCGTGCGGGCCAAGGGCTACGAGCTGCAGCTCGCCGCCCAGCAGCACTCCCTCGAGCACTTCAACACCCACTTCGACGTCTGGTTCTCCGAGCGGTCCCTGCACGACTCCGGCTCGGTGCCCGAGACGTTGCAACGGCTGCAGGACCTGGGTCACGTCTACACCGAGGGCGGAGCGCTGTGGATGCGCACCACCGACTTCGGTGACGACAAGGACCGGGTGCTGATCAAGTCCGACGGCGAGCTGACCTACTTCGCCTCCGACACGGCCTACTACCTGAACAAGCGTGCTCGCGGCTTCGACCACTGCATCTACCTGCTCGGGGCCGACCACCACGGCTACGTGAACCGGCTGCGGGCGATGGCGGCCTGCGTCGGGGACGACCCCGACGTGACGCTCGACGTGATGATCGGGCAGCTGGTCAAGATCGTGCAGGGCGGCGCCGAGATGAAGCTCTCGAAGAGGGCCGGCACCATCGTCACCCTCGACGAGCTGGCCGAGGAGATCGGCGTGGACGCCCTGCGCTACTCCCTGGCCCGCTACCCCGCCGACTCCCCGCTGGTCCTGGACGTCGCCGAGATCACCAAGGCGTCGGCCGACAACCCCGTGTACTACGTCCAGTACGCCCACGCCCGCACCTGCCGGATGATGGCCAACGCGGCTGACCTCGGGATGTCGCTGCCCGCCGACTTCGATCCGACGTTGCTCTCCCACCCACGTGACGGCGACCTCCTGCGTGCGCTGGCCGAGTTCCCGCGGGTGGTGGCGAGCGCGGCCGAGCTCAGGGAGCCGCACCGCGTCGCCCGCTACCTGGAGAGCACGGCCTCGACCTTCAACCGGTGGTACGACACCAAGGAGTGCCGCATGCTCCCGCAGGGCGACGCGCCGGTGACTCCCGCCAACGAGGCGCGCCTGGTGCTGGTGGTCGCGACCCGCACCGTCATCGCCAACGGCCTCCGCCTGCTCGGGGTCTCGGCCCCGGAGCGGATGTAGAGAGTGCGGGCGCACGAAGCAGGCTGGGCGCACGCTGCCGTCTCCGTCCGGGGGCCGGCGTGGCTGCGCGAACCGAGTGACGTCGACGCGCTCGTCCCGCAGCTCTGGTCGCAGACGGCCCGCAAGGTCGACGGCGTCCTCGAGGTCGGCGGTGTCCGGCTGACCGACCTCGTGGCCGAGCACGGCTCCCCGGCGTACGTCCTCGACGAGTCGGACTTCCGCTCCCGGGCCCGAGCCTTCCGCGACGGTTTCGCCGGCTGCGACGTCTACTACGCGGGCAAGGCCTTCCTCTGCACGACGGTCGCCCGGTGGATCGCCGAGGAGGGGCTCAGCCTCGACGTCTGCTCCGGCGGCGAGCTCGCGGTGGCCGAGCGCGCCGGGTTCCCGATGGAGCGAGTCGGCTTCCACGGCAACAACAAGACCGTCGCCGAGCTCGAGCGTGCCGTCGAGCTGGGGGTGGGCCGGATCATCGTCGACTCCTTCCACGAGATCGCCCGGCTGACCGAGGTGGTCTCGGCGAGCTCCACCAGCGCGCGGGTGATGGTGCGCGTGACCGCGGGCGTCGAGGCGCACACGCACGAGTACATCGCCACCGCCCACGAGGACCAGAAGTTCGGCTTCTCGATCAGCAGCGGCGACGCGCTCGAGGCGGTGCGCCAGATCCACGCTGCTCCCGGTCTCGAGCTGCTCGGCCTGCACTCGCACATCGGGTCCCAGATCTTCGACTCCTCCGGGTTCGAGGTGGCCGCACGGCGCGTGCTCGCCCTGCACGCCCAGATCTCCGAGGAGATCGGCGTGCAGCTGCCGGAGCTCGACCTCGGCGGCGGTTTCGGCATCGCCTACACCACCCAGGACGACCCGTCGGACGCCGCACAGCTGGCCACCGAGATGACCAAGATCGTGCGTGACGAGTGCGCGGCCCGGGAGCTCGAGATGCCGCGGCTGTCCATCGAGCCCGGCCGCGCGATCGCCGGACCCGCCATGTGCACCGTCTACGAGGTCGGCACGGTCAAGGCCGTCGAGCTCGACGGCGGCGCGGTGCGCACCTACGTCTCGGTGGACGGCGGGATGAGCGACAACATCCGCACCGCCCTCTACGACGCCGACTACTCGTGCACCCTCGCCAACCGTTCCTCCGAGGCGCCCGCGCTGATGACCCGACTCGTCGGCAAGCACTGCGAGGCCGGCGACATCATCGTCAAGGACGAGTTCCTCCCGGGCGACGTCGCGCCCGGCGACCTGGTCGCTGTGCCGGGCACCGGTGCCTATTGCCGCTCGATGGCGAGCAACTACAACCACGCGCTCAGGCCGCCCGTCGTCGCGGTCCACGAGGGCGAGTCGCGGGTCGTCGTACGCCGGGAGACGCTGGACGACCTCCTGGCCACCGACCTCGGCTGAGCGGGTCGCCGAGCCGCCTGACGGATAGCGGTCATGCGCTCCCGCGAGCAGGTGGGAGGATGTCTCGCGATGAATGAGCACTCCTCGAACCAGCCACGCCCGGTGAAGGTGGCCCTGCTCGGTTGCGGCGTCGTCGGCTCCCAGGTCGCACGCCTCCTGCACGAGCAGGCCGACGACCTCACCGCGCGCGTCGGCGCGCCCGTCGAGCTCGCCGGCATCGCCGTACGACGGCTCGGTCTGGCGCGCGACGTCGAGCTGCCCGAGCACCTGTTCACGACCGATGCCGCGGCTCTCGTCGCCCGCGAGGACATCGACGTGGTGGTCGAGGTGATCGGCGGGATCGAGCCCGCCCGCACCCTGATCCTCTCCGCCCTGGAGCACGGTGCCAGCGTGGTCTCGGCCAACAAGGCCCTGCTCGCGGAGGACGGCAGCACCCTCTTCGAGGCCGCCGAGAAGGCTGGTCGTGACCTCTACTACGAGGCGTCCGTCGCCGGCGCGATCCCGATCCTGCGCCCGCTGCGCGAGTCCCTGGCCGGTGACCGCGTGACCCGCGTGCTCGGCATCGTCAACGGCACCACCAACTTCATCCTCGACCGGATGGACACCGCCGGCAGCGGCTTCGACGAGGCTCTCCAGGAGGCCCAGGAGCTGGGGTACGCCGAGGCCGACCCGACGGCCGACGTCGAGGGGTTCGACGCGGCCGCCAAGGCCGCGATCCTGGCGAGCCTCGCGTTCCACACCCGCGTCGTCGCCGCCGACGTGCACCGGGAGGGGATCGCCGAGGTGACCGCCAGCGACGTGGCCTCTGCTGCCGAGATGGGCTGCGTGGTCAAGCTGCTCGCGATCTGCGCGCTGGAGGACGGGCCCGACGGGTCGGCGGTCTCCGCGCGCGTGCACCCCGCGATGATCCCGAGGAGCCATCCGCTCGCCAGTGTCCGCGAGGCCTACAACGCGGTCTTCGTGGAGAGCGAGGCCGCGGGGCAGCTGATGTTCTACGGACCCGGCGCGGGCGGAGCCCCGACGGCCAGCGCCGTGATGGGCGACCTCGTCACCGTCGCCCGCAACCGGCTCGAGGGAGTCCGCGGCGCGGGGGAGTCGTCGTACGCCGACCTGCGGGTGGTGCCGATGGGGGAGACCCAGACGCGCTACCACGTCCAGATCGACGTCGACGACAAGGCCGGTGTGCTCGCGGCTGTGGCCCTCGCCTTCGCCGAGCACGACGTCTCGATCCAGACCGTGCGTCAGGAGGGCCGGGGTGACGACGCCCAGCTCGTCGTGGTCTCCCACCGCGCGAGCGACGCCGACCTCGCCGCGACCGTCGAGACGCTGCGCGGGATGGCCAACGTGCGGGACGTCTCCTCGGTGATGCGCGTGGAGGGCGAGAGCGAATGAGCGCTCCCAACCCGGGCTCACGCCAGTGGCTGGGCGTGATCGAGGAGTACCGCGACCGTCTCGACCTCCCCGCGGGCACCCCGACCATCACCCTGCGTGAGGGCGGCACCCCGATGGTGGAGTCCGCCTGGCTCTCCCACCTCACCGGCGCCGAGGTCTGGCTGAAGGTGGAGGGCGACAACCCCACGGGCTCCTTCAAGGACCGCGGCATGACCGTCGCGCTGTCGGTCGCCGTCGGCCAGGGCGCCGAGGCCGTGGTGTGCGCGTCGACCGGCAACACGTCCGCCTCGATGGCGGCGTACGCCGCCCGCGCCGGCATCAAGCCGCTCGTGCTGGTGCCCCAGGGCAAGATCGCCGCCGGCAAGCTCGCCCAGGCGATCCTGCACGGCGCCCAGGTGATCATGGTGCGCGGGAACTTCGACGACTGCCTGCGGATCTCGCGCGGGCTCGCGGAGCACTATCCCGTGGCGCTGGTGAACTCGGTGAACCCGATGCGGCTGCAGGGGCAGAAGACCGCCAGCTTCGAGATCGTCGACTTCCTCGGCGACGCTCCCGACGTGCACGTGCTGCCGACCGGCAACGCCGGCAACATCTCGGCGTACTGGCTCGGCTACCGCGAGGCCCACCAGCGTGGTGACGCCACCAAGCTGCCCGTGATGCGCGGATGGCAGGCCGCGGGCGCCGCCCCGCTCGTCGTCGGCGCACCGGTGCCGGACCCCGAGACCGTGGCCTCGGCGATCAGGATCGGCAACCCGGCGTCGTGGGACCTCGCCGTGGCGGCGGCCGACCAGTCCGGCGGCAAGTTCCGCCAGGTCACCGACTCCGAGATCCTCGCCGCCCAGCGCGAGCTCGCGGGCCGAGACGGCGTCTTCGTCGAACCCGCCTCCGCCGCCGGCGTCGCCGGGTTGCTGCTGGAGGCGAGCGAGGGCATCCGCTACGCCGGGCAGCAGGTCGTGGTCACCGTGACCGGCCACGGTCTCAAGGACATCGACACCGCGCTGTCGACCTTCACCGACCTCGTCGACACCGTCTGCGACGCGGACGTCGACGCCGCCGCGAGCGCCGCCGGGCTGGCCTGACGTGTCGTTCGTCGACGGGCCCGTCACCGTCGAGGTGCCCGCCACCAGTGCCAACCTCGGCCCCGGGTTCGACTGCCTGGGCCTGGCGCTGGCGCTGGTCGACACCCTCGTCGGTGAGGTCACGGGGGGCGGGCTGGAGGTCGAGGTCGAGGGCGAGGGCTCCACCGAGATCGACTGCGACGAGACCCATCTCGTGGTCCGCTCGATGCGGGCCGCCTTCGCTGCCCTCGGCGAGGAACCCCCGGGTCTGCGCCTGCGGTGCACCAACCGGATCCCGCACAGCCGGGGGCTCGGTTCGTCCTCGGCCGCGATCGTCGGAGGGATCGTCCTCGCCCGTGCGCTGGTCGAGGGTGGCGAGGCCAGGCTGGACGCCGAGCTCGCCCTCGCGCTCGCCAACCGGATCGAGGGCCATCCCGACAACGTCGCGCCGGCGCTGCTCGGTGGCTTCGTCGTCTCGGGACAGGCCGGTGACGAGGTGTGGGCCCAGCAGTCCCCGGTCGACGAGTCGGTCTCCGCCGTCGTGTTCATCCCGCCGCACGGCGTACGCACGGACGTGGCGCGCGGACTGCTCCCGGACGTCGTGCCGCACGCCGATGCCGCGGCCAACACCGGCCGGGCGGCGCTGCTCGTCGCTGCTCTCGGCGGGCATCCGGCGATGCTCATGCGCGCCACCGAGGACTTCCTGCACCAGCAGCACCGGGAGGCCGCGATGCCGGAGTCGCTCGAGCTCGTCCGCGACCTGCGCGAGGCCGGGATCGCGGCCGTGATCTCGGGCGCCGGACCGACCGTCCTGGCCTTCGTCGTGGGTGACTCGGAGCCGCTCGCGGCCCTGGCGCCGACCGGATGGCAGACGCTCCCCCAGACCGTCGGTGGCCCCGGCGCCCGCGTGCTAATGTGACCAGCGCGTCACGACCGGCCGCCCGGCCGAGCACCGACCGGAGCCGACGAAACCGAGACGCCAAGCCGATCACCTCCCGACAGGGTTCCTGACACGCCTGTGTCCGGGTCGCTCTCCGGGTCTGACGGCCACTGCAACGCCACTGACGCTGTCGGCCCAGCCGCCCAGCCGACGAAGGGGAAGGACCCCACACATGACCGAATCCACGGACACCGCCTCGGGTGCACCGGCGGCCGGTGGCCGCAAGAGCGGCCTGAACGCGATGCTGCTCCCCGAGCTCAAGCAGCTCGCCGGCGGACTGGGCATCAAGGCGACCGGGATGCGCAAGGGTGACCTGATCGAGGCCATCAAGGCTGCCCAGGGCGGCGCTCGCAACGGCGCCTCCCGCGAGTCGAAGGGCCAGGAGGTTGCCACGGCACCGGCCCAGGAGGCGGCCCCGACGACGCCCAGGAGAAGGCTCCGGCGGAGCGTCGGGAGAAGGCCCGCCACCGCAACACCGGGAACAGCCCGGACCAGCCGAGCCAGGAGCCGGCGGAGCAGTCGCGCCGCGGCGACGACCAGGACAAGCAGGACAAGCAGGACCGGCAGCAGGACCGGCGGACAGGCAGCAGGACCGGCAGCGCGACGACAACCGCGGCGGCAACGACAACCGGAATGCGAACCGCGAGCAGGACCAGGGCGGCAACCGGGGCAACGACAACCGGAACGACAACCGCGGCGGCAACGAGAACCGGAATGCGAACCGCGAGCAGGACCAGGGCGGCAACCGGGGCAACGACAACCGGAACGACAACCGCGGCGGCAACGACAACCGCTCCAACGACAACCGGGCCGACAACCAGAACCAGGGCGGCAACCGCAACGACGAGGACGGCGGCAGCAGGCGCAACCGTCGCCGCCGGGGTCGCGACCGGGCCGGCACCCAGCCCAGTGGCAACCAGCCCACCGGCGGCAACCAGGGCGGCGGCGGTCGGAGCAACCGCAACGAGCCCGACCTGCAGATCCTCGAGGACGACGTGCTCGCCCCGTGCGCCGGGATCCTCGACCTGATGGACAACTACGCGTTCGTCCGCACCAGCGGCTACCTGCCCGGCAACGACGACGTCTACGTCTCGATGTCGATGGTGCGCAAGTTCGGCATGCGCCGCGGCGACGCGGTCACCGGTCAGGTGCGCCAGCCCCGCGAGGGCGAGCGCAAGGAGAAGTACAACCCGCTGGTGAAGCTCGACTCGATCAACGGGGCCGACCCCGAGGCCTCGAGGACCAGGGTCGAGTTCAGCAAGCTCACGCCGCTCTACCCCTCCGAGCGCCTTCGTCTCGAGACCACGTCGACCAACCTGATCGGCCGCGTCATCGACATCGCGGCTCCGATCGGCAAGGGCCAGCGTGGCCTGATCGTCTCGCCGTCCAAGGCCGGCAAGACGATGATCATGCAGTCGATCGCCAACTCGATCACCACCAACAACCCCGAGTGCCACCTGATGGTCGTCCTCGTCGACGAGCGCCCCGAGGAGGTCACCGACTTCGAGCGCTCGGTCAAGGGTGAGGTGGTCAGCTCGACCTTCGACCGGCCCGCCGGTGACCACACGATCGTCGCGGAGCTCGCCATCGAGCGTGCCAAGCGGTTGGTCGAGCTCGGCCACGACGTCGTGGTGCTCCTCGACGGGATCACCCGTCTGGGGCGCGCCTACAACCTCGCGGCGCCGGCCAGCGGCCGCATCCTCTCCGGCGGCGTCGACTCCGCGGCGCTGTACCCGCCCAAGCGGTTCTTCGGCGCCGCGCGCAACATCGAGGACGGTGGCTCGCTCACCATCCTCGCCACGGCGCTGATCGAGAGCGGCTCGAAGATGGACGAGGTGATCTTCGAGGAGTTCAAGGGGACCGGGAACATGGAGATCAGGCTGCGCCGCGACTTCGCGGACAAGCGGATCTTCCCGGCGATCGACGCCGTCCAGTCCGGCACCCGCCGCGAGGAGCTGCTGATGAGCAAGGAGGAGCTGTCCATCATCTGGAAGCTCCGCCGCGTCCTCTCGGGCCTCGACGGCCAGCAGGCGCTCGAGCTGCTGCTCGAACGACTGAAGAAGTCCCAGAACAACCTCGAGTTCCTGATGCAGGTCCAGAAGACCACGCCGACGGCCGGGGGACACGACGACTAGTCACCACGGGAAGCTCGCTCAGGGGTGCATCACGCGACCTCTGGGTCCCATATGCCCGCGCATGTCCGGGCGTGTGGATATGCTCCTCCCGGTGAATGCTGAGAACCCAGGGGGAATTACATGGCTCGCATCGTGATTGCGGACGACGACGCGGACATCCGCGAGCTCGTCGTCTTCAAGTTGCGCCACGGGGGACACGACGTCGTACCGGTGGGCGACGGTGCCGCGGCGGTGGAGGCGTGCACGGCACAGAAGCCCGACTTGGTCATCCTCGACGTGATGATGCCGGGGATGAGCGGGCTGGACGCTGCCCGAGCGTTGCGCAAGGACTCCACGATGGACGGCCTGCCGATCATCATGTTGACCGCACGCGCCCAGGAGACCGACATCGAGCAGGGTTTCGAAGCAGGCGCCGACGACTACATCGTGAAACCGTTCAGCCCGCGTGAGCTCGCCTCGCGCGTGTCCGCGGTGCTCGCCCGTACGCCCTAGCGGGCCGCCCCACTCGCCATCGGGGGCGAGCTCGATCGAGGAACCAGATGCGCAGCTGGTCAGTCAGGCGACTCCTGGTCTCGCTGCTGGTCGCCAGCACCCTGGTGGCCCTGCTCGTCGGGCTGATCGGCGCCTTCGCGGTCCACGAGACCACCGAGACGGTCGACGTCGTCTCCCAGGAGCTCGGGCCCGCCCAGAACTCGAACTCGCGGTTCATGGAGGCCATGCTCGACGCCGAGACCGAGCTGCGGGCCTACACCATCTCCGGCGAGCAGCAACAGCTCTCGGACTACCGCGAGGCGATCAGGCAGTCGACGCCGCTCGGCGCCGTGCTGCGTCGCTACGCCGCCGTGCACCCGCAGCTGGACACCCTCGTCGAGGCCCAGTTCGCGGACGCCGACGCGTGGGTGCGTGACTTCGCCGAGCAGGCCGTACGCCGCGGCGGGGGGCCGGGCACCTACGACCGGGACCTCTACGAGCTCGGCGTGCAACGCTTCGACGCGATCAAGGCCGTCAACCGCCAGATCACCCAACGACTCCAGGACGAGGTCGCCAGCGCACGTGCGATGGCCCAGGACCGGCTGGACTCCACCGTCACCCTGATCATCGTGGTCGGCATCCTGGGGGCACTGAGCAGCCTCCTCCTCGGCTGGTGGTTCACCCGGTCGCTCCGCTCCCAGCTGTCCGGGATCGAGGCGACCGTCGACCGGCTGGCAGCCGGCGACGAGGAGGCGCGGGCCGAGGTCGGCGGTCCGGCCGAGATCTCCCGGCTCGCGGCCGCGCTCAACGACCTCGCCGAGGAGAACGCCCGTGCTCGCGCGATCGAGCACCGCGTCCAGCTGCAGCTGATGGAGGTGGACCGAGCGAAGTCGGAGTTCGTCTCCAACGTCTCGCACGAGCTGCGCACGCCGCTGACGATCATCAACGGGTACCTCGAGCTGCTCACCGACGAGCTCGCCGACCAGGTGACCGAGACCGAGGCCGAGATGTTCGACGTGACCGCCCGCAACGTGACGCGGCTGCGCCTGCTGATCGAGGACCTCCTGGAGCTGAACCGCACCGAGGGGCCCACCACTCCCCAGCTGCGCGAGGTCGACCTCGTCACCGTGCTCGAGGACGTCGTCACGGACGTCGGGCTCTCCGCCAGCAGCCGCAGTGTCTCGATCTCGCTCGACACCGGCGGCACCCCGGCCGTCGTACGCGCGGATCCCGGCCAGCTGCACCGCGCCGTGCTCAACCTGGCGTCCAACGCGGTGAAGTTCTCCCGCGACGGCAGTGAGGTCAGGGTGCGGATGGTCACGATGGGCGACGAGGTCGAGGTCACCATCGCCGACGACGGGATCGGCATCCCCACGGCCGACCAGGCCAAGGTGGGGGAGCGCTTCTTCCGGGCCTCCAACGCGGTCGCGGGCGAGGTGTCCGGCACCGGCCTGGGGCTGCGCATCGTGAAGTCCATCGTGGACAACCACCACGGCACCTTCGGGCTGCAGTCCGTGGAGGGGAAGGGCACGACGGTGCGGCTCCGGCTGCCCCTTCATCGCCCGGCGGCGGACGCCCCGGACCGGGAACAGGTGACGGTCTGACAGCGTTGAGGACATCGCAAGCCGAGCTGGATTGGCCCGAGACCGGGCCTCGATGGCAGACTTGCTCGCTGGCTCCGGTTCACGTCCTCGGTCGAGGGCGACCCGGCGGCTGTAACCCCGAGAGGAAACCCATGAAGAAGGACATCCACCCCGAGTACGTGACCACCGAGGTGCGCTGCACCTGCGGCAACACGTTCACGACCCGCAGCACCAAGTCGAGCGGCTCCATCCGCTCCGAGGTCTGCTCCAACTGCCACCCCTTCTACACCGGCAAGCAGAAGATCCTCGACACCGGCGGCCGCGTCGCCCGCTTCGAGGCCCGCTACGCCAAGAAGGCCGACAAGAAGTAGCTCTCCGGGCTGGTGGTTTCACTAGGTCCCTAGTGAAACCACCACTTCCCCCGCGTTGCACCGTGGGGGAAGTGACAATTTCACTAGGTCCCTAGTGAAACCGTCACCACCCAGGAGAGCCACCCATGTTCGAAGCCGTCTCCCAGCTCGCTGACGAGCACGCGGAGGTCGAGACGAAGCTGGCTGACCCGGCGGTCCACTCCGACCAGTCACTGGCGCGTCGGCTGGGGCAGCGGTACGCCGAGCTGAGCGCGGTCCTGCGTGCCCACGCGGACTGGGTCCAGCTCGGCGAGGACCTGCAGGCTGCCCGCGAGCTCTCCCGCGAGGACCCGGACGGGGACGGCGGAGCGTTCGCGATCGAGGCCGAGGAGCTGAGCACGGCCAGGACGAAGGCCGAGGAGCGCCTGCGCCACCTGCTGGTGCCCCGCGAGCCCTCCGACGGCAAGGACGTCCTGCTCGAGGTGAAGTCCGGCGAGGGCGGCGAGGAGTCCGCCCTGTTCGCGGCCGACCTGCTCCGCATGTACACGAGGTACGCCGAGCGGCGGGGCTGGTCCACCGAGGTGCTCGACGCCAACGAGTCCGATCTCGGCGGCTTCAAGTCCGTGACGGTCGCGGTCAAGGCGAAGGGGACCCCCGAGCCGGGGGAGGCGCCGTACGCCCTGATGAAGTTCGAGGGCGGCGTGCACCGCGTCCAGCGGGTGCCCGTCACCGAGAGCCAGGGGCGGGTGCACACCAGCGCCGCCGGCGTGCTGGTCCTCCCGGAGGCCGAGCCGGTCGACGTGCAGATCAACGACAACGACCTGCGCATCGACGTGTACCGGTCCAGCGGCCCCGGTGGGCAGAGCGTGAACACCACCGACTCCGCCGTCCGGATCACCCACGTCCCCAGCGGGATCGTGGCGAGCTGCCAGAACGAGAAGTCGCAGCTGCAGAACAAGGAGGCCGCCATGCGGATCCTGCGTGCGCGCCTCCTGGCCGCAGCGGAGGACGAGGCCAGCGCGGAGGCGAGCGACGCCCGTCGCTCCCAGGTCCGCACGGTGGACCGCTCGGAGCGCATCCGGACCTACAACTACCCGGAGAACCGGATCTCCGACCACCGCACCGGTTACAAGTCCTACGACCTCGACCGGGTCCTCGACGGCGAGCTGGAGCCGGTCATCGCCTCGTGCGTCGAGGCCGACATGGCCGCCCGCCTCGAGGCCCTCGGTGACTGACCAGGCGGTCCCGACCCGGGTGCTCCTGCGTGACGCGTCCGCACGGCTGGCGGCGGCCGGCGTGGCCAGCCCGGAGTACGACGCCGCCGAGCTGCTCGCCCACGTCCTCGGCTCGACCCGCAGCCGGCTCGCCCTGGTCGACTCGGTCGAGCCGACGGCCGGCGTGGCCTTCGAGGCGCTCCTCGTCCGGCGCGCGGCCCGAGAACCGCTGCAGCACCTCACCGGGACCGCGGCCTTCCGCCACCTCGAGCTCGCGGTGGGCCCGGGGGTCTTCGTGCCCCGCCCCGAGACCGAGCTGCTCGCCGGCTGGGCCATCGACCGTGCCCGGGAGGTGAGCGGGACTCCCGTCGTCGTCGACCTGTGCACCGGGTCGGGCGCCATCGCGCTGAGCGTCGCCACGGAGGAGCCGGAGGCGGTCGTGCACGCGATCGAGCTCGACCCGGACGCCCACGCCTGGGCGACCCGCAACACCACCGGGAGCGCGGTGGACCTCCGGCTCGGCGACATGGCGGACGCGTTCCCGGAGCTCGACGGGACGGTCGACGTGGTGGTCTGCAACCCGCCGTACATCCCGCTCGAGGCCTTCGCGACCGTGGCCCCCGAGGCTCGCGACCACGATCCCGCCCTGGCGCTCTGGTCCGGTGACGACGGCCTCGACGCCATCCGGGTGCTCGAGGCGACGGCCGCCCGGCTGCTGCGCCCCGGGGGCTGGGTGGGGTCCGAGCACGCCGACGTCCAGGGCGACGCAGCGGTGGGCGTGTTCGTCGAGGCGGGGCGCTGGGCCGAGGTGCGTGACCACCCGGATCTGGCAGGTCGTGCGCGCTTCGTCACGGCGCGGCTGGCACGATGACCCCGTGAGGACTGACCGGTGACGACCCGCTACGACCTCGCCGACCCGGAGGGCCGCGAGGCCGGTCTGACAGCCGCCGTGTCCGCCGTACGCCGTGGCCAGCTGATCGTGCTGCCGACCGACACCGTCTACGGCATCGGGGTGGACGCCTTCGACGCCGACGGGGTCCAGCGACTGCTCGACGCCAAGGGACGCGGCAGGGACATGCCGCCCCCGGTGCTGATCTCGGCCAGCACGACCCTCGAGGCGCTGGCCACCGAGCTCCCGGGCTGGGCGACCGGCCTGGTCGAGAAGTTCTGGCCCGGACCGCTCACGATCGTCTGTCGCCAGCAGCCGTCCCTGCGCTGGGACCTCGGCGAGGCCCGCGGCACGGTCGCCGTCCGGATGCCCGACCACGAGGCGACCCTCGAGCTGCTCGGCCGCACCGGGCCCCTGGCCGTCTCCTCGGCCAACACCACGGGAGCGCCCGCAGCCCTCGACGCCGACGAGGCGGAGCGGATGCTCGGTGAGCACGTGGAGGTCGTCCTCGACGGTGGCCCGAGCGCGGGCGCCGAGGCCTCGACGATCGTCGACTGCACCGGCGCAGCACCACGCATCCTGCGGGCAGGCGCCCTGGGGCACTGGGAGATCACCGCGTGCCTGGAGGCGCTGGGTGCCGACCTGCACGGTCTGCTCGACGACGACCCGGAGCCGGACGCCCCCGACGAGGACCCGGGCCGTGCGTGAGTACCTCCTGGTCTTCCTGGTGGCCGGGGTGGTCAGCTACCTGCTCTGCGTGTTCGCCCGCGAGCTGGCGATCCGCGCGGGTGCGGTCGCACGGGTGCGGGACCGTGACGTGCACGCGACTCCCATCCCGTACTTCGGCGGGGTGGCGATGCTCGGGGGGCTCGGCGCCGGTCTGCTCCTCGCCAGGCACCTGCCGTTCCTGAGCACGTCGCAGCCCTTCGTCTTCCACGACTCCGGCATCGTGCTCCTCGCCGGCGCGATGATCTGCGCGCTCGGGGTGGTCGACGACCTGATCGAGCTCGACGCCCTCACCAAGCTCGGTGGCCAGGTCGTGGCGGCCGGTTTCATGGTGCTCAACGACGTCCAGCTGTGGTCGATCAAGCTGCCCGGTGTCGGACAGTTCGTGCTGGACCCGGCCCAGGGCGTGCTGCTGACGATCCTGCTGGTGGTCGGCACGGTCAACGCCGTCAACTTCGTCGACGGCCTCGACGGGCTGGCCGCCGGCGTCGTCCTGATCGGCGCGGTGGCCTTCTTCCTGTTCTCCTACAAGCTCGCCGACGCCAACGGGGAGACCCTGGCGATCACGGCGGCGATGCTGTGCGCGGCGATGGGCGGCGCCTGCGCCGGCTTCCTGCCGCACAACTTCTTCCCGGCACGCATCTTCATGGGCGACTCGGGATCGATGCTGCTCGGCCTGGTGCTCTCCGGCTCGGCGCTGACGCTGACCGGGCAGTTCGCCAGCGTCTCGATGGAGACCGCCCAGGGGTCCACCGCGTCCTGGCTGGTGTTCGTGCTGCCGATCCTGCTGCCGGTGACGATCCTGATCGTGCCTCTGTCCGACCTCGTCCTGGCCGTCGTACGACGTACGCGTCGCGGCCAGGCGTTCTACCAGCCCGACAAGGAGCACCTGCACCACCGCCTGCTCGAGATCGGGCACAGCCAACGCCGAGCGGTGCTGATCATGTGGCTGTGGGCGGGACTCGTCGCGTTCGGTGCGGTGCTGCTGAGCCTCTACTCGGGCCCGCTGACCTGGACCGTTCTCGCGGTGGGTGCCGTGGCGACGGTGGCGCTGACCTTCATCGTCCCGCGGGTCCAGCGCCCCGGCGAGGTGCGCGCCGAGGAGCTCCCGGTCCGCTGACGGCGCCCGATTTCAGGCTCGTCGGAACTTTGTGCTAATTTTCACAAGACCGCCGCACGACGACGATCCGACGAGGCCGCCAATGATGACGACCGCCAGCTCGAGCCCCCTGTGCTCGGGCGCCCGTTCGTGGTCTCGCACGGCGTCCTCCGCCCCGCAGCGCTGTGATAGTTTCGCGCGGTCGGGGTCGGTTGCCGCGGTCGCCAAGAAGCAGGCATCGAGCGCGTTCGGCAGCCCTGGATCCCCCGAGCACAGTCACCAAGCAAACGGATCGGGCACATGGGCGATGAGCGCACCGAGAACACCTTGCGCGGGCGCGACCTCGCGGGTCTCGGTGGGGCTCCTGGTCGGCGGCAGTCGTCGGGGGCCTGGTCATCGGCCTCGTCATCGACGACCGGGCAGGGTCCTCGCCGGTCGCGACGCTCATCGGCATCTTCCTCGGAGTCGCCCTCGGCGCCGTCGGCTTCTGGCTCCGCGTCCGCGCGGCCCTGCGAGAGTGAGGTGCTCTGATGACCGACCAGCACGTGACACCCAACCGTGAGGACGAGGTGACCATGACGTCGCCCCTCGCCCCCGGCGAGAAGGCGTCCCCGCTCCGCGTCCTGCGCGACCAGCGCAAGGTCATCATGGTCGCCGCTCGTGCTCGTCGATCGCGGACTTCTGGGTCCTGATCCAGCTCGACGAGTGGACCCTCGCCGGTTGCATCGCCGGAGGCATCGCCCTCGGACTCGCCAACCACCTCTACACCGAGTACTGGCTGCTCAAGCTGCTCGCCAACGGTGAGCAGCCGACGCGCAAGTCGCTGACCGCAGCGACCATCGCCCGGCTGGCCGTCCTGTCGGTGGTGGCCGTAGGCTGCGCCGTGGCCTTCTGGCCGGCGGGCATCGGCCTGCTGCTGGGGCTCGCCGTGTTCCGGTTGATCGCCCTGGTGATGACCACCATCCCGTTGCTCAAGGAGTTGAAGTCCCAGTGATGCCAGCTGTGCTCGCGCCGCTCGAGATCTCGATCCACCCGGGTGAGCACCCCGAGGGCCACCTGTTCGGCATGACCTTCAACCTCGACACGATCTGGGTGACGGTCGTCGCAGGTGCGATCGTCGTCGCCCTCGGCTTCTGGGCGAAGGCCAAGCTCACCGAAGAGACCGAAGACCACGTGCCCACGAAGATCCAGCTCCTCTGGGAGACGATCATCGAGCAGGTCACCAAGCAGGTCACCGACAACCTCGGCAAGCCCAACCCGTTCGTGATCCCGCTCGCGACCGCGCTCTTCTTCTTCATCCTGATCGCGAACTGGATCGAGATCATCCCGACCGAGCTCAACGAGAACGTGCACATCCTGCCCTCGCCGACGGCCGACACGAACCTCACCTACGCGATGGCGTTCATCGTGATCGTCGGCGTGTGGACCTACGGCATCCGGTCGAAGGGGCTGAAGGGCTACCTCAAGCACTTCCTCGAGCCCTACCCCTACCTCCTGCCGCTGAACATCCTCGAGGAGCTGGTCAAGCCGATCACGCTGGCCCTGCGACTCTTCGGCAACATCTTCGCCGGTGGCATCATGCTGGGCCTGATTGCCGGACTGGTCAGTCTCGCTCCGCTCAACCTCCCGATCGGGGCGCTCCTCGCCGGCGTGCTCAACGTGATCTGGAAGCTCTTCGACGTGATGTTCCTCGGCGGCCTGCAGGCCTTCATCTTCGCGCTGCTGACCGTCCTGTACTTCGGGATGGCCGGCGCGGGGCACGACGAGCACGAGGACGACCACGACGCCGCCGAGGCGGAGAAGCACGACGACGAGGCAGAGGCGCACGCCGCTGCCGAACCAGAACCAGCGCACTGAGCCTGACCGGGGCCAGCCGCACCAGAGGTAACCAGAGCGTCGGGACACCGACGCCCAACCAAGGAGAAAACTGACATGGCAGTAAGCGATTCGGCAGTCACGACCGCTGGCGCGTTCATCGGCGGTGGCATCGCCCTCGCCGGCGGTGCGATCGGCGCTGGCGTGGGTGACGGCCTCGCCGGTTCGTCCTACATCGAGGGTGTCGCCCGTCAGCCGGAGGCCCAGGGCCGCCTGCAGACGATCTTCTTCCTGACCGTGGGTCTGGTCGAGGCGATGTTCTTCATCAACCTCGCCTTCATGGCGCTGTTCGTCTTCGTCCTGGGCTGAGCAGGACTCCGAGACCCCCAGCTAGCCACACGCAGAGCAAAGGACCGGATTGATGGTGCACGTGACCGCGGGACTGATCCCGCTGGCGAGCAACTTCCTGGTGCCCAACGGCACCTTCTTCGTCGAGCTGATCGCCTTTGGGGTCATCATCTGGATCCTGGCGAAGTTCGTCATCCCGCCGATCAACCGGGCGATGACGGCCCGTCAGGACGCGATCCGCCAGGAGTTCGCCGAGCTCGACGAGGCGAAGGACGACGCCCACAAGGCCGAGGACGAGTTCAAGGCGCAGCTCGCCGACGCTCGTCAGGCAGCGGCCAAGATCCGTGAGGAGGCGCGCGAGCAGGGGGCCCAGATCATCTCCGAGGCCCGCGAGCAGGCGCAGTCCGAGGCGACGCGGATCGTGGAGCACGGACACGCCCAGGTGCAGGCCGAGCGTCAGCAGGCAGTCGCCTCGCTGCGCGCCGAGGTCGGCACGCTCGCGATCAACCTCGCCGGCCGCATCGTCGGCGAGAGCCTCGACGACGACGAGCGCAGCACCCGCGTGGTCGACCGGTTCCTGGCCAACCTGGAGACGATGGAGACCGCCGAGGCTGCCGGACAGCGCGACGGTGACCGCTGATGCTCCGCGGTGGATCTGCTGAGGCACAGGCGGACCTGGTCTCCGAGCTCGAGGGCTCCGGAGCCGACGGCGCCAAGCTCGGGGAGGAGCTCTTCGGAGTGGCCACCCTGCTGCGCGCCGAGCCCGCACTGCGCCGGATCGCCACGGACGCCTCGATCGAGGCCGACGCCAAGGCCGGGCTGGCCGCAGACGTCTTCGGTGACGCTGTCGGCGAGGTCGCCCTGGGGCTGGTCACCTCCGCGGTGAGGCATCGCTGGACGGCCTCGCGAGACCTGGCCGACGTGCTCGAGCACCTCGGCGTCCTGGCCTCGGTGCGGTCGGCCGGTGACGACGGCAGCAAGATCAGCGACGAGCTCTTCGAGGTGCGACAGACCGTCGACGAGGCCGAGGGCCTGCGGAGTGCACTCTCCGACCCCTCGCGGTCGGCTGTCGACAAGGCGGCGCTCCTGCGCAGCCTGTTCGAGAGCAAGCTGCTGCCGGCCAGCATGCTGCTCGTCGAGCAGGCGGTGTCCGGCACGCACGGCGCCATCGACGGGGCGCTCGAGAGCTACCAGCACACCGCGGCGCACGCAGCGGGGGAGAAGATCGCGACCGTGCACACGGCGCGTGAGCTCTCCGACGGCGAGCGCAGCAGGCTCAGCGACGCCCTGGGCGCGCAGTACGACTCGGCCATCCACCTGCAGGTCGTGGTGGACCCCGAGGTCGTCGGGGGCCTCCGGGTCCAGATCGGTGACGACGTGATCGACGGCACCGTGGCCAGCAAGCTCGAAGACGCTCAACGCAGGCTCGTGGGCTGAGCGGCCACCGGCCACCAGTCGCGCCCCAAGACAACTGACACACCCGAGAACGAGGGAAGAGGCACAGAGATGACGGAGCTTTCGATTCGTCCAGAAGAGATCCGGGACGCGCTCCAGAAGTACGTCGAGGACTACAAGCCCGCCGCCGCCAGCAAGGAGGAGGTCGGCAGGGTCGCCGAGGCCGGTGACGGCATCGCGCGGATCAGTGGCCTCCCCTCGGCCATGGCCAACGAGCTCCTCGAGTTCGAGGACGGCACCCAGGGTCTCGCCCTGAACCTCGACACCCGCGAGATCGGCGTCGTCATCCTCGGTGACTTCGCCGGCATCGAGGAGGGCCAGGAGGTCCGCCGTACGGGCGAGATCCTCTCGGTCCCCGTGGGCGACAACTTCCTCGGCCGGGTCATCGACCCGCTCGGCAACCCGATCGACGGCCTCGGCGACATCGAGGACGAGGGCCGCCGCGCCCTCGAGCTCCAGGCCCCCGGCGTGATGGCCCGCAAGTCGGTGCACGAGCCGCTCGCGACGGGCATCAAGGCGATCGACTCGATGACCCCGATCGGCCGCGGTCAGCGTCAGCTGATCATCGGCGACCGTTCGACCGGCAAGACGACGATCGCGATCGACACGATCATCAACCAGAAGCAGTACTGGGACACCGAGGACCCCGACAAGCAGGTCCGCTGCATCTACGTCGCCATCGGTCAGAAGGGCTCGACCATCGCCGCCGTGCGTGGTGCCCTCGAGGAGGCCGGCGCACTCGAGTACACGACGATCGTGGCCTCGCCCGCGTCCGACTCCGCCGGGTTCAAGTACCTCGCCCCCTACACCGGCTCGGCCATCGGCCAGCACTGGATGTACGACGGCAAGCACGTCCTGATCGTCTTCGACGACCTGACCAAGCAGGCCGAGGCCTACCGCGCCGTGTCGCTGCTGCTGCGCCGCCCGCCGGGTCGCGAGGCCTACCCGGGCGACGTCTTCTACCTGCACAGCCGTCTGCTCGAGCGCTGCGCCAAGCTCTCCGACGACCTCGGCCACGGCTCGATGACCGGCCTGCCGATCATCGAGACGAAGGCCAACGACGTCTCGGCGTACATCCCGACCAACGTCATCTCGATCACCGACGGCCAGATCTTCCTGCAGTCGGACCTGTTCGCGTCCAACCAGCGCCCGGCCATCGACGTCGGTGTGTCGGTCTCGCGGGTGGGCAGCGCGGCGATGACCAAGGCGATGAAGACCGTCACCGGTTCGCTCAAGGTCGACCTGGCGCAGTTCCGCGCCATGGAGGCGTTCGCGATGTTCGCCTCCGACCTCGACGCCGCGTCACGTCAGCAGCTCGACCGTGGACAGCGACTGATGGCGCTGCTCAAGCAGCCCCAGTACTCGCCGTACCCGGTGCAGGACATGACGATCTCGCTGTGGCTGGGCACCTCCGGTCGCCTCGACCGCGTCCCGACCGAGGACGTGCTGCGTTTCGAGCAGGAGTTCCTCGACTTCGTACGCCGCTCGCACAAGGACATCCTCGACACCATCTCGGAGTCGATGAAGTTCGAGGACGAGACCGAGAGCTCGTGCGAGAAGGCCTACGACGAGTTCCTCGACCAGTTCGAGACCAGCGAGGGCGGCTCGATCAAGGCCGGCCACGAAGAGCACGAGGCCCTCGAGGACGAGGACATCGACCAGGAGCAGATCGTCAAGCAGAAGAAGGCCTGACGATGGCCGTCTCCCTGCGTGAGTACCGCGCCCGGATCAAGTCGACCGAGTCGATGAAGAAGATCACGCGCGCCATGGAGCTCATCGCCGCGTCCCGGATCATCAAGGCCCAGCAGCGGGCGCAGGCGGCTGCGCCGTACGCCCGCGAGCTGACGCGCGCGGTCTCGGCCGTGGCGACGTACTCCAACGTCGACCACGCCCTGACCACGGAGCCCGAGGACCCCAAGCGGGCAGCGATCCTGGTGATCACCAGCGACCGTGGCCTGGCGGGTGCCTACTCCTCGAGCGTGCTCAAGGAGGCAGAGCGGCTGCGCACGAGGCTCGAGGACTCCGGCCTGGCCGTGGACACCTACGTCTCCGGGCGCAAGGCCGAGGCGTTCTACCGGTTCCGCAACCGCCGGATCATCGACTCGTGGACCGGTCACAGCGACCAGCCCAACTACGAGGTCGCCGAGGCGATCGGGCACGCCCTGATCGGGGCGTTCCTCAACGACAAGGACGAGGCCCAGACCGTCGAGATGGACGGCCAGGACCGCGAGCTCCCTCCGGGGGTCGACGAGGTCCATGTCGTCTACACGCAGTTCCGCTCGATGCTCGTGCAGGAACCCCGTGACATCCGGCTGCTGCCGCTCGAGGTCGTCGAGGGCGAGGAGCCCCCGCCGAGCGACGAGGTGCTCCCGCTCTACGAGTTCGAGCCGTCCCCCGAGGAGGTGCTCGACGGACTGCTGCCGAAGTACGTCCAGAGCCGCATCTTCTTCGCGCTGCTGCAGGCCGCCGCCTCGGAGCTCGCCGCCCGTCAGAAGGCGATGAAGTCCGCGACGGACAACGCCGACGAGCTGATCAAGAAGTACACCCGAACCGCCAACCAGGCCCGCCAGGCCGGCATTACCCAGGAAATCAGCGAGATTGTCGGTGGCGTCAACGCGCTCGCCGACGCCAACGCCGGGAGTGAGTGAGAGACATGACTGCCACTATTGAAGAGAACAAGACCGATGACGGTGCGCGCAGCAGCGGACGTATCGCCCGGGTGATCGGCCCCGTCGTCGACGTGGAGTTCCCGGTCGACGACATGCCGGAGATGTACAACAAGCTCGAGGTCGACCTCGAGCTCCTCGGCGAGACCCGGCTGCTCTCCCTCGAGGTGGCCCAGCACATCGGTGACGGCATGGTCCGCGCGATCTCGCTGCAGCCCACCGACGGTCTCGTCCGTGGCGCCCAGGTGCGCGACACCGGCGAGCCGATCTCCGTGCCCGTCGGCGACGTCACCAAGGGCCACGTGTTCAACGCGCTCGGCGAGTGCCTCAACCTCGAGGAGGGCGAGGAGCTCGACGTGCAGGAGCGGTGGGGGATCCACCGCAAGGCGCCGGCCTTCGACCAGCTCGAGTCGAAGACCGAGATGTTCGAGACCGGCATCAAGGTCATCGACCTGCTCGCGCCGTACGTCCAGGGCGGCAAGATCGGCCTGTTCGGTGGCGCCGGTGTGGGCAAGACCGTGCTGATCCAGGAGATGATCGCGCGCGTCGCCAAGGACCACGGTGGTGTGTCCGTGTTCGCCGGCGTGGGTGAGCGCACCCGTGAGGGCAACGACCTGATCGTCGAGATGGAAGAGGCCGGCGTCATCGGCCAGACCGCCCTCGTCTTCGGCCAGATGGACGAGCCGCCGGGCACCCGCCTGCGCGTCGCCCTGTCGGCCCTGACGATGGCGGAGTACTTCCGCGACGTGCAGAGCCAGGACGTGCTGCTGTTCATCGACAACATCTTCCGGTTCACCCAGGCCGGTTCCGAGGTCTCCACCCTCCTCGGCCGGATGCCGTCCGCGGTGGGCTACCAGCCCAACCTGGCCGACGAGATGGGCACGCTGCAGGAGCGGATCACCTCGACGCGTGGTCACTCGATCACCTCGATGCAGGCGATCTACGTGCCGGCCGACGACTACACCGACCCGGCCCCGGCGGCGACCTTCGCCCACCTGGACGCCACGACGGAGCTGTCCCGCGAGATCGCCTCGCTCGGCATCTACCCCGCGGTGGACCCGCTGACGTCGACCTCGCGGATCCTCGACCCGCAGTACATCGGCAAGGACCACTACGAGTGCGCGGTCCGGATCAAGCAGATCCTCCAGCGCAACAAGGAGCTGCAGGACATCATCGCGATCCTCGGTGTCGACGAGCTCTCCGAGGAGGACAAGGTCATCGTGTCCCGCGCGCGCCGCATCCAGCGGTTCCTGTCGCAGAACACCTACGTGGCCAAGCAGTTCACCGGTCTCGAGGGCTCCACGGTCCCGATCGCCGACACCATCGAGGCGTTCAACAAGATCGCCGACGGTGACTACGACCACGTCGCCGAGCAGGCCTTCTTCATGTGCGGTGGTCTCGACGACGTCGAGAAGAAGTGGGCGGAGATCCAGAAGTCCACCGGGCAGGGCGACGACTCGTGAGTGACGACACCCTCCAGGTGGAGCTGGTCGCTGCCGACCGGCTCGTCTGGTCGGGCGAGGCGAACGTGGTCAACGCCCGCACCGCCGGTGGCGAGATCGGCATCCTGGCCAACCACATGCCGGTGCTGTCGCTCCTCGAGGCCGGGGTCGTCGAGATCGAGACCGCCAGCGGGGAGACCTGGCTGGCCGCCGTGGACGACGGCTTCCTCTCGGTGGCCGGCAACCGGGTCTCGATCCTGGCCACCCGCGCCGACCTGGCGAGCGACATCGACGCCGGCGAGGTCCGCGCGGAGCTCGACCGCGTCCGTGGCTCCGGGAGCGACGACCACCACACGCAGGCCGAGCTGCGACGTCTCGAGGCTCGCCTCCACGCTGCCGAGAAGACCTCCTGACCCGGTCGTCAACCGATCCACGCACGAGGGCCGTCCTGATCCCGGGGCGGCCCTTCGTCGTTCCCACGTATCTCCTAGTCTGTGACCTCAACCCATGAGCTGGCGGAACGAGGGACCGGATGCCGGTGTGGCAGTGGCTGCTCGACTCAGCTGGTGTCGTGCTGCTCGTCCTCCTGCTGTTCGGCCTGCTCCTCGTCGTACGACGGCGCGTGCTGTCCCGCCACGGCGGCACCTTCGAGCTCAGCGTCCGTGACCCCGAGCAGGCACCCGGACGTGGCTGGGTGCTCGGCCTGGGCCGCTACCGCGAGGACTCCCTCGACTGGTACCGGATCTTCTCCCCGCTCCCGGTGCCGAGGCGCTCCTGGCGCCGCAACGACCTCACCCTCGTCTCCCAGCGCCGGCCCGAGACGTCGGAGGAGTACGCCCTCTACGCCGGCCACGTGGTGGTGGTCTGCTCGACGCCACGCGGCGGGATCGAGCTCGCGATGAGCCCCAGCTCGCTCACCGGCCTGCAGTCGTGGCTCGAGGCGGGGCCGCCGGGGTCGCGCCCTTCGCGGTAGGGCTAGCCCCGCTCGCCGCCCGGCACCCACAGCACGTCACCGTTCGCCCGGTTGGCGTGCCGGGCGAGGATGAAGAGCAGGTCGGAGAGCCGGTTCAGGTACGTGATGGCCAGCACGTTCATCGAGTCGGCGTACTGCTCGTGGGCTGCCCAGGCCGAGCGCTCCGCGCGACGGCAGACGGTGCGGGCCACGTGCAGGTTGGCGGCCGCGACCGTGCCGCCGTTGAGGATGAACGAGCGCAGCTTGGGCAGGTCCTCGTTGTACTGGTCGCACCACTGCTCGAGCCGGTCGACGTAGTCGGCCTCGATCCGCAGGGGCGGGAACTCGGGGTTCTCCACCACCGGGGTGCAGAAGTCGGCACCCACGTCGAAGAGGTCGTTCTGCACGTGGGTCAGCACCGCGGCCACGTCCTCGTCGAGGCCACCGGTGGCCAGGACGAGGCCGAGGTGGGCGTTGGTCTCGTCCACGTCGGCGTACGCCTGGAGCCGGAGGTCGGTCTTGCTGGTCTCGCTCATGTCGCCCAGGCGGGTGCTGCCGCCGTCACCGGTACGTGTGTAGATGCGAGTCAGGTTCACCATGTGCCGACCCTAGCCGGGGACGGGAGGGCCACTAGGGTCGAGCCATGGGCAGCTTCCGCGTGGTCTCCGAGGGACCCATGACCCGGCCCCTCGCCGGGATGGTGCACGTGGGCGGCGCGAAGAACTCGGCCCTCAAGCTGATGGCCGCCTCGCTGCTCGCGCCGGGCCGCTCGGTGATCCACAACGTGCCCAACATCCTCGACGTGGCGGTGATGGGCCAGCTGTTGCGCACCCTCGGCTGCGAGGTCGTGATCGCCTATCCCGGCGACGCCGACCCGACCAAGGAGTCGACGGCCGGGCGCGCCACGATCGACGTGCCGGAGGAGCTGGACCACAAGGCCCCCTACGAGCTCGTACGCCGGCTGCGCGCCTCGATCGCCGTCCTGGGTCCGCTCGTCGCGCGGTGTCACCGAGCGAGCGTGGCCCTGCCCGGGGGCGACGCGATCGGCTCTCGCGGCCTGGACATGCACATCCGCGGGCTCCAGGAGCTCGGTGCCGTGGTCCGGATCGAGCACGGGCAGGTCGTGGCCGACGTGCCCCAGGGGCTGACCGGCACGAACCTGTGGCTGGACTTCCCCTCCGTCGGGGCGACCGAGAACCTCGTGATGGCGGCGGTGCTGGCTCACGGCACCACCGTGATCGACAACGTGGCCCGCGAGCCCGAGATCATCGACCTGTGCCAGATGCTGCTCGGGATGGGGGCCAAGATCGACGGCCTGTCGACCTCGACGCTGGTCATCGAGGGCGTCGACCGGCTGAACCCGGTCGAGCACAGCACCGTCACCGACCGGATCGTCGCCGGCACCTGGGTGTTCGCGACCGCCATCGCCGGTGGTGACCTGCACATCGCCGGCGGCGTGCCCCATCACCTCGACATCGTGCTCGACAAGCTGGTGGCGGCGGGGGCCGAGGTCGAGCCGGAGGAGTCCGGCTTCACCGTGCGCACCCACCGACGACTGGCGTCCTTCGACGTCTCGACGTTGCCCTACCCGGGGTTCCCGACCGACCTGCAGCCGTTCGCGATGGCGCTGGCCGCCGTCTCGTCGGGGACCGCGATGATCACCGAGAACGTCTTCGAGGCGAGGTTCATGTTCGCCCAGGAGCTCGCCCGCCTCGGCGCCGACCTGCGCACGGACGGGCACCACGCCGTCGTCCGCGGGGTCCCGATGCTCTCGGGCGCGCCGGTCATCGCCCACGACATCCGGGCCGGTGCGGCCCTGGTGCTGGGCGGGCTCGCGGCACAGGGAACCACCGTGGTCGCCGAGTCCCAGCACATCGACCGCGGCTATCCGTGGTTCGCCGAGTCGCTCGCCGCGGTCGGCGCCGAGGTCGACCGGCTCCCCGACTGAGCCACCGGATCGAAACCCATCCCTGTCCGGAGGTATTTGCCTGCCTGACCTGCGCGTCTTGACAACCAGCGGGCGTGACGCGCGCCATAGTGGTAGGACAGTGGGGGGAGGATCCCGATGGAGCACACCGTCACCGGAGACACGCTCGAGCTCTCCGGATCGCTCGACGTCCGCTGCACCGCGGAGCTCCGTGTCCTCGTCTACAGCCTGCTGGCGCTGACCCCCGGAGACGTCCACGTCGACATCAGCCGCGTCGAGTCGGTCGACATGACCGCCCTCAAGCTCCTCGCCGTGGCCAACCGCGTGGCCGAGCGAGAGGGGCACCGAGTGGTGCTGCGCGGCGGCTCTCCCGGCGTACGCCGACTGCTGCACCTCTCCCACCTGCGCTCCATGCTGCCCGTCGAGCCGGCCGAGCCCGCGACCCCCGAGTCTGTGCATCCCGAGAGCAGGGAGCAGACCACCGGGGTGTGACCCATCCCGCACGGTGACTCACTGCACAAGCCGTACCCAGACCCCGCGAACGGGCCTACCCTCGCGACATGAACGACTCCCCGGCCACGAGGCCCGAGAAGGACCGTCCCTGGGTGATGCGGACGTACGCCGGCCACTCCTCGGCCACCGAGTCCAACAAGCTCTACCGGATGAACCTCGCCAAGGGGCAGACCGGCCTCTCCGTGGCCTTCGACCTGCCCACGCAGACCGGCTACGACCCCGACTCCCCGCTCGCCCGGGGCGAGGTCGGCAAGGTGGGCGTGCCGATCCCGCACCTCGGCGAGATGCGGCGCCTGTTCGCCGACATCCCGCTGACCGGGATGAACACCTCGATGACGATCAACGCCACCGCGATGTGGCTGCTCGCCCTCTACCAGGTGGTCGCCGAGGAGCAGAACCCTGATCTCGAGCCGCTCGAGGTCGCCCACCAGCTGGCCGGGACCACGCAGAACGACATCATCAAGGAGTACCTGTCGCGGGGGACCTACGTCTTCCCGCCCGAGCACTCGCTGCGGCTGATCTCCGACGTCATCTCCTACACCGTCAACGAGATCCCGAAGTGGAACCCGATCAACATCTGCAGCTATCACCTGCAGGAGGCGGGGGCCACCCCGACGCAGGAGCTCGCCTACGCCCTGTGCACGGCCATCGCCGTCCTGGACACGGTCAAGGACTCCGGGCAGGTCGCCGAGGAGGACTTCGAGAAGGTCGTCGGGCGGATCTCGTTCTTCGTCAACGCAGGCGTGCGGTTCATCGAGGAGACCTGCAAGATGCGTGCGTTCGTGCGCCTGTGGGACGAGATCACCCGGGAGCGCTACGGCGTCACCGACGAGAAGATGCGCCGCTTCCGCTACGGCGTCCAGGTCAACTCGCTCGGGCTGACCGAGGCGCAGCCGGAGAACAACGTGCAGCGCATCGTGCTGGAGATGCTCGGCGTCACGCTGAGCAAGAACGCGCGCGCCCGCGCCGTACAGCTTCCTGCGTGGAACGAGGCGCTCGGCCTGCCCCGGCCCTGGGACCAGCAGTGGTCGCTCCGGCTGCAGCAGGTGCTGGCCTTCGAGTCCGACCTGCTCGAGTACGAGGACATCTTCGAGGGCTCGGTCGTGATCGAGGCGAAGGTCTCGCAGATGGTCGACGACGCACGCGCCGAGATGGACCGCGTGCAGGCGCTCGGCGGTGCCATCGCGGCGGTCGAGTCCGGCTACATGAAACAGGCCCTGGTCAGCTCCCACTCGGCTCGTCGCGCCGGCATCGAGTCGGGCGAGGACGTCGTCGTGGGGGTGAACCGGTTCGAGACCACGGAGGTCTCACCGCTGACCGCCGACCTCGACGCCGCGATCCAGGCAGCAGACCCCGAGGCAGAGCGCTCGGCGGTCGCCGGGCTGGAGGCGTGGCGCGCCGAGCGCGACCAGGCCGGGGTCGACGCCGCGCTGGCGGCGCTCGCCGAGGCCGCCAAGACGGACGCCAACCTGATGGAGGCCACCCTCGTGGCCGCCCGGGCCGGTGCCACCACCGGCGAGTGGGCCGGCACGCTGCGGGAGGTCTTCGGCGAGTTCCGTGCGCCGACCGGGGTCTCCGGCGCCGTCGGGGTGGCCGATGCGGGCCAGGAGCTCACGGCCGTGCGTGAACAGGTGCAGGCAGACCGGTGAGGAGCTCGGCGGCCGGCTGCGGCTCCTCGTCGGCAAGCCGGGCCTGGACGGGCACTCCAACGGTGCGGAGCAGGTGGCGGTGCGGGCCCGCGACGCAGGGTTCGAGGTGGTCTACCAAGGCATCCGGCTGACCCCGCAGGAGATCGTGGCCGCCGCGGTGGCCGAGGACGTGCACTGCGTCGGGCTCTCCATCCTCTCCGGGTCGCACATGGAGCTGGTCCCGGACGTGCTCGAGGCGATGAAGCAGGCAGGGATCGACGACGTGCCGGTCATCGTGGGCGGCATCATCCCGACCCGGGACGCGAAGCTGCTCAAGGAGATGGGTGTGGCGGCGGTCTTCACCCCCAAGGACTTCAGCCTGACCCAGGCGATGGCGGGCATCGTCAGGGCCATCCGCGACGCGCACGAACTGGTCTAGAAACGGGTCCGGTCATTCCGGACTCGACGCGCCGATTACGCCGTCCTGCGAGCGCGCGCGCCGTAATCTGCGGTTGGATCACGTGTAGCCGAACTCGGTCGGCTGCCTCGGGCTCGACGATCAAGGCGGATCGACCACATGCAGCAGCTGCACGAAGAGGGGCCGTGGGACTACGGCGCGCTCACGGACACGGTGCTCAAGTCAGACGAAGCGCTCGTGCTCAGCGACGCACAGGGCGTCGTCCTGCTCGCGAACAGCGCCGCGAGCGACGTGGTCGGCATCCCGGCCGAGGCGATGGTCGGCCAGTCCGTCGAGGACTTCGGCCGCGAGGCGATGCACGCGTTCCAGAAGGTCGCCGTCACGGCGGTGATCGACAACCACGTCGAGATCACCGTGCGGGAGGCCAAGCTCCTGCACTCCAGCGGCAGCTCGAGCACCGTTGACCTGACCCTGTCGCCGACGCTCACCGACCGCGGACCGGTCGTCACCATCGGCATCCGCGAGGCCAACGACAAGTACCGCCAGACCAAGCTCTTCCGCGGCCTGCTCGAGGCCGCTCCGGACGGCATGGTCATCGTCAACAGCGACGGCGTGATCGTGCTCGTCAACGCCCAGGTGGAGAAGGTCTTCGGCTACGCCCGGGCCGAGCTGGTGGGGGAGCCGGTGGAGATCCTGGTGCCCGACCGGTTCTCCGGGATGCACATGGCGTTCCGCAACGGCTACGTCAGCGAGCCGCGCACCCGCCCGATGGGCCTCGCCGGCGACCTGTTCGCCCGTCGCAAGGACGGTTCGGAGTTCCCGGTCGAGGTCAGCCTCGCGCCGCTGGAGACCGACGAGGGGCTGCTGGTGTCGGCCGCCGTGCGCGACATCTCCGAACGCCGCAGGATGCAGGAGGAGACCGACCGGGTGAAGGACGAGTTCTTCGCGACCGTCTCCCACGAGCTGCGCACCCCACTCACGTCGATGATCGGCTACGGCGAGCTGATGACCGACCTCGAGGAGCTCAGCCCCCAGGGCCAGCGCTTCCTCTCGGTGATCATGCGCAGCGCCGAGCGTGAGCTGCGTCTGGTCGACGACCTGCTCACCCTGGTGGCGATCGAGGAGTCCGGGCTGGCCATCCGCTCGGCGGAGATCGACCTCGAACGCGTGGTCCGCGAGTCGGTCGAAGCGGCCCGCCCGCGCGCCGAGGAGGCGCAGCTGACCGTCTCGATGGAGACCCCGGGCTCCGCCGTGGCCATGTACGGCGACCGCGACCGCCTCGGGCAGGCGATGGACAACCTGTTGTCCAACGCGATCAAGTTCACGCCGGTCGGTGGGCGCGTCCGCGTGGTGCTGCGACTCAACAAGGGCACGGCCGAGATCGACGTGATCGACTCCGGCGTGGGCATCGGGGGCGAGGACCCCGACCAGCTCTTCGAGCGGCTCTTCCGTGCCCCGACCGCCGTCGCCCAGCAGACTCCCGGCGCCGGGCTCGGCCTGACCATCGCGCTCGCGATCGTCGAGGCGCACGCCGGCACCATCGAGGTGGTCAGCAGCGACGAGACCGGCACCACCTTCCGGATGACGTTCGCCCTCCGGTCCGCCGGCTCCAGCGCCGACTGACCTCAGAACAACCGGGCGCTCGGGTCGTCCATCCCGCGCAGGGCGTCGTAGTCGACGACGGCGCAGGTGATGCCGCGGTCGGTGGCCAGCACGCGCGCCTGCGGCTTGATCTCCTGGGCGGCGAAGATGCCGCGCACCGGGCTGAGCAACGGGTCGCGGTTGAGCAGCTCGAGATAGCGGGTCAGCTGCTCGACCCCGTCGATCTCGCCGCGCCTCTTGATCTCGACAGCGACCGCCTTGCCGGCGGCGTCGCGGCACATCAGGTCGACCGGGCCGATGGCGGTGGGGAACTCCCGGCGTACGAGCGAGAGGCCCTCGGCCAGCGTCGACGGGTGCTCGGCGAGCAGCTCCTGGAGGTGCTTCTCGACGCCGTCCTTCTGCAAGCCGGGGTCCACGCCCAGGTCGTGGCTGGAGTCGTGCAGGATCTCCTCGACCAGGATGCGCAGGCTGTCGCCGGACTTGGCCTCGACCACCCACTCGACCTGGCCGTCCTCGGTGGCGCCCTCGCGGACCGTGCAGGGCGGGCTCATCCAGTTCAGCGGCTTGTAGGAGCCGCCGTCGGAGTGCACCAGCACCGATCCGTCGGACTTGAGCATCAGCACCCGGGTGGCCATCGGGAGGTGCGCGGTCAGGCGTCCGGCGTAGTCGACCTGACAGCGGGCCACGACGAGTCTCACGAGGCGCGAATCTACCTGCCATGCTGGCGCGGTGGGTCAGGAGCCGGGCAGAGTCGTCGTCGTGGGGGCGGGCGTCACCGGGCTGACCTGCGCGATCAGGCTCGCGGAGGCCGGTCACCGCGTCGACGTGCTCGCGCGCGACCTGCCGCTGGAGACGACCTCGGTGGTGGCGGCGGCGCTCTGGTACCCCTACCTGGCCGAGCCGCGCGAACGGGTGGGCGCCTGGGGCGCGGGCTCCTACCGCGTCTTCGCGGGCCTGGCGAGCGAGGAGGGCTCGGGGGTGACGATGATGCCCGGCACCGAGGTGCTCCCCGCCCGGACCGAAGACCCCTGGTGGGCCTCCGCGGTGCCCGATCTGGAGCACGTCCGCCCGCCTGCCGGGTACGCCGACGCGTGGTCGTTCACGGCCCCGGTCGTCGACATGCCGGTCTACCTGCAGTGGTTGCGTGCGCGGCTGGACTGTCTCGGCGGCACGCTCACCCGGATCAGCCTCGGCGCGCTGCCGCAGCCGTCCGACCCGGACGACGTCGTCGTCAACTGCTCGGGGTTGGGCTCCCGCCTGCTCGCGAGGGACACCACGACGCAACCGGTCCGCGGGCAGGTGGTGCTGGTGGAGGGGGTCGACCTCACCCGGTGGTCACTCGACTCGACCGGACCGACGTACGTCGTGCCGCGATCGCGCCACGTCGTGGTCGGCGGGACCGAGGAGCCGGGGGACTGGAGCCGGACCCCGTCCGCGGACACGGCCACCGACATCCTCCAGCGGGCCACCCGGCTCGTGCCCGAGCTCGCCGGCGCCCGCGTCGTGGGTCACCGCGTGGGTCTCAGGCCGGCGCGGCCCGCCGTACGTCTGGAGGCGGAGGGTCGGACCGTGCACTGCTACGGCCAGGGCGGCGCCGGCGTGACGCTCAGCTGGGGATGCGCGGCCGAGGTCGTGGCGCTTGTCGGCGAGCTCGGCTGACGTGGCGGCTGAGGCGGGAGGACGTGAGCGGACCCACACCCGGCACACCCCCGCCGCATGGCAGGATGCGCCGCATGGCACGTGACTTCAAGACCATCGGCGTCGTCGGACTGGGCACCATGGGTGCCGGCATCACGGAGGTGTTCGCCAGGAACGGCTACTCCGTCGTCGGCGTCGAGATCGACGAGGAAGCCGTCAGCCGGGGCCGACAGCACCTGGAGACCTCCACGTCACGCGCCGTCGCCCGCGGGAAGCTCAGCGAGGAGGAGCAGAAGGCGCTGCTCGACCGGGTCAGCTTCGCCACCTCGCTCGAGGAGCTCAAGGACGCCGACCTCGTGGTCGAGGCCGTCGTCGAGTCCGTGCAGATCAAGAAGCAGATCTTCAAGGAGCTGGACGCGATCGTCTCGGACGAGACGATCCTGGCGACGAACACCTCCTCGCTGTCGGTCACGGAGATCTCCACCTCCAACGCCAGCCCGGGCCGTGTGATCGGGGTGCACTTCTTCAACCCTGCGCCGGTGCAGGGGTTCGTCGAGATCGTCCAGACCGTGGTCACCGAGCCCAGCGTCCTGAGCGACGTCTCCTCGCTCGTGCAGACCCTCGGCAAGAACCCCGTGGTGTGCGGCGACAAGGCGGGGTTCATCGCGAACACGCTGCTCTTCGGCTACCTCAACCACGCCGTGTCGATGTTCGAGAACCGCTACGCCTCCCGCGAGGACATCGACGCCGCGATGCGCTTCGGGTGCGGCTACCCGATGGGTCCGCTGGCCCTGCTGGACCTGATCGGCCTGGACACGGCGTACGAGATCCTCGACACGATGTACCGCCAGGGACGTGACCGCCTGCACGCGCCGGCCCCGATCCTCAAGCAGATGGTCACCGCCGGCCTGCTCGGTCGCAAGACCGGCAAGGGGTTCTACTCCTACGAGGGACCCGACAGCCCGGTCGTCGTCCCCGACGAGCGCACGCCGTCGGCCGACGACAAGCCCCAGCTCAAGCACGACATCGAGCAGGTCGGCGTGGTCGGCACGGGGACGATGGCGACCGGGATCGTCGAGGTGTTCGCCAAGAGCGGGTACGACGTGATCTACGTCGGCCGGTCCCAGGACAAGGTCGACGGCGTGGCCGCGACCATCGAACGCTCGCTGGACAAGGCGATCCAGCGCGGCAAGCTCGAGGAGTCGGCGAAGGCCGACGTGCTCGCCCGGCTGACCGGGTCGACCTCTCTCGACGACCTCGCGACGGTGGACATCGTGGTCGAGGCGATCGCCGAGGACCTGAAGATCAAGACCACGCTGTTCGAGAACCTCGACGAGATCTGCAAGCCCGGCGCGATCCTGGCGACCACGACCTCCTCGCTGCCGATCATCCAGTGCGCCCAGGCGACCAAGCGTCCCGAGGACGTCGTCGGGATGCACTTCTTCAACCCCGCTCCGATCATGAAGCTGGTCGAGGTGGTCTCGACGGTGTCCACCTCCGAGGACGTCACCGAGACCACGCAGGCACTGTGCGCCAAGGTCGGCAAGGTCGCCGTGTCCTGCGGTGACCGGGCCGGCTTCATCGTGAACGCGCTGCTCTTCCCCTACCTCAACGACGCGATCAAGATGCTCGAGGCGCACTACGCGACCGCGGACGACATCGACACCGCGATGAAGCAGGGCTGTGCGCTGCCGATGGGGCCCTTCGAGCTGCTCGACGTGGTCGGCAACGACGTCTCCCTGGCGATCCAGCGCGAGCTCTACCTGGAGTTCCGTGAGCCGGGCTTCGCGCCAGCGCCCCTCCTCGAGCACCTCGTCACCGCGGGCTACCTCGGTCGCAAGACCAAGCGCGGCTTCCGCGACTACAGCTCACGCTGATCGGGGCGTCATCCCGGGTCGCGGCAGCCGGGCGACTGGGACCGGGCACGTAGCCTGAGTCCATGGGACTCGTGATCTTCCTCGTCGTGCTGGCCATCGCCGCCGTGGTCGTCCGCGCCGTCATCAAGGGCAACCAGCGCAAGGCGCTGGAGCGCAAGGAGGCCGAGCTCGAGCCGGTGCGCAGGCTCGCCTTCGAGGACGTCACCGCCTTCGGTGAGGAGCTGCAGGTGCTGGACGTCGACATGGCGGGTCGGGAGCTGGAGCCGGGTGAGCACGCCGACTACCAGCGCGCCCTGGACTCCTACGAGTCGGCCAAGCGGGCCGCGGACAAGATCACCGAGCTCGAGCACATCAAGGGCGTCACGGAGATCGTCGAGGACGGCAAGTACGCCATGGCGTGCGTCCGTGCCCGGGTCGCCGGCCTGCCCCTGCCCACCCGTCGCCCCCCGTGCTTCTTCGACCCGCGCCACGGCCTGTCGGTGGAGGACGTCCCCTACGCGCCTCCCGGTGGGGCGGAGCGTGACGTGCCGGCCTGCGCCCTCGACGCCGAGCGGGTGAAGGCGGGTGCCGAGCCCGACATCCGCAAGGTGATGGTCGGCGACCGTCGGGTGCCGTACTTCCAGGGCGGTCGCGCCTACCAGCCCTACGCGGCCGGCTACTTCGGCGGCTTCGGTCCGATGGACCTGATGTTCATGGGGATGCTCTTCGGTGGCGGCTTCGACGGGATCGGGGACGGGATCGGTGGCCTGGGCGAGGGCCTCGGGGACGGGATCGGCTCCATCGGTGACGGCATCGGCGGCATGTTCGACGGTGTCGGGGACATGTTCGACGGGTTCGACTTCTAGACGTCACGGGAAGCTCAGATCAGGAGATCTCCCGTTAATCCGGCGTCAATCTTGCGGTGACCTTGGTAGTCCACCATCGACTCAGAACCAGTGAGCCGTGGAGGGATCACCATGACGTTGACGGACATGCGCGACTTCGAGCGACGCGAAGGCGCCAAGCGGGACCTGGCCAGCCGGCACCTGCAGGGGGTCAGCAGCCTGCTCGCCGAGCGTGACGACCTGCGCGGGGTGCACGCCTTCGCCGACGTCGTCGAGGAGTCCGTGCGCTGGTCGGCCTGACCCGACGCCCGCCCGAAGCCGGCTTGGTGGGCACAATGGGCCCATGGGTGAACCGATCCGGGCCAACTCCGTGCTCCCGGCGCGACGCGAGGCGCTGACGCTCGACACGGCCGACGGCCTCGGGCTGGTGGGGGAGCTGGCGCTCCCGGAGGACCGCGACCCCACGGCGACGCTCGTCTGCCTGCACCCGCTGCCCACGCACGGCGGGATGATGGACAGTCACATCTTCCGCAAGGCCTCCTTCCGGTTGCCTGCCCTGGCCGGGGTGGCTGTGCTGCGCTTCAACACCCGAGGGACCTGGAGCGAGCAGGGGACCAGCGAGGGGGAGTTCGACAACGCCCGAGGAGAGAAGTACGACGTCGCCGCGGCCATCGAGTACGCCGAGTTCGCCGACCTGCCCTCGATCTGGCTGCTGGGCTGGTCCTTCGGCACCGACCTGGCGCTGATGCACGGCCTGGACCCGGCGATCCAGGGAGCGATCCTGCTCTCGCCGCCGCTGCGCTACAGCGAGCGCGCCGACCTCGAGCGGTGGGCGGAGTCCGGCAAGCGGGTGGTCGCGTTCGTGCCCGAGCACGACGACTACCTCCAGCCCGAGGCGGCCCGCGAGCGGTTCGAGCCGCTCAGCCAGGCCGAGATCGTGCCGATGGCGGGTTCCAAGCACCTCTGGGTGGGTGACGCGGAGAAGGTCCTGGACGAGATCGTGCGGCTGGTCGCCCCCGAGGTCGAGACGCCGCTGCCACGCGAGTGGGACGGACCGGTCGAGACGGCCGACACCAGCGCCTACAACGCCCACAACCTCTCGGCGTACAAGGACAAGCCGGTGCCGCGACCTGATCGCTAGGCCTAGGGACGTCCTGCTTGCGGATGAAGACCTCGCGGACCAGCAGCATCACCGCGGCGGCCGTGGGGATCGCGAGCAGCGCACCGACCACGCCGAGGAGCGAGGCGCCGATCAGGGCGGCGATGACCGTCATCGCGCCCGGGATGTCGACCGAGCGAGACATCACCTTCGGGTAGATCAGGTAGTTCTCGACCTGCTGGTAGACGATGTAGAAGATGACGCAGGCGATCCCGACCTTCAGGTCGGTGGCGAGGCCGATCGCGCTGACGATGATGGCGCCCAGGGTGGCCCCGATCATCGGGATCACGTCGAGGATCGCCACCACGAGGGCCAGCGCGACGGCGTACTGGCCGAGGCCGACGATGAACAGGAAGACCAGCGTCGAGACTCCGGCGCACAGGGCGACGACGAAGGCGCCCGAGACGTAGCCGCCGATCCCTTCCAGGATCCGGTCGCCGAGGCTGGCCACGGTCTCGCGGCGGCTGGCCGGTGCCAGCCGGTAGAGGTTGGCCTTGACGCTGTCGAGCGAGGCCATGAAGTAGAGCGTCAGCACGATCACGATGAACGCGTTGGCCAGGGCACCCAGGATCGCGAGCCCGACGCCGAGCACGCCGCCGAAGACCTGCTTGGTCAGGTCGCCCTTGGTGACGTAGTCCTTGGCCTTGTTGATCACGTCGTACTTCGCGTCCAGCCGCTGCATCTGGCGGTTGTGCTGGAGCTGGTCGAAGTACCCGGGGGCGTTCTTGGTGAGCGTGGAGACCTGGTCGGCCACCACGGGCGCGATCGCCAGGACGAACAGCGCCAGCGCCGCCACGAAGCCCAGGGCGACCAGGAAGACCGCGACCGAGTGCCGGATGCCTCGGCGCATCAGCCACCGGATCACCGGCTGGAGTCCGAAGGCGATGAACAGCGAGACCACGATCAGGATCAGCACCGAGCTGGCCCGCAGGATCAGTCCGCCGAACCAGTAGGCGAGGAGGGCGCCGGCGGCCAGCAGGAATCCGGTGACGAAGGGGTTGTGGTTCCACGGACCCCTCGCGGGCCGGCGGCCGGCGGCCGGTTGTGCTGCGGGGAGGTTCTCGGGCCCGGCCTGCGTGGCACCGGCCTGGTCAGGACCCTTGCCCGACCCGAGTACCCCCACGCTCAGCTCTCGTCGTCGTTGCCGAACCCGGCGACGACGTCACGCAGCGCGGAGAGCTGCGCGGTGATCGAGTCGCGACGACGGGTCAGGCGGTCGACCTCGGCCTGAAGGGCCTGCAGCTCGCGCTCGGAGTCGGCGTGACCGCTGTTGCGCAGCGCGTCGGCCTGCTTCTTGGCGGCGCTGACGATCTGCTCGGCCTCACGGCGCGACCGCGACACCAGCTGCTCGGCCTCCTGGGAGGCCTGCTCACGGTGGGCGGTGGCGGCGTCGGTGGCCTCGCGGGCACGCTTCTCGGCGGCGTTGGCGCGCTCCTCGGCCTCGGTGACGAGGCGCTGGGTCTCCGCCACGGCGGCGTCGTGGTTCTCGGCCGCCTCGCGGGTCAGGCGCTCCTTCTCCACGGCGAGGGCACGGCGCGCCTCCTGCACCTCCATGTCGGCGGTGGCACGGGCCTGCTCGGCCTCGCGGGCCGTGGTGGTGCGCAGCGCGTTGGTCTCCTGCTCGGCGGCGAGGCGGTGCTGCTCGGCCTCGCGCTTGGCGGAGGCCAGGTGGTCGTCGGCCTCGGCCATCGAGCGGGTGCGGTGGGCCTCGATGTCGGCCATGGTCCGGTTGCGGCTCTCCTCGAGCTCACGGAGCTGGACGACGCGCATGTCCTCGGCGTCGGCCTCGGCCTCCGCCTTGACGGCGGCCGCGTCGCGCTGGGCCTGGTGACGGATGGTCGCCGCGTGCGCGGTGGCCTCCTGGATCACGTCGGCGGACTGCTCCTCGGCCAGGCGGAGCATCTCGCTCGCCTTGCCGCCGAGTCCGGCGTACGTCGGGTTCTCGTTCTCGTCGACCTTCTGGCGCAGCGACTCGACCTCGGTGCCGAGGGACTTCAACCGGTTCTGGGCCTCGGTGAGGCTGGCGGTGAGTCCGGCCTTCTCGGCCGCGACCGTGCGCAGGTGCTTGTCCACCGCGGCGGTGTCGTAGCCGCCGCGTCGAACGGTCGGCAACGAGGGGGCCTGCGCTGCGGGAGCGTCGGCGGCCCTGGGCGGCTGCACGCGCTGCGGGGGCTGGCTGGGTGCCTGGTTCGCTGCCGGGGGAGCCGCCTGGGGGGCTGCCTGCTGCTGGGGTGGTCGCTGCCCAGGCGCGGCGGCCTTGGCCGGCGCCGGGCGCTCGGCGACCTTCTGGGCGGTCTTCTGCCCGGAGGTCTGCTCACCCTTGGAGGACTCGACCGTGGGAATCACCTGGGTGGGCTCGTCCCCGGAGTCCTCGGGCTCGTGGTCGAAGATGGAAAGGCCCTGGTTGCTCATGAATCTTCCTCTGTCCCGATTAGGCAGTCCGACGTACGCCGCCAGTGTCACTCATGGCCAAGTCGATTCCCATCGCGACCCGTGCGACGCGCCGAGGCGCTGAGAAAAGTCACACCCGGCGGCACCATTCGTGGTGCCACCGGGTGTGATGAGGCTGGTGTGGTGGTTGAGGGTCAGACGCCCCGGAAGGCGTTGATCTGGTCGAGGTGCTGGGCGCGCAGCTCCTCGTTGCGGACGCCGAGGCCCTCCTCGGGAGCGAGGCAGAGCACGCCGACCTTGCCCTGGTGGGCGTTGTGGTGCACGTCGAGGGCGGCCTGGCCGACGTCGTCGAGGCTGTAGGAACGCGACAGGGTCGGCTGGATCATGCCCTTGCGGATCAGCCGGTTGGCCTCCCACGACTCGCGGTAGTTCGCGAAGTGCGAGCCGATGATCCGCTTGAGGTTCATCCACAGGTAGCGGTTGTCGTACTGGTGGAGGTAGCCGCTGGTCGAGGCACAGGTGACGATCGTGCCGCCCTTGCGTGCCGCGAACACCGACGCTCCGAAGGTCTCGCGGCCCGGGTGCTCGAAGACGATGTCCACGTCCTCACCGCCGGTCAGCGCGCGGATGTCCTTGCCGAAGCGGCGCCACTCCTTCGGGTCCTGGTTGTGCTCGTCCTTCCAGAACGTGTAGCCCGCCTCGGAGCGGTTGATGATCAGCTCGGCGCCCATCTTGCGGCAGATCTCGGCCTTCTCCTCGCTGGAGACGACGCACACGGGGGTGGCCCCACCGTTGAGGGCGTACTGCGTGGCGAAGCCGCCGAGACCACCGCTCGCGCCCCAGATCAGCACGTTGTCGCCCTGCTTCATGCCGGCGCCGTTGCGGCTCACCAGCTGGCGGTAGGCCGTGGAGTTCACCAGACCGGGCGAGGCGGCCTCCTCCCAGGTCAGGTGCTCGGCCTTGGGCATCAGCTGGTTGGACTTCACCAGCGCGAGGTGGGCGAGGCCGCCGAAGTTGGTCTCGAAGCCCCAGATCCGCTGCTCGGGGTCCATCATCGTGTCGTTGTGGCCGTCGGGGCTCTCCAGCTCGACCGAGAGGCAGTGCGCGACCACCTCGTCGCCCGGCTTCCAGGAGTGCACGCCCAGGCCGGTCTTCAGCACCACGCCGGCGAGGTCGGAGCCGACGACCTGGTAGGGCAGGTCGTGCCGCTTGGCCAGCGGCGAGATCTTGCCGTAGCGCTCCAGGAAGCCGAACGTCGTCACCGGCTCGAAGATCGAGGTCCACACGGTGTTGTAGTTGATGGCGCTGGCCATCACGGCCACGATCGCCTCGCCCGGACCGAGCTCGGGCAGGGCCACGTCCTCGATGTGGAGGGACTTGCGGGGGTCCTTGTCCCGGCTGGCCTGGCCCTCGAACATGTCCACCTCGTCCTTGTGGACCGTGGCGGCCCGGTAGGACTCGGGGAGCGTCGAGGTTGGCGAAGTCCTCTCCGGACGTGTCGCCGGCCAGGATGGCGTCGAGGATCTGCTGCACAGGTTGCTCCTTGGTCGGGGGCGGGCTGGGCCGAAGATTACCGGTCGGTAACGCCGTTGTCCTCGGGGTGTGAACCGTCTCTCAGTGAACGGTGTCGGCTGGCTGCACGAGCTCGACCAGCACGCCGCCGGCGTCCTTGGGGTGGATGAAGTTGATCCGGGAGTCCGCCGTGCCGCGCTTGGGGGCGTCGTACAGCAGGCGGACGCCGCGCTCGCGCAGGATCGCGGAGACCTGCTCGACGTCGGTGACGCGGTAGGCGAGCTGCTGCAGGCCGGGGCCGGAGCGGTCGAGGAACTTCGCGATCGTCGAGCTGTCGTCGAGCGGTGCGAGCAGCTGGATGCAGCTGCCGGAGTCGCCGACGGCGACCATCGCCTCGCGCACACCCTGCTCCTCGTTGGTCTCCTCGTGGACCACCTCCATGCCGAACGTCTCGCGGTAGAGCGCGGTCGCGGCGTCGAGGTCGGGTACGGCGATGCCCACGTGGTCGACGGCGGTGAACAGGTGGGCGGGGATGTCCAGGGTCATAGGGGGCATCCTCGCCCAGCGGGGCCGGACCCTCAACGGGGTGTGACCCGCGCGACACCACTGTGACGCGGACACCCCTGCTGCTCGGCGGCGTTGCTGGGTAGTGTCGAGGCGACCCAGATTTGCTCTACAGGAGGCACTCCCATGTCATCGAACACTGGTGGATCCGTCATCGTCGCCGGGGCCCGCACCCCGATCGGCCGCCTGCTCGGTGGTCTCAAGAGCCTGTCCGCCGCGGAGCTCGGCGGCGTCGCGATCAAGGGGGCCCTCGAGAAGGCGGGCGTGACCGGCGACCAGGTCGACTACCTGATCATGGGCCAGGTGATCCAGGCAGGCGCGGGCCAGAACCCGGCTCGCACCGCGGGCATCGCGGCCGGCCTGCCGATGTCGCTGCCCTCGATCACCATCAACAAGGTGTGTCTCTCCGGCGTCAACGCGATCGCCACCGCCGACCAGCTGATCCGCGCCGGCGAGCACGAGATCATCGTGGCCGGTGGCATGGAGTCGATGACCAACGCCCCGCACTTCCTGCCGAAGTCCCGCGAGGGCTTCAAGTTCGGTGACGTGAAGCTGGTCGACTCGATGGCCTACGACGCGCTGTTCGACCAGGCGACCCAGGCGGCGATGGGCCTGCTGACCGAGGAGTGCAACGCCGCCGGCGCCAACCTGACCCGCGAGGAGCAGGACGAGTTCTCGGCCCAGTCGCACCAGAAGGCCGCGCAGGCCTGGAAGAACGGCCTGTTCGACGACGAGGTGGTCTCCGTCGAGATCCCGCAGCGCAAGGGTGACCCGGTCGTCGTCAGCCAGGACGAGGGTGTCCGTGGCGACACCACCGCCGAGTCGCTGGGCAAGCTGCGTCCCGCGTTCAGCAAGGACGGCACCGTCACCGCCGGGTCGTCCTCCCAGATCTCCGACGGCGCCTGTGCGGTCGTCGTGATGAGCAAGGCCAAGGCCGAGGAGCTGGGCCTGGAGTGGCTCGCCGAGATCGGCGCCCACGGCCAGGTCGCCGGCCCCGACTCGACGCTGCAGCTCCAGCCCGCCAACGCCACCGCGAAGGCGCTGGAGAAGGAAGGCATCTCGGTCGACGACGTCGACCTGGTGGAGTTCAACGAGGCGTTCGCCGCCGTCGGGATCTCCTCGGCCCGCGAGCTCGGCATCCCCGACGAGAAGGTCAACGTCAACGGCGGCGCGATCGCCCTGGGTCACCCGGTCGGCATGTCCGGCGCCCGGATCGTGCTCCACCTGGCCCTCGAGCTGAAGCGTCGTGGAGGCGGCACCGGCGTCGCCGCCCTGTGTGGTGGTGGCGGCCAGGGCGACGCCCTGGTCGTGAAGGTGCCCACACCCTGAGCAGGCGGTCCGAGGGAGACGTCCCGGAGCTGGTCGAGAAGGCCCGCTCGGGTGACGCGCGCTCGGTGGCGCGGCTGATCTCGCTCGTCGAGGACGCCTCGCCGTTGCTGCGGAAGGTGATGGCCGGGCTGGCGCCGTACGCCGGCAACGCGCAGATCGTGGGCATCACCGGCTCGCCGGGCGTCGGCAAGTCGACCTCGACCTCCGCGCTCGTGACCGCCCTGCGCGCGCAGGACAAGCGCGTGGGCGTGCTCGCGGTCGACCCGTCCTCGCCCTTCTCCGGCGGTGCCCTGCTCGGCGACCGGGTGCGGATGCAGGACCACGCCCTGGACCGCGAGGTCTACATCCGCTCGATGGCCTCGCGCGGCCACCTCGGCGGGCTCTCCTGGGCGACGCCGCAGGCGCTGCGGGTGCTCGACGCAGCCGGGTGCGACGTGATCCTCGTCGAGACCGTCGGCGTGGGGCAGAGCGAGGTGGAGATCGCCGCGATGGCCGACACCACCCTGGTCCTGGTCGCGCCGGGCATGGGCGACGGCATCCAGGCGGCGAAGGCCGGGATCCTGGAGATCGGCGACCTCTTCGTGATCAACAAGGCCGACCGCGACGGTGCCGACCAGGTACGCCGCGAGCTGCGCTCGATGATCGCGCTCGCCGAGCGCACCGAGGGGGCGTGGAAGCCCGAGATCCTCAAGACCATCGCCAGCAAGGGCGAGGGCATCGACGAGGTGGCGGAGGCGATCGAGCGGCACCGGACGCACCTCGAGGGCAGCGGCGAGCTGGAGTCGCGACGGTTGCGGCGCGCGCGCGACGAGATCGAGGCGATCGCCGTCACCGCGCTGCGCGAGCAGTGGCGAGGCGTGCACGAGAACGCCGCGCTGGACGAGCTCGCGGCGGAGGTCGTCGCCGGCGAGAGCGATCCGTACGCCGCGGCCGACCTGCTGCTGGAGAGCCTCGAGAACGGTTGACCCAGCCCCTCGGGCTCAGCCGTTGACGATGACCTCGGCGACGCGCGCTGCACTCGTGGGGTCGAACAGGATCGTGTAGTGGTTGACGTCCGGCACGGTCTCCACGGTCAGCCGGTCCACCTGTTCGGCGTACTCCTGGACCGCGGCAGCGGGCAGCAGCCCGGGCGCCTGGCCGAACATCCCGAGCGGGGCGCAGAGCAGGTGGGTGGGGATCGTCAGCTCGCGAAGGGCCGCGTCGAGCTCCCGGTGCAGCACCAGCAGGTCGCGGCCGTCCGCGCGCACCGCCTCCTCCACCGCCCGGGAGCGGACGCCCTCGGGGACGACGAGGGCGTCGTAGCGGACGTAGGCCTCGATGGCGTGGCTCCAGTGCGGCCCGAGCGCGGGGTGCTGCTTGAAGAAGGCGATGTACTCGTGGACGTCCGTGTAGGTCTGGCGCAACCGCTCCAGGGCCGGGCCCAGGGTGGCGGCGAGGATCTCGTCGGGGTCGGCGCCCTCGGGCACCGGGAGGGGTACGCCGCCGTCGACGATCACCAGCCGCGCGAAGAGGTCGGGTCTGGCGTTGACGGCGAGCAGCGCGACGTACGCGCCCATGGAGTGGCCGGCGAGCACCAGCTCTCCGGTGGCGTCGGGGTCGAGCTGCTCGGCGGCGCGGCAGATGTCCTCGGCGTGCCGGCCGAGGCCACCACCGGGCAGGTCACGGGCAGCGCCCCGGCCACGGAGGTCGGGGGCGACCATCGTCCAGTCGTCCGGGAGTGCGCTCGCGACCGGGGGCCAGGACATCGAGGACGCAGTGATGCCGTGCACCGCCAGCACCGTGCGGCTCGGGTCAGGTTCCGGGCCGAACACGAGGGCGGGCAGCTCGCCGCCGTCGACCTGGAGGGGGAGGGGGTGGGTTCCAGTGGCCATGAGCCGATGATGCCTTGTCAGGGCCCCAGAGCGCGCCTACGAGGAAACGGGTCACCGAGTTGATAGAACGGTCGTGTTCTGCGGGCGCTGCGGCGTACGCATCCCTTCCCCGGACACAAGGAGCACTCGATGGACGGCGTGCTGAAGAAGGGTGTGGTCCTCCTCGTCATCCTGTTCCTCGGCTTCTGGCTGGTGCAGGATCCGAACGGGTTCGCGCAAAGCGCCAAGGACACGATCGGCACGATCTGGGACCTGCTCATGCAGATCTTCGACGCGATCATCAGCTTCATCAAGTCGATCAGCGCCTAGGCCTGCGCATGGGTCGCATCCGGACCTGGCTCACCGACCCCGACATCGGGAGTCGGCTGCTGCGTGACGAGGGCGAGGTGATCGTCGAGGTGGTGCGCAAGCACTGGGTCGTCTACATCATCCCGGCGCTGATCGTGCTCGTCGGGCTGCTGTGCTGGGTGGTGATGCCCTTCATCGACGTCAGCCTCGGCTGGGCGCCGCTGCTGGTGGGCGCGGGGCTGATCCTGTGGGGGGTCGGGCGCGCGCTCGACCGCAACCTGGACCAGTTCGTGATCACCAACATGCGCGTCTTCCGGATCCACGGCCTGCTCAGCCGCTCGCAGGCGACGATGCCGCTCGGGCGGATCCTGGACATCACGGTGGTCCAGCCGCTCCAGGGCCGGATGCTCGGCTACGGGCACCTCACCTTCGAGTCCGCCGCCCAGGACCAGGGTCTGCGCGACATCCGCTACGTCTCGCACCCCACCCAGCGCGACCTGGTGATCCAGCGCCTCGTGCAGCGGGCCGGGTTGCGTGGTCCGAAGGTGCCCAACTGAGCGGTCCCTCGCGTTCGACCGAAAAGCGAGGTTTTCGCGTCGCGGGAGTTTGCCATCGCTGACGACGGGTAGTTTGACCCGTAACAGCGGGACCTGCCCGGTCCTGGTGGGCACGACATGGAGGGGCGCCCGGCACGGACGCCGGCGCCGGGGCAGTCAGCACGCGCGGCAGGAAGCGTCGCGCGCCAGGGAGGGAGACCCTATGAGCACCGACGAGTTCGCACCGATGACCATCGAGGAGCTGGGCACCGAGGGGGTGACCGCCCTTCCGGACAAGGAAGTCGTCTCGATCCTGGACCTCGCGGCCGACGTCGACCTCGCGATCGACGGCGCCGCGCCGATCGACCTCGCCGTGGCGCTGAACGCCAACATCGTGGCCCCGATCGACGCCGCCGTCAGCGCCAACCTGCTCTCGAACGGTTCCGAGTCGCAGGCGATGACCGACCAGACGGCGGCGTCCACCAGGACGTGTCCGCCGACGCCATCGCGACCGGCATCCAGGACAGCACCATCGACCAGACCGACACGACCACCGACGGCGCCGTCTCGGACGGCACGAGCGGCCCGCTCTCCGCCACCACCACGGACAGCTCCGCCCCGACGCCCATGTCGGCTCCCGACGCGACCGACCCTGCGGCGCTCGACGCGACCGATCCGGCGGCTCTCGACGCGACCGGCGCGGCGGCCGGGCTGGCCGAGCCGATCGACGGGTCGGTGGTGGTCGACTCCACCGGCGCCATCGTGGGCACCCTGGACACCGCGACCGGCAACGTCGTCGACGCCAGCGGCGCCGTGATCGGCAGCCTGAACGACACCACGGGCATGGTGACCGACACCGCCGGGCACCTCCTCGGCACCGTGACCAGCCTGGTCGACGGGGCCGCGGTCACCGATGCGACCGGTCACGTCGTGGGCATGCTCGACGCCGCGACCGGCAACGTCGTGAACTCCGCCGGCGCCGTGGTCGGCGTGCTCGACCCGCTGACCGGCCAGGTGCTCGACACCGTCGGCGGGCGTCGTCGGCACGGTCACCCACCTGGTCGACGGGACCTCGATCCTCGACTCGGCAGGCAACGTGGTCGGTGTGCTCGACGGGGCGACGGGCCAGGTCGTCAACGCCGCCGGCTCCGTGGTCGGGGCGCTCGACCCGCTCACCGGCCACGTCCTGGACGCGGCTGGCAACATCGTGGGTCAGGTCGGCGACATCGTCGACGACGTCACCGACAGCGTCAACAAGCTCAACACCGGGGACCTGCTCAAGGGCGACCTGCTCAACGTGGACGTCAACGTGGACCTCGACGCCGACCTGGCGGCGCCGATCAACGGTGCGGTGGCGGCCAACGCCAACGTGGCTGCGCCGATCGACGCCTCCGTCTCGGCGAACATCCTCTCCGACGACTCCAGCTCGGCGGCGCTCGCGCAGCAGAACGTCACCATCGACCAGAACATCAGCGGCCAGGCGATCGGTACCTCCGACCAGACCTCGGCCATCGACCAGGGCTCGATCGAGCCGCCCGACACCGACACCGCGTCGGCCGACGGCACCGATGCCACGACCGGGTCGACCGACGTCCGCCGGCAGCCCGCACGCCGGCGCCCGCACCCGGCACCCAGCACGGACCCGGCGCCCAGCACGGACCCGACCGCCGCGGCCGGGACTGATACGAGCACGCAGCCCGCGCCGTGAGCACGCTCGTCGATGCGCCGGCGCGCGTCGACGGCGTCCAGCTCCTCGGGGAGATGGTGGGGTCCGGCTACCGGAACCCACCCTCGCTGGTACGTCGGACCGACGGTCAGACGCTCCAGCTCACGCCGCTGCTCTACGCCGTCCTCGACGCGGTCGACGGCCACCGCACGCCTGGCGAGATCGCCCACGAGGTCAGCCACGCCCTGCAGCGCGGGGTCTCGGAGGAGATCGTCGTAGCGCTGATGGACCAGCACCTCAGGCCCTTGGGCCTGATCAGGCTGTCCGACGGTTCCGAGCCACCGCTGAAGAGGTCCAACCCGCTGCTCGGGCTGAAGCTCAAGTACGCCGTCACCGACCCGGTCAGGACCCGGCGGATCACCGACCCGTTCCGGTTCCTGTTCCGGCCGCTGCCGATGGCACTGGTCGTGCTGGGCTTCCTGGCCGTCACCGCCTGGGTGTTCTTCTGGAAGGGGCTGGGGCCGGCGGCGTACGACGCCTTCCAGCGACCGCACCTGCTGTTGCTGGTCTTCGCGGTGACCGTGCTCTCCGGTGGCTTCCACGAGTTCGGGCACGCGGCGGCCGCACGGTACAGCGGGGCCGATCCCGGCACGATGGGCGCCGGGCTCTACCTGGTGTGGCCGGCCTTCTACACCGACGTGACCGACAGCTACCGCCTCCCCAGGGGTGGCCGGATCCGCACGGACCTCGGCGGCCTGTACTTCAACGCGATCGTGGTCGTGCTGACCTTCGGCTGGTGGTCCGCCACCCACTGGGACGCACTGCTGCTCCTCGTCGCGACGCAGATCCTCCAGATGGTCCAGCAGCTGATGCCCACCATGCGCTTCGACGGCTACCACGTGCTGGCCGACCTCGCCGGCGTGCCCGACCTCTACCAGCGCATCCGTCCCACGCTCGCGGGTCTCCTGCCGCACCGCTGGTCCGACCCGACCAACCGCCTGCTCAAGCCGGGGGCCCGGGTCGTGATCACCGCGTGGGTCCTGGTCACCGTCCCGATGATGGTCTTCCTGCTCCTGACGATGGTGGTCTCGATCCCGCGGCTGCTGGGCTCCGGGTGGGCGGCGGTCACCAAGGACGGCGGGGCGGTGGCGCAGGCCTGGCACGAGGGGGCGGCTCTGGACGTCGCGGGCAACGTCGTGCAGGTGCTCAGCGTGGTGCTGCCCCTGGCAGCCGGGGCCATCATCATCGGGCGGCTCTCGATGCGGTCCACGCGCGGGCTCACGACCTGGAGCCGTGGGTCGGTGCCCAAGCGGGCGATGGCAGCGGCGCTCACCGCGCTGGTCGTCACCGGCCTGGCCTGGGCCTGGATGCCCACGCCCGGCAAGTACCGTCCGATCAGCGCCCACGACCGGGGCCTGCTCACCTCCGTGCTCCCGGGAGCGGAGCGGTCGGCCGTGCCTCCCGCCGCCGGGGTCGCGGCGCGCCCCGGCACCTCGGCGTACGGCGCGGCGGCGCATGCCCGCCTGTCCGGCAAGGAGCCGCTGGCGGCCACCTTCCAGCGGGGCATGGCCCTGCCCACGAAGGCTCACCCGCAGCTGGCCATGGTGCTGGTCCCGAGCAGCGGAGCCGGCCACGGGGCGGCGTCGCCGGCGCCCGGCCAGGACGAAGCAGCCGTGGGTGTTCCCCTTCGACAAGCCGCTGCCCCCGGCCAAGGGCGACAACCAGGCGGCGGCGTACAACACCACCGACGGCTCGACGAAGTACGACGTCGCCTTCGCGCTCGTCTGGGCGACCGGGGACGAGGTGCTCAACGTCAACGAGGCGCACGCCTACGCGTCCTGCTCGAACTGCGTCACGGTGGCGGTCGCGTTCCAGGTCGTGCTGATCATGGACGACGCCCACGTCGTGGTGCCGCAGAACCTCGCCGTCTCCGCCAACTACCAGTGCTACCGCTGCATCACCGCGGCCCTGGCCAGCCAGCTCGTGCTCTCCGTCGAGAAGACGCCGGGGGAGACCGAGCTGCGCGCGCTCGGCGACGTCTGGGCGCGGCTGATCGCCTTCGGCCAGCAGATCACGGCGTACTCCCTGACCGAGATCGCCTCCCAGCTCAAGCAGTTCCAGAGCGAGATCACCACGATCCTCGGCAAGGCGGGACCCGTGTCGACCACCGCCACGGCGACCCCGACGCCCGGCGCCGGGCAGGAGAGCAGTGCGCCCCCGGCCTCCCCGGGGTCGGCGCCGGGGACCGAGTCGTCGACCGAGTCGTCGACCGAGTCGTCGACCGAGTCGTCGACGGAATCGTCCACCGGGACGGACTCAAGCGCTCCGTCGACTCCCACCACGACGACCGCACCGGCCCCGGCGCCGACGCCACAACCGGCACCAGCAACGGAGCCGGCGGGCGCGCCGCCAGCGCCCTCGTCCTCGCCCTAGACGGTAGGGAGAGCCCTGAGCGGTCACTCCAGACCGTCTGGAGGGCTACAACCCCGCCGCTGCCTGTACGTCGGACCGGATGGCGTCCAGCCGGCCGACGGCGGAGATCCGGGCGGCGTCGACACCGTCCTCGGTGTCCTCGACGGGTACGACGACCTCGAGGTAGCACTTGATCTTGGGCTCCGTGCCTGAGGGGCGTACGACGACCCGGCCCTGGTCGGCGAGGGTGAACCGGAGCCCGTTGGTCGGGGGTACGTCGGGCGAGCCGAGCGAGAGGTCGTCGACCTGCTCGACGGCGAGCCCGCCGAGCGAGGTGGGCGGGTCGTCGCGCAGCCGGTCGACCACCGCCGGGATCGCGGCCAGGTCCTCCATCCGCACCGAGAGCTGGTCGGTCGCGTGCAGGCCGTGCTCGCGGGCCAGGTCGTCGAGCAGGTCGCGCAGCGTCCGGCCCTCGGCCTTCGCGCGGGCAGCGATGGAGCAGACCAGCATCAGCGCGGAGACGCCGTCCTTGTCCTTCACGTGGGTCGGGTCGACGCAGTAGCCGAGCGCCTCCTCGTAGCCGAACGCGAGGTGCTGCACGCGCCCGATCCACTTGAAGCCGGTGAGCGTCTCGGCGTACGGCTGCCCCGCCGCGGCGGCCATCTTCCCCAGCAGCGAGGAGGACACGATCGAGGTGGCGTAGACACCGTCGCGGCCCCGACCGAGCAGGTGCTGGGCCAGCAGTCCACCGACCTCGTCGCCGCTCAGCATCTGCCAGCCGTGCGGTCCCGGTACGGCGACCGCGCACCGATCCGCGTCGGGGTCGTTCGCGACCACGATGTCGGCCTCGACCTCGCCCGCCAGCTCCATCGCGAGGTCCATCGCGCCGGGCTCTTCCGGGTTGGGGAACGACACGGTCGGGAAGTCAGGGTCGGGCTCGGCCTGCGCGACGGCCACGTGGGGCGCCTCGAAGCCCGCCTCCTGCAGCGCACGGACGACCGAGCTGCCGCCGACGCCGTGCAGGGGCGTGTAGACGACGGTCAGGTCGCGGGGGCCGTCACCGGCGAGCTCGACGACCGCTGCGAGGTAGCGGTCGAGGATCTCGTCGCCGAGAACCTCGCCGCCGGGCCCGCGGGGGATGTCGCCGACCGCACCGACGGCCGCGATCTGCGCCGCGATCTCCTCGTCGGCCGGAGGCACGATCTGGCTGCCGTCGCCGAGGTAGACCTTGTAGCCGTTGTCCTGGGGCGGGTTGTGGCTGGCCGTCACCATCACCCCGGCCACGCAGCCGAGGTCCTGGATGGCGAAGGCCAGGAGTGGGGTGGGCAGGGGTCGGGGGAGCACCAGCGCCTGGAACCCCGCGCCGGTCATCACCTCGGCGGTGTCGCGGGCGAAGACGTCGGAGTTGTGCCGGGCGTCGTAGCCGATGACCACGGAGTCCCCGGACCTCGCCCCGTGGGCCAGGAGGTACGCCGCCAGGCCGGCCGCCGCGCGCAGCACCACCACCCGGTTCATCCGGTTGGACCCGGCGCCGAGGGCACCGCGCAGGCCGGCCGTCCCGAACTCCAGGGTCCCGTCGAACCGGTCCTGCAGCTCGGCCGTGTCGTCGCTCTCGATCAGCGACTCGAGCTCGGCCCTGGTCGCCGGGTCGGGGTCGTCCTGGGCCCAGGCCCGCGCGCGTGCCAGCAGGTCGGGGTCGGTGCTCTCAGTCATCCCTGCAGGCTAGATGAGGTCGTACGGACCGCCGTCAGCCCACCGCGTCGGCGATCAGCGACGCGGAGAGCTCCCGCACCCAGGCGCGCGCCGCGGGGTCGTCGGCCTGCGGGTCCGTGCGGCCTTCCCGCTGCCCGTCGAAGTAGACGCCACTGACGCCCTCGAGGTCCTCGCTCGCGACCAGTCGCCAGGTCGCGTCGAGCCCCTCCTGGACCGAGCTGACCGGCTCCACGCCGTGCTCGCGCACCATCGCGGTGTCCATGAAGGTGGCCGGGTGGAGTGCGGTGACGCTGACGCCCGTGCCGACCAGGTCGGCGGCCAGGTCGTAGGTCGCCATCACCTGGGCCAGCTTGGAACGGCGGTAGGCCGTCACCCCGTCGTACGCCGTGTGCGTGAGCGGGTCCTCGCGGTCCAGGGCGAGCTGACCTGCCGAGGCGACCTGGACGATGCGCGCCGGCGCGCTCGACCGCAGCAACGGACTCAGCCGTGTCGCGAGGCGGTACGCGGCGAGGTGGTTGACGGCGAACCGGAGCTCGATCCCGTCGGCGCTCTCCTCGCGGGCAGCGCCCGGAGCGCCGAAGCCCACCCCCGCGTTGTTGACCAGCACGTGCAGGGCGTCGTACCGCGCGATCAGCTCGTCGGCGAGCCGGTCCACGTCGCGGAGCTCGGCGAGGTCGGCCTGCACCGTGTCGATGTGCTGACCGGTAGCCGACTCGACCTCGGTCACCAGCTCGCCGAGCCGGGTCGTGGATCGTCCGTGCGCGACGACGTGGGTGCCGTGGTCGGCGAACCGACGGACGAGGGCGCGTCCGAGCCCGCCCGTCGCCCCGGTGACGAGGACCGTCTGCTCGTCGAGCGGGGTCACGCGCCGATCTCCCGGAGTCGGGGGAGCACGTCCTCGCAGATCCGGGTGACGCTCCCGACGGGGTCGTCGGCGTTCGGGCCGACCCAGACCTGGTCGATGCCGAGGGCGGCGTACTCCTCGCACCGGCGCAGGAACGCGTCGATGTCCTCGAGCGGGTCGGTTCCCGAGATGAGGGTGCGCTGGACCTGAGCCGGGTCACGTCCCTCGGTCTCGCAGTGCCGGTCGAGCACCTCGATCTTGTGGGCCACCTCGGCCGGCTCGACGCCGAACAGGTTGCAGGCGTCGGCGTACTTCGCGACCAGGCGCAGGGTCTTGCGCTCGCCGCTGCCACCGATCAGCACCCGGGGGCCTCCGTCGCTGAGCGGCGGTGGGACGCAGACGGTCTCGGCCAGCTGGTAGTGCTTGCCCGTGTAGGGGCCGTCGTCGTCGCTCCACATCTGGCGACAGATCTGCAGCGCCTCCTCGAGTCGCTCGAACCGCTCGGAGGTGGAGGGGAACGGGACCCCCAGGCCGGCGTGCTCGCGGTCGTACCAGGCGGCGCCGATCCCGAGCATGGCCCGCCCACCGCTGAGCACGTCGAGCGTGGTGGCGATCTTGGCGAGCAGTCCGGGGTGCCGGTAGGTCACGCCGGTGACCAGCAGCCCCAGCTCGACGTTGCTGGTCTTCCCGGCGAGGAAGCCGAGCGAGGTGTAGCCCTCGAGCATCGGCTCGGGCGGTCCGCCGAGCTGCTCCATCTGGAAGTAGTGGTCCATCATCGTCAGCGTCGTGACGCCACCTTCGTCAGCGACCTGCGCGACCTCGGCGAGGGTCTGTCCCAGGGCGGCCGGGCCTCCGGGCCAGGTCAGGTTCGCGCAGTGGACGGCCAGCTTCATGGGGTCTCCCGAGTCTCGACATACTGGAGCGATGAACCTGTGGCAGGCGCGCCGGATCTTCAGGTTCTCCAGCACCTTCACAGTAGAGGCGCCCCGAAACAGGGTGCACGACGTGCTGGTGGACCTCGAGCGGTACGGCGAGTGGTGGCCCCAGGTGCGGGCGGTCGCCAAGATCGACGACGACAACGCCCTGGTGGTCTGCCGGTCCTCGTTGCCCTACGACCTCGAGCTGCAGCTCACGGCGGTCAACCGCTCGGTCGACCTGCTCGAGGTGGCCATCGACGGCCCGATCCGTGGCCGCGCGACGTACCACCTCGACGAGGTGCCGGCACGTGACCCGTCAGTGAAAGGGGGCCCCGGCGCGACCCGCCTGCGGTTCGAGCAGGAGGTGCGAGCCGAGGCCCCGCTGTTCGTGGTGGCGTCGTACGTCGTGAAGCCGCTGCTGGTGTGGAACCACCAGCGGATGATGACGGGAGCCGAGCGCGGTCTGCGCGCGAGACTCTCTCCTGGTCAGTCGAGCGAGGCGAGAGCCGCGTCGTAGTCGGGTTCCTGGCCGATGTTGGGCACCAGCTGGGTGTGCACGACCTTGCCGTCGGCGTCCACGACCACGACGGCCCGGGCGAGCAGACCCTCGAACTTGGAGTCCGTCAGGCGGACGCCGTAGTCCTCCGCGAAGCTCGAGCGGAACGCCGATCCGACCTTGACGTCCTCGATCCCCTCGGCAGCGCAGAAGCCGGCGAGGGCGAACGGCAGGTCGACCGAGATGTTGAGCACGGTGGTGTCGTCGAGCCCGGCAGCCCGCTTGTTGAACTCGCGGAGCGCCGCCTGGCACACGCCGGTGCCGATGCTCGGGAAGATGCTGAGCACCTTGCGGCCCGGGAGGTCGCCGAGGCTGAACTCCTTCAGGTCGGTGTCGACGAGGGTGAAGTCGGGTGCCTGCTCGCCGACGGCGGGCAGCTCTCCGGTCGTGTGTGCGGGGTCGTCCCCGAGTGCAGTGGTAGCCATGCGCCCCAACCTAGCCGTAGCCGGTCAGGCGTCGATGGGCGACATGTCGCCGTAGCGGTCGCCGGCCACGGCGTCGCGGGGGACGGCCTGCTCGAGCGCGTCGAGGTCCTCACGGCTGAGCTCCACGTCGCTGGCGGCGGCGTTCTCCTCGAGGTACTTGACGCGCTTGGTGCCGGGGATCGGGGCCACGTCGTCGCCCTGCGCCAGCACCCACGCCAGCGCGAGCTGGCCGGGCGTGCAGCCCTTCGAGTCGGCGATCGAGGTGATCTTCTCGACCAGCGCGAGGTTGGCGTCGAGGGCCTCGCCCTGGAAGCGGGGGAAGTACGACGAGCGCCGGTTGTCCGCCTCGCCGTCGGCCCCCGAGTCCTTCGTGATGGTGCCGGTGAGCAGGCCGCGCCCGAGCGGGGAGTAGGGCACCAGCCCGATCCCGAGCTCCCGGATCACGCCGAGGATCTCGTCCTCGAGGTCGCGGGTGAACAGGGAGTACTCCGTCTGCAGGGCCGTGATCGGGTGCACGGCGTGGGCCTTGCGGATGTTGGCCGCGCTCGCCTCGGACAGCCCGAGGTGGCGGACCTTGCCGGCCTCGACCAGCTCGGCCATCGCGCCCACGGTCTCCTCGATCGGGACGGTCTTGTCGACGCGGTGCTGGTAGTAGAGGTCGATGTGGTCGACGCCGAGCCGCTTCAGCGAGTCGTCGCAGGCCTGGCGCACGTAGTCCGGCGAGCCGTCGATGCCGAGCCGCTCACCGTTCGGCCCGCGCTTGTTGCCGAACTTGGTGGCCAGCTGCACGTCGTCCCGGCGGCCGTTGATGGCCTTGCCGACGAGCTGCTCGTTGGTGAACGGGCCGTACATGTCGGCGGTGTCCAGGAAGGTGATCCCGAGGTCGAGGGCACGGTGGATCGTGTCGATGCCACCCTGCTCGTCGGGGGTGCCGTAGAACTCCGACATCCCCATGCAGCCCAGGCCCATGGTGGACACGGTGAGCGGGGTGGAGGTTCCGAGAGTGCGTTGAGAGATCGTCATGTCCCCACTCAACGACATCAGGGGCACTCCAAGTCAAGCGGGCCGCTCGTGGCTCAGTCGAAGGCCGGGCGCTCTTCCTCGGGAGTGGCGTAGGGGCCGCCGACGTGGGCCGCCTCGGCGCGGTCGGCCTCCGTCTCGGGCTCGGCCTCGATCTCGGCGGCGTACTGCTCGGCGTCGTCCTGCGGGTCGTAGCCGAGCGCCCTGCCCGGCCCGAGGTCCCACCAGCCGCGGGTGTTGGCGGAGATGCCGTAGACGACGGCGAAGCCGGGTGCGGGCGCGGTCAGCGCGGCCTGGAACATCCGCACGCCGTCGTCGTGGGAGAGCCAGCTGCCGAGCTGGCGCCGGGTCGTCGGTCGGTCCAGGAACGAGCCGATGCGGGTGCTGACCACCTCGATCCCGTGCCGGTCGACGAAGAGGTGGAGCAGCGCCTCGGCGGCCACCTTGCCCACTCCGTAGAACGTGTCGGGTCGACCGCGGACGTCGGCATCGAGCAGCTCTGACCGCGGCTCGCGACCGACCGCGTGGTTGCTGGAGGCGTAGACGATGCGGCGTACGTCGTGCCGCACCATCGCCTCGAGCAGGGCGCCGGTCGACACGACGTGCGAGACGAGAGCATCGGGCAGGGAGGACTCGGTCGAGATGCCGGCCAGGTGGATGATCGCGTCCGGTCCGACCTGCTCCACCGCCGCATCGACCGCGACGTGGTCGGTGCAGTCGAGGTCGAGGTCGCCGCCGCGGCCCGGGAGGTCCGCGCCGACGACGTCATGACCGAGCGCCACCAGGCGCGGTTGCAGCACCGTGCCGATCGAGCCGGCGGAGCCGGTGAGCAGGACCTTCAGCTGGACTCCTCGTCCTTGTCTTCTTCGTCGGAGTCGTCGTCGTCCGAGTCGTCGGAGTCGTCGTCCGAATCGTCGTCGTTCTGGTTCGGGTCCTCCGGGTCGGCGAACGGCGGCGGCTCGCTGTCGTCGTAGTCCTCGGAGTCGGTGAACTGTCCCCGGTCGACGTCGAAGGTGCGCTCGGTGTTGTCGATCTCGGCGCCGTCCGGTCGGTTGTCCGGGTCGAGACGCTTCTCGCGCTCCTCCTCCATCTCCTTCTTGGTGTCCTCGTCGGGCTCCGCCTGCGTGTCGATGCCGAGGCTGCGCCCGGCACGCTCGTCGGTGTCGATGCCGCCGTCGTCGAGAATGCTGCCCTCGTCCTTGCTGTCGTCGTTCGTGTCGCTGGACTTCTTCTCGTCGGCCCTGTTGTTGTCAGGGTTGTCGTCGGCGTCGCTCATGCGGTCCCCTCCCGAGGTCTGTGTGCCTCATCGATATCGGGGTGGTCGCGGCATGTCAACGACGCGCACAGCGGGCGGACGCTCACGGGGTCGGGCGCTCAGATGCGCGGGACGATGCTGCCGAGCAGCTCACCCATCCGGGTGGCGGCCGAGCGGCCCGCCTCGAGCACCTCTTCGTGGTTCAGCGGCTCGCCCGTGATCCCGGCCGCCAGGTTGGTGACCAGGCTGATCCCGAGCACCTCGAGGCCGGCTTCCCGGGCGGCGATCGCCTCCAGCGTCGTACTCATCCCGACGAGGGTGCCGCCGATCGCGCGGACCATGGCGATCTCGGCGGGGGTCTCGTAGTGCGGGCCGGGGAGCTGCACGTAGACACCCTCGTCGAGCGTCGGGTCGGCCTCGCGGCAGAGCGCGCGCAGTCGCGGGCTGTAGAGGTCGGTGAGGTCGACGAAGTTGGCCCCCTCGATCGGGGAGGTGGCCGTCAGGTTGATGTGGTCGGAGATGAGCACCGGCGTGCCGGGGGACCAGCGGGTGTCCAGACCGCCGCACCCGTTGGTGAGTACGACGGTCGAGCAGCCGGCCGCGGCGGCGGTGCGGACACCGTGCACGACGGCGCGCACGCCGAGGCCCTCGTAGAAGTGCGTCCGCCCGAGGAAGACGAGCAGGTTCTTCTCGCCTGAGCGCACCGAGCGGATCTTCCCCGCGTGTCCGGCCACGGCGGGCGGCGCGAAACCGGGCAGGTCCGTGGTGCTGATCTCCGCGGTCGCCTCTCCCAGGGCGTCGACGGCCGGCAGCCATCCCGACCCCATCACCAGGGCCACGTCGTGCCGCTCGACACCGGTCTTCTCGGCGAGCACTCTCGCCGCCTCGGCGGCTTCTTCCACGTAGGTCTGGGTCACGGGGCGATGCTAGTGGTTGCCGTCAGCCGCCGAAGTTCGAGCGGCAGGGGCGGGCTCGCAGGGCGGCGACGTAGTCCGCCGGGGCGTCGGCTGCCTCGGCGGAGTCGGCGAGGGTGCCCAGCGAGCTGGCGGAGGGGAGGCCGCCCTCGAAGGCGTCGAGCACGTAGACGAAGGCGACGATCTCCTCGGTCATCGTCGAGACCCGGACCTTGGTCTTGCGGTAGAGCCCGGTGTCGGCGGACTCCCACCCGTCGAGCGCCGAGACGTCCTCCTCGGTGACGTCGTAGACCGCGACGAAGACCTGCTCGAAGGGGTCCTGGACGATCGTGGCGAGCGCTCCGTCCCAGCCGTGGTCCTCACCGCCGAAGGTCAGTCGCCACCCCGTGAGCCAGCCCGTGCTCTGCAGCGGGGAGTGGGGGCAGCGTTCGCTCATCCGGGCGGGATCGAGGTTGCTGCCGTAGGCGGCGTACGCAGTCACCGCGCCAGAGTAGGGGCCGCGCCGCCACGATCGCCATGCGACACAATGGCCCGGTGACGACATCTGATTTCGGCCAGGCCGACCGGGTCGTGATCGTCGGGGGTGGACCGGGTGGCTACGAGGCGGCCCTGGTGGCGGCCCAGCTCGGGGCCCAGGTCACCGTGGTGGACAGTGACGGGATCGGTGGCTCGGCCGTGGTCACCGACTGCGTGCCGAGCAAGACCCTGATCGCGACGGCCGAGCTGATGACCGACCTCGCCGGCGCTCCCGAGCTCGGGATCAGCTTCGCGGACGACGAGGGTGACGCCGCACAGGAGGTCGTCGTCGACCTCGCACGCGTCAACGAGCGCGTGAAGCGGCTGGCGGCCGACCAGTCGGCAGACATCGGCCGCCGGCTGGAGCGTGAGGACGTCCGCGTGCTCCGCGGACGAGGTCGGCTCGACGGGGTCAACCAGGTCGTCGTGGAGCTCGCCGACGGCGGCAGCGAGACGCTCCAGGCGGACGCCGTGCTCCTCGCGACCGGCGCAGCGCCGCGCACGCTGCCCTCGGCCGAGCCGGACGGCGAGCGGATCCTCACCTGGGAGCAGGTCTACGACCTCACCGAGGCTCCGACGAGACTGATCGTGGTCGGCTCGGGGGTCACCGGCGCCGAGTTCGCCAGCGCCTACATGGCCCTGGGCATCGAGGTCGTGCTGGTCTCCTCGCGGGACCGCGTGCTCCCGGGCGAGGACGCCGATGCGGCGACGGTGCTCGAGGACGTGCTGACCCGCCGCGGCATGGAGGTGCTGTCGAAATCGCGGATGGAGTCGGTGAAGCGCGACGGTGACGAGGTCACCGTGACCCTCACCGACGGCCGCGCCGTGCAGGGCTCCCACTGCCTGCTCGCACTCGGGTCGGTGCCGAAGACCGATGACCTCGGCCTCGAGGAGGCCGGGGTGGCGCTGGACGACGGCGGCTTCGTCCGGGTGGACCGGGTCTCGCGCACCACCGCGCGAGGGGTGTACGCCGCGGGCGACTGCACCGGCGTGCTGATGCTCGCGAGCGTGGCCGCGATGCAGGGCCGGATCGCGATGTGGCACTTCCTCGGCGACGCGGTGACGCCGCTCGACCTGACCAAGGTGTCCTCCAACGTGTTCACCGCCCCCGAGATCGCCACCGTCGGCTGCTCGCAGCGGACGATCGACGCGGGTGACATGGTCGCGGAGACGGTCCGGCTCGACCTCGCCGGCAACCCGCGCGCGAAGATGCAGGGCGTGCACGACGGCTTCGTGAAGCTGTTCTGCCGCCCGGGCACCGGAATCGTCGTCGGAGGCGTCGTGGTCGGCCCGCGTGCCAGTGAGCTGGTGCACTCGATCTCGATCGCCGTCGCCGAGTCGCTCACCGTCGACCAGCTCGCGCACGCCTTCACCGTCTATCCGTCGATGAGCGGTTCGATCGCCGAGGCGGCGCGCCGGCTGCACCACTCGCCCACCTGAGGGCCCATCGGAAAAGGCGCCGGAAATCATCGGCTGAATGACATCGATGTGATTAGCGATCGCATTTCCAGCGATTCCTGAAAACGGGCAAATCGCGTATTCCCAGAGGCATACTGAGCGGGTTCCGTTCATTCCCACAGGCCACTGGGGTCACAGATGTCACGCTCCTTCCGGCGAGGTCGGGTCGCCGCTCTCGGGTTCGCCGTACTCGCCACCATGCTGGTCACGGTGCCTCCCGGCCAGGCCTCCCGCACCGTCTCCGAGTCCTACGTCGTCCCGGCGAACGGTGTGCTGAAGCTGACCGGCCACGGGTTCGGCCACGGTCACGGGATGTCGCAGTACGGCGCCCAGGGGGCCGCGCTCAAGGGGCTCACGCACCGGCAGATCCTGGCGTTCTACTACCCCGGCACGACGCTGGGCACCACCACGGGCACGATCCGGGTGCTGATCAGCGCCGACTCCGACGGCGACGTCCGGGTGCTGCCCACGTCGGGCCTGCGGGTGCGCGAGGTGAGCAGCGGCGCGACGTACGCCCTGCCGACGAGCGGCATCACCACCTGGCGGCTGCGGACGGTCAGCGGCCGCACGAGCATCGAGTACGACAACGGCGCCTGGCACGCCTACAAGCCCGGCGGGAAGCTGCTCTCCGGTGACGCGGAGTTCTACCGCAGCGGCTCGGTCGCTCTCCGCGTGGGGAGCGCGACGCGGACCTACCGCGGCGCGATGCGGCTCAGCGCAGGCCACACCGTGAACGTGCTGAGCATGGACGACTACGTCAAGGGCGTGGTCCCGCGCGAGATGCCGGCGTCGTGGGACCCCGACGCCGTGCGCTCCCAGGCGGTGGCCGCTCGGACGTACGCCGCCTTCGACCGCGCGGCGCACCCCACCCGCTCCTACCAGACCTGCGACACCACCTCCTGCCAGGTCTACGGGGGACTGGGGTCCGAGGACTCACGCAGCAACGCCGCCGTCGTCGCGACCGCCAACCAGGTGCTGAACTACGGCGGCAAGCCGGCGTTCACCCAGTTCGGCTCGAGCAGCGGTGGCTGGTTGGCCGCGGGCAGCCAGCCCTACCTCGTCGCCAAGGCCGACCCCTACGACGGGTGGAGCGGCAACGGGGTGCACACCTGGAGCACCACGATCACGCGTGCGGCGGTCCAGAAGGCCTGGCCCTCGCTCGGCACCCTGAACCGGGTGCTGGTGACGCAGCGGGACGGGCACGGCGAGTGGTACGGCCGGGTCGAGAAGATGGTCCTCGACGGCTCCAAGGCCAACGTGACCCTGACCGGCAGCACCTTCCGGTCGAAGTTCGGGCTGCGGTCCCCGTGGTTCAGGTTCGGGACGGGAGCGCCGGTTCCGGCGGCGACGACCGGTCCGACCACCCCGGCGGCCCCAGCGACGACCGCGACTCCGATCACCCTGCGCTGGCGGGCGATCGGCGGTCGGGACTCGATCCTCGGCAGCCCCACGACCCGCGAGTACTCCGTCGCGGCCGGTCGCACCCGGGGCTTCCAGCACGGCCGGATGTTCTACCACCTCGGCGCCGGTGCGCACGAGCTCTACGGCCGCGTGCTGAGGGCGTACCTCAAGCGGGGCGGGGCGACCTCGAAGCTCGGCTTCCCCCGGACTCGCCCCCTCACCCACGCCAAGGGCGTCTACGCGCGCTTCGAGAAGGGTGTGCTGTTCGTCTACAGGTCGGGTCGGGTGAAGGTGACCTACGCCCGCTGATACTCGCCCGGTGGTACGCCGACCAGGTCGGTGAACTCGCGGGTGAAGTGGGCCTGGTCGAACCAGCCGTAGCGCGCGGCCAGGTCGGCCAGCGTGCCGGCGTACCCCGCATCCAGGTCGGTGACCGCGTCGTGGATCCGGTAGCGGGCCAGCACCCACTTGGGACTGACCCCGACGTACCGCTGGAAGAGCCGCTGCAGGGCGCGGGTGCCGATGCCGCAGCGCTCCTCGACCTGCGCCACCCGCACCAGCGAGCGGTCCTCGAGCATCGTGGTCACGACGTCGAGCAGCAGGCGGTAGTCGTCGTCCGGGGTCGTCGCGAGCCGACCGAGCACGATGTCGGCCCGCAGACGGCACTCGTCGGTGGAGTGCTCAGGACCGAGCTCGTCCAGCTCGGCGACGGTCGCGGCGTCGAAGATCTCCGAGGCCGCGACGGTGACGTCACGGAGCTCCCGCGCGTTGACGCCGGCCAGGCTGGCCAGTCCACCGGGCCGGAACTTGACGCCGAAGACCCAGCCCTCGTCGCGGACGGTGACGTCGAAGCGGTGGGCGATCACGCCGGTGACGACCACCGCCTCGGGGCCGGTGCCCTCGCGCCGGTGGCCGCGCTCCACGCTGAGCGTGCAGGCGGGATGCGGCAGGGTCGAGCTGAGGTAGGAGGCCCCCTCGGGCAGCTGCCACCGCAGCGACCAGTAGTTCTCCACCCACGGCGCCAGGTCGACCGCACAGTCCGAGCGGTCCAGCCGGACGTGCCTGGCGAACTCCTCCGGGCGCAGCACTCCCGCGCCGGTCGCCGTCGCGTTTTTCCTAGCCGCCACGTCTGGATCCTAGGAGGGTGGGAGACAGCACCTCCATGAAGCAGCACCTCGACGAAGGAGAGATCCCCATGAGCACCCCCACCGCCCGCCTCGCCATGGTCACCCTGGACTGCGCGGACCCCGAGGCCAGCGCCGCCTTCTGGTCGGGGCTGCTGGGCTGGGACGTCGCCCACGCCGAGCGCGACTACGCGATGCTCACCGGCCCCGACCACGCGCTCGGCTTCGGCCGGGTCGAGGACTACCAGGCGCCGGGCTGGCCGAACGAGCGTGGCAGCAAGCAGTTCCACTTCGACCTCGCCGTGGCCGACCTCGACGAGGCCGAGAAGGCCGCCGTCGAGCTGGGGGCAACGGTCGCCGACCCGCAGCCCGGCGAGACGTGGCGGGTGCTCCTCGACCCCTCCGGCCACCCGTTCTGCCTGACCAAGGCGGAGAACTGGGGCTGAGGGTTCGCGCCCGATCCCCAAATATGTGCTTACCCTCAAGTAACCTGAGGGTATGAGCATCCAGACGAACGACCCCGCGGAGTTCCTGCCGCGGCGCCGGCCGTCCCAGGAGCGGAGCCGGCGACGTTTCGACGACATCCTGCGCGCCGCGCGGGCGCTGCTCGTCGAGGTCGGCTTCGAGTCGTTCACCTCCGAGCAGGTCGCGCTGCGCGCCGGGGTGCCGATCGGGTCGCTCTACCAGTTCTTCGGGAACAAGTACGCCATCATCTGCGAGCTCGACCGGCTGGACACCGTCAACGTGCAGGCCGAGCTGGAGAAGTTCGCCGGCGAGATCCCCAGCCTCGACTGGGCCGAGCTGCTGATGAAGCTGCTCGACCACCTCGCGGCGCTGTGGCGCACCGACCCCTCGCGTCGCGCCGTGTGGCTGGCGATGCAGGCCACCCCGCCGACGCGCGCGATCGCGGCCGAGCACGAGCGCGCCCTCGCCGTCCAGGTGACCCGGCTGCTCGCCCCGCTGACGCCCGGCTCCAAGATCGCCGACCGTCAGGTGATCGCCGAGGTGCTGGTGCACGTCACCTACTCGATGCTGAACTTCTCGATCCGCGACGGCCAGTCGCACCCGGACGCCGTCGTACAGCTCAAGACGCTGCTCACCGGCTACCTCGTGGCAGCCGAGACCGAGGCGGCCAAGAACAAGCGCACCGGGAGCTGACGCAGGCCCCACCTGCTATGTGACTCGCCCGTAACCAGCGACGTGTGGCACGTTAGGCGTCAAAGTGCGAGAACATCCTCGCATTTTTCCAGCTGGGGGTTTTCCTGTGTCGTTCAGCCGAATTGCCATCGTCAACCGTGGTGAGGCCGCCATGCGGCTGATCCATGCCGTGCGTGAGGTCAACGCGGCCGGCGACGGTCCGATCGAGACCGTGGCGCTGCACACCACCGGTGAGGCCAACGCCATGTTCGTGCGCGAGGCCGACCTGGCCTTCGACCTCGGACCGGCCTCCGCGCGTCCCTACCTCGACCTGGCCGTGCTCGAGAGGGCCCTGGTGGACAGCGGTGCCGACGCCGCGTGGCCCGGCTGGGGCTTCGTCGCCGAGGACCCCGCGTTCGTCGACCTGTGCGACAAGCTCGGCGTGACCTTCATCGGCCCGAGCGCCGACGCGATGCGCCGGCTCGGCGACAAGATCGGCTCCAAGCTGATCGCCGAGGAGGTGGGCGTGCCGGTGGCGCCGTGGAGCCGCGGAGCGGTGGACTCCCTCGAGGACGCGCTGGCCTCCGCCGCAGAGGTCGGCTACCCGCTGATGCTCAAGGCGTCGGCCGGCGGTGGTGGCCGCGGGATCCGGATGGTCGCCTCACCGGCAGACCTCGAGGACGCCTACCAGCGCACCAGCGACGAGGCGTTGCGTGCCTTCGGCAACGGCACCGTCTTCCTCGAGCGCCTGGTGACCGGCGCCCGTCACGTCGAGGTGCAGCTGATCGCTGACCGCCACGGCACCGCGTGGGCCGTCGGCGTACGCGACTGCTCGATCCAGCGCCGCAACCAGAAGGTCATCGAGGAGTCCTCCTCGCCGTTGCTCAGCCCCGAGCAGAACGAGGAGCTCAAGGCGTCGGCCGAGCGGCTCGCCCAGGCCGTCGGGTACGTCGGGGCGGGCACGGTCGAGTTCCTCTACCACCCCGAGGAGAAGACCTTCGCGTTCCTCGAGGTCAACACCCGGCTCCAGGTGGAGCACTCGATCACCGAGGTCACGACCGACATCGACCTGGTCAAGGCGCAGATCCTGGTCGCACAAGGGGGTCACCTGACGGGCGAGAAGCCCGCCGAGGTGGGGCACGCGGTCGAGGCCCGGCTCAACGCCGAGGACCCGGACCGCGACTTCGCTCCGTCGCCGGGGCGCATCGTCCACCTCGACCTGCCGTCCGGCCCGGGCATCCGGGTCGACACCGGTGTCGCCGAGGGCGACACCATCCCTCCGGACTTCGACTCGATGATCGCCAAGATCATCGCCTACGGGCGCACCCGCGAGGAGGCCCTGGCCCGGCTCCGCCGCGCGATGGCCTCGACGACCGTGGTCATCGAGGGCGGCGCCTGCAACAAGAGCTTCGTGCTGGACCTGCTCGCCCAGCCCGAGGTCGTGGACGGGACCGGGGGCTGGGCCGACACCGGCTGGATCGACCGCGTCCGCGCCGAGGGTCGCCTCGTCGCCCACGCGCACGCCGGCATCGCGGTGGTCGCAGCCGCCATCGAGGCCTACCTCGAGCGGTTGCAGATCGAGACCGCGCGGCTGCTCGAGACCGCCCACGGCGGCCGGCCGTCCGCGTCGCACCAGGTGGGTGCGCCGGTCGAGCTCAAGCTGCGCGGCGTGCCCTACCAGGTCTCGACCGTCAACACCGGTCCCGGCCGCTTCCGGGTCAGCGTGGCCTCCGGTGCCACCTCGCAGACCGTCGACGTCCAGATGGAGTGGATCGACGCCGTACGCCGCCGCCTCGTCGTCGGCGGCCGGAGGTACCACCTCGTCACCGCCACCCACGGCCCGACCACGCTCGTCGAGGTCGACGGGGTCGCCCACCGGGTCAGCCGCGACGAGGGCGGCGTGCTCCGCTCACCCGCACCGGCGCTCGTCGTGGCCACGCCCGTGAGCGTCGGCGCCGAGGTCGAGGCAGGCGCTGCGGTCGTCGTGCTCGAGTCGATGAAGATGGAGACGGTCGTGCACGCGCCGTTCGCCGCGCGGGTCAAGGAGCTGCTCGTCATCACCGGCAGCCAGGTCGAGACCGGCAGCGCCCTGATCAAGCTGGAGCCCGTCGGCGACGGCGCCGAGGAGGCCACTGCGGAGGTCGGTCCCGACCTCGAGCTGCCGGCCGCCGACGAGGGCATGGACCCGATGACGCGCGGAGCACGAGCCAGGGCCGCCCTGACGGCGGTGGTGCTCGGCTACGACGTACCGCCCGAGGACGAGGACGCGGCCCTCTCCGAGTACCTCGCCGTGCGCGACGAGGTGCGTGCGGAGGGAGAGTCGGTCCTGGCCGACGAGCTCGACCTGCTGACGATCTTCGCCGACCTCGCGGAGCTGAGCCGCAACCGACCGGTCGACGAGGACCGGCACACCGAGCTGCGGGTGCACTCCTCACGGGAGCACTTCCACACCTTCCTGCAGAGCCTCGACGTCGAGCGTGGTGGGCTGCCCGAGCAGTTCCGCGACCGGCTGGTGCGCGTGCTCGTGCACTACGGCGTGGAGGACCTCGAGCGCACCCCCGAGCTGGAGGCGGCCGTCTTCCGCATCTTCCTGGCCCAGCAGCGCTCGACGCCCGAGGTGGCGCTCGCGTCCGCCGTGCTCGGCTGCTGGAGCGACGAGACCCCGCCGACCGGGCCGCTCGCGGCCCGCGCCCGCGCGCTGCTGGAGCGCCTCGGCCGCGTCACCCAGTCGCGCTACCCGGTGATCGGTGACCTCGCCCGCAGCGTCCGGTTCCGCTGGTTCGACCAGCCGGCCGTGGACGCGGAGCGCTCCGACATCCTGCTCGGGGTCCGCGACGAGCTGTCGTCGCTCTCGGCAGCCGGCGACATCGCCGACCGGGCGCGCCGGATCGAGGCCCTGGCGGCCATCCCCGAGCAGATCGTGCGCTTCCTCGCCGAGCGGCTCGAGCACGGCGTACCGGCGCGCGAGCCGATGCTGGAGGTGCTCGCCCGGCGTCACTACCGCGAGTACGACCTGCGTGACCTGCAGTCCCTGGAGTCCGGCGCTCGACCCGTCTTGGTCGCGGACTACACCCTGGACGACCGACCCACCCGACTCGTGTCGGCGGTCGGCACGATCGACGAGCTGGGCGACCCGTCCGGCGACCTCGTCACGACGCTGACCGCTCACGTCGACAGCCGCGGGAAGGACGAGGACGCGGTCGCCGACCTCTACCTGCACTGGGCCGATGCCCCGGAGGGGGCCGACGAGACGAGCGAGCAGCTCCGGGCCCTCCTGGCGGCGCTCCCCGTCGCTCGCGACGTACGACGGCTGTGTGTCGCTGTGTGCGCCGGTGGCGACCGTCCGGTCGGCTACTACGTGTTCCGCCCCGATCACGACGGTCGATGCCGCGTCGAGGACGACCTCACCCGCGGCGTACACCCGATGGTCGGGCGGCGCCTGAACCTGTGGCGGCTGCGCAACTTCCACGTGACGCGCGTCGAGGCGCCGGAGGACGTGCTGCTCTACGACTGTGTCGCGCGCGAGAACCCGGCCGACCGGCGACTGGTCGCCCTCGCGCAGGTCCGCCAGATGTCCGTGGTCCGCGACGAGTCCGGCACGGTCACGGCCCTTCCGCACGCCGAACGTGCGGTGGAGAACTGCCTGGAGTCCATCCGTCGCGCCCGCGTGGCTCGCGGGAGCGCCGGCGCGAAGCTGGACATGAACCACGTCTGGGTCCACGTCTGGCCCGTCGTCGACGTGGACGAGATCGGGCTGACCGCGCTGGGCACCAAGATCAGCCCGCTCACCGACGGGGCCGGCATCGAGGAGGTCGTGGCCGAGGGTCGGGTGGCCGTCCCGGGCGGCGACCCCCTTCCGGTGGCCGTGCGCTTCGGCGCCCAGCCCGGCGCCGGGGTGGTCTCCAGCGTCGAGGAGCCGCCGACCGAGCTGTTGAGCCCCCTCGACGACTACGCCTCGAAGGTGGTCCGGTCGCGCCGACGCGGACTCGTCTATCCCTACGAGCTCAGTGCCGTGCTCACCGGTCCCGGTGGCTCGCTCGTCGAGTACGACCTCGACGACACCGGGCAGCTGGTCCCGGTCGATCGCCCACGTGGACTCAACAAGGCCGGCATCCTCGCCGCCGTGGTGACCACGCCGACCCCGCTGCACCCCGAAGGGGTCACGAGGGTGGTGCTGTGCGGCGACCCCACCAAGTCGCTGGGCTCGGTGGCCGAGCAGGAGTGCCTGCGGGTGATCGCGGCGCTCGACCTCGCCGAACGGATGCAGGTCCCCGTCGAGTGGTTCGCCCTCTCCGCGGGTGCCCGGATCTCGATGGACTCCGGGACCGAGAACATGGACTGGGTGGCCAAGGCGCTGCGCCGGATCGTGGAGTTCACCCAGGACGGCGGCGAGATCAACGTCGTGGTCGCGGGCATCAACGTCGGCGCCCAGCCCTACTGGAACGCCGAGGCCACGATGCTGATGCACACCAAGGGGATCCTGGTGATGACGCCGGAGAGCGCGATGGTGCTCACCGGCAAGCAGTCGCTCGACTTCTCCGGTGGCGTCTCCGCCGAGGACAACTACGGCATCGGCGGCTACGACCGCGTGATGGGTCCCAACGGGCAGGCGCAGTACTGGGCACCCGACCTCGCCGGTGCGTTCGCCGTGCTGATGGCGCACTACGAGCACACCTACGTCGTACCGGGGGAGGAGCGGCCGCGCCGGGTCGTCACCTCCGACGACACGGACCGCGACATCTCGTCGTACCCCCACGAGATGGAGGGCAGCGACTTCCGCACGGTCGGGGAGATCTTCTCGGCGGAGTCGAACCCGGACCGCAAGAAGGCCTTCGACATCCGCACGGTGATGCGCGCCGTTGCTGACCAGGACCACGCCACGCTCGAGCGCTGGGCCGGCATGGCCGACGCAGACACGGCGGTCGTCCAGGACGCCCACGTGGGCGGCTATCCGGTGTGCCTGCTCGGCATCGAGTCGCAGTCGGTACGCCGCAGCGGCTTCCCGCCGACCGACGGGCCGGACACCTACACGGCCGGGACGCTGTTCCCGCGGTCCTCGAAGAAGGCCGCACGCGCGATCAACACGGCCAGCGGCAACCGGCCGCTCGTCGTACTCGCGAACCTGTCCGGCTTCGACGGGTCACCGGAGTCCATGCGCAGCCTGCAGCTGGAGTACGGCGCCGAGATCGGCCGCGCGATCGTCAACTTCCGCGGCCCGATCGTCTTCTGCGTCATCTCCCGCTACCACGGCGGCGCGTTCGTCGTCTTCTCCAAGGCGCTCAACCCGCAGATGACGGTGCTGGCACTCGAAGGGTCCTTCGCCTCGGTCATCGGGGGTGCCCCCGCCGCAGCCGTGGTGTTCACCGGCGAGGTGGACAAGCGCACCGCCTCGACGCCGGCCATGAAGGCTCTGGACGAGCGCATCTCCGGCGCCTCGGGTTCGGAGCGGATCGGTCTGGTCATCGAGCGGTCGGAGCTGCGCGCCGCAACGCGGGCGGAGAAGATCAGCGAGGTCGCCGCAGAGTTCGACGGGATCCACAACATCCACCGGGCCGTCGACGTGGGCTCGGTGGACGCGGTGATCCCCGCCGCCCGGCTGCGTCCGGAGATCATCGAGGCGATCGAGAAGCACCTGGGGTCCGAGGCCTGAGGGTCGTTGCCGGGGCGGCCGCGCGTCACCCCGGCGGTGTCACGAGCGGGAGGAAGACCTCGTCGAGGATCTGGTCGATCACCTCGTCCGGGACGGGCTCGAGCGTCATCAGTGCTTCGTGTCGGTAGAGGTCGAACGCCAGGCTCCGGAGTCGGGGAGTGAGCCGGGAGGCGTCGATCTCGCCCCGTGCGACCGCTCGTTCGATGACCATGTCGAAGGTGGTCGGTTCGTCGCCGAACATCTCGCGGCGCAGATCGGCGGGGCTGGTGCCGGTCTCCTGGAAGTAGGGGCCGAGGTAGTAGATCAGCAGTGCGGAGTACCCGAGCCGGCGCTCGTTGGCGTAGTGCAGGACCGCGACCAGGTCGCCGCGAAGGCTGCCGGTGTCCGGAGGAGCCAGCTGCTCGTGCCGCATGGTGCGCAGGACTGCGGCGTGCACCAGCTCGGCCTTGCTCGGCCATCGCCGATAGATCACCGGTCGGCTCGTGCCGGCGCGTTGCGCCACCGCGTCGATGGTCAACGCGGCGTAGCCGTGCTCGAAGACCTCGTCCCACGCCGCTTGCAGGAGGGCGTCCTCCAGCTCGGCCCCGCGACGACGGCGGGGGATCGAGTCGCTCTCAAGATCCACTTGTGCATCTTATCGCCTGCACGTATTCTTCGATAAGAAACAGTCACGTATCTTATTGGAGTCACCGTGTCGAACCCGGCCATCACCACCGAGAGCCCCGCCGAGGCGCTCGACCCCGAGCTGAAGCGGCTGGCGACGGCCATCGTCGTCGGAGCCATGGCCGTCATCCTGGACACCACGATCGTCAGCGTCGGACTGCACGACCTCAGCGCGTCGCTCGGCGCGTCCGTCTCGACGATCCAGTGGGTGAGCACCGCCTACCTGCTCGCGATGTTCGTGACCATCCCGATCACCGGCTGGGCGCAGAGCCGGCTGGGCAGCAAGCGGCTGTGGCTGACCGCGCTCACGCTCTTCACGGTCGGGTCGGTCCTGTGCGCCGCGGCGTGGGACGCGCCCAGCCTGATCGCCTTCCGGGCGCTGCAAGGGGTCGGCGGGGGCGTGATGTTGCCGCTGATGACGACGATCCTGATGCAAGCCGCCCAGGGCAGGAACCTCGGCCGGCTGATCGCGACGGTCAGCCTCCCCGCAGCCCTCGGACCGATCCTCGGGCCGGTCCTGGGGGGCATCATCCTGAGCTACCTGAGCTGGCACTGGATCTTCCTGATCAACCTGCCCCTCGGGATCGTGGCCCTGGTGCTCGCCGTCCGCCTGTTCCCGCCCGGCGAACCGGGCAAGCGCGTCCCCCTCGACGTCGTCGGCCTGCTGCTGGTCTCACCCGGCGTCGTCCTGGTGATCTACGGGCTCACCCAGGTCGGCCACGCTGGCGGGTTCGGGCACCCCGCGGTGCTGGTGCCGCTGCTCGCCGGCCTCGTGCTTCTGGCCGGGTTCGTGGCCTGGGCGTTGTCGCGGGGCAGCCGCGCACTGATCGACGTACGCCTGTTCCGGCACCGTGCGCTCTCCGCGTCGTCGTTGCTGCTGTTCCTCACCGGCATCGCGCTCTACGGCTCCATGCTGTTGCTGCCGCTGTACTGGCAGCAGGTCCGCGGCGAGGACGCCCTCAGCGCCGGGCTCCTGCTCGCACCCCAGGGAGTCGGTGCGCTGATGTCGCGAACGCTGGCCGGACGTCTGACCGACTCGATCGGAGGCCGCTGGGTCGCGATCGCCGGCTTCGTCGTCCTCGCGCTCGCCACGATCCCGTTCGCCCTGTCGACCGAGACCACCAGCACGTGGTACCTCATGGCCGTCCTGGTCGTCCGCGGCTTCGGGCTCGGCGCGGTCTTCATCCCGCTGATGACCGGCGCGTACGTCGGCCTGCAGCGCGAGGAGATGCCCCACGCCAGCACCGTCACCAGGATCGCGCAGCAGGTCGGCGGCTCCTTCGGCGTCGCCGTCCTCGCCGTGATCCTCACCAACGCAGCAGCAGGTGCCACCGACCTCGGCGGGCTGGCGGATGCGTACGACGTCGCGTTCTGGTGGGCGACCGGGTTCACGGTGGTTGCGGCGGGGTTGTCGTTCTTGCTGCCGCGGGGTCAGCGGAGGGTTTAGCAGTTCTGGGAGGGCGGACGAGGAATCATCACGCAGCCCTTCGAGCCGCCATCGGGCTGGTCCATCGGATACGCCGCCCACGCCGCGACACCGGGTTGGGCTGAGCCGGTGTCGCCTGCTGCAATTGGCGGTGCGTCAATAAGTCTGTTAGCATATTGTCAACAACAGCGATTGGCGCGGTTGCCACCCAGACGCAGGCTCGCGTCACACAACCCGGAAAGCGGTCATGCTTCACATGTCATCGCACCTCGTCAGAAGGGGCACCGCCGTCACCGCCGGTGCCGTTGTTCTCGCTGGACTCGTCGCCGCTCCCGTTGCGGCATTCGCGGCCGAAACTCCCGGTCCCGAAGCGACGTTCGACAGCGCGGTCACTCGTCACCGCCGACCCGGACGGGGCCGGCGAGCTGTTCACGCTGACCGCGGACGTCCGCACGTACGCGACCATCACCCTGCCGAACGACGCGACGCTCGACGGCAATGGACACTCGATCACTGCGGTCGAGGACGCCGACCACAGGAACTTCCCCGGTCCGGTCCTGGCCTCCGCAGTCGGCGACTCGTCAGCCCCGGCCAGGCTTGACCTCAAGAACCTGGACATCAGGACACTGGGTTTCGAGGGCGGAAGCAACAGCAACGGCCTGTTGAACGGCATCTACATGTACCGCGCTGGCGGAAGCCTCACCAACGTCTCCGTCGAGGGCATCTCGCACGGCAACGGCGTGCAGGAGGGCAATGCCATCTCCATCCGCAACCGGGTCTCGGGCGACAACATCGACGTCCCCCGCGCCCAGGTGACACTGACCGACGTCGACGTCACGAACTACCAGAAGACCGGTCTGCTCCTCGACGGCAACCTCGGCTTCGCGGTCAAGCGCGCTCACGTGGGTCAGGGAACGGGGCCAACCGGCGAGCCGAACCCGACCATCGCCGCCAACTCCCTGCAGATCTCCCGCGGCGCCACCGGCTCGGTCACCGACAGCTCCTTCAAGCTCAACGCCCACGAGCAGGGAACGGCTGCCCTGCTGTACAACGCCAGGACCATCGACTTCGAGCGCGTCACCATCGACGGCGTTGCGCCGGCGACCGTGGGGATCAACGTCTCGAACAGCTCCAACACGATCGACACCCACTTCACGATGCGCGGCGGAGCCGTGACCCGGACGGCTACCCCCGCGGCCGGCACCGGTCTGGCGACTGACGGGCCTGCGGACTCGATCTCTGCCAACACCATCGACACGCGCTTCTCCGGATGGGCCTCGGCGACCAGCGAGGACGTGGCATCGACCACGACGCCGACGACGAAGCCCGACGACGAAGCCGACCACTCCCGCCAAGGTGAAGGCCAACGTCAGGGGCAAGTTCCACGCGAGCCGCCCCTGGGCCCGGCGCCTGCGGGTCGACATGCAGGCGTACAAGCTCGGCGCTCACCAGGTCGAGGGCAAGACGCTCAGCTGGACGATCAAGGTCGACGGCCACTGGGACGCCTCGTTCCGTCAACACGCTGGCGACCGGGAGGTCTGGGCCAAGTCGTTCCGCAAGCACACCGGCACTCACACCGTGCAGGTCGTCAAGAACGGCGTCAGGCAGCACACGTACACGGTGCGCACCCGCTGACCTCACCGGAATCCGCGTTCTTCAGCATCGCAACGCCGACAGGCCCCGAGGCACTTTCCGCCTCGGGGCCTGTTTCGTTCATGCACGCGACGTGACCGATAGGCGGCGGTAAGCCGCAGCGTGGAGCGAGTGGAAGGCCACGAACGGGCACCGGCCAGCTGTTAGCCTCGGGGCCGAGCCGGCCGGTTGACGAGTGCCGTCGGCCAACGCCCGGCCTCAGTTGGGGCAGACGCGGGGTCCGGTTCGTCGAGCGGGACACAGCGCGGCGACCCGTGCTGTCGGGCGACGGACGAGTCCATCGTGCACCTGGTCCGTGGGACGCTCTGCTGCCTTGACGATCACCAAGCTCGACCGGGCCATGGCTGCTGCCAGCCGAACGTCCCGCCCGGCACGATGATTCTCAATGTGGACTCGGGCTCCTGGCCCTGATCTTCAGCTTCCATCGACGGCGGGCGCTCGGGGTCCACGTCGGTCCGGCCGGCAGGTCAGCCTTCCTCTTCATTGCTGCATCCTTTCGGTAGAGACGCCTTCGACCACGCGGATCGGGTCGAGGCGGGCGCGCTGCTCTCGCTTCGCGCTGCCGTTTCGGGGGTCTCGCTACTGCGACGTCGTTCCCGCTCCCTCACCGGATTGCTAACAGCCCTGCTCGCCAGTCTGAGTGGCCTGTGACCGCGTCGCCATATGACGTTCTGGATACGCGGCCGCTACCTGAGTAGTGTGCGAAGGGCGAATGGAAGGTTCGCCATGGCGGCTGCGACCAATATCAGGGACAGGGATCTGCGCGCCCTCGCGGACATCGTCAATGCAGACCGCCCCGATGTTCCCCCCGAGGGACTGCCACCGTCACTGTTGGGAGATCTAGCTCGCCAGATCCGCTGTGACGCCATCGCGTTCGGAGGCTTCGACTCTGCGCAGCAGCGGACGGATTCAACGCAAATGATGGCGGACGGCGATCAGTCGGTGGCCACGGTTTCCCCTCCGGTCAACTGGCACGCGATCCGGCCAGCGTGATGCCCGGGCCTCAGCCCCGGGGTGGCCGACGCGCGCACATGGGCCGCTCGACGCGTCCCTCGACGCTCCGTGCTTGTCGGCCCGATCCCACGCCAGCTGGCCGAGGAGCGCTTGTCGGCCAGCTCGGGCATCGCCTGACCGAGCTGTCGTCCGCCCACTGCGCTGAGGCGGCCGCCTCGCTGCCGCGTCGCCCGAGTCCGCTCTTGCGGTCTGGCAGAGGTCGAGGCGCCAGGAGGAGAGCTCCTCGGATCGCTCATGCCGAGTTCCCCGGCACTCCGAAAGGCGACGGGCGTCAGCACCCCGTGGCGCCGACGCTGATGTCACCAGGGCCAGGTGCGTCTAGGACCGCCTCGGTTACGAGAGGTCCGCGCTCACCCCGAATGGTCAGACCTTCCAACAGCTGCTCGCCGACCTTCAGGCCAACAGCGCCTGGAGCTCTTCCTCGGGTCTCCGGAATCCGGAGTAGAACTGCACGACGTCCCCGGCATCGCCGGGTGGAGGCAGGTGGGGCTGGGGTGGATCGGGAGCGGTCGAGACGTAGGTGTGCCCGGTGGGGGTGGTGATCAGCACCTCGTGCCGGTCGCTGGGCAGGGGTAGGGCTCGCCAGCCGGCGGCCTCCTTGGCGTAGTTGCAGGCCTCGCAGAGACCCTGGCCGTTCTCGGCGGAGGTCTCGCCTCCGTCGGACGCCCGCACGGGATGGTCGGCGTGGCGGATGGGGGCGTCACACCACGGCGTGCGGCAGACCTGGTCGCGGATGACGATGAACTCGCGCAGCTCGCCGTCGAAGGCGCGGCGGCGGGAGTCCATCGCCACCAAGGTGCCGCTGTCAGGGCTGAGGTAGAGGCGGCGCAGCCACGCACGGTGTGCCCGATGGACGAGGTCGCGGGCGAGTGCGGCGTGGATCGGTCCGAATCCGATGACGTGGGCGGGGGAGGGGTCGTCGGAGAGCAGAGTGCTGTCGGTCATCACGACGTGCACCTCGACGTCGACCTCGGAGGCGCTCGCCTGCCCGGTGAGGCGCTCGACCAGGGTGTCGGCCATGACCTGACCCCGGGAGCGGGCGTCCCCGTCGACGCGTGCGGTGTCGGCGGCCTGCCGGAGTGCGGCCAGACAGGCGACGCCCTGCTCGACGGGCAGGAAGCCCGTGAGATAGCTCATCGTGTCGGGCGCGGGTCGCAGGCTGACGTAGCGGTCGGACCGTGCCCCGCGCGTACGACGGATCGCGGATCCGGGGTCGAGGCGGTAGCCGATCGCCCGCGCCTGAGCTGCCGTGTCACGGTCGCCGAGGCCGGCGAGCTTCCCGGCGAGCTCGACGTCGACCTGCTGGCGGTGCTCCAGGGACAGGACGGCGGTCTCGCGCACCACCAGGGTGGCGCGCCACTCGCTGATCTCTCCTCGGGTCAACAGGTCGAGGGTGTGCGGCATCTCGCGGACCAGCACCCGCGCCAGGCCCAGGTCCCGCGCGCCGCGGTGGGGACTGGTGCGCCGCGCCAACCCGATCTCGCTGGCCAGGCCCTGCCCGCGCTTCGCGGAAGGCAACCCTCGCTCTGCCTCGCGGGCCGTGCGAGCCCTGGCCAGGTTGTCGGTGACCCGCGCCTGGGCAGCGGCGATCGCGCCCTTCAGCTTCTCCAGGCACGACACGTACTCGATCTGCTGCGCATCGGTCGCGCCTGCGCCGTCGAGCGCGGCCAGTCGGTCGACGGCACACTCCAGGTCCGCGAGCGTGGGCGCACCCGGCTCCGACCGACCCGGACCCCACTGCGGG
>CAWJGX010000027.1:0-77397 GCA_963842565.1 uncultured Actinomycetota bacterium | reverse complement strand
GCGGATGGGCTGGCTCATAGGCCGGGTTCTGTTCACCGCACCGCCTCACGACGACACGGTTGGCGACCATCCATCTCCGGTTGCCGTTGCCGACACCCTCCAGCGACCTACCCGTGAGCTCGGGCGGACCACCCTCGAACGCTCACTGTCTGGTCTTGCTCCAGGTGGGGTTTGCCTAGCCACGACGGTTTCCCGCCGCGCTGGTGGTCTCTTGCACCACCGTTTCACCCTTACCCCCGCTCCGGAGAGCGGTGGCGGTCTGTTTTCTGTGGCACTGATCCCGCGGGTTGCCCCGGGTGGGCGTTACCCACCACCTTGTCCTGAGGAGCCCGGACCTTCCTCGACACCTTCGGGTGAACCCGAGGGTGACGCGATCGCCCGGCCAGCCCATCCGCGCGTTCAGGATAGGGGTAGCTGCCCGTCGACGCCCCCCGGTAGGTCGACTTCGCGAGGGTTGTGGTCGCCTGGGGCCCGTCCCACGCCTTGTTCAGCGTCCACAACCCCGCGTTACACGGGGGTCAGAGGGTGAAGCTGACCTTGCGCGTGGTCGGGTCGGCCGTCGCGAGGGTCACGGAGACCTCCTCGCCCACCGGCAACGGCGACTGCGACGTCACCGGCGCCTCGACCGCGGGCTCCCTGATCATCACGACGCCCTTGCGCTCGTCGTCGTGGTCGTGCTCGATCACCACGCCCTTGAACTGTTCGCCGACGCGGGTCCGCAGGGTCAGCGCCTCGACCAGGTTGAGCACGGCGTTCTCGTAGGCGCGCGCCCGCTGCCCCGACTTCTGCATGATCGCCGGCAGGTCTGCGAGACCCGCGCGCACCCACTCCGGCACCGGCTCGCCGGCACACAGCGCCGTGCAGGTCTCGAGGCCGTAGCGATCCACGAGGCGGCGAAGAGGCGCCGTGACATGGGCGTACGACGAGGCGAGCGCCGCGTGCTCGGTCTGGTCGGGCAGCTGGCCGTCGAAGGCGGCGTACCCCGCCCCGCGGAGCAGGGAGGTGCAGGCGACGACCATGGCCGCCTCGGCCGGGTGCGACGGATCGAGCGACCGGATGAAGTCGGGGTGGGACTGGCTGCTGGGCCAGTCGATCCCGAGCGCCCGTGCCGTACGACGCAGCCGGCTGACCGCCCAGTCGGGCGCCGGCGGCAGCGTGCGCACGATGCCGACCTTGCCCTCGAGCATGATCGAGGCGGCAGCGATTCCCGTGAGCAGCGAGATCTGCGCGTTCCAGGTCTCGACGGGCAGCATCTCGCGGTACTCCAGCCGCCACTGGTCGTCCTCGACGTCGACCTCCTGCGACGGCATGGGCAGCGACACCCCGCCGCGCGCGGCCTCCTGGGCCAGTCGGAGCTCGCCGACGGTCTTCAGCAGGGCGAGCGTGGACCCCTCGGGGGCCCGGTCGACCTGGGGCTGCACCCCGGCGTAGTCGAGTCGCTGCCGGGACCTGACCCGGGCCCGCTCCACGTGGGCGTCGCGCACGGCACCGGTCGCGTCGAGGCCGATGGTCCACACGAAGGCCGGCCGGACCTGGTCCGGCAGGAGCGAGGCGGCTCCCTCACTGAGCGCGGTCGGGTGCAGCGGGATCTTGCTGTCGGCCCCGTAGAGGGACTCACCGCGCACGTGGGACTCCACGTCGACCGGGTCTCCAGGAGCGACGAAGGCCATCACGTCGGCGATCGCGTAGTGCACCACGTAGCCGTCCCCGCTCCGCTCCAGGTGCATCGCCTGGTCGAGGTCCATGGCCCCGACCGGATCGATGGTCACGAGCTCCAGGTCGGTGCGGTCCAGGTCCGGCAGGCGTGGGTTCGACGCATCGCGCTCGGCTGCCTGCTGCACCTCGTCCGGGAACTCCGGCGTGACCTTCAGCTCCGCCTGGATCGCGGCCACGCCTGCGCGTAGATCTGCGCTGGCCGCCCCCGCGGTCCTCAGCACCCGAGTGCCCACGTTGTCTCCTCGTCCCCGACCGGTCGCCGTCGAGAGACGGCCAGCCCAACCCTAGGAGACTGCTCCTAGGCTGAGCCGGTGCTGATCCTCCTTCCCCCCTCCGAGGGCAAGGCCGCGCCCACGCGCGGCAAGCGGCTCGACCTGGAAAGCCTCGGCTTCCCGAGCCTCACCACGGCCCGAGGCCAGGCGATCGACGCCCTGGTCGACCTCTGCTCGGCAGACCCGGTGCACGCGACCAAGGTGCTCGGGCTGGGTCCCACCCAGGCGGAGGACGTACGCCGCAACGCCGGCCTGCGTGGCGCTCCCACCACCCGTGCCGACGCCCTCTACACCGGGGTCCTCTACGACCACCTCGACCTGGCGAGCCTCGATCCCGCCGCGCGCCGCCGGGCGAGCCGGTGGCTGGCGATCACGTCCTCGCTGTTCGGACTGGTCCGTCCTGGCGACCGGATCCCGGCCTACCGGCTCTCCGGTGACGTGAACCTGCCCGGCGTCGGCGTGGTGTCGGCCCACTGGCGCGGCGTACTGGACCCGGTGGCGCGCGAGGCGGCCGGCACGGGCCTGGTGATCGACCTGCGCTCGACGACGTACGCCTCGTTCTGGCGACCGGGCCCCGACCTGGCGCGCCGCGTCGCCACGGTCCGGGTCCTCCAGCAGGTCGGCGACCAGCGCAAGGTCGTCAGCCACTTCAACAAGGCCACCAAGGGCCGCCTGGTGCGTGCCCTGCTCGAGCAGGGATCGACCCCGTCCTCCCCCGCCGCGCTCGCCGACGTCATCACCGGGCTGGGCTGGAAGACCGAGCTCGGCGCCCCCGGCCGGCACGGCCAGCAGCTCGACGTGGTCGTCGAGGAGCTGTGAGGACGGATAGTCCCATGCATTCGGACCCCTGAGGTGCCGCTGCTGAGGGTCCGTTTGCGTGGGACTACCCGAAAGCCTGGGTCGGCCGACCGTTGTAGAGGCGCAGGCTGGCCATCGGGATGTCGGCGTCACGACCGCCGAGGAAGTACGAGATCACGGTGACCGACGCGGGTGCGAGCTCCATCCGGTAGACCCCTTCGAGAGGCGCGCCGAGTGCGTCGGCGACCAGGGTCTTGATCGGGGTCACGTGACTGACCGCCACGACCGTCTTGCCAGGGTGGGACGCCACGATCCGGTCGCGGCCCGCCAGCACCCGTTTCTCGACCGTGCGCATCGACTCGCCGCCGTGCGGCGCTGCGTCGAGGTCGCCCAGCCAGCTCGACAGCTCGTCGGGGAACTGCTCGTGGACGTCGGTGAAGCTCATCCCGTCCCAGGACCCGAACTCCATCTCGGCGATGCCGTCCTCGGTCTCGATCTCCAGGCCGAAGTGCCGCCCGAGCACCTCCGCGGTCTCGCGCGTACGCCGCACCGGCGAGCTCACCAGCGCGTCGAAGGTGTCCGCCATCGGGGCCAGCCACTCCGCCGTCGCTCGTGCCTGCGCCAGACCCTCCTCGTTGAGCGGGGGGTTGCTGCTCGCCAGGCCACCGGAGAACAGCTTGCCGAGGGTCGAGTCCGTGACCCCGTGCCTCACCAGGACGAGGGTGGTGGGCTTGCCCCTCGGGGGTCCCCAGCCTCGCTTCGGCGTCTCGTCACCTTCCGCGGCCGACGACTCGCTCACGCGACGGGGCTCACAGTCCCGACTCCCCGGTGCGCACCAGGATCCGGTTGCACTCCTCGCAGCGGACCACCTCGTCGGTGGGCATCTTCCCGATGATGCCGAGGTCCGAGGCGTTCAGGGTGAGCCGGCAACCGCCGCACTCCCGACGCCGCAGCGCGGCCGCCCCGACCCCGCCCTTCTGCGCACGCAGCTTCTCGTAGAGCGCCATCAGGTCGTCGGGCATCCCCGAGGCCGTCGTCTTCCGCTCGGCCTGCACCGACGCCAGCTCGGTCTGCAGGTCACCGGACTTCTGGTCGAAGGCCTGGCGCACCTCGGCCTCGTCACCGTCGAGCGCCGCGACCTCGGCGGTGCGCTGGTCGAGCGAGGTCTGTGCCGTCTCCAGCCGCTCCATCACCTCGAGCTCCACGTCCTCGAGCGAGTTGATCCGGCGGTGCAGCGACTCGAGCTCCCCGAGCATCCGCTCGAGCGCCTTGGGGTCCTTGACCTGGCCGGCGTCGATCATCCCCTGGTCGCGCTCCCGGCGCGTCTTGACCTGCTCGACGTCCGCGTCGGCCCGCTTCTGCTCGCGGACCAGGTCGTCGACCTCGATCCGGAGGTCCCGGACGGCGTTCTCCAGGGTCGTACGCCGACCCGCGAGCTCGCGGATCCGGGCGGCCTCGGGGATCGTGTTCAGCTGGTGGGTCAACGTGTCGATCCGGGAGTCGAGCTCCTGGACGTCGAGCAGCTTGAGCTGGACGAACGGGTCGGCTTTCAGAGCGGTCTCCTGATGTAGTTGTGGATCTCAGACCCGGAACGTCCACGGATCGGTGTTCGTCGTACTGACGCGGACCTCCACCGTATCGCCCAGGGCCTCGGTCAGCCGCCCGGCGAGGACCGGGAGCCAGGTGGACTCGGCTGCCCAGTGCGCCACGTCGACCAGCGCCGGGGCACCGTGCTCGCGCAGCTCGGAGGCGGGATGGTGCCGCAGGTCGGACGTCAGGTAGACGTCCGCCCCCGCCGCGCGAGCGCGATCGAGGAGGAAGTCACCGGCCCCGCCGCAGAGGGCGACGGTCTCCACACGCTGGTCGGGGTCACCCGCGACCCGCACACCGTGCGCGGTCTCCGGCAGCACCGAGGCCACCCGCGCCGCGAACTCCCGGAGGTCGATCGGCTCGGAGAGCCGGCCGATCCGGCCCGAGCCAGCGTCGCGGTCCTCCTCGGAGGCGAGCTCGATGATGTCGTAGGCCGGTTCCTCGTAGGGATGGGCAGCGCGCATCTGCGCGTGCACGCGGCCGCGGAGCTCCCGCGGCGCCACCACCTCGATGCGGACCTCGTCCACGGTCTCCACCTCGCCGACCGTCCCGATGGCGGGACGCGCCCCTTCGAGCGGCCGGAACCGGCCCTCGCCGGAGGACGTGAACGAGGCCGAGTCGTAGTCACCGATCGTCCCGGCACCCGCACCGACCAGCGCGGCGCGGATCCCTTCCGCCGCCTCCACCGGCGCGAACACGACGAACTTGTCGATCTCCCGTCGCTGCGGCTCCAGGGGCCGGGGATCGACGATGCCCAGCGCCAGGGCCAACGACTCCGAGACGCCTCCGGCAGGAGCGTCGGCATTGGTGTGTGCCGTGAACAGTCCGCAGCCGGCTCCCAGGAGCCGGTGCACGACCCGCCCCTTGGGGTCGGTGGCCGCGACCCCGTGCACGCCCTTGAGGAACAACGGGTGGTGCGTGACGACCAGCTGTGCGCCGGTCTCGATCGCCTCGTCGGCCACCACGGTGACCGGGTCGACCGCCAGCAGGATCCGGCGTACGTCGGCATCGGGGTCACCGCAGACCAGGCCGACGGCATCCCAGTCGTCGGCGGTGTGGGGTGGGTACCACTCGTCGAGCAGGGCCGTGATGTCACCCAGGGTCGGCATGGGCCGAGGGTAGTCGGAGCGGCGTCAGTTGACCTGCCGCTCGCGTCCCTCCCAGTACTCCTTGCGGAGCTTGAACTTCTGCAGCTTGCCGGTCGCCGTGCGCGCCAGCTCCTCGCGGAACTCCACCGACGAGGGCGCCTTGTAACGCGCCACCTTCGACTTGCAGTAGTCGATCAGCTCCTGCTCGGTCAGCTCCGAGCCCTCCGTCTTGACCACGAGCGCCTTGATCGTCTCGCCCCACTTCTCGCTGGGTACGCCGATCACCGCGACCTCCGCGACGTCGGGGTGGGAGAAGATCACGTCCTCGACCTCGATCGACGAGACGTTCTCGCCGCCGGTGATGATCACGTCCTTCTTGCGGTCCTGGATGGTCAGGTAGCCGTCGTCGCCGATGACCCCGCCGTCGCCGGTGTGGAACCAGCCGTCCGCGAGTGCGGCCTCGGACTCCTCCGGCTGCTCCCAGTAGCCCTCGAGCACCACGTTGGACCGGGCGAGCACCTCCCCGGACTCGGAGATCTTCAGGGTCACGCCCACGGCCGGCTGCCCGGCGCGGGTCAGCCGGGTCGCGCGCTCCTCGGCCGAGAGGTCGTCCCACTCGGCGCGGGTGCGGTTCACGGTGAGGACCGGCGAGGTCTCGGTGAGGCCGTAGATCTGCATGAACTCCCAGCCGAGCTCGGACTCGACGCGTGCAACGGTCTTCGTGGGCGGCGGGGCACCGGCGACGATGATCCGGACCTTGTCCCGACCAGGGATCTCGCCGTCCCAGCTCTCGGCCGCCTCGAGCACCGACGCGACCACCGCAGGCGCTGCGCACATCACGGTGACGCCGTGCTTCTCGACACGGCGGAGGATCTCCGCGCCGTCGATCTTGCGGATCACCACCTGCTCGACACCCAGGCCGGTCATCGCGAACGGCATCCCCCAGCCGTTGGCGTGGAACATCGGCAGCGTGTGCAGGTAGACGTCACGGTCGGTGACGCCGGCGTGCAGGGCGAAGGTGACCGCGTTGGTCCAGATGTTGCGGTGCGTGATCTGGACGCCCTTCGGTCGGGCGGTCGTCCCGGAGGTGTAGTTGATCGTCGCGGTGGCGTTCTCCTCGTGCTCCCACGGCTCCGGGTCCTTGCCCTCGGCATACATGTCCTCGTCGTTGCCGATGACGAACGTGTGCTCGCACTCGATGCCCTTCAGGGCGTCCTCGAGCTCCGGGTCGACGTAGAGCACCCGGGCGCCGGAGTGCTCGACGATGTAGGCCACCTCGTCGACCGAGAGCCGGAAGTTGATCGGCACCAGGACCCGGCCGTAGCCGGTGACGCCGAAGAACGCCGTGTAGAGCCGGGCACTGTTGTGCGAGACGTAGGCGACGCGGTCGCCGACGCCGATCCCGAGCTCGTCGAGCTTGGCCGCCTGCGCGCGGGCGAGCTCGCCCACCCGCGCATAGCTGACGTCCCCCAGGGACGGGGCGGGCTGGTCCGGCTCGTCGACGATGCCGATGCGTTCGGCGTACACCGCCAGGGCACGGTCGAGAAAGTCGGCTGCTGAGAACGGCACGATCACGGGTGTGACTCCCCTCACGGTCGGTACGTCGCCACCCTAGCCACCGACGCCGGGAGCAACCATGCGCAGCCGGGTCGGACAGCGACACGGCACCGACTCGGGCGGTTCTCCTGCTGTCCGAGGTCCCTGACGCGCACAATGTCCCTCGTGGCTGTTTCGGATCCTGGGCTCGTCGGCGACCAGGACCCAGCAGAGGACCGGCGGCTGCGCATTCTCTTCGACAGCCTGCCCGCCCTGATCGGCTACTGGGACCGGGACCTGCGCAACGTGATCGCCAACCATGCGTACGTCGAGTGGTTCGGGCTCACGCCGGCCCAGCTGAAGGGCATGCACATCAGCCAGGTGGTCGGTCAGACCGTCTACGAGCAGAACCTGCCCTACATGAACGCTGCCCTGGCCGGTGAGGAGCAGCTCTTCCAGCGCACCCTGGTCGACGTGTCCGGGGCGATCCGGCACAGCCAGGTCTCCTACTCCCCCGACGTCGTCGACGGGGTGGTCGTGGGGCTGTTCGTGATGATCACCGACGTCACCCAGCGCGTGGAGACGCAACGGCAGATGGACGAGGCGCAGCGGCTGGCGGAGCTGGGGAGCTGGACCCTGATCCCCGCGACCGGTCAGCTCACCTGGTCCCGACAGCTGTTCGAGCTCGTCGGGCAGGACCCGGAGACCTTCACACCGGCCATCGACGCGCTCGTCCCGCAGCTGCACCCCGAGGACCGTGAGCGCGTGCTCGCCACCTCGACCCAGGCCCGGGAGGTCGGCGCCGGGTACGAGCTGCGCTACCGACTGGTGCGGACCGACGGACAGGTCCGCGAGATGCTGAGCCGGGTGCGTGGCGAGCTCGACGACCAGGGCTCGGTGACCCGGATGACCGGCACGATCCAGGACGTCACCTCGCAGAGCGAGCTGTCCCGGGAGATGGCGCGTGTCAACGAGGAGCTGCAGCTGGTCAACCAGCTCAACGCCGACGTGCTCGGGGTGGTCGGCCACGACGTCCGCCAGCCACTCTCGCTGGTGCTCGGGCAGCTCGAGCTGCTCGGTACCTGCTGGGACGACAGCGACGAGGCCTCCAAGCTCGATCGGGTCGACAAGGCACTCGCGGCCGCCAAGAGACTCTCGGCGCTGATCGACGACATCCTCGCGATGGCCAACCTCGACACCGGGTCGATCGCCGCCCGACCCGTCGGGGTCCGGCTCGAGGACGTCGTCGCGGACGCCTTGGCCGACGTCCACGAGGGCGCGGCCGTGGAGGTGCGGGTCGAGGGTGATCCGGTGGCCCTCGTCGACCCGTTCCACCTGCGCCAGATGGTCACCAACCTGGTCAGCAACGCCCTGCGGTACGGCGCGCTGCCGGTCGTCGTGACCGTGGCCCAACGGGGCGGGTCGGTGTCGCTGGAGGTGCTCGACCACGGCCCCGGCGTACCCGAGGACTTCGTCCCCCACCTGTTCGAGCGCTTCACCCGCGCGCCGAGCGCTGCGGCGGGCCACCAGTCGGGAAGTGGCTTCGGGCTCTACATCGTCGACCGGCTCGCCGAGGCCAACGACGCTCGGCTCACGTACGCTCCGGCGACTCCTTCGGGTTCGCGGTTCCGTCTGGATCTTCCTTCTGCTGCCGGTTGACCTCCAGCCAGCTCATCGCCGGCTTCGCCAGGACGCCGTGCACCAGCACCGAGAGCGCGATCGTGAACGCGATGGTGGCCCACAGCCAGCGCAGGTCCTCGAAGTGGGCCTCCCCCGCGGCGTACGCGAGGTAGAACAGCGACCCGACGCCACGCACTCCGAAGAACGCCGTCACCAGCCGTTCCTTGTGGTCCATCCCGTGACCGCGACGCGCGAACGGCATCAGGCTGACGACACCGCTCAGCGGGCGCACGACCAGGATCAGCACCACCCCCACCAGCACGCCCCGCCAGTCGAGCGCGGACAGCAGGCCACGGCTCATCGCGATGCCGAGGCACAGCAGCACCAGCAAGGTCAGCAGGCGCTCGAGCCGCTCGACGACCCCGTGCATCGCCTCCTGGTACTCGTGGCTCCGCTCGGCGCTGCGGACCGCCATGGCGCAGCAGAAGACCGCGATGAAGCCGTAACCGCCGACCAGCTCTGCCGCACCGAAGGCGATCGCCAGAGCGGCCAGGGCGAGCAGCGGCTCCCCCTGCTCCGAGAGCCGCAGCGAGGCGCGCCGCGCACGGAACGCGAGCTTGGCCAGCAGCCACCCGACCACCACGCCGACCACGACACCCACGACGACCTTGCCGACGAGGTCCCACGCCGCCCACTGCGGGACCCAGGACCAGGTCGTGCCCTTCACGACCAGGTAGATGGCCGCGTAGACGAAGGGGAACGCGAGTCCGTCGTTGAGCCCCGCCTCCGAGGTGAGCGCGAAGCGCACCTCGTGCCTCTCGTCGCTCTCCTCCACGTCCTGGGTCTCGACGTCGGGACCGCCCACCTGCACGTCACCGGCGAGCACCGGGTCCGTGGGTGCCAGCACCGCGCCCAGCAGCAGCGCCGTGGCCGGGGCGAGGCCCAGCCCCCACCAGCCGAGCAGCCACACGCCGGCGATGGTCAGGGGCATCGCGGCGAGGAGCAGCCGCCAGGTCGCCGACCAGCGTCGCCAGTCGCGCGGGTGGCGCAACCGCAGCGGGCGGTCGAGCGCCAGCCCGACGCCCATCAGGGCGAGCAGCACGGCGAACTGGGTGACCTGCTCGACCGTCGTGTGGTTCTTGACCGGGTCGAACGCGGTGTCGGAGCCGGCCGGGATGAGTCCCAGCCCCACCCCGGCGGCGAGGAGCACCATCGGCGGCGAGATCGCCAGCCGGCTCAGGATCGACGGCAGCACGGCCGCCAGCAGGATCGCGAGACCCGCCACGAGATACAGGGCACTGGACACGGGGGCCACCTTTCGCGTCGGACGACGCCTGGAGCGTTGGTGGCCCGCTGACTGGAACCCGGAGTGCGGAGGGTGGGCGCAGCAGGGATCGAACCTGCGACCACCTCGTTGTAAGCGAGGTGCTCTACCGCTGAGCTATACGCCCCGGACCTGGCGGACCGTTCTCGCTGACGGCCGCTCGATGCGCGCACAGACTACGGGAGCGGTCGTCCCGGTGCGCAATTCGTCAAGAAAGCAAGAAGTCGCGCCGCTGGCGTCTCGGGTCACCAGCGGCGCGACACCCAAAGAGTGCCGCAGTCGGGGGCCGCAACCAAGTCAAATGCTGAAAATGGTCCGAAAGAACTAGACCAGATCGGCGAGCGCGGCCGCGTGCTCGTCGAGGTCGCGGGCCTCCCCGATGGCGTTGTGGGCCGACCACCGGACAATTCCGTCCTTGTCGACCGCGAACGAGGACCGCTTCGGACCCCCGGAGATGTCGTCGAAGACGCCGTAGTCCTTGGTCGTCGCACCGTGGGGCCAGTAGTCGCTGAGCAGCGGGAAGAAGATGCCGTCGCGGTCGGCGAGGGCTCTCTGGGTGTACATCGGGTCGCAGCTGACGGCGACCAGCGTGGTGTCGTCGGTCTCGAAGTCGCCGAGGCGGTCGCGCAGGCCGGTGAGCTCGCCCGTGCACACCCCGCTGAACGCGAACGGGTAGAACACGATCAGCGCCGCCTTGCCCTTGGCGTACGACGACAGGGTGATCTCCTGGCCGTGCTGGTCCTTCAGCGTGAAGTCAGGAGCGGCGTCACCGATCGCCAGAGTCATGCCGCCATCGTGCCAGCAGCGGGTGACGGACCGGACATCAGTCCTCGGACCCCTCCGCGTCGCCGGCCTCGTCCGAGTCATCCGAGTCGTCACCGGCAGACGAGCCGGGGTTGCCGTCCTCGTCGTACTCCTTGAGGTCCTTCTTCAGCACCTTGCCGGTCGCGTTGCGGGGCAGCTCGTCGAGGAAGACGATCTCGCGCGGCACCTTGTAGCGGGCGAGGTTCTCCTTCACGTGCGCCTTGAGGGTGTCCTCGTCGACCTCGCCGTCCTTGACCACGAAGGCCCGCAGCCGCTTGCCGTAGTCCTCGTCGTCGACCCCGATCGCCGCGACGTCCTGGACGTTCTCGTGGCGCTGGAGGCTGTCCTCGACCTCCTTGGGGAAGACGTTCTCGCCGCCGGAGACGATCATCTCGTCGTCACGACCCTCGACGAACAGGCGGCCCTCCTCGTCCAGCTTGCCGACGTCGCCGCTGGACATCAGGCCGTCGATCATCTCCTTGCTCTCGGCCTCGTCGCCGGTGTAGCCGCCGAAGAGCATCGTGTTGCCGACGAAGATCCGGCCGGACTCGCCGGGCGGGAGCTCGTTGCCCTTCTCGTCGTAGATCTTCACCTCGGTGTTGTACGGCGCCTTGCCGGCCGTGCCGGGGGCCTCGCGCATGTCCTTGGGCTGGGCGATCGTGGCCCAGGCCACCTCGGTCGAGCCGTAGGTGTTGTAGAGGTTGTCGCCGAACGCGTCCATCCACTCCGTGGCGAGGTCGCCGGGCAGGGCCGAACCCGACGCGGCGACGACCCGCAGCATGGACCAGTCGCCGGAGCGCTCGTCCTCGGAGAGCTTCATGATCCGCTGCATCATCACGGGGATCACGATGAGCGAGTCGGCGTCGTACTTCTGGATGGTCTCGAGGCAGTCGGCCGGGTCGAACTTCCGGCGCAGCACGATCTTCGAGCCGAGCAGCATGGCCATGTTCAGGTGCGCCCAGCCCCAGGTGTGGAACAGCGGGGCCACGATGTAGGTGGTGCCGTTGGTCTTGAACGGCATCTTCGAGAGCAGCGCGACCGCGCCGTCCAGACCCGACTCGCCCCGGGGTGCGCCCTTGGGCGTGCCCGTGGTCCCGGAGGTCAGGATCACCGGCCGGCTGGTGTGCTCGGGCACCGGGTGCTTGTCCGTCGAGCCCTTCTCGATCAGGTCCTCGACCAGGGCGATGTCACGCGGCTCCCCGTCGTGCCAGGCGATGACGCGCTTCAGGTCGGTGCCGGACTTGTCGATCAGCTCGGTGAACTCGTCGTCGTAGACGATCGCGGCCGGCTTCTCGCGGTCGCACACCTCGCCCAGCTGCTTGGCCGAGAAGGCCGTGTTCAGGTAGAGGATGTCGGCGCCCAGCTTGGACAGGGCGGTGGAGACGTCGAGGAAGTAGCGGTGGTTGCGGCACAGCAACGCGACGCTGTCGCCCTCGTCGACCCCGAGCTCCTTGAGCCCGTGCGCCAACCGGGTGGCCCGCTCGTCGATCTCGCCCCAGGTGAGCTCGCCGAGCTCGTCGACGAGGCCGACCCGCTCGGGCGAGCGGATCGCCAGGGCGCCGATGCCACCGGCGAAGCCGATCCCCCAGGCCAGGATGGTCTTGCCGACCCCCGCGAGGGTGACCGGGCCGTAGGGCCGGATCACGCCGGAGGTCGTCATCACCTTGAGCATCCGGGCGTGACGAAGGGCTTGTTTGCTCAGCTGGTCGAACATGGGGCGGTTGCCTCCTGCGGGCGGTGAGTTCAGACGTTCTTGGGAGCGACCAGGCGGGTGCCGGTCCACTCCCTACCCACAGCAACGGTCGTCGTCGTGGAAAGTCCCGCAATTGGTGCGGCCTCCGCGACGTCGGCCGCGTCGACCGCTCCGGGACGACCCACCTTCGGGGTCACCAGCCAGATGGCTCCACCACGGACCAGATCGGTCAGGGAGTCGACCAGGGCGTCGACCAGGTCGCCGTCGTCGTCACGCCACCACAGGAGCACGACGTCGACCACGTCGCCGTAGTCCCCGTCGACCATGTCGGAGTCGATGGTGTCCTCGATCGTGGCCCGGATCGAGTCGTCCACGTCGTCGTCCCAACCGAGCTCCTGGACAACCGTGCCCGGCTTCAACCCCAGACGCTCCCCCAGCTGGACGTCCGCGCCGCCTGTCGGGCTCACCTGTCTGCCTCCACTCACTGTTCTAGGAACGTGCCCACGGCTCAACCGGGGGCTCCGGTGCCCGTAGTCCACCGGAACCACGAGTCCCGCGCAACCCCACGTGCCCCGCGTCCACCATGCGTCGAACGCTAGCGTCACAGGATGCGCCCTGACCTCGTCTTGTTCGACTGCGACGGAGTGCTCGTCGACACCGAGCGGATCCAGGTCGCCGTGCAGGCCCGCCTGCTCACCCAGCTGGGCTGGCCGATGGACGACGAGCAGGTCGTCGAGAGGTGGATGGGGCGCACCAGCGCGGCCCAGCTCGCCGACATCGGCGAACACCTCGGGGAGGACGCCGTGCACCGCTACGCCGAGCTCGCGACCGCACAGCTCCACGATGCGTTCGAGGCCGAGCTGACCGAGATCGACGGGATCGGCCACCTGCTGGACGTCCTCGTCGCCGCCGAGGTGCCGACCTGCGTCGCCTCGAGCGGGTCCCACGAGCGGATCGAGCGGACCCTCGGCATCACCGGGCTGCACGACCACTTCTCGGGCAGGATCTTCAGCGCCCTCGAGGTGGAGCACGGCAAACCGGCACCCGACCTCTTCCTCCATGCCGCCGAGACGATGGGCTTCGCCCCCGCGGGTTGCGTGGTGATCGAGGACAGCGCGTACGGCGTCGAGGCCGGGGTCGCCGCAGGCATGCGGGTGCTGGGGTACGGCGGCGGGATGGCCCCCGAGGAGAGCTTGCGGGCAGCGGGCGCCGAGGTGTTCGGGCACATGTCCGAGGTGCCGGGGCTGCTGGGTCTCACCGACCGTGGAGAACGTACTCAGCGGTAGATTTCGTCTGCTTCCCAGAAGTGACACGATGAACGGGTGAGCGACTCCGACGACACCCCATCCTCTGGAACGAAGACGCCCGAGACCCGGCGCGCCTCGGTCATCCACGAAGGCCTGCCGACCCAGCTGCCTGACATCGACCCCGACGAGACCCAGGACTGGATCGAGTCCTTCGACGCCATGGTCCAGGACCGCGGCCGTGACCGCGCGCGCTACGTGATGCTCCGGCTGCTCGAGCGTGCGCGGGAGCAGTCGGTCGGCGTGCCCGCCCTGCGGAGCACCGACTACATCAACACGATCCCGCCCGAGCGCGAGCCGTGGTTCCCCGGCGACGAGGAGACCGAGCGCCGGATCAGGGCGTTCATCCGCTGGAACGCCGCGGTGATGGTCTCCGACGCCAACCGGCCGGGACTGGAGGTCGGCGGCCACATCGCGACGTACCAGTCCTCCGCCAGCCTCTACGAGGTGGGCTTCAACCACTTCTTCAAGGGCAAGGACGCCCCCGGCGGCGGCGACCAGATCTACATCCAGGGCCACGGCTCCCCCGGTGTCTACGCCCGCGCCTTCCTCGAGGGGCGTCTGACCCAGGAGCAGCTCCTGCACTTCCGCCAGGAGGTGCAGCACGGCGTCGGCAAGGGTCTCCCGTCCTACCCGCACCCACGGCTGATGCCGGACTTCTGGGAGTTCCCGACCGTCTCGATGGGCCTGACCGGCATCAACTCGATCTACCAGGCCCGGTTCAACCGCTACCTGCAGAACCGCGGCATCAAGGACACCTCGCAGCAGAACGTGTGGGCGTTCCTCGGTGACGGCGAGATGGCCGAGCCCGAGTCGCTCGGCGCCATCGGCGTCGCGGCCCGCGAGGAGCTCGACAACCTGCACTGGGTGATCAACTGCAACCTGCAGCAGCTCGACGGCCCCGTGCGCGGCAACGGCAAGATCATCCAGGAGCTCGAGGCGCAGTTCCGCGGCGCCGGCTGGAACGTGATCAAGGTGATCTGGGGCCGCGAGTGGGACGACCTGCTCGCCCGCGACGTCGACGGCGTCCTGGTGAACCAGATGAACAAGACGCCCGACGGCGCCTTCCAGACCTACTCCGTCGAGGACGGCGCCTACAACCGCGAGCACTTCTTCGGCGCCGACCCGCGGCTGCGCAAGATGGTCGAGCACATGACTGACCGGCAGATCGAGAAGCTGCCGCGCGGTGGCCACGACTACCGCAAGGTGTACGCCGCCTTCGACGCCGCCGCGAAGCACGTCGGGCAGCCGACCGTGATCCTGGCCCACACCGTCAAGGGCTGGACCATCGAGGGGCTGGAGGGCAAGAACGCCAGCCACCAGATGAAGAAGCTGAAGCTCCCGGACCTGAAGAAGTTCCGTGACCGGCTCTACCTGCCGATGAGCGACAAGGAGCTCGAGGAGGCCTACGAGGCGACCGGCACCGCGCCGTTCTTCCACCCCGGGGCGGACGCGCCCGAGATGGAGTACATGATGGATCGCCGCCGCCAGCTCGGCGGCTCGATCCCCCGTCGCGTGGTCCGCGCCAAGCCCCTGAAGGTGCCCGGCGACGACTCCTACGAGGAGCTCAAGCAGGGCTCCGGCAAGAGCAAGATCGCGACCACGATGGCCGTGGTGCGCCTGCTCCGGGACTGGATGAAGGACAAGGAGATCGGGCCGCGCATCGTGCCGATCGCCCCCGACGAGTACCGCACCTTCGGGATGGACTCGATGTTCCCGAGCGCCAAGGTCTACAACCCGTCCGGTCAGGTCTACGAGTCCGTCGACCGCAAGATGGTGCTCAAGTGGCGCGAGGCGACCGACGGCCAGCTGCTCCACGAGGGCATCTCCGAGGCGGGCGCCATGGCGTCGGCGACGGCTGCCGGCTCGTCGTACTCCACCCACGGCGAGGTGATGATCCCGTTCTACATCTTCTACTCGATGTTCGGGTTCCAGCGCACCGGTGACTCGATCTGGGCGATGGCCGACCAGCTGGCCCGAGGCTTCCTGATCGGCGCCACGGCCGGGCGCACCACCCTGACCGGTGAGGGCCTGCAGCACGCCGACGGCCACTCGCCGCTGCTGGCTGCGACCAACCCGGCGGTCGTGCACTACGACCCGGCGCACGCCTACGAGGTCGCGCACATCATGCAGAACGGCCTCGCGCGGATGTACACCCCCAGCGAGGAGCACCCCGAGGGCGAGAACGTCATCTTCTACATGACGGTCTACAACGAGCCGGTCTCGCAGCCCAAGGAGCCCGAGGACCTCGATCTCGAGGGCCTGCTGAAGGGGATCTACCACTTCGGCGACGCTCCTGAGGTGTCCGGCAACGGCGACGCCCCGCGCATCCAGCTGCTGGCCTCCGGAGTCGGCTTCCCCTGGGTCCAGCGGGCGCAGAAGCTGCTCGCCGAGGACTGGGGCGTGGCGGCTGACACCTGGTCGGTGACCTCGTGGAACGAGCTCGCCCGCGAGGCCATCGAGACCGAGAAGTGGTCGTTGAACCACCCCGAGGACGAGGCTCCGGTGCCCTACGTCACGAAGGCCCTGGGGTCGGCGTCCGGCCCGGTCGTGGCCGTCAGCGACTACATGCGCGCCGTACCCCTGCAGATCGCGCACTGGATCCCGACGGACTACCACGTCCTGGGCACCGACGGCTTCGGGTTCGCCGACACCCGGCCGGCCGCACGCCGCTTCTTCCAGGTCGACGCCGAGAGCGTCGTCGTGGCATCGCTCCAGGCGCTCGCCGCCCGGGGCGAGGTCAAGGCGGAGGTCGTCGCCGAGGCGTTCAGGAAGTACCGGATCGACGACCCGACCGCCGTCGCCGACGTCAAGCAGGAGGGTGGCGACGCGTGACGAGCCCCTCGGCCTGGCAGCGCGCGCTCCGACGCGGAGGCGTGCCGCTCGGCCTCGGCATCCTGTGCCTCGTGCTGTCCTGGCCCGCGATCGAGGACCTCGACGGCCTGCTCAAGGGCCTCGGCGCGATCCTGGTCACCCTCGGCCTGGTGATCACCGTCGCCACCGCTCGCACCCTCACCGCCGAGGAGAACCGGATCGGGCGTCGGGTCTGAGGTGTCGGTTTCCCTAGGTCCCTTGTGAAACCTGCACTTCCCCCGCGTTGCAACGGGTGGGAAGTGCCAGTTTCACTAGGTCCCTAGGGAAACCGCCAACGCTCAGGCGCGCTTGGGCAGCTGCGCCACCGGAGCCAGCGGGGGGCCGCCGGCCTCGGCGCGGTTGACCGGTTGAGCGGGACCGTTGCGGAGCAGCTGGCGCCAGCGCCCACGGTGGTACGCCGCCGGCGTGGTCGCCCGGATGAAGTCCTGGACGATCTTCACGAAGCGGTCGGGGTGGTCCTTGTGCGGGAAGTGGCCACTGTTGGGCAGCACCTCGACGACCGCGCCCGGGGCGATCCGGGCGGCGTTCTCGGCGTGCTTGGCCGGGATCACGACGTCGTCGGAGCCCCACACCACGAGCATCGGCATCGCCTGGGTCAGGTAGGCGCGGTCGACCATCGTGACGATCTGGCCCTTCATGTCGACCACGGCCCGGACCACGTGGCGGATCGCGGCGCGGGCGTTGGGGTCCTTGAACGACTCGTAGATCTCGGCCACCTCGTCGAGGTCGCGGGTGGCGCTCAGCCGCGAGCGGGACAGTGCCCTGAGGCCCGCCTTGCCGACGTGCCGGATGCCCGGCAGCGTCGCCACGCCCATCGCCTGGTGGAAGCCCGGCAGCGTGATCGCCCGGATGAACGGCGTCACCTCGGGGCCGAGCCCACCGGGCGCGACCAGGATCATCCGCTCCGTGCGCTCGGGGAACTGGTAGGCGAACTGCATCGCGATGCCGCCGCCGAAGCTGTGCCCCACGACGGTGACCTTGTCGATGTTCAGCACCGTGAGCAGGTCGCGCATCCCGTTGGCGTAGCCGCCCACCGAGTAGTCGGCCCGCGGCTTGGAGCTGACCCCGTGGCCGAGCAGGTCCGGTGCGATCACCGTGTAGTGGCGGGCCAGGTCGGAGATCACGGGCAGCCAGGTGGTGTGGTCACAGCCCAACCCGTGCAGCAGCAGCAGGGCCGGGCCCTCGCCGGTCTTGACGTAGGCGCGTTCGTGGCCGTGGATCGTGATGCGCTGGAGCTCGGTGTTCGTGCCAGGCACGGATTCCATGCGCGCTCCTTGGGCGGGATCGAGGACGTTGCAGCAGTCAACCAGAACTCGTTGCAGTTTTGACGACCGACCTCGCAATTGTCCACGACAGCGACGAATTCATGGCATCAGCACGCTGGAGTTAACATGCCCGACATGCCACCGAGCCCTGATCCCGCCGTGCTCCCCGGCCTGGCACAGACCATCAACCGGGTGACCGGCCGCCCCGTGGCCGACGTACGACCGGAGCGCACCTTCGTCGAGGACCTGCGCATCGACTCGATCGCGATGGTCGAGATCCTCGAGGGCGCGGCCGTCCACTTCGGCGTACGGATCGACGACGAGGACGCGAAGAGCTTCGTCGCCGTCCAGGACCTGGTCAGCTACCTGGCGGCCCGGGTCGTAGCGCCTCTCGCCGGGTCAGACCACCTGGTGCAGCCAGCGGACGGCGACACCGTCGCCGGCGTGGCGGAAGGTCTCGAGCTCGTCGTCCCAGGGCTTGCCGAGGAGCTTGTCGATCTCGAGCTCCAGCGTGGTCTCGCCGAGTGCCGCCTTGACCACGGCCGCCTTCAGCCGGTCCTCGGGGATCATGATGTCTCCGTGCAGGCCGGTCACGGCGTGGAAGACGCCGAGGTTCGGGGTCGCGGAGAAGCGCGCACCCTCGGTCCCGGACGTCGAGTCCTCGGTGACCTCGAAGCGCAGGTGGTTCCAGCCACGGATGGCCGAGGTGATCGCCGCGGCCGTCCCGGCCTCGCCGGTCCAGGAGTACTCCATGCGGTAGCTGCCGGGCGCGGCCGGCTGAGGGGTCCACTCCACCTGGGGGGCAACACCGAGCACGCCGCCCACGGCCCACTCGACGTGCGGGCACAACGCGGACGGCGCCGAGTGGATGTAGAGCACTCCACGCGCATGTGTACGAGTCACGACGGACCTCCTCTTGCTTCGGCGTCGAGATACGCCTTCCCCAGCGGTCTCGAGAGTGGAAGCAGTCGGTGGCGTCAGTGCCCCGGTGATGTGTGTGTGAACTTGTGAGCCCATTGTGACTGACGAATCGACCCCACGCCAGCCAAATGACCTGAATCGGTCCGGTGGGCGTGTCGGAAATGCCCCGGATTACTCCGTTACCGAGCGTCCGGCCGGCGCGGTGGAGCGCGGTCCGAGCTCCATCAGGGTGCTCAACACCTCGGTGGCCACCCCGAGGCCGCCCAGGTGGGACTCCCCGTGGATCGTGGAGAACCGGGCGTGCGGCAGCCGCGCAGCCATGTGCACGCCGTGCTCGTGCGGGATGATGTGGTCGGAGTCGCCGTGCCACCAGTGCACGGGCACGCTCACGTCGGCTGCCTCGAAGCCCCAGTGCCTGGTGAACAGCACCACGTCGGCCAGCGGGGCGCTGACCTGGAACCTCGCTCCGTTGAGCAGGTCGTCGAGGAACATCGCCCGGAACTCGGGTCGGGCGAGGAGCTCCTTGTCCCCGCGCGGCTGCACGGCGGCGTACCCGTCGATGATCGGCCCGGCGATCGGCCGCACCAGCCGGATGACCTGGGCCATCACGAACCCGAGCGGCACCCGGGTCAACGAGAGCAACGGGGCGACGTACGGCGCGAGCGTGACCAGGCCGCCCGCGATCGCATCGGGCCCCTTGGTCGGTGCCACCCCGCCGAGCACCCCGACCCCGTGCACCCGCTCGGGCAGCGCCGCCCCGGCGGCGAGGGCGTAGGGACCACCGCCGGAGAGGCCGATCACGCGCAGCGTGTCGATGTCCAGCACGTCGCACAGCTCGACGAGGTCGCCGGTCCAGTCGAGGATGTCGCGGTAGAGGTGGGGGGTGGACGACCCGATCCCGGGCCGGTCGACCCCGATGATCCGCAGGTCGTGCTCCAGGGCGAACCGGCGGGCCTCGACCGGGACCTGGCGCCTGGCGCCGGGCGTCCCGTGCATCCACACGATGGCGGCACCACGCGGGTCGCCGAACTCGGCGAAGGAGAGGCGCCGGCCGTCTCGCACCGCCACCGAGCCCTCGAGCCGCGGGCGGTCCAGGTCTGTCATGCGGCGGATTCTCGCACGGGGCGGGGCCCGGGATCAGGCACTGTGCGGCATCCGGACCGCGGCCGCGTCGACGATGTTGCGGGGGTTGCGCAGGGCACCGACCAGGGCGCCGTCCGCGAGGACGGGAGCTCCGTCGACGACGGTGGCCAGCAGGCAGCTCACGTTGTCCCGTCCGCCCGCGGCCAGCGCCGCGTCGAGCAGCAGCTCAGCGGCCGAGTCGTCGTGATGGCGCTCCAGGAGCAGCTCGACGTGACGTTCGCTGACCAGGTCGGTCAGGCCGTCGCTCGCGAGCAGCACGCGGTCACCGGGCTCGAGCACCAGCTCGGAGACGTCCCCTCCCTCCGCGACGTTGCCGTCGATGCTGCGCAGCACGAGGTTGCGCCACGGGTGGAAGGGCGCGTCGTCCTCGGCCAGGGAACCTTCGTCGACCAGCCGCTGCACGTAGGTGTGGTCGTGCGTGACCCGGGTGAGGTGCGTGTCGCGGAACACGTACCCGCGCGAGTCGCCGACGTGGGCCAGCGCGAACCGGGTGCCGTCGGTGGCCAGGGCGGTGAGGGTGGTGGCCATGCCGGTGCGGCCCGGATCACGTCGTACGCCGAGCGCCAGCTGCTCCTGGGCCAGCCGCACGCCCCTGCGCAGCCTCTCGACCGGATCGCCGTCCTGGTCGGCGAGGACGGTGGCCGACACGACGTACGCCGCTGTCGCCGAGGCGACCTCGCCGGCTGCCGCTCCGCCGACCCCGTCGGCGACGAGCATGCACGTGGGACCGAGGAACCCCGAGTCCTCGTTGCCGGTGCGCACGAGGCCCGCGTGGCTCACGGCCACCCCGGAGAACCTCAGCACCCGGTCACCCCCTGGCAGTTGTCGCTGTGAAAACCATCTCACGCGCCGCGAGCCGGCGTCTGCGTCCGAACCACGTCGTGGTCGGCCACCGCCGTGGCCGTGTCGCCGCGGCTGCGATCGACCCGCCACAATGGGCGCATGGAATGGCTCCTGCTCGCGATCTCGGTGGGCCTCGTGCTCGCGTGCGGGGTCTTCGGAGCCGCCGAGTACTCGTTCGTGGCGGTCGACCGGTCCGCCGTCGAGAAGGCCGCGGCGAGTGGCGACAAGCAGGCCATCGGGGTGCGGCAGGCGCTCCGCACGCTGTCCACGCAGCTCTCCGGCGCCCAGATCGGCGTCACGCTGACCAACCTGGTGATCGGCTTCCTGGCCGAGCCCGCGATCGCGAGCCTGCTCGAGGCCCCGCTGACGGCGCTCGGGCTGCCCGAGGGCGCCGTGCCGGGCGTCTCGGTCACCCTCGGCCTGGTGCTGGCCACCATCGCCACGATGATCTTCGGCGAGCTCGTCCCCAAGAAGCTGGGCATCGCCGTCCCCTTCCCGATCGCACGCCGCACCCAGGCCCTGCTCCGCGGCTTCACCAAGGTGATGACCTACCCGATCAAGCTGCTGAACGGCTCGGCCAACGCGATCGTGCGGGCGCTCGGGGTCGAGCCGCAGGAGGAGCTCCGGTCGGCGCGCTCCTCCGACGAGCTGGCCTCGCTCGCCGGGCGCTCCGCGAGCCAGGGCACCCTGGACTCCGAGACGGCCCACCTGGTGCAGCGTTCGGTGGCCTTCGGACCCCGCACCGCCGGCGAGATCATGACCCCCCGCGTGCAGATGGCGTGCGTCGACGCCAACGACCCCGTGAGCGAGGTGATCGAGCTCTCCAGCGCCACCGGCTTCTCGAAGTTCCCGGTGATCAAGGGCAGCTCGGACAACGTGGTCGGCTCGGTGCACGTCAAGCAGGCCGTCGCGGTCCCCCGCTCGGAGCGGGGCGACACCCTCGTGCGCGAGGTGATGGTCGAGGCGACCGTCGTGCCCGAGTCCCTCCGACTGGACCCGTTGCTCTCCCTGCTGCGCGGCGAGGGCTTCCAGATGGCGATCGTGTCGGACGAGTACGGCGGGACGGCCGGCGTCGTCACGCTCGAGGACGTGGTCGAGGAGATCGTCGGCGACATCGCCGACGAGCACGACCGCTACGGATCGCGGCTGCGACGACGGCCGGACGGGGCGTGGATCGTCTCCGGCCTGCTCCGACCCGACGAGGTCCGGGACGCGACCGGCCTGGACCTCCCGGAGGACGAGGCCTACGACACCGTCGCGGGCCTGCTCGTCCGCGAGCTCGGCCGGATCCCCGAACGTGGCGACCGCGTGCTGGTCCCGCTCCCGGTGGTGATCCCGGACGACGACGACGAGGAGCCGGTCCAGGAGCACGTGCTGATGCGCGTGGAGCGGATGGACGGCCTCCGGGTCGACCGCATCTCGCTGAAACGGCTGCTGCCCGAGGCGGAGGCCCCATGAGCACCCAGGCTGCCCTCTGGCTGGGCCTCGTGCTGCTGCTCGGCAACGCGTTCTTCGTGGGCGCGGAGTTCGCCCTGGTCTCGGCGCGCCGTACGAAGGTGGAGCCGAAGGCGGCGGCGGGGTCCCGGGTGGCGCGCACGACGTTGCGAGCCATGGAGGGGCTCTCGCAGATGATCGCCGCGGCGCAGTTCGGGATCACCGTCTGCTCGCTCGGGCTCGGCGCCGTCGCCGAGCCGGCGCTGGCCCACCTGATCGAGCCCCTGGCCGAAGCCGTCAACCTTCCCGACGCGTGGCTGCACCCGGTCGCGTTCACCGTGGCGATGACCTTCGTGGTCTACCTGCACGTCGTGCTCGGCGAGATGGTGCCCAAGAACCTCGCCCTCGCCGGTCCCGAGCGCGCCGCGATGGTCCTCGGGCCGCCGATGGTGGCGCTCGTGACCGTGCTCAAGCCGATCGTCTACGGCCTGGATGCCGTCGCCAACGGCGTCGTGCGGCTGATGGGGGTCAAGCCCCGCACGGAGGTCACCTCGACGTTCACGCTCGAGGAGGTCGAGGCGATGGTCGACGAGTCCCACGTCGAGGGGATGCTCGACGAGAGCGAGTACGAGCGCCTCGCCGGGGCCCTGGGCTTCACCTCACGCACGCTGGCCGACGTGCTGCTGCCGCTCGACGCGATCGAGACCGTCGACCGGGGAGCACGCGCGTCCGACGTCGAGATCGTCTGCGCCAACACCGGCTACTCGAGGTTCCCCGTCCGCGGCGACGGCGGTGAGCTGGTCGGCTACCTCCACATCAAGGACGTGCTCCAGTCCGACCCCCACGGCCGGGCGCGCATGGTCGAGGACAAGTGGATCCGACCCTTCGCCACCGTGCGGGTCGGGGACACCCTGGTCACGGCCCTGCAGACGCTCCAGGCCAAGGGTGCGCACATGGCGCGCGTGGTCGACGACGAGGGCACCGTCGTGGGCGTGGCGACGCTCGAGGACGTGATCGAGGAGCTGGTGGGCGAGATCCGCGACGCAGCGCACGCCGACGGGCACTGACGCCGCTGGATGGCTCGACCCGGCCGAGAGACCAGCGCCGTGGTAGGTAGGTCCCCCGGCCGGGAAGCCGACGGCAGTTGCCTGCGCGCCAGATGCGTCTCCACGCAACCGACCCGGAGGGGCCGGCGTCCCGAGAGGCGCGGAGTCAGCGTACCCGGACCTCAGACAAATCATTAGATTTCGTAGAAATCAGCCCAAAACCCCTGGGTCGTCAGGCCGCCGGAAGAGTGAAGACCATCCGGGTGCCGATGCCGTCCAGCGGGGCCAGGGCGGCGATCCTGCCGCCGTGCCGCTCGACGATGTCCTTGCACACGGCGAGCCCGATCCCGTGCCCGTCGTACCGGTCGTCCTCGTGGGCCCGGTGGAAGGCTTCGAAGACGTCGTCCCGGGCCTCGGCCGGGATCCCGATGCCGTGGTCGGCCACCGTGACCTCGACCCGGTCCCCCATCCGGCGCGCGCGCACGTTGATCTCGGCGGAGTCGCCCGGGCGGACGTACTTGATCGCGTTGCCGATCAGGTTGTTCAGCAGCTGTCGGACCATCGCCTCGTCCGCGTGCACGGGGGGCAGGGTGTCCACCTCGATGAGGGGCCGCACTCCGGTCGTCATGTCACCGCGCTCGGCCGCCACCGTCCGAGCCACCGAGTCCAGGTCGACCCGGGTGGCGTGCAGCTCCTGGCTCCGTGAGGTCGAGGAGGCCAGGAGGTCCTCGATGAGCTGTTGCATGCTGCCCGCCGCCGCGCGGATGCGGGCGAGCTTGGGCGCCGCCGCGTCGCTGGTGAGCTGCTCGGACACCTCGAGCTCCACGGTCAGCATCTCGGCCCATCCGTCGATGACGCTGAGCGGCCCGAGCAGGTCGTGCGCGACCACCCCCGCGAACGACTCGAGCGCGGAGCGCTGGGCGCGGTCGGCCGTCACGTCGTGGTAGACGAGCACGGCGCGGTCGGGGGCACCACCGTCGCTGGCCGGCAGCTTGCGGACGCTGATCGAGAGGGTGCGGCTCGGCGAACGGTCGACGAACCTGAGCACGACGTCCTGGGTGATCACGTCCTCCTCGCTGGCGAAGATCCGGATGTGGGGCAGCTCGTCGTGGCGCAGCTCGCGACCCGAGGTGTCGGTCATCACGTACTGGGAGACGTTGGTGTCGCTCCCGCTCCTGGCGTGCGCGATCGCGGCCCCGGCCGTGTTGCGCATGAGCACGTTGCCCGAGCCGTCGACCAGGGTCAGGCCGTCGGTCATCGACTCGATCACCGCGGACATCATCTGGGCCTGGCCGTGGGAGTCGGAGCGCTCCCGGGACAGCGTTCGGGTGAGCTCGATCCGCTCGCTGCGACTGAGCGAGAGCAGCATCCCGAGGGAGAACACCAGCAGGACGAAGACCTGGGCCAGGATCGCCTCCTCCTGCCAGCTGCCGACACGCGCGAAGGGGCCTTGCCCGGCCACGGTGAAGCCGACCACGACCGCGGAGACGAGCAGGCTGTGCACGGCCACCGGAAGGGGCAGGAACCGCAGACCCGCCCAGACCGTCGGCACGAGGAGAGGGAAGGCGACCGGCAGCGCGGCGTACCAGTCGAAGACGAGGAGGTAGACGATCACCGTCACCACCCCCAGCAGCGCGGCCTCGAGCGCCCGGTCACGCGCCGGGCGCCGCGCGAGAGCGTCCGGGTCCACCCTCGCCTCGGTGCGCCGAGCCCCCAGCGCCACGCCGAGGACCAGGATCCCCAGGGTCGTCACCACGAGGGAGCCCGCGATGTTGCGGCCCCACCAGACGAAGAAGTCCTCCCAGACCCAGCCGTCCAGCGTGGCAGCCAGACCGAGGCTGCCGACGGCCGCGCCCACGAGGGAAGCGGTCACGCTGGCGACCACCACGGCCATGAAGTCACGGAGGAACTGGAGCCGCCGGTCTCCCCCGACCCCGACCAGGTGCGGAGCCAGGGCCCGCAGCACCAGGACGCCGGTGAGTGCCTGGACGACGTTGGAGACGGCGAAGACGCTCGCCTGCGCCGGGGTGGTGCCGTCGGCCATGTTGACGCCGAAGGTGGCGCCGGCCACGACGGCCACGATCACCGGCCACCAGCGGGTGGGGGTCATCCCGAGGAGCAGCACCGAGACGCCCGCTGCCGGCCAGATCAGGCTCACGGCGTGCTGGTCGATGATCGTCCATCGGCCGAACACCGCGAGCACGACGAAGACGCCCGTCCCGATCACGAGCCAACCGAACCGTCGCCACCCGTCTGGACCCACTGACTTCCTGTTCAGGTCGATCGCCGACACCTGCACACTCACATGTATCCATCATCTGTCGCAGTGGGGGGACCTGTACGGAAATAGCTCACGTCGCTGGCGGGAGTCAAGCCGGCGCCTGTCGCGCGGCGACGCCCTGAGACGCCGGCCGCTGCTGCCTCCACGCGGTCGCGCTCTCCCGCGACGAAGAGATACTCCACGTTGCGCAGCCGGCGGACCTGGCCCACCTTCTCCCCGCTGGGGCCGTGGATCCCGATCTGCGCGCCGACGTACCGCTTGGAGTCGAAGGCGAGCACCTCCACGAGCTCGTGGCCCGCCGTGCGCAGCGCCTCGGTCATGTCCTCGGGTGAGATCCACGACTCGTCGTTGTAGGAGACGACCACGACTCCGGCGCGTGCTCGGGAGATCAGCTCGCCCAGCGCCCGAGGCATGTCGTGCTTGCGGTTGAACACGCTGCGCGTGGTGTCGTCGTCGCGGGCATCGACGCGCTTGCAGGCGATCCCGTAGTGCTCGGGCTCGTCCCAGCGCACCAGCGTCTCCCACACGTGGTAGTTCGTGAAGTAGCGATGCTGGTTGTACGGCGGGTCGAGGTACATCAGGTCGACCGGGCCGAGCAGCTCGACCGTGCTGACGGCGTCCCCTCGCACGGTGTGTCCGGGACCGGGGAGCAGCACGGGCACGCTTGAGCTCCAGGTCGGCGTACGAGCGCGGCGCCCACTGCTTGAGGTAGGCCATCTGCAGCCCCGTGGTCGAGTCGACCCGGTCTGCGGCCAGCAGCAGCGAGGTGAGCAGGATCGGCCGCAGCGGACCGTCCGGGTGGTCGCTCTCGATCGCCGCGCGGATCGCGTCGATGCGCGCACCGTTGTGCGGCTGGAAGTAGCGCGCCTGCTCGCAGAAGGTGCGGGTGACGTAGCCCGGCCGTCCCGGGAGGCCGTTGAGCCGGGCGATCTCCGACCGGAGAGATGCCAGGTCGACCTCGTCCTCGTCGGTGGCGATGTAGCAGTCGCTGAGCTCGCCGCTGTAGGAGGCCGAGTCGGTCGCGGTGACCTCGATGCCGCGGCGCTTGAACTCCTGGGCGACTCGCGTCGTGCCGGTGAACAGGTCGACCGCGGTTCCGGCTCCCACCGCGTCGGCGATCTCCCCCAGCACCGGCACCAGGAGGCGCTTGGAGCCGAGGTACTTGATCACAGTCGTGATCGTAGGTGCCGATGGGCCAGGACGTGACCAAACGGCCCACTGTCGACGTGGTGCCCGATCAGCCCTGGAGGGCGCGGCCAGCGCTCGGGCTCAGCGGCAACCGGGACCAGGACGGCGTGCAGCGAGTGGTAGAGGTCGGGCCGTCCGGGCCAGACGGTCGGCGGGCTGCAGGTCGGAGTCCAGCTGGTGCTGCCAGGAGCCGTTCTCGGGATCGACGAAGAGGCGGGTGGCACGGGCGCCCCGGATGCTGTCCGGCCGTAGCTCTCCCCCGTGGTGGTCACTTCACGATGCTAGTGCCGCCACTGGTGAGCCCCTGACGCCCACGGCTGTAGGTTCGGGGGTAGCAGCTCGTGACGCAGCCTCCACCCCGGAGCCTCCGGACCGGCTCGAGAGGCGGACGCCATGACGGCGCCGACACCCCTGCAGGATCCGACGGTCGCGTGCCGTTGCGCCTGCAGATGACCAAGATGCCCCACTCACACCCGCTCGACGGAGGCTGGTGGCCGCAGAGCCGCTACCTCGAGGTCGAGCTCGCGGACCTGGTCGACCACTTCCCGACGGGACACGGCCGGATCACCCGGGCGACCCCGTCGCCCCTCGACTGGGACGACGCACCGCGTCGGGTGCCGACCGCCAGCAGCTACATCCAGGTCGGGATGGCGCCGAAGGACGACACCCACGTCCTGATGCTCCGGACCTCGGAGCGCAACGAGCTGTGCTTGCTCGTCATCCCGCCGGAGATGTCCGAGGCCCAGGGCGAGGAAGCCCTGAAGGCCGCCGTGACGCGCGGTTACGCGCCGTCCCCCGGCGCGGTGTTGGACCTCGTTCGCGAGCGCATCGTGGATGATCGGGTTCACCTCGGGGCTGACGACTAGCCCCCACTCGCGGAGGAGAGAGCATGCGGACCCTGATCGCCCTCGTCATCATCGTCTGGCTGCTGATCGGCGCGCTCGCCGCCTACCAGCGCGGCTACTTCGGTGACGACCGTGCGGTGACCTGCAAGACGACCGGTGACACCGTGCTCACCGTCGTGGCAGGGCCACTGAACTACTTCGGCGTCAACCCGAAGGTCAAGTGCAAGGTGCCGCAGCCCTCGACCTGAGTGCTCACATCTCGCCCGCGGGTTCGCGGGCGAGCTCGATGAGATCCGCGATCGAGTCGACCACCCGCGTGGGTCGGTAGGGGAACGTCTCGACCTGGTCGGGCCTGGTGGACCCCGTGGTGACGAGGACGGTGCGGATGCCGGCCTCGAGACCGCTGATGATGTCGGTGTCCATCCGGTCGCCGATCATCACCGTGGTCTCCGAGTGCGCCTCCAGCCGGTTGAGCGCACTGCGCATCATCAACGGGTTGGGCTTGCCGACGAAGTAGGGCTGGCGCCCGGTCGCTGTACTGATCAGGGCGGCGACCGACCCGGTGGCCGGCAGCAGCCCCTGCGCGCTCGGCCCGCTCACGTCGGGGTTGGTGGCGATGAACCGCGCGCCGGCCTCGATCAGCCGGATCGCCCGCGTGATCGCCTCGAAGGAGTAGGTGCGCGTCTCCCCGAGCACCACGTAGTCGGGGCTGCGGTCGGTCATCACGTAGCCGATGTCGTGCAGGGCGTTGGTCAGCCCCGCCTCCCCGACGACGTACGCGCTGCCGCCCGGGCGCTGGTCGGAGAGGAAGTCCGCCGTGGCCAGGGCCGAGGTCCAGATGGCCGACTCCGGGATGTCGATGCCACTGCCGAGCAGCCGGGCCCGCAGGTCCCGGGGCGTGAAGATCGAGTTGTTGGTGAGCACCAGGAACTTCTTGCCCGACGCCTTGAGCGCCTCCATGAACTCCTGGGCGCCCGGGATGGGGTCCTCCTCGTGCACGAGGACGCCGTCCATGTCAGTCAGCCAGGTCTCGATCGGACGCACGTTCTCCATGGGCTCATCGTTCCATGAGCCGTGACACAGGCGTCCCGGACGAATCCGACACGACTGTCGGCGTGGCGGCTTGACGAATTGCCCATTTCGTCACTCAAGTGTCGTTTCGTCACTACTCTTTCGTTTCGTGACCGCACCTGGGCGATTTGTCGCATACGTCGTCAGCATCATGCTGCTCGGCGCGGTGAGCCTGACCACCGGCGTCGCGCCGGCCGAAGCCTCGGTCACCAGGCTCTGCACCGGCTACACCGCCTGCGCGCGGGCCGGGATGTCCAGCGCCGGCTATGCCTCGGCGAACCGGTCCATGTACTGGCGGATGTACGCCGGGCACAACTGCACCAACTACGTCGCCTACCGGGTGATCCACAGCGGGTTGTCCTCCAGCCGCCCCTGGACCGGCAGTGGCAACGCCACCAACTGGGGCAGGGCGATGAGCAGGATCACGAACAGCACCCCGGCCGTCGGCGCGGTCGCGTGGTGGAAGGCCGGTGTGAAGCCGGCCGGCTCGGTCGGGCACGTGGCGTACGTCGAGCGCGTGGTGTCTGCCAACGAGATCATCGTCTCCCAGGACAGCTGGGGCGGCGACTTCTCCTGGGCCCGGGTCACGCGCACGAACGGTGGCTGGCCGAGCGGGTTCATCCACTTCAACGACGTACGGCTGCAGAACACGGTGGCGCCGACCATCACCGGCACCGCCAAGGTCGGCTCGACCCTCACGGTTTCGCGCGGGACCTGGAACCCGACGGACGCCACGTTCGCCTACCAGTGGAAGGCGAACGGCGTTGCCATCGCGGGTGCCACCTCCACGACCCTGAAGCCGGCCCTGGCCCACGTGGGCAAGCGGATCACGGTCCAGGTCACAGCGTCGCACCCCGGCTACACCAGCGTCGCAGCCCTCTCGGCCTCGACGGCCGCCGTGCTGCCAGGCGTCCTGAGCAACACCACTGCCCCGGCGATCAAGGGTGACCCTCGTGTCGATTCGATCCTCGAGGCGGACCCCGGCACCTGGACCCCGACACCGGACACGATCGGCTACCAGTGGCGTGCCGGCGGGGCAGTCATCGCGGGAGCGACCGGTCAGACCCTGGCGGTGGGCCCCGAGCTCGTGGGCAAGGCCATCACGGTGACGGTCAACGCCACCAAGACCGGCTACGCCGCGGTGTCCCGCACGACGGTTCCCACCGCAGCCGTCGAGCCCGGCACGCTCGAGCTGGCCGAGACACCCGCAGTGGTCGGTGCCACGGAGCCCGGCCAGACCCTGACCGTCCAGCTGCCCGGGATCGCACCGGAGGCCGCGGTGGCCGTGCAATGGCTCCGTGCGGGGGTCACCGTGCCCGGGGCGACCGGCCGCACCTACCACCTCGGCACCGCTGACCTCGGTCACCGGCTGTCCGCGAAGGTGCGGGTGACCCGGCCGGGCTACACCCCGCTGAGCGCCCGGACCATCTCGACGTCCGTGGTGCGAGCCAAGCCGCGGATCTCGGTGAGCGCGATCCCCGGCGTGAGCCGCCTGGTCGTGAGCGCCACGGTGGTGGCCAGCGGCGTGCCGGCCGTGACCGGCACCCTCCAGGTGCGCTCGGGCGGCAAGGTGGTCAAGGAGCTGCCCGTGCGCAAGGGCACCGCCCGAGCCACCCTCGTCGGCCTGCCCCACGGCCTTCGCAACTACCGCTTCCAGGTGGTCGCGACGACCACCCTCCAGGGTGCCCTCCTCGACCGGCGGATCCGGATCGGCTGAGCGCCCGGGACGTCATACGTCCTCGTCGCCCGGACTGCCGCTCCGTATGACGTCCCGGCGGGGAGTAGGGCGGGCGGGACTTGAACCCGCGACTGGACGATTATGAGTCGTCTGCTCTAACCAGCTGAGCTACCGCCCCTCGGCGGGCGAGCCTATCCGGCGGAGGGGGCGCGGCCGCGGGGCGACCTCAGAAGACCGTCTCCCAGTCGTTCGCCATGCTGATCACGGTCCACCCGAGGCGGGCACCGACGTCAGTGATCTCCTCGGACTCGGCGAAGGTCTCGGCGGAGCTCACGTAGCTGAACTCGCGCTCGGCGTCGTCGTGGTTCACGAGCAGCGCGAGGGTCGGGCCCTCCCCCGTCGCAGCCCATTCGAGCATCTGTCGGTCGCCGCCGGAGTTGCCGACGGCCAGGATCGGGCGACGGCCGAGCTGGGTCTGGATGTTGTTCACCTTGACCGCACCCTCGTTGGCCCCACCGAGGATGCGCGTCGACCGCAGCAGGACGGGACGGTCACCCTCGTCGGAGTAGTCGTACTCGACCAGCGTGCCGACGACCCGCTCCGGCGGGACGCCGTAGAGGTCCTGGCTGATGCCGCGCACGAACTCGGTGCCACCACCCGTGACGACGGCGATGGTGAAGTCGAGCTCGCGCAAGGCAGCGAGCAGCTCCTGCATCGGGCGGTAGACGTTCGTGCGGAGCGGGCGCCCGAGCGTCGCATGCACGGCCCGCCCCATGAAGTCCGCCACGAGAGCAGTGAAGGCCTCCGGGGAGATGCCGGCGCAGAGGCTGGCCAGGGCGAAGGCGATCCGCTCGAGCCCGATCTCGCCGATCGCGGCGGAGTCACCGGAGAGCAGGGCCGCGAACTCCGGCCTCTGCGCGAGGCTCGGGTCCTTGCCCACGGCGGTCTTGAGCACGTCGACGAAGAAGTCGAACTGGACGTACGTCGGCTTCTCGCACCAGAGCGTGCCGTCGTTGTCGAGGCACGCGACCCGCTGCGCGCGGGGCACAGCGGCCGCCTCGTCGAGGAAGGCGAGCACGGCATCGCGGGTGGGACCGGGTCGCCACGAGGGCAACCGTTCTGCTGGCTCAGGCATCGGGAACCTTTCGTCGTACGCACCGGAAGCCGAGGTGGCTCATGCCGGTGTCGATCATCTGCGGACGGCGTGCCGCAGGTCTGTAGCGCAGGCAGTACGACGGGGAGCACAGGTGTGACCCGCCCTTGACCACCTTGCGGCCGATCCGGAACTGGGGCTGGCTCGGGTCATAGCTGGACTCGACCTCCCCGCCCCGCGGGTTCTCCGGGGCGCAACAGGGCGAGCCGGCGTCGTCGGGGTGCCGGCTGGTCCACCAGTCGTCGGTCCACTCCCAGACGTTGCCCGCCATGTCGTGCAGGCCGAAGCCGTTGGCCGGGAAGCTGCCCACCGGAGCGGTGCGCGTGAAGCCGCTCTCCCTGGTGCTGCGCCAGGGGAAGTCCGGCCCGTCCCAGGTGTTCGCCATGATCGTCCCGCCCGGACGCTCCTCGTCGCCCCACGTGTACGTCGCACCCTCGAGGCCGCCGCGTGCGGCGTACTCCCACTCGGCCTCCGTGGGTAGGTCGGCGCCGGCCCAGTCGACGTAGGCGCGGGCGTCCTCGTGGGCCACGTGCACCACCGGGTGGTCGGGCCGACGCTTCACCGAGCTGCCGGGGCCCTCCGGGGCGCTCCAGCAGGCACCCGGGGTCCAGGCCCACCACTGGTCGAGGTGACGCAGGTCGACCGGCCCCGTCGTCCCGGTGAACACCATCGATCCGGGCTGAAGGTTCTCCGGCGGTGCCCCGGGATAGGCCGCCGGGTCCAGTGGGCGCTCGGCGACGGTGACGTAGCCGGTCGCGCGGACGAACCTCGCGTACTCGGCGTTCGTCACCGCGAGCGCGTCGATGGTGAAGGCGTCGACCCGCACCCGGTGGGTGGGGGCCTCCTCCGGGTAGTGCTCGTCGGAGCCCATCAGGAAGGTGCCGCCGGGCAGGGTGATGGAGGCAGGTGCGGTGCGGACGGACTTCTGCACGGTCAGTTGCTCGCGACCCCGGCCTTGAGCTTCTCCAGCACGCGGTCGAGGCTGAAGCTGGCCGGCTCCTGCCGGGCCGGGAACTCGGCGAGGGAGCTGATCATCCGAGCGACGTACGCCTGGGCCGGAACCGCCAGCCAGGCGTGGTCGAGACACCAGTCGTAGTAGGTGTTCGAGGTGATGTCCGCGCGTTCGTACGGGTCGGTCCGGAGGTTGAAGAACTTCGGCACCCGGAGCTCGGTGTAGGGCTCCGCCCACACCCGGAGAGTGCCCGGTGCGCGTTGCTCGAGGAAGACCAGCTTCCAGTTGTCGTAGCGCATCGCGGTGAGGTCCCCGTCGTCGGAGACGTAGAAGAAGTGCAGGCGCGGGCTCTCGTCGGTGGCACCGGTCAGGTAGTCGAGCTGGTTGTGCCCGTCGAGGTGCACCTTGTACGTCGTACCTCCGAGGTCGGCGCCGACGGCCAAGCGATCGGCGATGTCGGTGTCACCCGCTGCGGCGAGCAGGGTGACGAACCAGTCGTTGTGGCTGACGATGCCGTTGCGCACCTCGCCGGCCGGGATGTGGCCGGGCCACCGCACCATGGCCGGCACCCGGTAGGCACCCTCCCAGTTGGAGTTCTTCTCGTTGCGGAAGGGCGTCATCCCGGCATCGGGCCAGGTGTTCATGTGGGGACCGTTGTCGGTGGAGTACATGACGATCGTGTTCTCGGCGAGGCCGCTCTCGTCGAGATAGTCGAGGACCCCGCCGATCAGCTCGTCGTGGTCGACCATCGTGTCGTGGTACTCCGACTGCCAGCGGCCGGCCTTGCCCCTGCTGCCGTCCTTGATGTGGGTGCGGAAGTGCATGTGGGTCGTGTTCAGCCAGACGAAGAACGGGGTCTCGCTCTCCTTCGCGTCGGTCATGAACCGCAAGGCCTCCGGGACGATCTCGTCGTCGATCGTCTTCATCCGCTCCTTCGTGAGCGGGCCGGTGTCCTCGATGCGCTGGGTGCCGTCGTCGTTGGCCCAGGAGTGGATCACGCCCCGGGGTCCGAAGTTCTTGCGGAAGTCCGGGAACTCGTCCTCCGTCGGGTAGTCGTCGAGCTCCGGCTCCTCCTCGGCGTTGAGGTGGTAGAGGTTGCCGAAGAACTCGTCGAAGCCGTGGGCCGTGGGCAGGAACTCGTCCCGGTCGCCGAGGTGGTTCTTGCCGAACTGCCCGGTGGTGTAGCCGCGGGCCTTGAGCGCCGTGGCGATGGTGGGGTCCTCGGCACGCAGGCCGATGTCGGCCCCGGGCATGCCCACCTTGGTCATCCCGGTGCGGTAGGGGTTCTGCCCGGTGATGAACGCCGCGCGTCCGGCGGTGCAGCTCTGCTCGCCGTAGTAGTCGGTGAACCGGATGCCCTCCGCGGCGACGCGGTCGATGTTGGGGGTGCGATATCCCATCAGCCCTTCGCTGTAGCAGCTCAGGTTGCTGATCCCGATGTCGTCACCCCAGAGGATCAGGATGTTGGGCTGGTCGGACATGGAGGCCTCCTGGGACGCGTTGCTTGCGCCGGTCGCCGGTCGACGTGACTCTCCGAACCTAGCGCCTGTCTCCGCCCCTTGGTCAGTCCCCTTGTCAGTTCCGGATCAGGTCACGGGGCCCTCGAACGGCAGCACCGTGGTGCACGGGACGGGCCGCGGGTGTGCCGGGTCGAGGGCGTTCAGCACGTAGCCCGCGGCGACCGGGTCGGCGGCGATCTCGAAGTGCTCGGTGTAGTCGGTGGCGCAGTTGCTCTGCACCACGATGTTGGTCATGCCGGGCTCGATGCCACTGGTGTACGGCGAGACCAGCTCGTCGTACTTCGTGACGATGTTGGTGTAGCGGATGCCCGGCACCGCCACTCCCCCGGCGCGCATCTTCTCGATGAACGCGGAGCCGGTGGACATCTCGCTGCAGGCGGCGCAGCCAGGGGTGTCGGCGGGCGGCGTCCCGAAGACCTTCATCGCCTGGCTGAGCTGGGCGGGTGCCCCGAGGCTGGTGCCGTGCCAGAGCGGCGCGAGCGAGACATAGCTGTGGATGTACGGCGCCCCGCCGAGGAACTTCGCGTAGTAGTCGGGCATCAGCGTGCCCTGGGAGTGACCGAGGATGTCGACCTGCGGCGCCCCGGTCGCCCTGAGCACCTCGGTCACGAACGTCTTGAGCTGTGCCGCGCTCGTCTCGATCTTGTCCAGCCCGCCGAACTGGTCGGCACCCTTCGGCGTACCCGCGCTCACGCCGTAGGTCAGCGCGAAGACGCAGTAGCCGTTGTTGGCCAGCAGCGGCGCATAGGTCTGCCAGTTGGTGTTCTTGTTGCCGGCGGTGCCGTGCACGAGGACGACCGGCCGCGGGTGCTGCGCCGTCGGGCGGCAGCTGAAGTCGTTGGCGCCCGGCGGGTCGGCGTCGACCTTGGCCCCGGCGAGGACCGCGCTGCTCAGGAAGTTGTAGCTGACCGGGTAGTCATCAGCGGCGTCTGCCACGGGTGCGACGGCGAGCGCCGTGGTGATCGCGGCGGACAGGGTGATCAGGGCGGTGAGGGTGCGGCGCACGGTGCCTCCGGGGTCGGTGTCTGCAGGAGCAACGAGCACCGACCGAAAAGGGAACGTGTTCCAGTTCCCGGCCACCGTTGCCCGTGACTGATCCACGGCCGCGACCTACGCTGCGACGATGACAGTGAAACTCGTGGTGCTGTACACCCAGCCCGATGACACGACCGCCTTCGACGAGCACTACCTGGGCGTCCACGGCCCGCTGGTCGAGCAGATCCCCGGCCTCGTGAAGTGGGAGAGCGCCGGCTTCACGGCCGCCGCCGACCGTGGCGAGCTGACCTACCACCGCATGGCCGAGCTCTACTTCGAGGACCAGGCTGCCCTGCAGCAGGCACTGGGCACGGACGAGGGCAAGGCCACCGGGCGCGACTACGGGCAGATCGCCCCGCCGGGGTCCCGGATGTTCATCGCCGCGGTCGACTGACGAGCTCAGCCCTTGTGGCGGGCCTTCTTGTGGCTGGGCCGACCGGGGCCGCTGTCGTTGAAGCGCTTCGGCACGCTCGAACGCGGGTCGGGGCCCTTGTCGCGCTGCAGGTCGATCAGGATCCCGGAGATGCGGGTGTCCGACAGCCGCGCGAGAGTCTCGGACGACAGGTCCGGCGGAAGCTCGACCAGTGAGAAGTTGGGCTTGATGTCGATCCGGCCGAAGTCGGCCCGCTTGAGGCCGCCCTCGTTGGCGAGCGCGCCGACGATCTGACGCGGCTCGACGCGGTGACGCTTGCCGACCGAGATCCGCCACCTGACCAGGTTCCCCGACGGCGCACGGCGCTCACGCTTGTCGTGGGCGGGCGGTTGGGGCATGTCCTCGAGGAGCAGCGGCTCGCCGTCCTGCGCGAGTACGGCGATCGCAGCGGCGATGTCGGCAGCCGGGACGTCGTGCTCCTGCTCGTAGGACTGCACCAGCTCACGGAAGGTCGGGAGCTGCGAGTCACCGAGCGCGTTGGTGATCGCCTCGGTGAACTTCGCGACCCGGAAGGCGTTGACGTCCTCGACCGAGGGCAGGTTCATCTGCTCGAGCGTGGTCCGGTTGGCCTTCTCGATCGCCCGCAGCAGGTAGTTCTCGCGCGGGGTCACGAACGAGATCGCCTGGCCGCTGCGACCCGCCCGGCCCGTGCGGCCGATGCGGTGCACGTAGGACTCGGTGTCGGTCGGGATGTCGTGGTTGATCACGTGGCTGATGCGGTCGACGTCGAGACCGCGGGCAGCGACGTCCGTCGCGACCAGGATGTCGAGCTTCCCCTTGCGCAGCTGGTCGATGGTGCGCTCGCGCTGCACCTGGGCGACGTCGCCGTTGATCGCCGCGGCCGAGAACCCGCGGGCCCGCAGCCGCTCGGCCAGGTCCTCGGTGGCGTGCTTGGTGCGCACGAAGATGATCATCCCGTCGAAGTTCTCGACCTCGAGGATGCGCGTGAGGGCGTCCAGCTTCTGCGGGTGCGCGACCTTGAGGTAGCGCTGCGTGACGTTGGTGGCCGTGCCCGAGGTGGACTTGACGCTGATCTCGGTGGCGCCGGGCGCGTACTTCTTGATGATCCGCCGGATCTGCGGCGGGATGGTCGCGCTGAACAGGGCCAGCTGCTTGTCGTCCGGCGTGCCGGCGAGGATCGTCTCGACGTCCTCGGCGAAGCCCATGTTGAGCATCTCGTCCGCCTCGTCGAGCACGACGAAGCGGAGCTCGCTGAGGTCGAGCGTGCCCTTCTCGAGGTGGTCCATCACCCGGCCGGGAGTGCCGACGACGACGTGCACGCCGCGGCGCAGGGCGCTGAGCTGGACGCCGTACCCCTGCCCGCCGTAGACCGGGAGGACGTGCAGTCCCTTGAGGTGCGCGGCGTAGCGGCCGAAGGCCTCGGAGACCTGGAGCGCGAGCTCACGGGTGGGTGCGAGCACCAGCACCTGGGGGGACTTCTGCGACAGGTCGATGCGCGAGAGGATCGGGAGCGCGAACGCGGCCGTCTTGCCGGTGCCGGTCTGGGCGAGGCCGACGACGTGCTGGCCGGCGAGGAGCGGCGGGATCGCTTCCGCCTGGATCGGCGACGGCGTCTCGTAGCCGACGTCGCTCAGGACCTTCTCGACCCTGGGATCCAGCCCCAGCTCGTCGAAACGGGGGCTCGCGCTGCTCTCACTCACTGCCTCAGCGTAGTGCCGATCGGAGGACCCACCTATTCGGCAGAAACCCCTCCCGAGGCGCGTGATCGCGGCCAAGAGGGATGCTCGTGGCGAAAGGCCCATACAGTTGACGGGTGCCCGACCTTGCAGCAGCCGAGGAGCGTTGGCGACTCACCCTCGACAACGCGCCGGTGGGGATCGCCCTGGTCAGCCTCGAAGGTCAGTTCATGCGGGTCAACGAGGCGCTGTGCCAGATGCTCGGGCACACCTCGGAAGAGCTGCACGAGCTCACGTTCCAGAGCATCACCCACCCGGACGACCTCGAGGCCGACCTGCACCTCCTCGAGCAGGTGGTCGCCGGGCAGATCACGAGCTACCGCATGCACAAGCGCTACCTGCACGCCGACGGTCACCCCATCTGGGCCAGCCTGTCGGTGGCCCTGGTGCGCAACGACGAGGGCGAGCCGCTCCACTTCGTCTCCCACGTGGCCGACCTCACCGAGGAGCTGGCCGCTGCCGAACGGATCGAGCAGGTCAACCGCGAGCTGAGTGAGCAGACGGCCCGGCTGGAGCGGTCCAACGCCGACCTCGAGTCGTTCGCGATGCTCGTCAGCCACGACCTCCAGGCTCCGCTGACCACGGTGCGGGGCTACCTCGAGGGCCTGCAGGAGATGTACGGCGACCAGCTCGACGACCGGGCCAACGACTGGATCGGCCGCGCCGACAAGGCGGCCGCGCGGATGTCGGAGCTGGTGAACTCCCTGCTCGAGTTCTCGCGCGCCGGGGAGGCGACGACCGACCACCGCGCGCTGGTCTCGTTGCCCGACCTCGTCACCGACGTGTGCCAGGACCTCGAGCAGGTGATCGCTGAGACCGGCGCGACGGTGCAGGTCGTCTCGACCGATCTCCCGCCCGTGTTCGCGCACCCTGACCGGCTGCGCCAGGTCATCCAGAACCTCGTGCAGAACACGCTCAAGCATCGTTCGCCCGACCGGGCGCCACACACGGTGGTCGACGTCGAGGAGCGGGAGACCGCGTGGCTGGTCACCGTCACGGACAACGCCGTCGGCGTACCCGAGGACCAGCGTGAGCAGATCTTCTCGATGTTCTCCCGCCTCGACGGCACGGCGCCGGGCCACGGCATCGGGCTGGCCGCCTGCCGACAGGTCGTCGAGCGCTACGGCGGGCGGATCTGGGTCGAGGACAACCCCGCCGGCCCGGGCAGCAGGTTCTGCTTCACCATTCCGAGGTAGCCCGCTTCCGGCGTAGGTTCGGCGGATGGACCAGCCCGCACCCCTCGAACCGCTCGACGAGACCTGGGAGCGTGCGCTGTGCATCGTGGCGCACCCCGACGACATGGAGTTCGGCGCCGCGGCAGCGGTCGCGCGCTGGACCGGGCAGGGCAAGCACGTCGGCTACACGATGGTCACCAGCGGTGAGGCCGGGATCGACGGCCTCCATCCCGACGAGTGTCGCACCGTCCGGGAGGCCGAGCAGGTCGAGTCTGCCCGCATCGTCGGTGTCGAGGTGGTCGACTTCCTGCGCCAGCCCGACGGGATCCTGGAGTACGGCGTGCCGATGCGCCGGCTGCTCACCGCGGAGATCCGTCGCCATCGCCCCGACATCGTGATCACCGGGAACTTCCGCGACACCTTCGGCGGCCCCATGCTCAACCAGGCGGACCACATCGCCGTCGGCAAGGCGGTCCTCGACGCCGTCCGGGACTCCGGCAACCGCTGGATCTTCTCGGAGCAGCTGTCGGGGCAGGGTGGCGAGCTCGAGCCCTGGGGCGGCGTACGAGCGGTGTGGGCGGCCGGTTCGCCGCAGTCGGCACACGCCGTGGACACCACCGAGACGTTCGACGTCGGGGTGGAGTCCCTGAAGGCGCATGCCGCCTACATCGAGGGCCTCGGCTGGGAGAACTGGGACCCGGGCGAGTTCCTCGAAGGGTTCGGCCGGGCCACCGGGCAGCGGCTCGGGGTCGCCTTCGCCGCACCGTTCGAGGTGTTCCCGATGGGCTGGGGGGACTGACACAGTTGGCGGGTGGCCAACCGCTCGTGCCCTGCCTGGGTGCCCGTCCTCGTGCTCGCCCTGACCGTCGCCCAGCTGGCCGTGGCCGAGTGGTGGCCGGGATCGACCGGTTCGCCGACAAGGCCTTCGGGGCGCGGCTGCTGGCCTATCCCGTGCTGATGCTGCTCGCCCCGGCGCTGTGGTGGTTCACGGTGCGCCGACGCGACAAGACCGCTACGCCGCCGTACGGCGCCTTCACGCTGGTGATGCTGCCTTCCTCGTCGACGTGACCGGCAAAGCACGATCCCCGGTCGGAGGCCGAGCAGCGCGCGACCTGGCGCGAGGAGGCGGCGCAGGAGCTGGGAACCATGGGCATCGATCGCATGATCCGTGCCGCGCTCACCCCAGCACACACCCCTGGCACGCAGGTTTCCAGCGAGTGGCTGGCCCGAGCAGGCGAGCGGGTGGTCACCGAGCTCGAGGCCCATCGCGCGACCTGGCAGACCTGGCACATCCATGCCGAAGCCCAACGCCAGAGCCGCGAGCTCGACTTACCGAGCGAGCAGGTCGGCCAGGTCGTCGAGCACCTGGTCGACACGGTCACTGGTTCGCTGATCAACCTGACGCCCGACCTCGATCCGGTCATCGACCCCCCGATGCTTCGTCGCTCCGATGGCGTCAGCGCCTACCGTCACACCGGAGCTGACCACTCCACCAGCCAGCGGATGCTCGACGCCGAGCAGCGCATCGTCGAGGCTGCGGGCCGCGCCGCCGGCACCTGCCGGGATCCGGCCGATGTCGAACTGGCGTTGATGGCGGCCTCTCTCGACGGACCTGTCTTGAACGACGGACAGCGCGAGCTGGTCCGCGCCCTCGTCACCGACCCGCGACAGGGGGCGCTCGCACTGGCGCCCGCGGGCGCGGGCAAGACGACCGCGATGAGCGTGCTCGCGCAGGTCTGTCAGGACCTCGGGCACGACCCGGTCGGGCTTGCGCCCTCCGCGGCCGCCGCAGCGGTGCTCGGGGAGATGACCGGGAGGCGGGCCGACACGCTCGCGGTGCTCGACCACACCCTCGCCGCGGGCTCGATCCCGGCTTCGGCCCGCACACGGTCGTGGTCATCGACGAGGGGGGCATGGCCGACACCCCCACGCTCGACCGAGTCATCAGCGCTTGCCTCGAGTGCGGTGCCCGGGTGCGGCTGATCGGCGACGACCAACAGCTCGCGGCCGTCGGCGCAGGCGGAGTGCTGCGCGACGTCGCCACCACCCATGGCGCCGTACGCCTCGACGAGGTTGTCCGCTTCGATGACCCCGTCGAGTCACGGGCATCGCTGGACCTGCGGAAGGGAGACAGGGGCTGACCTGCGGCGTCCCCGTTCCAGGTGGGGCATTCGGCACCCTGGAGCCGGGTAAGACGCCCTCTGGCCTCGGCATGGGGGTGCGTCAGCGTCAGACTCGCTTCATGCGCACTCTCACCGTCACGGTTTGTCAGCTCGACAACCGCGCGCAGCACCGCCCCGAGGCCCTTCGCGCGCTGCGACGGCACGTGGTGGAGCGCGACTCGGAGCTTCTCGTGCTGCCGGAGCTGCCGTTCTCGGACTGGCTTGCCGCGGATCCGGTCCCGGACGCAACGCGCTGGCAGCACAGCGTCGAAGCCCATCGAGCCGCAGTCGACCGGCTGCAGGAGCTGGGAGTGCAGGCGGTCGTGGCCTCCAGGCCCACGGTCGAGGTCACCGGTAGCCGTCGCAACCAGGCCTTCATCTGGACGCTCGAGGCCGGGGCTGCTCGAGTCCGCGACAAGCGCTACTTACCAGATGAGCCGGGGTACTGGGAGGCGAGCTGGTACGACCGGGGCGATCCGGAGTTCCCGACCGTACTTGTGGCGGACGCCCGAATCGGCATCCTCGTCTGCACTGACCTGTGGTTCTTCGAGTGGGCCCGGCACTACGCGCGCAGCGGGGTGGACCTGCTCTGCTTGCCCCGGGCAACGCCCTACGACTCGCTCGCCAGGTGGCTGGCCGGTGGGCAGGTAGCCGCGACCTGTTCTGGCGCCTACTGCATGTCCTCCAACCAGTGGAATCCTTCGGGCGCTGGCATCGACTGCGGTGGCCTCGGGTGGGTGGTCGACCCCGAGGGCAACGTCCTGGCCACAACCTCAGCCGAGGAGCCGTTCGTCACTGTCGAGGTTGATCTCGATATCGCTCGGCAGGCCAAGAGCACCTACCCCCGCTACGTCCGCGAGTAGCCCGTCCGACGGCGTCTTGGGCCTGGTCGCGCCTGATCGGTCAACCGTCGGCAACAGGAACGGTCGACGGGTCGATGACCGAAAGGCTGAGAGTCGCGTGGTACGTCGTTCCCCCATCGGGACGCCTTCCGTCGCTCAGAGCGCACGGACCATGGCAAGTAGCAGGAGTGGACTGCACGAGGCCGTGATGCCGTGGTGGTGATTGGTCTGCCGGAGTGTTAGTGCCCATGGATGGGCTCGCCGAGCGAGTCGACTAGTCTGCGCGTCCTTCCACCCAGATAGACGGCACCCCGTATTGGCACGTGTCCGGGACACGTCACCGGACGGGTCCCCTACCGGCCACACCTAGCTCCTCCGGTTCGCCGCCTGAGCGAGCAGGTGTCGGCGGGCGCGGCTAGCGTCGGATCCATGGCAACCCTGCTGCCCGAGCTGCTCGTGACCGACCCGGCCGCCCTGCGGGCGTGGCTCGAAGAGCACCACGCGACGTCGCCCGGCGTGCGGCTGGTGCTGACCAAGAAGGGCGGCTCGGACACCACGATCACGTGGGCAAGCGCGGTCGAGGAGCTGCTCTGCTTCGGCTGGATCGACGGCCAGGCCGGCAAGCGCGACGAAGCCAGCTACACCGTGCGTGTCACCCCGCGCCGCCCCAAGGGCAACTGGTCCCAGCGAAACGTCGCACTCGTGGCGACACTCGAGGAGCAGGGCCGGATGACCGGCGCCGGGCGTGCTGCGGTCGACGCCGCGCGCGCCGACGGGCGGTGGGACGCGGCGTACGCCGGTCCGGCGACCCGCCAGGCGCCCGAGGACCTGGCCGCGGCGATCGCGGCGGAGCCGGACGCGCAGGCAATGTTCGACGTACTCACCAGCGCCAACCGTTTCGCGCTGATCCATCGCGTCGAGAGCATGAAGCGCGCTGAGAGCCGGGCCCGCAAGATCACTGAGATGGTGGAGATGCTGGCGCGCGGCGAGACGCTCTACCCGCAGAAGGCCAGTCACCCCGGACGGCCAGGCCAGGGCGCCGACGGCAGGCAGTAGGTCGCCCAAGACCCATGGGAGTACCTGACGGCGCCGACCCTGACGCACGCCGCGAGCAAGTCCTCGATATCTGCGCAGGTCCAGCCTACGGGTGGTCGTAAGAACTGCGACGCCGCGACAACCGAGAAAGACGTGGCTCGCGTGACCGAAGTCGTCGGAGCGGCCGTAGTCCTGACGCACCTGCGCCTCAATCGCGCATGAGGCCTGCCTGGTAGGCGGTGATCGTCAACTGGACGCGGTCCCGGGCGTTCAGCTTGGCGAGCAGGCTGCCTACGTGGGTCTTCGTCGTGGACAGCGAGATGTGGTGCTCGGTGGCGATCTCGGCGTTCGTGAGGCCGTGGGCCACGGACAGGAGCAGCTCTGTCTCGCGGGGGGTGAGCGCCTTGATGCTGCGTCGGCTCTCTACGTCCGGTGGCGCCTGGTGGCTGTAGTGGTCGATCAGGCGTCGGGTGATCCGCGGGGACAACAGGGCCTCTCCGGCAGCGATGACCTTGACGGCGGTGAGCAGGTCCGCCGCCGGGACGTCCTTGAGGAGGAACCCGCTGGCACCGGCGCGCAACGCGTCGTGCACATACTGGTCGGCGTCGAAGGTGGTGAGGATCAGCACCCGTACGCCAGCAGTGGCCGGGTCTCGGGTGAGCCTCCCGGTCGCGGTGACGCCGTCGAGGCCAGGCATCCGGATGTCCATCAGCATCACGTCAGGCTTGGTCTTGCGTGCCACCTCGAGGGCGGCCAGCCCGTCTTCGGCCTCGCCTACCACCTCGAGGTCGGGGTCCGAGCGCAGGAGGGCTACGAAGCCGCTTCTGACCAGCGCCTGGTCCTCGGCGACCGCCACCCGGATCTGACGTACCTCGACATCGGTCACCGGTCCCCCTCCTCGGCCCCGCTGCGGTAGGGGATCGTGGCCGTCACAGTGAAACCCCCCTGCGGTGCTGGGCCGGCGTCCAACTGACCGCCGAGCAGGGCGGTGCGCTCCCGCATTCCGATCAGGCCATGCCCACCCGTGGCCAGGCCAGTTCCGCCAGTGGCGGCTCCATCGTCGGTGACGACGACCTGCACCGCGGACTCGCAATAACGGAGCTCGACGGTCGCCGTACTTGCTGCGGCGTGCTTGAGGGTATTGGTGAGGGCCTCCTGGACGATGCGATAGGCGCACAGGTCGGCGGAGGCGGACAAGTCGTGTCGAACACCGCTGACGGTGGTCAGGACCGGGAGCCCGGCCGTGCGGTAGGTCGCGATCAGCGGCTCGAGTGTGTCTAGGCCATGGGTGGGCTCGTAGCTGACGTGGTCCGTCGCTGCCGCGGGCGAGTCGTCCCGCAGCAGGGTAAGCATCTGGCGCAGGTCCTGCATCGAGGAACGGCTCACGTCGCTGATGGTCAGCAGCGCCTGCCGTGCCGCCACTGGGTCGTCAGCGGCCAGGTGTGCCCCCACGGTGGCCTGGACCGAGACAACGCTCATCGAGTGGGCGAGCACATCGTGCACGTCGCGGGCGATCCGCAGCCGTTCGTCGACCAGGGACAACCTGTTCCGGTCGCGCTCGGCTGCCGCGAGCTGACGCTCGGCCGCGACGCGCTGCTCCGCCTCCGAGACCAGAGCCAGCAAGGTGGTACGACGGGCCCGCACCAGCCGCCCCAGCAGCCAGGCGACCGTGAAGACGGCGGCCGTCTGCGCGAGGGCCGCCAGGCCGAGGTCCGCCGGGCGGGACGCCGCCGAGGCTGCCAGGAAGAGAGCCGCGGCCACCAGGCCCCCAACCGCGACCCGGCGCGACCGGTAACTGGCGACCATGAACAGCAATCCGGTGAACACGAAAGGCAACAGGTCCGCGTGGTAGTCCCGGGCTACCAAGACGGTGATGGATAGACCAGTCACCATCAGGGCGACCAACGGTTGACGTCGCGCCCAGACGGTGGTCGCGCAGCCGATCGCCGTGAGGGCGTAGGCCAGCGGGTCCGCGGCCCGAAAGCCGTCTCCCCCGCCCGTGTCTGCAAGTACCTTCGCTCCGAGGGCGACCACCGCGAGTCCCACCACCACGTCCCACACGTCCGGTCGCCAGGCACGGACGGTTGAGGAATCGACGGCGGTCACTCTCACAACCTAGGTGCGTTCGCGGCTTCGCGTATCGGTCTGCAGGAGGAGACGAGTCGCCTCCCGACTCGATCGAGCGGCCACCCGCCTAGGCACCAGCGCTCGATGTGGACAAGCTCCGCCCCGGCCCAGACTCGGCACATGACCTCACTACTCACCACATCGCTCACCACATCGCTCACCGCCGCCACCCCATCCAAGCTCGCGAACAGCGGCCCACCGGCCCCCGTGGCACGTCCCGGCCGAGAGGCCGCGATCTACATCGGCCTCGTTCTGACAATGGTCCTCGGCATCGCCCTGACCATGTCCAGCTTCGGCATCCTGGCCCCACAGCTCTCGATGGTGACACCCCTCATCGCCGTGGGACTGATCACGCTGTTCCGTACTCCGCGAGGTTCCCGACGCGCGCTGTGGGGCACCTTCGGCCTGCGCCACGCCGGCTGGCGAAGCTGGCCGGCCGCGTTCGCGATCAGCGTCGTAGCCGCCTTCGCAGTCCCCTTTGGCGTCGCCGACCTGCTTGGCAGCGCCCACTTCATCGACTGGTCCTCGATCAACGTACCGAAGGCAGCACTCAGCCTGGTGGTGATGCTGGCGATCCTGACCATCATGGCCTTGACCGAGGAGATCGGCTGGCGCTCATACCTGCTGCCCCGCATGCAGATGCTGCTTCCTCGCCGCCGAGCAGCCGTCGCGGTCGGCTTCGTACACGGACTCTTCCACCTGCCCCTGATCCTGTTCACCAGCACCTACGACAACGTCGGCAGCCGCTGGGTCGTGGCGCCGATGGTGCTGCTCTCCGTCACCTCCGCTGGCGTGTTCTACGCCTGGCTCAAGGACCGCTCCCGCAGCGTGTGGCCGGTCGCGTTCGCCCACGCCACTGTCAACGTGTTCATCGATGGATCGGGTCTGATCGTCATCCTCACGCCCCTCGCCCTGGCCTACACCGCGACGGAGAGCGGCCTGGTCACCTTCGCCGCGATCACCACGATCGCAGCACTCCTCCTGGTGCGCGGCCGCACCTGGGGCGCCGCGCAAACCGCCACCCCTTGACCCCGGGCAAAGTGACCGGACGGCGGCCGCTCTGGACTTCCCAGAGTGGCCGTTTGACACGTGCTGAGCCAACACTGGCAAACCTGCCGGCGGGTGCCGCCTGGTCCCTCCTAACCAGGGCAACTGGACAAGCGGTCGAGTGATAGACGGCCTTCAGGCACGGGCACCCAGTCAGCGACGAACGGCGGCGTCCGACATCTGCGTCGACCGCGGCGGAGAAGTGATCTGTGTCTCTGCGCCTTGCCGCGGGTCTTCAAGCATCGCGTTTCCGGGGTCAACTCCGCTTGGACCACAACGGGTCAGCTACGGAAGGTCGCGCGGTACTGCGTCGGTGTAAGGCCAGTGAGGTCGCGGAACGCGGCGTTGAACGCGGACAGCGAGGTGTAGCCGACCGCGTGGGCGATGGTGGTGACCGAGTCCTCGCCCTGGGCGAGTTCCTCGATCGCGCGCAGCACCCTCATCCGGCGAACGACGGTGCGCCAGGTCATCCCGCACTCGTCCTCGAACCTGCGGGCGAGTGACCGCGGCGCCAGCCCGATGTCGCGGGCGATGTCCTCGAACCGGCTGTCCTCGCCCAACCTCTCACCGGTCAGCGCAAGTGCTCGACGCAGCTCACGCGACCGGCCGGCGGGGACGGTGACCGGGCTGGGTTGCTCGGCCAACCGCCAGGCCACGGCCGCGAGCGCGCCGAACAGGCTGCGTGCGTACGGCGGGAGAGGTTCCTCGGCGTCTGGCCACGCGACGCACTCTGACACCAGGGCCCGAGCCAAAGGACTGAGGTCGAACACCGTGAGCGTCGCGGGTGGCGCCGGAGTGAAGCCGGGTTCGAACAGCACCGAGGAGGTCGTCACCGGTTGCGGAAGAGCGACCTGGATCGGCTCTCCAGCAGCAATCAGCGCGGCTCGTGCCGGGGGAAGCAGCCACGCCATGCCATGCGCCTCCAGCCGTAACGCCCCCTGAGAGGCACAGAGCAGGTAGTGCCGGTCGACCTTGAGCTCGGAGGGTGGGGCGGCGGCAAAGTCCCGCGCGAACGCGAAGGCCTCGCGCCTCACGGACTGCCTCGCACCCGCCCACCCTATTCCGGGCTGTGCTCAGACCATCTCGAGCAGAGCGGCGTGGAACCGGCGGCTCACCGGAGGGGCGGTCACGAGTGGGCGGAGCACCGCACCCGAGCGGGCGAACGCCTCAGATGAGAGGTAGGCGGCGAACGACTGCTTGTCGGCCCATTCGTGGATCACGGCCACAGCTTCCTCGTCGTCGCGGGCGGCGTACACCCGGAAGTCCAGGTTGCCAGGCATGGCGCGGATCTCCTCGCGCTCGCTGTCGAGCTGGGCGAGAGCAACCGGCCGGTCAGCTGCGGTGGTGCGTAGGTCGAGTACGGCGATGAGCATTGGTACCTCCTGACGTGCGCGAGGGTGTGGTTGATGCGACCACTCGATCGTCCAACCTCGCCGGGTGTCCGGCTCGCGCCAGTCGGACACGTTCACACTCCCAGCGGACAGTCGCATGTGCCCGCCAGCAATCAGACCGACCTACTTCATTCCGCCGCGAACCGCCGCTGCCACGCCATCCGATATCAGTGCTTATAGTTTATTGTTGTACTTCTCCCTAAGGGTTACACGTCCCGTCGTGCCCGCCGATGTCTATTATTTTAATTTATTTTATATATTATTTAATTTATTTCGCCTTCGGGTGAGACACTCTCACCCCATGAGTGCGAGCACGGCGCGCCGTCACCTTTTATTCACATTCTCATCGTTCACGTAGTCCTGTCCTAGTTCCGCGCACTCTCCGCCTCCACCACGCAGCAGTTCCCAATAAACTCACTCTATCATCTCTATATTCATCCCCACAATTTACACTATTATCCAAATAATCTCCTCCCCTACCCAACCTCACCCCCATTCCCCCCCACACTCACCAACACTTCCTTTTAACACCTCAATAATTACCTCTCCTTACCTTACTCACACCTTATTTATCATTCTTTACACATCGTCACGCTCAATATCCTCATTCTTACTGTTTTTACCGCTTGAGCCCGCACCGGTGAGCGCTGGTTCCTCAAGCCATCGCCATACCCTCCCGAGGCAACCTGCGTCCACGCGGGCGGACCGCAGCCGGCGGCAGCGTGCTGACTCTACGCTCGATTGCCCGATGGATGGCAGATCAAGTGTTCCTCCGGCGGTCCTGCCGTGACCTCGACCCCCGCGACCCGGCGGAATCCGCTCGCAACTCGAAGTCCGCGCACTGGACCTCGTAGCGCAGCCCATCCCTCCGGCCCGTGGACGTGATCCACGAGCGGCTGGTGCTTCAGCACATTCCCGAGCGACTCACGTGCTTGCCCGGCTGGTGATGCACTGACGCCAGCTGCGTGATTGGTCGAGTTACTTGACACCGCGGGTGCGCCGTTGATCGCGCCGGCCCAACTACGCGATCGTGCGCATGCACAGGCCTTCCGCTTTCACTTTTTTTTCTCACTACATCCTCAACCTGCCAACTCCACACTACACTACCTGGTGGACTCCACCGACCATCCTTTCTACCTCTGCTACTCTCACTACGGCAGCGCCGCTTCTCACGTCGCACGGCATCAACGCTGCGCTACTCGGGCCTTCGCGATCGGCGCTGTCGTTCACCTGGTGGGCGAGCTGCTCACTGCTCTCCTCGTCGTCGACTACCGCCCGACTCCTCTCCTCTGCCGTGTCGGCGCGATCCTGTGCCATCGGCTGGGAGCGTCTCCTATCGGCTAGGGCATCTCTCCCCGAAGACTCGTCGCTCCTCGCAGTGCTGGCCGACCCCGACACCATCGTCGTTCCGGCGTGCTGATCAGCGCCTGGGCCGCCGCCACCAGCAGCTCCAGCCGGTACGCGCAGCGGAGTACCAAACCCAACTTCACGCTGCGCTCCCTGCCGCCCGACCGACCCGGTCGCGACTCGCCTGCAGACGAAGATGATTGACGTCACTACCCTGACAGAGGCCTGAACGCTGTTCTTCAGAAGGCAGGTCCAGGTGTATTACGTTCCCTCGTGATGCCTAGTTGGCGCGCATCTTCCGTTTCTCTCCGCCTACATCAACAGCTCTCTTCTCGTGTACCGTATCATCGCTGACTTTCAGCCTCAGAACCTTTGTAGTGCGCGTAGAGTGAGCGCTCGCGTCACCCTCATAAGTCCATCCACCGCAAAGAACAGCTGCATCCTCACCGTTCCGCGTATCATTGCCAGCAGTGAGCATCAAGCATGCTCAACCCCATTGCTGTTATCCGCAGCGTGCCGTCATCCCTGCCGCGTCATAAAGTCCGCGGTCTTGACGACGCTGCAGTATCCCCTGTTCGTCTGGTAGCTGCAAAGCAGACAGTGCCAGTAGTGCTGCCAGTTGACCGAGGAAACGTGGCCACCGACTGATCGCCGTCCGCCATCATTTGCGCTGAATCCGTCCGCTGCTGCGCAGAGTCGAAGCGTCCGAACGCGATGGCGTCACAGCGGATCTGGCGAGCCAGATCTCCCAACAGTGACGGTGGCAGTCCCTCGGGGGAAACATCGGGGCGGTCTGCATTGACGATTCCGCGAGGCGCGCAGATCCCTGTCCCTGATATTGGTCGCAGCCGCCATGGCGAACCTTCCATCCGCCCTTCGCACACTACTCAGGTAGCGGCCGCGTATCCAGAACGTCATATGGCGACGCGGTCACAGGCCACTCAGACTGGCGAGCAGGGCTGTTAGCAATCCGGTGAGGAGCGGGAACGACGTCGCAGTAGCGAGACCCCCGAAACGGCAGCGCGAAGCGAGAGCAGCGCGCCCGCCTCGACCCGATCCGCGTGGTCGAAGGCGTCTCTACCGAAAGGATGCAGCAATGAAGAGGAAGCTGACCTGGGCATTCGCGCTGGTGCTCCTGGGTTCCACGTTGTACGCCGGTTTCGCGGGGGCAACTCCGCCCGTCGGCGTGAGCAACCCGCCGTGGTCGCCGGTCGTCGGACAGTTCCAGAGCGGGATCAATGCCAAGTCCAAGACCGACGTCGACCCCGGCCCCGCCGTCGACCTATGGAAGCTGAAGATCAGGGCCAAGGAGCCACCGACGTCCACATCATCGAGAACATCATCGTGCCGGGCGGGACGTTCGGCTGGCACAGCCATCCCGGACCGAGCTTGGTGATCGTCAAGGCAGGCACGCTGAGCGTCTACCACGGGCCCAGGTGCACGAGGGAGGAGTACGGGCCAGGGTCGCCACTCGGGTCGACCTTCGTGGATGAGGGCCACGACCTGCACCTCGTGCGCAACAACACCACGGTCGTTGACGACGTCTATGTGGTCTCGTTCGTCCCAGCGGGCTTCGCTCGGCGCATCGACGAACCGAATCCCGACCCCCGCATCTGCCCCAACTGAGGCCGGGCGTTGGCCGAGGGCACTCGTCAACCGGCCGGCTCGGCCCCGAGGCTACCGCTGGCCGTGCCCGTTCGTGGCGCGTTCCACTCGCTCCAAGCTGCGGCTTACCGCCGCGTGTCGGACGCAGCGGAGGTGGAAATCCGCAGCCGGGATCCGGATGCTCGTTCTCAGCGGCAGCGGGCGGGGCGAGTGGGTTAGTGGACTGGTGTGGACTGTGCGCTAGGCCGGGGACGTGTTGAATCCTGTTTCCCGGATGAGCTTGGCCGGGACGCCGGCGACGATCGCATCGGGTGGCACATCGCGGGTAACAACGGCTCCGGCGCCGACGATCGCTCCGTCGCCGATGGTCACGCCGGGGACCACGGTCACGGATGCTCCGAGCCACACCTTGCGGCCGATCACGATGGGTGCGGGGACCATGTCGCCGCGCCGGTCAGGGTCGACGCTGTGGTTCAGGGTGGTCAGGGTGCTGCCGTGGCCGATGAGGGTCCCGTCTCCGATGGTGATGCCCCCGGTGTCCTGGAAGCGGCAGCCGATGTTGATGAAGACGTTGGTGCCGAGGGTCAGGTTCTTGCCGAACTCGCTGTAGAACGGCGGGAACAGAGCGACCGATTCGTCGACCTCCTGGCCGGTGAGTTCGGCCAGCAGGGTTCGCACCTCGTCGGGGGTGCGGTATCCGGTGTTGAGCTCGGCGACGATCTGCAGTGCCTCCTGGGCCGCGCCGTGCATGAACCTGTGCTGTGGCGAGCCGGCTTCGATCAGTCTGCCGCCGTTCACGTGGGCGAGGAAGTCCCGAAGCTCCGTCGAAGGTGGCTGGAGGTCAGTCATCCTGCGCCTCGACCCTCGCGGCGACCGACCCGTCGAGCTCGGAGATGCGCTGCGCAGCGTCGCCGTCGAGCCGGCCGAGGATGACGATGCCAGGAAAGTAGGACTGGTCGCCGTAGTAGAGGACGAGGTCGTTGCCGGGGGCGTAGTAGCCCAGGTCGCCGACTTCGGGGTCCGCGCCCTTGGGTTGGCCCTGCAGGGACAGCGGTGATGGCAGCGGGCCGGTCTTCTCGAGCCGGCCGTGGTCGACCATGTCGATCGTCACCGGCAGCTGCGCAACCAGGTCTCGGGCCGCGGCGCTGTCGGAGAGGCTGGCCCCGAAGCGCTGCCCGCCGATGGTGATCTGGATCCTCATTCTGTTCTCCTCCTTGACCGCGGCGGTGCGGCCGGTGCTCGGGGACGCCGACGGGCTACTGCTCGAGGACGCCTCTCGCTGGGTCGTGCTCCTGCCGGTCGCGGCGTCTGCGCAACCGGCGCTGACCATGCCGACAGCTGCGCCGAGCACCGCGGTGAGCAGGGCGCGAGTCGCGGTCGGCGAAGACATCGTGTGCATCTGATCTCCGGGCCTCACAGGGTGAGCAGGACTTTGGTCGCGGTGCGCTGGTCCATGGCCAGGTAGCCCTCGGCGGCCTTCTCCAGCGGAAGGGTGAGGTCGAAGACCTTGCCGGGGTTGATCTTGCGGTCCCAGATGAGCTGAATCAGCTCGGGCAGGTACTGCCGCACCGGCGCCGGACCGCCGTGGATGTGCACACCGGCCATGAAGAGCTCGTCGCCGGGGATGGCGACGTCGTGGGAGACCCCGACGAACCCGACGTGACCGCCGGGGCGGGCAGAGTGGATGGCCTGCATCATCGCTTCCTGGGTCCCCACGGCTTCGATGACGGAGTGGGCACCGAGACCGCCGGTGAGCTCCTTGACCTTGGCGACGCCGGCCTCACCACGCTCTTCGATGATGTCGGTGGCCCCGAACTCACGCGCGAGCGCCTGGCGGTCGGCGTGCCGGCTGAACGCGATGATGCGTTCGGCGCCCAGCTGCTGGGCCGCCAACATACCCAGGAGACCGACCGCGCCGTCGCCCACGACCGCGACCGTCTTCCCAGGGCCGGCTTCGGCGGCAACGGCGGCGAACCAGCCCGTGCCGAGCACGTCGGAGGCGGCCATCAGCGACGGGATGAGGTCCGGGTCCGGCATACCTGGGGTGGCCACGAGCGTGCCGTCGGCGAGCGGGATGCGGGCGAGCTCGGACTGGGTGCCGAGGGTGCCCATCAGGACCCGATGGACGCAGTAGGCCTGGTAGCCGGCCTGGCAGATCTCGCAGGTGTTGTCGGAGGCCCAGAAGGAGCCGACCACGAAGTCGCCGACCTTGACGGTGCGGACCTCGGAGCCGACTTCCTGGACGACGCCGACGTATTCGTGACCCATCACCTGGTGGTCGACCGGCTCAGCGCCGCGGTAGGGCCACAGGTCGCTGCCGCAGATGCACGTCGCCGACAGACGGATGATCGCATCGGTCGGCTCGACGATCCTCGGATCCTCGCGGTCCTCGACCCGGACGTCCCCAGGACCGTGCATGACTACCTGACGCATCGCAGCGTGCTCCTCTTTGTCGCTTCGTCTCACGTGGTCGCGACACCAGGACGGTGCCACCACATCGAGTCAACCCGGAGGCCCGGCGGACTGGAAGTCACTGTCGATGGGTGTACTGACAGGGCATCCCTGGAGCGTCGGAGTCAGGGTCGGAACCGGCTTAGGCTCGACATCGTGGACAACCGTCAGAACGTGCGCGAAGAGGCGCGTGAGTTCCTCACCACTCGTCGCGCGCGGATCACCCCGGACCAGGTCGGCCTCCCGACCACCGGCAGTCGTCGCGTGCCCGGACTGCGCCGAAGCGAGGTCGCCTCCCTTGCCGGGTTGAGCGTCGAGTACTACGCCCGCCTCGAGCGCGGCCAGATCGCCGGCGCCTCCGCCGGAGTCCTCGACGCCCTGGCCCGGGCGCTGCAGCTGGACGAGACCGAGCGTGCCCACCTGCTCGACCTCGCGCGCGCCGCCGACGGCATCCCGACCTCGGGTCGGCCGCGCCGTCGCACGGCCAGCAAGGCGGCATCCCGGCTCAGCCTGCGGTGGGCACTGGAGGCGATCACCGACGGTGTCGCGTTCGTCCGCGACCCCCACCAGAACCTGTTGGCCACGAACACCTTGGGTCGAGCGTTCTACTCGCCCGTCATCGGCGACGATGACCAGAAGGGTCGAATGCCCAACCTCGCGCGGTTCCAGTTCCTCGACCCGGCCTCACGCGACTTCTACCCCGACTGGGAGCTGTTCGCCCAGATGTGCGTCGGGATCATGCGCACCGAGGCCGGGCGCGATCCCCACGACCGCGGACTTCAGGACCTCGTCGGTGAGCTCTCCACCCAGAGTGAGATCTTCCGGCGGCTGTGGGCCGACCACAACGTCCGCACCCACGGCGCGGGCACCAAGCGGTTCCACCACCCGGTCGTCGGGGAGCTCACCCTCGCCTACGAGGAGCTCGCCATCACCGCCGAACCCGGCCTGGTGCTCATGGTCTACACCGCCGAGCCCGGCTCGCCCTCCGCCGAACGCCTCGGCCTGCTCGCCTCCTGGGCCGCTCCCGAGGACCTGTCCCTGAACACCCCCACCACGGAAAACGTAGAAGGAACCTGATGCAGATCACACGCAGCTCGATCGACACCGCCAAGGGCCCGGCCGACTGGTTCACCGGCGACGTCTACATCGACTCCGTCGCCGCCGCGCCGCCCCCGTCGAGGGTGACCGCGAACCTGGTCCACTTCATGCCCGGCGCCCGCACCCACTGGCACCGCCACCCGCTGAGCCAGACAGTCTTCGTCACCGAAGGCGTCGGCCTGTGCCAACGCCGCGGCGGACCCGTCGAGGTCATCCGCCCTGGCGACCGCGTTCTCTTCGAGGCCGACGAGGAGCACTGGCACGGCGCCGCCCCCAACCGCCTCATGGTCCACCTCGCCATCAACGAAGCAGACGACCGGCACGACGTCGTCCACTGGCTTCAGCCCGTGGCTGACGAGGAGTACGCCGCAGCACCGGATGTGGAGGTCTGAGGACCGCGGCACCACCCGCGGTACGCCACGGAACAAAGTCCACCGCTCGCCTGCGCCGTTCCGAACATCCGTACCGCCCGCGATCCCGGCCCTCCGGCAGGTCTTTACCGCCGCCATTGACGGGGCGGTGGCTCGACGACATTGCGGAAAGCACGTCTGTAGCCATCCCGTACGCCGATCGCCCAACGGGAACAGGTCAGTCAGCGATCGGTTGACGGGCATTGGCGGCATGACGCTGGTCGAAACCTGCCAGATCACGTGCAAACGAGAATGAGCGGACGTCCCGGAAGCCGATCCGCATAAGGCGATGCGTGTGCCCGTTCGGCAACAGCCATCTATGGCGATCGCGTCGCCGTACGTGGTTCCGTGCCCGCAGGGGTAGACCGATCTGCAATGAGGATTGGGAGCCAGAGAATTGGAAGAAGTACGACTGGGGGGAACCTCAGGGTCACCCCGTATGGGCGGGCTCATCACGACGCGTGTCCCTCTGAACGATGCATAGCCGATGCATCCTCCGAGCAGAAGGGCCCGTGAGCTGCGTTTCCGCAGGTCACGGGCCCTTCTCGCTGGCTCCCCCGGTTGGACTCGAACCAACAACCCTCCGATTAACAGTCGAATGCTCTGCCAATTGAGCTACAGGGGATCGCGCCCGCAAACCCTAGCAACTGGGGCCGGACTTGCTAAATCGGGTGCGGGGCCGGGTCTGGGGCATCGTCGCCCACCTCGGCCTGCGCCTGGACCAGCGCCAGGTCGGCCACCACGACCACCTCCGGATCGGCCGGGTCCAGGCCCCGGTCGTAGGCGTGCATCCAGGCGATCGGACCGCCCGCCGGGCTGCGTCGACCGATCACCGTCACCCCCCGCTTGCCGCGGACCGGCACCCAGCGCTGGAGCACGACGCTGGCGGTGACCCGCTCGCGGACGAGCTGGAGGAGGAGCCCGGGGTGGTCGTCCATCACGAGGTCGTACGCCGGCCGCGGCTCGCCGTACTGCCCGATCTCGGTGATGCGCAGGCGCGTCGCCTCCTGCTCCCACGCGGCATCCTCGACCTGCTCCCAGGGGATCAGGCGCGGGTCGGTGGTTTCGACAGGCTCAACCGAGATGGGCACGACGGCCAGGAAGCCACGCGTGCCGAGCACCCAGGTGCCGTCGGCCGCGACGGCGGAGGCGAGCACCTTCTCGCCGCGCGGCAGCCGGGCACGGGAACGCACCTCGGCGGGCACTCCCCCGCTGCGGTCGAAGAGCTTCACTGGCTCTCCAGCGCTTGTTCGCGCAGGCTGCGCCGGTGCTGCTCGAGGGCCACCAGCTCACCGAACATCCGGTTGTACTCCGTGGCCTGCTCGACCGGGTTGGTGCGCTGCAGCCGCGACTTCACGTCGGCGATGCGCCGCATCGCGCTGAGCTCGCGCAGGCGGTGGACGTGCTGGCCGACGTAGGCGTCGTCGGGCTCCTTGGCCGAGTGCAGCGACTCGACGGTCAGCGCGCTGATCAGGGACTGCAGCCGCTCGTCGGTCTGCGCGTCACGCAGCGTCGAGGCCCACTGGGCGTCGGCCGCGGCCGGGCCACCGGCCGCCTCGATGCCGGCCCAGAGCGCGCGGTAGGCGCCGTGGGTGAAGTCGTCGACCGACACGTCCCGGGCCGTGCGCCCGACGACGGCCGGGTGCTGGATGACCAGCTTGAGCGTCTCGCGCTCCAGCATCAGCCGGGGATCGCGCGGGTCGGGCAGCTCGGCCGCCGGGCGGCCGGCGGACGGCGCGGCCGCGGACGGGGCCGCCCCCCGCTGGGCGGCGCGGCGGACCTCGCGCTGGACGTCCTGCGGCTCGATGCCGAGCATCCCGGCCAGCTCACGGGCGAAGGCGTCGACCTTCGACCGGTCGCGGATGCTCGTGACCAGCTTGGCCGCCTCACGCATGGCGTCGATCCGGCCGTCGGCGCGGTCGAGGTCGTAGCGCTGCACGACGTTGGCGAGGACGAAGCGGTAGAGCGGCACCCGCCGGGCGACCAGCTCGCGCACCTCGGCGTCACCCGACTTCAGGCGCAGGTCGCACGGGTCCATCCCGGTCGGCTCGACGGCGACGTAGGTCTGGCCGGCGAAGATCTGGTCGCCCTCGAAGGCGCGCAGCGCTGCCTTCTGCCCCGCCTCGTCGCCGTCGAAGGTGAAGATCACCTCTCCGCGGAACTCGTCGTGGTCGTGCAGCAGTCGCCGGATCACCCGTGCGTGGTCGTCACCGAAGGCGGTGCCGCAGGTCGCGACGGCTGTCTTGACGCCGGCGAGGTGGCAGGCCATCACGTCGGTGTAGCCCTCGACGATCACCGCCTGGCTGCCGCGGGCGATCTCGCGTCGTGCGAGGTCGATGCCGTAGAGCACCTGGCTCTTGTGGTAGATCGGCGTCTCGGGGGTGTTGAGGTACTTCGCCTCGATGCGGTCGTCCTCGAAGATCCGCCGGGCGCCGAAGCCGATCGTGTCGCCGCTGCTGTCGCGGATCGGCCACATCAGCCGGCCACGGAAGCGGTCGTAGAGCCCCCGCCCCTGGCCGATCAGCCCGCTGGTGACCAGCTCCTCGTCCTTGAAGCCGTACTGCCTGAGGTGCTTGAGCAGGTCCTCTCCCCCGCGCGGCGAGAACCCGACCCCGAAGGTGGCGGCGGCATCGGCGTCGAACCCACGGGAGTCCAGGAACTGCCGGGCGGTGAGCGCCTCCGGGGTGGCCAGCTGGTCGGCGTACCACTGGCCGGCGATCTTGTGCGCCTCGATCAGGCGGGGCCGCTGCGGGCCGCCACTGTGCGGACGCGGGGCGCCGCCCTCCTCGTAGCGCAGCTGTACGCCGACCTTCTCGGCCAGCCGCTCGACGGTCTCGGTGAACCCGAGCCCGTCCATCTCCATCACGAACTTGATGACGTCGCCACCGGCTCCGCACCCGAAACAGTGGTAGAAACCCCGCGACGGGGTCACGTGGAACGAAGCGGACTTCTCGTCGTGGAAGGGGCACAGGCCCTTCATCGAGCCACCGCCGGCGTTGCGCAGCGTGACGTAGGCGGAGACGACGTCGTCGATGCGCGTCTTCTCGCGGACCTCCGCGATGTCCTCTTCCCTGATCCTGCCCACCACGAGGCGGAGTCTACGGGCCGACTCCGACGGCGAAACCTCGACCGAAACAGGTTTACATCGTAAGGAAATGGCAACGGGGTCACCATGACAGAAACCACAGGGACGCACAGCGTCTCCGGCGCTGACCCGACGCTCGGAGCGCTCGTCAACCAGCTGACCACCGAGGTCCCCGAGCTGATCCGTTCCGAGATCCGCCTGGCCCAGGCCGAGATGGCCGAGAAGGGCAAGCGCGCCGGGATCGGCATCGGCATGTTCAGCGGCGCCGGGCTGCTCGCCTTCTTCGGCTTCGGCACCCTGCTCGCGACGGCGATCCTGGCCCTGGCGCTCGTGATGGACGCCTGGCTGGCCGCACTGATCGTGACCGTCGTCCTGTTCATCGGAGCAGCCGTGCTCGCCCTGATGGGCAAGAACAAGGTCCAGGAAGCCACCCCCGCGATGCCCGAACGGGCCGTCGTCGGGGTCAAGGAAGACATCGCCACCGTGAAGGGACAGCGCGCATGAGCACGCCCGAGGAGATCCAGGCCGACATCGAGCGCCAGCGCGAGCAGCTCGCCGAGACGGTCGACCAGCTCACCCAGAAGCTGGACGTGAAGGCACAGACCAAGGCCAAGGTCGCCGAGATCCAGGACCGCGCGACGACCGCCGACGGCAAGCCCCGCCCCGAGGTCCTCGGTGCGGCCGCTGCCGCAGCCGTCCTGGTCGGGCTGCTGATCTGGTGGCGGCGGCGCTGATGTTCGGTCGTTCGCAGAAGGTCACGGAGAAGCCACCCACCGAGAAGCGGGTCGTCGAGAAGCCCGCGGGTCGGTCCGACCGTCCCGAGGAGGAGGTCGACCGTGAGGTCGACCGGCCGATGCCGGACCCCGACGACTCGGGCAAGCCCAAGGGCCCCACGGACCTCGACAAGAGGTCGTGGTTCTACGTGCTGCGCAAGACCATGCACGAGTTCAGCGACGACCAGTGCACCGACCTCGCCGCGGCCCTGACCTACTACTCCGTACTGGCGATCTTCCCGGCCGCGCTGGCACTGGTCTCCATCCTCGGTGTCGTCGGGCAGTCGCAGAAGGCCGTGACCACCGTGGTGGACACGCTCAAGCCGTTGGTCTCCGAACAGATGCTGGGGACGATCGAGCCCGCGCTGAACCAGATCGCCTCGTCGAACTCCGCAGGCCTGGCGCTGGTCATCGGGCTGGCCGTGGCGCTGTGGTCGGCGTCCGGATACGTCGGCGCGTTCGGCCGGGCGATGAACCGCATCTACGAGATCCGTGAAGGCCGGCCGTTCTGGAAGCTCCGACCACTGTTCCTGCTGCTGACGCTGATCGCGGTCGTGATGACCGCCGTGGTGCTGCTCATGCTGATCGTGTCGGGTCCCGTGGCCAAGGCCATCGGGGACGCGATCGGTCTCGGCGACACCGCCGTGACCGTCTGGCAGTTCGCCAAGTGGCCAGTGCTGCTGATCGTGGTGGTGCTGATCGTCGCCCTGCTCTACTACGCCACGCCCAACGTCAAGCAGCCGAAGTTCCGGTGGATCTCCGTAGGCGCACTCGTGGCGATCATCATCTGGATCCTGGCGTCGGTGGGCTTCGCGTTCTACGTGGCCAACTTCTCCAGCTACAACAAGACCTATGGTTCGCTGGCAGGAGTCATCGTGGCCCTGCTGTTCCTCTGGATCACCAACCTGGCGCTCCTCTTCGGGGCCGAGCTCGACTCCGAGCTCGAACGCGGTAGGCAGCTCGAAGCCGGGCTGCCCGCCGAGGAAGATCTCCAGCTCCCGGCTCGAGACACGCGCAACATCAAGAAGCAGCAGAAGAAGGAAGACAAGGACATCGCGCTCGGCCGCAAGATCCGCAACCAGGCCCAGCGCAACGGCACGACCAACAAGGAGCACGGCTCCGAGAAAGAGGAACGATGAGCAAGCTGACCCTTCTGGCAGCCGCAGGCGTGGGCTACGTGCTCGGCGCCAAGGCCGGACACGAGCGCTACGAGCAGATCATGGGCACCTTCAACAAGGTCAAGGACGACCCGCGGGTGCAGGAGAAGGCCCACCAGGCCACCGACCTGGCCAAGGAGAAGGCTCCCGTGGTCAAGGACAAGGTCGCCGAGGCGGCCGGTGCGGCCACCTCCAAGGTGAAGTCAGCAACCGGTGGTTCGGACGACACGGTGGACAGCCTCAACCCGGACCGTCTCAAGCTCCAGGACCAGACCGGCCCCCAGGGCTCGCTGCCCTGATCACAGCGGAGACGCATCAGCACTGGCCCCACGAAGCTGGCACTTACCCCGCGTTGCAACGTGGGGGTAAGTGCCAGTTTCACTGGTTAACCAGTGAAACCGCCAACCCAGCTCAGTAGGAACCGGTCACCACGTTCGCGAGCGGCTCGCCGGCGGCGTACCGCTGGAGCTGCTCGCGGACGAGGCGGTGCGCGCGCGGCTCCATCGCGCTGCTGTTGCCGCCGACGTGCGGGGCGATCAGCAGGTTGGGCGCGTGCCAGAGCGGGTGGTCCTCGGGCAGTGGCTCGGGGTCGACGACGTCGAGGGCCGCATGGATGCGCTCCGAGGTCAGCTCGGCGAGCAGCGCGTCGGTGTCGACGACCGGGCCGCGCGCGATGTTCACGAGCAGGGCGCCGTCCTTGAGGTGCGCCAGCATCTCGGCGTCGAAGAGTCCCGTGGTCTCCTCGGTCCCGGGCACGATCAGCACCACGACGTCGGCCTCCGGCAGCAGGTCGGGCAGCTCGGTGATGGCGTGTACGCCGTCGCGGGCGCTGCGCGCGACCCGGGACACCCGCGCCTCGAAGGGCAGGATCCGCGCCTCGATGGCCTCGCCGATCTGGCCGTAGCCGACGATCAGCACCTGCTTGTCGGCCAGCGACTCGCGCGTCACGGGCTTCCACCGCGCCTGGTCCTGGTCGCGCACGAACTCGGGGATCCCGCGCAGGCTCGCCAGGATCAGGGTGAGCGTGAGCTCGGCGGTGGAGGTGTCGTGGATGCCCCGGCCGTTGGCGAGGGTCACCCCGTCGGGCACGTAGGAGGCGATGTGCTCGATGCCGGCCGACATCGTCTGGATCACCTTGAGCTTCGGCAGCTGGGCGAGCACCTCACCGTCGGCCGGTCGGAAGCGGTAGGGCAGCACGTAGAGCTCCACCTCGTCCGCGCTCCCGGGCAGGTCGCCGTCGGCGTCGAAGTGCTCGTAGCGCAGGCCGCCGGGCAGGTCGCCGAGCTCGTCGGGCGGGAAGGGCAGCCACACGAGGGGTTCGCTCCGAGAGTCCGTCATGGCTCCAGCCTCTCGCGCCGGTCAACGCTCCCGCGCACGAGGTGGGCGTGCCGGGTGACGGCCGAGCCGTCGGTGAGGCTCGCGATCTGGTCGATCACCACCCGCGTGCGGGCGGCGTCGTCGGATGCCTCGGCGAAGTCGAGACGGAAGGCCGGGTCGAGCGCGTCACTCCCCCGCTCCCAGATCGCCGCGAAGAGCTCGTGGAGGAGGGTGCGCTGGCGCCCCATCAGGTCGAGCCGGTCCTGGGCGCGCATCACGTAGTGCGCCGCGACGCCCTTGAGCACGGCGATCTCCTGCGCCGTCTCGACGGGCACCACCACGTCACCGCGATGGCGCACCAGCGGGCCGTCGCCGTGGGCGGCCCGGGTGGCCTCGTGCACGCGGCCGCAGAAGATCCCGATCAGGTCGCTGGTGAGGTTCTTCAGCGCCGCGAGCGCACCCCGCGTCCCGTCGTACGCCGAGTCGGGCCACGACCCGACCGACCGCAGCCGGGCGAGCGCGTCGTCGAGGAGGTCGTCGGTCGCCTCGGGGAGGTACCAGTCGCGCACGGTCGCCCAGATGGCGTCCCGCTCGTCACGCCGCGAGAGCAGTCCGAGGTCGATCCGGCCGCCGACCACGCTGTCCTCGAGGTCGTGCACGGAGTAGGCCACGTCGTCGGCGAAGTCCATCACCTGCGCCTCGACGCAGGGACGGGGGCCGGCCACACCCTTGCGGAGCCACGCGAAGACCGCCTGGTCGTCGTCGTAGACGCCGAACTTGCCCTCGGCCACGGCCGGTCCGTCCGGCGGGTGTCGGGTCCAGGGGTACTTCGTGCACGCGTCGAGCGTCGCCCGCGTCAGGTTGAGCCCCACGGACCGACCCTCGGCGTCGACGGACTTCGCCTCGAGCCGGGACAGGATGCGCAATGTCTGCGCGTTGCCCTCGAAGCCGCCGCACTCCGACCCGAGCTCGTCGAGGGCCACCTCGCCGTTGTGGCCGAACGGCGGGTGGCCGAGGTCGTGGGCGAGTGCTGCCGTCTCGGCGAGGTCAGGGTGGCACCCCAGCGGATGGGCGAGGTCACGGGCGATCTGAGCGACCTCGAGGCTGTGCGTCAGCCGGTTGCGGACGAAGTCGTCGGCCTGCGGTCCCAGCACCTGCGTCTTGGCCGCCAGCCGGCGCAGCGAGGCCGAGTGCACGACGCGGGCGCGGTCGCGCTCGAAGGCGGTGCGCTCGGGCGCCGGGACCCGCTTGACCGGCTCGTCGACCAGACGAGCCTGCGCGGCCTCGTCGTAGAGGTCGTCCCAGCTCGGCGCAGTCACGAGGAGACGCTATCCCCCGCCACTCTCATCGCGCCTCACAGCCAGCCGTTGCCCTCCGCGATGGCGACTGCCTCCGTCCGGTTGGTGGCCCCGGTCTTGCCGATGGCTGCCGAGAGATGGTTGCGGACCGTGCCCTCGGAGAGGAACAGCGCGCGGGCGATCGACGAGTTGGCGGCTCCACCCCGAGCCGCGCGCAGCACGTCGGTCTCCCTCGCCGTGAGGGGCGACTCCCCCGCGAACAGGCTCTCGGTGGCGAGCTCGGGGTCGACGACGCGCAGGCCGGCGTGGACCCGTCGTACGGCGTCGGCGAGCTGCGCCGCCGGGGTGTCCTTCACCACGAACCCCGACGCCCCGGCCTGCATGGCACGCCGCAGGAACCCGGGTCGGCCGAACGTGGTCACGATGAGCACGCGCACCTCGGGGAACTCCGCGCGCACGGCCGCCGTGGCCTCGATCCCGTCCATCCCCGGCATCTCGACGTCGAGCAGGGCGACGTCGGGGTGGTGCTCCCTGACGGCCGCCACCACGGCATCGCCCGAGGCCACCTCGGCCACCACCTCGAGATCGCTCTCGAGGCCGAGCAGGGCGGACAGCGCGCCGCGCACCAGTGCCTGGTCGTCAGCCAGCAGCAACCTGATCATCGAGCCGCCACCGACAGGCTGAAGCCGGGAGCCAGGGTGCGCACGGAGACGCTGGCTCCGGCCGCACCGGCCCTCTCGGTGAGCCCGGTCAGCCCGCTCCCGGCCACCGAGGTGTCGCTCCCCTCCCCGTCGTCACGGACCTCGACGCTGTGCTCGGTCAGCCGGATCTCGCAGGTCTGTGCCCCGGAGTGGCGGATCACGTTGGTGACCCCCTCGCGCACGGTCCAGGCGAACAGCTCGCGCAGCTCGGTGGGCACGGCGTCCGCGGAGCTGGGGAGCACCGCGTCGATCTCGGCGGCGGCGAGCGCCGTGCGTGCCCGGGCGAGCTCGCCGGGAAGGGTGAGCTCGCGGTAGCCCTCCACCGCGCGGCGTACGTCGGACAGCGCGTCGCGCGAGAGGCGCTCGAGGTCGGCCAGCTCGACGCGGGCGCGCTCCGTGTCGACGTCCAGCAGCCGCTGCGCGAGCTCGGCCTTGACGGTGATCACGGTCAGGGAGTGGCCGAGGATGTCGTGCAGGTCGCGAGCGAAACGAGTGCGCTCGTTCTCGACGGCGAGACCGGCGTTCTCCTCCTGGGCACGCAACAGGTCGATGTTGCGGCTGATCACCGTGCGCATGCCGAAGATCGCGACCGAAGCCGCCATCACGGCGAACGCCGTACCCACCTGGCTGCCCCAGCCCTCCAGGGCACCGAGGGCGATCACGAGCACCGTGAGCGCGACGACGAGGGGCGCGGCGATCCGGAACGGGAAGACCATCACGCAGGCGACGCCGATGTAGACGACGGACGCGATCCCCTCCTCGCCCAGGAGCGCCATCATCAGTACGCCGAGGACCACGAGCAGGGCGATGTAGGCGATCGCGCGACCCAGGGGCGGGTTGTCCACCAGCTTCGCCCGGTCGGAGCGGGTGCGGACCCAGATGGCCATGTACGCCGCCGCGAACGCCAGCGTCACCAGGATGCCGAGCACGCCGCGGAGCTCGTCGCGGTGGGCCCAGCCCTCCAGCAGCGGATTGACCAGGAAGAACAACCAGATGGCCGCGAAGAACGGGCCCAGCCGCCCCATCCGGACCTGCTGGTCCGACGGGGCGGCGGTCTCCGTGCTCATGGCGGTCAGGCTAGTCACGCTCGGCTTCCAGGCTCATACCCGTGCGGTGTCCTTGCTCATCCGCCACGCGGCGCCAGCCACGAAGATCCCCAGCCACGCGACCATGTTGACCACGGCGTACCACGGCAGCTCGCGGGTGAGCGGCGCACGGGCGACCTCGGCGACGCCGTACATCGGCGTCCAGTAGGCGATGTCGCGGATGAGATCGCTGTACTGGCTCAGCGGGATGAACAGGCCGCCGAGGAAGGCGAGCAGGGCCAGGCCGGGCCCGAGGATCTGCATCGCGTTCTCGCCGGGAACGATGTAGCCGACGAACACGCCCAGCGCCGCGAAGGTCATGATGCAGACCAGTGTCAGCAGACCGCACTCGATCCAGGTGTGCACCGGCATGTCCGGCTGGCCCTTGACCGCGCCGATCGTGAAGACGACCACGATCGCGAGCGCTCCCATGGTCAGGGCGACGAACGCCTTGACCATGATGTAGACAGCCGGGCTGAGCGGTGTGAGGCGCAGCTGTCGCGACCAGCCGAGCGCGCGCTCGACAGCAACACCCGCGCCCGTCGAGGCGGCGATCAGGGCTCCGCCGTACAACGCCATCGAGACCATGACGTACGCCGACACGTTGCCGACGCCGACCCGCTCGTCGCCCTGGTTGCCGGACCCGAACACGAAGAACATCGCGGCCGGGAAGACCAGCGCGAAGATGACCGTGCGACGGTTGCGCAGCATCCGGCGCAGCTCGATCGACAGCATCGTCATGTTGAACCCGCCCATCGGCGGCACCCGGCGCTCGGTCGGGTCGATCCGGGCTGTGTCGAACGGGTTCGTGGCGCTCATCGGAGGGCTCCTTCGGTCTGGCGCGGCAGGTCGGTGGTCTCGCTCGGTCCGTTCGCCTGCGACCGCCCGGTCAGGCTGAGGAAGGCGTCCTCGAGGCCACGCGCGGTGATCTCGAGGTCGCGGGCGTCGGTCTCGTTGAGCAGGTAGCGGGCGACCGCGTCGCTGTCCTTGGCGTGCACGTAGACCTGGTCGCCGCGCACCTCGACGTTGTCGACTCCCTCGAGCATGGAGAGCCTGCTGGTGTCCGGGTCGTGCAACGTCGCGCGCACGGTGCGGCCGGTGGCCAGCGCCTTGATCTCGCTGCCGGTGCCGTCGGCGACCACCAGGCCGTCGCTGATCAGCACGATCCTGTCTGCGTAGAGATCGGCTTCCTCGAGGTAGTGGGTCGCGAACAGCACCGAGCGGCCCTGCCTCGCGTCCTCGCGGATCGCGGACCAGAACGAGCGGCGGCCCTCGACGTCCATCCCGGTGGTCGGCTCGTCGAGCAGGAGCAGCGCCGGGTCGGAGAGCAGCGCCATCGCGAACCGGAGCCGCTGCTGCTCACCGCCCGAGCACTTGGCCACCTTGCGCTCGGCGATGCCGGTGATGCCGGCGCTCTCCAGCACGTCGTCGACGGGCTTGGTGTCGGCGAACAGGCTCGCGGTGTACTGCACGGTCTCGCGGACGGTGAGGTCCTTCAGCAGGCCGCCGGTCTGCATCACCGCGGCCACCAGACCCCGGGCGATCGCCTTGCGCGGCTCCATCCCGAACACGTCGACGGTGCCGCTGGTCGGACGGGAGAGCCCGAGCACCATGTCGATCGTCGTGGTCTTGCCGGCGCCGTTGGGCCCGAGGAACGCCACCATCTCGCCGGGCTGGATCTCGAGGTCGATGCCCCGCACCGCGTGCACCTCGCCGAAGTCCTTGGTGACCCCGGCGAGCCGCACGGCGGGTGTGCTCTGAGTCGTCATGCGTCCAGAGTGCTCTCCCAGGGGCCTCGGTGCGCAGATCGTGCGTCACGAGGTGCCCGTGACATCTGTCAGGTCAATTCCGCGAGCGGGCATTCTGTGCACGCCGTACGGCGCCGAGCGGGCGATCTCGGGCACACCCTTCCGGTGCGCGGATTGCCCGGTCGGCGTACTGGAGCGTGCGCAGAGTGCCCGCTCGGCGGACTAGAAGCCGAGCTTGCGGAGCTGGCGGGGGTCGCGCTGCCAGTCCTTGGCGATCTTGACGTGCAGGTCGAGGTGGACCGGGGTGCCGAGGAGGGCCTGGATCTGCTCGCGGGCGGCGATGCCGACGTCGCGGAGGCGAGAGCCCTTGTGGCCGATCACGATCCCCTTCTGGGAGTCGCGCTCGACGTAGAGGCTGGCGTGGATGTCGAGCAGCGGCCGGTCGGCCGGCCGGTTCTCGCGGAGGTTCATCTCCTCGACGAGTACGGCGATCGAGTGCGGCAGCTCGTCGCGGACCCCCTCCAGCGCCGCCTCGCGGATCAGCTCGGCGACGAGCGTCTCCTCCGGTGCGTCGGTCAGCTCGCCGTCGGGGTAGAGCGGCGGCCCCTCCGGCATCCGGGCGATCAGCAGGTCGGCGAGCAGCGAGACCTGGTCGCCGCTCTTCGCCGAGACGGGCACGATCTCGGCCCAGTCGGTGCCGGTCTCCTCGCCCAGCGCCTGGATCGCCAGCAGGTGCTGGCCGAGCTGGGCGGAGTCGACGAGGTCGGTCTTGGTGGCCACGGCCACCTTGGTCGTACGACGCACCTTGGCCAGCTCGTTGACCAGGAACCGGTCACCCGGGCCGGGCTTCTGGTCCGCCGGGAAGCACACCGCCACGACGTCGACCTCGGACCACGTCGAGGTGACCAGGTCGTTCAGCCGCTCCCCGAGCAGGGTGCGTGGACGATGCAGTCCGGGTGTGTCCACCAGGATCAGCTGTGCGTCCGGACGGTGCACGATCCCGCGGACCACGGTCCGGGTCGTCTGGGGCTTGGAGGAGGTGATCGCCACCTTCGTGCCGACGATCGCGTTCGTCAGGGTGGACTTGCCGGCGTTCGGCCGCCCGACGAAGCAGGCGAAGCCGGAGCGGTGCCCGGCGGGACCTGCGGTCATGCTGCTCATGAGCTCTCCCTGGCAGCGTCGTAGTCCGCCCAGATCTCGTCGTCGGACTTGCCGGCCGCACGACCCCTGGCATAGATCGGACCGGGATCGACCTTGCGTGCCTGGCGGGCCCGGCTGCCGCTCCAGTAGCCCATCACGTCGTAGTGCCGGGTGTCCCAGCCGAGGTCGTGCCGCGCGTGCCGGCGTACGTCGCGCATCTGGGCCGACTCCCCCGCCATCCAGAAGTAGCCGGGACCGTCGGGCCACGTGATCCCCCGCACGATCTCGGCGAGCTCGCTCGTGCCGGAAGGGGCGTCGTGCCAGCTCGTCGGGCCGGTCACGTAGTCCGGCATCGGCCCGTCCGGCACCTCGGCGTGCACGTGCACCGGAAGACCGTCGACGGACTCCGTGATGCGTGCCATCGCCGGCAACGCGGTCAGGTCGCCGGCCAGCACCACCCAGCCCGCGTCCTCGGGCAGGCTGAAGCTGCCCCTCGGGTCGCCGAGCCCGACCTGGTCGCCGACACAGTCGGTCTGGGCCCACTCGGTGACCAGGCCCTGGTCGTGGATCACCACATCGAGGCTCAGTCGGCCGGAGGCCAGCGACCGCACCGTGTAGTAGCGGGTCTGGAACTGGCCGGGAACCGTCAGCGCCAGCCACTCGTCGGGTACGCCGGTCGAGGTGAAGCCGTCCGGCGTCTCCAGCACGAGCCGGACCAGGTGCTCCCCCAACGTCACGCGCTCACGCACGACGGCGACGTGCGGAGTCCGGGAGTTCACCGGGCAAGGCTAGCCGCCGGAGTCAGAACCAGTCGCGGAGCACCAGCCTGCCGGTCGAGGAGGCCGCGAGCGTCGCGACGTACATCCGCCGCTGGGCGCAGCCCGCGGTGCTCTTCAGACACGCATCGGTCGCGGGATAGCCGACGTGGCCGGTGCGCCAGGCGTGGTAGGCCAACCGGAGCCGGCCGCTGAGGTCCACGAACGGCGTGGCCCCTCCGGGTCCTGCGAGGTAACGGCCGCTGTAGAGGATCCTCGCCACCCGTCGGCAGGGCCCGACGACCGATCGGCACACGGCATAGCCGGTGGCGTAGCGCGCGGATCCGTAGCCGTTGCCCGAGTAGAACAGGTAGCGGTGTCCCCGGTAGCGGATCATCGCCGGGTTCTCGACGACGGAGCCCTCCCAGGCCGCACGCGGCGTCAACAGGGTGTACGCGCGGCTGCCGGAGGCGAACCCGGAGGCGTAGCTGTTCATCCGGCGCACCAGGATGCGGTCGGGCGCACCCTCCAGCTTGACGAACATCCAGACCGCACGCCCCTCGACGTAGAGCTGCGGGTCGAGCGCACCGCGTGCACCGCACACCAGGGGCCCGGTCGTGGAGTCGACGTAGGGCCCGAACGGCGTACGGCTGCGCGCCAGTGAGAGACAGCGCCGGCCGTCGCTGGCCCGGATGACGGAGTAGGCGGCGACGAAGCGGGTCGCCGCACCGGTCCCGATCCGAGCCACCGACGGCGCCCAGGTCGCGGCGAACGTCCGGCCACCGGCCGCCGTCACGTCCGTGCCCACCTGGCGGGCTGGGCCATCGCGTCGTTGAGCCAGGGCTTGTCCGGGTCCGGCGCCTGGCGCGCGGTCCAGTGGAGCAGGTCGGTCGAGGTCGTCATCGGCAGGTTCAGCGCCGCGACCGTCGTGGCCGCGGCGTAGAACCGGCCGCCGACCCGCCAGACCGTCGGGTCCGGGAAGTCGCCGCGATAGGCCAGCCCCGGCTGGAACGGGTCGCTGCCGACGGGCGCCGGCCGCTCGGGACGGGCGTTCGCGGGCCCGGCGAGGGTCGCCAGCGCCAGGCCGACCAGCAGGACCAGGAACAGCAGCGCCGCCGGTTGCAGCGTGCAGCAGCGGACATGTGGAGCTCCCGGGAGGTGAGCGATCGGCACGCCCTGGGTTCAGGAGCGAGCCACAGGGGCGTCTCGACACCCTCTCCCAGACGGCTCCCGGGCGCACCCGGAACGCCGAAACGTCTCAGCGACGCGACCGCCTGTCCAGACCCACTGCTACACCCACTGGGGGCGCAGGGGGAAGCCGCTCGTCCCGTCGTCGTCGGTCCTCGTCGCCAGCACCTGGTGCAGCTGGATCTCGTTGCGCTCGAAGCCCATCCGCGACCCGGCCATGTAGAGACCCCAGACCCGAGCGGTGCCCTCGCCGACCTCCGCGACGCACTCGTCCCAGTGCTTCTCGAGGTTGGCGCCCCACCCGGCCAGCGTCATCGCGTAGTGGACGCGCAGGTTCTCCTCGTGGTGCACCTCGAGGCCGGCGTTCTGGATCTCGGTGATGATCTTCCCGGACCCGGTGAGCTCACCGTCCGGGAAGACGTAGCGGTCGATGAACGCGCCCGTCTGGGTCGGCTTGTTGTCGGGCCGGGTGATGCAGTGGTTGAGCAACCGCCCCTCGGGCAGCAGCTTGCTGCGCAGGAAGCCGAAGTACGCCGGGTAGTTGTCGACGCCGATGTGCTCGGTCAGGCCGATCGAGCTGACCGCGTCGAACCCGGTCTCGACGACGTCGCGGTAGTCCATGTGGCGGACCTCGACGAGGTGGTCGAGACCCTCCTCCTTGTTCTTCTGCTGGGCCCACTCCGCCTGTTCGCGCGAGAGCGTGACGCCCAGCCCGCGGACGCCGTACTCCCGGGCCGCGTGGCGGACCATCCCGCCCCATCCGCAGCCGACGTCGAGCAGTCGCTGGCCCTGCTGGAGGTCGAGCTTGCGGGCGACCAGGTCGTACTTCGCGTGCTGGGCCTCCTCGAGCGTGGTCTGCTCGCTCTCGAAGAGGGCGCAGGTGTAGGTCATCGACGGGCCGAGGACCATCTCGTAGAACCGGTTGGACACGTCGTAGTGGTGCTCGATGGCCTTGCTGTCCCGCTCCGAGGAGTGCCGGAAGCCCTCGACCAGACGACGCCAGCGGGGCAGGTGCTCCTGCGGCGGCGGGGGCGGCGGGACGACCTTGCTCAGGCCGATCGAGCGCAGCAGCGTGACCACCTCGGCCGGCGACGGACGACGGAACCGCATCGCCCTGAGCAGGAGCAGCATCCCCTCGTAGGGGTCGCCCGGGTGGATCCCGACCAGGTCGAGGTCGCCGGACACGTAGGCGCGGGCGAGGCCGAGGTCACCGGGTGCGGTGACCAGGTAGGCCAGGCCGCGCTCGTTCTTCAGGTTCAGGCCCACGGGGGCGTCGGCGGGACCGTAGGTGCTGCCGTCGTACGCCGTGAACCGGATCGGGGCCGGCCCCGCGAGCAGGGTCTCGAAGATCTCGGCCAGGCTGAGCTTGCCGCTGGTGAGTGTGGACGTGGAGTCCTTCAGCTGGGTCATCGTTGTCGCACCGCCTTGTCGTAGAGGCTGGTCAGCCTGTCGTCGGGGTCATATCTCTTCTTCACGGAGGCGAGGTTCGCGCCGTCGTAGAGACGGTCGAAGGTCGCCGGGTCGTAGAAGGAGTCGGAGTAGAGGGACTTGTGTCCCTCGAGCGCGGCCACCTTGTTCTCGATGGCGCGGTTGAGCGGGCTGTTCGGGGCGTCCTCACCGACAGGTACGGCGCCCCAGAAGCCCACGTTGACGTACGTGCGTCCTGGTCGCAGCGGGTAGGAGGGCCAGGAGGTCTCGCCGCGCAGGCGCAGCGGGCACAGCCAGACCGGACGCATCCCGACCTCGGCGTCGAACCAGTCGAGGAACTCGCCGAGACGCTCCACCGGCACCTCGATGTCCTGGACCACGCGCTCGCGCTGCGGCCGACCGGCGCGGCGGTCGAGCCGGTTCATCACGTCGAAGCGGCGATCGAGCGCGACCAGCCGGTGGTAGGTGTCCGAGCGACGCAGGCGACGGGGCCAGATCCGCCGGACGAACGGGTTCTGCGCCCCGAACGCGCGGGAGCACCAGAACCAGTCGGTGTCCCAGCGCCACAGGTAGTCGTAGGTCGTGAGCAGGTCGGTCTCGCGCTCCTGGACCGAGCGCCAGTAGATCTGCTGGCCGACGTAGTCGGATCCCTCGTCGGCCCGGGCATCGACCCACTCGGCCAGGGTGAGGACGTACTCCCCCGGCTCGAACGCCGTGCCGTCCATCGCGTCGACGTGGCGCCCCTCCCACTCACCGGTGTCGGTGACGGTCGCGATGGCGTCCTGCAGAGCCGTGGTGTCAGTGAACCGGACGTGACGCAGGGCGACATGGGACCTGACCGGCTCGAGCTCGATGCGCAGCCGGGTCGCGTAGCCCAGCGAGCCGTAGGAGTTGGGGAAGGTCGCGAACAGCTCGGCGTGCTCGTTGTCCGCCGTGGCCGTGACCACCTCGCCGGCACCCGTGAAGATGTCCATCTCGATGACCGACTCGTGCGGGAGCCCGTTGCGGAACGACGTGGACTCGATGCCGAGCCCGGTGACGGCCCCGCCGAGGGTGATCGTGCGCAGCTGCGGCACCACGAACGGGATCAGTCCGTGGGGCAGGGTGGCGTCGACGAGGTCCTCGTAGGTGCACATTCCCTGCACGTCGGCCGTGCGGGCCACGGGGTCGACGCTGATCACGCCGCCCAGTCCCGAGACGTCCAGCCCTGCGCTGGCGACCGCGTCACGCGGACGGAACAGGTTGGACGTGCGCTTCGCGAGGCGCACCGGCGCATCGGCCGGCACGGCGGCGTACGACTGTTGGAGGCGGCGTACCGCCTCGTCGTGCTGTGCGATCCCGGACAAAATCGCTCGCACCCCCTACTAGTTGTTGCCTACAACCATAAACGCAGGTTCTCCATGCTGATCCTGCCACCCCCGGACCCCGGACGCCGACTCAGGTGACGCGGGTCTCCTCGATCTTTCCGGCCGGCGTGCCCCGGAGCACGGGGACCCCGGCTCCGGCGAAGTCGCGAACGACCTCGAGATCGCCGGTGCTCAGCTCGGCACCGGTCAGCACCACGACGGCCTCGACTCCCTGCGCGCCGCTGGCCACGGCCATCCCCACCGCGACCCCGACGGCGGAGACCTGCAGCGACGGGAGGTCGACCGTGGCTGCGGCGTAGGTGCGGCCGTCGAGGTCCCGCAGCGCCGCCCCTTCGGCGGCTCCGGCGCGGGCGCGGGTCGCGCGGGCGAGCACGACCAGCTTGTTGTCCTCAGCGGAGAGCGACGTCACGACGGGAGTCTAGAGCGGGTCAGCGCGTCGGGCTCCTCGCGTACGACGTGCGCGATCCGCACCGTGCCGACCCGGTTGCGGCGACCCTTGGCCTCCTCGGCCATCAGCCGCAGCCCCTTGACCTCGACGCTGGAGCCCGGGATCGGGACCTTGCCGAGGTACTTGGCCAGCAGCCCACCGACCGAGTCCACGTCGTCGTCCTCGATGGCGACCCCGACGACGTCCTCCAGGTCGTCGACCGGGAAGCGGGCGGACACCCGGATGGACCCGTCCGGGAGCTCCTCGACGGGTCGCTCCTCGGTGTCGAACTCGTCGGTGATCTCGCCGACGATCTCCTCGAGGATGTCCTCGATCGTGACGACGCCTGCGGTGCCGCCGTACTCGTCGACCACGACGGCGATGTGTCGTCGATCGGCCTGCATCTCGCGCAGCAGGTCGTCGACCGGCTTGGAGTCGGGGACGTGGAACACCGGGCGCATCATCGACTCGACGTGTTCCGTGGTCTGGGCCGCCTGGCGGTCGAAGACGCGCTTGCTGACGTCCTTGAGGTAGGCGAAGCCGATGATGTCGTCGAGGTCCTCGCCGACCACGGGGATCCGGGAGAAGCCGCTGCGCAGGAACAGCGACATCGCCTGGCGCAGCGTCTTGCTGCGCTCGATGAACACCACGTCGGTGCGCGGGACCATCACCTCGCGCACGGAGGTGTCGCCGAGCTCGAAGACCGAGTGGATCATCTTGCTCTCGCCCGACTCGATCAGGCTGGACGCCTCCGCCAGGTCGACCATCTCGCGCAGCTCGGCCTCCGAGGAGAACGGTCCGGCGGAGAAGCCCTTGCCCGGGGTCAGCGCGTTGCCGATCAGGATGAGCAGCCGGGACAGCGGGCCGACCACGCGGCTCAGCCCGACCACCACGCCGGCCGTCGCGAGCGAGACCGACTCGCTGTGCTGGCGGCCGAGGGTGCGTGGACCGACTCCGATCAGCACGAACAGCACGAGGAACATCACGCCGATCGCGACCAGGATGGAGGTCCACTCGTCGGGGCCGAGCAGGTCGAGCACCATCGCGGTGCCCAGCACCACCGCGGAGGTCTCCGAGAGCAACCGCAGCACCAGCAGCGCGTTGAGGCGAGGAGCCGGGTCGTCGAGCAGGCGCAGCAACGCGGCCGCGCCGGGCCGCTGCTGGTGGGCGAGCTCGAGGGCGCGCGCACGGGAGAACGCCGAGAGCGCTGCCTCCATGGTGGTCAGCGCCGCTGCGAGCACGACGAGGGCCACCACCAGCAGGAGGAGGCCGGGACTGTCTCCACTCATCGGGGGCTCATCGGGGGTTCACTGCTGTCGCGTGCCGGCGCGGTCGGCCAGGTGGCCGACCCACTCCCCCAGCAACCGAGCCTGGAGGCCGAACATCTCCTGGTGCTCCTCCGGCTCGGCGTGGTCGTAGCCGAGGAGGTGCAGGATGCCGTGGACGGTGAGCAGGTCGAGCTCGTCGGTGGTGGAGTGTCCGGCCGTCGTCGCCTGCTCGGCGGCGATGGAGGGGCACAGGACGAGGTCGCCGAGGATGCCCTCCTCGGGCTCCTCGTTGACCATGCCGGGCCGCAGCTCGTCCATCGGGAAGGCCAGCACGTCGGTCGGGCCTTCCTTGTCCATCCACTTCGCGTTGAGCTCGGCGATCGTCTCGCGGTCGACGGCGGTGATGCAGAGCTCGGCGAGCGGGTGCACCCGCATCCGGTCGAGCACGAACCTGCAGAGCTGCTGGGTCCGGAGCTCCTCGAACTCGACTCCGGACTCGTTGAGGACCTCGACGCTCATCGTCGTCCTTGCTGCCGCGGGTCGCGCTGCTGGCGCTCGTCGAACTCCTCGTAGGCAGCGACGATCTTGCCGACGAGGCGGTGGCGTACGACGTCGTGGGACGTCAGCCGGTTGAAGCTGAGGTCGTCGACGCCGTCCAGGATCTCCTCGACGACGCGCAGGCCGCTCTTGATGCCGCTCGGCAGGTCGACCTGGGTGACGTCACCGGTCACCACGATCTTCGAGCCGAACCCGAGGCGGGTGAGGAACATCTTCATCTGCTCCGGCGAGGTGTTCTGCGCCTCGTCGAGGATGATGAACGCGTCGTTCAACGTGCGACCCCTCATGTAGGCCAGCGGCGCGACCTCGATCGTCCCGGCCGCGAGCAGCTTGGGCACCGTCTCGGGGTCGAGCATGTCGTGGAGGGCGTCGTACAGCGGGCGCAGGTAGGGGTCGATCTTCTCGCTGAGCGTGCCGGGCAGGAACCCGAGCCGCTCGCCCGCCTCGACTGCCGGGCGGGTGAGGATGATCCGGTTGACCTTCTTCGCCTGCAGCGCCTGGACGGCCTTGGCCATCGCGAGATAGGTCTTGCCGGTTCCGGCGGGCCCGATCCCGAAGACGATGGTGTGCTTGTCGATCGCGTCGACGTAGCGCTTCTGGTTCAGCGTCTTCGGCCGGATCGTGCGTCCGCGGTTGGACAGGATGTTCAGGCTGAGCACGTCGGCCGGGCGCTCCGTGGTCTCCGCGCGCAGCATCGTGATCACGCGCTCGACGGTCTCGGGGCTGACGCCCTGGCCGGTGCGGATGATCGTGACGAGCTCGTCGAGCATCCGCTCGGCCAACGCCACCTCGGCCGGCTCGCCGCGCAGGGTGATCTGGTTGCCGCGCACGTGGAGGTCGGCGGAGAAGGCCTTCTCCATCAGGGAGAGGTGCTCGTCGCCGGGGCCGAGGAGCGCGACCATGTTGATGCTGTTGGGGACGACGACGGTGTGCAGGGTCTCGTCGCTGGTCTTCGCGTTGGTGGTTTCAGTCATCTTGCGCTCAATGCTACGGGAGCGGGGCCCGCCGGTTCTCCTGCCATTTCGCACCGGGCGGGTGATGAGTCCCTACGGGCGGGTGACGAGCAGGATCGCGAGGCACATCTCGTCGGTGGTGCCCTCGCCCCACAGGACGTACTTGTCGGGCTGGCCCTCGAACGAGGGGAGGTCGTCCCGCAGCGTCTGGGTGTGCCGACAGGTGACCTTGAGGGTGTCGCCGGCCTTCAGCTTCGCCGGCTTGATCGGCTTGCTGCCCTGGTTGTCGAAGTCCCAGACGGGGATGTCCAGGAGCGTCCTCGCCCTGGGGGTTCCCGGGTTGGCCTCGATCTTGATCGAGCGACCCAACAGGTGCATGTGTCCGGCGACCCCACGGACGGTCTCCGGCTTCATGATCATCCGGGTGCAGGACTGGACCGGTCCCGCCTTGACCTCTCCGCACAGGAAGTGCAGCAGGTCTGCCGTGGACGCCGGGACCGTCGCCGAAGCGCTTCTTCACGTCGGCCAGGGCCGCGTCTCGGTCGCAGAGCGGGCCGTCGCTGTGCTGCGGCCGGCACGGCAGCTCGACCGGTGCCGGGAGCAACCGGGTCTGCAGCGGGGTGATGTCCGCGGTCGCCGGGTGCGACCCGCAGCTCGGTGGCGCTGCGGTCGGGGCTCTTCCCGGCGAGCAGGTTGTAGTGCACCTGCATGATCACCCGGGAGCCCTTGCCCAGCTCCTCACCGAGCCCCTTGCCGTAGACCTGCTCGCTGCCGCCCGGAGCCCAGGCCCCGAGCCAGGGTGCGTCGTCGATCTCGACACCGGCACCCTTGCCGATCCCCGAGCTGCCGAAGCACGTCCAGCCCTGCCCTGGCGTGGAGGCATCCTTCTGCTCGGCCTCCGGGACCAGGTCGGCCGGCACGCGGAACAGGATCACGTGGTGCACCACGTCCGGGTTGCCGGGCAGGACGTTGAAGCCGGTGATGAACTGGTCGGTCGCGACGTGCGGGTCGAGCAGGAAGCAGCGGTAGTCGTCGGTGCCGGTGCCCGTCGGAGCCGAGGGCGTGTAGTCCTCCGGCATCTTCACGGTGATCCGGCTCTCCCCCTTGCGCAGCGGCTTGTGCCGGACCGGGGCCGCCTGGGTCGAGTGGCCCACGTGCGCCGAGTCCGTCGTGCTGGCCGTGGGGGTGGGTTCGGCGGCTGCCTGGTCCGCGTCGGAGTCGTTCCCGGAGCTCCCGCAGGCAGCCAGGACCAGGGCCAGCACGGAGCCGACGACGAGGAGCGTCGTACGGCGCGCGGCGGAGCCGACCTCGGGGCCGACCGGTCGGGTGGGTCCCCGAGGTGCTCATCCAGGCGGCCAGGTCATGGCGCGGCCACCGAGGACGTGCATGTGGGCGTGGAAGACCGTCTGGTGCGCGGCCTTGCCGGTGTTGAAGACGAGGCGGTAGCCCGCGCCGAGGCCTTCCTGCTCCGCGATCGCGCGCGCCGCGGCGAACAGGTCGACCGCGGTCTCGGGCTCACCGGTTGCCAGGTCGGCCGCGTTGGCGTAGTGGCTGCGCGGGATCACGAGGACGTGGGTGGGCGCCTGGGGGTTCAGGTCGCGAAAAGCCACGGTGGTCGCGGACTCGTGGACCACGTCGGCCTCGATCTCACCGCCGGCGATCTTGCAGAAGAGGCAGTCCTCCCCGCCGCTCTCGTCGCTCATGGCGTCAGTTTGCCTGATAACCGGTTGCGGCGTGTAAACCACCGGGACCGGCTCCGCGTCCAACTAACGTGACGAACGTCCTGAACGACGAGCTGACCGGCCGCAGTGCCCAGGGGGTGCCCATCGACGCCGACTCCGGAACCGACGCCGGGGCCGACGCCGCTCTCGGCCGGCTGTACGACGAGCACTACGTGCGTCTGGTCCGCCTCGCCGTGCTGCTCCTCGGTGACGTCGGTCGTGCCGAGGAGGTCGTGCAGGACTCCTTCGTGGCGATCTACCGGCGCTGGGACCGGTTGGGGGATGCCGACGTGCCGGCGTACCTGCGCCAGACGGTCGTCAACCGCTCCCGCTCGGTGCTGCGCCATCTCACCGTCGTGGGCAAGCACCCGCCGTACGCTCCGGGCGACGGGCCGGGCGCCGACGAGGACGTGCTGCGCGGCGAGCGGCGCCGAGCGGTGGTCGACGCCCTGGGACGCCTGCCTCGCCGGCAGCGGGAGGTGCTGGCCCTGCGCTACTACCTCGACCTGTCCGAGCGGGAGATCGCACGAGACCCTGTCGATCAGCCAGGGCGCGGTCAAGAGCCATGCGTCGCGCGGTGCCGCTGCCCTCCGACAGTCGCTGAACCCACTCCTCGAGGAGACCTCATGACCACTCCGACCGACGACTCAGACCTGCGCGGCCTGCTGGAGGAGGCGGTCTCCGACGTCCGCCCCCGGGGCGGCCCGGAGGAGATCCGTGAGCGCGCCGTACGACCCTCGGCGGCCCGGTGGGTCCCACTGACCGTGGGCGCCGCCGCAGCCACCGTCCTGGTGATCGGCGGGGCGGCCTGGTTGGCGCAGAGCCAGTCCGACCGGCCGCCCGCGGCGAGCCCGGTGAAGCCCCAGGCATCGGCCTCGGCCCAGCCCTCTGCCGAGGCGCCGCCACCCCGCAATGCGTCCGTGCCTGCCTACTACGTGGGCGACACGGCCGGCGGCCCGCGGCTGTTCGCGGAGGAGCGACACGTCGCCGACGCCACCGGAACGGACCTCCAGGTCGCCGTCGACGAGGCGTTGAACGGCCAGCCGCTCGACCCCGACTACGACCCGTGGCCGGTGTCGGGGGTGACCGCGAAGGCGACGACCGCCGACGGTGTCATCACGATCGACCTCAGCGGCCTCTCCGGACCCACCGGCAACGTGGACGACGCCGATGCCGGGATCGCGCTCCAGGCGCTGGTGTGGACGGCAGATGCGGCCACGAAGAGCACCCTGCCGGTGCAGTTCCTGGTCGACGGGAAGCCCAGCGACACCCTGCTGGCCACCGACGTCTCATCGCCGGTCCCACCGACCAGCGCGGACTCGGCCCTCTCCCCCGTGCAGGTCACCTCGCCCACGGAGGGCGCGACGGTCCCGACGCAGTTCGAGGTCACCGGCCGGGCGTCGACGTTCGAGGCCAACGTCGTCTGGGAGCTGCGGCAGGGCGAGAAGACCGTGCGCAACGGGTTCACCACGGCGCAGGAGTGCTGCACGCTCTCGCCGTACTCCTTCACCGTCACCGCCCCACCCGGCACGTACACCCTCGTGGTGCACGACACCGACGAGTCCGACGGCGAGGGCGTCGGCACCAGCCAGGACACCAAGACCATCACCGTCC
>CAWJGX010000026.1:0-85527 GCA_963842565.1 uncultured Actinomycetota bacterium | reverse complement strand
GTGCGATCACTGTGGAGGACTGGGCGCTGATCAGGAGTCTCGCGGCGGAGGGAGTGCCGAAGGCACGGATCGCTGCGCGGTTGGGGATCTCGAGAACCGCGGTCACCAAGGCGGTGAACTCCGACGCGCCGCCGCCGAGCTCGCGTGGTGAGCGCCACTCTGCACGCTCGTCGCTGGGCCTCGAGCGCCGAAAACGGACTTGTCAGGCATGCGCGGTCTAGATAATTGACCTGGATTCGTTGCCATCACCCGATCGAGTCGCCAACCATGGGGGCATCCGAGCCGCGCAGGGTCGTGAGTTAGTCGGTGCTGAGGAGGTGACACGCGGCAGCGGCCGGATTCGTGTTCGCGAGGTTCCCGGGGAGGCGCCGTGCCTGATCTGCTGTTGACCAGCTCAGAACAAACCGCACTGCGCGCCCTCGTGGCCGCGGACCCAGTGCCCGGGATGCTGCCCTCTCAGGAGGTCTTGGAGAATGTCGCGGTCCTGATCCCGTGCGACACGATTGCCGTCGGGATCGCCGACCCGAGCGGCTGCTTGGTCGACTGGGTGTGCCTGCCCGCCGGAGAACACGAAAGTGGACCGCGACTGTGCCGAGGGTCGCCTCCCGTGGGGATCGTGCACCGGCCGCTCGATCCGGAGCAACGCCACGGGCTCGCCGCGCACGGCCTTGTCGACGGACTCGTCATCGGCTTCCGCAACGGGCGGAATCACACCGCCCAACTGGGCTTGGACCGCGGAAGCCAACTGTTCTCTGAACGGGACCTCGCGGTCCTCCAGATGATCGCTCCGGCCCTGGAGCGCCTGCTCCAGAACCAGCCGATCGCACCTCAAGCTGCGACCATGACGGTGCAGGAGCGAAGGGTGCTGCATCTCGTCGCCGAGGGGCTCACCAACACCGAGATCGCCGACCGGCTGTACGTCGCCCCCTGCACGATCCGCAAGCATCTCGAGCACGCGTTCCGGAAGCTCGGCGTGACCAACCGGCTCGCTGCGGTCATCGCCTTCGAAGGTCGCCACACGGCCGCGACCGACCGGCTCGATCACGGCTCGACTGCTCCTCGCCGTTCGCCGTCATCGAAAGATTCGCCTGAACGCGAATAGCCCCCCGGCCCGGCGCGGGCTACGCATGGATCAGGCCCCGAACGTCCTCGAACTGGAGGCTGCCATGTCGTTCCTGCGACGCGCCTGCGCACTTCTGTCCGTCACGATCCTGGTGACCACCCCCCTCACACAAACCGCGAACGCGTCCGGCCGTCATCAGTCCCGGACAGACAGCTATGTGTCAGCGTGGGACGCTGTGGGGACGCAGGCCTTCACCGCGTCGGCACTCAGCCCCGCTGAGGGGCACGTCATCTTCGGGTACGCCGGCATTGCGGTGTACGACACCGTGATGGCAGTCAGGCACGAGTACGAACCCTTCGCCATCCGCACCAGCGCCCCCCGAGGTACGTCGCCCGAGGCTGCCGTGGTCGCGGCCGCCCACCGGATCTACGAGCATTACCTCCCAGGTCAGGAAGCCACGATCCTCGATCCGGCATACGACGCGTCCCTGGCCACCATCCCCGACGGGCAGGCGAAGACTTCAGGTGTCGCTCTGGGACTACGGGTCGCCAACGCTCTCATCGCCCTGCGGGCCGACGACGGCTTCCGCGCCAACGTGGGCTACACCCCGCCGAATCCTGCGCTCCCGGGAGACTGGGTCCCGACTGCTCCCACGCCGCCCCTCGGGACCTACCTCGGCCACATGCAACCCTTCGGCCTGGAGTCCGCAGACCAATTCAGGCCAGACGGACCTCCCCCACTTGGCAGCAAGCGCTGGGCTCGTGACTACAACGAGGTCAAGGAGATCGGCTCCCGGACGAGCGCGACTCGCAAGGAATGGCAGACGACGGCAGCGCTGTTCTGGGGGGAGGCACCGGTGCAGCAGGCGCACCAAGCCCTCCGCGGGGTCATCACCCAGCACAGGCTGGACATCGTCCAGGCGGCCCGGATGATGGCCATGGTCTCGGTGTCGTACGCCGACGGGATCATCGCCTGCTTCGACGCCAAGTACGCCTACGAGTTCTGGCGGCCGATCACCGCGATTCGGGGAGGCGAGTCCGACGGCAATGACGCAACCGTCGCCGACCCGACCTGGATGCATCTCCTGGCAGGAACTCCGAACCACCCTGAGTACCCGAGTGCCCACTCCTGCATCACGCCTGCTGGCGGGGAGGCACTGGCTGCCTTCCTGGGAACTCGACACATCGACCTGACGATCCCCAGCCTGACCGGGCTGGGGGCCCGGCATTTCGACACGGTCAGGGAGCTCACCCGAGAGGTCGGCGAGGCCAGGATCTGGGGCGGCATCCACTTCCGCAAAGCCGTCGAAGACGGCATCCGGATCGCCAGGCAGACGGCAGCCGCGGTGCTGGACGACCACTTCGCACGGGCCCGTCGCTGACCACGCGAGGACGCGACCCTTCCCTGAGTCCGCGAGCGCCGCCTAGTGACGCTGCTGCGCGGACTCGCGCCGGCAAGTGTCGGGATGCCCCGAAGACAAAGCGTCTTGGGTTGTCGCGCCGGGACGGTCGGAGGGATGGCGCAGGACTCTTCGTCGAGGGCGCCCTCGGTCGCGCTGCGGAGGTACCGTGGGGACTACGCGTGGAGGGCAGCGGCATGTCGATGCGCCATGGGTACGGCAGGGTCAGAGTGCCACTCGTCTGCGTCGCGCTCACCTTCGCTTTCGCGATCGCAAACGCGGGGTGCGGCGGTTCCGGGGAGCGTTCGCCGTCGGCGGCGGAGGTCGGTAGGCGGATCGACGAGCAGGTGTCCAGCTTCCTCGCCGACAACGAAGTGACCGGGTCGTACACCAGGCTGCGCACGGTGGCCGTCTCCGTGGACGGCCACCGGGTCTACGAGCGTTACTTCCACAGCCGTGCCGACGCCCACCTGGACATCGAGTCGGCCGGGAAGACGATCCTCGGCACGCTCGTCGGCATCGCGATCCACGACGGCAAGCTGCACGGCATCGACCAGACCCTGGCCGAGCTGTTGCCCGCCTACCGCGCGGACATGACCCCACGTGTCTCGGCGATCACCCTGGGCCAGCTGTTGACGATGACCGGCGGCCTGCCAGACGACGACGCCTTCTACGGGACGGTCTTCGACACCGCCCGCGACTGGGTGCGTACGTCGCTGGTGATGGCCGGACGGGGACACTCCATGGAGGGGTTCGCCTATGCCAGTGCCGGCTCGCACCTGATCTCGGCGATCCTGCAGGAGGCGACCGGCGAGAGCGCGTTCGCCTACGCACGACGGAAACTGTTCGAGCCGCTGGGGATCAAGACCGATCCCGCGTACCAGCCGGTGGCGCTCGCAAGGAACCTGAAGCCCTATGCCCGGGCGGGGTTCGCCTGGCCGACGGACCCGCAGGGCAGGAACATCGGCGGGGGCGGACAGAAGCTCACCGCGCGCGACCTCCTCCTGCTCGGCCAGCTCTGGCTCCAGGCCGGCTCATGGCACGGACGTCAGCTCGTGCCCGCAGCGTGGGAGCACGCCGCCCAGAAAGCACAGGTGCGCACGGTCAACGGGCTGACCGAGGCCTACGGCTACCAGCAGTGGGTCACTACCTGCGACGGGCATCCTGCTTTCGCGGCCCTCGGCTCCGGCGGCCAGGTGGTGGCGGTGGTCCCGGCCCTCCGGCTGGTCACCGTCGTCCAGTCGACGACCTCACCCGGCAACGTGAACGGACCCCCACCTGGCGCCGGTGAAGGTGACTACCTCTCCATGGTGTGCACGCTGATCGCTCCGGCCGTCGCGCACTGACCGGCGACTACGGCCGGCTCGAGTTGTCGGCAGGTTCCGGTGCCAGCGCCGTCGCCACCAGCCGCCACATCCGAGATGCACCGTCGGAGAGCGAAGCGGAGAGAGTGAAGCCATCGGTCATCTCGCCGGCGCTCACCCTCGCCCCGGTCGCCGTCGACGCCCACACCGAACGTGGGCCGCAACCGGGTGCGCGGTGTCGTTGGTCTACACACTCATTCCCGGACTGTCGCACCGGAGGATGGCGGCAACGGCCTGGCAAACATCCCGGGTTTCAGCGGCTGCCAGCCGATGTGTTCGGTGACCCTGCCCAGTTCGGTGCGGAACGCTCGGCCGTCGACGTAGGACCGGTGCCGCGCCGAGTCGATGAAGCGGATGCCGCCGCTCAGGTCGGGATGCTCCGTGGCGATCATGTGGTCGAATGCTGCTGCCCGGCCGGGGTCGTGCACCTGGTCGTGGAGGTACTGCGCTACCAGGTTGCTCACCTGGTCGAAGAGCGTGTAGGCGCTGGAGTTCACTTCCAGGAAGCTGAGCCCGAACAGGTTGCGGTGCTCGCGGCTGAATGCCGTGAGGTACAGCTCGGGGCGGCCCGTCACGCCATCGGAAGTACTCCTTCGGCACGTAGGGCGTCGTCCAGTCGTAGCCGGTGGCGAACAGCACGAGATCCACCTGCTCGGTGCTGCCGTCGGTGAACCGCACCCGGTCGCCCTCGAACGCGGCGATGTCCGCCTTCACCGTCACGTCGCCGTGCTGAAGGTGGTGCAGCAGCTGGCTGTTCAGCAGAGGATGGGACTCGAAGAGCTTGTGATCCGGTTTCGGCAGCCCGAGCCGGGTCAGGTCGCCTTGCAGCACCCTGAGCAGTGCGGTGAAGATGGGGCGCTCGACCCGGAGCGGGAGTGAGGGACCGGACTCACCGAACTCGTCGGCCGGGATGCCGAAGATGTGCTTCGGGATCACGTGGTATCCCCTGCGCACGCTCACGAACGAGGCGTCGGCGATCAACGCCGCGTCGCAGACTATGTCTGCCCCGGAGTTCCCAAGCCCGACCACCAGGACCCGCCGCCCGCGGAACTCCATGGGGTCGCGGTAGGTCACCGAGTGCCGCACCTCGCCGTTGAAGTGGCCAGGAATGGTCGGCATCCGAGGCGACCAGGTCGTGCCGGTGGCGCAGATCAGGGCCCGGTAGGTGTGCCGGGACCCGTCAGCCAGTCCCACGATCCAGTGGTCACCCTCGTGGTCGGACTCGGTGACGGCGGTGCCGAACCGGATCTGCTCGCGGAGCCCGTAGGTGGCGGCGAACTCTCGGGTGTAGTCGAGGATCTGCCGGTGGCTCGGGTAGTCGGGGTAGCTGTTCGGCATCGGGTGGTCGAAGAAACCTGAGAGCTTCCGTGAGGAGATGAAGTGGGCTGATTCGTACATCGGCGTGCCGGGGTTCTCCAGATCCCAGATGCCCCCCACGTCGGTGTGCCGTTCGTACTGGTCGTAGGGAATCCGCAGCCGACTCAGCGCGCGTGCGACAGATAGCCCGGCGGGTCCGGCACCGACGATGCAGACGCGGTCAGCAGCAGCGACGGTCACGCCGCCTCCTCTCCACGGCGCCGGTACATGCTCCGGTAGTCACAGTCTGCGAGAACGAGCCCCAGTTCGCGCAGACTGTGACCACCGAGCAGGTACCGATGTTCTACGTCATTCTGGGTTAACAGCAGGTCCGAGGATGCGGCGTTGTGGCCGGCGCGGGGCTGGGCGGCCACGCCCGTGGCAGTGGCTTGTGAAGTCACCAGCGCACGTCCGACAAGATCACCTCGGGCGGGAACCGAAACCAGTGAACCCCGTGCATCCCCACAGGCGCGATTGAACGGCGAGTGCGTTCCATCAAAAGCCACCCTCAATGCCCCCGTGGTATCCGTCAACGCAACAGAGCCAACAGCGTCCCTGGTCGGTGGGGGGAGACAGGGTCAGTGCGTTCACCTAGGGCACCGACCTGTGGAGCGGGCCGATCGACCTCGACGCGTTCACGGGCTACCTCACCGCGAAGCCGGTCTCGCCGCCCGTGCTGAACCCGATCAATGCGGGCTGAGCCGCAGGCGGAGGTGCGCGTGAGAAATTCGAGGGACCCGAATCGGCCGGTCGATGCGACAGTCGAGGTATGCAGGACGTCACGTCTCACACCGATGCGGAGCTGGTCGCGGCTCTGGCGTCGGGTGAGCTGGCGGCGCTCCGCGAGCTGTATGACCGGCACGCGCCGTGGCTCACCGCACGCCTCTCCCGCCGGTGCAGCGACCCGGACGCGGTGGATGATGCAGTCCAGGACTGTTTCACCGCCGTCTGGCGCGAAGCGGGGAAATGGCGTGGCGAGGGCGATGTGGCCGCCTGGCTCTGGGGCATCGCCGTACGCCGGCTGATCTCACGGCTGCGCACCAGGCCGACGCTCGCCGCCCGGCTCCAGGCGCTGTCCCTGACCGGCAACCGCGAGCCGGAGCCGAGTGCCGAGGAACGGGTCCTGCTCGGGGTCGAGTACGGCGGCTTCGGCTCCGCGCTGGACAGGCTGAGCCCGGAGCTGCGGTCGGTCGTGCAGGCGATGATCCTCGACGGACTCACCAGCCGCGAGGCCGCCCAGCTCCTCGGCGTACCGGTCAACACCGTCAAGAGCCGGCTGCGCCGCGCGAAGGTACAGCTGCGGGCCGGCGTGGCAGGAGGAATCCCATGAGCCAGTGGCACGCCGATGTGGCCGCGTTGCGGGACTACGCGGCCGGCAGGACCCCTCTTCCGGTCACCGCGTCGCTCGAAGCGCACCTGGTCCGCTGCGGCAAGTGCCGCGCAGCGCTGCGGGACGACGCCGATCGAGGTCGGCACGTTGCGGTCTGGGACCGGGTCGTCGACGACGTGCTGGCCGGGCCGGAGTCGCGCGCCCAGCGCATTGCGTTGCGGCTGGGGCTCTCCGAGAGGGACGTCATGATCGCCGGGTCCGCGCCCCGGGTCCGAGGGGCCTGGCTGCTGGGCGTCCTGCTCTGCGTCCTCCTCGCGGTCGTCGCGGTCCAGGCCAGCTCGACCTGGAGCACGTTCGTCTTCCTGGCCGTCGCGCCCCTCGTTCCGGTCGGCGCGGTGGCTTTCGCCTATGGTCAGGACGCCGACCCGATCTGGGAGACCACGCTGGCCACCCCCAGCGAGCCGCTCCGCCTGCTGATCCTCCGTGCGGTCACCGTGCTGGTGGTAGCCCTTCCGCTCCTGCTGCTGGTGGCGCCGCTGTTGCCGTGGTCGGTGTGGACGGCCGCCGCCTGGCTGCTGCCCGCGCTGGCCTGCACCGCCCTCACCCTCGCCCTGTCGACCTGGTTCCCGGTGTCCGAAGGCGCGCTGGGGATCACCGCCCTGTGGGTCATCATCACCGCGGTGGCGTCGGGACCGGGATTCCACGATGTCCTGCTCGTCCTCAGCACACCGATGCTGTCGCTCTACGTCGTCGTGGCGGCGATCGCCACGCTCATCTTCTGGTTGCGGCTCGACCGTCTGGCCACCCTCGGGAGGATCCGATGAACAGTTCCACCGTCGCCCTGCACGGCGTCACCAAGATGTACGGCCGGAGCCCCGCGCTCGACAGCGTCGATCTGATGCTCGGTGTCGGCATCACCGGCCTACTCGGCCCGAATGGGGCCGGCAAGACCACCTTCCTGAGAATCCTGGCAACGGTGCTGCGGCCCACGGACGGTACCTGCCGGGTCCTCGGGCTCGACCCGTTCCAGCCCGGGCAGCGCACGGACATCCGCCGGCGCCTGGGCTACCTGCCGCAGGAGAGCGGCTACCCACGAGGCTTCACCGCGTTCCGGTACGTCGACTACTTGGCGGCGCTCAAGGAGTGGTCGGACCGCCCGGCCCGGCACGCCGAGGCGCAACGTGTGCTCGACCTGGTCGGTATGTCCGACCTCGCGGGCAAGCGCATGCGTGCGCTGTCCGGTGGCCAGCGCCGCCGGGTCGCGTTGGCCCAGGCCCTGCTCGGGAAGCCGGACCTGCTCGTCCTCGACGAGCCCACCACCGGGCTCGACCCCGAGCAGCGTGTCTCGCTCCGCGGCGTCCTCTCCGGAGTGGGTCACCACGCCACCGTGCTGCTCGCCACCCATCAGACCGAGGACGTCGCCGCGCTGTGCGAGCGCGTCGTGGTTCTCGACGCCGGCCGGGTACTGCACGACGGACCGGTGACTGAGCTCGTTGCCTCGGCCCGCGGCCGGGTGTGGCTGGCCGACCGCGAGGACAACCGCGCATTGTCGGCCTGGCGCACCGGCACCGGCCGGTACCGCCACATCGGACACCACCCGCCCGCCGGCGCCGAGCTCACGGAGCCGACCCTGGAGGACGCCTACCTGCTGCTTCGCGGCGTGCCCCGGCACGACCTGGACGAGGTGCACCAATGAGCGCGGGGGCCCTGGCGGCACCGGTCGCCGAGCGGGCCACCTTGGCCACCCTTGCCCGCTACGAGGCGTTGCGGGTGGCGCGACACCCCTTGTTCATCGTGGGCACGCTGCTCTGGGTGTTCGTGCTGGCGACCTACGTGTCCGACGCCGCCTACGGTGACGCGGCGTACGACCTCACTCAGGAGCGGCCGAACACCAGCCTGGACAGCCCCGTGGCCCCGGCGTTCATGATCGGGCTGCTCGGCCTGGTCGTGATGAACCGCATCACCTCGAGCAGTGGACGACTCGGCGGCACGCTCGAGGCCGCGCCGGTCAGCGAGGTGCGCCGCACCCTGGCCCTGTGCCTGGCGTGCCTGCTGCCTGCCGCGGTGGGGTTCGCCGGATCGGCGTACATCTTCTACGTCTGGATGACGGACCCGCCGATCTACGCGCTCGGCTGGAACGAGTACTCCGACGCCGAGCTCGCGGCCAACCTGGCTGCCGGTGCGCTCGCCTGCCTGGGTGGACCCCTGCTCGGCGTCGTAGTGGCTCGCTGGTGGCGCTGGCCGACGGCCGCGGCCGTGACCAGCGTGCTGCTGGTGCTCTGGGCTGCGCTCTCGATGATGCCCGGTAAGACCCTCCCGCTCTTGCTGGTCCACCACTCCTCGCCGTTCGCGCTGGTGACCGGATACGCCGACCCCAACCACTGGCACGAGGGCGGCGACCTGTTTCTCCGGCTCGGGTACCTCACCGGCCTCTGCGCGCTCGCGGCCTTGGGCGCAGTTGCCCACGGCACCGAGGGGGAGGCGCGTCGCCGGGTAGCGCGCTGGGTGATCGGCACTGCGGTTGTCACCGTGGTTCTGCTGCTCCTCACCGTGATGGTCGGCCCGGAGAGCTACTACGTCGTGGACCCGACATGGCCACTGCAGTGAGCACGCGCACCCATCCGGGAGCGGATCGATCGGCTGTTCGCGCGGAGCTGGGGGCCATCCGGTGGGCACCGGTCGCGGGAGCTGGTGCGGGCGCCGCGGCCCTGGCATTGCTCGACCTCGCCGCGTGGCCTCACGGACCCGGCTCGCTGTTGACCTGGCTCTCTGCAGCGCTCGCGGCAACCGCGTCGGCGCTCGCCCTGGACCAGCCGGCCGCCGGGGTCACCGACGTGGCGCCGTACTCCCACACTCGACGTCTGGCTGCCCGCCTCCTCGTCGTGGCCCTAGCCGTTGCCTGCTGGGCCGGGTACGCCGGCCTCGTGGTCGGCGACCAGCCTTCCGGCCTCACCGTCTCGTGGGGGGCCGTGACCACGGCTGGAGTCGGTCTCATCCTGCTCGGCCCCGCGTTGGCGGCCATCCTCGCTCGACCTGACAACCGGGAGCCGGGCTCCCTGGCCGGTTCGCTGGTCGTCCTCGCCGTCGTCGGTCTGGTGACAGTCCAGCTCCCAGGTGATCTGGACCCGTTCGACGTGTCCACCCTCGGGAGCGACGCGACCCTCGTGTGGGGAGTGGTGGCCGGGGCCTCGGTGTTCGTCCTGGCGTGGGCAGCGCGACAGCGAGGAATCGCGGAAAGGTGCCGGAGAACTCGCCCACCCCACTGACGCGGTTGGGCTGGATGTGATGCTGGACGTCGTCATCGCGTCCGGCGGCGACCGCCGAGATCGGGCGGTTCTCACCGGGGCGGATGAACGGTACACGGCCGTGGGAGTTCTGCGGAGTGGTCTCGTAGGCCCCCACAACCCATGAGAGTTCGTCGATCGTGCAGCGGCATTGATGTGCTCTGTCTTCCTCTGCCAATGGGAGCATCAGACGAGAGGTTCGGCGACCCGCACGGACTCCCGAACCGCTGAGTCAGTCCGCAACCAGTCCGCAGGAAGTTCTGGACTGCCCCACGAGTGCCAGCGTTGAAATTCACGTAACCGCAGGTCAGGCCGCTAGTACCAACATTGCCAACGTTGGTTGTTCAGTCGGGGTCATCTCCCGGCCTATGAGCCAGCCCATCCGCACCGCACCGCTGACCTGCGGTCCGGCTGCCGACCGTCCTGGTGTCTCGCGGTGTGCCCGGTATCCGCGATTCGCCGATTGCGGCAAAAACGGGTCCTCGCGGCTTCCGTTCTGGCGGGGAGGATGCAAGAGGCAAGCATTTTCCCTACCGAGGGCGGTCGCAGATGACGAGCGAGGTCGCAGAGGCAGGAACGGAGAGCCAGGACGCCGATGAGGGCGTGGTGCATGTCCTGTGGATGAACGGCGGCCTCAGCTGCGACGGCGACTCCGTCGCGCTGACCGCGGCCACGCAACCGAGCGTCGAGGAGATCGTCCTCGGCGCTCTGCCGGGCCTGCCCAAGATCGCGGTGCACTGGCCGTTGATCGACTACGAGTGCGGACCGGAGCAGGGCGCCGACAACTTCATCGAGTGGTGGCACAAGGCCGACCGCGGCGAGCTCGAGCCGTTCGTGCTCATCGTCGAGGGGTCGATCCCGAACGAGTCGATCAAGCCCGAGGGGTACTGGGCCGCGTTCGGCAACAACCCGGTGACCGGCCAGCCGATGCCGACCTCGGAATGGCTCGACCGCCTGGCGCCCAAGGCGACGGCCATCGTCGCGGTCGGCACCTGTGCGACGTACGGCGGCATCCACGCGATGTCGGGCAACCCCACCGGTGCCATGGGAGTGCCCGACTACCTGGGCTGGGACTGGAAGTCCAAGGCAGGGCTGCCCATCGTGTGCGTCCCGGGCTGCCCGATCCACCCCGACAACCTCTCGGAGACCCTGGTCTACCTGCTCTACCAGGTGGCCGGCCAGGCACCGATGATCCCGCTCGACGAGGCACTGCGCCCGCGCTGGCTGTTCGGCGCGACCGTGCACGAGGGCTGCGACCGGGCCGGCTACTACGAGCAGGGCGACTTCGCGACTGAGTACGGCTCGCCCAAGTGCATCGTCAAGCTCGGGTGCTGGGGACCCGTGGTCAAGTGCAACGTCCCGAAGCGTGGCTGGATCAACGGTGTCGGCGGCTGCCCGAACGTCGGTGGCATCTGCATCGGCTGCACCATGCCCGGGTTCCCGGACAAGTTCATGCCGTTCATGGACGAGCCACCCGGAGCCAAGCTGTCGTCGAGGGGGAGCGCGCTCTACGGCAAGGCCGTACGCCGCCTGCGGAAGGTCACCCAGACCACCCTCGACAAGGAACCCTCCTGGCGTTCCAAGGGCGAGCTCAAGACCGGCTTCACGAAGACCTGGTGAGGGGACACCGATGACTGCCACACAGACCAAGAAGACCTCCACCCAGGACACCGATGTCGTGGAGATGTCGTGGGACCCGATCACCAGGATCGTCGGGAGCCTCGGCATCTACGCCTCGATCGACTTCAAGCAGAAGGAGGTTCGCGAGTGCCACAGCACCTCGTCGATCTTCCGCGGCTACAGCCTGTTCATGAAGGGCAAGGACCCACGGGACGCGCACTTCATCACCAGCCGCATCTGCGGCATCTGCGGTGACAACCACGCGACCTGCTCGGTCTACAACCAGAACATGGCCTACGGCATCGCGCCGCCGCACCTCGGTGAGTGGATCATCAACCTCGGCGAGGCCGCGGAGTACATGTTCGACCACAACATCTTCCAGGAGAACCTGGTCGGGGTGGACTACTGCGAGCGGATGGTCAAGGAGACCAACCCCGGCGTGCTCGAGAAGGCCAACAACACCGAGGCACCCAACGCCGGCATCCACGGCTACCGCACCATCGGCGACATCATGCGATCGCTCAACCCGATCGAGGGCGACTTCTACCGCGAGGCGCTGCAGGTCAGCCGCTACACGCGGGAGATGTTCTGCCTGATGGAGGGGCGCCACGTCCACCCCTCGACGCTCTACCCGGGTGGGGTCGGCACGGTGCCGACCATCCAGCTGATGACCGACTACCTGACCCGGCTGATGCGGTACGTCGAGTTCATGAAGCGGGTCGTGCCGCTGCACGACGACCTCTTCGACTTCTTCTACGAGGCGCTGCCCGGCTACGAGCACGTCGGCGAGCGGCGCATCCTGCTCGGCTGCTGGGGAAGCCTCAACGACCCGGCGTACTGCGACTTCAAGTACGAGCACATGACCGACTGGGGTCGAAAGATGTTCGTCACGCCGGGTGTGGTCGTCGACGGGAAGCTGGTCACCAACGACCTGGTCGAGATCAACCTCGGGATCCGCATCCTGCTCGGGCACTCCTACTACGAGGACTGGGCCGAGTCGAACCGCGAGGTGTTCGTGACCCACGACCCCCTGGGCAACCCGGTGGACCGCCGGCACCCGTGGAACCAGCACACGATCCCCAAGCCGGGACGGCGCGACTTCGACGACAAGTACAGCTGGACGATGTCACCGCGCTGGTACGACGGGACCGACCACCTGGCCCTCGACACCGGTGGTGGCCCGATCGCGCGCCTCTGGTCGACCGCCCTGAGCGGCCTGGTCGACTGCGGCTACGTGAAGGCGACCGGGCACAGCGTGGTGATCAACCTGCCGCGCACGGCCATGAAGCCCGAGGTGACCTTCGAGTGGAAGATCCCGCAGTGGAGCAACGCTCTCGAGCGCAACCGCGCCCGGACGTACTTCCAGGCCTACTCGGCCGCGCTGGCGCTGTACTTCTGCGAGAAGGCCCTCGAGGAGATCCGCGCGGGTCACACCAAGACCTGGACCAAGTTCGAGGTCCCGGACGAGGCGGTCAGCGTCGGGTTCACCGAGGCGGTCCGTGGGGTGCTCAGCCACCACATGGTGATCAAGAACGGCAAGATCGCCAACTACCACCCCTACCCGCCGACGCCCTGGAACGGCAGCGTCAGGGACGGCTTCGAGACGCCCGGACCCTACGAGGATGCGGTGCAGAACACGCCGATCTTCGAGGAGAACCCACCCGACCAGTTCAAGGGCATCGACATCATGCGTGCCGTGCGCAGCTTCGACCCGTGTCTGCCGTGCGGCGTGCACATGTACACCGGCGGAGGCAACGTGGTCGAGCAGATGCACGCACCCTCGATGCCGGTCAAGCCGTACTGAGCGACGAGGCGACGTGCACGAGCTGTCGATCACCCAGAGCGTCGTCGACCTCGTGGCCGAACGCACGGTGGGCCGCACCGTGGTCGCCGTCCACGTGCGGGTCGGGCGACTCTCCGGGGTGGTCGCCGACGCGATGCTGTTCTGCTTCGAGGTCGCCTCGGCCGGTACGCCGGTCGAGGGCGCTCGTCTGGAGATCGAGGAGGTCGACGGCCGGATCGCCTGCCGCGACTGCGGGCTCGAGTCCCCGGCCGACGACCTGGTGCTGCTCTGCCCGTGCGGCAGCGCAGACGTGGCTGTCGTCGCGGGACAGGAGCTCACGGTGGCGTCGGTCGAGCTCGAGAAGGAGGCGACATGTGTGTGACCTGTGGCTGCGGCGAGGGCGACACCCGGCTGAGCGCCGGTGCTGACGCGGACACCCACCGACACCACCACGACCAACCGCACGAGCACGTGCGGCTCGAGCCGACCCCGCACGAGACGGAGATGCTGCAGCTCGGCGAACGGGTCCTGACCCGCAACGACGAGCTGGCCGAGCACGTCCGCGGTTGGCTGGCGGCGCGGGACCTGACCGCGGTGAACCTGATGAGCTCACCCGGGGCCGGCAAGACCTCGCTCCTCGAACGCACCATCGGCGACCTCGCCGGCCGGGTGACGATCGTGGTCGTCGAGGGAGACCAGGAGACCAGGGTCGACGCCGACCGGATCACTCGCGCAGGGGCCCGCGCCGTACAGGTGAACACCGGTGCCGGCTGCCACCTCGACGCCTCGATGGTCCAGCAGGCGTTGGTGACGCTCGCGCCGGAGCACGGCTCGCTCGTCTTCGTCGAGAACGTCGGCAACCTGGTGTGTCCGGCGCTCTTCGACGTCGGCGAGCACGCGAAGGCCGTGGTCATCTCGGTGACCGAGGGGGACGACAAGCCGATCAAGTACCCGCACATGTTCGCGGCCGCCGACGTCGTGGTGGTGAACAAGACCGACCTGCTGCCGTACGTCGACTTCGACCTCGACCGGTTCGTCGAGCAGGCACGCAGTCTCAATCCCGGGGTGGCGGTGCTCCCACTCAGTGTGCGCACCGGCGAGAACCTCGACACCTGGTTCGACTGGCTGGACCGCCAGCGCCAGGACGTGCGACCCGACCAGCTCGCCCGGCGATAGGAGTACCAGTGGACAACCAGACGCTGCGAGAGACGAGCGAGCGGATCGACGAGCTCCTCGACGAGCTCGCCCAGAGTGCCGTCCCGGCGGTGATGGAGAGGGTCGAGGAGCTGCTGCGCGACGTGATGAGCATGTACGGCGCCGGGCTCGACCGGGCCCTGGAGATCGCCCGCGACGCCGGTGGTGACGCGTTGGTACGGCAGGTCGCGGACGACGAGGTGATCGGCAACCTGCTCGTGCTCCACGGCCTGCACCCTGTCGACGTACAGACCAGAGTCCAGGCCGCCCTCGACCAGGTGCGCCCCTACCTCGGCTCCCACGCAGGTGGCGTCGAGCTCCTCGGTGTCGACGCGGAGGGCGTCGCGCACCTCAAGCTCGAGGGCAGCTGCGACGGGTGCGCTTCGTCGGCCCTCACCGTGCAGAGCGCCATCGAGGACGCGATCCTGGTGGCCGCTCCCGACGTGGTGGCCGTGGAGGCCGAGGGCATGGTCGACCCGGGGCCGGCCCTGTTGCAGATCCAGCCCTTCCGCTCGCGCGAGGAGTCCGCCGAGCACGCCTCCAGTGCTTGGCAGCACCTGGACCTGGACGTCCCCCCACGCACCCTTGCGCAGGTGCCCCTCGGCGGCGCACTTCTGGCCGTGGCCAACCTGGACGGCACCCTGGTGGCCTACCTCGACCGGTGTCCGGTCTGCGGCGAGGAGCTCTCCCGAGGGTCGCTTGCAGCCGACGTCCTCACCTGTGGGTGTGGCCAGGGCTTCGATGCTCGGCGGGCCGGTCGCGCCACGGACGACTCTGGTGCGAGCCCGATGGTCCCCGTGCCTCTTCTGCCGGAGCACGGGGGCTGGAAGGCCGCAGTGCCCCAGGGGGCCGTGGCATGACCGGTCCGCCACGCAGTGGCCTCGGCGCCCTTCGAAGGATCGCCGCTCCCAGTCCTCCGCCACCTCAGGCGGAGGAGCGCTGCGAGTTCTGCGCCGTCGACATCGGCGAGCGCCACGGACACATCGCCGACCTGCACGACCACCGGCTGCTGTGCGTGTGCCGGCCCTGCTACCTGCTGTTCTCGCCACAGGGCGCCGGCGGTGGGAGGTACCGAGGCGTCGGTGAGGACGTGCGCCGGGTCGGGGACCTGCTTCTCGACGACGCGCGATGGGACTCGCTGCGTGTCCCGGTGGATCTGGTCTTCTTCTTCAGGCAGACCGGGGCCGAGCATCTCCTTGCCTTCTACCCCGGTCCCGGCGGGGCCACCGAGTCGGAGCTCGACCTGGCCACCTGGGACGACATCAGCAGCGCCAACCCGGTGCTCGACGACCTCGAGCACGACGTCGAGGCGGTGCTGATGCGGCGTCACGACGACAGCTACTCGTGCTACCTGGTGCCGATCGACGTCTGCTACGAGCTGGTCGGCGTGGTGCGCAGCACGTGGACCGGGCTCGGCGGCGGCCCGGAGGTGTGGCGTGAGATCGAGGCCTTCTTCGGTGGGCTCGACGACCGCGCGACCGTCGTACCGCGTCAGGGCGGGAGCCGCACCGACGAGATGAGCGGGACATGAACGAGCCCGCCGGCCTCGACCGGACGGCCGCGGTCGACGTCGACTTCTCCTGCGAGGAGGTGGTCGCCGACCGCTACGCCGCGGGGCCGACGGTGGTGTTCAAGATGCGTTGCGACGAGACCTCCGGCGTGCGCGTCCACGCCGTTGCGCTGCGCTGCCAGGTGCGGGTCGAGCCGGTCCGGAGGGGCTACTCGGACAGCGAGGCGGCGCAGGTCGTCGACCTCTTCGGGGACCGCTCCCGTTGGGGCCAGACGATGCAGGCGATGCAGCTCGCGTTCATGACGCAGGTGCTGCCCGGGTTCACGGGGTCCACCACCTTCGACCTCACGATGCCGTGCAGCTATGACGTCGAGGTCGCTGCCCACAAGTACCTCGCGGGCCTCGAGGACGGCTACGTGCCATTGCTGCTGCTGTTCAGCGGCACGATCTTCACCGGCTTGCCCGGCACCATCTCGGTGATGCCGGTGCCGTGGCACAAGGAGACGCTCGTGCGGATGCCGGTGTCGGTCTGGCGCGAGGCGATGGACGCACACTTCCCGGGGCAGGCGTGGCTGCGCCTGGATCGTCAGTCCTACGAACGCCTCGCCGCCTACCGGGGGAGCCACGGGCTGGTCGGCTGGGACGACACGATCGCCGCGCTGCTCGAGGAGGCGGGTGAGTGACCTCGACAGCCGGCGGCCTCGAGGGCGCCCGCGGCGTGGCCGACGCGGTGCTCTACGAGGGCTACGTGCTGTACCCGTACCGCGCCACCTCCTCGAAGAACCAGGTGCGCTGGCAGTGGGGTGTGCTGATGCCCGAGGACGTCGTCGCCCTCGACCCCAGCGAACGCTCCTTCCACAGCAGCCAGGTGCTCGTGGACGGCGGGCACCCGGCTGTGCAGGTCACCGTGCGGTTCCTCCAGGTCCAGCACCGCTCGGTCGAGCGCCGCGTGGGGAACGGCTACGAAACGGTGAGCTCGCTGGACGTCGGTGACGCGACGTACGTCGAGTGGGACGAGGCGCGCGAGCGTGAGCTCACGATCGAGGTGCCCTCCGAGTCCTCGGACCGGACCTTCGAGATCGAGGGCGGGTCGGAGACCGAGGAGCTCCGCGACGAGCACGGTGTGGTCGGCCGACTGGTCAGGACCTGGGTCCCGCTCGAGGTGGGGGTGGTCGCGAAGGTGGAGCACCCCGAGTCGCCGTACGCCGTCTCGCTGGTCTCCGTGCGGGTCGAGAACCGGACTCGCGCGGGTGATCCGGGGCCCGATCGGCCCGCGTGGCTGCGGCGTTCCCTCGTGGCCGCACACCAGGTGCTCGAGGTCGAGCACGGAGCGTTCCTCTCGCTGCTCGACCCTCCCGAGTGGGCGCGCCCGCTTGCCGCCGCCTGCATCAACGAGGGGGTCTTCCCGGTGCTCGGCCCACCGGCAGGGCAGGACGCGGTGGTGCTCGCGACGCCGATCATCCTCTACGACCACGCCGAGCTGGCCCCCGAGAGCGAGACCGCCTTCTTCGACGCGCTCGAGGTCGACGAGCTGCTCAGCCTGCGGACCATGACCCTCTCGGAGCAGGAGAAGCGCGAGGTGCGTGGCACCGACCCTCGGACAGCGTCGCTGCTCCAGCAGGTGGACTCGATGCCCGAGGACCTGTGGGAGCGACTGCACGGGACGGTGCGCTACCTCGACTCCATGACGGCGGCGCCCGCTCCCCGTGCTCCGGCGACGGACGAAGTGGACGTCCCGTGGTGGGACCCCGGGTCGGACTCGTCGGTCGATCCGGAGCACGACGCCGTGCTGGTCGGGGACGTCGAGGTACGCCGCGGCAGCCGCGTGATCCTGCGTCCCGGCGTACGACGGGCCGATGCGTACGACCTCTTCCTGGCCGGTCGCTCTGCGACGGTCGCCGCGGTGCTGTTCGACGTCGACCACGGCGAGCACCTGGCCGTGACCGTCGACGAGGACCCCGGCTCAGACCTGAAGGCGGCACACGGCCGCTACCTCTACTTCGCGCCCGACGAGGTGGAACCCGTCACGGTGCCGGCGGAGGGGAGCCGGTCATGACCTCCGTGCTGGTCGCGTGTGTCGGCAACATCTTCAAGAGCGACGACGGCTTCGGCGTCGAGGTCGCCGCCGACCTGGCTCGGCGCGAGCTGCCCGACGAGGTGCGGGTGGTGGACTTCGGCATCCGCAGTGTGCACCTGGTCTACGAGCTCCTTGCGGGGTACGACGTCCTCGTCCTCGTCGACACCGTGGCCCAGCAGGAGGGGCCACCCGGCTCGCTCTACCTGATCGAGCCGGACATCCCGTCGGCGTCGTACGACGAGGACCCGCTGCCCGAGGTGATGCTCGACGCCCACGACCTGTCGCCCGGCGGAGTGATGGCACTCGTCCCGACCCTCGGCGGTCAGGTCGACCGCATCCTCGTCGTGGGGGTGCAGCCGCTCACCCTGGACGACGGCATCGGACTCTCCGAGCCCGTGCGCGCCGCCGTCGGCCCGGCTGCCGACATGGTGGCCCGGACGGTCGACCGTGAGCTGGGCCGGCTGCTGCACGCCGGGGCCGCCTCGAGCACGCCAGAGGGAGGTGGAGAGATGAAGACGCTGTTCAAGCTGGCTGGCCTGGCCGCGATCGGCGCGGTCGTCTGGGCCTCACTGCCGGACGTCAAGCGCTACCTCGAGATGCGCCGCATGTGAGACGAGGGACTCAGGCCCGCCGCCGCGGCGGGTCCAGCGGCCCGAGGATCGCCGGGCACTCCAGCGGCGCCGGTCGTGGTGACGGCGGCGCGCTGCTCGCGGTGCCGACCCGGGTGCGTCCCCCGTTCGGCCAGACCCCGGTGTCGGGCTCCCAGCGCTCCGGATCGTCGGTGAGCCCGACCAGGTAGGTCAGCGTGCAGTCGAGCGCGCGCGCCAGCTCCGGCAGCTTGCCCACGTCGAGTCCGGCTCCGTGCTCGAGGCTGGACAGCGACTTGTTCGTGGTCGTCACCCCCAGCCGTCGCAGCCGCGCCACGACTTCCTTCTGGGTCAGGCCCAGCGTGCGTCGACGGAGGCGGAGTCGCTCGCTGACCACCAGATGCCGGTGGACGCCGAGCTCGTCGTACCCCAACGCCTCGCCGAAGATCTCAGATGCCACGTTCTGCTCCCGTCATGTCAGCGAGGGGGTGCACGTCGTAGTGGGCGAAGTTGAAGACGGGCGCCATCGCGAGCAGTCGCTCGAACTCCTCGTGGTCGTCCACGTCGTAGATCCACGCGCCTCCGTGGGCGCCCACGACGTGGTAGCGCATCTTCACCTTGCCCTGGTCCTCGAGCCCGCGGCCGTACTCCGGCATCCGCGCGATGGCCCGCACCATCGCCTCGGACAGCAGGGACTGCTCGATGTTCCACATCACCAGGAACAACATGGTCAGCAGATCCTCGGCAGCTGCTCACCGATCGGCAGGTCCACGACTCGGGACGCTCCGAAGCCGGTCCTCGCGGAGACCATGCCGGGGTGTTCCTCCACGCACTCGCCGATCACCGCGGCCTGCTGGCCGAGCGGATGAGCGCGCATGGCAGAGAGCACGTCGTCGGCCTCGTCCGGGGCGACGAACGCCAGGAGCTTGCCCTCGTTGGCGACCTGGAGGGGGTCGAGGCCCAGGAACGAGCAGGCGTTGGCCACCACCTCGGGGATCGGGAACGAGCGTTCGTCGAGCGCGATCCCGACGCCGGCCGCCTTCGCGATCTCGTTGAGCGAGGTCGCCACACCGCCTCGCGTGGGGTCTCGCAGGACGTGGATGTCCTTCGTCACCGCCAGCATCGCGTCCACCAGCCCGTTCAACGGCGCGCAGTCGCTGAGGATCTCGGTGCCGAACTGGAGGCCTTCGCGCACGCTCATCACCGCGACGCCGTGGACACCGATGTCACCGCTGATGATCACCTGGTCGCCCGGACGAGCACGGTCAGGACGGATGTCGACACCGTCGGGCACCAGCCCGATGCCGGCCGTGTTCACGTAGACACCGTCTCCGTGTCCGGACTCCACCACCTTGGTGTCGCCGGTGACCACGCGTACGCCGGCTCGCTGCGCCGCCTGGCCGAGGCGTTCGGCGACGGCACCCACCTTGGTGATGTCGGTGCCCTCCTCGAGGATGAACGCCACCGACAGGTACGCCGGGGTGGCCCCGCTCATCGCGAGGTCGTTGACCGTCCCGTTCACCGCGAGGTCGCCGATGCTGCCGCCGGGGAAGAACAGTGGTCGCACCACGAACGAGTCGGTGGAGAAGGCGAGCCTGCTGTCGCCCACATCGAGCACGGCCGAGTCACCGAGACCCGCGAGCAGCGGGTCGCTGTAGCTCGGCAGGAAGATGTGCTCGACCAGCTCGGCCGACATGGCGCCACCGCCGCCGTGACCCATCACGACGGTCGGGCTGTCCCGCAGGGGGAGCGGGCAGGTCCATCCCTCGAAGCTGGGGAGGGTGCTGAGCTCGATCTGCTCAACCAACGGAGCTCACCTCCTGCTCGCGCGTGGGAACAGACAGCCGCCGGTAGAGGTAGTACGCCGCACACGCGCCCTCGCTCGAGACCATGGTGGCGCCGAGCGGGTTGCGCGGCGTGCACACGGTGCCGAACGCCTCGCACTCGTGGGGCTTGATGAGGCCCTGGAGGACCTCGCCGCTGCGGCAGACCGTCGACTCCTGGGTCTGGATGTCGCCGACGGCGAAGCGGTGCTCGGCGTCGTACTGCCGATACTTCTCCGAGAGCCGCCAGCCGCTCTGCGGGATCATCCCGATGCCGCGCCAGGCCCGGTCGGTGACCTCGAAGACGTCCTCGAGCATCGCGATCGCCGCCGGGTTGCCGTCCTCCTGGACGGCCCGCGGGTAGGCGTTCTCCACCTCGTGGCGGCCCTCCTCGAGCTGGTGGACGGTGCGCCGGATCCCTTCGAGGATGTCGAGTGGCTCGAAGCCGGTGACCACGATCGGGACCTCGAACCGCTCCGCCAGCGGCGGGTACTCGTGCGTGCCCATCACCGTGCACACGTGACCGGCGGCGAGGAAGGCCTGCACCCGGCAGACGGGCGAGGTCATGATCGCCTCGATCGCGGGTGGCACCTTCACGTGGCTGACCAGCAGGCTGAAGTTCTCGATGCCGAGCTTCTTCGCCTGGTAGACCGTCATCGCGTTGGGCGGCGCGGTGGTCTCGAAGCCGATGCCGAAGAACACGACCTGCCGGTCGGGGTTCTCGCGCGCGATGGTCAGCGCGTCCATCGGCGAGTAGACGACGCGGACGTCGCCACCGGCACTCTTCACCCGGAACAGGTCCTTCTCGCTGCCCGGCACCCGGAGCATGTCGCCGAACGAGCAGAAGATGACGTCGGGCCGTGAGGCGATCTCCAGGGCTTTGTCGATCACCTCGAGCGGCGTCACGCACACCGGGCAGCCGGGGCCGTGGATGAGCTCGATGACGTCGGGCAACAGCTGGTCGAGGCCGTGCCGGATGATCGAGTGGGTCTGACCTCCGCAGACCTCCATCATCGCCCAGGGCCGGGTCACCGTCGCCGAGATGTCGTCGAGCAGTCGCTCGGCGAGGGCCGGGTCCTGGAACTCCTCGAGGTACTTCATGACAGACCCCCTGCCGGTGCTTCGTCAGGGCGGGGGAGCCCGGCCTGGTCGGCCGCCCGTCCCCACTGGTCGCCGAACTCGGCGTCGAGCTCACCCATCTGGCGGAACAGCTCGAGGGTCTCCTTCGCGGACTGCTCGTCGAGCCGCTGCAGCGCGAACCCCACGTGCACGATCGTGTACTCGCCGACCTGGATGTCCGGCACGTAGGCGAGACAGACCTCCTTGGTCACGCCCCCGAAGTCGACCTGGGCGAGCTGGGTGCCGTCCTTCTCGTAGATCTCGATGACCTCACCTGGAACTGCTAGGCACATGCTGACTCCTCTTCCGGCGCTGTGGACCGCCTGTCGGTGCGGGTGAGCGGGTACGTGTGGGCCAGGACCGCGACCTGGCCGAGGGAGATGCCGGCATCGCTCGGTGGGACCTTGCGGTGGCGGAGCACCTCGAAACCGTGTGCGGACAGGGATCGATCGCAGAGAGAGCTGAGGTGCGCGTTCAGGAACACGCCGCCGCTGAGCGTCACCCGGGTCAGTCCGGTGGTCGACGCCTGTCGCAGCGCGACCTCGACGGTCAGGTCGGCGACCCCCCGGTGGAACCGGGTCGCCACGACGGTGGTGGGCGTGCCGGCGAGGACGTCCTCGACGACCTCGGCGACCACGGGTGCCGCGTCGAGTCGCCAGCTGCCGTCGGGCTCGTCGAGGATCGCGAAGCCGTAGCCCGGCGCGTCGACCCTCTCGGTCTGTGCCTCCAGCTCCATCGCGGCCTGGGCGTCGTACTCCGCGCGGTGGCAGACGCCGGCGAGGGAGGCGACAGCGTCGAACAGTCGGCCCATGCTCGAGGTGGGCACGCACGCCGTACGACGGAGGAGCTGCTGCTCGAGCAGCCTCAGCTCGTCGTCGCGGCAGGCGCGGACCGCTGGCAACCGGTCGTCCCAGGGGAGGCCAGCCGCGCGGAGGTGCGAGAGCGCCATCCGGCACGGGTTCCGGATCCCGGCGTCACCACCGGGCAGGTCGACGTAGGACAGGTGCGCCAGCCGGGCGTACGACGCGTACGTCGCCGCCAGGAACTCTCCGCCCCAGGCCGCCCCGTCGTCGCCGTACCCGGTCCCGTCGAAGGCGATGCCGAGGACCTCCTCCCCGCCGGTGAGGCCGTGCTCGGCCATCGTCGAGGCGACATGGGCGTGGTGGTGCTGCACCTCGAGGAGTGGTCGGCTCCCGGCGCGCTCGCGCGCCCAGCGGCGTGAGCGGTAACCGGGGTGCCGGTCGGAGGCGAGGCGCACCGGGTGAACGCCGGTGATCTCGCGCAGCTGCTCCTCGGCCGTGTCGAACGCTGCGAGCGTGGCGAGGTCGTCCATGTCGCCGAGGTGGGCGGACAGCCACGCCAGCCGGCCCTCGGCGAGGCAGAAGGCGTTCTTCAGGTCGGCCCCGACCGCGAGTGACGGCGGCGCCTCGAAGGGCAGCGAGAGCGGCATCGGTGCGTAGCCCCGGGAGCGGCGCACGGGCAGCTCGACGCCGTCGACGGCACGTACGACGGAGTCGTCGCAGGGCACGTGGATCCGCCGGTCGTGCGAGAGCCAGCCGTCCGCGAGAGGCGCCAGCCGCTCGACCGCCGCGGCGTCATCGGTGACGATCGGCTCGCCGGCCAGGTTGCCGCTCGTCATCACCAGGACCTGAGGACCGGCCGGGTCGCCGGGCAGCCCGAGCAGCAGGTGGTGCACCGGTGTGTAGGCCAACATCACGCCGATCTCCCGGTTGCCGGGCGCCACCTCGTCGGCCACGACCCGCGGGACCTGCGCCCGGGCCAGCACGATCGGGTGCGCGAACCCGGTCAGGAGGTCCTCCTCCGGAGGATCCAGCGCGACCACCCGCCGGGCGGTCGCAAGGTCGCGGACCATCAGCGCGAACGGCTTGCCCCCACGCTGCTTGCGCTTGCGCAGGCTGGCGACCGCGTCGGCGTTGGTCGCGTCACAGGCGAGGTGGTAGCCGCCGATGCCCTTGACGGCGAGGACACCCCCGTCTGCGAGCAACCGCCGCGCGTGGACGAGCGCCTCCTCCCGGCGGAGTGTCACGCCGTGCGGCTGGTGGTAGCCGAGCTCCGGCCCGCAGCCCGGACAGCAGATGGTCTCGGCGTGGAAGCGACGGTCGGCCGGGTCGTCGTACTCGCCCTGGCAGGTGGGGCAGAGCCGAAACGCGGCCATCGTCGTGGCCTGCCGGTCGTAGGGCAGCTCGGTGATCACCGTGAAGCGCGGGCCGCAGTTGGTGCAGGTGACGAACGGGTGCCGGAAGCGGCGGTTGGCCGGGTCGGTCAGGTCGGCGAGGCAGTCGGCACAGGTCGCGACGTCCGGCGAGACGAAGGTGCGGCCCGTCGCCCCGGACGTGGAGGCGATGGTGAATCCCGAACCGCCTCGCGTCGGCTCGTCGGTCCAGCTGACGTCGTCGACCACCGCGAGTGGGGGTGTCTCGCGTCCGACCCGCTCGCAGAACGCGATCACGTCGTACGTGCGTCCCTCGACCTCGGCATGCACGCCGTCACCGGTGTTGCACACCGATCCGGACAGGCCGAGCGAGCGCGCAAGGGCGTAGACGTAGGGCCGGAATCCGACCCCCTGCACCACGCCGCGAACGACCACGCGCCGACGCGATGCTGTGGCATCTCCCGGATCTCGCATGGCGCTCCGAGTGCGCGTGGCTGTCAGGTGGTCCAAGCGGCGCGGGGGCCGACGTCTCGGGCCGACGGGGCAGTCGTGCCGCACAGTCGACGGTGGGTTGGTTCTCGCAATCTACGACTCGCGGACTCCTGTGGGAAGGGACGCTCGTGCCACTTTGGTGCTCGCCTGGGTGCCTCCGACGTCCTAATCTGGACATTGTCTGACCATCTGGCCAGACCTTCGGTGATCCTGGCTCTGGAGGTCGACGAATGTCTGTTCAAGAATCCCCGTCCCCGGCGCCTGCTCGGCACTCCTCCTCGCTGAAGCGCGAGGTCGGCCTGATCGGCCTGATGTGGGCGTCGGTCGGCTCGATCATCGGGTCCGGCTGGCTGTTCGGCGCACAAGAGGGGCTGATCTCAGCAGGTCCCGCGGCGATCATCTCGTGGATCGTCGGTGGTCTCATGATGATGGTGCTCGCGCTCATCCACGCCGAGCTCGGCGGCATGTACCCGGTCTCCGGTGGCACCGCGCGGTTCCCGCACTACGCGTTCGGTGGTGCGGCCGGCGCCTCCTTCGGCTGGTTCTCGTGGCTGCAGGCCGCGACGGTCGCGCCGATCGAGGTGGCGGCGATGATCACCTACTCGCAGCACTGGTCGTTCGCGCACAGCTGGCTCGACCCGGAGACCAAGGTGCTCACCACCAGCGGCCTCATCGTCGCGGTGCTGCTGATGGCCCTGCTGACCGCGATCAACTTCCTCGGGATCCGGCTGCTCGCCCTCACGAACAGCGTCGCCACCTGGTGGAAGATCGCGGTGCCGCTGCTGGTGATCATCGTGCTGTCCCTCTCGAGCTTCAACACCAGCAACTTCACCGCCGCCAACGGGTTCAGCCCGGACGGGTTCCACGGCATCCTGGCGGCCATCTCCACGAGCGGCATCATCTTCAGCTACCTCGGCTTCGAGCAGGCCGACCAGCTGGCCGGCGAGGCGAAGAACCCCAAGCGCGACGTCCCCTTCGCGATCATCGGGGCGATGGTCATCGGCATCGTGATCTACGTCGCGCTCCAGGTGGCCTTCCTCCTCGCACTGCCGGACAGCGCGATCGGCAAGACCTGGGACGCGCAGGGAAAGGGCCTGTACACCTTGTTCACGGGTCCCTTCGCGGAGGTCGCGACGCTGCTCAGCATCGGCTGGCTGGCCTGGATCGTCTACGCCGACGCCGTCATCTCCCCGGCCGGCACGGGCCTGATCTACACCACCGGCAGCTCGCGGGTGTCCTACGGGCTGTCCCGCAACGGCTACGTCCCGACACCGTTCGAGTGGGTCAACGAGCGCGGTGTGCCCTGGGTCGGCCTGATCGCCGCCTTCGTCACCGGCTGCATCTGCTTCCTGCCGTTCCCGAGCTGGCAGTCGCTGGTCGGGCTGATCACCAGCGCCAGCGTGTTGATGTACGCCGGCGCCCCGTTGTCGCTCGGAGCCTTCCGCAGGCGCCTGCCTGACGCGGACCGGCCGTACCGGCTGCCCATGGCAGGCTTCATGGCGCCGTTCGGGTTCACCATCTCCGGGCTGATCATCCTGTGGTCCACCTGGGACACCGACTGGAAGCTCGGGATCGCCATCCTGATCGGCTACATCATCTTGGGGATCAGCCGGGTCTTCAACCTCAACGACAAGTCGCCGCACCTCCACTGGCGATCCGCCGCGTGGCTTCCTGCCTACCTCGTGGGCATGGGGATCATCACCTACATCAGCTCGTTCGGTCCGTTGGACGACCCGATCCTCGGTGACTACTCGGGGATCGTGGTGACCGCGATCTTCAGCGTGGCCATCTACTACTGGGCGCTGCAGGTCGCGCTCCCGACCGAGGAGATCGAGGAGATGGTGAACGAGGTGGTCCTGCCCGAGGAGGAGGGCCTGGAGATGCCGAGCCACTGATCCGCCCGGAACTGACCACTTGGGACTGGACCACGCCCTTCGCGGGTACGGAGGGGCATGCGCATCTTCTTCACCGGTGGCAGCGGCAAGGCCGGCAGGCACGTCGCACCCCACCTCGCCGAGCAGGGCCACGACGTCACCAACGCCGACCTCGTGCCGCTGGAGCATCCAGCGGTCGACGACCTTCGAGTCGACCTCACCGATGCCGGTGAGACCTACTCGGCGCTCGCCGGGCTGGCGAGCATGGACGAGCTCGACCTGCCCGAGAAGCCCTCGTACGACGCGGTCGTGCACTTCGCCGCGGTGCCGCGGATCCTGCTGGCCTCGGACGCCACGACGTACGCGACCAACGTGCTGAGCACCTACAACGTGCTCGAGGCCGCGACCCGGCTGGGCGTGCGCAAGATCGTGTTCGCCTCCTCGGAGACGACGTACGGGATCTGCTTCGCCCAGGGTGAGCGGCGTCCGCTCTACGTGCCGGTCGACGAGGAGCACCCGACCGTGCCCGAGGACGCCTATGCGATGTCGAAGGTCGCAGGAGAGGTGACGGCGCGCTCGTTCCACGCCCGCACCGGGGCGGACGTGTACGGCCTCCGGATCAACAACGTCATCGAGCCGCACGAGTACGCCGAGATGTTCCCTCCCTTCCTCGCCGACCCGTCGCTGCGCCGCCGCAACGTGTTCGCCTACATCGACGCCCGCGACCTGGGCCAGATGGTGCAGCGCTGCCTCGAGACCGACGGGCTGGGCTACGAGGTCTTCAACGTCGCCAACGCCGACATGTCCGTGGCTGCGACGACGCAGGAGATCCGGGACCGCTTCTACGACGACGTGGAGGTGCGCCGCGAGATGGGTCGCGACGAGACCTTCTACGCCATCGACAAGGCGCGCGACCTCCTCGGCTACGCACCGCGCCACTCCTGGCGCGACGTGCTGGCCGACCCCGGAGCCGGGTCGTAGCCGGCTACAGGGCCTGACCAACGTCGCGGATGTTGGACTTCGCCTGCTGCCACGCCTCGGCCACGTCACCGGTGAAGACGAGTCGACCCGTGGTGAGTGCGAACCCCTTCACCTCCTCGATCGAGGTGTGCGGCGGCACAGCGAGCGCGAACTTGTCTGACCTTGTGCCTCGACCCGCATCCGGCGCGACAAGAAGCGGTCGCACGCAGCGGTCAACTCCGCGCGCGCATCGCGACATGTACGGATGGCTGCAGCGCGGCCATCTGCGGCCCAGGTAGGACTCAATCAGCGCTTTGCTGGCTCGCTGTTGCGTGATCCTCCGCTGGCGCAGCAGCGCGCCTCCACATCAGGACGAACAGCAGAACGATGACGAGGCCGACGGTGTTGAGGATCGTGATCGACACGGTGACCAGTGGGTCGGACCTGAAGGGGAAGATCATCATCAGCAGCATCGGGGCGATGTTGCGTACCGCCGTGGTCACCTCGGTCGCATGCCTGATCCCGGGGTCTTTGACCCGAAGACTGGAGACGAGTAGGTAGCCACATCCGAGGCCGATGAACGGGCCGGCCAAGGCTGCGATGTAGCTCTCGGTGCCCCAGGTCTGCACGAACCCACTCCAGTACGCCACCAGCGTGAAGTTGAGGTTGAAGAGCAGGCACAAGATCGCAACCCGGACCACCCACGGTGCCAGCTCTGGGGTCAGGTCGGGCCACCAGAGCCTGAAACCGCACCCGAGGGCCACCGGCAGAACCAAGAAGAGCAGCAGCGGCCAGGCGATGTCCCAGACAGAAGCCTTGAGGGATGCGTCAACGGCGTCGATGGCGAGGGGTAAGCCCACGGGGAGGGCAATGACGGTCGCGGCGGTCAAGACCACCAACAGCGTGGTGGCGATGCTGGCATCCGCCTTGGCCAACCGGGCGAGGATCGGAGCGAACGGCATGCCCGCGCTCAGGGCTGCGATACAGAACCCGACCTTGATCTCTCCAGGGATCGACGAGGCGATCGTCAGCAGGTAGCCGATGAACAGGAGCGGGATGATGACGAAGTTGATCACCAACGCCCACACGGCGATCTTCCAATGCGCAACGACCTGTCCCAGCAGCTTGCCGACCGGAAGCCTGAGGCCCAACCCGAACGAGTTCAAGATCACGAAGAGCACCCCGAACCCGTTGATCAGGGCACTCTGGCTGGTCATCGCGCTCCCTCCACACGGCGACCACTCCCACCAAACCCGCGTCCAGGCGACTTGCAATCACCCCAGGTGGGTGGTGCAGCGATTTCTCCGGCATCCGCACTGCAGATCCGGATGTTCGGCGGAACCTCCCGACCAGCCCAAGCCCAGTCGTTGGGGCCGGACTGAATGAGGAATTGCCCAGCCAGGCCGGACGCTCGAGACTGCCGTCGTATCTCGCAGTTCTGGATCCCTCGCTGGCCACGTGAGGTCATGTCGCATGAGCCGCCCTTCGCGTGTCGGTGACTCTGATGCTGCCCTCGGTGCAGGCCGGCAGAGTCATTCGGTTCGGGCAGATCGACATGGTGCGGAAGACCACATGGATCCGTGCTCCGAGACCTGCCGACGGAGGGCCGGGAGAACACACGAAGGAAGATCGCACGCGGCCATGTCCTCCATCTACAGGGCCTGACCCACGTCGCGGATGTTGGACTTCGCCTGCTGCCACGCCTCGGCCACGTCACCGGTGAAGACGAGTCGACCCGTGGTGAGTGCGAAACCCTTCACCTCCTCGATCGTCGTGTGCGGAGGTACGGCGAGCGCCCGCGGATCGGTCACGAAGTCGATCAGAGCGGGGCCGGGATGGGCGAAGGCGCGCTCGATCGCCGGGCGGATGTCGGCTGCGTTCTCGACCCGCTCGCCGTGGACGCCCGCGGCGGTGGCCAACGCACCGAAGTCCGGGTTCTTCACGTCGGTGCCCCAGGGCTGGTAGCCCACCACCATCATCTCGGCGCGGACCATGCCCAGGGTCGAGTTGTTGAACACCATCAGCTTGACCGGGATGTCGAGACCCGCAGCGGTGAGCAGCTCACCCATCAACATCGAGAAGCCGCCGTCGCCGCACAGGGCGATCACCTGACGCTCGGGCGACCCCACCTTCGCACCGATGGCCTGCGGCATCGCGTTGGCCATCGACCCGTGGCTGAAGGACGCCACGATCCGGCGACCCGGCTTCATCTCCAGGTAGCGCGCACCCCAGACGTTGCACATCCCGGTGTCGACGCTGAAGACGGCGTCGTCCTCGGCCAGGTCGCTCAGCGCGGTGGCCACCATCTCGGGTCGCAGCCCCTGGCCGCTGCCCTCGTGCGTGACGTAGGTCTGGATGCCCTTCACCATCGAGCGGTGGTGGTGGAGCACCTTGTCGAGGAACTTCGTGTCGCTGCGCGGCGGAAGCTGCGGGATCAGCGCACGCAGGGTCTCACCGACGTCACCGACGAGACCGAGGTCCACCGCCGCCCGCCGGCCGAGGTGCAGGGGCTTGTCGTCGACCTGGATGATCGTCTTCCCGTCCGGGAGGAACGCGTGGTACGGGAAGTCCGTGCCGAGCATCAGCAGCAGGTCGCAGTCGGCCAGCGCCTCGGTGGCGCCACCCCAGCCCAGCAGGCCGGTCATGCCGACCCCGGAGGGGTTGTCGGCCTCCAGCACGTCCTTGCCGCGGTAGGCGAAGGAGATCGGCGCCTGGAGGGTCTCGGAGAGCCGGAGCACCTCGGCACGCGCGTTCCGCGTGCCCTCGCCACCGTGGATCGCGATCTTCTCCGCGCCGGAGATCAGCGCCACCGCCTTCGCGAGGGCATCGTCATCGGGCCTGATCAACGGCCGGTCGGTGAGCACGGGGTGGCGCAGCATCGGGTGGTCCACCGTCTGCGCGGCGATGTCGCCGGGCAGGATGATCATGCCGACGCCGCGCTCGAGGATCGCCGCCTGCAGGGCGAGCTCGGAGACGCGAGGCATCTGGCCAGCGGTGGAGATCAGCGCGCAGTAGTTCGTGCAGCCGGAGAAGATCGCCTCGGGGTTGGTCTCCTGGAAGTAGTCGCTGCCGATCTCGGTGCTGGGGATGTGCGTGGCGATGGCGAAGACCGGCGCCGCGTTGCGTTGGCAGTCGTACAGCCCGTTGAGCAGGTGCAGGCTGCCGGGACCGGACGATCCGAGCACGGCGGTCGGCCGGCCCGAGATCTGTGCGTCCGCCCCGGCCGCGAAGGCTCCTGCCTCCTCGTTGCGGACATGCACGAACTCGATGTCCGCCTCGTGCCTGCGCAGGGCGTCGACGATCGGGTTCGCCGAGTCACCGACGATGCCGTACACCTTCCGGATGCCGGCCTCGACCATCTGGTCGACCAAGATCTCCGCCACGGTCTGGGCCATGCTGCTGCTCCTGTGCTCGGTCCCGGGCGCTGTTCCTAGCGCTTGATCGGGAGGTACTCGGGGGTCCACATCGCCTCGTGGACCGCCTCGATCGGGTCGTCGACCTGCGACCTGGGCGATGCCCTGCGGAGGTCGCGGTGTTGATCACGTCCACGGCCACGGTGGCCGAGACCTCACGCAGCCTCGAGATGTCCGGGCAGCAGACCCTTGGCGGGGTCCGTAGGGATCGGCCAGCTTCGCGAGTGCTCGGGCCGCGGCGATGAACAGCGAGGGCGGCATGGTGGCGGCGCGGCACACGATGACACCCAGCCCGAGGCCGGGGAACATGAGCGCGTTGTTGGCCTGGCCGATGCGGTACGTCGTGCCGTCGCGCTCGACCGGCCCGAACGGGCTGCCGGTCGCGACGAGTGCCGCACCGTCGGTCCAGGCCAGGATGTTCTCCGGCGTCTGCTCCGCGAGCACGGTCGGGTTCGACATCGGCAGCACGATCGGTCGCTCACAGTGGGCGTGGAGCGAGCGGATGACCTTTTCGCTGAACGCACCGGTCACGCCGGACGTGCCGACGAGCATCGTGGGGTGCAGGTGGTCGACCACCTCCTGGAGACCGAGGCTGCCGTCAGCGGCGCGCCAGTCCGCGACACTTCGCGGGATCCTTGGCGTAGGGCTGCTGGTAGTCGTAGAGGTCGGTCATGTCACTGGTGAGCAGCCCCGGGCGGTCCAGGAGGTAGATCCGGTCAGCCGCCTCCTGCGCGCTCAGGCCCTCCTCGGTCATCGCCAGCGCGATCAGGTCGGCGATGCCGACGCCTGCCGACCCCGCGCCGAAGACGACGATCTTCTGCTCGGTCAGACGCCCGCCCGAGACACGGACACCGGCCAGCACGCAGGCCAGCCCCACCGCAGCAGTGCCCTGGATGTCGTCGTCGAAGGTGCACAGGGTGTCGCCGTAGCGCGCCAGGATGCCGCGCGCGGGCGGACCGGAGAAGTCCTCCCAGTGCAGGATCGCCTTCGGGAAGTGCGCCGAGGCACTGGCCACGTAGGCGTCGATGAACGCGTCGTACGCCTCACCGCGGACCCGTGAGCGTCGCAGCCCGAGGTAGCGCGGGTCGTTGAGCAGCTCCTCACGGTTCGTGCCGACGTCCAACCCCACCGCCAGGACCCGACGGGGGTCGATCCCGGCGGCGACGGTGTAGACGGCGAGCTTGCCGATCGAGATGTCGATCCCGCCGACGCCCCAGTCGCCGATGCCCAGGATCGCCTCCGCGTCGGAGGCGACGACCAGGTCGATGTCGTCCGGTCCGAGCCCGGTGGCGGCCAGGGAGCGCTCGATGCCGTCGGGGTCCTCGACGTTGAGGAACAGCCCGCGGGGACGGCGGAACAGGTGGCTGAACTGCTCGATGGCCGCCCCGACCGTGGGGGTGTAGACGATCGGCAGCATCTCGTGGACGTGGTCACCGACGAGCCGGTAGAACAACACCTCGTTGCTGTCGTGGAGCTGGGTGAGGAACACCCACTTCTCCACGTCGGAGTCCTTGGCCTTGAACTGCTCGTAGCACCGGCCCACCTGCTGGTCGATCGTCTCCAGCCCCGAGGGCAGCAGCCCGTGCAGGCCGAGGTGATCGCGCTCCTCCAGGGTGAATGCCGTCCCACGGTTGAGCTGGGGGTCGTCGAGAACGGCCAGCCCCCGGGCGTGGATCTCCACACCCACGGTGCCGTCTGCGCCCTGGACGAGGGTGTGCTTGGTGTTCGGCGCCATGCGTTGACCTCCACGTGTTCCTGCTGACCCGGCGACACCGCCGTACGACGATGCGCGGTTCCCGAATGGGCCCGGATGACGTCTGCTCGGGTAGGAAAGTACGACTCGTTCTACACCCGATCCCGGCAGCAAAACCTCATCCTCCGTGGATGAAGCGCATGCCAGACGAGGCGCGCACGCTGGGTCGGTGATCGCCCTGCATGCCGCTCGGGCTCGGGCCGGCGTCCGCGCCCAGGTGATGAGCCACGTCCGTCGACCGCAGTGGGCAAGCGTCGACGAATCCGTCATCGCCGAGTCCGAGGAGTAGAAGACCGTGCCAGTCAGCGAAAGGACCGACATCATGATCGATCTCGACACCTACACCCCGATGGGTGACAAGAAGAACTCCGAGTTCTTCGAGGAGTACCTGCCGCGGGTCTACGAACGCCGCCAGAAGTCGGGACTCGAGGAGATCGTCGGCGACACCGCGGCGCTCGTCGTCCAGGTGGAGCACGGCGACGCCGTCGACTACATGGCCGAGCTCGCCGCCATGGGGCCCTACCGGTTCCAGTCGGCCCGGCTGATCGACACCCACAAGGTCTACGTGTTGCAGTCCCAGCCGGAGTTTCCCCGGCTGATGATCCTCGAGCCGCTGACGGCGAGCTACGAGGACAACATGACCCGGTGGAACATGCTCTACCCGCTGGCCCGCAAGAAGCCCAACGCCCGCTACATCGGCGAGGTCTACAAGGCGCAGTCGACGAAGGCGGTGCGGGAGGCCCTCGAGCCCCAGAACATCCGCTTCGCCTACCCGGGTGACACGGTGAGTCCCTTCTACGCGATGAAGCACCTGACCTTCACGTTCATGTCCGACTTCACCTACAACCGGGTCGGCTACGTCGACGTCGACCTGGACGACCTCGACGAGCTCGGTCTCGGGGAGCCGTTCAGCCTGACCACCGCCGAGCGGGACAAGCTCGACCGCGCCGACGCCCTGCAGGAGGCACACGGCATCAAGGGACTCGTGCTGGGAGTGGACCACGCAGCCACGCGGATCCTCGCCGGCGACCGCGAGCACGCCCTGCTCGAGTACCTCACCGTGGTGCCGTACTACTTCTGGGGCGCCTACAACATCCACGAGATGAACTCCTCGACGAACGTGACCCGGCACCCCGACATCGGCGACGAGAAGAAGTCACCGGCGCGGGTGTTCACCGCCAACAACACGCCGTCGATCGTGAACAGCTTCGACAACCTGCCGATGCCCACGGAGGACTTCGTCCGCAACTTCGGGCGCCGGATGCACCACCTCGCGATGGCCGTCATCGACGGCCACGTGGCCGACGAGAAGAACGTCGACTACGTGGTGCGCCAGCTCGCCGAGATGGGGACGCCGTTCCTCGCGCACGTGGTGGGGGAGTGCAAGGACGACCCCAACCTGAAGCAGATCTTCTCGAAGAGCTCGCCGTACTCGATGCTGATCACCGAGTACATCGAGCGGTGCCACAACTACGAGGGCTTCTTCACCCGCGACAACGTCGCCGCCCTCACCGCAGCGGCCGGAGCGGACGAGCGCTATGAGCACGGCCACGTCTTCGACTGAACCGACGGGGGCCGTCCCGCCGCCGTCGCTTTCCGAGCAAGGAGAACACTCATAATGGAACGCATCCGCACCAAGGCCCTGTGGGCGGTCATCGTGCTCGCCCTACTGGTGATACCACTCGCGCTCGCGGTGAGTCCGTGGTGGTGGCTCCTGGAGATCCTGTTCGTGCCGTTGGTGCTGCTGGGCATCTACGACTACTTCCAGCCGCGGCACAGCATCCTGCGCAACTACCCGCTGGCGGGGAGGATGCGGTTCCTGCTGGAGGGCATGGGTCCCGAGCTGCACCAGTACCTCGTGGAGAACGACACCGACGGCCGGCCGTTCGACCGGGACACCCGGTCGGTGATCTACGAGCGTGCCAAGAACGTGGGGGACAAGAAGCCGTTCGGCACCGAGCACGACGTGTACGACGCCGGCTACAGCTGGCTGAACCACTCGATCGCGCCGCGTCCGATGGTCGCGGACCCGGAGAACGACCTCCGTGTCGTGATCGGCGGCGAGCAGTGCGCCCAGCCGTACGCCGCATCGGTGCTGAACATCTCCGCGATGAGCTTCGGCGCCCTGGGGCAGGCGGCGGTGCGCGCGATGAACCAGGGGGCCAAGGCCGGCGGGTTCGCCCACGACACCGGCGAGGGCGGTCTCTCGAAGTACCACAAGGAGGCCGGCGGAGACCTGATCTGGCAGATCGGCACCGGCTACTTCGGGTGCCGGGACACCAACGGTGACTTCAACCCGGAGGCCTTCCACACGACGGCCACCCTCCCGCAGGTCAAGATGATCGAGATCAAGGTCTCCCAGGGCGCGAAACCCGGTCACGGCGGCATCCTCCCGGCGGCCAAGGTGACCGCGGAGATCGCGGAGGCCAGGCTCGTCCCGGAGGGCAAGGACGTGTTCTCACCCACGTACCACAAGGCCTTCTCGACCCCGCTGGAGCTGACCGCCTTCATCGCGCAGCTCCGCGAGCTGAGCGAGGGCAAGCCGGTCGGCTTCAAGCTGTGCGTCGGGGATCCGCGCGAGTTCATGGGGATCGTGAAGGCCATGATCCAGACCGGCATCTACGCCGACTTCATCGTCGTCGACGGCGGCGAGGGCGGGACGGGTGCTGCGCCGCTGGAGTTCTCCGACTCCCTGGGAGCGCCGCTCAACGAGGGCCTGCTCCTGGTCCAGAACACCTTGGTCGGTGCGGGTGTACGCGACCGGTTCAAGATCGGCGCCAGCGGCAAGATGGTCACCGCGTCGGCGATGGCGCGCTCGATGGCCCTGGGTGCGGACTGGTGCAACTCGGCGCGTGCGTTCATGTTCGCGGTCGGCTGCATCCAGTCCCAGCGCTGCCACACCAACCAGTGCCCGGTGGGAGTGACCACGCAGGACAAGAGCCTGCAGCGCGCGCTGATCGTGTCCGACAAGTCCGAGCGGGTGCACAACTACCACCGCAACACGGTGCACGCCCTGGCCGAGATGATCGCGGCGATGGGGCTGGACCACACCAGCGAGCTGCGACCCCAGCACGTCGTACGCCGGGTCAGCCAGTTCCAGGCGCTGGCGCTCGACGAGATCTACGACATCGCGCAACCGGGTGCCTTCCTGGCCGGTACGGCGACCCCGCGCTTCCAGGCGTTCTGGGACCAGGCCTCCGCCGAGTCCTTCCGCCCCTGGTCTGCCTCCGAGCAGGCAGCGCACGCCTGAGCGGCGGCCGAAGGGGATGACAGGGGTTGCGGACCACCGGGTGGTCATCGTCGGAGCGGGCTTCGGCGGGCTGTTCGCTGCGAAGTTCCTGCGGCGCGCGCCGGTGCAGGTGACGCTGGTCGACCGCAGGAACTACCACCTGTTCCAGCCGCTGCTCTACCAGCTGGCCACCGGCATCCTCTCCGAGGGAGAGGTCGCGCCGCCGATCCGTGACGTCCTGCGCCGGCACGCCAACGTGAGCGTGGAGATGGCCACGGTGACGGGCTTCGACCTGGCGAACCGCACCGTGAGTGCCGTCCGCCCCGACGACACCCCCCGCATCTACGAGTACGACAGCCTGATCGTCGGCGCGGGTGCCGCGCAGTCCTACTTCGGTCACGACGAGTTCGCCCGGTTCGCCAGCGGGATGAAGACGATCGACGATGCGCTGGAGCTGCGGGGCCGGATCTTCGGATCCTTCGAGATGGCCGAGATGGAGGAGGACCCGGACGTCCGCCGCTCGTGGCTGACCTTCGTGGTCGTCGGTGGCGGGGCCACCGGCGTCGAGCTCGCCGGCCAGATCGCGGAGCTCTCGCGTTCCGGGCTGAAGGGCAACTTCCGAGGCATCGACCCCACCGAGGCCAGGGTCGTGCTGGTCGACGGTGGCCAGGAGATCCTGGCGGCGTTCGGCGACCGGCTCTCCCACAAGGCGGCGGCCGAGCTCCAGCGGCTCGGTGTGACGATCCGGACCGGTGTGGTCGTCACCGGCGTCGATGCCTTCGGTGTCGACCTCACCGCGCACGACGGGGCCCAGGACCGGATCGCGTGCCGGACGAAGATCTGGGCCGCAGGTGTCTCCGCGTCGCCGCTGGCGGGCCTGCTCGCCGAGGCCAGCGGGGCCACCTGCGACCGGTCCGGCCGGATCGGCGTACTGCCTGACTGCACGCTGCCGGACCATCCCGAGGTGTTCGCGATCGGCGACATGATGGCGCTCGACGACCTCCCCGGCGTCGCCGAGGTCGCCATGCAGTCGGGCATCCATGCCGCGAACACGGTCAAGCGCCGGCTCCGCGGCAAGGCAGGCGGCGACGTTCACCTATCGCGACCTCGGCAGCATGGCCACGATCTCGCGTTTCCACGCCGTCGTGAGCTTCAAGGGCATCCGGGCCTCGGGTTTCCTGGGGTGGTTGATGTGGCTCGTCGTGCACATCACCTTCCTGACGGGGTTCAAGAACCGCCTCTCTGCCCTCTTCCACTGGGCGGGGACCTTCCTGGCCGGCGGACGGGCCGAGCGGACGATCACGATCCGCCAGGTGGTCGGACGCCTCGCCATCGACGAGGCGGGTGGCGAGGAGTTCACCCGTCACGTCATCGCCACACCAGAACCAGGGAGTGAACGATGACCGCACTTGCCCCGTTGCTCGATGCGACCGTGCTCGCGGTCAACCCCGTGCCCTGGGCACGGTCGCAGATGGCGTTCACCCTGGGGTTCCACATCATCCTGGTGCCGCTGGGGGTCTCCTGGGCGGCGATGACGCTGATCGCCAACTACCGCGCGATCAAGCACGACGACCAGGATGCCCTGCTGCTGGCACAGCGCTGGTCGAAGTACATGGCCGTCACGTTCGCCGTCGGGGCGGTGACGGGGACCGTGCTCTCCTTCGAGTTCGGGCTGCTGTGGCCGAAGTTCATGGGCCAGTGGGGCGCGGCCTTCGGGGTCCCGTTCGCGTTCGAGGGGATCTTCTTCTTCACCGAGGCCGTCTTCATCTCGATCTACATCTTCGGCTGGCGGCGGCTCAAGCCCTGGGTGCACTTCTGGTGCGGGGTGCCGATCGCCGTGGCGGGGGTCTTCGGCAGCATCTCGGTCGTCGCCGCCAACGCGTGGATGAACGCGCCCGAGGGCGTCACCCTCGAACTCCGCCGGCAAGGTGGTCGACGTCGACCCGATGGGCGTGATCTTCAACAGCGCCATGCCGCTGATGGCCGCGCACATGGTGGTCGCGGCGTACCTCGTCGGCGGGTTCCTGATCGCCTCGGTCTACGCCTTCGCGATGCTGCGCGGACGACGCGACCGCTACCACCGGCTGGGCTTCCTCATCGGTTTCACGGTCGCGGCGATCGCGACTCCCGTGCAGATGGGCGTCGGGGATGCCCTGGCCCGGTGGGTCTTCGTCGACCAGCCCGGGAAGTTCGCCTCGATCGAGATGGTGCCGAAGACGAGCAGCGATGTGCCCGAGGTGCTCTTCGGTCACCTCAACTCCAAGTACCAGGTGGTCGGCGGCCTCCCGATCCCGGGTCTCGCCTCGATCCTGTCCGACCCGAAGGAGGGCACCTCCACGGTCGTCAAGGGGCTCAACACGATCCCTGCCGAGGACCGCCCGACGACCTCGGAGGTGAACGTCACCCACCTCGCCTGGGACATCATGGTCGGACTCGGCACGCTGCTGTTCCTGCTCACGCTCTGGTACTGGGCGTCCTGGATCCTCCGAAAAGACATGCCGCGCAGCAAGTGGTTCCTGCGAGCGGCGGCGGCGTCCGGGTTCCTCTCGGTGGTCACCCTCGAGGCGGGGTGGACGGTGAGCGAGGTCGGACGACAACCGTGGATCGTCTACGAGAAGATGAAGGTGGACGAGGCCGCCACGGCCAACACCGGCGTGTGGGTCACGTTCATCCTCGTGATGTGTCTCTACGTGGGGCTCGGGGTCACGACGATCCTGGTGCTGCGTGGCATGAGTCGCCGGTTCCGGCGTGCTGAGGGCTTCGACGAGTCGGACTCGCCGTACGGGCCGAGCGAGCCAGCGGACCGTCTGGAAGAGGCGAAGCCATGAGCACCACTGCCGCGGCCATCCTGTTCATCGCGATCACCGTCTACGGGATCTTCGGCGGCGCCGACTTCGGCGCCGGCTTCTGGGACCTGATCGCGGGCGGCGCCAAGCGAGGGGAGCGACCACGTGAGGTGATCGACCACTCGATCGCTCCCGTGTGGGAGGCCAACCACGTCTGGCTGATCTTCGCCTTCGTCGTGCTGTGGACCTGCTTCCCCGAGGCCTACGCGTCGATCATGCTCACCCTGTTCGTCCCCCTGTCCATCGCGGCTCTGGGCATCGTGCTGCGCGGGGCGAGCTTCGCGTTCCGCAAGGCTGTGTTCCGCACCCGGGACCAGCGCAACTTCGGCGCTGCGTTCGCGCTCTCGTCGGTGCTGGTGCCGTACTGCCTCGGCGCGGTCGCGGGCAGCATCGCCTCGGGCCGGGTTCCCTCGGGTGGCAAGGCCGGCGATCCCTGGAGCAGCTGGATCAACCCCACGTCCATCCTGGGCGGGGTGCTCGCCGTGTGCGTCGCGGCGTACCTCGCCGGGTTCTTCCTCGTCTCCGACGCCAGGCGACTCTCGGACGAGACGATGGTCGCGTACTTCCGGGTGCGTGCCCTGGTCGCAGGCGTCGCCGCGGGTCTGGTGGCAGCGGCCGGGATCTTCGTGCTCTCCAACGACGCCACCTATCTCTTCGACGGACTCAAGTCGCGCGCCCTGCCGCTGGTGATCCTGTCCGCAGTCAGTGGCGTGGGGGCGCTCTTCCTGCTCGCCCGCGAGGCGAGGCGGGGTGCTCGGCTGGCCGCCGTGGTGGCCGTGGGCAGCGTGCTGGTGGCCTGGGGGGTCGCGCAGTGGGACTACCTGCTCCCGACGACGCTGACCATCTCCGCGGCGGCCGCACCGTCCGGGACGATCACGGCGGTCCTGGTCGCGACCGGACTCGCGGTGGTGCTGATCGTGCCCGCGTTCGGCCTGCTCTACGTGCTCGACCAGAAGTCCCTGCTTCCCGAGGAGGGTGCGCCAGAACCTCTGAACCGTCCGCGGTCGGTGTGAGCGTCACGACCCCTTCCGTGTTCGCCCGCACCTCGAAAGGTCATTCGCTGTGATTCCACTCGCGACCACCGTCAACAGCGGTGACACCAGCTGGATCCTCGTGTGCGCAGCACTGGTGCTGTTCATGACGCCGGGCCTCGCCTTCTTCTACGCAGGCATGGTCAGGGGCCGCAACACGCTGGTGATGCTGCAGCAGAACTTCATCCCGCTCGGCGTGGTCAGCCTGACCTGGGTGCTCCTCGGCTACACGCTCGCGTTCGGCAACGACCTGGGCGGCGGGCTCATCGGGGATCTCAAGACCGTCGGGCTGGGGAACCTCCAGGATGCTCCGCCACCTGGACTGCACGTGGTCTCGACGGGTGTGGCGATCCCGGCGCTGGCCTTCGTGACCTATCAGATGATGTTCGCCATCATCACGCCGGCGCTCGCGACCGGTGCTGTCGCCGACCGGATGAAGTTCGCCGGCTGGGTGGTGTTCCTCGCCGTCTGGTCCGTGATCGTCTATGCACCGATCACACACTGGCTGTGGGCCCCGGCAGGATGGCTGACGCAGCACGGGGCCCAGGACTGGGCGGGCGGCATGGTGGTGCACGCCTCTGCGGGCGCGGCCGCACTCGCGCTGCTGCTCGTCCTCGGACGACGCCGCGCCTGGCCCGACAACGCGCCACTGCCGCATTCGATCCCGCTGGTCATCATCGGCGCGGGGATCCTGTGGTTCGGATGGTTCGGGTTCAACGCGGGAGACGGGCTCAAGGCGGACGGTGTCGCGGCCCAGGCGTTGCTGAACACCCACATCGCGGCGGCGGCAGCGATGGCCGTCTGGTTGCTGCTCGAGTACCTGCAGGAGGGCCACCCCACCGTGCTCGGTGGGGTCACCGGGGCCGTCGCGGGTCTGGCGACCGTCACGCCCTGTGCGGGGTACGTCACCACGACGTCGGCGGTCATCATCGGCGTGGCCGCAGCGGTGGTGTGCCACCTCGCTCTCCGGGCCAAGGTCTTCTTCCGGTACGACGACGCGCTGGACGTGATCGCCGTGCACTTCGTCGGCGGCGTGCTGGGGTCGTTGCTGCTCGGCCTGTTCGGCAAGAAGGCGGTCAACAGCATCGGAGCCGACGGCCTCTTCTACGGCGGCGGTCTCACCTTGCTCGGGTGGCAGGTCGTGGCCCTGGCCTCGGTCATCGCCTTCTCCTTCGTGCTGACCTGGCTGGTCGCCGTGGTGATCGACAAGACCATCGGCCTCAGAGTCGCACCGGAGGACGAAGGTGCCCTGGACGCCCGGCAGCAAGGCATGGATGCCTACCACTTCAGCCACGTGCTCGGCTTCGGCCACGAGACCCCGCTGGATGTGCCGGAATCCGCTGGGTCGAGCCACGAGGCCGTCTCCGCCATCGCTTCCAGTGGTGAGCAGGTTCTGGTGACGGCACTGATCGACCCGGAGACGACCGAGATGGCCGCGCTCAGGCGCGCCCTGCTCACGGCGGGGGCCCGGACGATTATCGTGACGGAGGCGCACGTGCTCACCGGCGAGCCGAAGGAGGTCACCGTCCGCAACGACGTGAGGTCCACGAGTGTGGTCGAGCAGCTGCGAGTCGAGGTGCTGGTGCGCCGCGACCGGGCTGACGCCACGAGGTCGGCGTTCGCCGACCACACCTCGGCCGGCCCGCGGCCCGGGTTCATCCTCGAAGTCAGATCGGTCGGTTGATGCCCAGCTCCCAGGACGCCCCCAGCCCGCCGCCCGCCGACGGGTCGTCGTCGCAGCCCACGCCGGCGGCGCTCGACCCCACGGTGGTGATCCGTTCCCGTCCGTACCTGTCGGCACTGGTGCTGGCAGCCATCCTGGGCATCCCGATCTCCGCCGTCGCGTACGGGTTCCTGGCCCTGATCGACAAGATCGCAGAACTACCTGTTCGCCGACCTGCCGCAGGATCTGTTCACCGGTGCGGTGCCGAGCGTGGTGGCCCATCCCTTTCGTCGCGCTGTCCGGGCTCCTGGTCGGGCTGACCATCCGCTACCTACCCGGCAACGGCGGGCACTCTCCGGCCTTCGGCTTCAAGACCGGCGGTCTGCCGGTCGACCGTGAGCTGCCCGCCATCGTGATCGCCTCGCTGGCCACGCTCAGCCTGGGAGCGGTGCTCGGCCCCGAGGCGCCCCTGATCGCCATCGGTGGCGGCCTGGCGGCGCTGACCGTGCGTCTCCTGAAACGTGATGTCGCCGCCGATGGCGCTGACGATCATGGCGTCCGCAGGCAGCTTCGCGGCCATCAGCACGCTCCTCGGCTCCCCGCTGCTCGGCGCCTTCCTGATCATGGAGGTCGCCGGCGTCAGCGGTGCGACGCTGAGCCTGGTGGCACTGCCGGGACTCCTTGCCTCGGGGATGGGTGCACTCGTCTTCGTGGGCCTGGACAGCTGGACCGGGCTGGGCACCTTCTCGCTGGCCCTCCCGACGGTGCCCCCAGCGGTGGACCCGACCGTGGCCACGATGGGATGGGCGCTGGTCATCGGGGTGATCGCCGCGTTGCTCGGCTGGCTCGTGCGCTCCCTCGGGCTGGTGCTGCGCCCGGTCGTGCACCTGAACCGGGTTCTCGTGACCACCGCGTTCGGCGCTCTCGTCGGCGTCGTGGCCATGGTCTACCAGCTCGGATCCGGACACAGCTTCACCCAGGTGCTGTTCTCCGGCCAGAGTGCCATGCCCGAGCTGGTCGAGCACGCCGCTGACTACTCGGTCGGGGTCCTGGTGCTGCTGGTGGCCTGCAAGATGCTCGCCTACGGAATCTCGTTGAGTGCGTTCCGCGGTGGCCCCGTGTTCCCCGCCATGTTCATCGGCGCCGCCCTCGGCATCGCCATGACCGGCCTGCCGGGCATGAGCTCCGCGCCGGCGATCGCGGCCGGTATCGGCGCCATGTGTGCGGCGATGCTGCGGCTGCCCCTGACCTCGACGTTGTTGGGCACACTGCTGCTGGGCAGCGATGCTGTCGCGGTGACCCCCCAGGTCGTGGTCGCGGTCGTGGTGGCGTTCGTGATCACCACGCTGCTGCCGGTCATCGGTCCGCAGGAAGATCCACTGCCCCAGGCTTCCACGCTCCACGTGATGGCAGGGCGAGGGCAGGTCCTGGCACTGCCGGTCGGAACTTCCTGGGAGTACCGCCTGGTGCGCCTCAACGAGTGGGTGCGCGAACGGTTCTGGTCGATCCCGGTCGCCCTCGTGCTGGCCGGCGTGCTCATCGCCGTGGTGGTCTCGCGGCCCGACCTGATGGGCCTGCCGTCCGACTGGGACCTCGGCCACGTCGTCCGGATCCGCACGGCGAACACGATGCTGCAGGTGATGGCGTCCTCCATGCTCACCTTCGTCGGCGTGGTCTTCGCGATCACCCTCGTCGGGCTCCAGCTCGCCAGCTCCCAGCTCTCCCCGCGGGTCATCCGCACGTTCGTGCGGTCGAACGTCACCAAGACCGCCTTCGGCGTCTTCCTGGCCACCTTCGCCTTCGCCGTCACCGGGATGGCGTTCGACAACGTCGACAACACCGCCGCCGCGTCCCGCACCGTCGGTGCCGCCGTGGTGTTGCTGGCCGTGGCCATCGGTGTCTTCATCGTCTACGTCACCGCGACCATGCGGCTGCTCGAGGTGGGCTGGGTGATCACGGCCGTCGCGAACGAGGCCCGGGTGGCGATCCGGCGCGCCTCGCCACCCGAGTCCGCCTACGTGCTCGCCGACCCACCGGCGCTCACCCCGGAGCCACACACGATCCACCTCAGCTCGACCGACACCCGCAACTTCAAGGGCGTGCTCGGGACGGTGCTGGGGCTGGACCGGCACCAGCTCGTCCGGCTGGGACACCGGCACGACTGCGTCATCGAGCTGCTTCCCCGGATCGGCGAGTACGTGCCCACCGGCGGCCCGGTCTTCGCCGTCCACGGCGGATCCCCACCCCGCGACCACGAGGTGCTGGCCTGCCTCGACCTGGGCCGCGCCCGCACCCTCTACCAGGACCCGACGTTCGGGATCCGCCAGCTCGTCGACGTCGGGACCCAGGCCCTCTCGCCCGCGATCAACCAGCCCTCGACCACGGTCCAGGTGATCGATCGCCTGCACGACCTGCTGCTGCGCCTCGGGTGGGTGCCGATACCGACCGGTCTGCACGTCGACTCCGACGGAGAGGTCCGACTCGTCGAGCCGACGCACCAGGCGTCGTACCTGCTGAACCTGGCGTTCCAGGAGATCAGCCAGCTGGGTTCCTCCTCGTGGCACGTGACCCGACGCCTGGCCGCGGCGTACGACGACCTCGAGGTCGCCTCTCCCGAGGACTGGCGACCCACCATCGTGAGCCTGCGGGCCTCGCTGGAGCGGATGTCCCGGGAGCAGGCACCAGGCATCTGGGATGACGACGCGGCTGTCTCACCGGACCGGCTCGGGCTCGGTTAGGGCGAGATGGACATCCTCGAGGGCCTGACCGAGCTGTTCGTGGTGGCGACGGTGTCGGCGCTGGCTCCCGTCGTGTCGGCAATGATCCCGAGGATCCGGGTGCCGCAGGTCGTGCTGCTCATCCTCGGCGGCATCCTGATCGGGCCGGTGGGTCTGGGCGTCGAGGTCTCACCGGCGATCCAGCTCATCTCGAACGTCGGGCTGGGGTTCGTGTTCCTCCTGGCCGGGTTCGAGATCGACCCGGCGATGCTGCTCGCCAGGGCCGGCAAGCTGGCGCTCTGGGCGTGGCTGATCTCGGTGATCGTCGGCGCGGCGCTCGTCGGAGCGCTTGCCTGGATCGACTACGTGCACGCCTTCGTGCCGGTGGCCCTCGCCCTGACCACCACGGCACTGGGCACGGTGCTGCCGATCCTGCGCGAGCACGGCCTGCTCGACCGGCCGTTCGGACGCTACTTCCTCGCGACTGGTGCGATCGGCGAGCTCTTCCCCATCCTGGCGATCGCCATCTTCCTCGGCGTCAACAGCCGGCTCTCCGCGTTGCTCTCCATTCTCGTGATCGCCCTGATCGCCGTTGGACTGGCGGCCGCCCAGCGGATGCTGCACGGTCGTCGCCTCGCGGCGATCGTCTCGCAGGGGGCCGACACGACCGGGCAGACCACCTTGCGGTTCGCGATCCTGCTCCTCCTCGGCCTGCTCGTGCTGGCGGGAGAGTTCGGACTGGACGTCGTGCTCGGCGCCTTCCTGGCCGGCGTCGTACTGCGGAGGTGGGCGCCGGCGGAGCTGCACGCGTTCGAGGGCAAGCTCGACGCGATCGGGTACGGCTTCTTCATCCCGGTCTTCTTCGTCAGCGCCGGCATGGGCGTCGACCTGCAGTCGATCCTGGACGCGCCCGCCCGGCTCCTCGTCTTCCTCGCGCTGCTGCTCGTGGTGCGTGGCCTGCCGGTGCTCTTCGTCTACCGGCGCGCGCTGCCTCTCCGGGAGCGGACCCAGCTCCTGCTGTGCGCGGCGACCACGCTGCCCCTCATCGTGGCGCTGACCCAGATCGGGCTGGCCAGCGGGACCATGCTGCCCGAGAACGCGGCAGCCCTCGTCGGTGCCGGTGTGCTCTCGGTGCTGTTCTTCCCGCTCGTCGCGGTGCTGCTGGACCGGCCGGTGCACGAGACCTCGGAGAGCCCGAGCCCCAGCACCTGACCACCTGCCGTCCAGCGTCCCTGGGAGCCGGGTAGTCCAGATCAAGAAGCCGGTCACGACCCCGGGCGACCGGCTTTCTGATCTGGACTACCGGGGAGTCAGCCGGGGCTCAGCCCTTCTTGCCCTTCTTGCTCTTCTTGCTCTGCTTCTTCGACTTCTTGCCGGAGCGCGGGTCGAGCGAGGCTGCTGCGGAGGCGGCGCGATCGGCGGCCTTGCCGGCTGCCTTGCGTGCTCGCTCGGCCTCCTTCTCGAGGCGCGACAGGGTCTTGGCCACCTGCTTGGTCACCTCGCGCGCGACCCGGTCCGCGGTCTCGCGGGCGATCCGCTCGATCGTCTCCGGGGAGAGCTGCACCTGCTGCGGAGCGGGGCTGGCCTTCTTGGCGGGGGCCTTCTTCGCGGCGGTCTTCTTGGCGGGCGCCCTCTTGGCGGCGGTCTTCTTGGCGGGGGCCCTCTTCGCCGGTGCCTTCTTGGCCGCGGTCTGTCGTGGCCGGTGCCTTCTCGGCCGCGGTGGTCGTGGCCGGTGCCGTCTCGGCCGCCGTCGTCGTGGCGGGTGCCTGCTCTGCCGGCGACGTCGCCGCTGCCTTCCGCGGCTCAGGCGTGGTGGTGCTCTCGTTGGTTGACACGGTGCATTTCCTCCCGGTGGTCGGTCGGCGTGCCGCGGATGCGAGCGCCGATCCAGCCCCACCCTGCCCGAGTCGGTCGACTCGTGCACCCTCGGGGCGGGCAGGGACTCCCGGAGGCGCCGGTGAGCGGACCGCCGGTCGGCTACTGGAGGCGGGTGACCTGGACGTCGACGAACATCCGGGAGGTGCCGGAGCCGGAGAAGATGCCGGAGAGCGGCTTGACGTCGTTGTAGTCGCGGCCGGTGGCCACGATCACGTGGCGGTCGCCGGGCGCCTGTGTCGTTGGTCGGGTCGAAGCCGCGCCAGCCGTCGTCCCACCACTCGACCCAGGCGTGCGACTCGCCCTTGGCGGACTCACCGATCTCGGGATCGAGCTTGGGGTGCAGGTAGCCGGACACGTACCTCGTCGGGATGCCGACCGACCGCAGCGCCCCGATGGCGATGTGCGCGATGTCCTGGCAGACACCCGTCCGCTCCTTCCAGGAGTGCGCGGCGAAGGCGTCGACGGTGGTCGAGCCGGAGACGTACTTGACCTCGCGGTAGACCAGGGCACAGATCTCGCGCGCTGCGGTGCTCGGGTTCGGGCTCGCGTCGGCGATCTCGCGAGCCTGCGTGACCAGGTCCTCGGTGGGAGCGACGCGCTCCGGGAGGGCGAGCGACTCGGTGTGCAGGTCGCTCACCTCGTCGCTGCGCATCTCGTCCCAGGTCATCACCGGGTCAGCGACCGGGGCGCGGTCGGTGTGCACGGTCGCCGAGGCCGTCACGGTGAGCGACGTGTGGGGGTCGAGCACCTCGAAGGCGGTCACCTGCGAGCCCCAGTAGTCCTTGTAGGTGTAGGCCCACGGGGTGGGGGAGACCTCGACCCGGGAGTGCACGACGATCTGGCCGGGGAGTGTCACGGGGGTCAGCCTGGCCTCGTTGAACGAGGTGTTCGCCTTGCCGTCGTACTCGAAGCCCGTGGTGTGGGCGATGCGCAGCTGCATGCTCATGCTCGAACTCCATGCCACTCGGTTGCCTCGGCCCCGGCGAAGTAGCGCCGGCTGATCGCGTCGGTCGCCAGCGCGCAGGTGCGTTGCAGGCGCTCCATCTCGCTGGGCAGCTCGGCCACGAAGTCGCTCAGCGAGCGGTACTCGAGCTCGGCGCGGGTGCGGCCGAGCAGGCGCTGTGCCTCGTTCTGGAAGCCGGCCCGGGTGCCGGAGGCCTGCAGCCTCTCCAGGCATCCCTCGGCCTGGCTGAGCCCGAAGACGACCGACCTCGGGAACAGGCGGTCGAGGAGCAGGAACTCCGCGGCGCCGCGCTCGGTCTCCAGGCCCTTGTAGGTGCGCAGGAACGCCTCGTAGGCGCCGCAGGCACGCAGCGAGGTTCCCCACGCCGAGCCGGAGGTCAGCGCGGCGGTGGCGACCAGGCGTGAGGTCATGTCCGCACGCTCGATCGACCTGCCCAGGACCAGGAACTGGTAGCCCTCGTCGCGGGTCATCGTGGCCTCGGCGATCCCGTTGATCTGCGCCGCCCGGTCGCGCACCCAGCGGAAGGCCACCGGCGGACGCATCGAGCGGAAGTGGCCGGAGGGGATGGCGCGATAGGTGGTGTTCATCGCCTCCCACATCGACGTGGAGAGCGTCTCGCGGGCGCGGCGGGCGCTCTCGCGTGCCGCCGCCAGGGTCGCGGCGATCGAGGCCGTGGACGACGTGTCGTAGGCGAGCACCCGCATCACCGTGGCGGTGTCGATCGGGGCGTCCTCGTCGATGTCCACGCCCATGATCGAGAGCAGGCTGCGGCAGGTGGTCTCCTCGTCGACGCCCGGGTCCTCGAGGATCAGCTGGGTCTGTACGTCGAGGATGCGCGCGGTGTCCTCGGCCCGCTCGACGTAGCGGCCGATCCAGAACAGCGACTCCGCGATCCGGCTCAGCACGACGCACCCTCACGTCCCGCAAGAGCAGGTGGTTTCGAGACGCTCGTTCCTCGCTCCTCAACCACCGACAAGGACTGCTGTTGCTGTTGCTGCTGGTCGTGCTGGGAGGAGAACGACTCGAGGGGTGGGCCGACGTCCTGCGGCGCGGAGTGGACCTCCACCCGTTCCGGCTCGGGGCGTACGCCGTGCCGGCCGTGACCCGCGAGCACCCAGGTGTCCTTGGAACCGCCTCCGCGCGAGGAGTTCACGATCAGCTCGCCCTCGCCGAGGGCGACCCGGGTCAGTCCGCCGGGGAGCACCCAGACGCGATGACCGTCGTTGACGGCGAACGGACGCAGGTCCACGTGCCGCGGCCGCATCACGCCGTTGACGTACGTCGGGACGGTGCTCAGCTGGATCACCGGCTGCGCGATCCACGAGCGCGGGTCCTCGACCACCTTCGCGCGCAGCTCGTCGAGCTCGGCGCGCGTGGCGTGCGGACCGATCACGATGCCCTTGCCGCCGGAACCGTCGACCGGCTTCACGACCAGCTCGTCGAGGCGGTCCATCACCTCCTCGCGGTGGTCGGCGTCGCCGAGACGCCAGGTGTCCACGTTCTTCAGGATGGGTTCCTCGTCGAGGTAGTAGCGCACCAGGTCCGGCAGGTAGGTGTAGATCAGCTTGTCGTCGGCGACGCCGTTGCCGACGGCGTTGGCGATCGTGACGTTGCCGGCGCGAGCGGCGTTGAGCAGGCCGGAGCAGCCGAGCAGCGAGTTGCTGTGGAAGTGCACCGGGTCGAGGAACTCGTCGTCGACCCGTCGGTAGATCACGTGCACCGGCTCGAGACCCTGCGTCGTACGCATCATCACGCGGCCGCGGCGGCACTCGAGGTCGCGACCTTCGACCAGCTCGACGCCCATCGTGCGGGCGAGCAGCGCATGCTCGAAGTAGGCACCGTTGAAGACGCCCGGGGTCAGCACGACGACGTTGGGGTCGGTGACACCCGCGGGCGCAGCGGCGCGGAGGGCGGTGAGCAGCTTCTGGGGGTAGCCGGCGACCGGCCGGATCCGGTGCTCGCCGAAGGTCTCCGGCAGGGCAGCGGCGATCGCACGACGGTTGGTCATCACGTAGGAGACCCCGGACGGCACGCGCACGTTGTCCTCGAGCACGCGGAACTCACCGGCGTCGTCGCGGATCAGGTCGATGCCGCTGACGTGCACCCGCACGCCGTTCGGCGGTTCGATGCCGGCGGCCGCGCGGTGGAAGTGCGAGGACGTGGTCACGACCCGGCGGGGGACCACCCCGTCGTCGAGGACCCGACCAGCGTCGTAGACGTCGGCGAGGAACTTCTCCAGCGTGTGCACCCGCTGCTGGACGCCGGCCTCGACCTTGGCCCACTGGTCCATCTCGATGACCCGGGGGAGCACGTCGAGCGGGAACGCCCGCTCCTCGCCCCCGATGTCGAAGGTGACGCCCTGGTCCAGATAGCTCGACTGCAGGGCCTCGACCCTGGTCTGCAGCTCGGTCTGGCCCATCTCCTGCAGCGACGGCTGCAGCTGGCTGTAGGGGGTGCGGAGCCCGGAGCCGTCGTCGTACATCTCGTCGTAGGCCGAACCCATGCCGGTCGCGTAGTCCTCGAACATGTGCGTCACCTCCGCGACCCTAGCGAGTCCAGGTTCCGGACCGCAGACGGGTCAGGGCAGCGTGAGGATCTCGGCGCCCTCGCTCGTGACCAGCAGGGTGTGCTCGAACTGCGCGCTGACCCGCCTGTCCCGGGTCACGACCGTCCAGCCGTCGTCCCACATGTCCCACTCGTGGGTGCCCAGGTTGAGCATCGGCTCGATCGTGAACGTCATCCCCGGCTCGATCACGTCGTCGTAGTGCGGGTCGTCGAAGTGGGGGATGACCAGGCCGCTGTGGAAGGACGAGCCGATGCCGTGCCCGGTGAACTCGCGTACGACGCCGTAGTCGAACCGCTTCGCGTAGGACTCGATCACCCGACCGATCACGTTGATCCGTCGACCGGGCCTGACCGCGTTGATCGCCCGCCGCAACGCCTCGCGCGTGCGGTCGACGAGGTCGCGCACCTCCTGGGAGACACCAGGGGTCAGGAAGGTGGCGTTGGTGTCGCCGTGCACGCCGTTGAGGAAGGCCGTGATGTCGATGTTGACGATGTCGCCGTCCTCGACGACGGTGCTGTCCGGGATGCCGTGGCAGACCACCTCGTTGACCGAGGTGCACAACGACTTGGGGAAGCCCTTGTAGCCCAGCGTCGAGGGGTAGGCGCCGTGGTCGCAGAGGAACTCGTGACCGACCCGGTCCAGCTCGTCGGTGGTGATCCCCGGCGCGACGTGCGACCCGACGAGGTCGCGTGCCTCCGCGGCCAGCGTGCAGGCGATCCGCATCCGTTCGATCGTGTCGGCGTCCTTGACCTCGGGGCCGGTGAACGGCGCCGGGGCAGGCCGGTCGACGTACTCGGGACGGGGCACGGAAGCCGGCACCGGGCGGCGCGCGGAGATCCTTCCGGGAGCGATGGCAGTCACGCTGCCCGAGTGTAGTTTCGTGACCATGAGCTACTGGTACTGCGTCAAGCACAAGCAGGGTCGAGCCGGCCGACGGTTGTGCACCCATCGACCGTCTCGGGCCGTTCGACACCGAGGAGGAGGCCTCCCACGCCCTCGAGAAGGCGGCGCAGCGCAACGAGGAGTGGGACAACGACCCCAAGTGGAACGACAAGAAGGACTGACCCACACGGACATGGCTGAGGAACCGACGGGTGCTGGACCCAGGTGCCCAGGCGGTCGCAGCCGCAGTCGGTGAGCACTCAGCGAGCTAAGCGCGGGGTTCCCGTAGCCTTTCGCGCGTGGCGCGGCGGAAGAAGGTGTCTCCCTGGGGGTTCGTCGGGATCGGCGGGATGGCGTGCGCGCTGTTCCTCGACCTCGGCACCGCCGGCGTGGTCCCGTGGTGGGTCACGCTGCTGTTCGTTCTCCTGTGGCTGGTGCTGTTCGCGATCGCCATGCGCTGGTTCGTTCCGCATCCCACCTGGGTGCCATGGCTGCCGGTGGTGGCGGTCGTGGTGTGGTTCCCGGTGGTGCTGCTGGGCACCAGTCGTCTCGGCTGGGGCGCCTGACCGGCGTCAGCCGCGTGGGTGGACGCGCAGGATCTTGTCGACGCCACCGCCGTTGGCCGTGGTGACGAGCAGGTCGCCGCCGGCGATGCGAGTCACCGAGCGCAGTCGTCCGTAGGAGCGCAGCGCGGCCGGCGTACGCACGCGGAGCAGCCGGCCGGCCGAGTTGAACTTCAGGAACAGCAGACGTTCTCCCTTGAGCGCGCCCACGGCCAGGGCGCCGTTGTTGTCGCCCCACTGCCTGCCCCGCACCCACGTCGCTCCGGACGTGGCGATGGTGGGCTTGCCCGAGCGCCAGCGCGCGTTGATCTGGGTGCCGGGCAGGGCCTGGTTGGTCATCGGCCGCGACTCGTTGTAGCCCGGCGTCGGGTTCCAGCCGTAGTCGCCGCGGGTGGAGAGACGGTTGACCTCGTCGTCGCGGTCGGTGCCGTGCTCGACCGACCAGATCGAGCCGTCGGAGCGCTGCGCCAGACCCTGCACGTTGCGGTGCCCGTAGGTCACCACGTAGCGAGCGTTGTGCGAGCTCGAACGGATGTAGGGGTTCTTCGGCCAGGGAGCGCCGGTGGCCCGGTTCATCCGGAGGGTCTTGCCGCCCAGGGAGGAGCGGTTGCGGGCGTTGGTCCCCACGGTCGCGTCGCCCGTGCCGACCATCAGCGCTCCGTAGCTGGTGATCAGCAGGCGGCACCCGCCATGGCGGCCTGAGGTGGCCGGCAGGCCGCGGAGCAAGCGTCCTGACGCGGGTCGCGGCGGTCGCGGCGGCGTTGAGCCGCCAGGCGACCACGCGTACCTCGTGGCCCCGGGGGCCACGAAAGCCGCCCTGGCAGGTGTAGAAGCGACGGTTGCTGGTGAACTTCGGGTCCACGGCGAGCGACATCAGGCCGGTCTCGCCCGCCGCCCAGACCGAGGACGACGGGAAGGTCAGGCGCCTGATCGTCCCGTGGTCCCAGAGCAGCAGCCGTCGGCTGGTGCGCTCGGTGATCAGGAACTTCCCGCCCCCGATGGGCTGCACGTCCCACGGGATGTCGAGCCCGGTCGCGAACGTGGTGACCTGCAGGGGAGGTACGACGACCGCTGCGCGGTGCGGGGCCGGCGCGGTCCTGCCCTCGGTGGCAGTGGCGGGCGCCGCGAGCATCGCGGTGAGCACGACGAGAACGGCGGTGAGCAGGCGAGTCATGCGGCAGGGTAACCCGCTCGCCCGACAGCAGCCGGGCTGCAGGCCCACCACTCGGACCTGAGCGAGCGGTCAGAAGGTGTGGTCGGGTCCTGGGAAGGTGCCGGACCGGACCTCCGTCGCGTAGGTCTGCGCCGCGTCGAGGAGTACGCCGCGCAGGTCGGCGTACTGCTTGACGAAGCGGGCCATCCGACCGCCCCGGAGCCCGAAGGCGTCCTGCCAGACCAGCACCTGCGCGTCGCAGTCCACGCCGGCGCCGATGCCGATGGTCGGGATGGTCAGCTCCTTGGTCACCTGGGCGGCGACGTCGCCGGGCACCATCTCCATCACCACGGCGAACGCGCCGGCCGCCTGGATGGCCAGGGCGTCCTCGAGGATGCGGTCGGCGGTCTCGCCACGGCCCTGGACGCGGTACCCGCCGAGGGCGTGCTCGCTCTGGGGGGTGAAGCCGATGTGGGCCATCACCGGGACACCACCCCGGCTCAGCAGCTCGATCTGGCCGGCCATCTCGCGGCCTCCCTCGAGCTTGACGGCGTGGGCGCCACCCTCCTTCATGAACCGCACGGCGGTGTCGTAGGCCTGCTCGGGTGAGCGCTGGTAGGACCCGAAGGGCAGGTCGCCGACGACGAGGGAGCGCTTGACCGAGCGAGCGACCGCACGCGTCAACGGGATCAGCTCGTCGACCGTGACCGGGAGCGAGGTGTCGTTGCCGTAGACGTTGTTGGACGCGCTGTCCCCGACGAGGAGGACCTCGACGCCCGCCTCGTCGAAGATCTCGGCGGTGTACATGTCGTAGGCGGTGAGCATCGCGAACCGCTCACCGCGCTCCTTCATCTCGCGCAGGTGCTGGGTGCGGATCCGTTTCGCCGGCGCGGCGGGCTTGGCCGCACCGCTGCCGTAGGGCGCCGTCTCTTCGGTCATGGATCCACGCTAGCCCTGCTCGCCGCCGCCCGCGCCTGTGTTGCTCGTCACGGAGTCCGCGCGCGTGTAGTCCCGCTCCACGGTGGCGATCCGCACCGTGTAGTCGGCGTACCAGACGTCCTGGCCGCGCTGCTGGGCGACGAGGTGCTCGGCCACCTGCTTCCAGGCGGCTGCGGTCGTGTGGTCGGTCCAGTAGGACACGGTGATCCCGGCCTCGCGCTCGCTGACGGACTCGTGGCCGAGGTACCCCGGCTGCTCGGACGCGAGCCGGAACATCCGCGTCGCCATCCGCGCGTAACCGTCTGCGTTCCCCGAGTGGAGGCTGGTGAAGATCACCGCGGTGTACGGCGGCTCAGGGGTCCGGGCGATGCGCCCGGGATCGGGGTCGGGGTCGGCGTCGACAGGAGGGGAGTCCACATCACCCATTGTGCGGCAGCCGTTCTGTAACACTGGTGACGTGGACTTCACCTCGGCCTATGCGCACGGCTACGCGCGCGTCGCCGCGTGCACGGTGCCGGTCGCGATCGCGGACCCGGCCACGAACGCTGCGACCGTGCTGACCGAGGCGCGCGCCTGCCACGACGACGGTGTCGCCGTCGCGATCTTCCCCGAGCTCTGCCTGAGCGGCTACGCGATCGACGACCTGGTGATGCAGGACGTCCTGCTCGACGCAGTCCAGGAGGCGATCGCGACGATCGTCGAGGCCAGCAAGGACCTCCGGCCGGTCCTCGTCGTGGGCGCACCGCTGCGCAAGGGCAACCGACTCTTCAACTGCGCGGTGGTGATCCACGGCGGGGTGGTCCTCGGCGTCGCCCCCAAGTCGTTCCTGCCGACCTACCGGGAGTTCTACGAGGCGCGGCACTACGCGTCCGGCGAGGACCAGCACGGCGAGACGATCACGCTGCGTGGCGTCGAGGTGCCCTTCGGGCCAGATCTCCTGTTCCGGGCGCTGGACGTGCCGGGCCTGCAGCTGCACGTCGAGATCTGCGAGGACATGTGGGTCCCGATCCCGCCGAGCTCGTACGCCGCCCTGGCCGGCGCCACGGTGCTCGCCAACCTCTCCGGCTCACCGATCACCGTCGCTCGCGCGGAGGACCGGCGGCTGCTGGTCCGGTCGGCCAGCGCACGATGCCTGGCGGCGTACCTCTATGCCGCCGCGGGTGAGGGGGAGTCGAGCACCGACCTCTCCTGGGACGGCCAGACGATGGTCTACGAGTGCGGCGACCTCCTCGGTGAGGGCGAGCGCTTTCCCGAGGGTCCCCGGCGCACGGTCGTCGACGTCGACCTCGACCGGATCCGCCAGGAGCGGCTGCGCCAGGGCAGCTTCGACGACAACCGCCACGCGGAGGGACTGCAGCCGAACGACTTCCAGGTGGTCGAGTTCACGCTCGACCCGCCCGGCGGCGACATCGGCCTGCGCCGCAAGGTCGACCGGTTCCCCTTCGTCCCGGACGACGTGGAGCGGCTGGCCCTGGACTGCTACGAGGCCTACAACATCCAGGTCTCCGGGCTCGAGCAACGGCTCCGCGCCATCGGCCAGCCCAAGGTCGTCATCGGCGTCTCCGGTGGCCTCGACTCGACCCACGCACTGATCGTCGCGGCGAAGGCGATGGACCGTCTCGACCGGCCGCGCAGCGACATCCTCGCGTTCACGCTGCCGGGTTTTGCGACCGGCGAGACCACGAAGTCCTACGCCACCCGGCTCTCCAAGTCGCTCGGGGTGAGCTTCGAGGAGCTCGACATCCGCCCGGCGGCGAAGCAGATGCTCACCGACATGGGTCACCCCTTCGCCTCCGGTGAGGAGGTCTACGACGTGACCTTCGAGAACGTCCAGGCCGGGCTCCGCACCGACTACCTGTTCCGGATCGCCAACCAGCGCGGGGGAATCGTCCTCGGCACCGGTGACCTCTCCGAGCTGGCGCTGGGCTGGTGCACCTACGGCGTGGGCGACCAGATGTCGCACTACACGGTCAACTCCGGTGTCCCGAAGACGCTGATCCAGCACCTCATCCGCTGGGTCGTCGAGAGCGAGCAGCTCGGCGGTCGTGGCGACGAGGTCAACGAGCTGCTCACCGAGATCGTGGGGCAGGAGATCACCCCCGAGCTGATCCCGGTGAAGGAGGGCGAGCAGGCACAGTCGACGGAGTCGTCGGTCGGTCCCTACGCGCTCCAGGACTTCACCCTGTTCCACGTCCTGCGCTACGGCTTCCGGCCGAGCAAGATCGCGTTCCTCGCCGAGCACGCGTGGTCGGACCCGTCGACGGGGGAGTGGCCCCCGAACTACCCCGACGAGCTGCGGATCGCCTACGCCCTCCCCGAGGTCCGCCACTGGCTCGAGGTGTTCGTGAAGCGCTTCTTCGCCAGCCAGTTCAAGAGGTCGGCGCTGCCCAACGGACCGAAGGTGAGCGCGGGCGGCACGATGTCGCCCCGGGGCGACTGGCGGATGCCCAGTGACGCCAGTGCTGCAGCGTGGCTGGCCGAGCTCGAGAACGTCCCGCGCGACTGATGGGACCGCGTGTCCTCGTCGTCCAGCACCAGGACGACTGCCCGCCCGCCCTGGTCGGGGACTGGCTCGTCGAGGCGGGGTGCGCGCTCGACGTACGCCGCCCGTATGCCGGTGACGACCTCCCCGACGATCTCCGCGACCATGACGTGCTGCTCGTCCTGGGCGGATCGATGGGTGCCAACGACGACGAGGCCCATGAGTGGCTCGGTCCCACCAAGGGGCTGGTGCTCGATGCGGCCCAGCGGCACACGCCGACGCTCGGCATCTGCCTGGGACACCAGCTCGTCGCGGTGGCACTCGGAGGCGAGGTCGACCGCAACCCGCGCGGTCAGCAGCTCGGGTTGCTGCCGATGGGCTGGACCGACGAGGCATCACGGGACGACCTGATGTGCACGCTGGTGAAGACCCCCCGTGGCGTCCAGTGGAACGACGACATCGTCACCGCCCTGCCCACCGGGACCGTGGTGCTGGCGCAGACCGAACGGGGTGAGGTCCAGGTGGCCCGCTTCGGGCCGACGGTGTGGGGTGTCCAGCTCCATCCCGAGGTGGACGAGCACATCCTGGCCGAGTGGGCGGCCGAGGACCCCGACCGCTACGCGGAGGGGGTGCTGGAGGACGTCCTCGCCCAGATCGCCGACGCCCGCGACGAGCTCGAGACGGGTTGGCGCCCGCTCGCACAGGCCCTCGCCGACCTGCCCTAGGCTCACCCCATGGGCAAGCAGGAAGACTTCGTTCTCCGCGCACTCGAAGAGCGCGACGTCAGGTTCGTGCGGCTGTGGTTCACCGACGTGCTCGGCTACCTCAAGTCGGTCTCCGTCGCTCCGGCGGAGCTCGAGGGCGCCTTCGCCGAGGGCATCGGCTTCGACGGCTCGGCGATCGAGGGGTTCGCCCGGGTGACCGAGGCGGACATGCTGGCCCACCCCGACCCGGCGACGTTCCAGCTGCTGCCGTGGCGCGGGGAGAGCCCGTCGACCGCCCGGATGTTCTGCGACATCATGATGCCCGACGGCTCACCGTCGTACGCCGATCCGCGCTACGTCCTCAAGCGCACCCTGCAGAAGGCGGCCGACAAGGGGTTCACCTTCTACACCCACCCCGAGATCGAGTTCTACCTCTTCTCGGGCCGGCCCGGCGCGGGCGAGGACCCGGTCCCCGTGGACCGGAGCGGCTACTTCGACCACACCGCCCAGTCGCGTGGCTCCGACTTCCGCCGCGAGGCGATCAACATGCTCGAGTCGATGGGCATCTCCGTCGAGTTCAGCCACCACGAGAACGGTCCCGGCCAGCAGGAGATCGACCTGCGCTACGCCGACGCGCTGTCCACCGCCGACAACATCATGACCTTCCGGACCGTGGTCCGTGAGGTGGCGCTGAGCCAGGGCATCTGGGCCAGCTTCATGCCCAAGCCGTTCACCACCCACCCCGGGTCGGGGATGCACACGCACGTGTCGCTGTTCGAGGGGGACTCCAACGCCTTCTTCGAGGCCGGTGCCGAGTACCAGCTGTCGAAGACCGCCCGGCACTTCATCGCCGGCATCCTGCACCACGCCAGCGAGATCACCTGCGTGACCAACCAGTGGGTCAACTCCTACAAGCGGCTGATCGGCGGCAGCGAGGCGCCGTCGTACATCGCCTGGGGGCACAACAACCGCTCGGCCCTGGTGCGGGTGCCGATGTACAAGCCCAACAAGGCGGCCTCGACCCGCATCGAGCTGCGCTCCATCGACGCCGCGTGCAACCCCTACCTCGCCTACGCCGTCGTCCTCGCCGCCGGGATGAAGGGCCTCGAGGAGGAGTACGAGCTCCCTCGCGAGGCCGAGGACAACGTCTGGTCCCTCAACGACCGCGAGCGGAAGGCGCTGGGGCTCGAGCAGCTCCCGAAGAACCTCCACGACGCGATCAAGATCGCCGAGGACTCCGAGCTGCTGGCCGAGACGCTCGGCGAGCACGTCTACGAGTTCTTCCTCCGCAACAAGCGTGCGGAGTGGGAGGAGTACCGCGGTCAGGTCTCGGCCTTCGAGCGTGACCGGATGCTGCCGCTCCTCTGAGCACCACGAGCGTCGGTCTGAGTATCCGTACGGATGCCGCGGCCCTGCTCCCCGCGAAAGCCTTGCGGGCATGGCCACCAAGCGCACACCAGCCTTCGACCTGCCCTCGGACCTCGTCACGCACGTGCGGCTCTGCGCCGCCGGGGCGAGCGTCACGGTCCGGGGCGAGATCGACGTCCACACCGCACCCGTCCTGCGCGACCGGCTGAGCGAGGTCGTCAAGCAGGGTGAGGAACGGATCGCGGTGCACCTCGACGAGGTCACGTTCATGGACTCCACCGGCCTCGGTGTCCTGGTGGGCGCGCACAAGGCGCAACGGGCGCGCGGCGGCGTCTTCGAGCTGGTCTGCAGCGAGCCCCGGATGCTGCGGCTGATCGAGCTCACCGGCCTCGATCGCGTCTTCACGATCCACGAGGGTCTGCCCGGCCCGTCCGCCTGAGGCACGCGACCCCGCGCGTGACGATAGATTCGCCGGGTGGCCGCACGCGTTGACATCACCCAGGGCAACCTGGTGCGTCTCGGCTTCTTCGAGCCGGCACGTGCGCGCGCGATCCTCGACGATCTCGGTGAGGTCGCCCGACCGCTCGTGGCGCCGATCGGACGCAGTGCCGACCCTGATCTCGCGCTGGCCTCGCTGATCGCCATCGCGGACGTCGTCGAGGACCGCGACCGGCTGCTGCAGGAGGTCGCGGACGACGAGGGCACGTCGATGCGCCTGCTCTCGGTGCTGGGGGCGAGCCAGGCCCTGGGCGAGCACCTGCGCCGCCATCCCGAGCAGTGGCACGAGCTCACCGACCCCACGATCGGGTCGACCCGCCCTCCGGCGTACGTCATGCGGGCGGGGCTGCTCCGAGCGGTGGGTGCCGATCCCGGTGACGAGCGACCGGTGGCGACCCTGGAGTACCGCGCTGCCGAGGACGCGCTGCGGGTGGAGTACCGACGGCTGCTCCTCCGGCTCGCCTCCCGGGACCTGACCCACCACCTCGGCGTCGACGACGTGGCCGCGGAGCTCGCCGACCTCGCAGCGGGGACCCTCGACGCGGCGCTGGCCGTGGCCAGGGCGAAGGTCGGCGAGGCCGCGAACAGCTGCCGCCTGGCCGTGATCGCGATGGGCAAGTGCGGTGGGCACGAGCTCAACTACGTCAGCGACGTCGACGTGATCTTCGTGGCCGAGCCCGTGGAGGGCGTGGCATCGAGTGGCGATGCAGCCATGCGGGCGGCCACCCAGCTCGCCTCGACGATGATGCAGGTCTGCTCGGACCACACCGGCCGAGGGCACCATCTGGCCGGTCGACGCCAACCTGCGCCCCGAGGGCTCGTCCGGCCCGCTCGTGCGCTCGCTCGCCAGTCACCGCGGTTACTACGACCGGTGGGCCAAGACCTGGGAGTTCCAGGCACTGCTCAAGGCCCGACCGGTGGCCGGGGACATGTCGCTCGGTCGGGAGTACGTCGAGCTGATCGGCCCGCTGGTGTGGTCCGCGGCCGAGCGGGACGGGTTCGTCGAGGAGGTGCAGGCGATGCGCCGCCGGGTGATCGAGCACATCCCGGCCGACACGGCCGAGCGGCAGCTGAAGCTCGGTTCGGGCGGACTGCGCGACGTCGAGTTCGCCGTGCAGCTGCTCCAGATGGTGCACGGTCGAGCCGACGAGGAGGTGCGACCGTCGACGACGCTGAGTGCGCTGGCACGGCTCACCGAACGTGGGTACGTCGGGCGCGAGGACGGGCGCTCCCTGCACGAGGCCTACTCGTTCCTGCGCACGCTCGAGCACCGGATCCAGCTCTACCAGCTCCGGCGCACCCACGTGGTGCCCGAGGACGAGGCCGCCCTGCGCCGGCTGGGACGGTCCCTGGGCTACACCCGGGAGCCGATCCTGGAGCTCGACAAGCAGTGGAACTACCACCGTCGCGAGGTGCGGCGGCTGCACGAGAAGCTGTTCTACCGTCCGCTGCTGTCCGCCGTGGCCCGGATCCCCGGCGACGGAGCGGGGCTGAGTCCCGAGGCGGCCGAGGCCCGGCTGGCGGCGTTGGGCTACCTCGACCCGAAGGCGGCCCTGCGACACCTCGAGGCCCTCACGGCCGGTGTCTCGCGCACCGCGCAGATCCAGCGCACGCTGCTCCCGGCCATGCTGCAGTGGTTCGCCGATGCCCCGGACCCGGATGCCGGACTGTTCGGCTTCCGGAAGATCTCCGAGGCGCTCAAGGAGACGCCGTGGTACCTGCGTCTGCTCCGCGACGAGGGCGAGGCTGCGCAGCGGATGGCGCAGGTCCTGGCGACGAGCCGCTACGCGACCGACCTGCTCCAGCGTGAGCCCCAGGGGGTGGCGCTGCTCGGTGAGAACGAGCGCCTCGAGCCCCTGGGCCGGGACGCCGTCCAGGCCGAGATGAACGCCGCGGCCGAGCGACGCGAGGATGCCAAGGAGGCCGTGCTGGCCATCCGGGCCGTACGCCGGCGCGAGCTGCTGCGGATCAGCATCGCCGACCTGTGCGTGCCGTTCGGGGTGGCCGAGGTGGGCTACGCGCTCACCGACGTCACCAGTGCCGCCCTCGACGCGACGCTGAACGCGGTGATCCGCTCCGTCGAGGCCGCCAAGGGCGAGCAGATGCCGACGAGGATGGCGATCGTGGCGATGGGGCGCTACGGCGGGTTCGAGCTCGGCTACGGCAGTGACGCCGACGTGATGTTCGTGCACGACCCGTTGCCGGGTGCCGACCACCACCTTGCCTCGACGATGGCCAACACCGTGGCCAACGACGTACGCCGGCTGCTGACCGAGCACGCCCGGGACCCGGCGTTGGAGGTGGACACCAACCTGCGTCCGGAGGGTCGGCAGGGACCGCAGGTGCGCACCCTGGACTCCTACGCGGCCTACTACGGCAAGTGGTCGGCGGTCTGGGAGGCGCAGGCACTGCTGCGCGCCGCGCCCCTCGTCGGCGACCCGGAGCTGCGCGAGAAGTTCTCGGCGTTGATCGACCCGTTGCGCTTCTCCGCCGACGGGCTGACTCGCGACGACGTGATCGAGATCCGGCGGATCAAGGCGCGGGTGGACTCCGAGCGGCTGCCGCGCGGAGCCGACCCGGCCACGAACTTCAAGCTCGGCGGTGGCGGGCTGTCCGACGTGGAGTGGACCGTGCAGCTGCTGCAGATGGAGCACGCGGGCCGCGTCCCCGAGCTGCGCACCACCAAGACCCTCGAGGCGCTGCAGGTGGCGGTCGAGCACGACCTGCTCGACCTCGACGACGCGCAGGGGCTCGCCAGCGCCTGGAAGTTCGCCAGCCGAGCCCGGAACGCGACGGTGCAGGTGCGCGGCAAGCCGGCCGACCAGCTGCCCCGGGATGCCAGGGAGCGGGCGGCGGTGGCCGCGATCCTGCAGTACCCACCGGGAGAGTCGGAGACGATGCTCAACGACTACCTGCGGTCGGCCCGGCGGGCCCGCGCGATCGTGGACCGGGTGTTCTGGGATTAACCTCATTTCTTCAATGTGGCAATTATTAGCTATGCTATTCAGATGGCGGAACTGAAGGGCACCGACCCGGTGGCCACCCTCATCGGCGACGTCGTCGCGTCCCGGGCGGCCGGCGACCGGGCCCGCCTGCACGGTCGCCTCAGCGACCTGGTGCGTGCGGCCAACGCCCAGCTGAACCCGCTCGTGCCCCTCCGGATCACGGTGGGTGACGAGTACCAGGGCTGCTTCGCCACGGTCGGCGAGGCGGTGCACGCCACGCTGTGGTTGGGGCTGCACCTCGCCCCCGATGCGCAGCTGCGCCACGGGGTCGGCTGGGGCTCGGTGGCGGTGCTGGCGGAGGCCCCCCGGGTCGAGGACGGCCCCGGCTGGTGGGCCGCGCGCGAGGCGATCGACGAGGTCAAGCAGCTCGCGGACAAGCCGGCCACGCGACACCTGCGCACGGCCTTTCGACGAGCTGCCGGAAGCGACGGACCGGACCCGAACCCGGTGAACGCTGCGCTGATGTGTCGGGACCAGATGGTTGGCTCTGTCTCGGAGCGGTCGCTGCGACTGCTGCGCGGCACCGTGGACGGCAGGACCCAGACGGAGCTCGCGGACGACGAGGGCATCTCTGCCTCCGCCGTCTCGCAGCGGGTACGCCGCGACGGGCTGGCCGTGATCGTCACGGCCGACGAGCTGCTGAGGAGGGCACAGTGACCTGGATCGCCGTACTGCTGATCGGGGTGGCCGTGGCCGACCTCGCACACTCGATCCGGCCGGTGCCGATCGTCAACGAGTGCACCGGCGCGGCCGTGGCCGTGTGGATGGGGCTGGTCGCGGGACTCACCGAGCCGGCCGACCTGGCAGCGCTCGCCGTGATCGCGGTGGCCGTGGTCGGCTACGGGTTGACCGTCACCCGCGCCTTCGGCGGCGGACGGTCCTGGGTGCCGTTGCTCGTCCTCGGCGGCTCGTTGCTGCTGGCGGTGCTCTGCTCGGGTTGGGCCAGCGCGGGTGGCGGGTTGCTGGGGGACTGGCTCGACGCGGTCCAGGTCCCCGTGCTGCAGGGGCTCCCGGTCGACCGGGCCCTGCTGCTCCTCGGGGTGTTCCTCGTGCAGCTGAGCACGGGCAACGTCCTCGTCCGGCTGGTGCTGGCCGCCACGGACACGGTCAGCCCCGCGCTGCACGCCACCCCGGGGGACCCGGGCGAGCAGCTCAAGGGCGGCCGTCTGCTCGGACCGATGGAGCGGGTGCTCATCCTCGGTCTCGGTCTGGCCGGTCAGCTGACGGCTGCGGCCATCGTGATCGCGGCGAAGGGGCTGCTCCGGTGGCCCGAGCTGCAGTCCAAGCCGGAACAGGTCCGGATCCACCGGCTGACCGAGTACTTCCTGGTGGGCAGCTTCGTCAGCTGGCTGGTGGCCCTGTCCTCGCTGGTGCTGCTGGCGGGCTGACGGTCCTCCGATGGAGGCTCAGGTGGGGGCGTAGCCGGGTCTGCCTGCGGCCGACCACTGGTCCCAGAGCTCGAAGAACTCCGTGCCGAACGGGTTCTCGCCGCGGTGGCGCATCGAGGCGCGCCGGATGCTGAAGTCGAGAGGCGCGAGCGCGACAGCGGTGTCGTAGTGCTGCAGCGCAGCCTCGGTGCGACCGTCGCGGTGCAGCCAGGCGGCGAGGCGGCGCTCGGCCCGGGCGAGGCGGAGGTCCTCGTCGTCGGCGACCTCGTTCTCCGCCTCCGGTACGGCGCCCTCGCGGGCCCAGCGGCGAAGCGCCTCGTGGTGCCGGGAGGCGTCGACCTCGGTGAACTCCTTGAACTGGTCGTCGCCCGGGGCGATGGTCGGCGGCTTCGCCACCCGGCCCTCCTCGTCGAGCCACACGGTCGAGGGCACGTTGACGACGCCGAAGACGTCGGACAGCCGGTGCTCGGGGTCCAGCACCGGCGGCATCCCCGCCTTGCCGGTCCAGTGCCGCACTCGCTCCTCGTCGTCGTCGAGGGCGACCGCGACGAGGTCGAGGCCCAGGGGTTCCAGCTCGTCGGCCAGCGCGTGCCAGGCGGGGAGCTCGTAGCGGCAGCCGCACCAGGTCGACCACGCGACGACCACGGTCCGCCGTCCGCGCCGGGTCAGGTCGACGGTCTGCCCGTCGGCGTCGGTCAGTCTCAGCTCGGGGGCGAGGTCGCCGCGCCGGCTCGTCGTACCTCCCGGCTCGCCGAGGACGGCAACGGCGAGGTCGTCGGCCACCTCGACAGCCAGCGGACGACCGAGCGTGGCGGCCAGGTCGGTCAGGCTCACCGTCTCGCCGAGGGCAGCGGGGCGGCACACGTCACCGCGGCACAGGCCGTGGTCCTTGACCTCCCAGCCGGTGGCCGCCAGCACGGCGTCGCGGTCCAGGGTCACCTGGCCGTCGACCAGCTCGCCGGTGATCTCGGCGGCCGTGTCCTCGATGTGCAGCAGCAGTCGCATCCGGCAAGAATAGAACACGTTCTTGTTTTCGGGTGGGCGCACGTCCGGCCCCGCGTCTGCCACCGACACGTGTGCGTAACAACCCCGTGACACGGCCCGCCTAGGTTCGCCGCAGACCACTTCAGGTCTCGGGCACGCGCGAGGGAGCACCATGACTGGGAACAAGGTACGGCTGCACGCGATCAGGGACGTCGAGGCCTATGTGCCGCCGGCCGTCACCTTCGACATCGGCGAGGAGCCCGGCGAGATCTTCGGCGAGAACGTCTTCAGCCTCAGCGTGATGCAGAAGCGCCTGCCGAAGAACGTCTACAAGTCGGTCCTCTCCACGATCGAGAAGTCCGCACCTCTCGACCCGTCGGTGGCCGACGCCGTGGCCTCGGCGATGAAGGACTGGGCCCTGGAGAAGGGTGCGACCCACTACGCCCACGTGTTCTACCCGCTGACCGGCCTGACCGCCGAGAAGCACGACAGCTTCCTCGACCCGGTGGGTGACGGCACGGCCTTCGCGTCGTTCTCCGGCAAGACGCTGGTGCAGGGTGAGCCGGACGCGTCGTCGTTCCCGAACGGCGGGCTGCGCAACACCTTCGAGGCACGTGGCTACACCGGTTGGGACGTGATGAGCCCGGCGTACGTGCTGGAGAACCCGAACGGCAACACGCTGTGCATCCCCACCGTCTTCATCTCGATGACCGGTGAGGCCCTCGACCACAAGACCCCGATCCTGCGCTCGCAGCAGGCGATGGCCGTCCACGCCGAGCGGGTCCTCAAGCTCTTCGGCCACGAGAACTCCGAGCACGTCGTGTCCTACCTGGGCCCCGAGCAGGAGTACTTCCTGGTCGACCGCCACTTCTTCCTCTCGCGCCCGGACCTGATCAACGCCGGCCGCACCCTGTTCGGCGCGAAGCCGCCCAAGGGTCAGGAGTTCGACGACCACTACTTCGGCGCCATCCCCGAGCGCGTGCTCGCGTTCATGATGGACACCGAGCGGGAGCTCTTCAAGCTCGGCATCCCCGCCAAGACCCGCCACAACGAGGTCGCGCCCGGCCAGTTCGAGATCGCGCCGATGTTCGAGCGCGCCAACGAGGGCTCGGACCACCAGCAGCTGCTGATGACGACGTTCAAGTCGGTCGCGAAGAAGCACGGCATGGAGTGCCTGTTCCACGAGAAGCCCTTCGAGGGCGTCAACGGCTCCGGGAAGCACGTCAACTTCTCACTCGGCAACTCCGAGTTCGGCAGCCTGCTCGTGCCGGGTGACAACCCGCACGACAACGCCCAGTTCCTGGTCTTCTGTGCCGCGGTCATCCGGTCCGTGCACAAGTACGGCGGGCTGCTGCGGTCCTCGGTCGCCTCGGCCAGCAACGACCACCGGCTCGGGGCCAACGAGGCGCCTCCGGCGATCATCTCGGTCTTCCTCGGTGACCAGCTCGCCGACGTCTTCGACCAGATCGCCAAGGGTGGTGCGACGCACTCGAAGGAGAAGGGGACACTCACCATCGGTGTGGACACGCTCCCCGACCTGACCAAGGACCCGGGCGACCGCAACCGGACCAGCCCGTTCGCGTTCACCGGCAACCGGTTCGAGTTCCGCGCCCCCGGCTCGATGCAGACCGTCGCCGGACCGATGGTGGTGCTGAACACGATCATGGCCGAGGCCCTGGACCACTGCGCCACCGAGATCGAGACCCTCGTCGCGGACGGCACGGAGTTCAACGAGGCGGTGCAGGCGCTGCTCACCTCGATCATCTCCGACCACGGCGCCGTGATCTTCAACGGCAACGGCTACTCCGACGAGTGGCCGATCGAGGCCGAGCAGCGCGGGCTGAAGAACCTGCGCACGACCGTCGACGCGTTGCCCGAGCTGATCACCGAGGACGCGCTCGAGCTGTTCTCGAAGTACAAGGTCTTCAACGACCGGGAGATGCACAGCCGCTACGAGATCGGTCTCGAGCAGTACGTGCTGACCATCAGCGTCGAGGCCAACCTCACCCTGGAGATCGGCAACACCACCATCCTGCCGTCGGCGATGCGCTACCAGACAGAGCTGGCGGGCAACGTGGCCGCGCTCAAGGCAGCCGGCGTCGAGGCCGACACGTCCTTGCTCGAGGCGGTGTCGCTGCCCGTGGCAGACCTCCGTCAGCGCCTGGTCGCCCTCGCCGAGGTGATCTCGCACGATCACCCCGAGGACGGCATGGAGGCGGCGACGTACTGCCGCGACACGGTGCTCCCCGCGATGGCCGCGGTCCGCTCGGCCGCCGATGTCCTCGAGGGCCTCGTCGCGGACGACCTGTGGTCGTTGCCGACCTACCAGGAGATGCTCTACATCCTCTGACGCCGTCGCCGGGTCGGTCAGGCGCTCGCCGACCAGACCGCCCTGGCGCCGGCATCACCGGTGAGCACGACCAGCACCAGGACGACGACGGCGAGCACCGGGAGAGCCAGCACCAGCGGTCGGTCGAGCACCGGGATGCGCGAGGTGCGATCGGTGCCGCGGGTGAGGTGGTGGACGTGTGGCAGCGCCCAGAACGCCACCAGCATGACGCCGGCCAGCACCCACGTCGCGGCCTGCAGCCGACCCGCCCACATCTCGTGCGTCTCGATCAACGGTGACCGGCCGACCTTCTCCTTGAGCGAGTCGCCGGTCATGGCCGCGAGCTGCACGGAAGCGGCCGCGCCGATCGACAGGACGAGTGCGGGCCACCGGAGCAACGCGCGCCACCTGGGCACGACGTACGCCGCCACGGCCACCGCGGCCAGCGGTACGAACACCACGGCTGCGTGCACGACCAGCGGGTGCAGGGGAATGCCGTTGAGCTCCATGGCGCGAACCTAGGATCTGTCGCCTGACCACAACCTGACCAGACCGCAGCGTGGTTCGGTGGCCGCGATCGAGACGGTCAGGGGCCGACGGGCGTGAGCAACAGTCGCGACCCCATGCCGACCGTGTGGCCGAGGCCCGTCAGGTAGGCGCCCTGCAGCAGCGTCGTCCGGCGCAGCTCCCAGATCGTGCGCGCGTGGAGCAGCGCCACGTCTCGGGCCTTCTCGATGCTCCACGAGCTGACCAGGTGAGCCACCGGGCCCAGCTCGTCGTCCACCGCCTGGCCGATCTCGTCGAGGAACGAGCGCCGGATGTCCGCCTCGACGGCCGCGAGCACCTCGTTGATCCGGAAGAAGTCCGCGAGCACCGTCGGGTCGTCCGGTGCCGAGCCGCGTGCCTCGCAGGTGCGCACCACGGCCAGCGCCAGGTCGTGCTCGATGTGCGTGTTCATCCCGGCAAGGGCGAACTGGATGGGGAGCAGTCCGCGGCGATGCCGGCTCGAGAACAACGGTGCCCACGCCTTCGGGAGGGCACGCCCGGTGTCGGCGGCGTCGTACGCAGCGAGCCACAGGCCTGCGAACCGCGTGTCCAGGTCGACCGCCGCGGGGCCGTCCTCGAACGTCTGGCCTTCGTCGAGGAGTCGGTCGATGCGCTCGGTGACCTGCAGGTAGACGGCGTTGAACACCTGGACGCCGTCGGTCGGCTCCAGAGCCGCGCCGATCGTGTGCATCTCCTCGATGACGCCAGCGACCGTCGTGGGCAGCTTCATGGTGTCAGTGTGTCCGATTGACATAGATGAGCGCAGCGGCCACCCGCTGGTGCATGTCTGCCCGGTCGGTGAGGCCCAGCTTCCGGAAGATCGACGTGACGTGGTTCTCGACCGCCTTGACGGTGACCCGCAGCTCGGCGGCGACGGCCCGGTTGGAGAGGCCCGTGGCGATCTGCTCGAGGACCTCCACCTCGCGGATCGTGAGCTGGTCGATGGACACGGCGTCCCTGCGCCGGACCAACGCGTCGACGACGCTCGCGTCGAGGACGGTCTGCCCGGTCAGCACCTCCCGCAGGGCGATGACCACGCTGTCGATGCCCGGCAGCTGCTCGTCCAACAGGTACGCCGTGCGCGCAGATCCGCCGCGCAGCAGCTCCAGAGCGAAGCCGTTGCCCCGGTCGCTGATGATCACGATGCCGAGGTCCGGGTACTCCTCCCGCAGACGTCGGGTCGCGTGGATGATGACCATCGCTGCCGGAGCCTGGGTGCGCAGGCTGATCAGGACGGCGTCGGGCTCGCAGCTCGCCACCTTGTCCGCCAGGTGCTCGGGGTCGATCGCGCGGTCCAGGACGTCGACCTCGGAGTGGGCTTGCAGGAGACTGGCGAGACCGTCGCTCATCAGGGGGGTGTCGCCGGCGAGCACCACGCGGACCGGTGCAGTGTTGCTGTCGTTCACGACGAGGCCTTCGCGGATTCCGAGCAGAACTCGCAAGTGCCCGGCACGGGTCACGGATTGAGAGCCCGCGGGGAACCGGACAGGCCAAGATCCCTACCTCACGGTAGACCCATCCGCGAGCGGCGGGGGCGCGAACCCTTGGAATCCTCAGGGGACAACCCCATTGCCGGTCGTGGGACGAGCCACCTAGCGTCGATCGCTCTGGCAGCACTCCGCGAACGGGCTGCCGGTGCGGGGGGTCGACTGGACGTGGGCCGGCGGTGGGCATCGCTCTCGAGCGTGGGCCCACCTGCCTACGTTCGGCCGGAAGCCCAACCGAGTGGCCCCGGTCCAGAACGGGGGGATCCAAACACGAGGCCACTCAGCGCGGCGCGATGAAACGCCACGATCCAGAGATCACCTGGGACTGTTGTCGGCCGCAACCAGACGAACGCTGAGCGAGAAGCCGTTCTCTGCATGTCACCGGGGGCCGGAGTGACCGCTCACGAACCACCGTACGCCCGGTCCAAAAGGCGCGCCACTGCCGCTGTGGACCAGAAGGGAAGGGCACCAAGATGCAGCCCCTGAGCAGGAACTGGTACCGACTCAAGCGCAGGCTGGCCAGCCAGAGCGCGGCACGGAACGACGCTGTCTCGCTCCGCCGCCGACGCGGGGTCCTGCCGTGCGAACACACGTGGACCCTGGTCCGCGTGGAGGAGACCTGGAGCGGTCCGATGCACGTGAGCCGGTGCTCGGACTGTCAGGCGGTCCTGCAGGAGTGGGTCTCCGGCTCTGCTTCCGAGGCCTCCGAGATCGTCACCTCGGAGAGGTCAGCCGACTGAGGCCCACGGGTCTTCCCTGCGCCACACGGTGGGGAAGTGGATCGGCACGTCCTGCTCGCGACCGAGCTCGTCGAGGACCCGCATGGTCGCGTCGAGGTCGTCGCCGGCGTACGGCAGGGCTCGCAGCTCCTGGTCCAGCGGGTGGAAGAAGTCGTCCCAGTGGGTGAGAACCACTCGGCGCGCGCCCACCATCTCGACCGTCTCGGCCCAGTAGGTGCGGAGGTAGTCCTCGCCCTGTACCCCGAGCTGTCCGACGCCGAGGTAGGCCACGTCGGCGCGGCGCCCGGTCAGCGACCCGCGCACGAAGCCGGCGCTGCCCTGGAGGAGCGCGGTGCTGCCGCTGGTGTGCTCGACCAGGATCGACCACGCCTCCCCGCACCGGTAGGCGGCCACCTTGGCCGGGGGGACGACGGGCTCGTCGATGGTGCCCGGTGAGCGGTCGGGTGGGCAGTGGTGCGACTCGACCAGCGTGATCGTGAAGGCGCCGTACGTCATCGGCTCGTGGGGCGTGGCGACCCGGATGCGCTCCTCGGGGAGGCCGTGCCCACGGCCGATGTTGGCGGCCGACTCCCCACCGACCAGCAGCGCGCCGGTCATCTCGGCCACGACGGCGGAGTCGAGGGCGTGGTCGTAGTGCGTGTGCACGGGAACCACGGCGTCGAGGCGGCTGACACCGACACGGGAGAGCGCGGACTCGATGCGCTCGCGGTCCGGCGCGACCTTGCCGAGCGCCACCTTGAGCAGCGAGGGCCGGGAGAAGAACCCGTCGGTCATGACGGCCGACTGGCCGTCATCGAGGAGCAGGCTCGCGACGCCGAGGAACGTGACGCCGAGTCCACCACTGGCCGGAGGCACGTCGAAGCGCCCGGCGTACTTTCCGATGTCGGGACGACCGAGCTTCAGACGCATGGGCGCACGCTACCGGGGTGATCGCCGGTCGAGCCTGTCGAAACCTTCAGTACCGGAGCACCTCACGCAGCTTCGGGCCGAACGCGTCGGGGTCTCCGCGCTGGCCGTACTCGCCGCCGAGGAAGCCCCCGTGGTTGCTGGGGAACACCGTCAGCTCCCCGCCGAGACGGTCGGCCACCACGGCAGCAGCCCGTCCGGTCATCTGGTTCGCCGACTCCACCCCTGCCGCGACGACGACCCGCGTGGAGGCGGCGATGATCGAGTCGAAGTCGGGCTCGTAGGTCGTGGAGGTGCCCATGTTCTGCCCGAGCAGGGGGTCGTTCCGATCACCGTCGTCCTCGGTCGGCAGGCCGAACATCGGCGGGGTCGGGCTCCGGCCGGTCGAGGTAGTCGTCGGGCAGTCGCCCCTCGAACATGACGAGCTGGATGAACTTGGCCATCGCCGGCCCGGTCCCTCGGCTCAGGTAGGTCTCGTGGATGTCATGGGCGACGGCCGCCAGGACCTCCCGGTCGGGGAGCAGGTCGGAGAGCGGAGGCTCGTGCGCGACGAGCGTGCCCACCTGCTCGGGGTGGCGCTCGAGCAGGGCCAGGGCGTTGACCGCTCCGCCACTGCTGGCGAACACGTCGACCGGCCCGGCGTCGAGCGCCTCGATCAGCCGGTGGAGGTCATCCGCGTGGTCCGCGGGGGTGGACTCCGTCGCATCGTCGGTTCGCACGCTCCGCTCGACTCCCCGCGGGTCGTAGGTCACGACGGGACGCTCGGTGAAGTACGTCGCCAGCGTGGTGAACCCGTTGGCGCCCATCGGCGAACCGATCATCAGCAGGACGGTCTCCCCGGAGTGCAGGTCGCCCCGGACGTCGTACGTCAGCCGCACGCCGGGGACGTCCAGGGTGTGGGTCTCGATGGTCGGGCTCATCGCTGCTCCATTCGTCGGTCGGTGCGATGTCACTGACCGTGGTCAGGTCACCAATTCATCGCTCGACGCGCGGATCCGCAAGGGGTCTTCACCGGGGCGGGGTGTGCGGTGCAGAGTGTTGGGGAGCGCCAACTGAGGACCCGGCACCCGAGGAGAGCCGATGACCATCGAGCTGAACCACACCATCGTGTACGTGAAGGACAGATGGGCCGCCTCTCGCGATGTCGGCCACGTGCTCGGGCTGCCGGAGGCGACGGCCTACGGTCCGTTCGCCGAGCTGAAGCTGGACAACGGCGCGAGCCTGGACTTCATGGACAGCGAGGACGAGGTCCACGGCCAGCACTACGCCTTCCTCGTCGCGGAGGAGGACTTCGACCTGATCCTCAGTCGCTTGCACGACGACGGCCGCCAGTGGTGGGCCGACCCGTTCAAGCGCCAACCGGGCGAGATCAACCACGCGGACGGTGGCCGTGGGCTCTACTGGGAAGGGCCGGACGGGCACTGGCTCGAGATCATCACCCGCCCGTACGGCAGCGGCGGCTGATCACCGAACCGCTCCGGTGTCAGTGCGCCGTGTGGGTGCTGTCAGTGCTCTCGACGTACCAGACCTCGCGGATGTTCTGGCGCATGAGCGCCCGCTGCGCCGCCTGGATGACGATGCCGCCGACGGCGAGCACCAACAGGAGCAAGGTCCAGCCGAAGCTGTTCGAGACGGTGTCGGCGAAGTCGCCCCGGCTGAAGTCCGCGGTGTTCAGTGAGCCCACCAGCAGCATCAGGCCGCCGGTCACGCCGACCGCACCGGCCACGGAGCCGACGATCACGAGCACGATCATCGGCACGTTCCCGAGCACCGAGACGAGGCCGAGCACGAGGCCGACGACGAGGCCCACCAGGACAGCCACCCAGTTCCAGATTCCCAGGGCGAGGACGATCCCGGAGCCGATCGCGAAGCCGGCTGCTCCCATGGCGATGACGATGGCGACGTAGTAGTAGAGGTAGGCGAGGACCGCGAAGATCAGGGCGAAGACCAGGCCGAGCACCCAGCCGAGCACGCTGCTCAGGAAGGTCTCGTCGGCGACGCTGGCGACGATGCCGGCGCCGAAGGCGAACCCGGCGAAGAAGCCCCAGATGGGGATCACGAGTCGCAGCACGAGCTGCCCTGCGACGAGCATGGCGCCCCCGGCGATGATCGCAAGGAGGCCCAGGATGATGTCGGCCATGGCTGCAATGTAGGCCTCGCAGGCCCTCTCACCTGGGACGACACGTCGCTCGGCGGGTTTGACTGCTGCTGGACGACCGGTGTGACACTCAGGTCCCGCCGCCCATGGCCCACGTGGGCCCTTCACGGCAGCCGCCAGGTTTGCAAGCATCGGAGCATGAAGCGCCTGGTGGTCTGCTGCGACGGGACGTGGAGCAAGCCGGACAACGAAACCATCACCAACGTCGAGAAGATCGCACGCTCGGTGCAGACCGACCCCACGGCGGCTGGTGGTGCGTACCAGCTCGTGTACTACCTCAGCGGGGTCGGCGCCGGGAGCTACGCAGCTGACCGGCTCCTGGGTGGTGCGTTCGGATTCGGGTTGGTCCACAACGTGATCGCGAGCTACCGGTTCCTCGCCCAGAACTACGAACCGGGCGACGAGATCTTCATCGTCGGCTTCAGCCGTGGCGCCTACACCGCGCGCTCGGTGGCCGGCATGGTCGGGCGCGTGGGACTGCTCACCAAGGAGTCCCTGGTCGAGGAGAAGCTGCCCGAGGCGGTCCGCCTGTACCAGCGCACGGATCCGCCCGACGGCGCCTTCGGGGCGAGTGTCGACGAGTTCAAGCACGACCACTGCCATCCGGCCACGGTGGACTTTCTCGGTGTGTTCGACACGGTGGGCGCTCTCGGCGTACCCGGCTTCATGAGGCACGCACCTCGGTTCCACGACGTCCAGCTGAGCGGCCAGATACTGCGGGCTCGGCACGCGCTGGCGGTGGACGAGACTCGCCTGAAGTTCGCACCGACGTTCTGGGAGGCTCCCGACGAACCTTCGGACGCTCCCACCGAGGACGCGCGGGTCAAGCAGGTGTGGTTCGAAGGTGCGCACTCCGACGTCGGAGGCGGCTACCGCAAGACGGGCCTCTCCGACACGGCGCTGCTGTGGATGGCACGCGAAGCCCACGAAGCCGGGCTCGTCTTCGACGTGCCGCTGTTGGCCCACTACGTCAACAGCGGGTCAGATCCCGTTCGGCACGATCCGCTCGACCGGATGTTCAAGGTCGACAACCTGATGCTCGAAGCGAAGGCGAAGCTCGGCAGGAAGAAGCAGGCGAGCGCGTTCAGCGGCGGGCTGCGTCTCCTCACGAACGAGCGCGCCTTGTCCGTGCGCGTGGCCAGCAGTGCCGTGACCCACTTCCAGCAGGGTGGCTACGAGCCGGCGAACCTCAAGGCCTTCGCGGGCGCGACCAACGGATTCGAGGACATCGTCGAACCCGTCGTCGCGCTTCCGGAGCACGGTGTCGACCTCGGCGACTTGGGCAGCCCCTAGACGGCAGTCGGACCTGCCGGGCCAGGGCCACGCCGAGTCGTCGTCGGCAGGGGTTGCCTGCCCGGGGACGACGGGCCGAGAGTGGGTGGCATGGAGAAACGCAGGCTCGGACGTCTCGAGCACGACAGCTCGGTCCTGATCTATGGCGCGGCGGCCCTGAGTGACGTGTCGCAGGACGTGGCGGATCAGCTCCATCCAGGAGGCGCTGGACGGGGGCATCAACCATGTCGACGTGGCAGCGGACTACGGAGAAGCAGAGCTGCGGCTGGGGCCGTGGATGTCGCAGATCCGCGACCGGATCTTCCTGGCCACGAAGACGGGTCTCCGTGACCGGGAGCCGGCCTGGCGACAGATCAACGACTCGTTGCGTCGACTGCAGACCGACCGCGTCGACCTGCTGCAGCTGCACGCGATCGGTGACCTGGATGAGCTCGACGCAGCGACAGGGCCCGACGGCGCCCTCTCGGCAGCGATCAGGGCCCAGGAGGAGGGGTTGGTCGGGGCTGTGGGCATCACCGGCCACGGCCACCAGGCGCCGGCAACCCACCTCGAGGCGTTGCGGCGCCATCCGTTCGCGACGGTCCTGACGCCGCTCAACCCGGTGCTGTGGCGCGACGATGCCTACCGGGCCGACTATGACGCTCTCGTGGACGAGGTCCGGCGCCAGGACGTCGGTCTGATGACCATCAAGACCGTGTCGCGTCGCAACTGGCCCGACGGCCGCGAGCACTCACACGCCACCTGGTACGAGCCGTACGCCGACCAGGCCCGCGTCACTGCTGCTGTCTCGTGGGTGTTGTCCCATCCCGAGGTGACGGGCATCCCGACCGCCGGAGACGTCGGGCTGCTCGGCATGCTGCTCCACGCCGAGCAGAACCGGATCGCGCCTGGCGAGGCTGAGGAACAGCTGGCCAGCGACGGCGAGTACTCCTCTCCCTTCATCGCGATGCCCTTCTGAGAGCGCGGGGTTCACGATGACGGCCTGGAGGGAGTTCGAGCGCGCAGAGCCTGACTTCGCGCAGCGCGTCCGGGAGCTCTTCGACGCGCACCGGCACAAGACCATCGCCACGGTGCGCGCTGACGGGTCTCCGCGCATCTCCGGGATCGAAGTCGTCTTCGACGGCGGCGAGCTGACCTTCGGCTCGATGCCCGACGCGCGCAAGGGCGCCGACCTGCGCCGGGACCCGCGATTCGCCCTGCACAGCCCTACCGTCGATCCGGTCGAGGGCTCCGAGGCGAGCTGGCCGGGCGAGGCGAAGATCGCCGGGCGGGCGATCGCTGCGGGGGCGGTCACCGACGGACCCGACGGTGACCTCTTCCGCGCCGACATCACCGAGGTCGTGCACACCCACCTCGACGAGAAGGCCACGATGCTCGTCGTCGAGTGGTGGACGCCGGGACACGGGCTGCGCCGCGTGGAACGTGCCTAGGAATGAGGGAAAGGCAGGGGAGATGTCGCGAGCGGTCGAAGTGAGGGTGGCGGGCGAGGTGCAGGGAGTGTCCTTCCGCGCGTACGCCGCTCAGGAGGCCGTCAGGCTCGAGCTGGTCGGCTGGGTGCGCAACGAGCCGGGCGGCTCGGTGCTCGCGCACTTCGAAGGACCGACGAGGCCGTGGAAGAGATGCTGGACTGGAGCCGTCAGGGCTCGCCATCGGCGGAGGTGCACTCGCTCGACGTGCGCGAGGTGACGCCGATCGGCGCCTCGGAGTTCAGCGTGGAGTACTGACTCGGGGCTGCCGCGGCCATCCACCCAGGCCTGGCATCCGGCTACGGGACGGTCACGTCACCCCTGAAGGTCTCCAGACCTTTCGACGAACCGGCCGCCTGGAAACGCACCTTCATCTGACCGTCCCCGCGCATCTTCGCGTAGCGGCCGCTTCCATCGAGGATCTCCCAGTAGCTGGTCTGGATCACGTTGTTCATCTGGTCCGGACCCGGGCCGAAGCCGATTCTCAAGCGCCCCTCGGGACAGTCGAACACGTCGATGGCCGGAAACCCGATCTCCGGGCTCCCGTGCTCGTGGCGGAGGGTTCCGCCGGGACAGAAGGGCGACCCACCGATGACGGATCCGGCGAGAACCTCGCCCGCAGACCGTGCGACCCGCGTCTTGATCAGGATGGGCTCGGATCTCTCGGAGGGCGTGGGGGTGGGGGTGGCGGTTCTTGCGTGCGGCACGGCGGTGCCATCGCCCCCGTCCTTCTCCCCACCGCAGGCGGTGAGACCGGTTGCGGTGATCGTCAGCGCAAGGGTGAGCCACCAGCCCCGGCGCCCGGTCATGTGGACCGATCCCGCATCCCGACCAGGCTGCTGCAGCTGAGGATCATCATTCCTCCCGGTCGCTTGATCGCGCATCCTGAGCACCTCGGACGTCGCCCGGTTCGTCGACCGGAATGACCAGGACGACCTCCGACGTGGTCACGTACGCCCGGCTTCCGTCGGGCGCGATGGCGACGCGAGCCGGCTCCATGGCCATCGGGATCGTTGCAAGGACTTCGCTCATCGTCCGGTGTCCCCTCAGTTCGTGGTTCCGAGCGTTGGCGAAGCGACGGCGGAGTGTCAAGACCGCAGCTGTTGCGGCTGCCGACCGGCGATCCGACTCGCTGTGGTGTCTGCGATGTGCCCCGGGAGCGAGGCCATTCCGCGGCGTAGCCTCGTCACGTGATCAACGGCAGCCATGTCATCCTCTTCAGCGGTGATCCGGATGCGGATCGCGCCTTCCTGGCAGACGTTCTCGGGCAACGGCATGTCGACGCCGGCGGAGGGTGGCTGATCTTCAAGCTCCCACCCGCGGAACTGGCCGTTCACCCGACCGATGGTCCGTCCGGGCACGAGCTGTACTTCATGTGCGACGACTTGGAAGCCACGATGAGCGACCTGCAGGACAAGGGAGTCGAGTTCGTGGATGGCGTGTCCGAGGAGCGCTGGGGACGGCTCACGCGTTTCCGGTTGCCTGGTGGCGGCGAGGTCGGGATGTACGAGCCGCGCCATCCGCTCGCGATTGACCTGTGAGGAGTTCGTCGCCCTCATGGCTGGGCGGTGAAACTCCCCACCAACCCGTGCTGGGTGGCGTAGAGCGTCGCGGAGGCGCGGCTGCCGACGCCGAGCTTCGTGTAGATGTGCTCGACATGGTTCGAGACCGTCTTGGGAGTCACGCCGAGTCGCCTCGCGATCTCCTTGTTGGCCAGTCCCCGCGCGACGAGCGCCAAGACCTCCACCTCCCGAACCGTCAGCCCGGCCGGGCCCTCGCGTCTCGCTGGTGCTCGGTGGCCGGAGGCACGCAGAACGGCGTTGACCGCGTCTCCGTCGAGACGCCCCGCTCGCACCTCGCCTCGGATGGCCTGCGCAGCGTGGTCGGCGTCCAGGGCAGGCCGGTGAGGGCGAGCCTCCGTCATCGCGTGGTAGACGTCGGCCGCTGCCAGCATCCGGTCGGACGGTGTCAGCGATGCTGCGGTCAGGCCCCGCGGGTAGCCCGATCCGTCGAGGCGTTCGTGGTGCCGCGCGGCGATCTCCCGGCTGGGCGCGAGGGCGGGGATGCGCATCAGCATCTTGTCGGTGAGGTACGGGTGCAGGTGCGCGCGCTCCCGTTCGACGTCGGTCAGCGGTCCCGGCTTGTCCCAGATCGAGCTGGACACCCCGAGCCTTCCGAGGTCGTGGAGGAGACCGGCTCGCCGGATCGTCGTGCACTCGGCCGTGGCCAGCCCTGAGAGCCGGGCGGCCTCGGCGCCGAGATTGGCGACGCCGCGCGAATGTCCGGCGAGGAACGGCGACTTCAGATCCACGAGGTCCGCCATCGCTTCGAGCACGTCGTCCAGGTCGTCGCCAGACACCCGGCGTGCCAGACGAGGCTCGGCCGCGAGCACGGCGTCCCAGGTGGCGTCGACGTCGAGGCAGTCGAGGATGTCCGCAGCATGGGCGACCCACAGGTCGACGAGCGCCGGGTCGAACACCCTGCCGGCATGTTTGTGGGCGGCGGTCTTGGCGGTCTCCAGCCCGCGGTTGCGGGAGATGACCTCCATCGTGGTGCACAGGGTGATGAGCCGAGCGGGGAGTGGAATCTCGCCCCCCGCGACGCCCCGCGGTCCCTTGCCGTCCCACTGCTCGTAGGCGTTCCGCAAGGACCTGACGACGTCGTCATCGAGCCCGATGCGCTCGGCAAACTCGGAGCTCAGCTGGGTGTGCGTGAGCAACCACGTCAGCACGTCGCGCTGGAAGAAGACGGGCAACGTCGCCACGCGTCCGACGCGCTGTCTCGCAGTGCCGTGAGTGGTGAGGTGACGCAGCAGCGAGGTCGCCACCTGCGGGACACTCATCGCCAGGGTCTCGAAGCCGTCGCCCTTGAACGAGATGTCGTCGCCGTACCATCGCGCTTGCTCGGAGGCATCGGCGTGGCAGTAGCTGTTGACCAGCATGCCCAGGTAGTACGTCGCTTCTCGATCCTCCTGGCCGGCTCCGGCGAGATCCGCCAACCGAAGCGCCATCACCGTGTGGCGCATGCAGTGCTCCATCGGCTGGCCGAGCCCCAGGTCCGCGGCGTACGACAGTGTCGCGATGAGCTCGGCGATGCGGACCTCACCAACATGGGCCATGGTCCGAGTCTGCTCCGTTCTGTCCCTTGAAGCACCCCGGAAGTGCGCCACCCATGAGGCGAACGCCCCATGACGCGGGCTCCCCGCGCAACGACCATGAAGGAGCCGACCAACCAAGGAGAACGTGATGCCAAAGGTTTCCAAGCAAGACGCCAAGCACGACGACTACGGTCCGGTCGAGTCCTGGCACGACGAGGTCGACGGACACGCGATCGAGTTCGTGACCTTCAAGCAGGACATCGACTCGACACCGCTGCTGAAGGGGCTGCCGAACGACCAGTGCCATTGCCCCCACTGGGGGTACGTGCTGAGCGGGACGGTGACCTTCACCGTGGATGGCCACGAGGACGTGTTCAACCCCGGTGACGCTTTCTACGTCCCCCCGGGACACCTGCAGCGTGCCGAGTCGGGGACCGAGTACCTCCAGTTCAGCCCCGCGAAGGAGATGGCCGAGGTCGAGCAACAGATCATGGAGAACATGCAGGCGTACTCAGACCTGACCTCCGTGCGCCGAGCTCAGAAGACGACGGATCTTCCTTCGACCGCGACCTCGTCGCCGGTGTAGGCGACTCCGTCGACCTTGAGCCCATCGGCGTCGAGCAGCGTGATCGTGCCTCCGCCGTTCCCGAGCTGGATCGGTGCCCCGAGCTTGATCCGGGTCGCCTCCCCGGGCGAGATGACGAGGTCCGTCAGGTCGAACCGCTGCCCGTTCCTGTCGACGAGGCCCCAGCCATGCAGGTCCGTGGGATCGGCTCCCGGGTTCAGCAACGTGACGGTCTCGGCCTCGGGTGCCGGCCCCGTCGGGTTCACCAGTGCCGCGACGATGCGGATCATGCGGTGGGGGTCGCCAACACCGGGAATCGAGCCCGGCTCGCCCGGGAGGCTGTGACCGGTGCTGTCGTCGGTGTGCCACGCCTGGCTCTGGAAAGCCAGGAAGATCGCGACCCATTGCCCGGTGTCCGGGAACTGGAGCAGCAGCCCGCCGTCCTGCCACACGCCATCGTCTTCGGCGAAGCGTCCGCTGTTCCCCTGGTTCATGTGGATGTCGTGGACGCCGTTCCCGGGGGTGAACCCGAAGACCTTGTCGGGCGTCGTGTCTTCGGGTCCCCAACGCTCACCGAACGCGTACACACGAGCCGCCGGATCGGATGCGGCCCGCCGGGAGAAGTGCTCGAGCATGTCGGCCAGGTCGTTGTCCGGCCCGGGTTCCTCCGCGGGCACGGGCCGCATGGTGCCCCGGTCGAAGAGATTGCCCCGGATGAAGTCCAACGCCACTCCGTCGCCCGCCGGCGCCACCGTGGTGAAGCCCTCCTCGAGCTGCGTCGAGTCGGGCGAGTAGCGGGTGGGTGAAACCGTCGATGGTCGTGGACAGCAGCTCGGACGGTGATTGCTGAGAGAGCACGTTGACCGCGATGCGGTAGTCCACGCCCGCGGCGCGGGCGTGGATCTGGAAGTGTGGCGTGTCGGCGGTGCCTTCCCGACGGGTGTCGATGACACGGCCGACCAAGACGCCGTAGCTGCTCAGTGGCATCTCCTTGGTCCTTTCCTTCAGGGCGGGTTGGATCTGCGACCTGACCCGATCCACTGCCTCGCCGTCACTGGTTGCCCCGGCGCAGTGGTCTTCAGCTGTCCCCGCAATACAAGAGCCGTCGAAGGGGCTGCTGATACTCACCGGACGCCAGGGCCGAGGCCAAGAGGAAGCCGGTCGCGTTTCCCGTTCCTGCCTGGACGAGGCCGGCGTGCTCCTGACATCTCGGCGTAGCGACCAGGTGTGTCTACGTCCGCCGGTGGAAGGTGACCTTGCCGCCTGGCAGGTGTCGGGTCTCGTACTGGGGGTCGTGCACCCGGCGGTGATGGTGCGGGCAGAGGAGGCGACCGGTGTCCACGTTGGTCGGACCGCCTGCGGACCACGGTGTGTCGTGGTGGGCGTGGCAGAGGCCGGGTGGTGTTTCGCAGCCCTGCGCGGTGCAGCCGCCGTCGCGCACACCCATGGTGAGGCGCATCGATCTCGGTGTGGAGTCGGCGTCGTGCGGCCGACGTCGAGGACCTGGCTCTGGCCGCCGAGGACGACCGGGATGATCCCGGCGGTGCAGGCGAGACGGCGGGCTTCGGCGGCGGTGATGCGGCCGCCGGTGTCCAGGGTGCAGACCCCGGCGTGGTCGAGGTCGGCCAGGAGTTGTTCGAGGGTCATGGTGACCACCACGGTGGCGGAGCAGCCGCCGGTCTTCGGCAGCTTCTCGGCGGGGTAGGTCTCGATGCAGCTGGGTCAGCGCGATGCCGTGGCGGACCGGGGTGGGCAGGTCGGGGTCGATGCCCGACGAGGTGCGTGTCGTCGCTGGATCGCGACGGGTGAGCTGATCGCGAGGATCATCTTGGTGAGCATCTGCCCGTGCAGTGCGGGGATGCGGAAGCGGCCGTGGCAGGTGCCTTCGTCGTCCTCGAACATCGTCAACGTCGTACGCCGCAGGGCTTCGGCCTCTTCGGCCTCGAGCGCCTTCCCGTCGAACTTCTCGGCGAGGTCGGGTGCGATCACCTCGAAGATCCGGCCGCCCAGGATGCGCAGTGCCTTCGCGTCGTGGTGCTCAGCGAGCGCCACCAGGTGGGTCTCGGCTTCCGTGCGCTGCTCGGCGCTGACGGCGAACTCGCCGGTGGTCGGGGAGTCGGTCGAGTGCTGCCACGATCGCGCGGGCCTGGGCGACGTTGACCTTGCCGTCGGCCATCGCTGCGGAGAGCACGTCGTGCCGTTCCACGCCTGGGCGAGGCGGAGGTCGGAGCGGGCGTCTCGGCGTACCTGCCGCGACTCCACCGCCAGCCAGTCGGCCGCGTGTTCCGGCACCGGTCTCGGTGGTGGCACCGGAGCGGTCGGCCTCGGCGAGCAACCGGAGCTTCAACGCATCGAGCTGTGCCTGGGCTTGGCGCGAGGGTGGTCAGTGCCTCGCGCTGCTGCGCTGGGGTCATCGACCAGAGCGCGATGTTGGCGATGGAGTCGAGTCGCTCACGCAGCCGGTGGGCGAAGTCGACCACCGGGTGGAGGCGGTCGACCGGCTGGCTGCTCATGAGTCAATCCAAGCACCGAGCACTGACAGAAAAGGGCCTCTGACCTGCGGTTTTGCTCATTCTGTGAGACGCGCGCGGAAGAATTTCGGGTCGGCACGGGAGTGGTTTCGACAAGCTCAACCAACGGTGGTCGCGGCCCCGACCACCCGACGTGAGCTCGCCCCACAATGGGCAGGGCGCGATCAGCCTCTTCGCCAACGACGTGCTCGACCTACACGAAAGCTCTCCACGACGCTGCCACGCACCAGCAAACGGCACGCGGGAGTTCACCAATTGCCAGACGAAATCTCAGAATGTGGACAGCGTCCTGCTGCCCGGCTGTCGACGTCAAGAAGAGGCTCGCTCATGCCCTTGCTCGCACCCGTTCCCTACTCCGTCGTCGTCGTGACGACACCTACGAACTTCGCTGCCTGTGGAAGCTGATCCTGGACCGCGACGAACGCTTCGCCGTCGTGGCAGACGCCGCCAATGGGCAGACCGGTGCTGCGGCTGCCGCTCTTCACCAGCCCGACCTGGTGTTGCTCGACATCGCCATGCCCGTCATGGACGGACTCGAGGCGCTGGCGCTGATTCGCCGCCAGTCCCCGCACAGCACCGTGGTCATGCACTCCTCGTTCAGCCAGGACTCCGCACAGGCAGAGCTGGCCAGGCGCATGGGCGCCCACGGCTTCATTCGCAACGGCCTGCGTCGTCAGGCTCTGCTCGGCAAGCTCGAAGCCATCCTGCGGCACCGCTCGGGAGCGGCTGCCACCTCGGCACAGTTCGAGGCCGTCGAGTGACGACTCGCGAGCTGACCGGTGTCTACCGCAGGAGGAAGTGCAGCGCCCGGGCAGCGCGTGCGGGGTCGGGCTCCTCGCCGACGATGTGCTCGACGTACACGAAGCTCTCCACGACCCTGACCACGAGGAAGGCGAGGTCGTCGAGCGGGTAGTCACCGTCGAGATGGCCGGCCTCCCGCTCGCGGACCAGCAGCGCGTGGACTGCGCCGATCAGGCGGTGCTGGAAGTCGTGGTCGCGTCGGGTGAGGATGCGCAGGGCCGTCTCGTGCTCCCGCTCGAGGAAGGAGCGCATCCCGTGGTGCTCCACGGTGAGTCGGGTGAACTCGGCCATGGCATCGGCGACGTGGGCGCCGCCGTGCCCGGGAGCGCGCTGGTCGCATGCGGCGATGGTCGGCTCGGTCAGTGACCAGACCACCTCGGTGAGGATCGCGGTCCGGTTGCCCAGCCAGCGGTGCAGGGTCACCCGGTTGACGCCGACCGTGGCGGCGATGTCGGCGAGCTCCACGCGCTGCCCCGCGACGAAGGTCCGCCGGGCCACGCGGAACGCGTTCACCTGCGGGGTGACGCCCGCCCGGCCGACGGGGGAGGCGGCTACCTGATCCCGTCCCACGTCGATCTCTCGTCACCGTCGGGATCGTCGATGACGGTCAGCTCCTCGGTGAGCACACCGGTGGTCCGGGTCTGCGTGGTGTACGCCGCCCACCCCGGGTCGCCCGTCGTCACGAACGACACCCACGCCGCGTGCGCGGTGTCGGCGACCTCCTGGGAAGGCGTGTCACCGATGAGCGGCTTCGACTGGTCGAGCCCGATGTTGTCGAACACGAAGGGGATCTCGACCGCGTGACAGGCACCGAAGTTGTGGTTGTCCGCCGGGGAGGGACGGTCGAACCGGTAGGCCCACGTGGTCCCGCCGCCGGCCTCGCGTGCCTCGGCGTGCCGGATCGCGGGAACCGCGAAGAACCAGTCGGAGACCACTGCTGCCATCACGTCGCCGGGGGAGGCCTCGGGTCGGTTCTTGCGGTAGAGCTCGAGGCCGTCCGGCGTGAGGCCGTACGCCGCAGCGCCACCGACGAGGGTGGGCTCGTCGACCAGGTCGATGGTGGCCGGCGCGACCAGGAAGAGCCGCGACTCCTCCCGGTTGGAACCCACGAGCACGTCGACATCGGCTGACGCACCGCCGGAGAACGCGTCGAGCGGGTGGTCGCTCAGCACCGTGCCGTCGATCACCGGCGCGAAGGGCAGCAGGCTCAGGGCGAGACTGCCCCACTTGACCGGGTCGGGAGCGGTCTGCACCTCGACCACGAGGTCGGACGCGGCCTGGACGAGCCTGTCCAGCTCGACGCCGGCGATCGCCTCACGGGTGGGCTCGACCCCGAGCGTCTCGGCGAGCGTGCGGGTCACGGTCAGCCCGATCTCGGGGGTGAGCGTGTGGGCGGCAGCACCGGACTGCGTGATGGCCCGGCGGAACAGGCCTCGTGCGGACGGCATCGCCAGCAGCGTCGTGACGCTCATCGCCCCCGCGGACTCGCCGGCGGCGGTCACCCGTGCCGGGTCGCCACCGAAGGCAGCGATGTTCTCCTGCACCCACTTCAGCGCCGCGACCTGGTCCTGCAGGCCGAGGTTGGCGGTGCCTGCCTCGACGTCGGCCTCCGTGAACAGGAAGCCCTCGGCGGCGAGTCGGTAGTTGATCGTCACGCACACGACGCCGTCGCGGGCGAACGCCGCCCCGTCGTACTCCAGCACCGAGCCGGAGCCGTTCATGAACGAGCCACCGTGGATCCAGACCAGGACCGGCAGGCCCCCGCCGTCCGCCTCGAGCGCGGTGCTCGGCGTCCAGACGTTGAGGTTGAGGCACTCGTCGCCCGGGATCACCTGCTCGGGCAGCAGGGGCTGGTACTGCGGCGGGTAGTCGCCCTTCGGGCAGGTGGGTCCGTACGCCGTCGCGTCGCGCACCCCGTCCCACGGCTCGACCGGCTGGGGCGGCGCCATCCGACGCTCACCGAACGGCGCCGCGGCGTACGGGACTCCCAGGAAGCGGCTGATGCCACCCTCGTCCGTGCCCCGAATCCGACCGCCCGTGACCTCTAGCTCCATGACCCGCTCCCTCTCCCTGCAACGTTTCGCCGATGTGTTGCAGTCTGCGCCGGGCGGCGAGGTGGGTCAAGAGGTGGCTAGACCTCGCTGACGAGCGGTGCGACCTCGGTGCCCAGCAGCTCGATGCCGCGGAGCAGGTCGTCATGGGCCAGCCGGGGATTGGTCATCTGCAACGAGAGGCGGTCCACCCCGCCGAGCTGTTCGGAGACCCGCTTGATCTTGTCGGCGACCGTCTGCGGGTCGCCCATGAAGAAGGCGCCGTCCGGGCCCGAGGTGGCGTCGAACTGCTGACGCGTGGGCGGGGCGAAACCGCGCTCCCGCGACACCTTCCGGAACATCTCCTCCCAGCCCGGGTAGATCGTGTCCGCCGCCGTCCGGGTGCTCTCGGCGACGAAGCCGAACACGTGCAGGCCGACCTTGAGCTGGTCGGGGGAGTGGCCGGCCTGAGCGCCGGCACGGCGGTAGAGGTCGACGAGCGGTGCGAACTGACGGGGCTCACCGCCGATGATCGCGACCATCAACGGCAGCCCGAGGAACCCGGCGCGGGCGAAGGACTCCGGGGTCCCGCCCACACCGACCCAGATCGGCAGCGGGTCCTGCACCGGTCGCGGGTAGACGCTCTGCCGCACCAGCGGTGGCCGGTGCCGCCCGGACCAGGTCACCTCGACCTCGTCGCGAATCTGCAGCAGCAGCTCGAGCTTCTCGCTGAACAGCGTGTCGTAGTCGGCGAGGTCCAGGCCGAACAGCGGGAACGCCTCGGTGAACGAGCCGCGTCCCACGACGAGGTCGACCCGTCCCTTCGAGATCAGGTCGAGCGTCGCGAACTGCTGGAACACCCGCACCGGGTCGTCCGCACTCAGCACCTTCACCGCGCTGCCGAGCCGGATGCGCTCGGTGCGTGCGGCTGCGGCGGCGAGGATGATGGTCGGCGCCGAGTCGTAGTACTCGCTGCGATGGTGCTCACCGATGCCGAAGGAGTGGAGCCCGACCCGGTCGGCGAGCGCGATCTCCTCGAGCAGGTGCTCCATCCGCTCCACCGCCCCGATCACGCGGCCGGTGTCCGGGTCGGTCACGGTGGAGACGAAGCTGTCGACGCCCAGATGCATTGCGTGGCCTCTCGATGCTGGTCGGCGGACCCACTCAGCCCCTGGAGCGATTCAACCACTCGCGGACCTGACTGTCTTATTTCTGGACCAGCCGGGCGCGCTCGCCGACGTACGTAGCGTCCGAGGGAGGACGCGAACCGGCGCGTCCACGACCCTTTCTGGAGCAATCATGAAGGCCCTCGTCTACCACGGTCCCGGGCAGAAGTCCTGGGACGACGTACCCGACGCCACCATCCAGGACCCGACCGATGTCGTCGTCCGCGTCGAGACCACCACCATCTGCGGCACCGACCTGCACATCCTGGCGGGCGACGTTCCCGCAGTGACCGACGGTCGCATCCTGGGTCACGAGGCGGTCGGCACGATCACGGAGGTGGGTGACGCGATCACCTCCTTCAAGGTGGGCGACCGCGTCCTCGTGCCCGCGATCACGCGGTGCGGCCGGTGCGAGTACTGCCAGCGCGGGATGCCCTCCCACTGCCAGACGGTCGGTGGCATCGGGTGGATCTTCGGGCACCTCATCGACGGCACCCAGGCGGAGTCCGTGCGGGTGCCGTACGCCGACACCTCGCTCTACCTGGTCCCGGAGGGCGTCTCGGACGAGCAGGCGATCTTCCTGGCCGACTCGCTGCCGACGGGCTACGAGGTCGGTGTCCTCGCGGGTGGTGTCCGGCCCGGTGACACCGTCGCTGTCGTGGGAGCCGGCGCGGTCGGGCTCTCGGCCGTGCTCACCACCGGGCTGTGGGGCGCGGCTCGGGTGATCGCTGTCGACAGCAACAAGTTCCGGCTCGAGAAGGCGCTGGACTTCGGGGCCACCGACATCGTCGAGGTCGGCCCCAACTCCGTGGAGGAGGTCCGCGCACTCACCGACGGGCTCGGGGTCGAGGTGGCCATCGAGGCCGTGGGCTACCCGGAGACGCTGCTGAGCGCGGCCGCGATGGTGCGGCCTGGTGGCACCGTGGCGAACGTCGGCGTGCACGGGGTGCCGGTCGAGCTGCCCATGCAGGAGATGTGGATCCAGAACATCAACGTCACGATGGGACTCGTGGACACCGTCTCCATCCCGACCCTGCTCAAGATGGTCGCCAGCGGCAAGATCCCCGCGGAGAAGATGGGCACCCACACGTTCAGCTTCGACCAGATGGACGAGGCGTACGACGTGTTCAAGAACGCCGCGGACAACCTCGCGCTCAAGGTCGTCATCCAGCCGTCGTGACGGGTGGCCGGACGACGTGGTGACCTACCGCTTCCTCGACGCCATGGGACAGGTCATGGCGGAGGGGGAGCACGCCGACCACCCCTCGGCGATCGCCTGGGCGGCCGAGGAGGACGAGCTCGAGGAGGAGGTCCAGCGCGTGGAGTACCTCGGTCCTGAGGGCGACTGGCGCTGGGCCGGACCGCTGCTGGGCTGAGG
>CAWJGX010000025.1:0-203539 GCA_963842565.1 uncultured Actinomycetota bacterium | reverse complement strand
AGGACAAGCGCGTCACGACCCACGTGAACGACGGCCGGGCCTTCCTGGAGAACACCGACACCAAGTACGACCTGATCCTGTTCGCCCTCCCCGACTCGCTCGCGCTCGTCAACGGCGCCTCGCAGATCCGCCTGGAGTCGTTCCTGTTCACCGAGGAAGCCCTGCGCTCGGCGCACGACCACCTCAAGCCGGACGGTGGCTTCGCGATGTACAACTTCTACCGCGAGAACTGGCTGATCGATCGTCTCGCGGGCACGGCAGCGACCGCCTTCGGGCACACGCCCTGTGTGGACAGCTTCACCGAACACCAGGCTGTCGTCACGGTTGCGGCGCAGGCGAGGAACCAGCGGTGCGCGACCCGCTACCGCCCCTCCACCAGCCCCGTGGTGGCGCCCGCGAGCGACAACGCGCCGTTCCTCTACTACCGGGGAGGTGGCATCCCGCAGATCTATGTCTGGGCCCTGGTCGGCATCCTGCTGTTCTCGGTGATCCTGGTCCGCGCCGTGGGTGGACCGTTCCGGGAGATGCGGCCCTACGCCGACTTGTTCTTCATGGGCGTCGCGTTCCTTCTCCTCGAGACGAAGAACGTGGCCACCTTCGCCCTGTTGTTCGGCACCACCTGGCTCGTCAACGCGCTGGTGTTCGCCGGTGTCCTGCTGGTCGTACTCGCCGCTGTCGAGACGACGCGACGATTTCGCACACCACCACTGCCCGTCGTCTTCGCCGGCGTGGCCGGGTCACTCGCGCTGGCGTGGGTGGTCAAGCCGGAGTACCTGCTCGCGCTCCCGTTCCTGCCACGCCTGGTGCTGGCCACGATCGTCGCCTTCCTGCCGGTCTTCCTCGCGAACGTCGCGTTCTCCAAGCGCTTCGCCCAGACCGCCAACTCGCAGCACGCCTTCGGCGTCAACCTCCTCGGCGCGATCGTCGGCGGGTGTCTGGAGTACGCCGCGCTGCTGACCGGGTACGACAACCTGCTCCTCCTGACTGCGGGGATCTACCTGATCGCGTTCCTCCTGCTCCCGAAGTCGGCTCGTATCTCGTGGAGCTCCGGCATCGTGCGCTGACCCAGCCCGTTCGGGTCGTCGTTCCGGCGTGGCGGAGACCGCACTTGCTACAGTCGTGCTCCAGATCTCCCGCATGTGCGGCACTGAGTGCCGCAGTCGCCTTGATGCAGCGGCCATCACTGTGCTGGTCGGCGGCGAGGACTGGCGCACGATCTGACGCCGACAAGGAGTACGAACATGAGCATCGATCCCAAGACCACCGCAGTCGTGCTGATCGAGTACCAGAACGACTTCACCTCCGAAGGCGGAGTCCTCCACGGTGCCGTGGAGGAGGTGATGGACAAGACCGAGATGCTGGCGCACACCCACGAGGTCGTCGAGGCGGCGCGGACGGCGGGCGCGACCATCATGCACGCACCGATCATGTTCGCCGAGGGCTACCACGAGATCAGCTCGCACCCCTACGGGATCCTCAAGGGAGTCGTCGACGGCAACGCGTTCGTGAAGGGGACCTGGGGCGCTGCGATCGTCGACGAGCTGGCGCCGCAGGACGGCGACATCGTGATCGAGGGAAAGCGCGGACTGGACACCTTCGCCAGCACCAACCTGGACTTCATCCTGCGCAGCAAGGGCATCACGACCATCGCCCTCGGCGGTTTCCTGACGAACTGTTGCGTCGAGTCGACCATGCGCAGCGGCTACGAGAACGGCTACCAGGTCGTCACGCTCAGTGACTGCGTCGCCGCGACGTCGAGCGCCGAGCACGACAACGCCCTGGCTTTCGACTTCCCGATGTTCTCCCAGCCGATGCCGGCCAAGGAGTTCATCGGTCAGCTCGCCGGATCCTGAGGCGTAGACCGACGACGGACCCTACGAGGCGCGGTCGGCCCGGGCGAGGTGGTCGAGCAGAAGCGTCGTGACCTGGTCGGGCTCCTCCTGGTGGACCCAGTGGCCGGCGCCGTCGATGACGTGCTGCTCGAGGCGGCGAAAGGACTGGCTCGCGTGGGCGGCCGGCATGAACCGCGTGACCGGGTCGCGTGAACCAGTCACGAACAACGACGGCGTCTCGATCGAGGTGGCCTCCCGCTGCGTCGCCAGGCGCCAGTTGGCGTCGAGGTTGCGGTAGTAGCGGAGGGCCGCGGCGAATCCTGTGCGCCTGAACGCAGCGACGTACTCCTCGAAGACCTCCTCGGGCAGCCAGGTCGGGCGGTCGACGTCGGAGGCGGATCCCGGGTCGTCCACCCGGCCGTCCAGGACCAGGGCGAGCGTGCGGGCAACGTCCGCCTCGAGCTCGGGGATCACGTCGTCGCGTGGAAGCGGAGCATGTAGAAGTCCTCCCCCAGCCGGCGCCGAAAGATCTCGGTCGGTGGCGCGGGCGACGGCGGCGCGTAGGGGACGCTGAGGCCGGTGAGCGACAGCAACCGGTCGGGGTGCGTCAGTCCCAGTGGCCACACGCTCGCCGCACCCCAGTCGTGCCCGACGACGTGGGCGCGCTCCACCCCTTCGTGGTCGAGCAGGCCCACGAGGTCGTCGCCGAGCACGTCGCTGCGGTAGGCCTCGACGGGCTCGGGACGTGAGCTCGCGCCGTACCCCCGCATGTCGGGCGCCACCACGCGGTAGCCGGCCGCGACCAGGGCCGGCACCTGCAGGCGCCAGGTCAGCGCGATGTCCGGGAACCCGTGTGCGAGCACGACGAGCGGGCCCGACCCCTCGGCGATCACCGCCAGCTCGATCCCGTTGACGGACCAGGTCTCCATCAGCTCACCTCCTCGCTGGATCGTAGAGGTGCGTCGCCGACCGAACCGCATGAGTCAACGGACGCGCCTGACGGGCAGGATCGCGGCGGCTCCGAGGATGGCGCAGAACCCGGCCACGGCGTACAGCACTCCGTAGCTGCCGTTGCCCACGGCGAGGATGGCCGGCGCCATGGCCGGAGCGATCGCGGAGGGAAGCGCTCCCGCGATGTTCATCACGCCGAGGTCCTTGGCGGCACTGTTCGTGTCCGGCAGCACGTCGGCGACCAACGCCAGGTCGACGGCCATGTAGAGGCCGAACCCGAGGCCGCCGACGGCCATGCCGACCAGGAACCCGCCGAAGCTGCTCGCTGCGGCGATCACGAACATCGCCAGCCCGAAGACGATCGAGGCGACGCAGACGAAGATCTTCCTCCGGCCCGTGCGGTCCGAAAGCCCCCCGCCGACGAGGGAGGCGACGACGATCACCACGGCCATCGTGAGGGTGCCGAGGAAGATCTGCCGGGGGACGTCGGCCTCGGCGGTGCCGATCTTCTCCAGCAGGTAGTAGGCCTGGTACGTGGTGAGGAAGGCGTAGGCCAGGACGAACAGGAAGCGGCTGGTGAACGCCCAGGCGAAGTCGGGGTGCTGCCGCGGGTTGACGTAGAACGTGCGGGCCAGCTCTCGCCGCGACCACGCCGGCCTCTCGGAGACCGTCAGCCGGCGGTCGTCCAGCCTGGCCGCGAACTGCAGGATGAGGAGTCCGCCGATCGCGCAGGGGGCCAGGAACACGGCCAGGCGGTTGCCGGCGAAGAGCTGGACGACGAAGGTGCCGCTCACCGAGGCGATCGGCAGGCAGATGCCCAGGACGCCGGCGACGTGGCCGCGCTGGGCGACCGGGACCTGGTCCGGCAGGACCGCGACCAAGGCAGCGAGCAGCGCGTTGAAGCTCAGCTGCGCGATGCACCATCCGACCAGGACGACCGGGATGTTCGGGGCCAGCGCGACCACGAGCATCCCCAGGGAACCACCCGCCAGGCCCGCGACCATCCACGGTCGCCGCATGCCGAACCGTGACGACGTGCGGTCGCTCAGCTTGCCGAAGAACGGGTTGGCGAACAGGGCCAGCAGGGCACCGGTCCCGGCCACGAGCGCGAGGCTGGTGGGCGCCTGCTTGATCCCCACGAGCGAGTTGACCTTCAGCGACAGGCTGACCAGCAGGGGCGCGAGGAAGAGCAGGATGGCGCCCATGTACGCCGCGGCGTACGACGCGATGAAGCCCCAGCCGACGCGTTCCACCGGACGGGCCGGGTGCGCGGGGGCGGCAAGGTCGGGCATGGCGCCCTCCTGGGTCGAGGCCTCCAGTGGAACACCCCAACCAGTCAGCAGGTCTAGTCTGAGCCGGACGACGCACGCAGCGCGCCCCACGGGAGACGGTCATGCCAGCTCCTCTTCTCGAGACGAAGCTCTATCTGCCCAGGCCTCGAGCCGGTCTGGTCCCGCGTCCGCGACTGAGCGAGCGTCTGGACGCCGCAGCCACCTCGACGCTGGTGCTCGTCTCCGCGCCGGCCGGCTTCGGCAAGACGACCTTGCTCGCCGAGTGGCTGGCGGCTCCGTCGGACGGGCGGCGCGTGGCCTGGTTGTCGCTCGACCGGGGTGAGAACGATCCGGTGTCCTTCTGGAGCTACGTGATCGCTGCCCTGCGAACGGCGGAGCCCGGCGTCGGGGTGAACGAGCTGGCGTTGCTGGCCACACCGCAACCACCACCGATCCAGCTGCTGCTCACCTCGCTGCTCAACGACCTCGGCACCACTGGCGGCGAGATCGTGCTGGTGCTGGACGACTACCACCTCGTCGAGTCCCGTGAGGTCCAGGAAGCCATGGGGTTCCTGCTCGACCACCTGCCACCACGCCTGCACCTGGTGATCGCCAGCCGGGCCGACCCGCCCGTACCGCTGGCCCGGTTGCGTGCTCGCGGCGAGCTGGTCGAGGTCCGTGCGGCGGAGCTGCGGTTCACGCCCGAGGAGGTGGCGGCGTACCTCAACGGGGCGATGGGCCTGCAGCTCACCGCCGCGGACGTGGTCGCGCTGGAGGAGCGCACCGAGGGCTGGATCGCCGCGCTCCAGCTGGCCGCGCTCTCGATGCAGGGACGGGACGACGTGGCCGGGTTCATCGCCGGGTTCACCGGGGACGACCGCTACATCGTCGACTACCTGGTGGAGGAGGTGCTGCAACGCCAGCCCGAGGCCGTCCGCGAGTTCCTGCTCCAGACCTCGCTGCTCAACCGGCTCAGCGGTCCCCTGTGCGACGCCGTCACCGCCAAGCCCGGCGGCAAGGCCATGCTCGAGGCCCTGGACCGAGGCAACCTGTTCGTGGTCCCGCTCGACGACCGACGCGAGTGGTACCGCTACCACCACCTGTTCGCCGATGTGTTGCGTGCCCGGGCGGCCGAGGAGTCACCCGAGGTCGTCCACGCCCTGCACGCCCGGGCCAGCGACTGGTACGCCGAGCACGGCGACGCGGGCGAGGCCGTCGAGCACGCGCTGGCCGGTGGCCACGTCGATCGCGCGGCCGACCTGATGGAGCTGGCCATGCCCGTCCTGGCGAGGGACCGGCAGGAAGCCGTGCTGCGTGCCTGGGTCGAAAGACTCCCGGAGGAGGTCCTGGCGGCGCGTCCGGTGCTCAGCAACGGCTACGTCGGGGCGTTGATGGGCACGGGCCAGTTCGACGGTGTCGAGCGGCACCTTCGCAACGCAGAGCGCTGGCTCGAGGCACCCGTCGACGAGCAGCACGAGAGCGAGATGGTCGTCGCAGACGACGAGGGGTTCCGTCATCTGCCCGCCGGGGTGGCCGTCCACCGGGCCGGCCTGGCGCTCGCGACGGGTGACCCCGCGGCCACCATCGCGCACGCACAACGGGCACTGGACCTCCTCGACGAGAACCATCACATCGGGCACGCAGCGGCGTCGGCACTGATCGGTCTGGCCACCTGGACCGGCGGGGACCTCGAGGCAGCGCGGGACGCCTACACGAAGAGCCTGGCCAACATGAGGCGCGCCGGCCACCTCGCCGACGTCCTGGGCCTGTCCATCGCCCTGGCCGACATCCAGGTCACCCAGGGCAGCCTGCGCGACGCGCTGCACACCTACGAGCAGGCGCTACGACTCAACCCCGAGGACGGGGGGTCGGTCCTCCGCGGCACGGCGGACATGTACGTCGGGATGAGCACCGTCCACCGTGAGCGCAACGACCTGCCGGCTGCCAGGCTGCTCCTGGTGAGGAGCGAGGAGCTGGGCCCGCACAACGGCTTGCCCCAGAACCCGTACCGCTGGCGGGTCGCCATGGCCCGACTGAGCGAGGCCGAGGGAGATCTCGACGCGGCGGTGGACCTGCTCGAGGACGCCGAGCGGGTGTACGTCGGCGACTTCTCGCCGAACGTGCGCCCGGTCCCCGCGACCACGGCACGGGTACGGATCCGGCAGGGCCGAGCCGCTGACGCCCTTGCCTGGGCCCGCACCGAAGGTCTCTCCGCCGATGACGAGCTCAGCTATCTGCACGAGTACGAGCACGTGACCCTGGCCAGGGCGCTGCTGGCCCAGCACCAGGTCGACGGTTCGCTCGACCAGGCGACGCGGCTGCTGGACCGTCTCCTCGATGCTGCCGACGCCGGCGACCGCACGGGCAGCACCATCGAGATCCTCGTGCTGCAGGCGCTCGCGCAGGGACTCCGCGGCGACGTACCGGCTGCGCTGGTGCCACTCGCCCGCGCGCTCACCCTGGCCGAGCCGGAAGGCTACGTCCGCGTCTTCGTCGACGAGGGTGCACCGATGACAGCCCTGCTGGAGGCGGCGGTCGAGCACCACCTCTCCAGGGCGTACGTCGAGCGGCTGCTTGCCGCGTCGGGGAAGCCGGTGGAATCCGGACCGAAGGCGCAGGGACTGGTCGACCCGCTCAGCGTGCGCGAGCTGGACGTGCTCCGCCTCCTCGGCGGCGACCTGGGCGGTCCGGAGATCGCCGATGAGCTCGTGGTGTCGCTGAACACGGTGCGCACGCACACCAAGAACATCTACGCCAAGCTCGGCGTGACCAACCGCCGGGCCGCCGTACGCCGTGGCGAGGAGCTCGGACTGATGACGCGCAACCGCACCCGCTGAATCACCACCTCAATCACCACATCTGGTGATCCCCGCTCCCCACCTCCGCTCCTACCTTCAGGGCATGAGCGAGACACACACCCCCTCGGGCAGGCCTCACGAAGCAGGCCGGTACGAGATCCGGCTCACCGGACACCTCGATGCCCGCTGGTCCGCATGGTTCGACGGCCTGACCCTGACGCGGGAGACCGACGGCACCACGTTGCTCGAGGGTCCCGTCGTCGACCAGGCCGCGCTGCACGGCTTGCTGCAGAAGGTGCGCGACACCGGGCTCCCGCTCGTCTCGGTGACCCCCGTCGACCCCGACTCCACCCATCGCTAGTCCATCCCAAGGAGACCATCATGACCACGACCCTCGACACCGCGACCCACCTGACGCCGGGCAGAGTCCCGATGGACCCGATGAGGAAGGCCGCGTTCTTCGGCGGACTCTTCTACCTGATCACCTTCGCCAGCTCGATCCCGGCGGTGTTCCTCCTCAGCCCGGTGATCAACGACGCGAACTACATCGTCAGCGCCGGCGCCGACACCCAGGTCGTGTGGGGCACGGTTCTCGACCTGGTCAACGCCCTGACCGCCGTCGGCAGTGCGGTCGCGCTGTACTCGGTGCTGAAGCGGCAGAGCCAGCCACTCGCCCTCGGCTTCGTCACCACCCGGATGTTCGAAGCTGCCGTGATCGCCATCGGTGTGATCAGCCTGCTGACCGTCGTGTCCCTGCGGGATCCCGGCGCCACCGGTGCCGAGTCGACCTCACTGGTGGTCACCGGCAACGCACTCGTCGCGGCGTACAACTGGGTGTTCCTGGTCGGACCCAACCTGATGCCCGCCGTGAACGGAGTGCTGCTCGGCACGCTGATGTACAAGTCCGGCCTGGTGCCGAAGGTGATCCCGATGTTGGGACTCGTCGGAGGCCCGCTGCTGCTGGCGGTCACCCTCGCCTCGATGTTCGGCCTCACGCACCACGGCTCGGCCTGGTGGGCCGTGGCCGCGCCGATCGCCCTGTGGGAGCTGCTCCTCGGCCTCTACCTGACCTTCAAGGGATTCAAGCCCGCAGCCGCCACGACGCTGATGGCCCGCTCATGATCGCCGTCGAGTCGGTCACCAGGACCTACGGCGACTTCACCGCGGTCGACGACGTCAGCTTCACCGCCCAGCCAGGTCGGGTCACCGGGTTCCTCGGGCCGAACGGTGCCGGGAAGTCCACCACCATGCGGATCATCGTCGGGCTCACCAAGGCCGGCTCGGGAGCCGCCACGATCTCCGGTCGCAGGTACGTCGACCTGCCCAACCCGGGCCTGGAGGTCGGCGTCCTCCTCGATGCGTCGGCGCAGCACGCCGGTCGCACCGGTCGGGAGATCCTGACCATCGCACAGCGGTTCATGGGTCTCCCCCGCGGCCGCGTGGAGGAGATGCTCGCCCGGGTCAGCCTGACCCCACAGGAGGCGTCACGGCGGGTCCGGGACTACTCCCTGGGGATGCGGCAGCGGCTCGGCATCGCGACCGCGCTGATCGGCGAGCCGGAGGTGCTGATCCTCGACGAGCCAGCGAACGGTCTCGACCCCGCGGGCATCCGGTGGATGCGGGGCCTGCTGCGCGAGTACGCCGACCGAGGTGGCACCGTGCTGCTCTCCTCGCACCTGCTCCACGAGATCGAGGTCGTCGCTGATGACCTCGTGGTGATCGGCAACGGTCGCATCGTCGCCCAGGGAGCCAAGCACGACCTGCTTCGATCAGCGGGGTCCATGCTCCGCACCCCCGACCGCGGCGTCGTCGCCCGGGCACTGCTGGACGCTGGCGTCACCTCGACTCTCGTCGGAACGGACGGGCTTCTCGCCCAGGCCGAGACCGCACAGGTCGGCACGATCGCGTTCGCGGCCGGCGTACCCGTGATCGAGCTGCGGCCGGCGGACGGCGCCGGCCTGGAGGAGATGTTCCTCGAGCTCACGGCCGAGACCCAGCGCGACGCCACCAGCGACAACCACCCAGAAGGAGCAGTCGCATGACCACCATCGTGACCACACCCGCACCCGTTGCCGGACGCAGCACCACGGGCACGGCCACTGTCCACCGGACCATCCCCCTGGGCCGCATCGTCACCACCGAGCTGCGCAAGATGTTCGACACCCGGTCCGGGTTCTGGCTGATGGCGAGCATCGGCATCCTGGGGCTCCTCGCCACCGGAGCGGTGATCGCCTTCTCGTCCGACGCCGGACTGACCTACAACACCTTCGCGACCGCGGTGGGTTATCCGATGACGGTCGTCCTGCCGATCATCGCGATCCTGTCGGTGACCAGTGAGTGGAGCCAGCGCAGTGGACTCACCACCTTCACCCTGGTCCCCCACCGTGGCCGCGTCGTTGCCGCGAAGGCGATCGCGTGCGCGGCTGTCGCTGTGGCCACCGTGCCGCTCGCGCTCGCAGTCGGCGCCCTGGGCAACGTCGTCGGGACCAGGATCGCCGGGGTCGAGCCGGTCTGGAACCTGACCGTGACCAACATGGCCACCATCTTGTTGGCGAACCTTCTCGGTCTGATGGTGGGCTTCATGCTCGGCGTACTCATCCGGAGCTCGGCCGGCGCCATCGTGGGCTACTTCGTCTACTCGTTCCTGCTGCCCACGCTCGCCGTGATCCTCGCCGGCTCGCAGGCGTGGTTCCGCCAGCTCCAGCCATGGATCGACTTCAAGTTCGCCCAGGGCAGCCTGATCGACGGGACGGTGACTGCCCAGCAGTGGGCCCACCTCGGCGTCACCGGCGTGATCTGGCTGCTCGTCCCGCTGACGATCGGCCTCGCCATCGTGGTCCGGGCCGAGGTGAAGTAGCCGGTGGCGACGGCAGGACGTGAGCCTCGCAAGGCTTGCGGGCCGCCCCGCGGGGAAGCTGGGCGCTCACCGCTCCGCCGACCCGCGGTTGTCGCTGGAGGCCTAGTGTGTGTGCGGTCGAGCAGTCCGGCACTCCTGTGGAAGGGTCACGCATGCCCGAAGGTGAACCCGTCGAGCCCCTCACGGTGGTGCTGGTCGACGACGCGGAAGATGTCCGCTTCCTGACCAGGTTGGCGCTGGAGCGCACGGGCGCCTTCACGGTGGTCGCCGAAGGTGCGGACGGTGCCGAGGGTGTCTCGGTCATCGAGCGTCATCGTCCCGACGTGATGCTGCTCGACGTCGCGATGCCAGTCATGGACGGGCTCGAGATGCTGCCCATCGTGCGGCAGCTGTGCCCGGACTCCACGATCGTCATGTACTCCGGTCACCCCGCCGCACGGCTGGCCGCGCAATCCCTGGACCTCGGTGCGGATGCCTACCTCGAGAAGGGTGCGTCGACGAGGACGCTGACCGCTCAGGTCCAGGAGATCGTCCGTACGTCGCGATCCGGCTGACCCCGCAGGTCGCGTCACGCTTGCGGCAGCAGGCCCCGGACGATCTCCGGCAGTCGCGACACCTGCATCTTCGAGGCGCAGGCTGCGATGCCGATGGCGCGCGCCTTCGCCTTGACCGCATCGTCGAGATGGGCCGAGAAGAGCACGATCACCTGGCTGGGGTGCTGGGCAAGCATCTGCTCGGCCACCTCGAGCCCGGTGAGGCCAGGCATGCGGTTGTCGAGGAGGACGACCGACGGGACCTGCGGTGGATCGAGCTCGTTGAACCGCTCCAGGGCCTGCGGGCCGTCCTCGGCCTCGCCGACGACGTCGAACCCGCCCCGCTTGAGGAAGACTCCGACCAGCAACCGCATCTCCGGCTCGTCGTCCACGACAAGGACGCTCGGTGCGGTCTCGGCCTGCCCAGGGACTGTCATGGTGGCCGACATCCTAGGGGGACACTCGGTCTCGCACGGCAGTTCGGCGACGAACTCGTCGACAGGTTTCGGAGAGCTCATCAGGGTCGCCGGCGTCCTGAGCGCGCACGAACGGCGGTCCCGGCGCAGAGGATGACGGCGAGCCCACCGAGGATCGTGAGTGGGGTGATGTGCTCCCCCAGGAACAAGCCGGCCCAGGCGATGCCCATCACCGGCTGGACGAGCTGGACCTGGCTGACCTGCGCCATCGGTCCGACGGCCAGTCCCCGGTACCAGGCGATGAACCCGAGGAACATGCTGACCACTCCGAGGTAGGCCAACGCCGCCCACTCGACCGCGGTGGCCTCCGGTCTCTGCTGCACCGCAGACACACAGGGTCAGGAGACCCATCAGCGGCAAACAGACGACCAGCGACCAGGACACGGTCTGCCAGGCACCCAGCTCGCGCGAGAGCATCCCGCCCTCGGCGTACCCCACGGCCACGGCGACCACGGCGCCGAACAGCAGCAGGTCGGCCCGGTGGAGGTGTCCGAGGCCGCCTGACTGGACGGCGGCGAAGGCGATGGCAGCGACGGCGCCTGACCCGGCGGCTGTCCAGAACCTGAGGGGCGGGTGCTCGTGTCCACGCAGGACCGTCATCACGGCGGTCACGGCCGGCAGCACCGCGATCACCACGGCCGCGTGGCTGGCGGGCACGGTGCGGAGCGCGAACGACGTCAGCAGCGGGAACCCGACGACGATGCCGGCCCCCACCACCGCGAGCCGCGCCCACTGAGTCCCGCGCGGCAGCGGCTGTCTGGTGACCCGGAGCGCGCAGACCGCCAGGATCGCCGCGACGACGGCGCGAGCGGACCCGATGAACAGTGGGGAGAGACCGCCGACGGCGACTCGCGTGAACGGGAGGGTGAACGAGAACGCCGTCACTCCGAGGAGCCCCCACCACAGTCCGGTCGTCGGGCGGGCGGGTATCGGAGGTGCGCCGAGGGCGATAGCGCTACTGTTCTCACTCATGGATGACGATAGCAGTACGCGGATCGTGGCAGGGGTGCGCGAGTGGATCGCCACGGCGGCTCCCGGCGCCCGGTTGCCGTCGACGCGTGAGCTCGTGGCCCGCTACCAGGCGAGTCCGGTCACGGTGCAGCGTGCGATGCGCACGCTGTCGAGCCAAGGGCTGGTCGAGAGTCGACCAGGAGTCGGCACGTTCGTCCGGACCGTGCGGTCCGCCGGGCCCGTCGACTACGGGTGGCAGACCGCGGCTCTGCGTTCGCCGCAGTCGCGCATCCAGTCGCTCTCCAGCGCCCTGAGGAGTACGCCGAACGACGTGATCGCGCTCCACTCCGGCTATCCGGATCGCGACCTCCTCCCGGAGCGCCTCGTCCGCTCAGCGCTGACGCGCGCCGCCCGTTCCGACGCCGCCCTGGCGCGCCCGCACGCCGCCGGCCTGCCGGAGCTGCAGTCCTGGTTCGCACACGAGCTCGGCGACGTGACTCCCGTGGGCGTCACGCCCCCGTCCCCGAGCGACGTGATCGTCTGTCCCGGCAGTCAGAGCGCGCTGAGCTCCATCTTCCGGGTGCTGGTTGCCCCGGGCGAGACCCTGCTGATGGAGTCCCCGACGTACTGGGGGGCGATCCTGGCGGCCCAACAGGCGGGGGTGCGCATCGTGCCGGTGCCCAGCGGCCCCCTCGGTCCCGACCCCGACGACCTGGCGCGAGCCTTCGAGGAGAGCGGTGCCCGGGTCTTCTACGCCCAGCCCAACTACGCCAACCCCTCCGGGGCACAGTGGCCGACGACCCTGCACGAGCGGGTCCTGGAGGTGGTGCGTGACCACGGGGCGTTCCTCGTCGAGGACGACTGGGCCCACGACTTCGGCATCACCACCAACGTGACCCCCGTCGCCGCGCACGACGACACCGGCCATGTCGTCTACCTGCGCTCGCTGACCAAGAGCGTCTCCCCGGCCGTTCGGGTCGCCGCGGTGATCGCTCGCGGCCCGGCCCGTGAACGGATCCTCGCCGACCGGGGCGCCGAGTCGATGTACGTCAGCAGCCTGCTGCAGGCCGCCGCGCTCGACGTCGTGACCCAACCCGGTTGGCGCAGCCATCTCCGTGGCCTGCGGCAGCAGCTGAAGTCTCGACGCGACCTGCTGGTCGCGGCCGTGCACGAGCACGCCCCTCGGGCCCACATCGACCACGTCCCCGCGGGCGGCCTGAACCTCTGGCTCCGGCTCGCCGACGGGACTGATCTCGGCCAGCTGACGCACGACTGCGAGCGGGCTGGTCTCGTGATCGCACCCGGCGCCGAATGGTTCCCAGCCGAACCGACCGGGCCGTTCGTCCGGCTCAACTACGCAGGCCCCAACCCCGCGGCCTTCACCGCCGGCGCACGCATTCTCGGACGGGCTCTCGAACCCAGCGAGGCATGACCGCCAAGGGTGGCCACGCCAGGTGAGACCGCCGGCAGGCCGGCGAGACCGAGGCGGTCAGGAACGCGGGGTGTCGTGCCGCTCGGTCAGCGCCGGGCCTCCCGCCACCATCCCGAGGCCCGCGTTGTCCGCGTCCTCGAACCTGTCGTGCGTGGGCTGGTCGTGGATGTCGGGCATCACGCACGCCGCGGTCGCAGCCACGACCATCCCGCCGGCGAGCACCACGAAGCCGATCACGTAACCGCGCTCCAGGGGCAGGCCGGTGGCACCGGTCTGCGCGGTCACCAGGCCCGCCATCACCGCTGACCCGATCGAGCCCCCGATGGTGCGGATGTTGGCGTTCATGCCGCTGGCGACGCCGGTCTGGGCCGGCGACACGGACGCGATCACGACGCCGGCGAGGCTCGAGAAGACCAGCCCGGAGCCGACCCCCTGCACCGTGGTGGCGGCGTACAGCTGCCAGGTCGCGCTGTGCCACAACGCGATCGACGCGAAGGCCGCGGACGTGGCGAGGCATCCCGTCACCACGACGATTCGGGCTCCGAAGACCCGGATGAGGGGCGCGGTGGTGAACCCCATCAGGAAGCTGGCCGCGGCCGACGGCAGCAGGATGTGTCCGGACTCGGTGATGCTCGCGCCGAAGCCGTAGCCGGCCTCGGGCGGAGTCTGCAGCAGCTGGGGCAGGAACCCGAGGGAGGCATAGAGCCCGAACCCGACGAAGGCAGCGACCACGTTGGCGGTCCAGACCCCGCGTGCACGCATCATCTGCATGTCGATGAGCGGGACCGGGACCCTGGTCTCGACCACGACCCACACCACCGCCAGCACGAGCGCTGCCGCGAAGAGACCGAGCACTCGGGCCGACCCCCAGCCCCAGGTGTTGCCCTGGCTGAGCCCCAGCAGCAGTGCAGCCAGCCACGAGGAGAGCAACAGCGCCGGCAGCACCGGGATCCTGCCTGGTGTGCGCACGGGCGACTCCGGGACCAGGGCCAGGGCCGCCACCGCCGCGAGCCCCGTCGCGATCATCGGCAGCCAGAACAGCCAGTGGTAGCCGAGCAGGTCGACGATCGGGCCGGCCACGACGATGCCCACGCCGAACCCGGCCGCCGCCAGCGACGCGAGGATGCTCAGCCCGCTGTTCATCTTCTCGCGCGGGAACTCGTCGCGGATGATGCCGAAGGAGAGAGGGAGAACACCGCCTCCGGCGCCCTGGACGACGCGAGCGACGATCAGCCACCCCACGGTCGGCGACAGCCCGGCCATCAGCGAGCCCACCGACAAGGCGATCAGGGTGAGCACGAGCATCCGCTTCTTGCCGACCACGTCGCCGAGCCGCCCGAGGAGCGGCGTGCAGATCGACGCAGAGAGCAGGTACGCCGTCAGCACCCACGTGATGGTCGCCTGGTCGGTGTGCAGCTCGCGCTGGAGCTCGCCGAGCACGGGGATCACCAGCGACTGCAGCAGGGCGAACGCGGCCACGGCAACGGTGAGCACCGTGAAGGTGCTCCGGTAGCGACGACGGGTGACCGTCACGTGAGCTCCCTCCGGCCGTGGTCATGGACAACCGCCCCAGACTAGGGGGCGCCGAAGCCGGGATCAGCGATGCGTTGGGACCGGTGACGATGGCCCGGGCAATCTCCACCTTGGTGCATCTACCAGCGGGGGTTGGGTACTCGTTCAGGACAGATATCCGATGTGATGAGGAGACGCAGTTGTCATCCCTGTACAGCGCCCGTCGGTCATGAGGCCGATCGAGCAGACCGTCGAGGCCGTCGGTCTCGTGAGCCGCTACGCGGGCGAGACCGACCTGCTGAAGGCGCTCCAGGACCTGGGAGACAAGGTCCAGGAGCTCGTCCCGGACTGTGTGGGCCTGAGCATCGCCTGGGCAGAGCACGGCGTCACCTTCACCCTCGTCGCCTCGGAGGAGGAGATCGCCGTGCTGGACGCCATCCAGTACTTCGACGGCGGTCCGTGCGTGGACGCCGTACACACCGGGCGAGGCATCGAGACCGGTGTTGCTTCTCCCTTGGAGGAGGAGCAGTGGCGACTGTTCGCGCAGGCCACCGCGGCGGCCGGCATCCGCAGCACGTTGAGCCTTCCCATGGTGGACGCTGTCGGTGTGGTCGGCAGCGTCAACCTCTACGGCGCCTCGGGCAATGCCTTCGAAGACCATCACGAGGAGCTCGCCGAGATGCTCGGCGGCTGGGCCCCGGGCGCGGTCCGCAACGCCGACCTCTCCTTCAACACCCGCGCGATGGCCGAGCAGGCCCCGCAGTCCCTTCGGGCCGAGGGCCTGATCACTCGTGCCATCGGCATGATCGTGGTGCGTCAGGGCACCGACGTCACCACGGCGCAGGAGCTCCTCCACACCGCCGCCAACCGGGCCGGCATCAGACCGGAGCAGCTCGCCGAAGCCTTGATCCAGCTGGGGACGTAGGACCAGCCACACCCACGATGCACGCCGAAGTGCCTCGGTGGCGGATAGTGGTGACCATGTCGAGAAGCGGCAAGTCCGATGTCGAGCCCGAAAGCGCGGACACGTCGGTCGACGCGCGAGTCGCCGCGGTGATCTCGAGTCGAGCCCACCCGGTCGCCGCCCTCAATCCCGAGGCGGGCAACCACGCCATCACCGTGGACCCGGCCGAGCTCGCAGCGGCCCTCCGCGCCGGGGAGCGGACCTGGCAGCACTTTCCCTACTACGAGCTGCGGTACGGCGAGCGAGGGCGGCGCTTCACAGGCAGTGACAGCGCCTGGATCGTCACGACGGCCCACCACCATCTCAGCGACACCAGGCGAGAGCTCCGCTGGCTGGGAGAGCTGCTGGCCGCACGCGGCATGCCCCGCTGGCTGCTCGAGCTGCACCTCGCGGAGCTGCACGCGGAGCTGGTGGCAGCGAAGCCGGAGAACCGGGCCGTCTACGACCGGCTCCTCCCCGTCGTGGCGACGCTCCGCGCCGAGCGGCTCCGACACCTCGACGAGGCGACCACAGCCGAGCTGATCGCGGAGTTCGACCGCCGGACCGCATCGGACGTCGGACCGAGTGTTCCCGAAGCGGGAGCACTCCTCGTCGCGGCCGTCGCCGACGAACGAGCCGGAGTGAAGGGCGGCACCGAGAGCCTGCTGAGCTGGCTCGCCGATCCTGCACGGTTCTCCCCGGAGTGGGTTGCGGCGGTCACCGAGACCCTCGTGACGGCACGCAAGCGCGCCCGATGACGACACTGACCGCGGCTCCACTCTCGTGGGCGATGCGCAACGGCACGCGGCGCGAGCACCGTGCGGCGGAAGGTTCGCACTTCATGACGGCACTGCTGGCGGGTCGTGTCGATGGCGCGGGCTACGCCGCCTACCTGCGGAGGCTGCGCACCGTCTACGCGAGCATCGAGACTGCCGGCCGCGCGAACAGTGCAGACCCGTGCGTGGTCGCGGTGCTGGACCCGGCACTCGAACGGCTGGACGCCCTCGATGCTGACCTCGCCTTCTGGTCCCCGGGCTCGGCGACGGAGGGAGACAGCCCCGTGGCTGATCTCTACGCCCAGAGGGTGCGCGAGTCGGCCGTGTGGGGCGGGCTGTTCGTCGCGCACCACTACACCCGCTACCTGGGCGATCTTTCGGGCGGGCAGGCCATCGGACGCTCCCTGGCCCGCGAGTTCGACCTCGACGAGAGCGGGAAGGGTCTGGCGTTCTACGCGTTCCCGCAGATCCCCGAGCCGCAGCGCTACAAGGAGGCCTACCGCGCGCGACTCGACCTTCTGGGACTGGACGCCGGGGCGAGGTCCCGGATCGTGGCGGAGGTGAAGCACGCCTTCGATCTCAACCGGGCGCTGTTCGCCGAGCTCGACGAGGCGATGAGTCCCGCACCCGGATAGCCCGTGCCCACCAGCGATTTCCGCGTCCTGTCTAGGTTTCGGTGCGAATTCCCGACCCGTGGACGCATGTCCGGGACCGGGGCTAGACCGTCCGGAGCTAGCGCTGGTCGCGGGGTCCTCGCGGGCCGAGGATGCGCGTGGAGAGACTCTCGGTCCCGTTCCCCCACGGTCCGAGAGTCGACGGCCGCCCGCAGTGCCCCGCCGGGATTGCGGGCGGCCCTCCAACCAGGGGTCGCGCGGCGGGCGAGACCAGTACGTGTCCATCTATTGATCGCTATTTCGGGACTAATCCGTCCAACACGGGCAAGCCGCGCCCCACGGTGCGTGACCTTCTGCCCGCGACACTGTTTCGTGAGGGTCAGCACCACTGAGCCCTGGGGGACCCATGCGCGACATGCACGGTCAGCCGGCAGGCTGGTACCGCGACGAGCGGCGTCCCAACGTGCACCGGTACTGGGACGGCGAGAGCTGGAGCGAGTGGGTCGGAGAAGAACTGGCCGCGTGGGCCCACGAGCTGCGGAGCCAGCACACAGGCTGACCCCGCAGCGCGGATATCAGGTGAAGATGCTCACCCCGCCGGGCCCGACGAGCAGCCCGACCACGATGAGCAGGATGCCGAACAGGATCTGACCCCGGAATAGGGTCACGATCCCGCTGATCACCAGGATGACGGCGATGATCCACAGGATGAGTGCCATGGTGTTCCTCCCTGAGCGCAGTGATGACCTGCTCACCATCACCTGAGGTCCGCTCGGATGTCGTGCGCCGCGCCGTACGCATTCGGACATCCGGGGCGGATCGTGGGGCCAGCGCTGCTCCAGAACCTGGACGGTCCTGCCGTCGATGCGTGAGTTGCCGGTGGAAGGGAACACCGAGGAGATGACCAGCGACCAGACCCGCGGGTCCTCGGTCGCACTGGTCGTCGGTGCGCTCGGGGTGGTGTTCGGCGACATCGGCACCAGCCCGCTCTACGCGATGCGCACGATCCTCGGCGAGGGTGGGCCGCTCAGCACCGAGGTGGTCTACGGCCTCACGTCGACGGTCATCTGGGCGCTGGTGCTCGTGGTCACCGTGCTCTACGTCGGCCTGCTGCTGCGGACCGACAACGAGGGTGAGGGCGGGCTCCTCGCCCTGGTCGCCCTGCTGCGACGGTCCTCCGGAGCGCGCGCGGCAACCCTGACCACCGTGCTCGGCATGGTCGGCGCCGCGATGTTCCTCGGTGACTGCGTGATCACACCCGCCATCTCCGTGCTGTCCGCGGCCGAGGGGCTGGAGGTGGCCAGCCCCTCGTTGTCGAGCTGGGTGCTGCCCGTGGCACTCGTGCTGCTGGCTGGTGTCTTCGTGCTGCAACGCATCGGCAGCGGTGTGATCGGACGTTTCTACGGGCCGGTGATGGTGGTGTGGTTCGTCGTCCTGGCCGTGGGCGGAGCGGCCTCGCTGGCGCGCGACCCCGGCGCGCTGCAGGCCCTCTCTCCCCTGTGCGCGTTCCGTTACTTCCTCGACGAGCCGCTCACTGCCTTCCTGGCCCTGGGTGCCGTGATCCTGGCCGTCACGGGCGCGGAGGCGCTGTACGCCGACCTCGGTCACTTCGGCCGGGCCGCCATCACCCGGGCCTGGCTGTTCGTCGTCTTCCCCGCACTCGTGCTGGCCTACCTGGGCGAGGCGGCCGAGGTCGTGAGCGACCCTGCTGCGGCTGCCAACCCGTTCTACGCAGGGGTACCGTCCTGGGCCACCTTCCCGGTCCTCGTCCTGGCCACGATGGCCACGGTGATCGCCTCCGAGGCCGTCATCGCAGGCGCGTTCACCGTGCTCCACCAGGCCGGCGGCCTGGGCCTGTTCCCCTCGCTGCGCACGCAGCACACCTCCACCCGGCAAGCCGGACAGATCTACGTCCCGGCCGCCAACTGGGCGCTCGCGGCGGGGGTCCTCGTGGTGGTGCTGCTCTTCCGGGACTCCGCCGGGCTCTCCGCGGCGTACGGCGTGGCTGTCAGCGCCACGATCCTGGTCACCGTCACGCTCTACCTGCTCCTGCAGCGTGACGGCGGACATCGGTCGGTGCCGCGGACCCTGATCGCAGTCGCCTGCCTGCTCGTGGTGCTCGCCTTCTTCGTGGCCAGCCTGCCGAAGATCCTCAGCGGAGGCTGGGCGCCCGTCAGCATCGGGTTGGCGCTGCTCGTGGTGATGTCCACCTGGTGGAGCGGCCAACGCAGGTTGCACGAGGCGCGCCAGTCGGTGGAGGCCTCGCCGGACGAGATGCTCGAGGAGATCGAGACGGGTGCGGGTGACCGCATCTCCGGCAGCGCCGTCTTCCTCACCGAGGACAGTCATGTCGCTCCGCTTGCCCTGAGGACGGTGGTGGAGTCGGGGTACCGGCTCGCCGAGCACGTGGTCCTGCTCAGCTGGCACGTCGAGGACACCCCGGCTGCTCCGGCCAACCGCTCCGCGGTGGACGTCGAGACCTATGGAGGTCGCTACGAAGGCATCATCTCCGTCGACGTCACCCTCGGCTACCGCGAGCGGCTGGACGTCACGCACGTGCTGCAGGAGGCCTGCGAGGCGGACCCCGATGGGTTGTCAGGCGTCGACCCGGAGGAGGCGCGCTACTTCCTCTCCGAACCGATCCCCCGGCTCGATCGCGACAACGGGATGGCTCTCTGGAGGCAACGGCTGTTCCTCCTGGTCGTGAGGCTCTCCACCGACCGGATCGAGCAGCTCGACCTCCCTCGCGAACGGACCGTCACGATCGGCCGCGAGTTCGATCTCTGACGCCGCTCCACCCCGCACAATTCCCCCGCCGCCAGAGGATTATCCCGACCGGAATCGGGCAATGCTTGATGTGTCGGCCACCCCGCCCCTCCCGTCCCACAACGCGAGGGCGGGGTGGCTGTTCAGTCGACCGGAGCGTCTTCCTCTTCCTCGTGCTGCTCGTCCTTGATCTCGCGGAAGTTCAGGTAGCTGTAGATCACCATCGCGCTGACGATGAAGCCCGAGACGATCAGCGAGACCCCGGTCCAGACGCCTCCCGGGAGCCACCAGCCGTCGGGCAGCGGCCACCAGTCCGGGGCCGGCGGTGCGTCGACCCAGAGGATCCCGAAGCCGATCAGCCACGCGATGCCGAAGACCGAGAGCACGATGCGAGGCCAGGACTTCACGCTGTCTGCCGCTCCGCGCAGGGCGGCCTTCTTCACCGGCTCCAGCCGTCGCTCCGCCCACTCGTACTGCGTGGCCAGCAGGAACACCCCCGCGAACAGGGCGAGCAGCCCGGGGCCGGGGAGCACGAGCGCCGCGATGCCGACGACGACCAGGATCCAGCCCAGGGACTCGATCGCGATCCGCTTGAGAAGACGCTTGCCCACGACCATCACTCGTCCTCGTCGGACCCGGTCTCGTTGTGGGTTCCGGGCCTCGGGGCCCAGGGCAGCTCACGGGCAGGTCGTACGACGATCAGCTCGTCGCCTCTCGCCAGCAGCGTCACGGTGGGATCGAAGTAGCGGTAGACCTTCTCGTCGCGCACCACCGCGATCACCTGGTCCGGCAACGACTGTGGCGCCTTGCCGACCTCGTTGACGAGCAGGTCGCGCTGGGCCACCTCCAGACCCTCGCCGTGGGTGAGGAGGTCCTCCATCACCGAGCCGAGGTTGGGCGAGAACGAGGCGAGCCCGAGTAGCCGGCCCACCGCGTCGGAAGAGGTGATCACCGAGTCTGCGCCGCTCTGGCGGACCAGCTGGACGTTGTCGTGCTCGCGCACCGCGGCGACGATGTAGGCGTCCGGGTTGAGCTGCCGGGCGGTCAGCGTGGCCAGCACCGTGGTGTCGTCGCGAGCGGTGGTGATGACCACCTGCTTCGCTCGGTCGACCCCGGCGCGGCGCAGCACCTCGCGGCGGGTCGCGTCGCCCGTGACCACGGCCAGACCGTCGGCGTGCGCCTCCTCCTGGGCCACCGACCCCGGGTCGACCACCACGACGGAATCGCGCGAGGTGCCGTTGTTCACCAACGTGTCGACCGCACTGCGTCCCTTGGTCCCGTAGCCGATCACGACGACGTGGTTGTCCATGTGTTTCCTCCACCGGGCGACCCGGAACATCTCTCGCCCCTGGGAGGCGAGCACTTCGAGTGTGGTCCCGATCAGCAGTACCAGGAAGGCGATGCGGAGCGGCGTGATGACGAACGCGTTGATCAGTCGGGCACTCGACGTCACCGGAGCGATGTCGCCGTACCCGGTCGTGCTCAGCGTGACGGTCGTGTAGTAGATCGAGTCGACCAGGTCGACCTGGTGGGTGGGGTCGTTCGCGTCGTTGTAGCCGTCGCGGTCGAACCAGACGAGCAGCACGGTGAAGACGAGGATGCCGATCGCCATGAGCAGCCGGATGAACAGCTGCCACCACGGCGAGCGCGTCGTCGCGGGCAGCTTGAGCAGGCCGGGAGAGCTTCGGGGTGTCGAGTCGTCGGGCACAGGGGCCTCAGTCGACCACGTCGCCGTAGATGACGACCTCTTGTTGCGCCTTGCCGTTCAGCTCGCCCGTGGTGCGGACGGAGACGAAGCGGAAGTCGTCGCCCTTGGCGGGCAGCTCGGAGTTCGGCGTACGCCGCAGGGTGCCGCAGAGATGGCCGTTGTCATCGACGCCCTCCTGGTCCTTGATGCCGTTGCCCTCGAGGCACAACCGTGAGCGGCTGGGGTCGTAGCTGACCACCTTCCCGGTGGTCCGGTCAGGTGTGTCGGGAGAGAGGACCACGCCACCGATGAGCATGCCAGCGACCACGCACAGGGCGCCCCCGGCGAGGAAGACCGGCGTCGGCAGGGTCACGTTTCCCACGCGTGCAGCATGGCACGCGGGGGGTGATCGACTCGGGAGCGACCCTCAGTGGCCAGGACGCAGCGGCACGACCTCGGCCAGCGGCGGCGCCGGCCGGCGGCCATGGGTCGCCTCGACGGTCACCGGGCCGTCGCACCAGCGGCGCAGGGTGACCCACTCCCCCGGCGTCGGCACCCGCGACCGGTCCCGCGCGATCTCGCCCAGGACGCGCGAACCGTACGTCGCACGCACTGCCCCCTCGTCGGTGAGGACGAGAAGCAGGCCCGCGTCGGTCGCCAGGACGCAGCCGACCTCCGCATCGGGCAGAGGCGCCCGTGCCGCTGTCAAGGAAGGGCCTCCGGCATGACCGCAATGTACGACGCGACCCGAGCCGCGCGCACCGGGTTATCCGGACCTCTACCCAGCGGGGTCGTTCGCCTTGGCCGACCCCTCGCCGTCGGGATCCGCGCGCTCCAGGGAGCTGCGCCAGGGAAGGACGTTCTCCAGCTTGAGCCGCTTGAGCCGTTCGAGACGGGCCGAGGTCAGCTCCTTCTGCGGCCAGATCTGGTCGAACGCCGCGTTCAGGGCCGCGCCGATCAGGACGGCGATCGAGAGCAGGTAGAGCCACAGCAGGATCGCGATCGGTGCGGCGAGCGGGCCGTAGATCGACGTGGAACCCTGCGCCGTTCCGACGAGCACGAAGCGCAGCAGGGCCGAGCCGAAGACCCAGCAGAACATCGTGAACACGGCACCCGGGAGGTTGTAGCGCCAGGCCGTCCGCACCGGGACGGAGACGTGGTAGAGCGTGGCCAGGAACAGGATGCCGAGCACGAGCACGGTCGGCCAGTAGAGCTGGTTGAGGAACCCGACCCGGTCCGGAAGCCACTTCGCGATCAGCGTCGGACCGGCGACGACGAGTGGGATCGTCACCACCCCGGTGATCATCCCGAGCACGTAGAGCAGGAAGGACAGGGCGCGGGTCCGGAGGATCCCGCGGTGGCCACCGAGGCCGTACATGATCGTGATCGTGTCGACGAAGACGTTGAGCGCACGCGAGCCGGACCACAGCGCCAGGACGAAGCCGATGGAGATGACGTCGTAGCGACCACCGCCGTCGAGGACCTCGTTGAGCGTGGGCCGGATGATGCTGTTCACGGTCTGCGGGGTCAGGGCCTGACCGGCGATCGAGAGCACGGTGTTGCGGACCTCGTCGATCTGGCTGTCGCTGAACTGGGCGAACACGTAGCCGATCGACCCGGCGAGCGCGAAGATGAGCGGCGGCAGCGAGAGGATCGCGAAGAAGGCGGCCTCGGCAGCGAGCCCGGTGACCCGGTTGCGCATGCAGGTGCCGACCGTGGACACGATCAGTCGCCACAACGTGGTCCGGACGGTCTCCCATGAAAGCGCCCGCCACCGCGGACTGCTTTCCACTGCCATGACAACTACCGTAAGGCCATGACCCACTCGAATCTCGGCGACAACCGGGTCGCCAGGAACCAGTCTCCGTTGCTGGTCGGCCACAACGTCGTCACCTCGGATGCGGCCCTGGTCGATGCCGTGACCCGTCATGCCTCCGCCGAGGTGCTCACCGATCTGGACGCCCTGGGCACGGAGGCCGGTTCGGCCGAGGCGCGCGAGCACGGGATGCTCGCCAACGAGTTCCACCCTGAGCTCGTCCCGTTCGACCGCTACGGCAACCGGGTCGACGAGGTCCGGTTCCACCCGTCCTGGCACTGGTTGATGGAGCGCGGAGTCGGCCACGGTCTGCAGGCGGCCCCCTGGGAGTCCGAGAGCCCGCACGCGCACGTACGTCGCGCGGCCGGCTTCTTCGCCTGGTCCCAGACCGAGCCCGGCCACGGATGCCCGATCTCGATGACGTACGCCGCGATCCCGGCGTTGCGGGTCGACGACGCGATCGCGAAGGAGTGGACGCCCAAGCTGGCCGCGCCGTCCTACGACTTCGGTCTGCGACCCCTCGCGGAGAAGACCGGCGCGCTGGCAGGCATGGGGATGACCGAGAAGCAGGGCGGCTCCGACGTCCGGGCCAACGAGACGCAAGCCTCGCCGACCTCGGTCGACGGGGAGTACACCCTGCACGGCCACAAGTGGTTCACCTCCGCCCCGATGAACGACGTCTTCCTCGTGCTGGCCCAGGCTCCGGGCGGGATGAGCTGCTTCCTGGTCCCGCGGGTGCTCCCCTCCGGCGAGCGCAACCGCCTGGACGTCGTACGGCTCAAGGACAAGCTGGGCAACCGCTCCAACGCCTCCTCGGAGCTGGAGTTCCACGGCACCTGGGCGCAGCGGCTCGGCGACGAGGGGCGCGGTGTGCGCACGATCATCGAGATGGTCGCTGCGACCAGGCTCGACTGCGTCCTCGGGTCGGCGTCCTTGATGCGGCACGCGCTGGCCGAGGCGTCCTGGCACGTGGCCCACCGCTCCGCCTTCGGTGGCCTGCTGGTGGACAAGCCGCTGATGCAGAACGTGGTCGCCGACCTCGCCGTCGAGTCCGAGGCCGCCACCGCCCTGGCGATCCGGCTCGCCGCGGCCGTGGACGACCGCAACGACGCCCACGAGGCCGCCTTCCGCCGTCTCGCCCTGCCGCTCGCCAAGTTCTGGGTCTGCAAGCGCACCCCGATGATGGTGGCCGAGGCGCTGGAGTGCCTGGGTGGCAACGGCTATGTGGAGGAGTCCGGCATGCCGCTGCTCTTCCGGGAGTCTCCGCTGAACTCGATCTGGGAGGGCTCGGGCAACGTCAACGCGCTCGACGTACTCCGTGCCCTCGGCCGCGAGCCCGAGGTGCTCGAGGCCTGGCTCACGGAGGTCGGCCTCGCGCAGGGCGAGGACCCGCGCCTCGACCGGGCCATCGAGGGCGTGCTGACGATGCTGGCCGACACCACCACCCTCGAGGTCTCGGCCCGTCGGCTCGCCGGGCAGATGGCCGCGTGCCTGCAGGCGTCGTTGCTCGTCCGCTTCGCTCCCCCGGCCATCGCCGACGCCTTCTGCGCCACCCGACTCGGCGGCGACTACAACGGGACGCTCGGGACGCTGCCGGTCGGGACGGACCTGAGGTCGATCGTCGAGCGGACCACACCGGTCGTGGCCTGACAGGCCAGCTCCGGATTCGCACACGCGCGGACACAAGTTGGGTCAGCACTGCCGATTCACGCTGACAGCCACCTGCGCGACCAGACTTGTGTCCGCGCGTCTGCGAGAAGTAGGGCTGAAGCGGTGGCCTGTGGATTGTCATTGGACCGGAGCACGATCGGTCGTCAGGGTGCTGGGGTGGCAGACGTCGTCCGGTTCCTCCGACAGCAGGGTGGCTTTGCCACCCGCGGCGATCTTGTGGCGGCAAGCAGCAGGTCGGAGTTCGACGCCGCCGTCACGGGCGGGTGACATCGTCTGGTTCTCGCGCGGCCGGTACGGCGTACCGGAACTCGACCTCGACCTGATGACGGCGCACGGACTGCGCGGCGTGCTGAGCCATGCGAGCGCGGCGATGTGGCACGGGTGGGAGGTCAAGACCGTGCCGGACAAGACCCACATCACCATCCCACGCCGCCGACGACTCGCCCTTCCGCCGGCCGTGATCCCGCATCGTGCTGACCTACGTCCGGACGAGATCGTCGACGACATCTGCACATCGGTCCGACGAACGCTCATCGACTGCCTACGCACGATGCCACCGGACGACGCACTGGCGATCGGCGACTCTGCGCTGCGACACGGCGTACCCCGCGGCGTCCTTGCGCGCACTGGCGCCAGCGTTCGAGGGCCTGGGAGACCAGGGGTCCGGCGCGTGGCGCGGTACGCCGACCGCCGAGCTGCCAATCCATTCGAGTCGTGCCTGCGCTCGATCGCCATCGAGGTCGAGGGCCTCGACGTCGAGCCGCAGCAGTGGATCAGGAACGAGCGCCAGACCGTGCGTCCTGACCTCGTGGACGAGCGGCTGAAGATGGTGCTCGAAGCGGAGTCCTTCGAGTGGCACGGGGGCAGAGCGGAGCTCAAGCGGGACGCGCGACGTTACAACCTGCTTGTCGTCGACGGCTGGATCGTGCTCCGGTTCTCGTGGGAGGACGTCATGTTCGACCGCGACTACGTGCTCGACGTACTCCGAGCGGTCGTAGACGCGCGGACACAAGTTCTTCGCTGCCCCTCGTGCGCAGCGTAGAACCGTCCTCGCCCGAAGACTTGTGTCCGCGCGTTTGCGACATCCCACCCTCAACCGCCGAGGGCGGCGGAGACGACCTCCCTGGCCTCGGCCTGGACCTCGGCGAGGTGGTCGGGGCCCTGGAAGGACTCGGCGTAGATCTTGTAGACGTCCTCGGTGCCGCTCGGGCGGGCGGCGAACCAGGCGGACTCGGTGGTCACCTTGAGGCCGCCGATCTTGGCGCCGTTGCCGGGGGCCTCGGTGAGCTTGGCGGTGATCGGCTCCCCCGCGAGGGAGGTCGCGGCGACGTCGTCGGGCGAGAGAGCGGCGAGCTTGGCCTTCTGGGCCCGGTCCGCCGGGGCGTCGATCCGGGCGTACGCCGGCTCACCGTGCTGTGCGACCAGGTCGGCGTAGTGCTCGCTCGGCGAGCGCTCCGTCGAGGCGAGGATCTCCGAGGCGAGCAGCGCCAGGATGATCCCGTCCTTGTCGGTCGTCCAGGTCTCGCCGTTGCGCCGCAGGAACGACGCCCCGGCCGACTCCTCGCCACCGAAGCCGAACGAGCCGTCGATCAGGCCGGGCACGAACCACTTGAAGCCGACCGGCACCTCGACCATCGGCTTGTGCAGCGACTCGGCGACCCGGTCGATCATCGACGAGGACACCAACGTCTTCCCGATCTGCGCCCCTGCGGGCCAGTCCGGACGGGCTCCTCCGAAGAGGTAGCCGATCGCGACCGCCAGGAAGTGGTTGGGGTTCATCAGGCCGGCGTCCGGGGTGACGATCCCGTGCCGGTCGGAGTCGGCGTCGTTGCCCGTGGCGATGTCGTACTCGTCCTTGCGGCCGATCAGCGAGGCCATCGCGAAGGGCGAGGAGCAGTCCATCCGGATCTTCTCGTCCCAGTCGAGCGTCATGAACCGCCAGGTCGGGTCGACCAGCGGGTTCACCACGGTCAGGTCGAGCCGGTGCCGGTCGGCGATCTCGCCCCAGTAGGCGACGCTCGCGCCCCCGAGCGGGTCGGCCCCGATGCGCACACCGGCCTCGCGGATCCGGTCGATGTCGAGCACGGCCGGCAGGTCGTCGACGTACGTGCCCAGGAAGTCATACGGATCGGCTGCCCGGCGTGCCGCTTCGTATGACGTCCGGCGCACCTCGGCGAGCCCACCCGCGATCAGGGCGTTGGCCCGCTCGGCGATGACGCTCGTCGCGTCGGAGTCAGCGGGTCCCCCGTGCGGCGGGTTGTACTTGAACCCCCCGTCGGTGGGCGGGTTGTGCGAGGGGGTGACCACGATCCCGTCCGCGAGGCCACGACCCGAGGAGAGGTCCTTGCCGCGGTTGGCCCGGATGATCGCGTGCGAGACACCGGGCGTGGGCGTGTAGCCGTCCCGGTCGTCGACGAGCACGGTCACGTCGTTGGCCACGAGCACCTCGAGCGCGGTGGCCCAGGCGGGCTCGGAGAGACCATGGGTGTCGCGCCCGATGAACAGCGGTCCGTCGTACCCCTGCTCGCGGCGGTAGTCGCAGATCGCCTGCGTGGTGGCCAGGATGTGGGTCTCGTTGAACGAGGTCTTCAGGCTGGAGCCACGGTGCCCGCTCGTGCCGAACGCGACCTGCTGGTCGACGTCCTCGGGGTCCGGGACGCCGGTGTAGTAGGCGGTCACCAGGTGCGCGACGTCGACGAGGTCGTCGGGGCCGGCGAGCTGTCCGGCTCTGCTGTCGTGGGCTGTCGCTCATGGGGCGGGCACCGCCTGGTCCTTCGCGAGCACCGTCAGGCCGTCCTCGACCACGAAGCCGCGAGCCGCGTCCTCCTCGGCGTCCACGCCGACCCGGGCACCCGGAGGCACGATGACGTTCTTGTCGAGGATCGCGTTGCGTACGACGGCTCCCGCACCCACGCGCACGCCGGAGAGCAGCACCGAGCCGCTCACCTCGGCGCCGGTCTCGACCCGGCAGGCCGGGGAGAGCACCGACTCGTTGACCGCTCCACCGGTGACGACGACCCCGGGCGAGAGGATCGAGTTGTACGTGGTGACCGGCACCCCTCCCTCGCCCTCGACCAGCTTCGCCGGGGGCTGCGGCCCGTAGGTCGTGTAGATGGGCCACTGGTTGTTGTAGAGGTTGAACACCGGCAGCGGTGCGACCAGGTCCATGTGGGCGGCGTAGTAGGAGCGCATGGTCCCGACGTCACGCCAGTAGCCCTTGTCGCGGTCGAGCGACCCCGGCACCTCGTTGTCCTTGTAGTCGTAGACGGCCGACTCGGTGCGGTCGACGAACCACGGCACGATGTCGCCGCCCATGTCGTGCTTGGACCGCTCCTTCTCGGCGTCGCGGATGACCGCGTCCTCGAGCGCGTCGGCGTTGAAGATGTAGTTGCCCATCGACGCGAGCACCTCGTGCGGCGCGTCCGGGAGCCCGACCGGGTCCTTCGGCTTCTCGAGGAAGGCCCGGATCCGCTCGGGCGAGCTGGGGTCGACGTCGATGACCCCGAACTGGTCGGCGAGCTCGATCGGTTGCCGGATCGCCGCCACCGTGCAGGCCGCGCCCGACTCGACGTGCGCGTCCAGCATCTGCGCGAAGTCCATCCGGTAGACGTGGTCGGCACCGACGACGACCACGATGTCCGGGCGCTCGTCGTCGAGCAGGTTCCGCGACTGGTAGATCGCGTCGGCGCTGCCGAGGTACCACCGCTTGCCGACTCGCTGCTGCGCCGGGACCGGGGTGACGTAGTTGCCGAGCAGGGTGGACATCCGCCAGGTGGTGGTGATGTGCCGGTCGAGGCTGTGCGACTTGTACTGCGTGAGCACGACCACCTTGAGGTAGCCGGAGTTCACCACGTTGGAGAGCGCGTAGTCGATCAGGCGGTAGATGCCGCCGAAGGGCACCGCCGGTTTGGCACGGTCGGCCGTGAGCGGCATCAGCCGCTTGCCCTCACCTCCGGCGAGCACGATCGCGAGGACGTTCTTCCGAGTCGGTCGAGTTGCCATGTGTCGAACGTAGTGGTGAGCGGCATCACAGCGCGAGGTACTAGGTTCGAGATCATGCGGATCGATGTGCTGTCACGGGAGTACCCACCCGAGGTCTACGGCGGAGCCGGAGTCCATGTCGCCGAGCTGGTCAGAGCGCTGCGCGCGGTCGACGGCGTCGATGCCCGGGTTCATTGCTTCGGCGGCGACAGGGCCGAGGCCGGAACCACGGGGTACGCCGATCCGCCGGGGCTGGCGGCGGCGAATGCCGCGATCCGGACCCTCGGCGTGGACCTGGAGATGGTCGCGGGCTGCGAAGGCACCGACGTGGTCCACTCCCACACCTGGTACGCCAACATGGCCGGTCACCTGGCCAAGCTGCTCCACGGCGTTCCCCACGTCGTGAGCGCCCACAGCCTCGAGCCGATGCGTCCCTGGAAGGCCGAGCAGCTCGGCGGTGGCTACGCCGTGTCGAGCTGGGCCGAGAGGACGGCGTACGAGGCAGCCGATGCGGTGATCGCCGTGAGCGCCGCGATGCGCGACGACATCCTGCGCAGCTATCCCGCGATCGATCCCGACCGGGTGCGCGTGGTGCACAACGGCATCGACACCGACGACTGGGCGCCCGTGCCGAACCCCGACCGGGTGCGGGAGCTGGGCGTCGACCCCGACCGGCCCAGCGTGATCTTCGTCGGTCGGATCACCCGGCAGAAGGGGCTCCCGCTGTTCCTCCGCGCAGCTGCGCAGCTGCCGCCGGAAGTGCAGCTCGTGCTCTGCGCCGGAGCTCCCGACACCGACGAGATCATGGCCGAGGTGAGCGGACTGGTCGACGGCCTGGCCGCCGAGCGCGACGGCGTGGTGTGGATCGCGGAGATGTTGCCGCGGCCCGACGTGGTCGCCCTGCTGACGGCGGCCACGGTGTTCGCGTGCCCGTCCATCTACGAGCCACTCGGCATCGTCAACCTCGAGGCGATGGCCTGCGAGACCGCGGTGGTCGCCACCGCGACCGGCGGCATCCCCGAGGTCGTCGTCCATGGCGAGACCGGCTGGCTGGTACCCATCGAGCAGGCGACCGACGGGACCGGCACACCGCTGGACCCGGAGCGCTACGTCGCCGATCTCGGCGCGGCGCTGGTCGATGCGGTCAGCGACCCGGAGCGAGCACGTGAGCGCGGCCTGGCCGGGCGACGTCGTGCCCAGGAGTCGTTCAGCTGGCCGGCGATCGCCGAGCAGACGCTGGGGATCTACCGCTCACTGGTCGGCTAGCTCCTCCAGCACCTTGCGGAAGGTCCGGTAGCGCCGCTCCCCCACACGCTGGGCCCACTCGTTCTCGACCTCGAGCATCCGTGCCGTGACCCGGGTGATGGTGCGGTTGCCCTTCGGCGTACGTCGCACCCAGCGGACGCGACGGTCCGATGCGCCCTGCTCGACGCGCAGGTGGCCGCTCTCGACCAGGCTGGTGACGAACTGACCACAGCCCTGCTTGCTCATCCCCAGACGCTCACCGAGGTCCGTCACGCTGATCCCCTCGGCCGGCACCGAGGAGATCACGCGGAAGTGGGACTGCCGAAGCCCGCTCCAGTCCTCGGCCGCGAAGACCTTCCTCACCTCCCGGAACAGCAGACCCATCAGCAGCGTCGCGTGCAGCTCGTCCTCGGGATAGCCCTTGACAGTGGTCATAAAGCAACTTTACCTTCTCTGTAGTGGTAAACCCACTTTCCTACCAGGGGACATCATGCAGGATCGCAGCGCTCTCGGACCAGCAGACGTGACGGACGAGCAGCTCGCCGCCATGGTGGCCGACCTGCTCGGCGCCGATCCGGCCACCACGGAGGTGCTCGAGTCCCGTGCAGACGAGGTCGACTACGACCTGCCCGCGATCACGACAGCGGGTCGCTACTGGGTGTCGGGAACGGCCCGGTGCGGCGGACGGGACCGGAGGTTCCGGATCTTCGTGAAGCACGTCCAGGCCTGGTCACGGCACCCGTTCTTCCAGCTGGTCCCGCCGGAGCACCGCGAAGCGGCCGCCGACTCAGTCCCCTGGCGGACCGAGGCGCAGGCCTACCGGTCCGACCTCCGGGACCGGCTCCCCGACGGCCTCACGATGCCCCGGGCGCTGGGGGTCTTCGACCTCGACGAGGAGTCCAACGCCGTGTGGCTCGAGGCGGTCCCGGTCACGGACCGCGAGTGGGACCTGCACCGCTACATCGAGGCGGCGCGGCTCGTGGGTCGGTTCGCCACCAGCGCGCAGGTGATGGAGACCAGCGCGAAGATCGGCCACGAGATGACGGTGCACACCTACTTCGAGGGCCGACTCGCGCTGCAGGTGCTGCCCGCCGTGCGCGACGAGGGGCTCTGGCAGCACCCGCTGGTCGCCGGCGCGTTCGACGACGACCTCCACGAGCGTCTGCTCGACGCGGCCGACCGGGCCGCGTCGTACGCCGACGAGCTCGCCAGGATGACCCACGTCGCCTGCCACGGGGACGCCTGCCCCAACAACCTCCTGGCACAGGAGGGCAGCGACGACTTCGTGCTCATCGACTACGGGTTCTTCGGCCCCGGACCGATCGGTTTCGACCTCTCCCAGCTCCTGGTCGGTGACGTGCAGGTCGGACGACGGAGCGGCGACGACCTCGCCGCCATCGACGACGCGATCTTCGCCGGCTACATGGCCGGGCTCCGTGCCGAGGAGTGCTGGATCCCCGACGACGTCGTACGCCGCGCCCACGCGCTGCAGCTGATGCTCTTCACCGGGCTCTCCACGCTCCCGATGGAGCACCTCGACCAGGAGCCGACCCCGGAGCTGTGCCACCTCGCGGCACAGCGCGCTGCCATCGCACGGTTCAGCCTCGACCTGTGCGACGCGACCGCCTGAGCGGCTACGGCTTGCGGGACGCGTCCTCGACCGGGTCGTCGACGCCCGGGATCGAGGAAGACCGATCCCCCTCGGAGTGGTCGGTGTCGAGCATCGTGCGCTCGTCGAACGGGTCCTTGCCGGCCAGGGTGCGGTCGAGCTGTTCCCGGTTGACCGTCTGGGTCCAGTGGCCGACGAGCACCGTGGCGACCGAGTTGCCTGCGAAGTTGGTCAGTGCGCGTGCCTCGGACATGAACCGGTCGATGCCGACGATGAAGCCGACGCCTTCCACGAGCTCCGGGCGGTGCGAGGCGAGGCCTCCGGCGAGCGTGGCCAGGCCTGCGCCGGTGACACCGGCAGCGCCCTTCGAGGCGATGATCATGAACAGCATCAGGGAGATCTGCTCCCCGATGGAGAGCGGCTTGCCCAGCGCGTCCGCGATGAAGATCGAGGCCATCGTCAGGTAGATCGCGGTCCCGTCGAGGTTGAACGAGTAGCCGGTCGGGATGACCACCCCGACCGTCGTACGGTCCACCCCGGCGTGCTCGAGCTTGGCGATCACGCGCGGCAGCGCGGACTCCGAGGACGAGGTCGAGAGGATCAGCAGGAACTCGCGCGCGAGGTACTTGAACAGCAGGAAGATGTTCACGCCCGCGGCGAACTTGAGGACCGACCCGAGCACGCCGAAGACGAAGATGATGCAGGTCAGGTAGAACGCGACCATCAGGACCGCCAGGCTCGTCAGCGCCTCCCACCCCGTCTGACCGACCACCGCTGCCATCGCACCGAAGGCGCCGACGGGGGCGGCCCACATGATCATCGCGAGCACGCGGAACACGAGACGCTGCAGGTAGCCGATGGCGACGAGGATGGGCTCACCGGGGCGGCCCATGGACTGGAGCGCGAAGCCGACGAGCAGGGCCACCAGCAGCGTCTGCAGCACCTCGCCCGAGGTCAGCGACGAGAACAGCGAGTCCGGGACGATGTGCACGATGAACTCGGTGGTGGAGCCCGCGCCGGCGGCCTGCTTCTCGCCCTCGCCGGCGACGTCGCCGAGGTTCAGCCCCTCGCCCGGGTCGATCAGGTTGCCGACGACCAGCCCGATGGCGAGGGCGACGGTGGACATGGTGAGGAAGTAGGCGAGCGCGAGGCCACCGACCTTGCCCACGCTGGCGGCGCTGCGGACCGATCCCACGCCGAGCACGATGGTGCAGAAGATGACCGGCTGGATCATCATCCGGATCAGTGCGACGAAGGCATCGCCGATCCACTGCAGCTTCACCGCGAAGTCCGGGAAGAGGAGGCCCACCGCAACGCCGAGAGCGATGGCCACGACGACGGCGACGTAGAGGTAGTGCGTCTTGTCGCGCGGCTGCGTGGGCGCCGTGTCGGTGGTGGACGAACCGGGATGTGTGCTCATAAATGACCATCCAAGCCTGTGACTCCCGTCACGTCCACCGGTCAGCCACGGCGGGGTCAGGCGCTCCGGGAGGTCAGCTGAGCACGAGTCCGGGGTAGAGCGGATGCTTCTCGAGCATCTCGTCCGCGCGGGACTGGACGCGGTCGGCGATCCCGTCGGCCGTCTTGTAGGTCGCCTTGGAGGGCGCACCCGCCTTGTTGGTGCCGGCCTCGGTGTTCGAGAGCACCTCGTGGACCAGGTCGGCCACGGTGTCGAACTCGTCGTGCCCGAAGCCGCGGGTGGTGAGCGCGGGCGTGCCGAACCGGATGCCGGAGGTGTACCAGGCGCCGTTGGGGTCGTTGGGCACCGAGTTGCGGTTGGTGACCACACCCGCGTCGAGCAGGGCCGACTCGGCCTGACGCCCGGACAGGCCGTAGGACGAGACGTCGAGCAGCACGATGTGGTTGTCGGTGCCGCCCGTGACCAGCTTCGCGCCGCGGGAGAGGAATCCCCCAGCCAACGACTTGGCGTTGTCGGCGATGTTCTGCGCGTACGTCGCGAAGGCGGGCTGCCGGGCCTCGGCCAGCGCCACCGCCTTCGCTGCCATCACGTGGGACAGCGGACCGCCCAGCACCATCGGGCACCCGCGGTCGACGTCGGCGGCGAACTCCTCCTGCGCCAGCACCAGTCCACCGCGCGGGCCGCGCAGCGACTTGTGCGTGGTCGTGGTGGTGACGTGGGCGTGCGGAACCGGGTCCTCGTCGCCGGTGAACACCTTGCCGGCCACGAGGCCGGCGAAGTGCGCCATGTCCACCATCAGCACGGCGCCCACCTCGTCGGCGATCTCGCGCATCTTGGCGAAGTTCACGCGGCGTGGGTAGGCGGAGTAGCCGGCGACCAGGACCAGCGGCTTGAACTCACGAGCCTTCGCGGCGACGGCGTCGTAGTCGAGCAGCCCGGTCTCCGGATCCGTGCCGTACTGCTGCTGGTGGAACATCTTCCCGCTGATGTTCGGGCGGAAGCCGTGGGTCAGGTGACCACCGGCGTCCAGGGACATCCCGAGGAGGCGTTGGTTGCCGAACTCGTGGCGCAGCTGCTCCCAGTCGGTCTCGGAGAGCTCGTTGACGTTCTTGGCACCCAGCCGCTGGAGCGCGGGCGTCTCGACCCGGTTGGCGAGGATCGACCAGAAGGCGACCAGGTTGGCGTCGATGCCGGAGTGCGGCTGCGCATAGGCGTACGGCGCCCCGAAGAGCTCGCGCGCGTGCTCGGCAGCCAGCGCCTCGACGGTGTCGACGTTCTGGCAGGCGGCGTAGAAGCGGTGGCCGACCGTGCCCTCGGCGTACTTGTCGCTGAACCAGGTGCCCATCGTGAGCAGCACGGCGGGCGAGGCGTAGTTCTCGGAGGCGATCAGCTTCAGCGACGAGCGCTGGTCGGCCAGCTCCTGGCGTGTGGCCTGCGCCACACGCGGCTCCACGGAGGCGATCACCTCGAGCGCCGCGTCGTACGCCGTGGAGGTCGTCTTCGCGAGGGTCTCAACCCCGCTCTGCACGCCTGAACGGGCCGGGTCCGGAGTCGTCACGTCGCTCATGGAGCCACCCTAGGTGACCCCGTTCCGCGCGGGTCGGAGCGCCGCACGCGCGTCCACATCCCGGACAGGCATCTCACGACATGAGATTGGCGTTTGTGGTTCGTCCGTCCGAAAGGTGAGACTCGTGACCATGATCAGTGCTGCAACGACCACCTGGCTCGTGGCCCGCCGCCACGTGGACCTCGGTCGTACCCGCAGCATGATGTGTCATCACCTCAGCTGAGCCTTCCGGATTCCGCCGCCTGGCCGCCGCAGCGTCGCGACAACGCAGTCGCAGGACGCCCGCCGCCTCCCGAACCTTCAGGGACATGTTGATGACTTCCAGCACCAGCACACCGAACGCCTCGACCGAGGGCCGCGTCGGCCGCTCCGGTCGCGCCCGCCAGAAGCGCGGCGAGGGCCAGTGGGCACTGGGCTACAACGAGCCGCTGAACAAGAACGAGCAGTCCAAGAAGGACGACAACCCGCTCAACGTCCGCGCCCGGATCCTGAACATCTACTCCAAGAAGGGGTTCGCCTCCATCGACCCGGCCGACCTGCGTGGTCGGTTCCGGTGGATGGGCCTCTACACGCAGCGCGCCCCGGGGTTCGACGGCGGCAAGACCGCGATGCTCGAGGAGGAGGAGCTCGACGACGAGTTCTTCATGCTCCGTGTCCGCAGCGACGGTGAGCTGCTCGACGCCGCCAAGCTGCGCGCGCTCGGCAGCATCTCCACCGACTTCGCCCGCGGCACCGCCGACATCACCGACCGGCAGAACATCCAGTACCACTGGATCGAGGTGGAGAACGTCCCGGAGATCTGGGAGCGCCTCGACAACGTCGGGATGACCAGCGTCGAGGCCTGCGGTGACTCACCCCGGCCGTTCCTCGGCTCTCCCGTCGCCGGCGTCTCCTCCGACGAGATCATCGACGCCACCCCGGCGCTCGACGAGATCAAGCGACGCTTCATCGGCGACCCGCGCTACTCCAACCTGCCGCGCAAGTTCAAGACCTCCGCGAGCGGTCACCCGAGCCTCGACTGCGTCCCGTCGGTCAACGACGTGTCGTTCGTCGGCACGGTGCACCCCGAGCACGGTCCCGGCTTCGACCTCTGGGTCGGCGGCGGGCTCTCCACCAACCCGATGCTCGCGCAGAAGCTCGGCGTCTGGATCCCGCTCGACGAGGTGGCCGACGCCTGGGAGGGCGTGGTCTCGGTCTTCCGTGACTACGGCTACCGGCGACTCCGCTCGCGTGCGCGGCTGAAGTTCCTGGTCGCCGACTGGGGCGTCGAGAAGTTCCGCGACATCCTCGAGACCGAGTACCTGAAGAAGAAGCTCGTCGACTGCCCCTCCCCCGAGGCGACGCAGGACGGCGGCGACCACATCGGCGTGCACCCGCAGAAGGACGGCAAGTTCTACATCGGCGTCGCGCCGGTCGCCGGCCGGGTCAACGGCGCCACCCTGACCGGTGTCGGCGACCTCGTCGAGAAGTACGCCGCTGCCGGCGCCCGGCTCACCGCGCACCAGAAGCTGGTCGTGCTGGGCGTGGACGAGGCCGACGTCGAGTCGATCATCGCCGACCTCGCGGAGATCAACCTCGAGGCGCGTCCGTCCAACTGGCGCCGGTCGACGATGGCCTGCACCGGCATCGAGTTCTGCAAGCTGGCGATCGTCGAGACCAAGCAGCGCGCCATCGACCTCGTGGACGAGATGGAGCAGCGTTTCCCCGAGCTCGACACCCCGATCAGCATCAACGTCAACGGCTGCCCCAACGCCTGCGCCCGCACCCAGGTCGCCGACATCGGCCTCAAGGGCATGCTCGTGCTCGACGACCACGGCGACCAGGTCGAGGGCTTCCAGGTGCACCTCGGTGGCGCGCTGGGCCTGCAGAACGGGTTCGGCAAGAAGCTGCGCGGCCACAAGATCACCAGTGCCGGACTGGACGACTACGTGACCACCGTCGTCGGCAACTACCTGCACGACCGTCAGGACGACGAGACCTTCGCGACGTGGGCTGCCCGCGCCGACGACGTCCTGCTGAACGGCGAGAAGGACCTTTCATGAGTGCCCGGGCCGTTCCGTTCCACTGCCCCTACTGCGGGGACGAGAACCTGTTCCCGCACGAGGTCGCCGAGGGCACCGGCCACGGCGCCTGGGAATGCCACTCGTGCCTGCGGGCGTTCAAGGTCAACATGATCGGACAGCTGCGTCCCCCGGCCTCTGCACACGGATCTGCCAGCGGGACGGAGTCGTCGCGATGACCGCCCCCAACACGATCGCCGCCGCAGCCCGACGTGGTTCGACCACCGAGGGCCGCAGCATCCAGGAGCTCAAGGAGATCGTCTTCCAGGTGGGCGCCGAGCTCGAGCTCGCTCCCGCCGAGGACATCATCGAGTGGGCCGTGGCCACGTTCGGCAACCGCTTCTGCGTCACCTCGTCGATGAGCGACGCGGTGCTCTCGCACCTCGCCGCCAAGGTGGCTCCCGGGGTCGACGTGGTCTTCCTCGACACCGGCTACCACTTCGCCGAGACGATCGGCACCCGCGACGCCGTCGAGGCGACGATGCCGGTCAACCTGATCAACATCACCCCGGTGCAGTCGGTGGCCGAGCAGGACGCGACGTACGGCAAGGACCTCTACAAGACCGACCCCGACCTGTGCTGCAAGCTGCGCAAGGTCCAGCCGCTCGCCGAGGGCCTGGCGGAGTACGACGCCTGGGCCACCGGGCTGCGTCGGGCCGAGACCCACAACCGCGTGATCGCCCCGGTCGTCGGCTGGGACGAGAAGAAGCAGAAGGTCAAGGTCTCACCGCTCGCCCGCTGGTCCGACGACGACGTCGACAAGTACGTCGCCGAGAACAGCATCCTGGTCAACCCGCTCCGCTACGACGACTACCCCTCGATCGGCTGCTGGCCCTGCACCCAGCGCGTCGCGCCGGGCGAGGACGCCCGCAGCGGGCGCTGGGCCGGCTCCAACAAGACCGAGTGCGGCATCCACCAATGACCCACCTCATGACGATGTCCCCCATCCCCACCCCTGCCGAGGACCAGACCGCCACCGTCGCCGGCGTCCGGAGCACCATCACGAAGGGAGCCGGATCTCCATGACCGCTCCAGCCTTGATCACCCTCGCCCACGGCAGCCGAGACCCGCGATCGGCCGCCACCATCTCCGCGCTCGTGGCCGAGACCCGCCGCATGCGCCCTGACCTGCGCATCGAGCCGGCGTTCCTCGAGCTGTCCCGGCCGTCCCTCGGCAAGGTCGTCGACAAGCTGGTCCGCGCCGGCTTCGAGGAGATCGTGGTCGTCCCGCTGCTGCTCAGCGACGCCTACCACGCACGGGTGGACGTCCCCAACGTCGTCGCCGAGGCGCTCGACCGTCACGAGAACCTGCAGATCAGGGTGACCGACATCCTGGGTCTCGAGCCGACCTTCCTCGACGTGCTCGACCGTCGCCTGCGCGACGCCCTGCGTCAGGCCCGGGTGCGCGAGCTCGACGCGCTGGTCCTCGCCGCCGCCGGCTCGTCCGACCCGCTGGCCAACCAGGCCATCGGCCGGCTGGCACGCGTCTGGGGAGCCCACCACAAGCTCCCGGTCACCGCCGCGTTCGCCTCCGCCGCTCCCCCGGCCACCGGCGAGGCCGTGCGGGCGTTCCGTGCCGAGGGCCGCCGCCACGTGGCGGTCGCGTCGATGTTCCTCGCGCCGGGGTTCCTCCCGGACCGTGCCGCCGAGCTCGCGCTCGAGGCAGGTGCCGTCGCGGTCTCCGAGCCCCTGGGCGCCGACCCCGAGCTGGCCCGCACGATCCTCGCCCGCTACGCCGTGGGTGCCGTCGAGCTCGTCCCCGTCTGACCGCCTGCTCCCGCGAGACGTCGCAGATGAAAGCCGATCTCTCGCCGAGACGTCATCGGCTCGGGGTCAGCGCACGAGCGTCGTGAGCAGCCGAGCCAGCTCGGCTGCGGGGTCCTCGGTCAGGCCGCCGTGCACCGGACCGGGCTGTACGACGGTGCTGCGCGGCGCCCGGATGAACCCGAACCGGGTGCCGAGGTCCTTGCCCGACACGGACCCGGCTGCCTCGTCGCCACGGCACACGGCGTCGACGAAGTCCATGGCGTCGCAGACCGCGTCGATGTCGACCTCGGGGTCCAGCGCACGCAGCCTGGTCGGTTCGACGTGCCAGTCCACGTCGAGGAACTCCTCGGCCTGGGAGTAGAGCACCACGCCGATGTTGACGAACTCCTCGCGCTCGACGCGAGGGACACCGCGCATCACGACGTACTGGTAGGGCTTCATGCCGCGGCCCTCCCCGGCACCCAGGCACGGGAGCCGTCGAGGCGTGCACGCAGGAAGGTCCGGTAGGCGGCACGCAGCTCGTCGGGCGACTCGGCTCCCGGTCGCGGCTCCAGCCACTCGTCGGGCACCAGCGCCAGCACCTCGTCGAGCATGGCGTCGTCGACCCGTGCCGCCAGCTCGGCGTCCAGCTCGGCGGCGCGGGCAGCGTGCCGACCGAGGACGTGGTCGCCCACGTCGTAGGGCTGGGCCGCGAAGCGCGCCGGGTCGGTGATGCCGCCGCTCCACGCGTGGTGGAAGTAGAGCGCTGCGCCGTGGTCGATCAGCCAGAGGTCACCGTGCCAGACCAGCAGGTTGGGGTTGCGCCAGCTGCGGTCGACGTTGGCGACCAGCGCATCGAGCCACAGGGTGCGCGCCGCGATGTCGGGCGCGACCTCGAAGGTCGGGTCGAAGCCGAACGAGCCGGGCAGGAAGTCGACGCCCAGGTTGAGCCCGAGGCTCGCGTTGAGCAGGTCCTGCACCTCCTGGTCGGCCTCGTAGCGGGCCATGGCGGGTTCGACCTCCAGCTCCACCAGCCGCGGCGTACGCAGGTCCAGCCGCCGGGCCAGCTCGCCGACCACCACCTCGGCGACCAGCACCAGGAGCCCCTGACCGGCGCCGCGGAACTTGCAGACATAGGTCCCGAGGTCGTCCGCCTCGACGATCCCGGGCAACGAGCCGCCCTCACGCAGCGGCGTCACGTAGCGCGTCGCTCGCACCCGGTTCACGACGAGGAGGGGTCCCCGTCGCCCTCGGCCGCCAGCCGTGCGCGCTGCTGCCTCGACGTCGTAGTCGGGCTTGGGCCACTCCAGCTGCATCCCCTCGAAGGCCTCGAGCAGGAGCTGACCGACGGCCCAGTTGCGGTACCACTTGTGGTCGCTCGGTACGACGTACCACGGCGCCGCGTCCGTGTGGCAGCGCTCGAGAGCCAGCTCGTAGGCCGCCTGGTAGTCCTTCCAGCGTTCGCGCCCGTCGACGTCCTCGGGCTTGAACTTCCACTGCTTGGCCGGGTCGTCGAGCCGCGCGAGCAGCCGGGCCTTCTGCTCCTCGGCCGACACGTTCAACATGCACTTGATCACCACGGTGCCGCTGTCGACGAGGGACTTCTCGAAGTCGTTGATGGCCTGGTAACGGCGCTCGATCTCCTCCTCGTCCACGAGCTCCTCGACCCGCGCGATCAGCACGTCCTCGTAGTGGGAGCGGTCGAAGACGCCGACCATGCCGGCGTCGGGGAGGGCACGCTCGATCCGCCACAGGAAGTCGTGCTCGAGCTCCTCCTCCGTGGGCTTCTTGAAGGACTGCAGTCGGAAGCCGTTGGGGCTCAGCAGGCCGAGCGCGTGGTCGATCACGCCACCCTTGCCGGAGGTGTCCATCCCCTGGAGGACGATCAGGACGCGCCGGCGGCCACCGGTGTAGGCGTCGGCGTACATGCGCTCCTGGAGGTCCGCCAGCTCGGCGCCCGTGTCGCGCAGCGCCTTCTGCGCCTTGCGCTTGCCTCCCTCGAACAGCGAGGTGTCCCCCGGGTCGTGGTCTGCGAGCGAGACCGGACCAGGGGCGAGTCGGAGAGCGTCCGTGACGGTGTAGGCCATGCGGGTGAGTATGTCGCAATCCTCCGGTGGTTGAGGAGTGAGCGCGAGAGCGTCTCGGATGATCGGCACGATTCGTCTACGGTCGTCCTGTGGACCTCCCCGTGATGCCGCCCGTGCGACCGATGCTGGCCAAGTCCGTCAAGGGGATCCCCGATCCCGCGAAGTTCGACGACGGGCTCTCCTTCGAGCCGAAGTGGGACGGTTTCCGGTGCATCGTCTTCAAGGACGGCGACGAGGTCGAGCTGACCTCGCGCAACACCAAGCCGCTGACCCGCTACTTCCCCGAGGTCGTGGAGGCCGCACGGGAGCAGCTGCCCGACCGGTGCGTGCTGGACGGCGAGCTCTTCGTGGCCATCGGGCCGAAGCTCGAGTTCGAGGTGCTCCAGGAACGCATCCACCCGGCCGCGTCGCGGATCTCGATGCTCGCCGAGAAGACCCCGGCCGGGTTCGTGGCCTTCGACGCGCTCGCCCTCGGTGACGAGTCGCTGGTGGACCAGCCGTTCTCGGTGCGACGCGCGAGGCTGGAGTCCGAGCTCGGTGGGCTGACCGGGCCGATGTACCTCACCCGGACGACGACCGACGCCACCGAGGCCGAGGGCTGGTTCGACGAGTTCGAGGGTGCGGGCCTCGACGGCGTGGTCGCGAAGCCCCTCGGTGCGCCGTACCAGCAGAACGCGCGCACGATGCTGAAGATCAAGCACGCGCGCACGGCCGACGTCGTGGTGGCCGGCTACCGCCTGCACAAGAACTCCACCCCCGAACGGCCGCTGCTCGGCTCCCTCCTCCTCGGGCTGTACGCCGAGGGCAAGCTCCAGCACATCGGGGTGGCCGCCTCGTTCACCGAAGCGCGACGGGCCGAGCTGCTCGAGGAGCTGCGGCCCCTCGAGGTCGACATCACCGACCACCCGTGGGGCGAGTGGGCCGAATGGGCGATCGCGAACCCCGACCGCGTCCCGGGCACCCAGAGCCGCTGGAGCGCCGGCAAGGACCTGTCGTTCACTCCGCTCCGACCCGAGCGCGTGCTCGAGGTCGGCTACGAGCACATGGAGGGCCGGAGGTTCCGCCACACCGCCCAGTTCAAGCGCTGGCGGCCGGACCGCGACCCCGAATCCTGTGGTTACGAGCAACTCGATGAGCCGGTCTCGTACGACCTCACTAGGATTCTCGGTGTGAAGACTTCCGGAGGTGGGTCATGAGTGACTACGACGTCGTGCTGCTGATCGAGCAGCCGTTCACGGCCCAGGACGCGACCAACCTGCGCCAGCTGCACGAGGACATCGAGGACCCGGTCCGCTACCACGTGATGCTGCCGGTGGAGGACGCCTCGTCGCGGGTGGAGTCGGCGATGGGAACCCTCGGGACCGGGGAGGTGCTCACCACTCCGCCCACGGCCGTGGACGAGTCCGAGCTGGAGGGGTTGCAGAAGGAGCTGCTCGACACCTGCCGCTCCGGCGTCGAGGCCACGATCGCCGTGATCGAGCAGGCCGGCGGACGGGCCGTCGGTGACCCGGTCACCAGCGACCCGATCCAGGCGCTGATCGCCAAGGTCGCCGAGGTCGATGCGGCCGAGGTGATCATCCTGACCCGCCCGCACGTCGTGCGGGACTTCTTCCACCTCGACTGGACCTCGCGTGCCCGCCGCAAGCTCGGCGTCCCGGTGCTGCACCTGCTCGAGCACGAGAACTTCGACGAGCAGGCCGGCGAGGGCGAAGGCATCTCGGGGTTCTAGTGCCACGGACGGGGCACTAGGTGCGCTTCCCACGACGTCGCTCCTCGCGCGGCTCGCCCTCCGACTACGCACCCTTCTGGGACTGGTGGACCGCCGAGGGCCGCGCGCTCGCGGAGCAGACCGTCACCGGCGAGGCGGACCCGGAGTCCTTCGCCGCGACGATGACGTCCCGGCTGCACGCGCTCGGCGAGCTCTCCTGGGAGATCGCTGCCGGTGACGTCTCGGACCACGTGCTCGTGATCGGCACGGAGGGCAACGCGGAGCTTCGTGCCCTGGCCCGCAGGGTCGTGCTCGCGGCTCCGGAGCCGGACGAGTCCTGGGCCTACGTCGACTCGCGGCCGCCCGCACCCGAGCCGGAGTCGGTGGTGGTCGGGATCGAGGGCCAGGACATCGACTTCGCGCGGGTGCAGGTCGCCGCCCGCATGAACGACGGCCGGTTCGACGTGCAGGTGCACCACCCGGCCTTCCCCGACCTTCCCGAGCAGGCCCGGGCGCTGGCCACGTTCCTCGCCGTCGACGCGGCACTCGGCGAGGTGGACACCGAGCTCTGGCTCGGTGAGATCCTGCCCGTCGAGCTCGAGCCCCTGGACGGGTTCGGTCTCACGGCGCTGCGCTCCGTCGTACAGGACCTGAAGCGGCAGCGCCTCGACGCCGACGGCCAGCCGCACTGGGTGATGCTGCGCGGCGAGACCGCGGACGGCCTGCTGCTCGCGATGGTCCGCTCGCCGCTGCACCCCCTCACGGCACCGCACCTCGACACCTACGTCGCGGTGACGGTCGCCTACCAGGACCAGGCCGCGGGCGGCCAGCCGGGCGACACCTCCCTGGAAGCACTTCGAGCCTTCGAGCACCGGCTCGGCGCGCGCCTCGGCAACGACGGCCAGGTGGTGGCCCACCTGAGCACCGCGGGGATCCGCACGTTCCACGTGTACGTCGACTCCACGACCGGTGCACTCGCCACGGTCAAGGAGGTCGCGCGCTCGTGGGGCGAGGGCACGACGTCGGTGCACGACATGCACGACCCTGCCTGGCAGGCGGTCGCCCACCTGCGCCAGTGACCGCCGCGTCCGAGTCAGTCGGTCGTGGCGCGCCGCGTGAGGGTCGCCAGCCAGGCCGGCGCGCCCGTGTCGTCGTGGTACCTCGTGTGCACCCGGTCCGGTGAGATGTCGGCGATCGCCCACCCGCTGCTGGGCCCGAAGGCTCCTTGCAGCTCCTCCATGCTGACCGGGTGCGGTCCGAATTCGCCGCGACCCTCGTCACCGAAGCACAACACGTAGAGCGTGCCACCTCGCTCGGTCACCGAGGCCAGGCTCGCCACGTAGCCGGGTCGTTCGTCTGCGTCGAAGGTGTGGAACAACCCGCAGTCGAGCACCGTCTCGAACGTGCGGCCCAGACCCTCCAGCGCCAACGCGTCGGCCGCCGCGAACTCGGCCTCGATCCCCCGGTCTGCGGCCTTCACCCTCGCGATTGCCAGCGCAGTCTCGGCCACGTCGACGCCGAGCACCGACAACCCCAGCGAGGCCAGGTGCAGAGCGTTCTCGCCGGAGCCGCAGCCCACGTCGAGGACCCGTCCGGCGAACCCACCTTCGGAAGCCACCCGCACGACCGCCGGCTGCGGGCCGACGTCCCACGGCGCCGGGCCGTCGTCGTACGACGCATCCCAGGGCAGCCCCGTCATCCGCTCGTGACTGGTGGGATGCCGACCCCGGAACGGATCAGCGGCCATGCCCCGCATCGTAGGCCGCCCGGCGTGCCTCGTGTGCTGCCCGCCTGCCGCCCATGGGAGTCGTCTCGTAGCCTGCGTGGATGGCCACCTTCATCCTCACCGTTCTCGGGACCGACCGACCGGGTCTCGTCTCAGCACTCTCGGCCCCGATCAACGACCACGGTGCGAGCTGGGAGCGCAGCCAGATGTCACGGCTGGCGGGCAAGTTCGCCGGCATCGTGCTGGTGACGGTCGCGGACGACCGGCTGGACGCGCTCGTCGCGGACCTCGAGGCGCTGGACGCGCAGGGTCTGCAGGTGACCCTCGAGCGGACCGACGAGCCCGCAGAGCCCGAGTCGCAGCGGCTCCATCTCGAGCTGCTCGGGGACGACCACCCCGGCATCGTCGCCGAGATCTCCGCCTCGCTCGCCGCCCTCGACGTGAGCATCGAAGAGCTCAGCACGGACGTGCGCGACGCACCCATGTCCGGAGGGACGCTGTTCGAGGCGCACGCCGTCCTCAAGGCCCCCCTGACAGCGAGCGCCGACGCGCTCCGGTCCATGCTCGAAGGGCTCGCCGACGAGCTGATGGTCGAGATCCGCCTGTCGGACGACTGAGGAAGCTCAGCAGTGCTGACCGGGGACGAGCCTCAGAACGCGCGAGTGGGCCCGTAGGTCCAGTCCGGGCGGAAGGCCGGGTGGTCGTGGTTCTGCAGCACCTGCTCACGCAGGACGTGTGCCACGCGTGGGCTGATCTGCACGCAACGCTTCGCGTCGGCGTACATCACGTCGACGACCCGAAGGGCTCTCCAGTGCTTGCGGACGCCGGAGCGGTCGCTCCGGGCGCCCGCGGCGGCCATCTGCTCGAAGGCTCGGTCTGCGCAGAAGTCGTGCATCTCCTGCATCTGGTCCCAGTCCACGTTCATTGCGTTCATCCGTGCTCCTGCCCGAGACGATTGCCCGCGGCGGGTGTCTGCACCGTGGTGGCCCGTTCGCCAACACGAGTTGGCACCAAACCGTGACATCTGGGACAACGAGGCAGATCCGTCGGGGTTACGGAACCCAGCCGTTCTCCACGGCGGCCCATCCCCTGAATTCCCAGCACAGGCAGGCTCGACATCCCTGGGTGTGCAGCGTAGGAAGGAGTGCCGGAGCCCCGCGGAAGTCAGGAAGTCAGCATGGATGAAGCTCACGCACGCAAGCTGCTGGAGTCAGAACGTGCCGAGGTGGAAGAGATGCTGACGGAGATCACGAGGTCCGGCAGCCAGGATCGCGAGGCCGAGCAGGAGACGGGCGACTCCGTGGACACCGCCCAACCGCTGGAGTCCGAGGGTGTGGACGACGCCGTGGAGTCCAGCCTGCGCCAGCGCCTCGCGGCGATCGAGCGAGCCGAGCAGCGGCTGGCGGACGGCACGTTCGGCCTCTCCGTGCGCAGCGGGAACCCGATCCCCGACGAGCGCCTGGAGGTGGCCCCCACCGCGGAGCTGACCGTCGAAGAGGCGTCACAGCGTCCCTGAGCCGATTCGCCTCTTGTAACTTGGGCGGATGGCCGAGATTCTGCTCTTCCACCACGCCGGCGGGTTGACCGCGGGGGTGCACTCCTTCGCCCAGGTGCTGCGGGACGCGGGACACACGGTGCACACCCCTGACCTCTTCGACGGCCGCACGTTCGCCGACGTCCACGACGGCGTCGCGTACGCCGAGTCGGCCGGTGAGGAGACCTTCGGCGCGCGGGCGGCCGAGATCGCGTCCGCCATGTCCACCGACCTCGTCTACGGCGGCATGTCGATGGGGGCGGCCCGGGCAGCCGAGCAGGTGCTCGCCCGGCCGGGCGCGAGAGGTGCCTTCTTCCTCTACGGCGCGATCGCACCCTCGTGGTGGGGGGCCAGCTGGCCCGCCGGCGTACCGTCGCAGGCCCACGTGACCGAGGGTGACGAGTGGCGTGAGCCGGAGGCAGAGGAGCAGTACCTCGCCGAGGTGCCGGGCGCGGAGCTCTTCGTCTATCCCGGGTCCGGTCACCTGTTCGCCGAGCCGGGCCACCCGGACCACGACCAGGAGGTCGCGGACCTGGCGACCAGCAGGGTGCTCGCCTTTCTCGCGTCCCTGTGACGGCTCTGTTCCTGCGCGCCGCGGTCGGAGCCGGTCAGTCGAGACAGAACTCGTTGCCCTCGATGTCCTGCATCACGAGGCACGACTCGTTCTCCTCATCGGCCAGCAGGAGGCGCACACGTGCCGCGCCGAGCGCGACCAGCCGGGCACATTCGGCCTCGAGCGCAGCCAGGCGCTCGTCACCCACGAGCCCGGTGCCGACCCGCACGTCGAGGTGCAGCCGATTCTTGACGACCTTGCCTTCGGGAACGCGCTGGAAGAACAGTCGCGGGCCCACACCTGAGGGATCGACGCAGGCGGACGGTGGGCCTTGCTCCTCACTCAGCGCCACGACGTACCCCAGCACCTCGCACCAGAACCGAGCGACGCGCTCGGGCTCTGCGCAGTCGAAGGTGACCTGGAACTGCTTGACCGACGCCATCGGTCCACCCTAGGAGCGCTGCCCCGTCATCGCCACGCGATTCACACCTCGAGCGACGGCTCTCCGTAGGCGGCGTGGTGACTACCCAGCTTGCGCGCTGCCGCGAGGTGACCGCCCAGGTAGGCGCCGATCCCTGAGACGGCCGCTCCTGCCAGGGCAAGCCTGGCCCCGGAGCCGTGCTGCCCTCGCTGACGAGCGATCCAGGACGCCGCGTAGATGCTGATGGCGACGCCGTTGGTGACGGCGTGGACCAGTCCCACCCTCTTGTCGCGAGCCCCTGCTGCTGACCATTCCGCCCAGCCGGTCCAGGCCGTCGGACCGACGGCGAGCAGGCCAGTGCCGATGAGTCGCTGAGCCGGGATCGAGGACTCCCTGCCTCCGAACAGGTCGAGCAGCGTGGCCGAGGTCCAGGTGCCGATCACCAGATCGGTCAGCAACGGATGGACCGCGTGGCCCAGCCAGTCGCCGCGCAACACCGAGGCACGCGTCCCCGTTCCGAACACTGCTCGGATCGTCGGCTCGATGGCCTGGACCGGCGCGTCGAGCGCAGCAGCATTCTCGAGCCGCAGGGTCCAGCTGACGATCGCCGGGGGTCGCGCGTTGGAGCTCATCTGTTCCTCCTCGGTGCCGAGCACATCGGGTGGGTAGGTGCCCTCGAACCCACACTGCCCCGAAGCGCAGGCGAGATCAACGCACTTCCCGTCGCCTGTCGATAACGTGGCGCCCGCTCCGTCCCAGGTGCACCAAGGGGCCGCAGTCGACCTGCGACCAACCAGGACGATCCGCCGAACGGACCAACGACATGACGAGGAAAGTGATGACCGTGCAACCGAACGAGATCACCGAAGTGCTGAACCGACCGATCAGCAAGGAGCTGTTGGCCCGCGACCTGACGCGCCTGGCCTACGTCGCCAAGGACGGCACACCCCGCAACGTCCCGATCGCGTTCGCCTGGAACGGCTCGGAGATCGTCATGTGCACGACGAAGAACGCGCCGAAGCTCCCGGCCCTGCGGACCAACCCGACGGTGGCCCTCACGATCGACACCGAGTCGCACCCACCCAAGATCCTGCTCATCCGCGGCCGGGCCGAGCTGGACTACGTCGACGGCATCCCGGAGGAGTACCTCGAGGCGAACAGCACCTACGAGATGACCCCGGAGCAACGCGTCGAGTGGGAGGCGGAGGTGCGTTCGCTCTACCACGAGGGCATGGTCCGGATCGTCGTCACCCCGAGCTGGGTGAAGCTGATCGACTTCGAGACGACTCTGCCGAGCGCTGTCGAGGAGCTGGTCCGCCGGCGCGAGGAGCGCCGACGCGGCTGAGCCGCAGGAAAGGTCGCGGTGGGATGTCGAGAACCCGCTCGCGGCTCCGTCCCCGGAGTGAACACGGCCACAATGGGCCGTACGCGTAAGGAGATCATGATGGCCAAGTACCTGCTGCTCAAGCACTACCGGGGTGGCCCGGCGCCCGCCTACGACTGGGAGCCGATGGACCAGTGGACGCCGGAGGAGGTCGACGCGCACATGCAGTTCATGCGCGACTTCGAGGCCCGGCTGGAGGAGACGGGCGAGTTCGTCGACGTCCAGGTCCTGACGTCCGGGGGCGCGTTCGTGCGGTACGACGGCGAAGGGCGGCCGCCGGTGACCGACGGGCCGTTCGTCGAGACCAAGGACCTGATCGCCGGGTGGTACGTCATCGACGTGGACTCCTGGGACCGCGCCGTACAGCTGGCGGGCGAGCTGTCGGCCGCCCCCGGGGCCGACGGCAAGCCGATCCACGAATGGCTGGAGGTCCGGCCGTTCCTGTCCGACTCGATCACCGCCACCGAGTGAACGAGGCACTGCTGCGGGACCTCGTACCCGCGGTGATCGGAGTCCTCGTCCGACGCGGGGCCGACTTCGCGTCGGCCGAGGACGCCGTGCAGGAGGCCCTGGTCGAGGCCGTGCGCGCGTGGCCGGAGGATCCGCCGCGCGACCCCAAGGGCTGGTTGGTCACCGTGGCCTGGCGCAAGTTCCTCGACGCCGCCCGCGCCGACACCTCCCGGCGGCGACGTGAGGTACGCATCGAGGACGACCCCGTGCCCGGACCGGGCGAGGCAGTGGACGACACGCTCCAGCTCTACTTCCTGTGCGCGCACCCCTCCTTGACGCCGGCGTCGTCCGTCGCGCTCACGCTGCGCGCGGTCGGCGGTCTGACCACGCGTCAGATCGCGCAGGCCTACCTCGTCCCGGAGGCGACCATGGCCCAGCGGATCAGCCGGGCCAAGCGGACCGTCTCGGGCGTCCGGTTCGACCAGCCCGGAGACGTGGCCACGGTGCTTCGCGTGCTCTACCTGGTCTTCAACGAGGGCTACACCGGCGACGTCGACCTCGCCGCCGAAGCCATCCGGCTCACCCGCCAGCTGGCCGCCAGGACCGACGACGAGGAGGTCGCGGGGCTGCTGGCGCTGATGCTGCTCCACCACGCTCGGCGCCCGGCGCGGACCCGCGCCGACGGCAGCCTCGTGCCCCTCGCCGAGCAGGACCGCAGCCTGTGGGACACCCGCCTGGTCGCCGAGGGTGTCGACGTGCTCCAGGCGGCCCTCGCCCGCGACCGGTTGGGGGAGTTCCAGGCCCAGGCCGCCATCGCCGCACTTCACGCCGACGCCCACACGGTCGAGGAGACGGACTGGGTGCAGATCGTCGAGTGGTACGACGAGCTGCTGCGGCTCACCGACAACCCGGTGGCCCGCCTCAACCGCGCCGTCGCGCTCGGCGAGGCCGACGGCCCGCGGGCCGGACTGGCCGCCCTGGCAGAGCTCGACCCCGCGCTGCCCCGCCACACCGCCGCCGCGGCGTACCTGCACGAGCGTGACGGCGACCCAGAGACCGCGGCACGGCTCTACGCCGAAGCCGCCCGATCAGCGCCCAGCCTCCCCGAACGCGACCACCTCACGCGACAGGCGGCACGCCTCAACACGCAGCTGCGCAGCTGAGCGGCGGGACCAGGCAGGCAGTGCCGCTACGTGGGCGCACTTCTACTCAGCGCGAGGTGGCACCGCGTCTCCGAAGTGGCCCTCGATCTCGTCCCGGGTGAACGGTTGATCACGCGGAGGAGGATCCGCGTCCAGACCGAACAGCGCTCTGAACTCAGCGACGTCGTTGTGCATCGGGAAGGGCTCGTCCGGCACGGGCACTCCCAGGATCGCGCACAGCGGCTCCCACCCCTCGGTCACGTCGTACGCGAGCAGTCGCTCGGGCGCAATGCTCGCGCGCACCTGCTCGTTGTGCCGCTCGTAGGCGGCAACGAAGTCGTCTCGAGTCAGTGACCTGTAGTCGGCCGGGAAGCTCCGTTTGGTCAACCGGTCCCCGAAAAGGCTCATCAACGCCATGTCAGGACCGTGCTCCTCGGACGTCATCACCGGCCGAAGCATCAGCTGGTGGATCGTCTCGCGGTAGGAGTTCCACCAGCGTTCCACAGGGCGCGTGGTCACCAGCACCACCGCTTCGGGGAACATGGCGCTCAACTCACGCCACAGGCCGCAGCCCGGCCAGTCCACGATGGCCGTGTAGTCATCCAGCACGCCGCCCAGACCCTCCGGATGACCCTCGTCAGCACGCATCCACACAGGCAGATGATCGAGATGCGCCAGGGCCTCGTACATGTGATAGCACCGGCCACCCGTCAGCCGCTCCAGGGCTGCTTTGGTCGAGAGCGTCCCGGTCCGCCCGAACCCCGTTCCAATGACACGCAGCACCTACCAAGCGTCGCAGCCCGGCAGGTCCGCGCGCCAGACCTCGGTCCGCGGCGCGAACTGGGAGGCGAGCTGTCCATGCCGGCCCGGGGCCGCAGCTCCCGAGCGTCTGAGCCTGTCGAAACCAGCTCACCGGTGGGTGGTTGAGGACGAGCGCCAGCGAGCGTCTCGAAACCACTGTCCTTGCAGAGCTTGTCTCACAGAATGAGCAAAACCGCAGGTCAGAGGCCCTTTTCTGTCAGTGCTCGGTGCTTGGATTGACTCATGAGCAGCCAGCCGGTCGACCACCTCCACCCGGTGCTCGACTTCGCCCACCGGCTGCGTGAACGTCTCGACTCGATGGCCCAGACACCGCTCTGGTCGATGAAGGCCGACGAGCAGCGCGAGGCCCTGACCACCCTCCGCCAAGCCCAGGCACAGCTCGAGGCACTCGAGCTCCGCCTCCTCGCCGAGGCCGACCGCTCCGGTGCCACCACCGAGACCGGTGCGAACACCGCCGCCGACTGGATCGCGGTCGAGACCCGGCAGGTCCGCCGCGAAGCCCGCTCCGACCTCCGCCTCGCCGAGGCACTGGAGCGGTACGACGTGCTCTCCGCGGCGATGGCCGAGGGCCGCGTCAACACCGCCCAGGCCCGCGCCATCGTGGCCGCGCTCGACAAGCTGCCCACCACCGGCGAGTTCGCCGTCAGCACCGAACAGCGGTAGGCCGCCGAGACCCACCTGGTGGCGATGGCTGAGCACCACGACGCCAAAGCACTGCGGATCCTGGGCGGCCGGATCTTCGAGGTGATCGCCCCCGACCTGGCCGAGAAGTTCGACGGGAAAGCCCTCGAGGCCGAGGAAGCCCGCGCGCTGCGACGGACGACGTTCACGATGTTCGAGGACGACGAAGGCACCTGCCACGGCCGCTTCCGCATCCCCGCACTGCACGGGCAGATGCTGACCAAGATGATCCTCGCGATCTCGCTCACCGTCTCGGTCCACCAACGACAACGTCGCCTCGTCGGGCAGCGGCATCGACCCCGACCTGCCCACCCCGGTCCGCCACGGCATCGCGCTGACCCAGCTGATCGAGACCTACCCCGCCGAGAAGCTCCCGAAGACCGGCGGCTGCTCCGCCACCGTCGTGGTCACCATGACCCTCGAACAACTCATCGCCGACCTCGACCACGCCGGGGTCTGCACCCTGGACACCGGCGGCCGGATCACCGCGGCCGAAGCCCGCCGACTCGCGTGCACCGCCGGGATCATCCCCGTCGTCCTCGGCGGGAAGAGCCAGGTCCTCGACGTCGGCCGCAAACGACGACTGCACAACGAAACGATGCGGATCGCCATGGGTGTGCGCGACGGCGGCTGCACCGCGCAGGGCTGCGAAACACCACCCGGCCTCTGCCACGCCCACCACAACACCCCGTGGTCCCACGGCGGACCGCACCAGCGTCGAAGACGGCCGCCTCCTCTGCCCCCACCACCACCGCCGCATCCACGACCCCCACTACGAGACCCGACAGCTACCCGGCGGCAAGGTCAGCTTCCACCGGCGGACCTAGACACACCGGTCGCCACCCCGAGATGTCAGGTGCGCGCTACCGAGCACCCACGCGCCCAGTCACTCTGGTCCGGACGTCTGGGTGGCTACTTGTCGTGACGCTCGCGGCTCGATCGGTACATACGCACTGTTCGACAAGAGCTCGCCGTGGTGAGCTGCACCTTCGCTGCGTCGATGGTCGTAGGACGTCGCGGTTCAACGAGTCTGTCCGTTGGCGTCGCTTCGGCTCTGGGCTCATGGCCGGAGGCGTAGTGGCACCGATGGATCATCGCGATCGACGGAGTTCTCCTGTTTCTGATCCTGCCCGGCTCGACGGAGAGTGCATCCAACGCCCGCGCCTGCCGCGGCGACAACTCCCGTTCTCTGCCGTCGAACATCAGACTGACGCGCATGAGCGGATGTCAGCAAGGATGAGGCGTCCGCGTGCATAGGGGTCTGACGATGAGCCAACCAAGGCTGTTCCTGACTGTCGGACTCCCCTGCACCGGAAAGACCACTGCTGCACGACGCATGGAGATCGAGCAGAACGCTCTTCGACTGACGAAGGACGAATGGGTGAAGGCCCTCTACGGGCACGAGAATCCGCGTTCGGCCCAGCGCGTCATCGAAGGGCGCCTGATCGAGATCGGGCTGCGCGCTCTCGAGCTCGGTAACAACGTCGTGATCGACTACGGCCTGTGGGACCGCGACGAGCGCTCTGCGCTGCGGCAGGCAGCAGCAGACCTCGGCGCCATGGTGGAGATGCGCTACTTCGAGCTCACCCCGGCCGAGCAGCGGACACGACTTGATCACCGCCAGTCGAGAGCGCCGGACACGACGTGGCCCATGTCAGACGAGGAGCTCGCCGAGTGGGCTGCCCACATCGACGTCCCGACGCCTGGTGAACTCGACGGCAGTGAACCCATTGATGACCCACCGGCTGGATTCGCCACATGGGGCGAGTGGCGCCGGCATCGCTGGCCACCGTCGGTTTCCTGACGCCGCTCGGCTTCCGTGTAGTCCGAAGTGGCCACCAGATGTGTTGTATGGGTGACAGGAAGGCGGCGGATCACCATGGAAGTCGGGTTCGACGAGTTTGCCGCCGTGGAGACGGCGCGGCTGTTCGGCCTGGCTCGGGTGTTGTGCGGCAACGACCACGACGCGTGGGACTTGACCCAGGAGGCGTTGGCGCGGGTGTCAGCCCGTTGGGACCGGCTCGCCCATCACGACAACATGGCGGCGTACGCCCGCAAGACGCTCGCAAACCTGCACAAGAACTGGCGTCGCCGGCGACGCGAGGTGCTGCTCGCCGACCCACTCGATCCGGCTGCAGCCGAGGAGCCTGGCCCGCTCAGCCTGGACGCATGGCTGGACACCGCGATGCGGTCGCTGCCTCATCGGCAGCGGGTAGCGGTGGCGCTGACCTACTTGGAGGACCGCCCGATCAGGGAGGTGGCCGAGATCCTCGGGTGCGGGGTCGCGACGGCGAAGACACATCTCGCCCGTGGGCGCGTCTCGTTGCGCCGGGCCGCGGAGGCTGCCCGGGCGTCAGAGTCAATGGATCGAGGGATGTAGACATGGACACCGACGAGTTCATCGCCGCCACGATGAGACGGGTAGCAGCATCCCCGGTTCCGCCGCCACCGGCCACGCTCACGCCGGCCCCGACGCGGCGGTGGTTCGCACCGCTTGTGGCCGCGGCCGCGGCCGGGGTGGTCGCTCTGATCGTGGTGGCCGCCAGCATGGTCAGTTCTCATCGCTCGGAGGTGAGCCCCCATGCGGAGGCGACGTCGCGGACTTCGCCCCAGACGGCCACAGCGTGTCGAGTCGACTACCCCCCGAAACCGCTCCCACAGTGGGCGCGGACAGGGTTTACTCCACCAGACCAACCCGTCTCGTATGTTCTCGGCGACCGAGGCGACCTGGCGGCCATCGTGTGGGCCACACACCATCCGCTGGTGGCTCCACAGTCCGTCCGCAAGAACAACAAGATCCTCTGGGTCGCCAGGATCGGTGTGGCCGAGGGGCCCCTGCAGATCCGGGCCACGCTGGCGAGTACGGGGCAGACGGTGACGCGCACCCTTCCCGCTGCGCCCGGCCCGTCGACCATCGACCTGCCAGCAGCCGGCTGTTGGTCGTTCGACCTGAAGTGGGGAAGTCATCAGGACCACCTCGTTCTCGGCTACGCCCCCCGGTGAGGCGACCGACCTCGCGGTAGCCGGATACCGGTCGTTCGCCTCCACACCGTCTTCGCCGGCCGTGGCTGGCTCACTCCCCCGTCGGACCACCGGCGAGCTCGGTGGCGATGTCGAGGTGGCCCACGTGCCGGGCATACTCCTGGAGCACGTGGAAGCAGATCCAGGCCAGCGTGGGCGGGTCCTGGTCGAAGCGTCCCCCGACGGCTGCGACCTCACCGAGAGGATGGCCGGCGAGCACCTCGCGCGTCCGCTCCCCCGTGGTGCGCAGCAGGTCGACGACCTCGCTGACGTCACGTCCAGGCGGCACCACCCAGCGACCGTCCACCTCGTCACCCAGCGGGGTGTCGACCTGCTCGGCGAGGAAGCCCCAGACGAACCACCGGCGCTCCATGTGGGCGAGGTGGTTCAGCAGCTCGAGCGGGGTCCAGCCCGAGGGCAGGTTCGACGTGCGTTGGGCCGCCTCCGACAGGGCCAGCACCTTCTCGATCGACTTCTCCCGGTAGAAGTCCAGATAGCCGCCGAACAACGTCGCCGGATCGCTGCCCATCAGTCCAGTGCGGCTCCTCGGGGCTCACTCCTCGATCCGCTCGCCGTTCTCGTCCCAGTGCGCGGCGACCTTCTTCGACGGCTGCACCCTGGGCGGCTCACCGGGCATCTTCGGATAGTCGGGCGGGTAGTTCGCCTCGCCCTCCCCCGACTCCTCGTAGAGCTTCAGCAGCGGCTCGATCGAGTGCTGCGTGTCGTCGATGCCTGCCCACGGGTCGCCGTCGGCCAGGCGCTCGGGCACGGTGAACAGGTTGTAGCCGCGTGGGTCCGTGACGGTGGCGAGCTCGTCCCAGGTCATCGGGGTCGAGACCGGAGCACCAGGCTTCGGCCGCAGCGAGTACGCCGAGGCGATCGTGCGGTCGCGGCAGTTCTGGTTGAAGTCCACGAAGATCCGCTCCCCCCGCTCCTCCTTCCACCACTTCGTGGTCACGCCCTCGTCGCGCTTCTCGAGCTCGCGGCCGAAGCCGATCGCGGCGTGGCGCACGTCGACGAAGTCCCAGCTCGGCTCGATCCGCACGTAGACGTGTACGCCGCGGTTGCCGCTGGTCTTCGGGTAGCCGGTGAGCCCGTGTTCCTCCAGCAGCTCGCGGGCGACGCCGGCCACGCGGACGGCGTCGGTGAACGTCGTGCCGGGCTGCGGGTCGAGGTCGATGCGCAGCTCGTCGGGGTGGTCGTTGTCGCCGCTGCGGGTCGGCCAGGGGTGGAAGGTGATCGTGCCCATCTGGGCGCACCACCCGACGGTCGCCAGGTTCGCGACGCAGACCTCGTCGGCCGTGCGTCCGCTCGGGAAGGTCACGCGCGTCGTCTCGACGTACTCCGGGGCGCCCTTGGGGACTCGCTTGCTGTAGAACGCGTCGCTCTTGTCGCCACGTCCGGTCGCGAGCGTGATGCCGGGATGGACCCCGGTCGTCCACCGCTCCAGCGCCGTCGGCCGGTCACCGAGCGCGCGCATGATGCCGGCGCCGACGGAGGCGTAGTACTCGACGACCTGGAGCTTGGTCACCTCGGGCGTGGACTCGGTCGCGGGATAGATCAGGCGGTCCGGGCTGGTGACCCGGACCGCCTGACCATCGGCGACGACTTCGGCTGCGGGAGTTGCCATGACGGCAATCTACGCAGGCGTTCAGGTGATGGGCACGTCCTCGGCGCGTTCAGCGATCGCTCCTCTAGATCAGCCGCTTACATCAGCCGCGTCTCGATGACCGAGTTCGGCGAGAACACCGCTCTACGGTCATCGGACTCCCCCGAAGGACGGATGTACTCGAAACCCGAGGTCGTCACCAGCGCCCACCCCTCTGGCGGAGAGGGGTGGCCGAGCGAGGCGCTGTCACCGTCGGCCCAGGCGACCAGCGCGGCTTCCGCGCAACCGACGTGGGACGGCGGGAAGTGGAACGCGTTGGCGTCCACCTCGGCAACACTGCCGAGGAAGACCACCGGTCGTTCCAGGCTCTCCCCGCAGACACCGCAGATCCGACTGAGCGCGCACTGGGTGACCTTGCGCCTGTCCAGGCCCAGGTCGCCCATGCTCGCGAACGGCCGTTCGTCCAGAGCCACAGCGGTCACGCGGACGCCTTCGAAGTCCAGCCACCGGTTTCCGTACGACGGTCCGGCTGGCCCTCGATCCTCCGGCGGCCGCGCGGGACCTCCGGGGTCTCCGGGTAGTCGTGACGGTTCGGAGCCGTGAGCTTGTTGGGCAGCGCGAGCTTGTTGATCGTCCGCAGCGCCTGGCCGTACTGCTTGTAGAGCGGCCCGGTCGTGTAGGGGATGCCGTACTTCTCGCACAGCGGGCGCACCCGGTCGCTGATCTCCGCGTAACGGTTGCTCGGCAGGTCGGGGAACAGGTGGTGCTCGATCTGGTAGCCCAGGTTGCCGGACAGGATGTGCAGGAGCGGTCCGCCGGTGAAGTTGGCCGAGCCCAGCATCTGGCGGAGGTACCACTCGGCGCGGGTCTCGTCCTCGACCTCTTCCTCGGTGAAGTGCAACGCCCCGTCGGGGAAGTGGCCGCAGAAGATGATCATGTAGGACCACAGGTTGCGCATCAGGTTGGCGGTCGCGTTGGCCGTGGCCGTGTGCACGAAAGCCGGACCGGTCAGAGCCGGGAAGAACACGTAGTCCTTGCCGATCTGGTTGCGCACCTTGCGCCCGATCTGCTTGAGCTGCTTCTTCATCAGCTTGGGGTCCTTCTCGCGCTTGCGGATCGCCTCGATGTCGAGGTCGTGCAGCGCCACACCCCACTGGAACAGGCTGGCCAGGGCGGCGTTGTAGACGGGCTGGCCCAGGTTGAACGGGCTCCACTTCTGCTCGCGCGCCATCCGGAGGATGCCGTAGCCGATGTCGTTGTCGAACCCGAGCACGTTGGTGAACTGGTGGTGCACGTAGTTGTGCGAGTGCTTCCACTGCTCGGCAGGCTGGGCGGTGTCCCACTCCCAGGTGCTGGAGTGGATCTCGGGGTCGTTCATCCAGTCCCACTGGCCGTGCATGACGTTGTGCCCGATCTCCATGTTCTCCAGGATCTTGGCGATCCCGAGCATCGCGGCACCGGCCACCCAGGCCGGCTTCCAGCGGCTCGCGAACAGGGTGATCCGGCCGGCCGTCGCGAGCCGGCGCTGGATGGTGATCATCCGGTTGATGTACGCCGCGTCGGCGTCGCCGCGGGACTCCTCGATGTCGGCGCGGATCGCGTCGAGCTCACGTCCGAGCTCCTCCACCTCCTCCTCGCTGAGGTGGGTGTACTCCTTGACGTCTGCGATAGCCATGCTGCTCCTTCTCGTCCTTGGATCAGATGTCGAGCGTGAGGTCACCGGCTGCTGCAGTGACACAGGTCTGGATGGGCTCGTTCGGCCCCGATGTCTCGTCCCCGCTGCGCAGGTCACGGACGGTGCCCTCGACGAGGGTGATCGTGCAGGTGTGGCAGATGCCCATCCGGCAGCCGTAGGGCATCCCGATGCCGGCTTCCTCACCGGCTTCCATGATGGTGGTGGCGCCGTCGGCCTCGGTGGTCTTGCTCGAGTTCTGGAAGGTGATGGTGCCGCCCTCGGCCCCGTCGCCGCCGAGCTCGAGGGTGAACCGCTCCAGGTGGAGCTCGTCCTCGAGGTCGGCGTCCTTCCAGTGCTCCTCGGCGGCGTCGAGCATCGGAGCCGGGCCGCAGGCCCAGGTCTCCCGGTCCTTCCAGTCCGGGCAGACCCGCTCGAGGTCGGCCATCTCGAGGATGCCGTCGGAGTCGGTGTGCTGCTCGTGGAACTCCAGCTTCTCGTGCTTCTTGCTGAGCTCGAGCAGCTCGTCGCGGAAGATCATCCGCTCCTTGGTGGGCGAGCTGTAGGCGACGACCACGTCGGGCATCGTGTCCCGGCGGTCGAGCGTGCGCAGCATCGCCATCACGGGCGTGATGCCGCTGCCCGCGACGAGGAACAGGATCTTCTCCGGCGGAGGCTCGGGGAGCACGAAGTCGCCGTTGGGCGCCGCCAGCCGGATGATGGTGCCCGGCTCGAGACCCTCCACCAGGTGCGCGGAGAGGAAGCCCTCCGGCATCGCACGGACGGTGATCGCGATGGTGCGGCCCGACTTCTTGGGCGGGGAGGACACGGAGTACGAGCGCCAGTGGAACTTGCCCTCGACCTGGATCCCGATGCCGACGTACTGGCCCGGGCTGTGGTCGTAGCGCCACCCCCAGCCGGGGCGGATCACGATCGTCGCTGCGTCCTCGGTCTCGGGAATGACCTTCTCGATGCGACCGCGCAGCTCGCGTGCGGTCCAGAGCGGGTTGATCAGGGAGAGGTAGTCATCGGGGTGAAGCGGTGTGGTGAGGCGGGCTCCGACCTTGCGGACCCCTGCCCACGAGACCCTCTCGGCGACCATGCGTGAATTCCTCCCAGATGTGGACAACAAACCCTGCCTGTCAGTGAACAGTCGTGCACTCGACCAGTCAAGTTCGCTGTACCCAGAATCTAGTCCTTGGACACATCACTAGAGTTGGTTTCATGACATATCAGGTGACCAAGAGCGACGCCGAGTGGCGTGAGCAGCTCTCCCGCGACGAGTACCAGGTGCTGCGCAAGGCCGGCACCGAGGCGCCGTTCGTCGGTGAGTACACCGACACCAAGACCGAGGGTGTCTACCGCTGCCGCGCCTGCCAGGCGGAGCTGTTCCGCTCGGACACGAAGTTCGACTCGCACTGCGGCTGGCCCTCGTTCTACGCGCCCCTGGCCGAGGACCGGGTGGAGTACATCGAGGACCGCTCGATGGGCAGCGTGCGCACGGAGGTCCGCTGCGCCAACTGCGGCTCCCACCTCGGGCACGTCTTCGAGGGCGAGGGCTACGGCACGCCCACCGACCAGCGCTACTGCATCAACTCGATCAGCATGACGCTCGAGCCCGCGGACGTCACTGCCTGAGGGACTCGACCACCTTGGCCACCCGGCGCTGCCGGGTGGCCTCGGCCTTGGCGTCCTCCACCGAGCGGACGTGCTCCTTGCGACGTGAGGGTGCGAGGGCGTCGAACTGCGCGCGCACGCCGGCGTCGTCGAGGGCCGTCGCGAGGTCCGCAGGCACCTCGACCGTGCGCGGAGCAGCGTCGTGCTCGAGGGTCACCTCGTGCTCCTCGCCGCCCGCGACGCCCGAGGCCGCGCGGTGGGCGGCGTTGACGCCCACGAGGTACTTGCCTCCCATCACCGCCACGGTGGACTGGTAGCTGTAGCCGTTGATCGTCACGCGCACCGGCACCCGTTTGCCGGCGCCGAAGCCGAGCACGATCTCCTCGGGGACGTCGATCCCCACGTTGTTGCCCTGCTGCAGCAGGGTGGTGCGGAAGGTGGCCACGATGCGCTCCTCTGGTCGGCTCTGGGAGGTCTGACCCGCCCCAGCGCGCAGGCTCATCGGTCGGACGTCAACTACGGCAGGGCGCTGATCAGCTCGGTCGGGGTGCGGCGGCGACCCGTGTAGAACGGCAGCTCCTCGCGCACGTGGCGACGGGCGTCGGAGGCGCGCAGGTGGCGCATCAGGTCGACGATGCGGTGCAGCTCGTTGGCCTCGAAGGCGAGCATCCACTCGTAGTCGCCGAGGGCGAAGCTCGCGACGGTGTTGGCCCGCACGTCGGCGTAGTCGCGCGCCATCTTGCCGTGCTCGGCGAGCATCCGGCGTCGCTCGGAGTCCTCGAGGAGGTACCACTCGTAGGAGCGCACGAACGGGTAGACGCAGACGTAGTCACCCGGCTCCTCCCCCGCCAGGAACGCGGGGATGTGACTCTTGTTGAACTCCGCCGGCCGGTGCAGCGCGACCTGCGACCACACCGGGTCGAGGCGGCGGCCGAACGCCGTACGGCGCAGGCGCTGGTAGGCGTCCTGCAGCTCCTCGACGTGCTCGGCGTGCCACCACACCATCAGGTCGGCGTCGGCACGCAGGCCGCTGAGGTCGTAGAGGCCGCGGACGACCACGTCGTTGGCCTCGAGCTTGCCGACGAGGTCTTCCACCTCGCGCGCCTCGGCGTCACGGTCCGCGTCACCGAGGACGTCACGCAGGCTGAACACCGACCACATCGTGTAGCGGATCGTGTCGTTGAGCTCGCGGGCCTTCTTGCCGGTGCTGGTCATGGGTCCATTCTGACAGGGGCCAGATCGCCGCGGATCTTGGTGGCGGCGAGCTGGGCCGAGGCGATGCACGCGGGGATCCCGACCCCGTCGTACGCCGAGCCGCAGACCGCGAGACCGGAGAGCCGGACCAGCTCGTCGCGCACCGACGCGACCCGGTCGAGGTGACCGACGGCGTACTGCGGGAGAGCACCTCCCCACCGCTGGACGTGCGCGTCGACCGGAGCAGGCGCCGGTCCGATCGCCTCGGCGAGGTCGCCCAGGGCCAGGTCGACGAGCTCCTCGTCGCTGCGCTGGAGCGTCTGCTCCTCGCGGTGCCGGCCGATCGAGCAGCGCAGCACCAACAGCCCCTCGTCCGCACCTGCCTCGCGCACCCAGTCCCACTTCGCGAAGGAGAACGTCGAGGCCTTGATCGCGTGCCCGTCGACCGGGGGCACCAGGAAGCCCGACCCCGTGACGTCGGGGAACCCTCGGGCAGGGAACGCCATCGTGACGATCGCCATCGAGGCGTACTCGATCCGTGCCAGGGTCAGGGCCGCGCTCGGCGCCACGTCGCTGAGCAGCCTCGCGGTGGCCCGGGCAGGCGTGGCCAGGACGACCGCATCGGCCCGGACCACCTCCGGCTCCCGGGTGGACCCGACGACCAGGTTCCAGCCGCCGTCCGGGCGGCGGGCCAGGTCGCGGACCGTCGAGCCCGTCCGCACCTGCGCCCCGGATGCCGCCTCGAGTGCGCCGGGGAGCCGACCGACGCCACCACGGAGCCCGGCGAAGACCGGCGCCAGCGCGGCGTCCGCTGGCGGCAGTGCATCGGCCGCCGCGCGGGTCAGCGACCGGTCCCGCTCGAGGAGTGCGACCAGCTGCGGGACGGCGGCCCGGGCGGAGATCTCGCGCGCGTGCCCTGCGTACACGCCGCCCAGGAGAGGCTCGACCAACCGGTCGACGACCTCCCTGCCGAGTCGCTCCTCGACCAGGTCACCGACGCTGATGTCACGGGCGCCCAGCTCCGTGGCCGGAAGGACGGTGTCCATGGCCGCACGGGCCAGACCCTTGGCGGAGAGCACCCCCTCCAACCCCCGCAGGTCCACCGGCACACCCATCAGGGTGCGCGGCATGGGCACCAGGTGCCCGCGGTTCCAGAGGCCGGCCTTGATGGTGGCCGGGTGCACGAGATCGTCGCCGAGCCCGACCTCCGCGGCCAGGGCGACGGCCTCGGGCCGCCGGTTGAGCATCGCCTCGGCACCGACGTCGACGACGACGCCACCGACCTCCTGGGTGCGGAGGCTGCCGCCGATCCGCGGCGAGCTCTCCAGGACGACGATCTCCGCCCCGGGAAGCTCCTGCCCGAGCCGATGAGCCGCGGCCAGCCCCGAGATCCCCGCACCCACGACGACGACGCGCAGGTTCGCAGGCTGGTCGGTCACCCCGAAAGCGTGGCACAGGGCAGCACGGAACCGATCGGGCGTCGTCCGCGTCACAGCCACATGAAGAAGAAGCTGTGGGTCCTCGTGTCCGTGCCCGTGCTCGTCCTGGTCGCGGCCCTGGCCGTCTTCCTCACCGGCAGTCTCCATCCGCGCCTGGACCCGACCGGAGAGTCCTCCGGCGACATGGCTCCCCCCACTGCTGCCGACACGGGCGCTGACACGGGCGGGCTCAAGACGAGCGAGAGCAAGGACGCAGCGGGTGGCTCGACCACAGCTGCTGCGGCCACCGCACCGATGACGCGGGCCGTGATCTCGACCGGCCAGGTCACCATCCACACCAGGTCCATCAGCCGAGCCCGCGCGGAGGTGATCCGTCTGGTCTCGTCGTGGGACGGCATCGTCGGCGACGAGCAGACCACCAGCGACGACCACGGCCGCGCCGTCGAGTCCACGCTCACCCTGCGGGTGCCGACGGCTCACTTCCCGGAGGCGATGACCGCCTTCGCCGACCTGGGCGAGGTCGAGCAGCAGAGCCGCAAGTCGGAGGACGTCACGACCAAGGTGATCGACAACGACGCGCGGGTGCGAGCCGCCGAGCGGAGCATCCGCCAGATCGAGGCGCTGCTGGGTCGCGCGGAGAAGCTGAGCGACATCATCTCGATCGAGTCCGACCTCGCCCGCCGGCAGGCAGACCTCGACTCGCTGAAGTCGCAGCAGGCCTACCTGGCCGACCAGACGTCCCAGTCGACGATCAACGTCTACCTCAGCCTGCCGAGCAAGGCGGCACCTGTGCAGGCGGAGACGCACGGCTTCCTCGCGGGACTCTCCAGCGGCTGGACCGCGCTGGGGTCGGCGACGGTCGTGGTCCTGACGCTGGTCGGCGCCGTGCTCCCGTTCGCCGTGCTGCTGCTGGTCCTGGGAGTGCCGATCTGGCTCGTCGTACGCCGCCGGCTGGGTGCGGGCGCCGTCAGCGGCGGGAGTGCTCCTGCACGAAGTGCGTGAGCCTGGCCAGCTGGTCGGGGTCGGTCGAGGGGATCACGCCGTGCCCGAGGTTGAAGATGTGGCCCGGCGCGGCGGCACCCGCGTCGAGGGTCTCCCGAGCCCGCTCGAGCAGCACCTCGGTCGGCGCGAAGACCAGCGTGGGATCCAGGTTGCCCTGCACGGCACGACCACCGGCCCGCTCGATCCCGGCGGAGAGCGGAACCCGCCAGTCGACGCCGACGACGTCGGCTCCGGCGTCACCCATCAGGTCGAGGATCTCGCCGGTGCCGACGCCGAAGTGGATCCGCGGGACGCCCGTCGCACCGATCCGCTCGAGCACCCGGGCCGAGTGCGGCTGCACGTGCGCCGCGTAGTCCTGGCGCGTGACCGCGCCGGCCCACGAGTCGAACAGCTGGACGGCCGAGGCGCCCGCGTCGACCTGGACCTCGAGGTAGGCAGCGGCGATGCCGGAGATCTTGTCCATCAGCGCGGCCCAGATGTCGGGGGCGCCGAACATCATCGCCTTGGTCTTGGCGTGCTCCTTGGAGGGTCCGCCCTCGACCAGGTAGGAGGCCACGGTGAACGGCGCGCCCGCGAACCCGATGAGCGGCGTGTTGCCGAGCTCGCCGACCAGGCCCTGGACCGCCTCGGTGATGAACGGGACGTGCTCGGGAGTCAGGTCCGGGATCGCCTCCACGTCGGCGAGCGTGCGCACCGGGTGGGCCACGACAGGTCCGACCCCGGGCTTGATGTCGAGGTCGACACCGACCGCCTTGAGGGGCAGCACGATGTCGGAGAAGAAGATCGCGGCGTCCACGCCGTACCGGCGGACCGGCTGCATCGTGATCTCCACGACCATCTCGGGACGCATGCACGACTCGAGCATGGTGACGCCCTCGCGCACCTTCAGGTACTCCGGCAACGACCGCCCCGCCTGCCGCATGAACCACACCGGAGTATGGGGTGCGGGCTCGCTCCGGGCCGCCTTGAGGAAGGCCGAGTCGTGCAGCGCTGCGTTGGTGGTGGAGGCGGCGGGCATGGGCCGATCTTCGCAGGTCAGGCGGCGAGTCGAGTCTCCGGGACCTGACACGCGGCCTAACCTGTCGGCATGGCGGCACGTGACCAACCCCGCATCGAGCCCCCTGTGGCTCCTGTCGAGTTCACGCGCGCCGTGACCCAGATGCGGGCGGCGAAATTCCGGGCCGAGCTGTTCGTCGAGGAGATGCCCGCGCCCCAGCGGATCGCCCCGTTCGCCTCGGCGTTGTCGGCCGACGTGACCGTCGACGGTGACGAGGTCGGCTCAGGTCGCGTCGTGGTGCTGCACGACCCCGCCGGCAACGAGGCCTGGGACGGCACCTTCCGCTGCGTGGCCTACGCACGCGCCGAGATCGACCCCGAGCTGGTCAGCGACCCGATGCTGGCGGGCGTGGGCTGGAGCTGGTTGACCGAGGCACTGGAGGCACACGGTGCCGAGTACGCCGTGCCCTCCGGGAGCGTCACCTGCGTCAGCTCGGAGAGCTTCGGCGGCATGGCCGACGAACCACCCACCGCCCAGCTCGAGATCCGGGCCTCCTGGTCCCCGGTCGGCGACCTCACCCCCCACGTCGAGGCGTGGGGTGAGCTGCTGTGCACGGCCGTGGGTCTGCCACCCGTGCCCGAGGGCGTCGCGACGATGCCCTCCCGTCGCGGACAACGTGGCCCGGGCTGATGGCGGGGACGGACCCAGACCAGCCCGACGTCGCGACACCCGACCAGACCGAGACCGTCGAGGAGACGGCACCGCCACCTCCGCTGCTGACGCTGCGTGACGGGCTCCCCGAGATCACCGAGACCGAGGCACAGCTGGCCGAGGTCGTCCAGCGGGTGGCGCAGGGCACCGGCCCGGTGGCGCTGGACGCCGAGCGGGCCTCCGGCTACCGCTACTCCCCTCGCGCGTACCTGATCCAGCTGCGTCGTGAGGGTTCCGGCACCGCGCTGGTCGACCCGATCGCCTACGACGACCTCGCCTCGCTCGACGCGTCCTTCGGTGACGCGGAGTGGATCCTGCACGCGGCCAGCCAGGACCTCCCCTGCCTGCGCGAGGTCGGGTTGAGGCCGTCCCGGCTGTTCGACACCGAGCTCGCCGCGCGTCTGCTCGGCTATCCCCGGGTCGGTCTGGCCACGCTGGTCGAGGTGATCATGGGCGCCTCGATGCGCAAGGAGCACTCCGCCGTCGACTGGTCGAAACGACCGCTGCCGCAGCCCTGGCTCGAGTACGCCGCGCTGGACGTCGAGGTCCTGCTCGAGCTGCGCGAGGTGATCGGCGCGGAGCTGATCGAGTCCGGCAAGGACGGCTGGGCGGCCGAGGAGTTCCAGCACCTCATCGACCACGTCCCCCCGCCCAGGCAGGACCCGTGGCGACGTACGTCCGGCATCCACAAGGCCAAGGGCAGGCGCGCCCTCGCCGCCGTACGTGAGCTGTGGCTGACCCGCGACGAGATCGCCCAGCGCCGGGACACCACCCCGGGTCGTCTGGTGCCCGACTCGGCGTTGATCATCGCCGCCAACACCATGCCCACGAGCACGGCCGCGCTGCTGGACACCCAGGGCTTCCACGGTCGCGGGGCCAGGAGGTACGCCGACCGCTGGGTCGCCGCCCTCGAGCGGGCGCGCACGATGCGGGACACCGACCTGCCGCCACTCACGATCCGGACCGAGGGACCTCCCGCGCCGCGCGTGTGGGCCGAGCGCGACCCGGCGGCAGCGGCCAGGCTCGCCACCGCCCGCGAGGCCGTCTCCGCGTTCGCCGAGCAGCGCCAGGTCCCGGTGGAGAACCTGCTCACGCCCGACTACCTGCGCCGCGTGCTCTGGAAGCCGCCGGCCGTCGAGTCCGCAGAGATGGCCACCGCCGTCGCGGAGGAGCTCAGCCGCCTCGGCGCCCGTTCCTGGCAGGTCGAGATCATGGCGCCGATCCTCACCTCCGCCATCCTCGACCCGAACTCGAAGAGCACGAGCTAGCCGAGCGGACTACCCCGCCGGAGTGGGAGTCGGGGTGGCCGAGGGACTCGGCACCTTCGAGGGGTTGAACAGGTACTTCGAGGTCTCGTCGATCGCCTTCAGCCGATCCTGGAGCGAGAGGATCACCGGCTGGTAGAAGAGGTCGGTGAGCTCGCGAGCGGTGTTGTGGCTCACGATCGGCCAGCGTGGTGAGCTCGGCAGCAGCCGCGTGTTGCGCACCTCTCGACCGAACACCTGGGCGTTGATCGGCTGCTGGCCTGCCTGGAGGAACGCGTCGTCGTTGACGACATCGAGGTTGGCGGGCATCACGTAGCCGGTGGCAGCCAGGTCGCTGGCCCCTGCGTCGGAGATGACGTCGGTCAGGAGGTCGGCCGCCTGGTCGACGTGCTCGGACTTGGCGGAGATGCACAGCCCCGACATGCGCGCGATGGTGGCGGCACCGGAGAGCCTCGGCAGCGGCATCACGTCGAACGTGAGGCCCTTGCGCTCACGCAGCTGGGGGGTCAGGTCCCGGAACCCGAGGATCATGCCGAGCTTGCCGGCCTCGAAGCGCTCGAGGGCGGACCTCCTGGCGAGGGCGGTCTCGTTGAAGGTCAGCGCCGGGTCCCGGACGAGCTCGAGCAGCTTCTCCAGGGCATCGGCGGACGCTCCTTCCGACAGCGTCAGCGTGGTCGGCTCGTCGTTGTCGTCGGCGACCTCGCCACCGCCGGACCAGACGAACGGTGCGACCTGCTCGAGGTCGGGCTCGACGTAGAGCCCACGCACCCCCGGCGCGCGCGCCTGGAGGGCGGCCCGACCGAACTCGTCGAGCGACCAGCCGTCCTTCTGGTCGACCGGGTTGTGTCCCGAGCTCGGCGACCGTCGACAGATCGATCAGGGTCGGGTTGTAGTAGACGACCAGGGGCGAGACGTCGGCCGGCATGCACTGGAGCCTCGCGTCGGCGCTGAACGCCTCCAGTCCCGCGCGCGCGTAGCCGTCACCGAAGTCCACCTCACGCTCGGCCAACAGGTCGTCGACGGGCTGGATCACCTTGTCGCTCCATCAGCTCGGTGAGGTCGTCGTGGTCGGCGAGGAAGAGGTCGGGGGTGCGGCCCTCGGCGGCCTGCTTGCGCAGTGCGACCTGGGCCTCGGCGTGGGTCGCGTAACCCTTGATGACGACGCGGGTCTTCGGGTGGTCCTCGTTGTACGCCGCCGCGATCCGCGTGTAGGCGGCGATCACGGGCTTCGGGCCGTAGACGGCGAAGGTCAGCTGGGACGGGGTGGCCGGGCTCGGGGACGCGTGGGTCTTCGGCGGGTCGTCGTCGTTGGAGGCGCAACCAGACACCAGTGCTGCGATGACGATCACGGCCGCCGTGACTCGGCGTACGGAGGAAGTCACCAGCATCCGGCCACGATATCGGGACACGCCACCGAACCTGCGACCACGGTCCGCGCGTGGGCTGTGGCTCTACGCTGGCGCCATGCCACCGACCAGGAAGCGCCCGGCGCTTCGCACTGTCGCCGCGGTCACCCTGCTGCTCAGCGTGGTCCTCGCGGGCTGCTCCCTGAGCAAGGACGACGAGCCGGCAGCCAGCCGCACGAGCGAGCCCGATCCCACGCCGAGCTCGAGCACGGAGCCCACGCCGTCGGCTTCCCCGAGCTCGAGCCCGAGCGCGAGCGCGAGTGCGTCTCCCTCCTCGTCGGCGGCACCCACGCCGTCCACCTCCCCCTCGCTCGAGGGGGCTCTGCTGAGCGCCGCCGAGCTGCCGAAGCTGAACAGCACGTCGCCCTGGACACAGGGAGAGACCGCGCCCGTGCGAACGCTGCCGTTCGGTCTGTGCCAGAAGTTCGACCTGCCGTCCATCGGCGCCGAGGACGGCGTCGACCGGTTGTTCAGGTCGCGTGGGGACGCTGCCGAGCAACAGGTCGTCGAGTTCGGCGACGCCCAGACCGCGGTGCGCGCCAGCAAGGTGATCGAGGCCTGGCGCCGCGACTGTGCCGGCCGGGTCCGCGCCCAGAACGTCAAGGTGCGCCCGTTCACCGACGTGGCGGTCAGCAACGGGCGCGGCTCGTGGTACCTCGCGAACTACACCCGCCGCGGCGAGGGACACTTCCACTCGCTCGGGATGGTCGTGTCGGGACCGAGGATGACGCTGATCCGGATGGACCACGACGGCCAGGACCACAACTACGAGCCCGGCCAGGACCCCATGGAGCTCGCGGTCAAGGCGGCCGCTGCGAAGCTGGGCTGAGCACGCCATGACCGAGCGACACCACCACCGGCCCACCTTCCCCGGGGCCCAGCACTTCGAGGCGATCGAGGGTGACGTCGACCCGGCCACGCTGAGCGAGGCCGCGGACCGCGCGGCCCACGCGCTCGTCCGTGGTGCCCGTGGACAGGCCGACGAGGCGCTGGTGGCGCGCGTGGTCCACCTCGCCGACTCCGAAGGGCTCGAGACCCTGGCCGAGCTCTGGTCCGGGGCGGCGGCCGACTCCCTCGCCGGCGTGCTGTGGCGCCTCTACCTGCTCCGCTCCTGGGTGTACGCCGACCCACGCACCGCGGCTGACGAGTACGACCGGGGCCGCCGGCACGTCCCGGTGGCCGAGGTCATCTCGGGGGTCGTCGACCCGCCCGGCCCCGACGAGGTGCGCGCCCTCGTCGACGAGGTGCTCAGCGGCGTCGTGGTCGGCGACCTGGCCGACACCTTGTTCCGCGCGGCGGCGTTCGCCCGGGTCGCCGCCGCGGGCCGGGTCCATGACTCCTCGTCGACCCCGTCGGAGGACGGCGGATCGTCGTACGCCTCGGACGTGTCGGCCTCGCGACTGATCACCCTCGCCGACCAGCTCGAGCACGCCGCGCGGATGGAGCTGGCCGGCACGCTCGGATGACCACCGGATCAGGTCGACTCTTGTAGAGTCGTGCTCGCGCCGGGCCGTGGCAGCCCCGGGTCCCAATTGAAGCCGCTTCGAGCGGCCACGCGCCGTGAGGCGCTCCCGGCCCGGCGCACAACTTCAGGACAGACGGGGGTGTGCTCGGAGATGGCCTTCCGACTTCCCCGCCTCCGGGCCGTCTGGCCCGTGCGCCCGCGTGTGACCTACGCCCCGCGCCCCGACGGGCGTCCCGACCCGGGCGAGGTGGTGTGGACCTGGGTGCCCTACGAGGAGGACCCGTCCCGCGGCAAGGACCGTCCGGTGCTGGTCATCGGGGTGGAGGGCGACCTGGTGCTGGCCCTCGGCCTGACCTCACGCGACCACGACGTCGACGCCGCCCAGGAGCACCGCGACGGCCGCGAGTGGATGGACATCGGCACCGGCGCCTGGGACTCCCGTCGCCGTCCGAGCGAGGTGCGGCTCAACCGGCTGCTGCGCCTGCGCGCCGCCGACGTACGCCGCGAGGGCGCAGCGCTGCCGAAGCCCGTCTTCGACGCAGTGATCGAGGCGGCCCGACCCTGGCTGTAGCACGCGCCGTACCGGCTCGCCGACGGTAGTTGCGGATGCGCACGAACCCGGGCGGGGCACTCCACGGGCAGTCCATGGCGTGTTCGGGTGTTGCAACCCCCGAAGAAGCCATGAGTACCCGGCTAACCGGGTACTCCGGCACGGTGGCTCAGCCCAGCGCCTTGCGGATCCGGGCGTCCGAGACCGGCTGGGACGTGCCGAGCTGCTGGGCCCACAGACTGACGCGGAACTCCTCGAGCATCCAGCGCACCCGGCGGAGGTCGGCCCCCGGTGGGCGCCCTTCGGGGAGGGCCTCGACGCGGTGCTGCCACGCCTGCTGGAGCACCTCGACCCGGTCCATCAGCTCCCGGTCGCGCGCCGGCTCACCGAGCCGATCGACCCTGGCCGACATCGCCCTCAGGTAGCGCGGGTAGTGCCGCAGTGCCTCCGCGCCCGCCTCGGCGATGAAGCCCGGCCCGACCAGCCGTCCGAGCTGCGCACGAAGATCGGTCATCGCCGGCAGCAGCGACATCTCGACGCGCCCGTGCAGCGCCTTGTCCACCGGACGCCACTCGGCGAGCACGCGCAGCACCTGCTGGAGCACCGCCTCCGAACGGGTCGGCAGCTCGGCGCGGGCCAGCGTCACCAGGGTGGCGAAGGCCTCGGGGTCGCGGACGGGACCGGTCTGGTCGACGAGCTCGCCGGCGGCAGCCGTCACGCAGTCATCGGCGAGGGCCCGCACGTTCGGGTACGGCGAAGCGGCCAGCCCCAGCTTGGCCGTGTTGTCGAGGCCGTCGAGGAGCCCGGCGGCGGGTGAGGGGACGGCCAGCAGCAGCAGTCGTCGTACGCCGAGCCGGTGCCGGGCCTCCTGCTCGTCCGAGGACGCGGCGACCCGGAGCCCGACGGTGGCGCCCTCGTCGACCAGGGTGGGGAACCCGCGGACCTCGTGCCCGGCCCGCGTCCGGGTGAACGACGGCTCGATGGTGCCGAACGTCCACGTGGTCTGACCGGTCGCGGTCACACCGGACTCGTCGGCCACCTGGCGCATCGCCCGGTCGAAGGAGGGCCGCAGCGGCTGCTTGAGCGCCTCCAGGTCCTTGCCGACGCCGACCTCACGACCCTCGTCGTCGACGACCCGGAACGTCGGTCGCAGGTGCTCCGGCACCTTGGAGAGGTCCCAGGCCTCCTCCGGGACGTGCACCCCGCTCAGCGAGCGGAGGTAGCGCGAGAGGGCGGGGACCAGTGCCTCGTCACCGGGCGGGACCGCGTCGAGGAACCGGCGGGCCACGTCGGGGGCGGGCACGAAGTTGACGCGGAGACGCTTGGGCAGCGACCGGATCAGCGCGGTGACGAGGTCCTGCCGCAGCCCGGGGACGTTCCAGGTGAACGGCGCCTCGCCGACGGTGTTGAGCGTGGCCACCGGCACGTCGATGGTCACGCCGTCCGCCTCGTGGCCCGGCTCGAAGTGGTAGTGCAGCGGCAAGGACAGTCGGTCCTCGTGCCACTCGTCGGGGAAGTCGCCGGCCTCCAGGCTCGCACCCTCGTGCACCAGCATCGTGGGGTCGAAGGTGAGCAGCTCGGGGTTGGCGCGACGCTCCTGCTTCCACCAGGTGTCGAAATGCGCACCGGAGATCACGTCGGCCGGGATCCGGGCGTCGTAGAAGTCGAACAGCGTCTCCTCGTCGACCACGATGTCGTGCCGCCGGGCGCGGTGCTCGAGCTGCTCCGCCTCCTCGAGCAGGCGACGGTTGGTCTCGAAGAACCGGTGCCGGGCCCGCCACTCCCCCAGGACGAGGGCGTGCCTGACGAACAGCTCGCGGGCGACGTCCGGCTGGTGACGCCCCAGCGGGACGACGCGGTCGGCGACCAGCGGCACGCCGTACAGGGTGGCCCGCTCGTGGGCCAGCGCGGACTCGCGCTTCTTCGACCAGTACGGCTCGGAGTAGGTGCGCTTGACCAGGTCGCCGCCGAGGCGCTCGGCCCACACCGGGTCGATCGCGGCGTTCTGGCGCGCATACAGACGCGAGGTCTCGACCAGCTCGGCGGCCATCACCAGGTCGGGCTGCGACTTGAACAGCCCCGAGCCGGGGAAGATCGCGAACCGCGTGCCCCGGGCGCCGAGGTAGTCGCGCCGGTCCCCGTCCCGGAGCCCGATGTGCGAGAGCAGCCCGGAGAGCAATGCCTGGTGGATGCCGTCCTCGTCCAGCCCCTCGCTCTCGCCCGTGGCGTGGCCCGTCTTGAGACCGACCTGCTTGGCGACCTGCCGGAGCTGTGACTCGAAGTCCTGCCACTCGCGCACGCGCAGGTAGTTGAGGTGCTCCTCGCGGCACATCCGGCGGAAGGCGCTCGAGCCCATCTCCTTCTGCTTCGTCCGGAGGTGGCGCCAGAGGTTGATCCAGGTCAGGAAGTCCGAGCGCGGGTCGCGGAACCGTGCGTGCAGCTGGTCGGCGCGGGCCCGGTGCTCGACCGGCCGCTCGCGCGGGTCCTGGATCGAGAGGGCCGCGGTGATCACCAGCACCTCGCGCAGGCAGCCCTGACGGTCCGCCTCCAGGATCATCCGCGCCATCCGCGGGTCGATCGGGAGCCTGGCGAGCTTGCGCCCGATCCCCGTGAGCTTGAGCCGCGCCCGTCCTCGGCCACCGCCGTCGGAGGTCCCGGTCAACGCACCGAGCTCCTCCAGCAGCTGTACGCCGGCGCGCACGGCCCGCTGGTCGGGCGGGTCGACGAACGGGAACCGTTCGACCTCGCCCAGCCCCAGCGAGGTCATCTGCAGGATCACGCTCGCCAGCGAGGTGCGCAGGATCTCCGGCTCGGTGAACTCCGGCCGTCCTTCGAAGTCCTCCTGGCTGTAGAGCCGGATCGCGATGCCGGCCTCGATGCGTCCGCACCGCCCCGAGCGCTGCTGCGCGGACGCCTGGCTGATCGCCTCGATCGGCAGCCGCTGGACCTTGGTGCGCGCCGACCAGCGACTGATCCGCGCGAGACCGGTGTCGATCACCGAGGTGATGCCGGGCACCGTCAGCGAGGTCTCGGCCACGTTGGTCGCGAGCACCACGCGCCGCCGGGTGTGGCGTTCGAAGACCCGGTGCTGCTCGGCAGCGGAGAGACGCGAGAACAGGGGGACGATGTCGAAGCCCCTGGGTCCCTCGGCCCGGCGCTTGAGGGCGTCGGCGGTGTCGCGGATCTCCCGCTCACCGGGCAGGAACACGAGGATGTCGCCGTCGGTGTCGCGCATCAGCTCGTTGACCGCGTCCTCGATCGCCTCGGTCTGGTCGCGCTCGACCCGCTCGCCTTCCTCGTCGTCGTAGAACTCCTCGAGCAGCGGGCGGTAGCGCACCTCCACCGGGTAGGTCCGCCCGGTGACCTCGATGATGGGAGCGGGTCTCCCCTGCGCATCGGCGAAGTGCTCGGCGAACCGTTCGGGGTCGATCGTCGCGGAGGTGATCACGACCTTGAGGTCGGGACGGCGCGGCAGCAGCCGCTTGAGGTAGCCGAGGATGAAGTCGATGTTGAGGCTGCGCTCGTGCGCCTCGTCGATGATCAACGTGTCGTAGCGCCGGAGATCACGGTCGTGCTGCAGCTCGGCGAGCAGGATGCCGTCGGTCATCACCTTGACGCGGCTCTGCTTCGACGTACGGTCCGTGAACCTGACCTGGTAGCCGACGGTCTCCCCCAGCTCGCCGCCGAGCTCCTCGGCGATCCGCTCCGCGACGCTGCGCGCGGCGATCCGGCGCGGCTGGGTGTGCCCCACCATGCCGCCGCCCTTCGCTGCCGGGCTGCCCACGCCCCAGGGACAGCGCGATCTTCGGCAACTGCGTGGTCTTCCCGGACCCGGTCTCGCCGGCCACGATCACGACCTGGTGGTCCTGGATCGCCTTGGCGATGTCGTCACGACGCGCGGATACCGGCAGGTCGGGAGGGAAGTGGATGCGCACAGCCCGGCCATTCTCCCCGGCGCGCCCGGGCTGACCAAGCCGGGCAGTCGGTCAGCGGGTGGGCGTCGGCTTCGCCGGGGTGGGCGCCGGGGTGGGCGTCGGGGCGGGCGACCGGGGCGGCATCATCCCGGGGGCGCGTTTGTCGTGACCGTGGCCCTGTCCGTTCCGCCACCGCTGCATGCCCGGCGGAGGCATCTGTCCGCCGCGGTGGAACCGCTGCCCCGGTCCGCCGCGCACGTCGCCGTCGTCGCTCGCGGCGCTGGCCAGCGCCGCACCTCCGAGGCCACCGAGGATCACCGACGCCAACGCGACCGCGATCACGGCGCGCAGCGACCAGAGCCGGTCGACGAACCGCTCCTTGGGCGGCGGTGCGACCCCTCCTCCCTGCTGCAGGGTCGGGTCCGGAGGCAGCACCCGATGCCCCGGATCGGGCTGGAGCGGCTGCGTGGGCGGGTTGGGCGGGTCGGGCTGGTCGTTCATGGGTCCATGGTGCGCGCCGAACCTGTGCCTGTCCTGTGACTGGCGGAAGCGTTGTTCACAGGAAACACACAGCGGACTCATGGACCGTTCCGTCGTGCGGCCGACAGAGTGGTGCCCATGAAGACTGCGGAGCCCGACCTGACCCGCCCCGACGGCAGTCCCCTGCGGGTGCTGGTCGTCGACGACGAGGAGAACATCGCCGAGCTGCTGCGGATGGCCCTGCGCTACGAGGGCTGGGACGTCGAGGTCGCTCTCACCGGATCACGGGCGGTGAACACCGCGAAGAAGCAGCGGCCGGACGCCGTCGTGCTCGACATGATGCTGCCCGACTTCGACGGCATGGAGGTGCTCCGGCGGCTGCGCACCGACCAGACCGACGTACCCGTGCTGTTCCTGACCGCCCGGGACTCCGTGGAGGACCGGGTGGCCGGCCTGACTGCCGGCGGCGACGACTACGTGACCAAGCCGTTCTCCCTGGAAGAGGTGGTCGCCCGGCTGCGTGCGCTGATGCGCAGAGCGGGCGCGCGGCAGGCCCAGAGCGACTCGACCCTGCACGTCGGGGACCTGAGCCTCGACGAGGACAGCCACGAGGTGACCCGCGACGGCGTGGACATCAGCCTGACGGCGACCGAGTTCGAGCTGCTGCGGTACCTGATGCGCAACCCCCGCCGCGTCCTCAGCAAGGCGCAGATCCTGGACCGTGTCTGGAACTACGACTTCGGTGGGCAGGCCAACGTCGTCGAGCTCTACATCTCCTACCTCCGCAAGAAGATCGACGCCGGCCGGGAGCCGATGATCCACACCATGCGTGGCGCCGGGTACGTCCTCAAGCCCGCCGGCAACGGCGGCTGAGGTGCGCACGCCGCGCAGCCTGACGGCTCGCCTCGTGGCCACGATGGTCGTGCTCGTCGCGCTGGTGAGCGCGCTGGTGGTGGTCACCTCGGCGGTGGCCATGGACCGCTACCTGACCAGTCGCCTCGACGAGCAGGTGCACGGCTCGCTCCGGCGCGCCGTCAACCCACGCCCCGGAGGACCCGACGGACCGCCTGACCGCGATCGCGGCGACGCCGGCAACTCCTACTTCGGCCAGGCCGCCGGGTCGGTGCTGATGGTCACCTCCGACGGCGAGAGCGACGGCCTGATCATCACCGAGGCGGGTGGCGCCCGGGCGCTGTCGTCGAAGGCACGGAGCGAGCTCGCCCAGGTGCCCGAGGACGGCGAGGCGCACAGCGTCGACCTGCCCGTCGGTGACTTCCGCGTGATGGCCGACACCGACGCGCAGGGCAACCGCTGGGTCGTCGGCCTGCCCACCTCGGACATCCAGGCGACGATCCGCAGCCTGCTGATGTGGTCGCTGCTGCTCGCGCTGGTCGGGGTGGCCATCGCCGCCTTCGTGGGTCGCTGGCTGATCCGGCGGCAGCTGCGGCCGCTGCGCGAGGTCGCGGCCACGGCCCACGAGGTGACCCTCCAGCCGCTGTCCAGCGGAGAGCCGGCCATCGAGACCCGGGTCGAGGAGCAGTACACCGACCCCGACACCGAGGTCGGCCAGGTCGGACATGCGCTGAACACGATGCTCGACCACATGTCGGAGGCGTTCGAGGCCCGCCACCGCAGCGAGCAGCAGGTGCGCCAGTTCGTCGCCGACGCCTCGCACGAGCTGCGGACCCCGCTGTCCACCATCCACGGGTACGCCGAGCTGTCCCGTCGTACGCCGGACGACCCCGCTGCCCTCTCCTCGGCCCTGGCCAAGGTGGAGACCGAGACCGACCGGATGTCCGGCCTGGTCGAGGACCTGCTCCTGCTCGCCCGCCTGGACGCGGGCCGGCCGCTCGAGCGGGCCGAGGTCGACGTGACCCGGCTGCTGCTCGAGTCGGTCGCCGACGCGCGCGTCGTCGCACCCGACCACCGCTGGCAGCTGCGGCTGCCCGAGGAGCCGGTGACCGTGACCGGAGACGTGCAGCGGCTCCACCAGCTGGTCACCAACCTGCTCGGCAACGCGCGCAGCCACACCCCTCCGGGCACGACCGTCACCGTCTCGACGACCGCGGATCACGGAGGCGCGCTGGTCACCGTCCACGACGACGGCCCCGGACTGCCGGCCGGTCTCGAGCAGCACGCCTTCGAGCGCTTCACCCGTGGTGACAGCTCGCGCACCCGCGCCTCCGGAGGCGCCGGACTCGGCCTCTCGCTCGTCGCCGCGATCGCCCAGGCCCACGGCGGCACCGCCTCGGTCTCCTCGAAGCCGGGCAGCACGACCTTCACGATCTCGCTGCCTGGCTGAGCGCTGCTCGGGGCGCGGCGTCGGCGTACGAGCGCGCAGCGACATGCGAATGTCGCTGCAGAGGCCGAAGACCACTCCTCCAGCACCACGAGCGACATTCGCATGTCCCCCGGAGCCCCGGCCGCCCTCACAGCAACACCACAGAACGACCACACGGCGGTCGCAGGCGGCGAGGTCACTGTCATCCCATGGACACGACCAGCACGCTGCCTCGGCCGACCGGACCGGCGCCCGCAGCCCGCGAGACCCAGACCCCGCCGCGCACCGGCACACCGAGCGGCACCAGCCGACTGACCCGCCTGTGGCGCGGCTCGGCCGACGACCCGAGGTGGGCGCGGCCCGCGTTCCTCGGGCTGCTGCTCGCCACCGGCCTCCTCTACCTGTGGGGGCTCGGCGAGAGCGGCTGGGCGAACTCGTTCTACTCCGCCGCCGTGCAGGCCGGCTCCGAGTCGTGGAAGGCGTTCTTCTTCGGCTCCAGTGACGCCGCCAGCTCGATCACGGTCGACAAGACCCCGCTCTCCCTGTGGCCGATGGCCCTGTCGGTGCGGGTCTTCGGCCTCTCCAGCTGGAGCATCCTGGTGCCCCAGGCGCTGATGGGGGTGGCCACCGTCGGGCTGCTGCACCAGGTGGTCCGGCGTACGACGGGCTCGGCGGTCGCCGGCCTGATCGCCGGCACCGCGATGGCGCTGACCCCGGTCGCCGTGCTGATGTTCCGCTTCAACAACCCCGACGCGATGCTGACCCTGCTGATGGTCGGCGCAGCGGCCGCCACGCTGCGCGGCATCGAGTCCACGAGACTCCCGGCAGGCGTGAAGGCCCACCCCGTCCGCTGGCTCGCTCTCGGCGGCGCCCTGGTCGGCCTCGCCTTCCTCACCAAGATGATGCAGGCGTTCCTGGTCCTTCCGGCCCTCGCGCTGGCCTACCTCCTGTTCGCACAGACCTCGTGGGGCAAGCGGCTCGGCCACCTGCTCGTCGCCTTCGGCTCGATGCTGCTGGCCGGCCGGCTGGTGGATCGCGATCGTCGAGCTCTGGCCGGCCTCGAGCCGTCCCTGGATCGGCGGCTCGCAGAACAACTCCATCCTCGAGCTCACCCTCGGCTACAACGGCCTGGGCCGGCTCAGCGGCAACGAGACCGGCTCCGTCGGCGGTGGCGGAGGCCAGGGCGGAGGCGGTTGGGGCGCGACCGGCATCCTGCGCCTGTTCAACAGCGAGATCGGCGGCCAGATCGCGTGGCTGCTCCCGGCCGCCCTCGTGCTGGGTGCCGTGTCCCTGTGGTTCGCCCGACGTCGCCCGCTGGTGCTCGCCGGGATCGTCCTCTGGGGCACCTGGCTGCTCGTCACCGCACTGACCTTCAGCTTCATGGCCGGCATCTTCCACGCCTACTACACGGTCGCCCTCGCGCCGGCTGTGGCCGCCCTCGTCGGGATCGGCGCGTGGGTCCTCTGGGAGCACCGCAGCTCCCTGTTCGCCACGGCGACCCTGGCCTTCACGGTGGCGCTGACCTCGATGCTGGGCTGGTACCTGCTCGACCGCAGCACCGACTTCGTCCCGTGGCTCAAGTGGGTCGTCGTGGTGCTCGGCATGGTCGGCGCCCTCGGCCTCGCCGCGGCCGGACACCTGCCGCGCAGGATCGGCCTCGCCGCGGCGGTCCTCGCCCTGGTGGCCACGTTCGCCGGCCCCGCGGCGTACGCCGTCAGCACGGCGTCGACCCCGCACACCGGCTCGATCCCCAGCGCCGGCCCCGCGGTCGCCGGCGCTCGTGGCGGCCCCGGCGGGATGCCGGGTGGCGCCATGCGCGGTGGCCAGCCGGGCACCCCGCCAGGAGCCACCGGCACCACCCCGGGCGGCACCCAGGCACCCGGCAGGCCAGGCAGGCGCAGGGCCAGGCCACCGGTGGTACGACGACCCGCGGCGGTGGCATGGGTGGCCTGCTCAACGGCAGCACGTCGAGCGCCCAGGTCACGGCCCTCCTGCAGACCGACGCCGACGCCTACACCTGGACGGCTGCGGCCGTCGGCGCGAACAACGCAGCCGGCTACCAGCTCGCCAGCGAGGAGCCGGTGATGGCCATCGGCGGCTTCAACGGCAGCGACCCGAGCCCGACCCTCGCCCAGTTCGAGGAGTACGTCGCGAACGGCCAGGTGCACTGGTTCATCGCCAGCGGAACGGGCGGTGGCCCCGGCGGCGGGAGCAACGCGATCGCCGAGTGGGTCGAGGCCAACTTCACCGCCAAGACCGTCGACGGCACCACCCTCTACGACCTCTCCGGCGGGATCCAGTGAGCGCGCTGGTGCAGCCTGCGGAGTCCGGTGGCGGCTCGACCGACCGGGCCGTCACGACCGTCATCGACGTGGTCATCCCGGTGTTCAACGAGGAGAACCAGCTCGCCGCCTCGGTGGAGCGGGTGCTGGCCCACCTGCGGACGCTGCCCTGGACCTTCCAGGTCACGGTCGCGGACAACGCCAGCACCGACCAGACCGCCCTGATCGCCCGGCGGCTGAGCCACACCCACCCCGAGGTGTCGGTGGTCCACCTGGCCGAGAAGGGGCGGGGCCGGGCGCTCAAGCGGGTGTGGAGCGCCTCGGAGAGCGACGTCCTCGTCTACATGGACGTCGACCTGTCCACCGACCTCGCAGCCCTGCTCCCGCTCGTCGCTCCCCTGGTCAGCGGGCACTCCGACATCGCGATCGGGTCGCGGCTCTCGCCGTCCTCGCGTGTCGAGCGCGGGGCCAAGCGGGAGTTCATCTCGCGGAGCTACAACCTGATCCTGCGTCAGGCGCTGCGAGCGAGGTTCAGCGACGCCCAGTGCGGGTTCAAGGCCATCCGCAGGGACGCCGCGCGCGAGCTGCTCCCGCTGGTGGAGGACAACGCGTGGTTCTTCGACACCGAGCTCCTGGTGGTTGCCGAACGCGCCGGCCTGCGGATCCACGAGGTTCCCGTCGACTGGACCGACGACCCTGACAGCAGCGTCGACATCGTCCGCACGGCGATCGACGACCTGCTGGGTGTCGCCCGGCTGGGTCGCGCCCTGGTGAAGGGCACCTTGCCGCTGCGCGAGATCGGTGAACGGCTGGGCCGCACCAGCGCCGAGGCCGGGCGCGGCCGGGTCGGCATGCAGCTGGGCATCTTCCTGGTGATCGGCATCCTGTCCACGCTGGCGTACGCCGCCCTCTTCCTCGGGCTGCGCACCACGATGTCCCCGTGGTGGGCCAACTTCACCGCCCTGCTCGCGACCGCAGTCGTGAACACCGCGGCCAACCGGCGGTTCACCTTCGGCGTGCGCGGTCCGCGTGACGCCGTACGCCACCAGGTGCAGGGCCTGCTCATCTTCCTGACCGGCCTCGCGGTGACGTCCGGATCGCTCGCGTTGCTGCACGCCGCAGGCACCCCGAGCCGGGGCGTGGAGGTCGTCGTGCTGACGGCTGCGAACCTCGCGGTCACGGTGCTGCGCTTCGCCGCGATGAAGCTCTGGGTCTTCGCCCGCCGTGCGGAGCCGGTGCCCCTGGCAGGTGCCGGACCTACTCCGGTCGCAACGGCGCCAGGATGCCCGGCAGCGACGCCGAGAGAGTCACCAGCAGCTCGTCGCGAGTGATCCCGCGGTCGTCGCGGACCCACTCCAGGACGACCTCCTCGGTGAAGGCCGCCCAGCCGCGCACCAGCAGCCGGACCGTGGGGGTGTCGGTGAGCCCGATCGAGGCTGCCTCCTCGGCCACCGGCCCCTCGAAGAGCCGTTCGGTGAGTGCTGCGCGCGAGTCCTCGTAGATCTCGCGGAGTCCCTCGTGGCCACCGGCCGCGCCCCGCAGCAACGAGACGTAGCCCTGGTAGTTCTCGGCCACGTAGTCGACGTAGCGCGCCAGCGAGCCGGCCAGCTGCTCGAGCGGTGAACCCTTGCCGTCGGGGGCGGTCACCGCGAACAGGTGGTCCGCGGCCCGGCGTACGACGGCCGTGTGGAACTCCTGCTTGCCACCGAAGTAGTGGTAGAGCAACCCGCGCGAGATCCCGGCCTCGTCGGCCAGGGTCTCGATCGACAGGTCCTCGAGGGAGCGCGTGGCGAACAGGCGCACGCCGAGCTCGATCAGCTGCTCGCGGCGTACGTCGGGACTCATCCGCACCCGGGTCGTCGACATGTGTCCTACCTTACTGAACTTGTTTCAACAATGCTATTGACGATGGTTCAATACCTCGTAGGGTTGGAGCATGACTTCCACCACCACTCTCCCAGAGCGCGTCCGCGTTCTCGTCGTGGGCGCGGGCTTTGCCGGCCTCGGTGCCGCGATCAAGCTCGACGAGCACGGCTTCTCCGACTTCCTCGTGGTCGACAAGGGCGACACGGTGGGTGGCACCTGGCGCGACAACACCTACCCCGGTGCCGCGTGCGACGTCCCCAGCCAGCTCTACTCCTTCAGCTTCGCGCCCAACCCCGACTGGTCGCGCTCGTTCTCCCCGCAGCCGGAGATCCAGGCCTACCTCGAGCGCACGGCCGAGCAGGCTGGAGTGCTGGACCGGTTCCGGTTCGGCGTCACGGTCGAGGACATCAGCTGGGACGAGGCCGACCAGCAGTGGCAGGTGGTCACCGACGCAGGGTCGGTCACCGCCGACTTCGTGATCAGCGGCTCCGGCGGGCTCTCCGAGCCGAAGCTGCCGGAGATCGCGGGCATCGAGTCCTTCGAGGGCGAGATCTTCCACTCCGCGCGGTGGAACCACGACTACGACCTCACGGGCAAGCGCGTCGCCGTCATCGGCACCGGCGCCTCCTCGATCCAGATCGTCCCGGAGATCGCCGAGCAGGTGGCCCACCTCGACGTCTACCAGCGCACGGCTCCGTGGGTGATGCCGCGCAAGGACCGGGACTACAAGCCGGTCGAGCGTTTCGCGTTCCGGCACCTGCCGTTCGTGCAGAAGGCCTACCGGACCGGCATCTACTGGGGCCGCGAGTGCTTCGTGCCGGGCTTCACGGTCAACCCGAAGCTCGCGGCGCCGGCCAGGAAGCTGGCCCTGAAGAACATCGAGCGCGGCATCTCCGACCCCGGCCTGCGCGCCGCGGTCACGCCGGACTTCCAGATCGGCTGCAAGCGCATCCTGATCTCGAACACCTACTACCCCGCCCTCGACCGGTCCGACGTCGACCTCGTCACCGACGGGATCAGCGAGATCACGCCCACCGGCATCGTCACCGCCGACGGCAGCACTCGCGAGGTGGATGCCATCGTCGTGGCCACCGGTTTCCACACCACCGAGCAGCCCATCGCCGAGCACATCAAGGGACGCGACGGACGCACCCTCGCCGACGCGTGGCGCGAGCACGGGCAGGCGGCGTACAAGGGCACCACGATCGCCGGCTTCCCCAACCTCTTCCAGATCGTCGGGCCCAACACCGGGCTCGGGCACTCGTCCATGGTCTTCATCATCGAGAGCCAGATCGCCTACATCGTCTCGGCGCTCCAGCAGATCGGCCAGCGCGAGCTGGGCACGGTCGAACCCACTCCCGAAGCGCAGCAGTCGTGGAACGACGACGTCCAGCGACGGATGCAGCGCACGGTGTGGAACACCGGCGGGTGCGCGAGCTGGTACCTCGACTCCCACGGCCGCAACACGACGCTCTGGCCGCGGACGACGTTCAAGTTCCGCGAGCTGCTCAGCCGGTTCGACCTCGACCAGTACGTCGTGACGCCTCGTCAGGACGCCTCGACCACGAAGGAGCACGCAGCATGACCGCCACCCACATGACCAGCCTCGACAACAAGGTGGTCGCGATCACCGGGGCCGGGTCCGGCATCGGCCGCGAGCTCGCCCTGCTGGCCGCCCGCAACGGTGCCCTGCTCGCGATCTCCGACTGGAACGAGCAGTCGCTCGCCGAGAGCGTCGACCTGCTCAAGGCCGCCGGTGTGCGCGAGCTGCGCAGCGACGTCGTGGACGTCTCCGACCGCGTCGCGGTCGGCGGCTGGGCCACGGCGGTGGTCGAGCAGTTCGGCCGCGTCAACATGCTGGTCAACAACGCCGGTGTCACCGTCACCGGCGACTTCGAGGAGATGTCCTACGAGGACTTCGACTGGATCGTCGGCGTCAACTTCGACGGTGTCATCAACGGCACCAAGGAGTTCCTGCCCCACCTGATCGCCTCCGGTGACGGTCACCTGATCAACCTCTCCAGCCTGTTCGGCCTGGTGAGCATGCCGGGGCAGACGGCGTACAACGCCACCAAGTACGCCGTCCGCGGGTTCACCGAGGCGCTCCGCGAGGAGATGCTCGTCAACGGCCACCCGGTCGGTGTCACCTGCGTGCACCCGGGCGGCATCAAGACCGGGATCGCCCGCAACGGCCGCAAGACCGCCAGCGAGGACGCCGCGGCCATCGACAGCTACTTCGACGAGAAGCTGGCCCGGATGACCCCCGAGAAGGCGGCCCAGATCATCATCAAGGGTGCGCTCAAGGGGAAGGCCCGCGTGCTGGTCGGCATCGACGCGCACGCGATGCACCACCTCGCCAAGCTCACCGGCTCGCGCTACCAGGACATCGTCGCCCGGGTGGCACCGAAGGTGATGCCGCACCCTCCGGCCTAGCAGCCGAGACGCGGGGCCGACGTATCCTCGGGCGCATGCCCAGCCGGTCCGCGCGCCCCGTCCGCGTCGAGTGCCGCAAGTGGCCCGACTCACCGCACTGGGAGTTCGACAGCGTCCTGCTCGGCACCGATGCCCACGGCACCTGGGTCGGCATCGCGAAGGGCACCCTGCTGGCCAGTCCGGTGCGTGCCTTCCACGCCGCGGCGGACCACGTCACGCTGGTGCCGCACGACGCCTGGTGGCTGGGCACCTTCTACGGCGAGGATCCGGCGCGCCCCTTCGACACGTACGTCGACATCACGACGCCGGCCGTGTGGCACGGCGAGAGCCTCGTGCGCGCGGTCGACCTCGACCTCGACGTGATCCGAGGCACGACGGGGCGCATCTGGGTCGACGACGAGGACGAGTTCGCCGCCCACCGCGTCTCGCTCGACTATCCGGACGAGGTGGTCGAGCAGGCGGTGGCCAGCTGCCAGGACATCGCCGCCACGATGAAGCAGTCCGTGGCGCCCTTCGACGGCGCCACCCATCGTGACTGGCTGGCCCGGCTGCGAGCCGGCGAACCTGTCTAGTCCCCACCGTGAATTCTTGGTGGGATCGGCGGCAATTGTCCTGATCTGGTCAGACGCCCCTCCGGGCGCGGTTAGGCTCGCGACACTGTCCGATTTGACGTGAAGGTCCGCCGATCATGAAGTTTGTCTGGGCGCTGCTCGGCTCCCTTCTCCTCTCCGTCGGCCTGACGGTCACCGCCGTGGCGCAGACGCCCGTCCCGTCCGCCGAGGCGGCGACAGGGCAGTCCCGCGACGCCCTGCCGAGCGTCACCACGACGACCCCGTTCCGCTCCTACTGGGAGCTGGGCTCGCTGCAGCAGGTCCTCCCCCGGACGATCCTGCTGGCCCGGGAGGGTCACGCGAAGTCGAAGGGAACCCGGAGCGACACCCAGTTCTTCGAGATCAGCCGCACCGGGGGCAACGACGTACCCGAGGCGGCACTGCACGCCTACAAGCACGCCGAGAAGGCGATGGCCGTCGCCGACCCGGGCTGCCACGTCTCCTGGACCCTGCTGGCCGCCATCGGCCGGGTCGAGTCCAACCACGGTCGCTTCGGTGGTTCCCAGCTGGGGTCCGACGGCGTCTCGCGTCCGGAGATCCGCGGCCCGCAGCTCGACGGTGCCGGCGCCTTCGCCGCGATCGCGGACAGCGACCACGGCACGCTCGACCGCGACAAGGTCTGGGACCGGGCCGTCGGCCAGATGCAGTTCCTCCCGTCCACCTGGCGCGGAGTCGCCCGTGACGGTGACGGCGACGGGAAGATGAACCCGGACGACATCGACGACAGCGCCCTCGGCTCGGCGGTCTACCTGTGCGGCGCGGGAGGCAGCCTCGCCGACGCGGCCGGGATGTCCCGTGCGGCCTTCCGCTACAACCACTCCGACTACTACGTCTCGCTCGTGCTGTCCTTCCAGGCCGGCTACGCGACCGGCGTCTTCTCGCTGCCCTCGCCGCCGCCCCCGGAGACCCCGGTCGTGCGGAAGACCGCGACCAGGACGGTCAAGGCGAAGAAGCCGACGAAGAAGGCCACCACCTCTCGCCCGGCCGTGGCTCCCACGGTCCACTCGGCTGCTCCGAAGCCCCTCCCCAAGCCGACCCCCACGCCCACACCCAAGCCGACACCCAAGCCCAAGCCGACACCGAAGCCCACCCCGACCGGGCCGGTGCTGACCAACCTCAACGGCACGTGGAGCAGCTGTGGCGGCGGGTTCTGCCTCGGCGGGACGCCGATGGACCTCGGCGGTGCGGACGTCGCGGCGGCGCGCGCGAGCGGGGACTTCGACGGCGACGGAGCCGTGGAGAGCAACGCCGAGGAGTTCACCGGACTGGTCGGGAAGCAGGTCGCCCTGCGGGGCGAGCGCAGCGCCGGGACGCTGGTCGTCTACGTGATCGCGGGGCACGGCCTGCGCAACGCCGACGGCTCGATGGCGCGGACGTTCGCCAGCGCGACGCCGAGTCCCTGAGGTCCCGCGACCCACGGCCGAGCTCCCGGCGCGCAGGACGTGGAACGATGAGCCGGTGCCCATCGACTTCGCCGACTCGCCCGCGCCGACGCTCGGTGTCGAGTGGGAGTTCGCGCTCGTCGACAAGCACTCCCGCGACCTGGTCAACGCCGCCTCCGAGCTCTTCGACCTCGGCCTGAGCCGGCACGGCCCGGAGCCGCGCATCCACAAGGAGCTGCTCCGCAACACCGTCGAGCTGACCACCGGGATCTGCCGCACCACGGGTGAGGCCGTGGACGAGCTGGCGTCGATGATCGACCTGGTGCGGCCGCTCGCCGACGAGCTGGGTGTGGACCTCTACTCCGCCGGCACGCACCCCTTCGCCGAGTGGACCAACCAGCTGCTGACGCCCGGCCACCGCTACGAGGAGCTGATCGCACGCACCCAGTGGTGGGGGCGTCAGATGCTCATCTGGGGGGTGCACGTCCACGTCGGCGTACGACGGGAGCACGCGATGCCCATCGTCTCCGCGCTGCTCAAGTGGTACCCCCACCTGCTGGCCCTCTCGGGCTCCTCCCCCATCTGGGCGGGCACCGACACCGGCTACGCGAGCAACCGGGCGATGATGTTCCAGCAGCTGCCGACCGCCGGCCTGCCGTTCCAGTTCGAGCGCTGGTCGGACTTCGAGAGCTATGCCCAGGACCTGGTCGTCACGGGTGTGATCGAGGAGATCGACGAGATCCGGTGGGACGTGCGACCGGCACCCAGGCTCGGGACCGTGGAGGTCCGGATCTGCGACGGCGTCTCGACCCTGCGCGAGATGCGCGCGCTGGTGGCCCTCACCCACTGCCTGGTGGTCGAGCTCTCCGACCGCCTCGAACGGGGCGAGAAGCTGCCGACGATGCCGCCGTGGCACGTGCAGGAGAACAAGTGGCGAGCCGCGCGCTACGGGATCGACGCCTGGATCATCCTCGACGAGCACTCCAACGAGCGGCTCCTCCAGGAGGACCTCCACGAGCTGCTCGAACAGCTGGCCCCGGTCGCCGAGCGGCTGGGGTGCAGCGACGAGCTCGCCCTGGTCGAGGAGATCCCGCGCCGTGGCGCCTCCTACCAGCGCCAGCGGATGGTCGCCGAGCGCACCGAGGGCGACCTGGTGGCCGTGGTCGACTCGGTCGTCCGCGAGCTCTGAGAGAGTTTCATCTGCGACGCCTCGGCGCAGATCCAGCTTCCATCCGTGACGTCTCGGCGGGGTCAGGCGCTCAGGGGCGGGATCTGGTCGGTGGCGGCCAACGGGTCCATCCCCGTGACCGCGAGCAGGTCGGCGATGAGGGACCGGACCTGCGCCAGGACCACCTCGGCCGACAGCTCGCTGGTGTGCTCGATGTGCGAGGACTCCCGGCCGAGGGCGACGAGCTCGTCCCTGACCGCGGTGGCCGCGCGCCCCGCGGCGAGCTCGTCGGCGATGGCGTCGGTGCACTGGGCGAGGTCGTCCAGCAGGGCGGCGTACGTCGGGGGGATCGGCTCGTGCCGGTAGCTCGCCACCGCCACGCGGCGGACGAGCACGCGGGTGTTGCGCAGCGCGAAGTCGAGAGGCTCGACGAGCTCGGCCATCGCTCGCACCCGGCCCCGGTGGCGCCGGCGGAAGGGCGAGGAACGGACGATCGAGAGACCCTCGTCGGAGGCCGCGCGCAGCTCGGCGACCAGCTCGTCGGTCGCCCGCGCGTCCCGGAGCACCGCGAGTGACCGGTCGACGTCACCGTCCAGCACGCCCTCGGCCGCGGCCCTCAGCAGGGCCGAGATCTTGCGGACGATCACGCCCGGCCTGCTCGCGGGGCCGCCGCAGCGGTGCCCGGGGTACGACGGCAGCGGCCACCAGCGCGACCGCACCACCGATCAGCGCGTCGGTCCACCGGGTGAAGGCAGCACCGGCCGTCGGCACCAGCGCGCTCACGAAGATCGCCTGGATGGCGGCCTGGTTGACGAAGAGCACACCCTGGTCGAGGAGCAGGGCCGTCATCATCGCGAGGGCGACGATCAGCGTGATCTGCCAGCCGCCCGACCCGAGCCAGGCCGTGATCGCGTCGCCCACGAAGACCCCGATGGCGACGCCCACCGAGACCTCCGCCACCCGACGGAGCCGCTGGCCGTAGGAGGTCCCGAGGCTGACCACGGCCGCGACCGGGGCGAAGATCGGGGTGACGTGGCCGAACACCTGCGTGGCCACCGTCCAGGCGACACCGGCAGCGACGGCACACTGCCCGACCGCCCAGAGCTTGGAGCGCACCCGGGCCCAGCGCTGGCGCAGCGAGGTGCGGCTGCGCGACATCGCCAGCTCGAGGTGCGGAGCCGCTGCGGCGCCGTAGCGACTCAGCTGTCCTCGAGGACCTCCGGGCGGAGTCCGGGACCGATCGCCTGGCTCACTTGGGGAGCGTGGAGCCACGGCCGTGCATCATCGTGATCATCTGCGTCAGCTGCTGGTCGGCCTTGGCGGTGCGGCTGAACGAGGTGAGCGCGAGGAGCGGCTTGAACCGCTGCCGTGCGATCGCCTTGGCGTAGGTGAACTCCCGGAGCCCGTCGGGTCCGTGGATCCGGCCGAAGCCCGAGTCGCCGACGCCGCCGAACGGCAGCGACGGGATCGCGGCGAACGAGATGACCCCGTTGACGGCCGTCATGCCCGAACGGATGCGCTCCGCGATCTCCATCCCGCGCGCCTTGGCGAACACGGTGGACCCGAGGCCGTAGCGGGTGCCGTTGGTCCGGGCCACCGCTTCGTCCATGCTGGCGACCCTGCTCACGGTCATCGTCGGTCCGAAGGTCTCCTCCTGCACGGCGCTGGAGTCCTCGGGTACGTCGACCAGGATCGTCGGCTGGACGTAGCGGTCACCGACCGCGTCCGGACCACCGACCACGGCACGACCACCGCGGGCGATCGCGTCGCCGATGTGCGAGCGGATCACGTCCAGCTGGCTGGGCATCGTGATCGGCCCGATCTTGGTGTCCGGGCTGTCCTCGGCGCGGAGGTCCTTCGCCTTGTCGACGAGCCGGGCCAGGAACTCGTCGTACACCCGGTCGTGCACGTAGACCCGCTCGACGCCGATGCAGGTCTGCCCGGCGTTGGCGCACGCGCCCCACAGCGCTGCGTCGGCTGCGGCGTCGAGATCGGCGTCCTCGTCGACCAGCACCGCGTCCTTGCCGCCGGCCTCGATGACGACCGGGGTGAGGGTCTCGGCGCAGGCCGCCATCACCTTCTTGCCGGTCGCGGTCGAACCCGTGAACGCCAGCTTGTCGACGCCGGCGCGGCACAGGGCCGCTCCGGTCTCGCCGAGCCCGGTGACCACCTGGAAGACCGGGTGGTCGGGCACGACCTCGGAGAACGTCGCCGCCAGCCAGCCGCCGACGCCCGGCGTGAGCTCGCTGGGCTTGAACACCACGGCGTTGCCGGCCGCGAGGGCGTAGACGATCGAGCCCATCGGTGTGAAGACCGGGTAGTTCCAGGGGCCGATGACGCCGACGACGCCGAGCGGCTTGTACTCCACGGTCGCTGCCTGGTTGGCCATCACGAGCCCGGAGGAGACCTTCTGCCGACCGAGCACCTTCTTGGCGTTCTTGCCGGCCCAGGCGATGTGGTCGAGCGCGAGCGCGACCTCGAGGGCGGCGTCACTGTGTGGCTTGCCGGTCTCGAGGTGCATCAGGTCGGCGATCTGGGCGATCCGGCGGGTGATCACGCCCTTCCAGATGTTCAGCTTCTCGGCCCGCTCGTCGAAGGACAGCGAGGACCAGTAGTCGGCGGCCTCGTGAGCACGGGACACGGCCACCTGCACGTCCTCGGCCGTGTGCACCGGATGGGTGCCCACCACGTCGCCGTTGACCGGGCTCAGGGAGTCGAAGGTCTCGCGCTCGTCGGCGGGGACGGTCGGCGTGGGTGTGGTGATCTCGGTGGTCATCGCGAGCTCCTGATCAGGTCGGCTGCCTTCTCGGCAACCATGATGGTGGGTGCGTTGGTGTTGCCACGTGGCACGGCGGGCATCACGGAGGCGTCGACGACGCGCAGGCCGCCGATCCCCCTGACCCTGAGCTCCGGGTCGACCACGGCGTCCTCGCCCGAGCCCATCGCGCACGTGGACGTCGGGTGGTAGAGCGTCTGTCCGTAGTTGCGCACGTGCTCGACGAAGTCCTCGTCGGTCGGGTTCTCCGGGAGCAGGAACGGCTTGGCGAGGTGTCCCGCCAGCGGGCCCTGGCTGCAGATCTCCCAGACACGCCGCATCCCGGCGACCATCGCGTCGAGGTCGGCGCCGTCGTCGAAGTACGCCGCGTCGATCTCCGGGTGCCAGGCCGGGTCGGTCGACCGCAGCCGGAGCGAGCCCCGGCTGCGGACGGAGACCACGGCCGGTGCCGCGGTGAACATGCGCTGGGTCGGCTCCCGGAACCCGTTGTCGTAGAACGCGGCGGGGACGACGTGGTACTGGATGTCGGGTGCCGGCAGGTCGGGCCTCGACTTCACGAAGCCGCCACCTTCGCCGACGTTGGAGGCCAGCGGACCGGTCCCCCGCGCCTTCCAGCGCACCAGGTTGCGCATGTTGCTCAGCTCTGCGAGGTCGGTGACGCCGCGCGTGTGCCAGATCATCGGCGTCGTCGGGTGGTCCTGCAGCTGCTGCCCCACTCCCGCGAGGTCCGCGACGACGTCGATCCCGTGCTCGCGCAGGTGTGCCGCCGGGCCGATGCCGGAGAGCATCAGCAGCTGCGGGCTGTTGACGGCGCCGCCGCAGAGCAGCACCTCGCGGTCGGCGTACGCCGTGACCTCGCGGCCGTGCGCGCGGTAGGTCACGCCGGTGGCGCGCTCCCCCTCGACCAGGATCTTGGTCGCGAACGCCCCGGTCTCCACGTCGAGGTTGTCGCGGTGCCTGACGGGTTCGAGGTAGGCGCGCTCGACCGACCACCGCTTTCCCTTGTTGCAGGTGACCTGGTAGACGCCCGCGCCCTCCTGCTCGGCACCGTTGAAGTCGTCGGTCGGCTTGAGGCCGGCACTGACCGCGCTCTCGACCCAGAGGTTCGTCAGCTCGTGGGTGTAGCGCCGGTCCTCGACGCGGAGCGGTCCGTCCTGGCCGTGCCACGGTCCGCCGAGCCGGGTGTTGCCCTCGGCCCGCTTGAAGTAGGGCAGCACGTCCTCGTAGCCCCAACCGGTGGCGCCGTACTCGTCACGCCAGGCGTCGAAGTCGGCCGCGTTGCCGCGGATGTAGATCATCGCGTTCATCGAGGAGCACCCGCCCAGGGCCTTCATCCTCGGCCAGTACGCGCGCCGGTTGTGCAGCTGCTTCTGCTCCGTGGTGGCGTAGTTCCAGTCCCACTTCGTCTTGAACAGGGAGGCGAACGCGGCGGGGATCGAGATCTCGTCGCCCTCCGCCTCGGGACCGGCTTCCAGCAGCAGGACCCGGACCCCGGGATCGTCGGTGAGCCTGGCAGCGAGCACCGCACCTGCGCTGCCTGCCCCGACGATGACGTAGTCGTGGTTCCCGGACTGCGCGCTGGCTCCCGACACGGGACCTCCTGGTGCTCGACTCGCTGACCTGCCGAACCTATACCCGCCCCACAGGCGCGCGGGAGGTGCTGCTCACGCCTGGGGTCGACCCCGTCAGCCGATGATGAGGACCAGGCCGGCCATCGTCATCACGAGGGCTGCTGCGCTGAGCCAGGGCCGGAGCTTGTTGCACAGGGTGACCCGGGGCTGGAGGAAGCCCGGGATGATCTCGACGGGCATCCGGCGGGCGGCGAAGCCGTGCCCGACGATGACGATGCCCATCAGGAGCCCGAGCTGGAGCAACGGAAGTGCCACGGACGGATCGCTGTCCATCGGGTCTCCTTGCTCGTGCCGGGAGGGGTCGCTCGTCGACCTCGGGGCTGACGCTACGCAGGGTCCGCGAGGCACCACGTCTCAATGTGAGACGTCGGTCAGGAGGTGGGAGGCACGATCCCGTAGTCGTGGATCTTGCGGTAGATCGTGGCTCGGGACATCCCCAGCGACTTGGCCGCCCGGACCTTGTTGCCGTGGGCGTCGGCGAGACACTTGACGATCGCGTCGCGCTCCATCGCCTCCAGGGGGCTGAGCACGCGGCGGCTCACGGCATGCACCTCGGGTGGGAGGTCGTCCGGCGTGATCCAGCCGCTCCGGCGGTGCTTGACGACCTCGCGCAACAGCTCGTGCAGCTGCTCGGCGTTCCCCGGCCAGGACATCCGCATCAGCAGCCGCATGGCCTCGGGTGAGCAGGCGAGGTGTCCCCCTTGGGCGAGCCGCGACAAGAACACCGGCACGAGCAGCGGCAGGTCCTCGAGGTGGAGACGCAGGGGTGGGAGCTCGACGGTGCTCGGGAACAGCCGCAGCAGCTCGGGGAGGGTCTTGCTGGACCTGTCCGTGCCCAGGGTGACCGCCACCCACAAGGGAGTGGTCGCGCCGCTGCGGGCGTCCTGGAGCACGGCGGCGAGGCCACGCAGCTGGGGGGCGGTGAGGGTGTCCACGTGCCGGATCACGATCGAGTCCGCGTTGCCGATCACCGTCCGTCGTACGTCCTTGAGCCAGTTCTTGTCGGTGGCCGCCTCGCGCGCCTCGATGAGCTCGAACCTGCCGACGGGCTGACGGCGCAGCTGGACCGCTCGCAGGACGGCCAGCTTGCCGACCCCGGGCTCGCCCTCGACCGCGAGCCACTCGCCGGACCTGAAGACCCGTTCGACCTCCTGGCAGGCGTGCAGCCACGGCGGACCGGTGCCGACGATGCTGGGCAGCGGCGCCTGGGGCAACGCGTCACGCGAGAGGGAGGCCTGGCTGCCGGGCTGGTCGAGCACCACGTGCGCGACCACGCCCGAGGGCTGGCCGCCGGTGCCCACGCGCCGGCAGTACATCCGGGCGATGACTCCGGAGGACAGCTCGACGGTGACCGTGCCCCTTCGGGCCGAGAGCATCGCCTCGGTCGCCTGGGCGAGGAGCGTCGACTGGTCGGCCGGTGCCAGTGAGGCGCGCGCGTGGTCGTTGAGCATGACCACGTCGCTGTCGAGGGCGAACACGATCCCGGTGGTGCGGCTGCAGGTGCGGAGGTACTCCTGGAAGAGCTCGAGCTGCGACGCACTCGCGTCGGCGAGCAGCGCTCGCCGGATCTGCTCGGCCGTCGTCTTGGCCAGGGTCAGCAGCAACGTCCCCGCGTCCTTGCGCCAGCAGGTGAGGTCGACGGCGCCCACCAGCCGTCCGGTGACCGGGTGGTGGATCGGTACGCCGGCGCAGGCCAGCTCCTCGAGGTTCTCGGCGTAGTGCTCATGGCCGAAGACGTGGGTCGGACCGCCCACCTCGAGGGCCGTGCCGATCCCGTTGGTGCCCACGAACTTCTCGGCGTAGCTGAACCCCGGCGCGAGCAGGACCCGGTCGAGGTGACGTTCCAGCTCACCGTCGCCGGTCAGCCGGCTCAGCACGACGCCCGTCGGGTCGGTGAGGATGACGCTGACCGACTGGCCCTGGAGCTGCTCGCTGAGACTCCGGAGCACGGGCTGCGCGCTCCGGGCGAGGCGGGTGTCGAGATGGGGGTCGGGGTCGAAGCGCATCTCGACCTTGTCGGCCGCGACGTGCATCGCCAGTGACCGCCGCCAGGACGCGAGAATGGTGTCGCGGACGGTGCGAGGTTCGGGTACGTCGGCGGTCAGGAACCGGAGCCGGTTCGCTGCGACGACTTTCTGCGCAGGACGGAGCCATTCTGGTGAGACAGGCGGCGTCGCCAAATCCAAACCCCCAAGCGGTCTCGCACATCCTTCCCGACCGCCACGTACGACCGGGGAACAGGCAGCCGAGGTCCGGGGCCGCCGTTCACGATATGCGCTGTTGATTGCGGAGTCGAGTGTCGCCCAGTCACCCCGACAAGGCTGTCTCAGATTGAGACAGCACCGCGTCGAGGCGAGCGTAGCGTCGCGACATCTCGACCGGCGGACGCCGGCCCGGATTCCGGGAGGTAGGACATGGACGCAGCCGACGGCCCCGAGGCCGGACCCGAGGTCGACCCGTACGTCGAGAGCTACAACCCGTTCAGCGTGGTGAACCTGGTGTTCACCCACCTCACCGACCAGGGGTTGCACCCGGTCCTCGGCGAGAGCGGTGACCCCGGCCCACCGGCCAAGGCACTGCTCGAGGCGCTCGGCATCGAACCGGCGCCCGAGGGCAACCGGGAGATCATGCGCGACGTCCGCGCCCACCTCGCGGAGATCCGCGGAGCGATGTTCGACGACGAATCGGGCGAGAACCGGCAGATGTGAGCCCCGTCTCAATGTGAGACCTGGTGCCTCCCGACCTTGGGCCTTGAATCAGAGCTACCTACTCGATCTACAGGAAGGAGTGGTGATGACTCGCCAAAGCGTGGCCAAGGCACACGAGAAGATCCAAGAACTGGCCTGGGAGCCGCTCTACCACGAGCCGGTCTCCCAGTACGGGACCGACTACACGTTCCAGAAGGCCAAGAAGAAGGACCCGCTCAAGCAGGTTCTCAAGTCGTACTTCCCGATGCAGGAGGAGAAGGACCACCGGGTCTACGGAGCCGCCGACGGCGCGATCCGCGGCAACATGTTCCGCCAGGTCCAGGAGCGGTGGCTGGAGTGGCAGAAGCTCTTCCTGAGCATCATCCCGTTGCCCGAGATCTCCGCGGCCCGCGCGATGCCTCTCCTCTTCAACACCGTGCCCAACCCGGAGCTGCACAACGGGCAGGCCATCCAGATGATCGACGAGGTCCGCCACTCGACGATCCAGCAGAACCTCAAGCGCGTGTACATGAACAACTACATCGACCCGGCGGGCTTCAACAGCAGCCTGCGCAACTTCCAGAACGACTACTGCGGCACCATCGGCCGTCAGTTCGCGGAGGGGTTCATCACCGGTGACGCCATCACCGCGGCGAGCATCTACCTCACGATCGTGGCCGAGACGGCATTCACCAACACGCTCTTCGTGGCGATGCCGGCCGAGGCTGCAGCCAACGGTGACTACCTCCTTCCCACGGTGTTCCACTCGGTGCAGTCCGACGAGTCCCGCCACATCAGCAACGGGTACGCCACCTTGCTGATGGCGCTCTCCGACGAGGGCAACCACCAGCTGCTCGAGCGCGACCTGCGGTACGCGTGGTGGAACAACCACCGCGTCGTGGACGCGGCGATCGGCACCTTCATCGAGTACGGCACGAAGGACCGCCGCAAGGACCGGGAGAGCTACGCGGAGATGTGGCGTCGGTGGATCTACGACGACTACTACCGCAGCTACCTCGTCCCGCTCGAGAAGTACGGCCTGGTCATCCCGCACGACCTCATCGAGGAGTCGTGGAACCAGATCTGGAACAAGGGCTACGTGCACGAGGTCGCCCAGTTCTTCTGCACCGGGTGGCTCGCCAACTACTGGCGGATGGACCCGATGACGGACAAGGACTTCGAGTGGTTCGAGTTCAAGTACCCGGGCTGGTACGACAAGTACGGCAAGTGGTGGGAGAACTACAACCGCCTCTCGACGCCGAACGGGCACCACCCGATCGTGGCCGAGGACGTCGACTACGCGTACCCGCACCGCTGCTGGACCTGCATGGTGCCGTGCCTGGTCCGTGAGGACATGGTGATGGCCGAGGTCGACGGGCAGATGCGTACCTACTGCCACGAGGCCTGCCGCTGGACCGATGTCGAGGCCTTCCGGCCGACCTACCAGGGCCGCGAGACGCCCAACATGGGTCAGCTGATCGGCAAGCGCGAGTGGGAGACCCTCTACCACGGCTGGAACTGGGCCGACGTGGTCTCCGACATGGGCTACGTCAGGGACGACGGGCACACGTTGGTGGCGCAGCCGCACCTCAACCTGGACCCGAAGAAGATGTGGAACCTGGACCACCTGCGCCGGATGCCTCCGCTGCAGAGCCCGAACGTGCTGCTCAACGAGATGACTCCCGAGGAGCAGCAGGCATTCCACGCGAACTACATCAAGGGGGGACCGGCGGGTCGTCCGGCACCAGCGGACGCCTGAGCAACCGAGGATCCAGGACGGCGAGGGGCGTCGGCACCAGCTGCCGGCACTCCCCGCCCGTCCCTGGGTCTGACGGGCACACCCACAGGAAGTCGTTCACGCAAGCCATGCACGGAAGGGATCCATGGGCGAGAAACATGTCGTGCGGTTCGAGCCGGTAGGCGTCGAGATCGAGGTCGACGAGGAGCAGACGGTGTTGCGCGCCGCCGCCGAGCAGGGCATCACGCTCATGCACGGCTGCAAGGAAGGCCAGTGCGCGGCCTGCAAGTCGTTCGTCCTCGACGGTGACGACATCGAGCTCGACAAGTACTCGACCTTCGCCCTTCCCGACTTCGAGCTCGACGAGGGCTTCACCCTGCTCTGCCGGGCGCACGTCTACGAGGACGTCACCATCGAGCTCCTCAACTACGACGAGGAGATGCTTCGCTCCGGCCATCCGATCCAGGAGGCCAGGGCCGAGGTCGTCTCGACGGAGCACGTCACCCACGACATGCGTCACCTCGTCATCAAGCTGATCGAACCGACCGAGATCGCGTTCTGGCCCGGTCAGTACGTCGACATCAAGATCCCGGGCACCGAGGAGACCCGCTCCTTCTCGATGGCCAACACCTCGTCGAAGGAGAGCGGGCAGCTCGAGTTCGTGATCCGGTGCTACCCCGACGGCCGGTTCTCCCACTTCCTGGACACCCAGGTCTCGGTCGGGGACGAGCTCGAGATCGTCGGCCCGTTCGGGGTCTTCACGCTGCGCGACGGGCGCGACTCCGACATCGTCTTCGTCGGGGGTGGTGCCGGCATGGCCCCCATCCTCTCGGTGCTGCGGTCCCTCGCGGAGAAGGACAGCTCGCGCAAGGCGACGTACTACTACGGGGCCCGCAGCCAGAAGGACCTGTGCTTCGAGAAGGAGCTCTACGACCTGGCCGAGCGGCTCCCGAACTTCACGTTCGTGCCAGCCCTCTCGGAGGCCGACCCGGACGAGCCCTGGGACGGCGAGGTCGGCCTGATCACCGACATCGTCAAGAAGCACGAGACAGACCTCTCGGAGGCCGACTCCTACGTCTGCGGCCCGCCGCCGATGGTCGAGGCGGCGATGGACGTGCTCGGGGACCTCGGAGCCCCCGAGAAGAACATCTACTACGACAAGTTCACGACCACTGGTCCCACCGAGTAACACCGCTCATCCGACCAACACTCATCCGACCAACAACATGGAAAGCGAGGCCGATCGCCAATGATCACCGAGGAGCGCAGCTCACCGAAGCCGGAGTTCACCGACGCCGAAGCCGGCGCCAAGGTCTTCCCCGACTCCACGTTGCGGCACTACAACTACTACACGCCGCAGAAGCGCAAGCAGTCCCACTACGAGGACGTCACGGTCGAGGTGCAGCCCGACCCGAGGCACTACCTCGCCCAGGGCTGGCTCTACGGCTTCTCGGACGGTCGCGGGGGCTACCCGCTCGACTGGACCGTGCTGAAGGCCTGGGGCGTGGACCGTGGAGACCCGGAGCGCTTCCCCGGCTCAGGTGGTCGTGGCTACGACTGGCCCGCTCACGGGTGGCACGAGTTCCGCGACCCCAACGAGGAGTGGGAGCTGACGTTCTACCGCAACAACTCCAACGTGGTGCGGCAGATCAACCAGAACATCGAGACGGCGCGCGAGACGAAGGCCTTCGAGCAGTGGAACCCCAACTGGGTGACCTTCGTGGAGCGCAACATCGGCGCCTGGATGCACGTCGAGCACGGCCTGGGGCTCTACCTCTTCGCCAACGCCCAGAGGCGCGCACCAACGAACATGCACAACAACGCGATCGCCGTGAACAGCATGCACCGGATCCGGTTCGCCCAGGACCTGGCGCTCTACAACCTCACGCTGAGCGAGGAGATCGAGTCGTTCGACGGTGCTGCCCACGTGGAGACCTGGAACGAGGACCCTGCCTGGCAGGGAGTACGCCGGGTCACCGAGGAGCTCACCGGCATCGACGACTGGGCCGAGGCGATCTTCGCGGCCAACGTCGTCTTCGAGCCGCTGGTCGGCGAGCTGTTCCGCAGCCAGCTGGTGCAGCAGGCATCGCCGGGCAACGGCGACTTCGTGACGCCCACGGTCGTGGGCGCCGGGGAGCATGACTACGCCGCACGCGACCTGCGGTACACGAAGGCGATGTTCGAGCTGTTGACGAACGACAAGGAGTTCGCCGACTACAACAAGGACATCATCGACGGCTGGCTCTCGAACTGGGTGCCCAAGTGCCTGGTCGCTGCCCGTGCGCTGTCCCCGTTGTGGTCGCAGCCCGACGCCAAGCCGCCCCGGTTCGAGGACGGCCTCGACCGTGCCAAGAGCCGCTTCGGCGGAATCCTGTCCGACCTCAGCCTGAACGAACCGAAGGAGCTGACCCAGTGAGTGGCTACCAGTCGACGAAGACGTCGTACGCGACGACCGAGAGCGCGTTCAAGTCCGACAACACGGCCTCGAACAAGTGCGGCGTCACCTTGATGAACAACCAGGTGGGTGCGGTCGTGGCCGAGGTCATGGGCACCAAGGAGGGCGTCACGATCACCCGGCTGCCCTCGATGATCCGGGTCGACGGAATCAACCGCATGGACTTCGACTACGACGAGATCTCCGAGGCCCTGGGTGAGGAGCAGGGCTACTACGACGCCGCGCAGTTCGAGGAGAACATGTCGACGCACTACGGCCGGATGATCCACGAGGACGACCGGACGATCATGTTCGCCAATCCCGAGGACGCCGCGGAGTACATCGGCTTCGACCTGCCGACCTTCGAGAAGAAGAACTGATCCACCACCCCTCATCCACGGCGATCCTCTAGGAGGACACATGTACGAGAAAGACGGAGAGAAGTACTTCGTCGTCGACAGCCACATGCACTACTGGGACGCGAGTCCCGAGAACTGGGTGAAGGGCGCGGAGAACTACGCCGAGGGCTGGATCGACTGCTTCCAGGCCTACCAGGGCCTGGGGCCGCCGGAGACGCACCAGACGAAGGAGGCGTTCAGGAAGGTCTCCGAGGACCAGCTGATGAAGGAGGTCTTCGAGGACGGGTACGTCGACAAGGCGATCTTCCAGCCGACGTACCTCAAGGAGTGGTACGCCGACGGCTTCAACACGACCGAGCGCAACGGTGAACTCGCCGAGAAGCACCCCGACAAGTTCATCGTCAACACGCGCTTCGACCCGCGCGACGGCGACCCCGGGCTCGCGGAGCTCGAGGAGAACGTCGCTCGCTGGGGCTCCACGGGCGTCAAGCTCTACACCGCCGAGTGGAACAACGGCTCGCGCGGCTACAAGCTGAGCGATCCGGGCGCCTACAAGTTCCTGGCGAAGGCGCAGGAGCTGGGGATCAAGAACATCCACGTCCACAAGGGGCCGACGATCTGGCCCCTGGACAAGGACGCGTTCGACGTCTCCGACGTGGACCACGCAGCGACGGACTTCCCCGAGCTGAACTTCATCGTCGAGCACGTGGGCCTGCCCCGGATCGAGGACTTCTGCTTCATGGCGACGCAGGAGCCCAACGTCTACGCGGGTCTCTCGGTGGTGATCGGCGGCCTGATGCACGCCAGGCCGAAGTTCTTCGCCAAGGTGATGGGTGAGCTGCTGTTCTGGGTCGGCGAGGACAAGATGACCTTCGGCAGCGACTACAACATCTGGGAACCGAAGTGGCAGATCGAAGGGTTCGTGGACTGGGACTACCCCGATGACACGTACTCCGACTACCCACGGGTCAACGTCGACACCAAGAAGAAGATCCTCGGCCTGAACGCGGCCAAGCTCTACGGGATCGAGGTGCCGGCCGAGTTCCAGCTCAAGGGCGACGGTCAGCCTGCTGCCCAGGACGACGCCCAGCTGGTGGAGCAGGGAGCCAACGTGTGACCCAGCAACGGGCAGATCAGGAACACCTGCTGGCGGCGCTGGACGCGGTGCGCGACCCGGAGCTGGACGAGCCGATCACCGAGCTCGGCTTCGTCTCCTCGTGCACCGTGTCCGCCGACGGCGAGGCGCAGGTGCGGCTCCGCCTGCCGACGTTCTTCTGCGCGCCCAACTTCGCCTTCCTGATGGTGGCGGACGCGTACGACGCCGTGGCCGGTGTCGAGGGAGTACGTCGGACCGAGGTGGTGCTCGACGACCACTTCGCCTCGGACGCCATCAACACCGGGATCGCCGCCCGGTCGGGTTTCGCCGAGTCCTTCGGCAGCCTGGCCGACGGCGAGCTCGACGAGCTCCGGACCGACTTCGTGCGCAAGGCCGTGCTCGCGGGGACGGACCGGGTCTGTCGACCACTGCTCACCGCGGGCAGGACGATGGACGACCTGGCCGAGATGAGCCTGGGCGACGTACCGCCCTCGGCCGACCTCGACCGGCTCCGCGCACGGCGTGCCGAGCTCGGACTTCCGGCGAGCGACGACTCGGCGCTGCTGGTGGACGCGAAGACAGGGCAGGCAGTCGGCGTCCAGGCGCTGCCGCTGCACCTGCGCAAGGCCCGGCTGACCCGGGTCAACACGGAGGCGAACGGCAGCGTGTGCCGCGGCATGCTGTCCCACCGCTACGCATCCCGCGGCGAGGGCCAGCTGGAGGAGATCACATGAAAGCCGTTCGGTTGCACGCGTACAACGAGCAGCCCACCGTCGACGAGGTGGACGAGCCGACCGTCAAGGGTCCGCTCGACGTGGTGGTGAAGGTCGGCGGCGCCGGCGTCTGCCGGACCGACCTGCACATCATCCTCGGCCAGTGGGACGAGGCGATGAACCCGACGCTGCCCTACACGATCGGCCACGAGAACGCCGGCTGGGTGCACGAGATCGGCTCCGCGGTCACGAACGTGGCGGTCGGTGACACGGTGATCCTGCACCCGACGCCCACGTGCGGCCTGTGCCGTGCGTGCCGGGCGGGCCAGGACATGCACTGTGTCGAGAGCATCTTCCCGGGGCTGGACGGGACCGACGGGGGGATGGCGGAGTACCTGCTCACCTCGGCGCGGGCCTGCGTGAAGCTCGACCCGTCGACCCAGCCGGCGGACGTCGCCGCCCTCGCCGACGCCGGCATCACCGCCTACCACGCCGTGCGCAAGGCGCTCCCCCTGCTCTACCCGGGCACGACCGCGGTCGTGATCGGGGCCGGTGGGCTGGGACACATCGGCATCCAGTGCCTGGCCGCCCTGACCGCGACCAACATCGTCGTGGTCGACCGCAACCCGGCCGCCCTCGAGCTCGCCAAGCAGCTCGGTGCGACGCAGACCGTGGTCGCCGACGGCAAGCACGTGGACGCGGTCAAGGACCTCACCAACGGTGAGGGGGCCGACGTGGTCCTCGACTTCGTGGCCGAGGAGGGCGCCGAGAACGAGGGGTTCGAGATGACCCGGCCCGGAGGCTCCTACTTCGTGATCGGGTACGGCGGAACGCTGGTCGTTCCCACGCTCGACGTGATCTCCACCGAGCGCAACATCATCGGCAACATCGTCGGCACCTACAACGAGCTCGCCGAGCTGATGGTGCTCGCGCAGGCCGGCAAGGTCACCCTGCACACCAAGGCCTATCCGCTCGCCGAGGCGCAGCAGGCCCTGGCCGATCTCGACGCCGGCAAGGTGCGGGGCCGGGCGATCCTCGTCCCCTAGCCAGAGCCAGTCACCCCAACGCACGACACCTGTTCGGTACACCCGCCACAAGGAGGACGAGGACACCATGGCCAAGGACTTGAGATTCGGCGAGGAAGCCAGGCGCCTGTTGCTGTCAGGGGTCGACCAGCTGGCGGAGGCAGTGAAGTCGACACTCGGCCCCAAGGGTCGCAACGTCATCCTGGAGAAGATCACCGGCTCCCCCGTCGTGACCAACGACGGCGTCACCATCGCCCGTGAGATCCACCTGAGCGACCAGTTCGAGAACATGGGCGCACAGCTGGTGAAGGAAGCCGCGATCAAGACCAACGACATCGTCGGTGACGGCACCACCACCGCGACCGTGATCGCCCAGGCGATCATCCGCGAGGGGATGCAGGCCATCGGCCAGGGTGGCAACCCGGTCCTGGTCAAGCGTGGCGTCGACATCGCTGTCGGACGGTTGGTGGAGTACCTGCGCAAGGTCGCTCACCCGGTCGTCACCATCGCCGACTACGCACGGGTCGCGACGATCTCGGCCAACAACGACGAGGTCGTGGGCAACGTGCTGGCCGAGGCACTGCACTCGGTCGGCAACACCGGCATCGTCACGGTCGAGGAGTCCGCCACGCACGGGATGAGCGTCGACTTCGTCGAGGGCTTCGAGTACGACAACGGCTACCTCTCGCCGTACCTCGTCACGCACCCGGCGAGCCTCGAGGCGATCCTCGACGACCCCTACATCCTGCTGTGCGCCGAGAAGATCACCAAGGTGCAGGAGATCATGCCCCTGCTGGACAAGGTGATGCGCGACCCCCGGCCGCTGATGATCATCGCCGAGACGGTCGAGGGCTCTGCCCTGAGCATGCTGGTGCACAACCACGTCAACGGCATCTTCCGCTGCGTCGCCACCAAGGCGCCCGGCTTCGGTGACCGGAGGCTGCGCAAGCTCGAGGACATCGCCACCATCACCGGTGGTGAGGTCTACAGCAAGCACTCCGGGTTCACCCTCGAGACGATGACCGTCGCCCAGCTCGGCCGGGCACGGCAGATCAGGGTCACCGCCGACCGGACCGCCATCATCGGCGGTGCCGGCGACTCCGAGAAGGTCGAGTTCCGGGTCGCGCAGCTGCGTGCGGAGTCGGAGCGGGCCACCTTCGGGATCGACGAGGAGGTGCTCAGCGAGCGGATCGGCTCGCTGTCGGGCAAGGTCGCCGTGATCAAGGTCGGCGCACCCACCAACGCCGAGCTGGCCGAGCTGCAGCACCGGGTCGAGGACGCCCTGTCCGCGACCCGCGCCGCGATGGCCGAGGGCATCGTGGCCGGCGGCGGCGTCGCGCTGATGCACGCGGCGCCGGTGCTCGACGAGCTCGACGTCAAGGACGACTACGCGACCGGCGTGGAGATCGTGCGCCGCGCGCTCACCGAGCCGACGTACCTGATCGCGACGAACGCGGGCTACCTCGGCCACGAGGTCGTCGCCGAGGTGGCGAAGATGGGCGTCGACGAGGGCTTCGACGCCCTCGAGGGTCGCTACGGGAACATGATCGACATGGGGATCATCGATCCCCTGCGGGTCTGTCGCTCGGCCCTGCAGAACGGCGCGTCGGTCGCGGGACTGCTCCTCACCACCAACACGCTGATCGCCGAGGAGCAGACGCCCTGGGGTGGCAGCCGCGCCCTGATGACCGAGTTCGGGCCACTGGACGAAGGCCTGCACCAGCCCTCGCCCGACTCCAGCACGCCGCAGTCCATGGGCCTCGGACCCTCGGTCGGGTGATGGGCACCGAGGCGCCGGCCAACGGCGGTCCCCCGGAAGGGGCTGCCGCGGAGCCACCCGTCGTCGTACGGCGGGTGGAGAGCGACAACGCGTCGCTGCTCCGCGACATGGTCGAGACGTTCGAGGAGCTGCAGATGGTGCTGCGCTGCTGCGAGCGCCTGGTCAGCGAGCTCGGCCCCGGCCTTCCGCCCGACCCCGTGGTGGTCGAGGGGGTCTGGACGATGGCCCTGCTCTCCTACGCCCGCTGTTTCGCCCAGCGAGGCACGGCTGCGGCGCTCGGCGAGGACGAGCTGACCACGGTGCAGCCGGACAGCGACGTGCTGGAGTGGCACAAGGTCCTGCTGCGGCTGCGGGAGCACTACGGCGACCCGACGAACAGCCCCCGGGAGCGGTTCACCGTCGCGGTGACGCAGGACGCCGACGGCGCCGCGAGCGGCGTGGCGATCACCTCGGTGAAGCAGCCGCTGGTCGACGAGGTGACGGTGCGGCAGCTCGGCGCGATCTCCTACGCCCTCAGCAACCTCGTCAACGACCGCATCGAGGCCCAGCAGGTGCTCGTCTCCGGCGAGCTCGAGACCGTGTCCCGGGAAGACCTCGAGAAGCTCGACCAGCTCGACGTCGCGCCCGTGAGCACGGGCGTCTAGCGACCGGGTCAGGGAACGGCGGTGTTCCAGAGCAAGCCCAAGTTCGTCAGTGTTGCGTTCGTCCGGGGGCCACTGCCCCTGCTCGGACCCGCCTTCGTGGCGGCCATCGCCTACATCGACCCCGGCAACTTCGCCACGAACATCACCGCCGGGTCCCAGTTCGGCTACCTGCTGGTCTGGGTCGTGGTGGTCAGCAACCTGATGGCGATGCTGATCCAGTACCTCTCCGCGAAGGCGGGCATCGCCACCGGCAAGAACCTCCCCGAGCTGTGCCGCGACAACTTCCGCAAGCCGGTCACGCGGGGGCTGTGGGTGCAGGCCGAGCTGGTCGCCATCGCCACCGACCTCGCCGAGGTGCTGGGTGGGGCGATCGCGCTGCAGCTGCTGTTCGGTCTCCCGCTGCTCGTGGGCGGCGTGATCACCGCGGTGGTCGCCTTCGGCCTGCTCGGGCTGCAGCAACGCGGTGCCCGGCCGTTCGAGGTGGCGATCACCGGGCTGCTGCTCGTCGTACTCGCAGGATTCCTGTACAGCCTCGTGCGGGGCGGGATCGACGCGAGCGCAGTCGCGTCGGGACTGCGACCGCAGTTCGACGGCAAGGACAGCCTGCTCCTGGCCACGGCCATGCTGGGCGCCACCGTGATGCCGCACGTGATCTACCTGCACGGTGCCCTCACCCAGGGCCGTTACGTGCGGAACACGGAGCTGGAGCGACGCTCCCTCCTGCGCAGCCAGCGCATCGACGTCGTGACGGCGATGACGGTGGCCGGCGTGATCAACCTGTCGATGCTCGTCGTGGCCGCCCAGGTGCTCTCCGGCGGGCCGGTTCCCGTGGACACGATCGAGGGTGCCCACGCGGGCCTGTCAGCCGCCCTCGGGCCCGTGGCCGCCCTGCTCTTCGCGCTGGCCCTGCTGGCGTCCGGCTTCGCCGCCTCGGGAGTCGGCACCTACTCCGGTCAGGTGGTCATGCAGGGGTTCCTGCGGCGTCGGATTCCTCTTGTCGCACGCCGCCTGATCACCCTTGCTCCCGCCTTGATCGTGATCGGGGTCGGCGTGGACCCGACGCGAGCACTGGTGTTCTCCCAGGTGGTGCTGTCCTTCGGCATCCCGTTCGCCCTGATCCCCCTCGTCATGCTCACCAGCAGGCGGTCGGTCATGGGCACCCTGGTGAACAAGCGACGCACGACCTGGGTGGCCGCATCCGTGGCGACCGTGATCTGCGCACTCAACGTCACGCTGATCGCGCTGACGGTGACGGGCTGACGGGCGATCGGGCGGGTCAGGCGACGATCGCTCAGGCCTGCCGGGCGCGGTCGTCGAGCATGCAGCGCACCCGCGACATCGCGTCGCGGACCTCGTCGGCGATCAGCGGTCCCGCCTCCGAGTGATGCACGGTGAACGACCGGTGCCACCGGCCCCACCACGTGCTGAGGCCCGGCTGGGCCTCCCGCACGGTGACCTCCCACTCGGTCTCGCAGCGGGGTTCGGGCCTGGCGCTCGACATCTTGATGACGAAGTCGGCCTCCGGGAACGCGACGCTGTAGCCACCCGCGAACGACCGGACCTCCACGGCACCCGGGAGACCGGTCAGGGCACCGAGCGTCTCCTGCTCGCCCGACGTGGTCCGTGCGGTTCGCTGGTTCTCCATGCCGCCTCCCTTCCACCGACAGTCTTGGCGAGCGGCCGCAGCGGAGGGAGTCTCATTTTGCGACACCGTCCGCGCTCAGGTCATCAGTCCCAACGGCCGGTAGGTCAGTCCCGGGAAGACGTCGTTCAGGGGGCGGTCGGGGAACCGGGTGCTCACGATCTCGCCGAGCACGTTGCGGTAGTCGGTGGTCACCTGGAGGTCGCCCGACACGAGCTTCCCGTTGGCGAGGCCGGGCCACTGGCCGTAGTACTGGCCTCCACGGACGCCACCACCCATCACCAGCATCATGTTTCCCCAGCCGTGGTCGAGGCCCCGGTTGCCGTTCTGCGCGACGCGGCGACCGAACTCCGAGATCGTCGCCAGGGTCACCCGGTTGCCGATGGAGCCGAGGTCGGTGAAGAAGGCGGCGACGGCGGCGGCGAAGCCGCCGACCATCGACTGCATCTGTCCCCCACTCTGGTTGCCGTAGTCGGCGTGCATGTCCCACGACCCGAAGTCGATGCTGATGACCGAGGTGCCGACGTCGGCCTTGATCAGGTGCGCGGCGTCCATCAGGGCCCGGGCCAGGTCCGTCGCCGGGAACGCGTCCGGGTACGTCGCTCCGTTGGCGGGTCGGTAGGTCCTCGCCATCGTGGTCGCGAGCCCCTTGCTGATCGAGAAGGCGGAGCGCGCGGCCTGCCCCAACGGACCCCTGTCGCCGGCCCAGACGCGGGACTCCGCGGCGTAGCGGCGTCGGGTCCAGTTGGCCTTGGGGTTCAGGCCGGGGATCTGCAGGCTCGCGAAGCCATTGGTCGCCATCGTCGGGGAGGGGCCCGCCAGCATGGTCGGCGTCAGCGGTGAGCTGAGGTGCACGGCCTCGGTCGGGCCGACGATGCCACCCGCCCCGATCATCCGGTTGACCCAGCCACGCCGCTCGTAGGAGCCGGGACGGGAGTCCTCGATCAGCTCGATCGCCTTGAAGTGCGAGCGGTTGGGCACCTCCATGCCGACGGCGTGCACGGCCGCCATCTTGTTGGCGTTCCAGAGCGGCAGGAGCGGCGCCATCTTGGGATGCAGCCCGAACATCGCGTCGGCGGCCAGCACGGAGGTCTTCAACCACGACGCCGAGACCGTCGATGCCGCCGCGGAAGCTGAGCACCACCAGCACGTTTCCCCCGGTGGCCCCGAAGCTGGCCTCCATCATCGCGTCGCCGAACATCTGGGTGGCCACCATGGCTCCGGTGCCGGCCGCCATCCCCTGCATGAAGCCGCGACGGCTCAGCCGGCTGGCCCTCTCGAACTCGGCACAGCCCTCGTGGCCCACGATCTCGTCGCTCATCTGGTCCTCACCTGCTACCGCGTCATGTGTTCGGGAGAGTCGAGCAGCACCGCCGCGACGTGCGGGAACATCCACCCGGCCAGGTGGTGGGTGCGGGATTTTTACCTATTTGGGGCGTCGCCGCAGGGAACCGGAATCTGGACGAACCTCGCGTTCGGGTGTCCTTCTCACCACAAACGCGCAAGGATCGGCCCCACCCGGGGAGGTGGCCGACCGAGGCCCTGCCCGGGCCTGAGAGGAGGAGCTGTGCCAGTTCCGATGGACCCGACGTCGGCCGCGTTCCTGTACGCCGAGAACCGGCAGATGCCGATGCACGTCGGGGGGCTCCAGCTCTTCGAGAAGCCCGAAGGTGCTCCGCGTGACTACGTCCGCAAGCTCTACGAGCAGATGTCCGAAGTCGACGGGATCGCTCCCCTGTTCCTCAAGCGACCCACCCGCGGCATCACCTCGGCCGGCCAGTGGGCCTGGACCGAGGAGACCGACTTCGACATCGAGTACCACTTCCGGCACAGCGCGCTCCCGAAGCCCGGACGGGTCCGCGAGCTGCTCGAGCTCACCTCCCGGTTGCACAGCACCCGCCTCGCCCGCGAGCGGCCGCTGTGGGAGGCCCACCTGATCGAGGGACTGCGCGACGGACGGGTGGCGCTCTACACGAAGCTCCATCACTCCCTGGTCGACGGCATCTCCGCCATGCGCCTGCTGCAGAGCGTGATGACGACCGACCCCGACGAGCGGGACATGCCGCCGATGTGGGCCTTCAAGCCCAGCCCCAAGACCAAGAAGGCCAGCGCCGAGGCGGAGACCAGCCTGTCCGCCGTACCCCTCGACGCGATGCGTACGGCGCTCGGCATCACCGCCGACGCCGCCGGGATGCCCGCGGCCCTGATCAAGACGCTGAAGCACGGCCTGAGCAACGAGACCTCGGCGCTCTCGCTCTACGCCCCGCGCACGATGTTCAACACCACGATCACCGGCTCACGACGCTTCGCCGCCCAGGGATGGTCGATCGAGCGACTGCGGGCGATCGGCAAGGCCAGCGGCACCACCCTGAACGACGTCGTGCTGGCGATGTGCTCCGGTGCCATCAGGAACTACCTGATCGAGCACGAGGCGCTGCCCGACTCGTCCCTGGTCTCGATGGTGCCGGTGGGTCTGAACGCCAAGCGGTCCGGGACCGGCGCGGGGGACGGTGGCAACGCCGTCGGGGCGGTGATGGTCAAGCTCGGCACCGACCTGACCGACCCGGCCGACCGCCTGTCCTCGATCCACGCGTCGATGAAGACCGGCAAGGAAGCACTCGGCTCGATGAGCCAGCTCCAGATCATGGCCATGAGCGCGCTGGGCATGGCGCCCTCGATCGTGACGCCGATGCTGCGCCTGCACGGCATCATCCGGCCGCCGTTCAACCTGATCATCAGCAACGTGCCCGGGCCGAAGAAGCCGATGTACCTCAACGGCGCTCGGATGACCGGCACCTACCCCTTGTCGATCCCGATCAACGGCATGGCGCTGAACATCACCTGCAACAGCTACGCCGACGACATGGACTTCGGGCTCACCGGCTGCCGGCGCAGCGTGCCGCACCTGCAACGCCTGCTGTCCCACCTCGACGACGAGCTCGGCGCCCTGGAGAAGGCGGCCGGCGTCAGCTGATCAGGCGGCGGACGCCACGACCTCGCCGGCCACCGCGGGAGCGGTGACGACCTCGAGGGCGAGCTCCTCGGCCTGCACGTATTCGCTGACCTCGCGCAGCACCCCGGACAACGGCACCTCGAGGGCCTCGCACAGCGCGGCGAGCAGCTCGGAGGAGGCTTCCTTCTGGCCGCGCTCGATCTCGGAGATGTAGCCGAGACTGACCCGCGCCGACGACGACAGGTCGCGCAGGGTCATCCCCTGGCGCATCCGCTCGGCGCGCAGCACGTCACCGAGCGATGCGCGGAACAACAGCGCTCCTTGACCCATGGCGTGCTCCTTATCCGGTGTCTGCGGCACAACGCTACCCAACGCGTGGTTCTTCCCGTGCCCGGTCCCACGAATACGCGTCACTCCTCGTCGTCGAGCCCCTGCTCGATCGCGTAGCGGACCAGCTGGACCCGGTTGTGCAGCTGCAGCTTCCGCAAGGTGTTCTGCACGTGGTTCTGGACCGTCCGGTGGGAGAGGAACAGCCGCTCGGCGATCTGCTTGTAGGACATCCCCTTGGCCACCAGCCGCAGGACCTCGGTCTCGCGCTCGGTCAGCCGTGGCGTGTCGTCCTTGGCGTCGGCGGGGCCGGTGTCGGAGAGCCGGCGGTACTCCCCCAGCACGAGGCCGGCCAGGCCGGGCGTGAACACGGTGTCGCCCTGGGCCACGCGTCGTACGGCGTCGAGCAGCTCGGCCCGCGAGGCCGACTTGACGAGGTAGCCGGTCGCCCCCGCCTTGACCGCCTCCAGCACGTCCTGCTGCTCGCCGCTGGCGGACAGGATCAGGACCCGGACGGACGGATCCCGCTTGACCACCTCCGCGGTCACCGCGACCCCGTTGGGCTCGGGGATCTGGAGGTCGAGGACGAGCACGTCGGGGCGAGCTGCGGGAAACCTGGTGATCGCCTCGGTCCCGTTGGCGGCCGTGGCGACCACGTCGATCCCGGCCTCGGACAGGTCGCGGGCGACCCCCTCGCGCCACATCGGGTGGTCGTCGACCACCATCACCCGCAGCTGCTCGCTCACGGTCCGCACCCTAGCGGCCCGCACACCGTCAGCTCAGGACCCCGGACGCAGGTACCGCCCCCGCCGGTGCTGGAGCGGCTCGCCGTCCTCACCGATCACGACTCGCTCGATCCGGGCGACGACCAGCTCCGACCAGCCGACGGACTCCATCGACTCGAGGTCGACCGTGGCCCAGGAGGTGACGGTGGTGAGCCGCGGACCGTGCGAGGTCTGCTCCCACTCCCCCATCCGGAAGGCGCCGCCGGGGGCCGGGAACTGCCCCGCGAACGCCTCGGCCAGGTCGCGGTGCTCCCACTGCAGCAGCTGTACGACGGCTCGCCCGGTCTGCTCGAGCACGTCCCGGAAGTCGGAGTCGGGGTCGACCAGGCCCAGCACCCGCCCGGGCTCGCCTCCCGCGACCATCACCGACGAGACGGTGAGACCCGCGCGGGACCGCTCCGAGCCACCCGCCCAGAGAGTGACCGCGCCACCGAGCCGACCCCGCAGGCGACGTACCGGATCGGCGTCGGGGTCCAGGAAGGGGTGGTCCGTGTGGATGGTCACGGGTCCACCCGCGTGCCCGGCCGCGGCACCGTGAGCTCCCACTCGGTCCCCTGACCGGGCGCGGACCGCACCGTCGCGACGCCGCCGAGGTCGTGCAGCCGGCCGATGATCGACTGCTGCACCCCGAGGCGACCCTCTTCGGCCGACGCCTCGAGCCGGCCCTCGGCGATGCCCGGTCCGTCGTCGCGCACCGAGACCACCCACTGCGACTCGAGGTCCTCGAGCAACACCCAGGCCTCGGCCTCACGGCCCACGTGGTGTCGCACGTTGCTCAGGCACGCCTCCACGGCCGAGATGACCTCACTGGCGACCTCGGCCGGCATCATCGCGGGGCTCCCGGGCACGGCGACGTGCACGGAGGGCGTCTGCAGCCCCGCGAGCAGTCGGACGAGGTCCTGGTCACCCAGCGGTGCCACGAGGTCACGCGAGTCCTGCTGCACCAGCCCGCGCAGCCGCACCTCCTGCTCGCCGGCGAGCCTGCCCAGCTCGACGCCGTCCGGGCCCAGCTCCGGCGCCCGCCGCTGCACCAGGGCGAGCGCCTGGAGGACACCGTCGTGGACCACTCGCGCCAACCGCTGGCGCTCCTCGGCCGCCGCGGCGGCACGCTCCGCGCGGTCGCGCTGGGCTGCGGTCTGCTGGAGCAGCCCGGACAGGAAGCCCACGATGGCGCCTCCCAGGATCAGCAGGAAGATGTTGCCGTAGGCCTTCTGGGTGAACTCGTCCCGGACGCTCAGGTCGGCCACGCTCACCGCGAGCGCGGCCACGAGCCCGCCCTGCCAGCGCCAGATGATGGCCCAGGCCAGCACCACACCCATCACCCAGAAGCCGGGGATCGTGGCGCTCAGCCCCGCGCCCTTGACGTACGGCGAGATCCCGATGGCAGCGAGGGCGACGACCAGGTCGGAGATCAGCAGCAACGGGGTACGCCGTGCCGGCGACCGGTAGGCCCAGACGACGAAGGCCGTCCAGACGACCAGGAACGCGATCACCAGCCACCCGACGGCGGGGTGCACGTAGTCCTGGTAGCGGAGAGCGTAGATGCCGACCGCGTTGAGCAGCACCACGCAGCGCAGGATGCCGAGAGCCCGGAGCAGCGTGTCCTGGACCGGGCCGTGAGGAGCCGCGCCGGTCCACTGCATCGTCGACGTGGAAGGCCCCGTCACGTCGAGCCCGTCAACGCCCGACCACGGTCAGGAGGCCTTGGCGTCGGGACCGGCCTCGCCGGGAGACCCGGCGTCGCGGTCGGTGCGCCTCTTCTGCTCCTGCTTGGCGGCCGAGGCGTACATGTCGACGTACTCCTGGCCGGAGAGCCGCATGATCTCGTACATGATCTCGTCGGTGATCGATCGCAGGATGTAGCGGTCGTTCTCCATGCCCTCGTAGCGCGAGAAGTCGAGGGGGCGCCCGAACCGCACGACCGGCCGGGTGAAGGAGCCGAACTTCTTGCCCGGGGGCGCCACGACGTCGGTGCCCACGACCGCGACGGGGATCACCGGCACACCCGTCAGCAGGGTCAGCCGCGCGACGCCGGTCTTGCCGCGGTAGAGCTTGCCGTCGTGCGACCGGGTGCCCTCGGGGTAGATCCCGAACAGCTCGCCGTCGTCCAGCACCCTCTTGGCAGCCGTGAGCGCGCCCTCGGCGGCAGAGGCGCCCGACCGGTCGATCGGGACCTGACCCGCGCCGGAGAAGAAGCGCTTCTGGAACCAGCCCTTGATGCCGGGGCTGTTGAAGTACTCGGCCTTGGCCACGAAGGTGACCCGCCGGGCCAGGGTCAGCGGCATGAACAGCCAGTCGGCGTACGAGAGGTGGTTGCTGGCCAGGATCGCGGCACCCTCGTCAGGCACGTTCTCGGCACCCGAGACCCGTGGTCGGAAGACGACACGGAGGACCGGCCCGATCGCGATCCACTTCAAGAACCAGTAGAACAATCTGGCCACCTTCCTCTCACCAGCGAACCCTAGTGTCCGAGCCAGACTTTCGCTGCGTCCCTGCGCCTGAAGGACACTAGCCCGTCCTTGAAACGCGTGACACGATTGCCGCGCCCCTCCGGCTTCCCCGACCTGCCCCCAGGAGACTGCCCGTGACCGTCCATCCTCATGCGGTTCCCTTCGAGACCGAGGGCGATCCCGGCTCGGCGAACGGCCGCACCGGCGTGCTCCTCAGCCACGGCTTCACGGGCTCCCCCGTCTCGATGAGGCCGTGGGCCGACCACCTCGCCGCCCAGGGGTACGCCGTGTCGGTGCCGCTCCTGCCCGGCCACGGCACCCGCTGGCAGGACCTGAACAAGACGACCTGGGCCGACTGGTCCGGCGAGCTCGAGCGTGCCTTCACGGCGCTGGCGGCCCGGGTGGACACCGTCTTCGTCTTCGGCCTGTCCATGGGTGGCGCCCTGGCCCTCCGCCTGGCCGCCGACCATCCCGACCGGGTGGCCGGGCTGGTGCTCGTCAACCCCGCCGTCACCACCGAGCGCAAGGACGTCAAGCTGCTGCCGGTCCTCAAGCTGGTGATCCCGTCCTTCCCGGGGATCGCCGACGACATCAAGAAGCCGGGCGTCGAGGAGTACGGCTACAAGAAGACACCGCTTCGTGCGGCGCACTCGATGTTCTCGGGCTTCAAGGCACTGCGCGCGGACCTCGGCCGGGTCACGTGCCCCATCCTGGTCCTCCGCTCCACCGAGGACCACGTCGTGGACCCGTCGAGCGCCCGCGCCATCCAGGCCTCGGTCGGCTCGTCGGACGTGCGGGAGCAGATGCTCGAGAACAGCTACCACGTGGCGACGCTCGACAACGACGCCGAACAGATCTTCGAGGCCTCGAGCGCGTTCCTCGAGCGGGTCGGCGCGACCACCTCCGGGGGCTGACCCGGTCCATGAGCCCGCACGACCCCGAGGACGATCCCCCGCGCGACGACGTGTCCGCCGAGGACGCCGCCTGGCGCTCGATCGTCGACAACTACGGCGACCGGCCGGAGATCGAGGAGGCCGAGGTGGCGCCACCGACGCCACCACAGGTGCACCACGAGGAGCCGGAGCCACCTCCTCCCGCAGACCCGGAGGACCACTTCCGGCCGCCGCCTCCACCGCCACTCCCGCTGCCCGGCCCCCCGCGGCTGCTCGCGTGGCTGGGCCTGTTCGGGGTGCCGACGCTCGTGCTCGTGCTGCTCGTGGCGGGGGTGGATCTGCCGACCTGGATGGGTCTGGTACTCATGGTCTGGTTCGTCGGTGGCTTCGTCTACCTCGTGGCCTCCATGCGGCCGGGCTCCGGCGACGACTACGACGACGGCGCGGTGCTCTGACCGCCCGGCAGGGACGACGGAAGGTCAGCACGTGGCGCACAACGAGATCGTCGAGATCAGGGGTCACCTGATCGACACCGCCTCCCTGTCGAAGGTGCTCAACGACATCCACGAGTACGGCGGCGACTACGACGTCGAGCAGTTCGACATCGGACACGGCACCGACGACCCGTCGTACGCCCGGATCAACGTCTCCGCGGACGCCGAGGAGACCCTGCAGCGGATCCTGATGCGGTTGCAGATCCACGGCGTCAACCAGGTCGACCCCGGTGAGGCCGAGGTCGGCGTGGCCGAGCTCGACGGCGTCTTCCCGGACGGCTTCTACTCCAGCACGAACCTCGTGACCCACGTGCGGATCGACGGTCACTGGGTGCAGGTGCAGAACCCCGAGATGGACTGCGGCCTGGTGGTCGACGACGGCGCCCAGCCCGTCGTCCGGACGCTGCCCATGTCGGACGTCCGCTCGGGGATGCGCATCGTCTGTGGTGCCTCCGGCATCAAGGTGACCGTGCCGATCTCCACCAAGGAAGAAGGTTCCTTCGGCTTCATGGAGTCCGACGTCTCGAGCGAGAAGCCACAGGCCGTCCTGGTCCGGCAGGTCGCCGACGGCATGCGCGAGGCCAAGGAGGCCGGCAAGTCGGTGCTCTGGGTCGGTGGCCCGGGCGTGGTCCACACCGGCGCCGCTCCCGCGATGGTGGCGCTCGTCGAGGCCGGGTACGTCGACGTGCTGTTCGCCGGCAACGCACTGGCCACCCACGACATCGAGTCAGCGCTCTACGGCACCTCGCTCGGGATCGACCTCGCCCGCGGGCAGGGCGTCGAGCACGGCCACGAGCACCACATCCGGGCGATCAACACCATCCGCAAGGCGGGGTCGATCCGCGCCGCGGTCGAGCAGGGCGTCCTGACGAGCGGGATCATGCACGCGCTGGTCACCCACGGCAAGGAGTTCGTGCTGGTCGGGTCGGTCCGCGACGACGGTCCCCTGCCGGACGTCTACACCGACGTGATCGAGGGTCAGCGCGCGATGCGCGACAAGCTGGAGGGCGCGGGGTTCTGCCTGATGGTCGCGACCATGCTGCACTCCGTCGCGACCGGCAACATCCTGCCGGCCTCGGTGCCGCTGGTGTGCGTGGACATCAACCCGGCCACCGTGACGAAGCTGGCCGACCGTGGCTCCTCGCAGGCTCGCGGCATCGTCACCGACGTCGGGCTCTTCCTCGAGCAACTCGCGATGGAGCTCGCCCCCACCTACCGACGCGGCTAGGCCGGGTCGCCACCCGGGCCAGGTCGGCGGCGCCGACGACTCCGGCGAGCGGACCGAGCACTGCCCCCGCCAGGCGCGGCAGGTCGCGATGTCCTGCCCCGACGAGGCTCTTCCCGAGCGCCACCCGGGCCGGCTCCAGGAGCAGGTCACCGGCGGACGAGACCCCTCCCCCGATCACGACCAGGGGTGGGTCCAGGGCCGCGACCAGGTTGGCCACCCCGACGCCGAGCCACCTGCCCACCTCGGCGTACGCCGCTGCGGCTGCCGGGTCTCCGTCCCGGGCGGCGGTCGTGAGCGCCGGGCCGGAGAGCGTGGACCCGCCCTCGGCGGCTGCCCGGGTCAGCGCACGACCGGAGCAGTACTGCTCCCAGCAGCCCCTCCGACCGCACTCGCACGGGCGGCCGTCGGGCACCACCTGCATGTGGCCGAACTCGCCCGCCATCCCGTTGCTGCCTCGCACGAGCATGCCGCGTCCCACCAGCGCGCCGCCGATGCCGGTGCCGAGCGTGACCATCACGGCGTCCACGCGTCTCCTGCGCGGCTCCGAAGCGGGCCTCGGCCCAGAGTGCGGCGGTGGCGTCGTTCTCGACCAGGACGCGCCCCTGGGTCCGGTTGCCGAAGCGCTTGGTCAGCCGTTCGGACAGGGGCTCGTCGCGCCACGGGCAGGTGCGGTGCGAACCGCACCTTCTCGCCGTCCTTGGACACGAAGCCGGCTGCGGCGACACCCACGGTCAGCCGGCCGTACTGGGCGATGAGTCGCTCGACCACCTCGACCAGCGCGTCCTCGACCTCCTCGACCGTGGCGTTGTCGACCCCGGATCCCGGCCCCGGGGTGGCGGTCGCCTCGGTGTCGAGCACGCGGCCGAAGCCGTCGACGACAGCGGCCAGCACCTTGGTGCCGCCGATGTCCACACCGATGGAGGGGTTCACGGGGACACCTTCGCCGGTGACGAGGGGATCATCGGTGCCTCGCCAGGTCCGCGACGCCCACCAGCCCGCCGGCGTTCCCGAGCTGTGCCTGGCGGACCTCCAGCAGCGGACGGTGGCCTCGAGGGGCGACATGCCGCTCGAAGCTCGCCCTGATCGGGTCGAGCAGGAGGTCGCCGGCCTCGCCCACCCCGCCCCCGATGACCACGACGTTGGGGTCGAGGACTGCGGTCAGCGTGGCCACACCCTGCCCGATCCAGTCGCCGAGCTCGGCGAGTCGCTCGATCGAGAACTCGTCACCCTGCTGCGCGGCCTCGGTGACCATCGGCCCGGTGATCCCGGCGACGTCTCCCCCGGCCCGTTCGATCAGCTGCTGGGCACCGAGCGGGTCCAGCAGCGCCGACTCACGGGCGACCCGGACGAGCGCGCGACCGGAGCCGTAGGACTCCAGGCAGCCGTGGTTGCCGCACCCGCACAGGATGCCGCCGGGGACCATCCGCACGTGACCGACCTCGGCACCCATCCCGAAGCCGCCGCGGAGGAGCTCGCCGTCGATGACCACGCCGCCACCGACGCCGGTGCCGATGGTGAGCATCAGCAGGTCCTCGACGTCCTCGCCCGCACCGAACGTGAACTCGCCCCAGGCGGCCGCGTTGGCGTCGTTCTCGACGACGACGGGCAGCCCGAGCGTCTCCTCGAGCCGTTGCTTGAGCGGCTCGTCCCGCCAGGCCAGGTTGGGCGCGAAGACGACCGTGGCCCGCGCCTTGTCCACGAATCCGGCGGCCGAGACGCCCACGGCCTCGACCGGGCCCGAGGCGGACAGCTGTGGCGACGAGCTCCGCGATGGTGCGGACGATCTCGGCGGGTCGGGTGGCGGGCGACTCGGTGCGCTCACGCGCCAGGACCTGGCCCTTCTCGTCGACCAGCCCGGCGGCGATCTTGGTGCCGCCGACGTCGACGCCGACCGTGAGGCTCATGCGGGGGTGCTCATTGGTCCTCGTCCCAGCCGGTCGCGTCGTCGAGGTCGATCTTCTCGACCGGCCCGGAGCGCGGCTCACCCGGCTTGGTGGCCAGCAGGCCCGCCGCGGCGTGCATCAGCGAGCTGGCCGCCACCGCCAGGTGGGTGCGCACCTCCGGGCTGGTGTCTCGGACGATGTGGATGACCTGGCACACCGGGCAGTAGCGGCAGTCCTCGCTCCCGGTCGCGATGTGCTCGTTCACGTCCTGGGCGGCACGCGCGAACGAGCTCGCCGCACCAGCGGCGCTGCCGGTGTACTCGGTGCCCTGGTCGCGCGCCCACTCGGAGAGCGCGCCGAGCAGCTTGGCTGCCTCCTCGCCGACGCTCCCGACGGGTTCCTGCGGGCCGGGGTCGCCTCCGGAAGCGTCGCGAGGGTCGTCGTGCTCGTCGTTCACGGCTGCTCCTCCTGCTCGAACCGGAACCGTACCTGCAGTGCGCCGTCCTCCACCCGCGCGCCGGTCACCGTGTGCCTGCTCAGGGCGGCGGGGAGGGCCAGCAGCCGCCGGTAGGAACCGACGGTCACCACCAGCTCGTCACCGTGCCGGGCGAGGTCGACGTCGGTGCGCTGGGCGAACGGAAGCGCGATCCGGAGCACCGCACCCGTGGGGGTGCGGGTGATCGTCATCGGCCCCTCACCGATCGGCACCGCCAGCGCGTCGGTCGCGTCGTACGCCGCCTCGGCGAACGTGACCAGCTGCTCGACACCCACCGGTTCGCCGGGGCTGTACTCCGAGAGCCAGATCGGCAGGTCCACGAACGACTGCCGGACCTCGGCGAGCACCGCCTGCTGGGAGGCGACCCAGCCTTCGCGCCAGGGGTCCCCCGATCCTTCGGGGAACACCCGGTTGGCGATCACCCCGTCGACGCGGTAGCCGTAGAGGGACAGCGTGGTCAGCGATCGCCGTGCCTCGGCCACCACGACGGTCTCCGGCGTCAGCACCAGCCTGACGGTCGCGTCCTTCTCGGTCAGGATCTGCTGGACCTGCTCGAGGTCCCGGTGCAGGCGCTCGATCGCGTCGAAGACGGCGTCCTCGGGCATCGGGACACCGGCTGCCTTGGTCAGCATCGGACGCAGCGCCTTGACCACGCGCCGCTGCATCCCGAACATCCGGGTCATGTACCAGTTGAGCGCCTCGGGCAGCGCGAGCAGGCGCAGGGTCTCGGCCGTCGGCGCGCAGTCGACGATGACGACGTCCCACTCGCCACTGACCACGTGGTTGCGCAGCTCGAGGAGGGCCAGGACCTCCTCGGCGCCGGGGATCACGGTCAGCTCCTCGGCCGTGATCGGATCCACCCCGGCCGCGTCGAGGACCGACATCAGGTAGCCCTGGATCTCACCCCAGGACCGCTCGAACCGGCGCTGGGCATCGACCTGGTGCAAGGACAGGTTGGGCGCCACCTGCACCGGTTCACCGCCCAGCGGCAGACCGAACGCGTCGCCGAGCGAGTGCGCGGCGTCGGTGGACAGCACGAGCGTGCGCAGGCCCGACCTCGCGGCGAGGGCCGCGGTCCCGGCGGCGGTGGTCGTCTTGCCGACCCCACCCTTGCCGGTGAACAGGATGATGCGAACGCTCACGTGACCCCGGATCCCCGCGCCACTCAGCCGAGCGACTCGACGCGCTTCTTCAGGCCCTTCAGCGCGGTGTCGATGATGACCTTCTCCGCCTTGCGACGAAGCATGCCGATCATCGGGATGCTCACGTCGACCGCCAGCCGGTAGGTCACCTCGGTCCCGGACCCGGCCTCGCGCAGCTCGTAGGCGCCGTTCATGGCCTTGAGCATCTTCCCCTCGACGAGGTCCCAGGTGACCGAGGAGTCGCCGTTCCAGACGTAACCGAGCGTGTAGGAGTCCTTGATCGGCGCGGCCTCGAGCTCGAAGTGCACCGTGTCCGCACGACCGGCCGCACCCTGCTCGACCACCTCGACCTTCTTCATCCCCTGGGCCCACTCCGGGTACGCCGGGAAGTCGGCGATGACCGCCATCACCTCGGCCGGAGAGGCGGCGATGACGATGCTGGACGTGGTCTGCTCGGCCATGGGGTCTGGCTCCTGACTTCGAAGGGCGGAGTGCCGCTCGGATGCCGGTCAAGGCTAGCGGACGGCGAGGTTCCAGGATCAGGCCTCCTGCGCTCACAGGCGCGTCGCGGACGAGTACCGTGCAGTGCAGTCCAGCCACGAGGAGAGGTGAACGTGCGCGAGTACTCCACGGCTCAGCAGGTCAATGTCGCGTCTACCGGAAACCTGACCGACGACGTCGTCACGAACGGCACCGAGCACGCCGACCATGTCGCCTTCTCGCGACGCGCTGGCAGCCGCTGGGCCGACGTCACGGCCGGGGAGTTCCTCGAGGAGGTCAGCGCCGTCGCCAAGGGCCTGATCGCGGCCGGCATCGAGGCCGGCGACCGCGTCGCGCTGATCTCCCGGACCCGCTACGAGTGGACCCTGCTCGACTACGCCATCTGGTTCGCGGGAGCGGCCACGGTGCCCGTCTACGAGACCTCGAGCGCGGAACAGGTCGAGTGGATCCTGGCGGACTCCGGTGCCCGTGGCGTGATCACCGAGACGCCCGAGCACGCCTCCCGGGTCAAGGAGGTGCGCGACGGGTTGCCGGAGCTGCACCACGTGTGGTCGATCGAGGGCAACGGGATCGGCGTCCTGATGACGCTGGGTCACGACGTCACCGACGACCAGCTCGAGCAGCGTCGTACCTCCACGGGCCCCGGCGACCTCGCCACGCTGATCTACACCTCCGGCACGACCGGGCGGCCCAAGGGCTGCATGCTCACCCACGGGAACTTCATGTTCGAGCTCACCGTCGCGGTCGAGGAGCTCGACGAGCTGTTCGCACCCGGCGGTGACGCCGACCAGCCCTCGACCCTGCTGTTCCTGCCGCTCGCACACGTCTTCGCCCGGATCATCCAGGTCGGCTGCGTGAAGACGCGCGTGCGGATGGGGCACTCCGCCGACATCAAGCACCTCCTCGACGACTTCGCCGAGTTCCAGCCGACCTTCATCCTGGCCGTGCCGCGGGTCTTCGAGAAGGTGTTCAACACGGCCTCCCAGCGGGCCGTCGCCGACGGCCGGGGCAAGGTCTTCGGCCGGGCCGCTGACGTGGCCATCGCCTGGTCCCGCGGGCTCGAGAGCGGGAAGACCAGCCTGGCCGTGCGGGCCCAGCACCGCGTCTTCGACAAGCTGGTCTACGCGAAGCTGCGGGCCGCGCTCGGGGGCCGGTGTGCGTACGCCATCTCGGGTGGCGCTCCTCTCGGTGAGCGACTCGGCCACTTCTACCGCGGGATCGGCGTCAACGTGCTCGAGGGCTACGGGCTCACCGAGACGACCGCCGCGCTCACCGCCAACCTGCCCGACGCCCAGAAGGTCGGCTCCGTCGGCCGTCCGCTGCAGGGCACCAGCGTGCGCGTCGCCGACGACGGTGAGCTGCTCTTCCGGGGCGGCCAGGTCTTCGCCGGCTACTGGCACAACGACGAGGCGACGGCCCAGGCCAAGGACGCCAAGGGCTGGTTCCACACCGGCGACGTGGGCGAGATCGACGACGAGGGCTTCGTGCGGATCACCGGGCGCAAGAAGGAGATCCTGGTGACGGCGGGCGGCAAGAACGTCGCCCCCGCGGTCATCGAGGACCGGCTGCGCGCCCATGCCCTGGTCGACCAGTGCATCGTGGTCGGGGACGGGCGACCGTTCATCGCGGCGTTGGTCACGCTCGACCCCGAGACGGTGCCCGAGTGGGCCGATCGCCACGGGAAGTCTGCGGACCTCAGCCGACTCGTCGACGACCCCGACCTCCGTGAGGAGATCGAGGCCGCCGTCGAGGAGGCCAACACCGCCGTCTCCAAGGCCGAGTCGATCCGCAAGTTCGTCGTCGTACCCGCCTCCTGGACCGAGGAGGGCGGCCAGCTGACGCCGAGCCTGAAGCTCAAGCGCACCGTGGTCATGCGTGAGCACCGCGACGACGTGGACGCCCTCTACGTGCGCTGAGCGAGGCACTGGTACAGACTGGTCACCCGGCCGCCTGCCACGTGCTGGCCGCGACACGATTCTGGTCAAACGACTTCAGTTCCCCGACCTCACGGTCTACCTGCGGGGTGACCCTGGAGGACTCCCTCGAAGGCGTCGCCGCAGCGGATGCAGAGCAAGGACTTCGAGTGGGTCGTGATGGCCATCAGGATCCAGCGCCAGGTGGGCGGCAACCTGGCCGAGCTGCTCCTGACGGTGGCGGCGACCCTGCGCGAGCGTGAGTACCTGCGACGCCACGTGAAGGCCCTGTCGGCGGAGGGTCGGCTGTCGGCGTACATCCTGGGCGGCCTGCCGCCGGTCTTCCTGATCTACCTGACGCTGTCCAAGCCGGACTACGTGCACCCGCTCTACACCACGCCGATCGGCTGGATCATGTGCATCGGCATGGCCGTCCTGCTCGGCGTCGGCGTCCTCTGGATGTCCAAGGTCGCGAAGGTGGACCTGTGAGCACCGTCATCCTGATCGGCTTCGGCATGATCTTCCTCGCCCTGTTCATCGGCTTCGCCGCGATCGGTGGGCTCACCCGCGAGAGCACCGGGGTCAACCGCTCGATCGCGGTCCTCGAGGCGATCACGGCCGCCCCGGAGGAGATGACGCGTGAGCTGGACGCGTCGTTCTCCGACCGCGTGCTGTTCCCGCTCCTCGCTCGCTCCCAGCAGCTGGGCCGTCGACTCACGCCCGAGGACGCGAGCGACCGGATCCGCGAGAAGCTGGAGCTGGCCGGCAACCCCTTGGGCTGGACCGTCGAGCGCGTGATGGCCGGCAAGGTCGTCGGCTTCGGCGCGGCACTCGTCGTCTCGCTCATCCTGTCCCTGCTGATGGGCCTGTCGTTCCTGCCCACCCTCGGCTTCGTGGTGGTGGCCTCGCTGGCCGGCTACATGGCCCCGAACATGTACCTCCACCAGCAGACCTACGACCGCGTCGGAGAAGCTCCAGCGCGCGCTCCCCGACGCCATCGACCTGCTCACCATCTCCGTGGAGTCCGGCCTCGGCTTCGACGCCGCCTGCGCCCAGGTGGCGCGGAACACGGACGGCCCGCTGTCCGAGGAGTTCGCCCGCATGCTGCAGGAGATGCAGATCGGACGCGGTCGCTCCGAGGCGCTGCGCTCGCTGGCCGAGCGGACCAACCTCGCCGACCTGCGCTCGTTCGTCAGCGCCATGGTGCAGGCCGACGCCTTCGGCATCCCCGTGGGTCAGGTGCTCCGGGTGCAGTCCTCGGAGATCCGGGTCAAGCGTCGCCAGTGGGCCGAGGAGCAGGCCCAGAAGGTGCCCGTGAAGATCCTGGTGCCGCTGATCTTCTGCATCCTGCCGTGCCTGTTCATCGCCGTGCTCGGGCCGGCGGGCATCTCAGATCATGAACAGCTTCTCGGGCAAACTCTGAGCGTGATCGACGTCGGGCGAGTCGCCCTTGCTGCGCGGGTGTTCACCGTGGCGGCCCTCACCTCGCTGGCCGCGGTGATCGGGCCCGAGTACCTCCCCGGGGCCCTGCTGGTCGTGCTCACGGCGACGGGCGCGACGGCCCTGTCCGCCAGTGGTCGCCTGTCGGAGTTCGACCGTCGCCGTCCTCGAGGGCGCGGTGGTGGCGGTGCTGGTCGTGGTGACCTACCCGGACCAGGCGGCCGTCACGCCGTACCTCGTGATCCCGGTGCTGATCGGAGCGCTCGACCGCGGGCGGCAGGGCCTGCTCCGGGTGACCGTGGTCGAGTTCGGGCTGCTGCTGGTCCTCTCTGCGGCCGTGATCCAGCACTGGGACCGCGAGCTCGCCGCAGCGGGTTCACGTGGCTGGTCGCCGCGGTCGGCATCGGCCTGATGGGCTCCACGCTGCGCCGGCCGTCAGCAGCACGGACGCCGACGCGTCCTACCGCAGCGCCGTCGGCCTGATCCGCCGCCTCGAGGCCCTCTCGGACAAGCTCAGCGGCGGGTTGGACGCGGTCGGCATCGCCGAGCAGGTCATGGACGAGGCCGACGGTCTCATCCCCACCCGCAGCGCCGCTGTCCTCGTCAGGTCCCCCACCGGGCAGATGACGCCGCTGCGGTTCTCGGGCGGCACCCGACCCGACACGATGGCCTGGGCCGAGGAGCTCTCGGCACGGTGCTGGGAGTACGAGGCGATGATGCTGCGAGAGCGGCACGTCGCGATCCCGCTGATCGCCAACGACGAGATGATCGCGGTCCTGGCGCTCGACACGCTGCGCAGCATCGAGTCCGGCGACCGCCCTGGACCTGCGTCGCCGGCTCGCGCGCCACGCCGTTCAGCTCCAGGCAGCGCTGCTGTTCGGCCGGGTGCGCGACAAGGCGACCAGCCAGGAGCGCCAGCGGATCGCGCGCGAGGTCCACGACGGCGTCGCCCAGGACGTGGCCTCGCTCGGCTACCTCGTCGACAACCTGGCTGCCGGTGCCAGCGACCCCGCGCAGCAGGAGCAGATCGCGCTGCTGCGCCAGGAGGTCACCCGCGTGGTCAGCGAGCTGCGCCACTCGATCTTCGACCTGCGCCACGAGATCGCGACCGAGGCCGGCCTGGGCGAGCGGCTGTCCGCCTACGCCAACCAGGTGAGCGCCACCTCGCCGATGACCGTCCACGTGACGCTCGACGAGGAGGGCCCGCGCCTGCCCAGCGACGTGGAGTTCGAGCTGCTCCGCATCGCCCAGGAGGCGATGGCCAACGCGCGCAAGCACTCGGGCGCGGCCAACCTCTGGCTGCGCTGCACCGTGCGGGCGCCGTACGCCGAGATCGAGGTGGGCGACGACGGCACCCACCAGCACGCGCCGCGCGCGGACTCGCAGGGGCTCAAGATCATGCGCGAGCGATCCGCGCTGATCCGTGCCGTCCTGCGCATCGAGGAGCCGACCCCGGACCGGCCCGGCACGCGGGTCCTGGTGAGTGTCGGTTCCGAGGCGGACGAGCGCTAGCCTTCCGGTGGAGGCCGGGCACCCGACCCTGGTGAGCGATGACGACGGTTCTGCTGATCGACGACCACGAGCTGATCCGTCAGGGGCTCGCCGGCGCGTTCACCCAGGCGGACGGGTTCGACGTCGCCGGGCAGGCCGCCTCGGTCGCGGACGGCCTCGCGCAGGCCCACGAGCTCGCCCCGGACGTGGTGGTCACCGACGTCCGGCTCCCCGACGGCTCCGGGCTCGACGTCGTCCGGGCGCTGCGCAAGGAGAACAAGCAGATCGGCCTCGTGGTGCTGACGATGTACGCCGGTGACGAGCAGCTGTTCGCCGCGATGGACGCCGGCGCCTCCGCCTTCGTGGGCAAGGACTCCCCCACCTCCACGGTGATCAGCGCCGCCCGGCAGGCCTCGGTCGCGCCGCTCACCTTCGCCTGCACCGGCCTGGCCGAGGCGATGATCCGACGGATGAGCTCGAGCGCCCCGCGGCTCTCCGACCGCGAGCGACAGGTGCTCGACCTGCTCGCCGAGGGCCTCGGCGTGAGCGCCATCGCCGGTCGCCTCTACCTCAGCGAGTCGACCGCGAAGAGCCACATCGGCCGGATCTACGACAAGCTCGGCGCCGCCAACCGGGCGCAGGCCCTGGTCGCCGCCATGCGTCTCGGCCTGATCTCCTCGACCGCCCCACCGGACTGAGACAGCGCCTTCGCGCTATTCGGACAATTCGGTAGTCATATCTGACTATCCGGCAAATCACCCATAAGGGCCAGGTGGTTCCAACCGGATGACTGATGCCCCATTCTGTCCGGTTTTGCCATACTTCTTGCATGCCGGGCCGTCTGGGTCGGCCCACATCGAGAACCACCACCGGATTCCAGAGGGAAGGGAACATCCTCATGCTCGAGTTCTTCCGCAACATCACCAGCCGCCGCGACGAAGACGGCGCCTCCGCCGTCGAGTACGGCCTGCTCGTCGCCGGCATCGCCGCCCTGATCGTCGCCGTCGTCTTCGTCTTCGGCGGGGTCATCAAGGACGCCTTCAACGGCACCTGCGACACGCATCGCGGCGAAGAACACCGCCTCGGGCGCCGCCACGAACTGCACACTGAGCTGACCCGGTGGGGACCCGACAGGGTCTCCACCGGGTTCTGCCCCACTCGGCACCCGTTCGACGGGTCGCCAGCTGAATCATCACGAACCACCTGATCCTCAGATGGAAGGGAACATCCTCATGCTCGAGTTCTTCCGCAACATCACCAGCCGCCGCAACGAAGGCGGCGCATCCGCCGTCGAGTACGGCCTGCTCGTCGCCGTCGTCTTCGTCTTCGGCGGGGTCGTCGAACTCGTTCAAGGGCACCTGCAACCGCGTGGCCCTGGTTTCGAAGGTGACCGAGCATCGCGCCCCGACTACCGGGGGGTGGTGAGCCGCCGACACCTCCGCCCGGTCGGGTCACCTCTGGTGACCAGACCGGGCGCGAGTGCGTCCGGCCCCGGCCTGCCGGACGGCTCAGTGCTGCTGCTCCAGCGCACGGGCCAGGCCGATCCGCTGCAACGTGGTCGGGTGCGACCCGAACCAGAACTGGCTCAGCCAGGGCGGATCGTCGTCGCTGAGGGAGCGGATGGCCAGCTGCGCCTGCACCTCCTCGAAGCCGCCGTAGTCCCCGGTCGCCGCCAGGGACGCCCGGTCCGCCCGGGCCTCGATCGCCCGGCTCACCGTGTTCTCGAAGGGGCTCGCCAGCAGCGACCCCACGGCGACGAGGGCGAGCAGCAACGCCACCACCTCCGGCTGGCCGGGATCCTCGACCCCGGCACGCCCCAGCAACCACCGTCGCGACAGCAGGAGGCCGAGCAGGCCGCTGCCCACGCCCACACCCACGGCCCCGAGCACGGTGCCGAGCAGGACGTCATGGTTGCGGGCGTGGCCGAGCTCGTGGGCGACCACGACCAGGGCCTCCCGCTGCGGCACGTCGTCGACGAGGTTGTCGTAGAGGACCACCCGTCTGGTGCTCCCGAAGCCGGAGACGTAGGCGTTGAGCGTCGTCGTACGCCGCGACGCGTCGGCCACGAGCACGTCGGAGACAGGCACCTTCTCCTTGCGCGCGAGCTCCAGCACCCGGGTCCGCAGCTCGCCCTTCGGCAGCGAGGTGAAGTGGTTGGACAACGGCTCCACCAGCACCGGGTAGACCCACGACCCGAGCAGGGTCAGCACCACCCCCGCCAGCGCGGTCCACAGCGGCCACCGTCGAGGTGAGCGCCGCGCCGTCCCGATGACCAGCAGCACGAGCACGCCGGAGAACACCCAGCTCACGAGCAACGAGACCCCCTGGTCGCGCAGCCATCCCGTCAGCGACTGGTTCGTCAGGCCGTACTCCAGCGCGTGGCTGCGGGCCACGAGCTCGAAGGGCGCCGTGACCAGGACGCCGATCACCAGGACCAGCAGCGTGGTGGCGAGGGCACGCACCCACCAGGGACCTCGCATCCTGCGCGCGAGCCCCGAACCGAGCGGGGTGAGCCCCAGAGCCAGGGCGACCGCCAGCGAGACTGCGAGGCCGGCCCAGCCGAGGTGGCGCTGCATCGACGCAGTAGGTCTCGGACCGGCGCAGCTGGGCCGGCGAGAAGACCTGATCTGCCGCCACGTCGACGAGGTGTCCGCCGGGCACCCATGACCAGGGCACCAGCCACGCTGCGAGGACCACGAGCACGAGCCCGGAACCCGCCACCAGCCAGAGGCACAGCCGTTGGCTGGCCAGGCGCTCGGTGCTCACAGCAGTCAGCGTGCCACCCCGGCAAGGCCGGCCAGGTCCGCGCGCCACCGCCGGACGAACTCCGGTTGGCTGAGTCCCAGCACGCTCCGGAAGGCGTCCGGCGCCGAGGCCCCGTTGCTGACCTCGCGGTAGAACCGCACCAGTCGATCGGTGCCGAACTCGGCGGCCAGGAACCGGCACGCCAGCCAGGCCTCCTCGTAGGTGGCTCCCAGCCCGGTGGCGGTCGGGTCGAGGTCCGAGGTCGTCGGCAGGGTCTTCGGCAGGCCGTCCTTGCGGATCCGCTTCAGGATCTGACCGGCGGCGACGTCGACCGGCACCCCGGCTCCGTCGAGGGCCACGAAGTCCGCGAACCCCTCGAGCAACCAGGTGGGCATCGAGACGAACGTGGCACCGGTGGCCACGTGGGTGGCCTCGTGACTCATCACCACCTGGGCCCCACGCTGCTTGAGCTTGTCGAAGACGGAGGGATTGACGAACACCCTGACCGGCGCGCCCGGCGCGAGCGAACCGTCGGCACTGGTGGTGACCGCGGCGATGTTGTCGTACTGGCCCGGATCCGCGCGCACAGCGGCATCGAGCTGTTGCCGAGTGCGCGGCACCTCCACGAGGAGGGGCCCGTTCCAGGACGGCAGCACCCGCTGCACCTGGCTGCGGGCCCGCTTCACCAGCGCGGGATAGCGCCCGGGGGGGCCGCCCGCCACGGCCAGCAACGTCTGTGGCGCCCGTACGACGCTGAGGTGGTCGACCAGCCAGAGCGGCACCCGCGAGTCGCCGCCGCCGAAGCGCGCGATGCGCACGCCCTCGGGGGTCGAGACGAACACCGCGTTGGTCTCGACCTGCGCCGGCACCCGGTCGAGTCCCTCGTAGCGATAGGCGAGCTGCACCGACCCCTGCCAGGCATCCTGTCCGAACTCGGCCCGGTCTCCCGCACCGAGTGGCGCGCCCTCGTCCACGTACCGCATCGAGAGATCCGCGAGGCGCAAGGACTTCGCGTTGTCGTGCACCCAGCCGAGCAGCTCGTCGGCACCCGGGGCGGCCAGCCCCACCGTGTCGTCACGGGAGCCACCGTCGAGGGTGCTCACCAGCCGGTCCAGCGTCTTCTGGGCGGCATCGGCGCGCTCGGAGCTGCTGTCCGCGGTCGCCTTCGGTGGCTTGAGGTCGACCTCGCTGCTGGCAGGCCGTGAGCGTCGCTCCGACCAGCGCGAGCAGGACCGCGCAGACGAAGGCGCGGAGGAGCACGAAGCCGCCCGCCCGGACCGGGCGGGCGGCTCTGTGCGTGTGGTCAGCCGACGCGCACCGCGCCGCTGAAGGGCATGTCGTGGAGGCCGGAGACCTGCACGCCAGCACCGGGGTTGAGAGCGTTCACGATCTTGCCGCCGCCGATGTACATGCCGACGTGGCTGATCGGGCTGTAGTAGAAGACCAGGTCACCGGGCTGCAGCTCACTCTCGGAGATGTGCTGCCCCGAATTGTACTGGGCCGAGGAACTGTGCGGCAGGCTGACGCCGGCCTGTGACCAGGCGGCCATGGTGAGACCGGAGCAGTCGAAGGCGTCCGGTCCGGCAGCGCCGAACACGTAGGCCTTGCCGACCTGCGCCAGGGCATAGCTCAGCGCCGGCCCCATCCGCTCCTTCGCAGCCTTCGCCTGCAGGTCGTCGAGCACGCTGGAGGCGCGGGCGACCTTGGTGTCGATCGCCTGCTTCTGGCGGCTCACGGCCTTGTCCGTCGCGGCAATGGCGGTCAGGCGCTGCCGCAGTGCGACCCTGCGCTCGGTGAGCGTCTGGATCGCGGCGCTTCGGGCGGTGAGCGCCTCGGCGCGACCGCCGGTGTCGTCGCTGACGATGCTCACGTTCGCGAGCATGGTCTCGGAGCTCTTGGGCACCTCGGTGGTGCTCGCCGAGGAGGTCAGCGCACCGGCACTGGTGTCGACCTGGTCGACGGCCAGCGAGGCCAGCTCCGAGCGGAGGTGGCTGGCAGCGCGAGCCTGCCCGCTGATGGTGGCCTTGACGTGCGCCAGGCGGGTGCGCACGGCGTCACGACTGGCCCGGACGGTGTCCAGGCGCTGCGCGACGACGTCGGCACGCTCGTTGAGCTGGTCGACTCGCGCCTGGGCGCTCTCGATGCTCTGTTTGGTGGTGGTCTCGGGGGCTGCGGCTGCGGGGCTCGCGGTGGTGAGTCCGAGACCCACGACGGTGAGTGCCGCGGTGATTGCTGCAGCCAAGCGGGCAGAACGGTGTTTCCGGCCGTCGTTCAAGATCGGTCGGTCTCCTCTTTGTGTCTACGCCTACCAGGTGAGCTGACGGATTCGGGCCCAAAGAACGCCCTACCAGTTCGGCCCGGTCACCACTGGTGACTGGCCGATCCGGATTCACCCCAGGAACTTGGGTCCCCGGCTCCGGTCAGACGCTCCCCCGAGGGCGGCTGATCAGACTCGGCGCGGTCCCTGAGCGCACCCGGGCGGCGCACTGGTCCAGGGACCATCAGCCCAACACCCTAGGGTCCATCGCTCCAGGCACAAAACGTGCACCAGCGTTCAGAGGTGTGTTTTCGGACACGTCACGCCTCAGCGGTCACACCCGTCGCACGCGTGTGCCGGAGTCGGGCAGGGCTCACGCCGACTCCACCTCGGGGCCGGACACCGGGGTGACCATCCGCAGCGGCGGGACCAGGCCGGAGTCGGCCAGGACCTCCAGGGCGAGCTGCTCCTCCTGGTCGAAGCTCAGCTCGGGTGGCGGGCCGAGGAGCACGGTCACCACGCAGTCGTGGCAGGACAGGCCGCGCACCAGGCAGGTGTCGCAGTCGATGCGAACGCTCATCGTGTGTCTCCTCGTGCATAGCGGGGGAAGTTGCGACGACTCCAGCAGAGACCACTGACAGTGGCGTCGACGGACTCCGTGGACCGGGTCCACCACGGGATCCCCCACCGGGTCGTCCGACCGGGCAGCGGCCCGGCGTACGGCCACGTCTTCCCGGCTTTTGTCGGTGCGACTCCCTAGCGTCGAGGTCATGAGCAGGTGGTCCGCGCAGATGAGCTTCGACGAGCTCGGCCGCCCCCTGCGCGACGTCACCTTCGTCGTGGTCGACCTCGAGACGACCGGGGCCTCCGTCCAGGCCGGTTGCATGATCACCGAGATCGGCGCGGTGAAGGTGCGCGGCGGCGAGGTCCTCGGCGAGTTCCAGACCCTGGTCAACCCGCACGCGGAGATCCCGCCCTTCATCGCGGTGCTGACCGGCATCACCAACTCGATGGTGGCCGCCTCACCGCCGATCGAGTCGGCCCTGCCGGCCTTCCTCGAGTTCGCCCAGGGCTGCGTGCTGGTGGCCCACAACGCGCCGTTCGACATCGGCTTCCTCAAGCACTTCGCGGCGGCCCAGGGTCGTCCCTGGCCGGGCTTCGAGGTGCTCGACACCGCCCGGCTGGCGCGCAGGGTGATCACCCGTGACGACGCGCCCAACTGCAAGCTCAGCTCGCTCGCCATCGCGTTCGGGTCGGCGACCACGCCCAACCACCGCGCGCTCTCGGACGCCCGCGCGACCGTCGACGTGCTGCACGGCCTGATGGAACGGCTCGGCGGTCTCGGGGTGCACACGCTCGAGGAGCTGCAGACCTTCACCTCCCGCGTGAGTCCCGCCGTACGCCGCAAGCGGCACCTCGCCGAGCACCTCCCCCACTCCCCCGGGGTCTACCTGTTCCGCGACGAGCAGCAGCGCGTCCTCTACATCGGCACCTCCCGTGACCTGCGCACGCGCGTCCGCACCTACTTCACGGCCTCCGAGAGCCGCTCGCGGATGGGCGAGATGGTCAACCTCGCCGCCTCCGTGACCGGCATCGAGTGCGCGACCCCCCTCGAGGCCCGTGTCCGTGAGCTGCGCCTGATCGCCGCCCACAAGCCGCGCTACAACCGACGCAGCAGGCATCCCGAGAAGATGCACTGGCTCAAGCTGACCGTCGAGCCCTGGCCGAGGCTCTCACTCGTGCGCAAGGTCGCCGAGGACGGCGCCGACTACCTCGGCCCGTTCGCGTCGCGGCGCACGGCCGAGAAGTGCCTGGCCGCCCTGCACGAGGCGTTCCCGGTCCGGCAGTGCAGCGACCGGCTGCCGCTCACGCCGACCAGGTCGCCGTGCGTCCTCGCCGAGATGGGCCGGTGCCTCTCCCCCTGCGACGGCAGCGTGTCCGTCGACCACTACGCCGCGATGGTCGCGGAGCTCCGCACCAGCCTGCTCCAGGACGCCGACCGCGTCGTCGACGCCCTCACGGCCCGGATGGGCCGGCTCTCCGAGGACGCCCGGTTCGAGGACGCAGCGGTGCACCGCGACCGGCTCTCCGCCTTCGTGCGGGCCGCCTCACGCACCCAGCGGCTCGGATCCCTCTCGTCGTGCACCGAGCTGGTCGCCGCTCGGCGCGAGGACGACCGTCGGTGGGCGGTGCACGTCGTGCGCCACGGCCGGCTGGCCGCCTCCGGCGTGATCCCGCCCGACGCGCACGCGGGTGTCTGGGTGACCCAGCTGCGCGAGTCCGCGGAGTCGGTGGCGCCCGGCCCGGGTCCGACACCGGCGGCGAGCGCCGAGGAGTCCGAGCAGATCCTGAAGTGGCTCGAGCAGCCGGGGGTTCGGCTCGTGCACGTCGAGGGCGAGTGGGCCTGCCCGCTCCGTGGCGCGACCCGGCACCTGTCGGTGCACGACGCCGTCGAGCAGTCCCGTGTCTCGCTGGTCCCCTTCGACGAGCGCCGGCCGCTGGCGACCGTCCACCAACCTGCCCGCTGAGGCGCGGCAGGCCGCGTCTGCACCTGTCCTGAGGGGCGAGCGGAGCGAGTGTCTCGAAGGGGTACCTTGACCTCATGATCACCGCCATCGTGTTCGTGAAGGCCGACGTCGCGCGCATCCCGGAGGTCGCGGAGGCGATCGCCGCACTCGCAGGGGTCAGCGAGGTCTACAGCGTCACCGGCCAGATCGACCTGATCGCGCTGGTCCGCGTCGCCGACCACGACGACGTCGCCCGCGTGGTGGCCGACTCGATCAACAAGGTCTCGGGCGTGATGGAGACCGAGACCCACATCGCGTTCCGCACCTACTCCCAGCACGACCTCGAGTCCGCGTTCTCGCTCGGCCTCGACTGACAGGTCAGCCTCGATCGAGGCTCAACGGGTGGCGGCGACCCAGCGTTCGAGGGTCGCCTGCGCCGCACCCGAGTCGACCGCCAGCGTCGCCCGGTCGATCCCGGCCCGGAGCTGGTCCTCGATCGACCCGCCCTCGTCCGCGTGCACGGCCAGGGCGGCTCCGGCGTTCAGCAGCACGGCATCGCGCACGGGCCCCTGCTCACCGGCCAGCAGTCGGCGCACCACCTCGGCGTTGTACGACGCGTCCTGGCCGCGCAGCCCCTCGGCGGTCCCCGTGGGGATGCCCAGGGCAGCCGGGTCGACGGAGTGCTCGGCGACCTCGCCACCGGAGACGACCCACAGGCTCGAGGTCGTCGTGGTGGTCAGCTCGTCGAGACCGTCGTCCCCGCGGAACACCCACGCGTCGACACCTCGGCGGGCGAACACCCCGGCCATGACCGGCGCCATCCGGCGGTCGGCACAGCCGATGGCCTGCGCGCCGGGTCGGGCCGGGTTGGCGATCGGACCGAGGAAGTTGAAGCTCGTCCCGACTCCCAGGTCGCTCCGGGCGCCGGCCGCGTGACGCAGCGCTGGGTGGAACGCCGCCGCGAAGCAGAAGGTGATCCCGGCCTCGCCCGCGACGCGCGCCACCGTCTCGGCGGGGAGGTCGAGGCGGATGCCGAGCTTCTCCAGGACGTCGGCGCTGCCGGCCTTCGACGAGGCGGACCGGTTGCCGTGCTTGACCACGGTGACGCCGGCGCCTGCCGCGACGATGGCCGCCATCGTGGAGATGTTGACCGAGAAGGACCGGTCACCTCCGGTCCCGACCACGTCGAGCACCCGACCCTCGACGACGAGCGGAGTCGCTGCGGCGTACATCGCCTGGACCAGGCCCTCCATCTCGTCGATGGTCTCGCCCTTGGCGCGCAGCGCCACGGCGAAGCCCGCGATCTGCGCGTCGGTGGCCTGACCGGAGAGCACCTCGCCCATGGCCCACGCGGTCTGGTCCGAGGTGAGGTCGACGCCGCCGATCAGTGACCCGAGGACCTCGGGCCACGTCGCGGTGGACGACATCAGGTCTGCGCCGGGACCCGCGAGCGCAGCAGCCGGATCACGGTCTCGGCCAGCTCGATCGGGTCCAGCGGGTGCGACACGACGCCATCGGCGCGCGACCAGGTCGCCAGCCAGTTGTCCTGCACCCGGCCGGTGAGCACCAGCAGGGGCGGGCAGCGGTAGATCTCGTCCTTGAGCTGACGGGCGATCCCCATCCCGCCGGCCGGGACGGCCTCACCGTCGAGGATGGCCAGGGCGAGCCCGCCCGCGTCCATCTGCTGGATGACGACCGGCTCGGTGGCCACCTCGACGTACTCCAGCTCGGGGAGGTCGGGGTGCGGTCGCTTGCCGAGGGCCAGGATCACCTGCTGGCGGGTGTCGACGTCGTCGCTGTAGACGAGCACCCGCACGGGGTCGGCGCTCGTGGTCTCGGAGCTCGGGCTGGTCACGCGCCCGATGCTACCGGTTGGAGGCGTCGCGCTTCTCGGCCCCGCCGGAGGCGCGTTCGAGCCGGTCGAGCCGTCGGTCCTCACGCTTCGCCTCGGCCATCGACGACCGCACCCACTGCACGAACAGCACCGAGAACAAGAAGATCCCGATCAGGTCCCCGGTCGCCCAGAGGATGCCGCCGGCGAGGTGCTGGTCGGCTGCAGGATCGGGCAACCACGGCAGCGAGGCGTGCAGGGACGGGTAGTAGTCGCCGCCGAGCAGGGCGGTCTGACCCATGATCGTGACGCCGAGGAAGGCGTGGAACGGCAGCGTCAGGACCAGCATCAGCATCCGGAACGGATAGCTCACGCGTCCGGGGACGGGGTCGACACCGACGATCGGGGTGAAGAACAGCGCGCCGACCACCACGAGGTGCACGTGCATCAGCTCGTGCAGGCCCTCGTGGTGGAGCGTGGCGGTGTACCAGCCGCTGAAGTAGAGCACCCACGGGCTGAGCACGTAGAGCGCGAAGGTCAACGGGGCGAACGTCAGCACCTTGGCGACCCGCGAGTGGAGCACCCGCAACAACGTCCCCCGCGGGCGCTTCGGCAAGGTGCGCAGCGCCAGGGTGACCGGCGCTCCCAGCGCGCAGAAGACGGGCACCACCATCGACAGGATCATGTGCTGCACCATGTGCGCGCTCAGCAACGTGGTGTCGTACGCCGCCAGCCCCGACGAGGTGGCGAAGTAGAACGAACCCATGCCGCCGACCACGAACGAGAGCGTGCGGCCCAGCGGCCAGTGGTCGCCCCGCTCGTGCAGCCGCCACACGCCGTACAGGTAGAGGCCGGCGGCCCACACGACGAGGACGAAGAGGACCGGCGAGAGTCCCCACTGAGTGAAGACCGCCGAGGGCGAGAAGGGCGGCACGAGTACAGGTTAGGCGGTGTCCGCAGGCGCGGGTTCGGCAAGTCACACGCAAAACACCGGGGTCAGGGATGCCGATGTCGGCGGGTGAGGCAATAATGACCGTCGTGGCGACTGCAACGGCTATCCCGGCATCCCGGCTCCATGGGCACGATGACCGTCCCAGCATGGTCAGCGTGGGCACGATCGTCTGGCTCGCCAGCGAGCTGATGTTCTTCGCGGCACTGTTCGCGGCCTACTTCACGATCAGGGCCGTCAGCCCCGAGCTGTGGGCCCAGAACACCGCGAAGCTCAACGTCCCGTTCTCCGCGGTGAACACCACGATCCTGGTGCTCTCCTCGGTGACGTGCCAGTGGGGCGTGTTCAAGGCCGAGGACGGCATCGTCGGCCGCACCGGCAAGCTCTACCAGTTCCGGCTCTGGGGGCTGCGCGAGTGGTTCGTGCTCACCTACATCATGGGCGCGATCTTCATCGGCGGTCAGGCCTTCGAGTACGCCGAGCTGGTCCACGAGGGCGTCACCATCCCGTCCTCGGCGTACGGCACCGTGTTCTACCTCGCCACCGGCTTCCACGGCCTGCACGTCACCGGCGGGCTGGTCGCCTTCCTGTTCGTGCTCGGTCGCACCCTCATCGCACGCAAGTTCACCCATGAGCAGGCGGTCACCGCGATCGTCGTGTCGTACTACTGGCACTTCGTCGACGTCGTGTGGATCGCCCTCTTCTTCACCGTGTACATCCTCAAGTAGCCCTCACCCCTTAAGGACGCACTCGTGCGACTCGCGCAACAGATCACACACCGGCTCTCCGGCCGACTCTCGGCCGGACGCCGGAGCTGGCTCGCAGCCCCGCTGGTGCTGCTGCTGGCACTGCTGGTCACCGGCGGCATGTACGCCGCCCTCTCCCCCGCGACCGCGCAGACCAAGACCGACGACGCCGACCAGGTGAGCAAGGGTCGCGCGCTGTTCCTGGTCGGGTGCGCCTCCTGCCACGGCAAGAACGGCGAGGGCATCGTCACCAAGAGGGGCAACCAGTACGGCCCGAGCCTCGTCGGGGTCGGCGCGGCCGCGGTCGACTTCCAGGTCGGCACCGGCCGGATGCCGATGGCCCAGCCCGGCACCCAGGCGCTGCGCAAGCCTCCCGTCTACGACGACGCCGAGATCGAGGCGCTCGGGGCGTTCGTCGCCTCGCTCGGCCCCGGGCCCGCGGTGCCGGAGAAGTCGGAGTACAGCTCCGAGGGCGCCACCAACGAGGACATCGTGCGCGGCGGGGAGTTCTTCCGCACCAACTGCACGGCGTGCCACAACTTCGCCGGTTCGGGCGGCGCGCTCCCCCGAGGTCGGTTCGCACCCAAGCTGACCGGCGTCTCGGAGAAGCACATCTTCGAGGCCATGCTCACCGGCCCCCAGCAGATGCCGGTGTTCTCCAACGGGGTGCTCACCCCTGAGGACAAGCGCCAGATCATCTCCTACCTGAAGAAGAACGAGGAGACCCCCAACTACGGTGGCTTCACGCTCGGCTCGCTCGGTCCCGTCTCGGAGGGCCTGATGGCCTGGCTGGTCGGCATGGGCGCCCTGGTCGGGGCCGCCATCTGGATCGCGGCGAACTCCACCCGCTCCAAGAAGAAGGCGGTGAAGGGATGAGCGACAAGCAGCTCACCACGGTCGAGACCGAGCCCATCGCGGACCCGGGCCTCCCGGCGCACCTCCCCCGCCCCACCGACGTCGACGAGGCCTCCGAGAAGCGGGCCGAGCGCCAGGTCGCCACGCTCTACGGGCTGTCCGCGGTCTTCACGCTGCTGTTCTGCGTCTCCTACTTCGTCTTCGACGTCGGTGACGACCCGGACGTCTTCCTGGGCCTCGGCGCCTCCAACGTCTTCCTGGGACTGACCCTGGGCCTCGCCCTGCTGTGCATCGGCGTCGGCACCATCCAGTGGGCTCGCAAGCTGATGGCCGACACCGAGATCGTCGAGTTCCGGCACCCGGGTGGATCGAGTCCCGAGGACATCGAGGAGACCCTGGGCGTCCTCTCCCTCGGCACCGAGGAGTCCGGGATCGCCCGCCGTCCGCTGATCCGCAACTCCATGATCGGGGCCCTGGGCCTGCTGGGCCTGCCGGCGATCATCGCGCTGCGTGACCTCGGTCCGCTGCCCGGCGACAAGCTCAACAACACGATCTGGACGAAGGGCATGCGCGTCGTCCAGGACGTCGACGGGTCACCGATCAAGCCGGAGGACATGGAGATCGGCCAGCTGGTCAACGGCGAGCCGGGGATCTTCTTCGAGGAGGACGCCGAGGGCGAGCCGAAGGTCGAGGGCCTGGAGCTCCAGCAGCAGAAGGCCAAGGCCGCGGTGGTCATCGTCAAGATGCAGCCCGACGACATCACCCCCTGGCCGGGCCGGGAGAACTGGGGGGTCGACGGGATCCTCTGCTACTCGAAGATCTGCACGCACGTCGGGTGCCCGATCTCCCTGTGGGAGCAGCAGACGCACCACCTGCTCTGCCCGTGCCACCAGTCCACGTTCGACCTCGCCGACAACGGCAAGGTCATCTTCGGCCCTGCTGCTCGTCACCTGCCCCAGCTACCCATGGCACTCGACGACGAGGGTTACCTGATTGCCACGAGTGACTTCACCGAGGCTGTCGGCCCCAGTTTCTGGGAGCGCGACAACGACGAGCCTGGAGAGTGACAACACGATGAGCACACACGCAAAGGTCGCCGGCACCAACGGGGGCACCCCAGCCAAGGCGAAGAAGCCGTCGAAGGTGGGCGCAGCCGCAGGCTGGGCCGATGACCGCCTCGGTCTCGCAGGCCTGGGCAAGAAGCAGCTTCGCAAGGTCTTCCCCGACCACTGGTCGTTCATGCTCGGTGAGATCGCGCTGTGGAGCTTCGTGGTGCTGCTGCTCACCGGCGTCTTCCTGACCCTGTGGTTCCGGCCCAGCATGGTCGAGGTCGTCTACGACGGTTCCTACGACCAGCTGCGCGGCATCCACATGTCCGAGGCCTACGCCTCCAGCCTGGACATCTCCTTCGACGTCCGCGCCGGCCTGCTGATGCGGCAGATGCACCACTGGGCCGCCATGGTCTTCGTCGCCGCGATGATGGTGCACCTGCTCCGGGTGTTCTTCACCGGCGCCTTCCGCAAGCCGCGCGAGCTCAACTGGGTGATCGGCTCCCTGCTGCTGCTCCTCGGCACCCTCGAGGGCTTCACCGGCTACTCCCTTCCGGACGACCTGCTCTCCGGCACCGGCATCCGGGCCGCCGACGGGTTCATGAAGTCGATGCCCGTGGTCGGCACCTACATGTCGTTCTTCCTCTTCGGTGGCGAGTTCCCGGGTGACTCGATCATCCCGCGCCTCTTCACGGTGCACGTCCTGCTCCTTCCCGGCCTGCTGCTCGCGCTCATCGCCGCCCACATGCTGCTGCTCGTCTACCACAAGCACACCCAGTGGCCCGGGCCCGGCCGCACCGAGCAGAACGTCGTCGGATTCCCGATGCTCCCGGTCTACATGGCCAAGGCCGGCGGCTTCTTCTTCGTGGTCTTCGGTGTCCTGGCCCTGATGGGTGCGTTCATGAGCATCAACCCGGTCTGGCGTTTCGGGCCCTACAACCCTGCCGAAGTGACCGCGGGCTCCCAGCCCGACTGGTACATGGGCTGGCCCGACGGCGCGCTCAGGATCATGCCCGGATGGGAGACACACCTGTGGGGCTTCACGCTCTCGTGGAACGTGTTCCTGCCGATCATCGTGCTGCCCGGCCTGATGTTCACGATCTTGATGATGCTGCCCTTCCTGGAGGCGTGGATCACCGGCGACAAGCGTGAGCACCACCTGCTCCAGCGCCCACGCAACGCCCCGACCCGCACGGGCCTGATGGTCGGTCTGATGACGTTCTACGGGTTGTTCTGGGCCGCCGGCGGCAACGACATCCTGGCCATCAAGCTGCGCCTGAGCATCAACGAGATCACCTACTTCATGCGGGTGGCGGTGTTCGTCGGCCCGGTGCTGGCGTTCTTCATCGCCCGACGCTGGTGCATCTCCCTGCAGCGCCACGACAACGAGACGCTGCTGCACGGCATGGAGAGCGGCGTGATCATGCGCGATCCCCAGGGTGGCTACACCGAGAAGCACGTTCCGCTCCCGGTCGAGCGTGCCTACACGCTGACCGCCCGCGGCCGCGACCAGGTGTTCGTGCCCGAGTCCGAGGTGGACAGCAACGGCGTCGCCTCGCCCACCCGGCGCAAGGACAAGCTGCGGGCACGGCTGTCCCGGCTCTGGTACGCCGACAACATCCAGAAGCCGACCAAGGCCGAGCTCGCGGAGGCGCACCACCACGCCGAGCTCGAGCACGCCCACGACGTGCCCCTCGAGGGGCACGCGGCGGACGGTCACCAGTACGACGGTCGCCACGACGTCGCCGGTGACGAGCTCAGCTCCAACCACTGAGCACCACCTGAGCGAGGGGCCCTGGTCACCAGGGCCCCTCTCTCCGGTCCCGGATAGTGGTCTGACCACTTGACCACCTGCCGCCCTGCCCGCACCATCACTGGATGGCCCTGAAACCGGTTGCCCGCAGCCTCGTGCCCGAGAACGTCTTCGACCAGCTCCTGACCGAGGTGGTCGACGGCGAGCTCGCCGCCGGGGACCCGCTGCCCAGCGAGCGTCGCCTGGCCGAGGTGCTCGGCGTCTCGCGTCCGGCGGTCAGGGAGGCACTTCAGCGGCTGTCCCAGGCCCAGCTGGTCGAGGTGCGCCACGGTGGCAGCACCACGGTGCGCGACTTCAAGCGGTTCGCCGGGCTCGACCTGCTCCCCCGGCTGCTCGTGCGAGACGGCGTGCTCGACGCGGGTGTCGCCCGCAGCATCCTGCAGGCGCGCCAGGCCATCGCACCCGCGGTCGCGGCCGAGGCTGCCGCAGACGGCTGGCGCCGCGGCGTCGGCGGCCCTGGACGAGGCCGCCACGGCGATCGAGCAGGCTCAGGGCGCCGAGGCGCGCCAGCACGCCGCCCTGCGCTTCTGGGACGCGGTGGTCGATGCCGCCGACTCGATCGTGTTCCGGATGCTCTTCAACAGCCTCCGGCTGGCCTACGAGCCGGCGATCAAGGCGCTCGGCCCGGTCATGGACGCCGAGGTCGACAACGTGGCCGGCTACCGGTCCCTGGCCGACGCGGTGTCCCGAGGAGACCGCGACGCCGCCCACGCCGCCGCGGACGCGCTGCTGCGCCCCGCCACCGACGCGCTCGGGGGCCTGCTGGCTGCCCTCGACACCTGACGACAGCCCGTCACCACCACGAACACGGACGAAGAGGAACGAGCAGGATGAGCAGACCCAGCCCCGAGATCGAGGCCAAGGCCCGTCAGCGGCTGGCCGCTGACGAACGCCGGATCGAGGCCGAGCCGCCGGAGCGCATCACGGGTGCGCGCCGTACCACCCAGACGCTGCCGCTCGGTCGCTGCGGCGTTCTGGCGGCACCCCTCGCCGTGGTTGATCGGCGGTTTCCTGCTGGCGGCCTGCGCCTACCGGGCGGTGCTGGTGGCGTCGGGGAGCGGTTTCGCTGGACCGAGCTGATCGTGCCCGTGGCGCTGGTGGCGCTCTTCCCGGTCATCGAGTGGGTGATCCACGTCGTGATCCTGCACTGGCGCCCGCGCAAGGTGGGTGGCGTCCCGGTCGACTCCCTGCTCGCCCGCAAGCACCGTGCGCATCACGCCGACCCACGGGTGCTCCCCCTGGTGTTCATCCCGTGGCAGGTCGAGCTCTGGCTGCTTCCGTCGTACGTCGTGGTCGCCCTGCTGGCCTTTCCGGGCCAGGTGGCCGGGGCCAGCTTCCTGGTGGCCGTCGGCGCGCTGATGTTCGGCTACGAGTGGGTGCACTACCTCGTGCACAGCGACTACCGGCCGCACACGAGGGCGTTCCGTGCCGTGTGGCGCAACCACCGGCTGCACCACTACAAGAACGAGCACTACTGGTTCACCGTCACCACGGCGGGCACCGCCGACCGGCTGTTCGGGACCTGTCCCGACGCAGCCGACGTGCAGACCTCAGGAACCGTCCGCAGCCTGCACTCGCTGGAGGAGAGCAGGCCCTGAGCCGGACGGCTCAGCTGCTGCGGTAGTCCTGGAACGAGGCGTTCCAGTCACCGAACCCGTTGGTCAGGTCCATCTGCTTGGAGGTGCCGGTGTACTCGACGACGTCGCCGACCTTGCTGTTCTCGTAGAGCCACTGCGCGTTGGCGGTGCTCATGCCGGTGCAGCCGTGGCTGACGTTGGCGTTCCCCTGCGACCCCACCGACCAGGGCGCTGCGTGCACGAACTCGCCCGAGTAGGTCACCCGCATGGCGTACTCGACGTCATCGAGGTCGTAGCCGTCCGCACTGTCGGGGTTGATCCCGATGGTCTCGGAGTTCATCCGCTTGTGACGGAACTTCTCGATGATCACCTTCGTGCCCGAGCGGGTGGTGAACTTCGGCTGCTCACCGGTCGTGATCGGGATCGTGCGAACCAGCTTGCCGTTGCGGAAGACGCGCATCTGGTGGGTGTTCATGTTCACCTTGCTGACCATGGAGTCGCCCACGGTGAAGTTCATCGCCCGGTCCTTCTGACCGTAGATGCCGTTGCCCGCGGGCACGCCACCGATGTCGGCCCGGACGGAGACCTTGCTGCCCGGCTGCCAGTAGGTGCGCGGGCGCCAGTGCACCTCGGAGTCGCTGATCCAGTGGAACGCGCCCACCTGGGCCGGCTGGCTGACCACCTTGAGGTGCTTCTGGATGGAGGCCTTGTCCGTGACGGGCACGTCGAACCGGATGATCACGGGCATCCCGACACCCACGGTCTGTCCCTGGAGCGGCACGAAGCTGGGGTAGGTCTGCTCGTCCAGCGTCAACGCACGGGTGCGGAACCCGGACTCGTAGCTGTTCTTCAGCCCTGCCGAGTCAACGGCGGAGCTGGTGACCTGGTAGGCGGAGGCGGCCTGGAACGGGGTCCGCGACACCCAGTGCGTCTTGTCCGCCGACAGGGCGCCCTGGACGATCCCACCCTTCGGGCCGGTCACCTGGACGGTGTCGAAGGTCCCGGAGGCGACGGTGAGCCGCAGCTTGCGCTCGATACCGACGCCCGTGGCGTTCGGGCGGATGCTGCTCGCGATCTTCGCCTCGGACTTCTTCGACACCTGGGAGGCGGCACCGCTGTGGTCGGAGTCGGAGTCACTCGAGCCCGAGTCGGACGACTGGCCCGCGCAGGCGGTCACCAGGGCAAGCGCGACCAGCCGCGCCCGCCAGGGACAGGCGCGAACGGGTGGACCGGTTGAACCGGGGAAACATAGGACTCCGAAGTCACACGACAGGGGACAGAACAGACCCCCTCAGGCTAACAACGGCGCCCTGACGACACGCCTGACCACAGCGTGTCTTCGCTCACGTGTCGTGGTGCCCCTGTGGCCGGTGTGACGCGGAAGGGCGAGCTCAGTGCGCGTGATCAGCCCTCCGGGCCTCAACGCTTCCTCGCTCGGCGAGCACGAGCAAGCTCGGCTCTCCTCACTCAGTGCGCGTGCTCGCCGCGGTAGAACTCGAAGATCAGGCCGGAGAGGGCGATCGCACCCAGCACGCCGCCGATGATGAACAGCCACCAACCGACCGCGACGCCGAGGGCCATCGACGCCAGGCACATCGCGCACCACAGCGGCCACCAGCTGTACGGCGGGAAGAAGCCGAGCTCGCCCGCCCCTTCCGCGATCTCGCCGTCCTTGCGATCCTCCGGCCGCGGCTGCATCTTCCGAGCGTGCGCGCCGAGGTAGAAGGTGATCAGCGTGGTCAGCAGGAAGGTCATCACCAGGGCGGTGGTGCCGGTGTGGTCTCCGGTGATGAACCAGTAGGACGGAGCGACCAGCACGAAGAAGATGCTGCACAGGCCGAAGATCCAGGTTTCCGCCTTCATCGACCCTCACCCCCCTCGCCGAAGCGGCCCTTGGTGTCCGGGGCGTCGGCGAACCCGTCGTCATCGGCGAGGCCCTCGTTGTCGGCGTACTCCAGCGCAGCGATCTCCGGGTGGTGCAGGTCGAAGGCCGGCGACTCGGAGCGGATCCGCGGGATGCTCACGAAGTTGTGCCTCGGGGGCGGACAGCTGGTGGCCCACTCCAGGGAGCGTCCCCAGCCCCAGGGGTCGTCGACCGTGACCATCGGGCTGCGGCTGGTCTTGTAGACGTTGTAGAGGAACGGCAACGTCGAGAACGCCAGCAGGAAGGCACCGACGGTCGAGATCTCGTTGAGCCGGGTGAAGCCGTCGGACGCGGAGTAGTCGGCGTAGCGACGCGGCATGCCCTCGACGCCGAGCCAGTGCTGCACCAGGAAGGTCGTGTGGAAGCCGACGAAGAGCAGCCAGAAGTGGATCTTGCCCAGCGTCTCGTCCAGCATCCTTCCGGTCATCTTCGGCCACCAGAAGTAGAAGCCCGCGAACATCGCGAACACCACCGTCCCGAACACGACGTAGTGGAAGTGCGCCACCACGAAGTAGGAGTCGGAGACGTGGAAGTCCAGCGGCGGCGAGGCGAGGATGACACCGGTGAGCCCACCGAACAGGAACGTCACCAGGAAGCCGACCGCCCAGAGCATGGGCGTGTCGAAAGATATCGACCCGCCCCACATAGTGCCTATCCAGTTGAAGAATTTGACGCCTGTAGGCACGGCGATCAGGAAGGTCATCCCGGAGAAGAAGGCCAGGTCGACGGCGCCGGTGACGAACATGTGGTGCGCCCAGACCGCGACGGAGAGGATCGCGATGCCCAGGGTCGCCGCGACCAGGCCGACGTAGCCGAAGATCGGCTTGCGGCTGAAGACGGGCAGGATCTCGGTGACGATCCCGAAGAAGGGCAAGGCGATGATGTAGACCTCGGGGTGCCCGAAGAACCAGAACAGGTGTTGCCACAGGATCGCGCCGCCATGGTTGGCATCGAAGACGTGGGCACCGAGCTTGCGGTCGGCCTCGAGCATCAGCAGCGCCGCGGCGAGGATCGGGAACGCGATCAGCACCAGCAGGCTGGTGACCAGCGTGTTCCAGGTGAAGATCGGCATCCGGAACATCGTCATGCCCGGCGCGCGCATGCAGATGATCGTGGTCACGAAGTTGACCGCACCCAGGATCGTGCCGAGGCCGGCCAGCCACAGACCCATGATCCAGAGGTCCCCGCCGAGGCCCGGCGAGCGTACGGCGTTGGACAGGGGTGTGTAGCCGGTCCAGCCGAAGCTGGCCGCGCCCTCGGGCGAGAGGAAGCCGGCGGCGGCGATCAGGCCGCCGAACAGGAAGAACCAGTAGCTGAGCATGTTCAGCCGCGGGAAGGCGACGTCAGGCGAGCCGATCTGCAGCGGCATCAGCACGTTGCCGAAACCGAAGAAGAGCGGCGTCGCGAACAGCAGCAGCATGATCGTGCCGTGCATCGTGAAGAGCTGGTTGTAGAGCTCGTCGTTGACGACCTGCTGGCCGGGGAAGGCCAGCTCGGAGCGCATCACCAGCGCCATCAGGCCGCCGACCAGGAACCACGCGAACGACGTGGTGAGGTAGAGCTTGCCGATCAGCTTGTGGTCAGTGGTGGTGAGGATCCGCACCAGCTGCGTGCCCAACCGTGGGTGGGGCGTGATCACACTCGTGCCCGTGGGGGCGTCGGAGACGGCAGTCACTCTTCTCCTCCTTCAGTGGACTCGAGGCCCGGAGTCTTGTCGACCCTCGGGTCGCCGAGCGCAGGCCCGGTGTTGCCTGCCGCAGCCAGGGCCTTCAGGTGGGCGTCGTACGCGGCCTGGTCCGTGACCTTGACGTTGAAGAGCATCCGAGAGTGGTAGGTGCCGCACAGCTCGGCACAGCGCCCGTCGAAGGTGCCCTCTCGCGTGGGCGTGATCGCGAAGCTGTTGTGGCGGCCGGGCACGACGTCCATCTTGTAGAGGAACGACGGCACCCAGAACGAGTGGATGACGTCGGGCGAGCGGAGGTAGATCTCCACGCTCTTGTCCTTGACCAGCCACAGCGTCGGCCGATCAGCGGTGGTGCCGCCCTCGTAGACGACATCACCTCCCACCGGCTCGTACTTCTCCTTGGACTTGTCCCACCCGAGGTTGTAGTTGAACGTCCACGACCACTGCTGACCGACCACCGTGATGGTCTCGTCGGGATTCTTGTCGTTGTGGTCGACCTTCCCCTGCGCGTCCAGGGTGAAGTAGAAGAACACGATCACCATCATGATCGGCGCGATCGTGTAGAAGATCTCGATCGGCAGGTTGTAGCGCGTCTGCACCGGGATGTCGGTCTGGCTGCGTCGGTAGAAGCGGATGCAGGCGTAGAAGATCAGGCCCCAGACGACGATTCCGGTCAGCATGGCTGCCAGCCACGACCACATCCACAGGTCGTAGACCGTGTCTGCTTCCTTGGTCGAGGGGATCGGCAGGGCGAGACGCTTGATCTCGTCCTCCTGCACGCTCGAGCAACCGCTGAGGACCAGCAGCGCACCGACCACGAGGCCACTGACCGCCACCTGACGGAAGCGCTTCTTGAGCACCAGACTCACTGACGAGCCCTTTCTTCAAGCTGACACGGGAACTAGCCACCAGACATCGGAAACCCTACTACTGAGCAACCCCCGGAAGGGGAGCAGGGCGCGAGTAGGTTGTGCCCCGTGAGCCAAGCCTCCCCGGACCCTGTCGGGGACGTCTCGACGAATAGTCGGTCCACCTACCTCGACCACGCCTCGGGGCAGCCGCTGCACCCTGCCGCCCGACAGGTGCTCGAGCAGGCCCTGGACCGGGGGTATGCCGATCCGCGACGCCTGCACCAGCCGGCCCGCGAAGCCCGTCTGATGCTCGACAACGCGCGGGCCGTCGTCGCCGAGTGCCTCGAGGTGCGCCCGGACGAGGTGGTGTTCACCCCCAGCGGCACCCACGCCGTCCATCTCGGCGTGCTCGGCCTGCTCGCGGCGCGTGCGAGGCAGGGTGACCTGTTGCTGGCCTCGGCCGTCGAGCACTCGGCGGTGCTGCGCGCCGGCGGCTGGCACCAGGATCGCGGGGGTCGGATGGAGACCCTGCCGGTGGACGGGCACGGTCGCGTGGACCCGCGCGCCGTCGTCGCAGCCTGTGGCGGCGGCACACCTGCCGTTCTCGCCCTCCAGGCAGCCAACCCGGAGGTCGGGGTCTGCCAGCCGGTCAGCGAGGTCGCCGCTCAGGTGGACGCACCGGTGTTCGTGGACGCGTGCGCCTCGGCCGGCCGGCTCCCGCTGCCGGACGGCTGGTCGGCTGCGGCGCTGTCCGCGCACAAGTGGGGTGGTCCCGCGGGCGTGGGCGTGCTGCTCGTCCGGAAGGGTGCCCGCTGGCGAAACCCGTTCCCCGGTGACGAACGGGCCGACGACCGGTCGACGGGGTTCGAGAACGTGCCCGCTGCGCTCGCCGCCGCAGCAGCACTCCGGGCCAGCCTGGACGAGCACGCCGGGCCGACCGGCCTGGGCGCCACCCACGCCGCGCTCACGGAGAGCCTCGCCGCCGCTGTCCGGGCGATCCCGGACACGGAGGTCTTCCTGGCGCCCGGAGCGCGGCTGCCGCACGTCCTGGCGTTCTCCTGCCTCTACCTCGACGGCGAGGCGCTCGTCACCGAGCTGGACCGCCTCGGCTTCGCCGTCGCCAGCGGCTCGGCCTGCACGGCCAGCACCCTCGAGCCCAGCCACGTCCTGGCGGCCATGGGGGCGCTGACCCACGGCAACGTGCGCGTCTCGCTCGGGCGCGACACCGACCCCGCCGAGGTGCGCCGGCTCGCCGAGCTGCTCCCCTCGGTCGTGGAACGCCTGCGTGACCGGAGCGGGGCGCCCCGGTGAGCCGGCTCGACCTCGACTGCCGCGGGATGCCCTGTCCCCGGCCGATCATCGAGCTCGCGAGGGCGATCGCCGGCGTGGCGGTGGGTGACACCGTCGCGGTCACGGCCGACGACGCGGCAGCGGCCGTCGACGTGCAGGCGTGGTGCCGCATGCGCGGCCAGGAGTACGCCGGTTCGGAGAGCGCGCCGGACGGCGTGCCGACCTACCTGGTGCGTCGGCTCAGCTGACCCGATCAGCCGAGGTGCGGCCGGACCTCCGCGGCCGCGTCCTCGCCGTACGACGTGGCGAGCCGGGCGACGAACTGGGTCCGCGTGAAGCCGTACTCCTGGGTGCCGACCTGCTCGACGACGTACGCCGCCAGCACGCAGCCGACCTGGGCGGCCCGCTCGTGGCCGAGACCCCACTCCAGCGCAGCGAGGAACCCCGACCGGAAGGCGTCGCCCACGCCGGTCGGCTCCACGGCGTGCACCCCGGTGACGGCCGGGACCACGATCGTCTCCGCACCGCTCGAGACGATGCGGACACCGTCCTTGCCCATGGTGATCACCTGGGTGCCGACCCGGGAGAGGATCTCGTCGGCCGACCAGCCCGTCTTCGACTCGATCAGGTGCGACTCGTACTCGTTGCTGAACAGGTACGCCGCGCCCTCGATCAGCTCGCGGATCATCTCCCCCTCGCCGAAGGCGAGCTGCTGGCTGGGGTCGGCCACGAAGGAGTAGCCGCGCTGACGGCACTCCTGGGTGTGGCGGACCATCCCCTCGGGGTCGTCGGGACCGATCAGGACGTAGGTGGGCGCGCCCACGCGACGGACGATCGGCTCGAGCTCGATCAGCCGTGCCTCGCTCATCGCTCCCGGGTAGAAGCTGGCGAACTGGGCCATCGTGGCGTCGGTGGTGCACACGAACCGGGCCGTGTGCAGGTCCTCGGAGATGCGCACCGAGTCGCAGTCGACCCCGTGGCGCTCCAGCCAGGAGCGGTAGTCGGCGAAGTCCTCCCCCGCCGAACCGACCAGCACCGGGCGCAGGCCGAGCTGGGCCAGCCCGAACGCGATGTTGCCGGCGCAGCCACCTCTGCGGATCTCGAGGTCGTCGACCAGGAACGAGACGGAGAGCTTGTCCAGCTGCTCCACGACGAGCGAGTCGGCGAACTTGCCGCCGAAGCTCATCAGGTGGTCGGTGGCGATGGAGCCCGCGATCAGCAGAGACATGAAAGTCCTCGAATTGTTACGGCGGTGTGAGATCTGGGTGAGAAAGGCACCCTACCGAGTGGTACCGGTCGGTCTACCTGTCGGTAGCCCCTAACGTCGAGGCATGAGCTACGAGCGACTTGCCTACGACGACCAGGACACGGCCGTCCAGATGTACGACGACTGCTCGGCGTGCGAGGCCCAGATCGACCTCCCCCGCCAGCGGGTCGACAACTCCGCGATCACGATGCCCGCCCCCTCGCTGAGGTTCTCCGACTTCCCCCGCCAGGTGGTCAAGCCCGAGATCGAGGTCAGCGAAGCCGCCGCGCACCTGGCCTCCCGGATGCACCTGCACCTGGACTGACGCTGACCCGACCCGGCACGACACCGCCGAGACGTCGCAGATGAAAGCCTGAAACACAGCGAGACGTCGCAGATGGCTTTTCATCTGCGACGTCTCGGCGTCTTTGGGTCACCCCAGCGCGTCAGCTCAGTGGAACGAGTCCCCGCAGGCGCACGAGCCGGTGGCGTTGGGGTTGTCGATCGTGAAGCCCTGCTTGTCGATCGAGTCCATGAAGTCGATGGTGGCGCCGTTGAGGTAGGGAACGCTCATCCGGTCGACCACGACGGACACGCCGTCGAAGTCGGTGACCACGTCACCGTCGAGGTTCCGCTCGTCGAAGAAGAGCTGGTAGCGCAGACCGGAGCAGCCGCCGGGCTGCACGGCGATGCGCAGCTGGAGGTCGTCGCGACCTTCCTGCGCCAGCAGGCTCTTCACCTTGGACGACGCGGCGTCGCTGACGTTGATGCCGTCGGTGCGGATCTCCTGGGCAGTGTCGACCTGCTCGGTCATGGGTCTCTCCAAGGGTGATCGGGGGTCGTACTACGGTCCAATGGTCGCACACCGGCGGTTATTCCCAGACATCCGAGCAGACATCCGCGCAGACATCTGCGCCGATCGTCCGACCAAGCCGGACGGTCAGCGGGACCAGGTGCGCGCGGTCCGTTCCGCCAGCTCGGCCAGCGCCTCCGCCGGGCTCCCGAGCGCCCGCTCCTCGCCGACCAGGTCGACCATCGAGTACGCCGACTCGACGCCCAGCGCCCGCATCTCGCGGGAGCCGATCTGCACCACTCCTGCGAGCGCGATGCAGGGCACCAGGTGCTCGGACGCGATCTGCGCCACGCCGTACGGCACCTTGCCGGAGCGGCTGGAGAAGTCGAAGGCCCCCTCCCCGGTCACGGCGAGGTCGGAGCTGCCGATCTGCTCCGACAGACCCACCGCCTCGGAGACCACCGCGACCCCGGACGCTCGGGTCCCGCCGAGCAGCAACAGGGCGAACCCCAGGCCGCCGGCGGCTCCGGCACCCTTCTGGGCAGCGACCTTGCGGTCCGTGAGCTCGGCGAAGCGTTGCAGCCACCCGTCGACCGTGACCAGGCGTTCCTCGGGCAGGCTCTTCTGCGGCCCGTAGATCTTGGTGGCGCCGTTGATGCCCAGCAGGGGGTTGTCGACGTCGCTCGCCAGCACCAGCTCGACCCCCTCGAACCGAGCACGTGCTGCCTCGACCGAGACGCTGCTGAGGTCCGCGAACCCTGCCGGGCCCTCGTCGAGGCGGCCGCCGTCGGAGGTGGCACCGAGCGCCGCGAGCAGTCCGGCCCCGGCGTCGTTGGTGGCCGATCCGCCGAGCCCGACGACGATCCGGGAGACGTCCGCGTCGAGGGCGTGCGCCAGCACCTCGCCCAGCCCTCTGGTCGTCGCCCGCTCCGGCTGGCGGTCCTCGGGGGCCGTCAGGTGCAGCCCGACCGCCTGGGCACACTCGACGTACGCCGTCTCCCCGATGCGCAGCACCGCAGCGGGGGTCGGGTCGCCGTAGGGGCCGGAGACCGTCACGGCATGGAGGTCGCCACCCAGCGCCTCGTGCAGTACGTCGACGAACCCGGGACCCCCGTCCGACATCGGCACCTGCACGAGCTCGTCGCCGGGCGACCGCCTGGCCCAGCCGGCGGCCATCGCCGCGGCCGCCTCGACGGCGCTCAGGGTGCCTGCGAACTTGTCGGGGGCGAAGAGGACGCGCATGCCTCCATCCTGCCCGGTCGCCGGTTCGGGCTGGTGGGAGACTTGGAGCCATGACGACTGTCGACCTCCCCCTGCTGCCGCTGGGTCTCGGCGCGGACCGCTCCTCGGAGCGTGGCGTCGAGTGTCCGGGCGACCTGCCCGCTGCCTCTGACCCGGACCTGGTCGCGCGTGCCCGGGCGGCCAAGGCACGACTCGGCGAACGGGTGTTCGTGCTGGGCCACCACTACCAGCGCGACGAGGTGATCGAGTTCGCCGACGTCACCGGCGACTCCTTCAAGCTGGCTCGCGACGCAGCCGCACGGCCGGACGCCGAGTACATCGTCTTCTGCGGCGTGCACTTCATGGCCGAGTCGGCGGACATCCTCACCTCCCCCGACCAGAAGGTCGTCCTCCCCGACCTGGCCGCCGGCTGCTCGATGGCCGACATGGCCCGGCTCGCCCAGGTCGAGGACGCCTGGGACGCGCTCACCGACGCGGGCATCGCCGAGAGCGTCGTACCGATCACCTACATGAACTCCTCGGCCGACATCAAGGCGTTCTGCGGCCGCCACGACGGCGCCGTCTGCACCTCCTCCAACGCGCAGGCGGCCCTGGACTGGGCCTTCCAGCAGAAGGGGCCGGAGACCAAGGTCCTCTTCCTGCCCGACCAGCACCTGGGCCGCAACACGGCCGTGCTGGAGATGGGCTTCTCGCTCGAGGACTGCGTCGTCTGGAACCCGCTCCTGCCCGGCGGCGGGCTGAAGCCCGAACAGCTCCGTGCCGCCAAGGTGATCCTCTGGAAGGGACACTGCTCGGTCCACGGCCGCTTCTCCCCGGAGGTGGTCGACGAGCTGCGCGCCACCATCCCCGGCGTGAAGATCCTGGTGCACCCGGAGTGCCGCTACGAGGTGGTGACCAAGGCCGACCTCGTCGGCTCGACGGAGTTCATCATCAAGACCATCGAGGCCGCACCTGCCGGCTCGTCGTGGGCGATCGGCACCGAGCTCAACCTGGTCAAGCGGCTGGCCGACGCGCACCCCGAGCAGCAGATCACCTTCCTGGACCGCACGGTCTGCTACTGCTCCACGATGAACCGGATCGACCTGCCGCACCTCGTGTGGGCGCTGGAGTCGCTCGCCGAGGGCCAGCTGGTCAACGTCATCGAGGTCGACCCCGAGACCGAGCGCTGGGCCAAGGTCGCGCTCCAGAGGATGCTCGACCTGCCGGGCAAGTCACACCGGGACTGAGGCCTGCTCAGGCGGGCGAGCCGGACGGCAGCTCGAACCAGAACTCGGCGCCACCGCCGGGACGGTCCTCGACCCCGATCGCGCCCCCGTGTGCGGCGACGATGGACGCACAGGTGGCCAGGCCGATCCCGTGGCCGGAGACAGTGGTGGTGCCGCGCACGAGCAGGCCGAAGATCCGCTCCCGTTCCTGCGTCGGGACGCCGGGACCGTTGTCGGCCACGGTGATCCGCACCAGCTCGGGTCTCTGGTCCGCCCGGATCTCCACCTGGGGCACCCCGACCGCCGAGCTGAACTTCACGGCGTTCGAGACGAGGTTGGAGAAGACCGCCCGCACCGGCGAGGCGGTCGCGTAGGCGGAGCCGAGCTCGCTCACCACGATCCGACCCTCCCCCAGCTCGAGGCCGAGGTCCTCGACCGCGTCGCGGGCCACCTCGGTCAGGTCGATCTTGGTGGGGCTCAGCGCACCGCCGAGCGTCGCGTAGTCCATCAGGTCGACGATCGTCTCGCGCATCCGTCCCGAGCTGCGCAACCCTCGCTCGACCAGGAAGCTCAGGTCGTCGTCGGCCAGCACCGCGTCGCGTTCGTGGAGCATCTCCAGCACCACCTGGATCGAGGACACCGGTCCCTGCAGCTCGTGGCTGACCTGACCGGCGAACTGCTCGAGCCGCTGGTGCGACTCACGCAGCTCACGCTGGCCCTCGAAGGCGCGCTTCAGCAGGTCGAGCAGCCGGGCGTGCTCGCGGTGCGTCTCGAGGACCTCCACCACCGCGGAGGCGAGCAGGTCGAGGGTCCGCAGCTTCTCCGGCTCGATCTCCACCTCGTGGTCGTCGAAGATGCACAGCGTGCCGATCACCGTGCCCGACGGGGCGATCAGCTTCGTCGCGGCGTAGAACACGATCTCGCCCAGAGCACCGGTCACGAAGGGGCTGGTGCTGAACTCCGGATGGGCTCGCGCGTCGGGCACCACGCTGTGCTGGCCGGGCCACTCGATCACGCGGCTGCACAGGGAGTCCTCCTTGCGGGAGACCACGGTGTTCGCGTCGACGGCGGCCAGGTGGTGCTGCTCGGTCGCGGTGATCACGTTGATCTCGGCGTTCGACACCTCACACAGGGCAGCGGCGGTGGCGACGATGCGTTGCAGTGCCGGAAGCGGCGGCCGGCCGAGCAGCTCGTACGAACGGATCTCGGCCTCGCGGGCGACGTCTTGTGCCTTCATCGATCACGTCCTCGTCTGCGGCGCATCGGCTGGGCATCCGAGCGCTGCCCTCCAGTCTGGCAAAACCCAAACCACGACGCAGCCGTGTCCTGAGAATCGGACGACTAACGCTCCGGGAGACCCCACAGCGGCATCCACCGGCTGGTGTCGGGCTCGATGGTCAGGTCCGTGCCGACCGCGTCGCGGATCTGGCGCTCCTTCAGCGTGTCTCGCGACGTCGGGCCGGTCGGCGAGAAGGGATAGAAGGTGCCGGTCTTGTAGCGGTAGACGAGGAACGCCACGGCTCCTGCGTCATCGCGCAGTCCGACGGTCGAGCAGAGCAGGCCGGTGCCGAACCCCTGGACCTCGAGCGCGGAGTTCACCGCGTGCAGGTCGGTGACCAGGGACGCGACGTCCACCGGCTCGGTCCGGACCGTGAGCCAGGTGTAGCCGTACTCGTCCACGCGACTCTCCGTGGACGGTCCCCCGTCGACGGCGATGAGCTCGGAGGCCTCGCGCTGGGTCATGGCCGATGCCTGGCCCTCCGCGGCGCGGAAGCAGACCGAGCCGACGCCCGTGGCGTGGAGTCCCAGGGAGGCCTCCAGGGTCAGGGTCGCCGACGGCAGCGCGAAGAGGGCGTCGAGGTTGGCCGCACGCGGTCGCGTCTGCCCGCGGAGCACGTCCCAGATACCCATGGGCTACTGCGACTGGCCGAGGCTGGCGGAGATCTTGGCGAGCTGGTCGAGTCGCTGCTCGAGGGGCGGGTGCGTCGAGGTGAGCGTGCTCAGGGTCAGCCCACGGACGGCCGGGGTGATGAAGAAGGCGTTCATCGACTGCGCGGCACGCAGGTCCTTCTCGGGCACGGCGTTCATCTGGCCGCTGATCTTGCGCAGGGCCGAGGCCAGGGCCGAAGGCTTCTGGGTCAGGTAGGCACCCGAGCGGTCGGCGCAGAGCTCGCGGTAGCGGGAGAGCAGGCGCAGCAGCAGGAAGCTGATCGCGTAGCTGATCAGGCTGATGATCAGCACGACGAAGAAGCCGATCGCGCCGTTGCTGTCGTTGCTCGACCGCGAGCGCCCCAGGCCGAGGCCGCCCCACTGGGCTCCGCGGGTGACCATGCCCGCCACGATGCCGGCGGTCGCGGCGACCGTCATCACGAGGACGTCGCGATGGGCGACGTGGGAGAGCTCGTGGGCGATGACACCCTCGAGCTCCTCGGCGGTCAGCGTGTGCAGGATCCCGGTGGTCACGCACACCACGGCACGGTTGGGCGAGCGGCCGGTCGCGAAGGCGTTGGGCAGGTCGGTGTCGGCGATCGCCACCCGGGGCTTGGGCATGTCGGCCATCTCGCAGAGCCGGTCGATCATGCCGTGCAGCTCGGGTGCGTCCTGCGGACTGACCTCGCGGGCGCGCATCGCCCTCATCGCCAGCGTGTCCGACATCCACCACTGGAAGAAGGCGACAGCGATGCCGGCGAGCCCGATGATGAAGGCGAGTCCGGGGCTGCCTGACGACGTACATCAACGAGACGACGATCGCGACGAGAAGCGCGCCGAGCAGGAACATGACTGCTGTCATCCGGACGGTCAGTCCGGTGTCAGGGACGAAGCGGGTACGGGCCATCAGGAGACGCGCTTCATCAGCCGGGGATCAGCCCGTCGTCGCTGAGCAGCTCGCGGACTTCCTCGAGCGTGGCGTCGGACGGAGGGAGGATCAGGTCGGAGTCGTCGAGCGAGTCCTCGGGGAGGGGCTTGCCGGCGCGGCGTACTCCCTCGAGAAGGAGCCCGAGCGCCGACCGGAAGGCGTCCTCGTCACCGCTCTCGACCGCGGACTCGACGTCGCTGTCCAGGGTGTTCAGGGTCTCGAGCTGGTCGTCGGCGACCTCGAGCTGACCCTCACCCAGGATGCGCACGATCACGGCTGTTGCCCCTTCTCGACCGGCGCGGACTCGGCCTGGGCCGCGGCCTCGTCGACCGTGTCCTGGGGAGCCGCCTCCACGGCCGGGGTCTGGGCTGCGTCGATGGCCGGCGTGCTGCCGCCCTTGAGCGCGGCGAGCTCGGCCTCGACGTCGGACTGGGAGCTCATCGCCTCGAGCTCGCGGCTGATGTCGTCTCCACGGTTGACCGAGCTGGCGTCGTCGAGGGCGCCCGACGCGATCAGCTCGTCGATCGCACCGGCCCGGGCCTGCATCGCCTGGGTCTTGTCCTCCGCGCGCTGGACCGCCATCCCGACGTCGCCCATCTCCTCCGAGATGCCCGAGAACGCCTCCCCGATGCGCGTCTGCGCCTCGGCCGCGGTGTAGGTCGCCTTGATCGTCTCCTTGCGGGTCCGGAAGGACTCGACCTTGGCCTGCAACCGCTGGGAGGCGAGGGTCAGCTTCTCCTCCTCGCCCTGCAGCTGCGAGTGCTGCGCGTCGAGGTCGGCGATCTGGCCGGTGAGCGCGGACTTGCGGGTGAGCGCCTCGCGGGCGAGGTCCTCCCGGTCCATGGAGATGGCCTTCTGCGCCTGCTCGGTGAGCTTGTCGGACTGGGTCTGCAGCTGGTTGCGCTGCAGCTCGATCCGCTTGCGGCTGGTGGCGACGTCGGCGACGCCCCGGCGCACCTTGGTGAGCATCTCGAGCTGGCGCTGGTAGCTGTAGTCGAGGGTCTCCCGAGGGTCCTCTGCCTTGTCGAGGGCGCTGTTGGCCTTGGCACGGAAGATCGTGCTGATCCGCTTCATCATGCTCATGGCCGACAACTTACCCGGCCGGACCCAGCCGAACGAGGGTCGGCGGTGCCCCAGTGGCCCGAAGAAGTGGAGGGAGAAGCGGCCGGAGAGTGGAACCCGGCGTCACCGATCGGGCGGGTAGGCTGATCCCTCATCCACTGCCCGTCGAGACTCCCGTCGAGATCGACGGACCAAGCCTCGGAAGGCCCCGTGTTCCGACGTACCGACAAAGCCGAGACCACCCAGCCCCTCCCTCCCGTCGACAAGGGTCCGGGGGCCAAGGGTCGCCCTACGCCCAGCCGCAAGGAAGCGGAGGCCGCAGCCCGCGAGCGGGCCAAGGGCACGATGGACAAGAAGGCCGCGCAGAAGCTGCTCCGTGAGCGCCGCGCCGACTCCAACTCCAAGATGCGCCAGGGCATGCGCAGCGGCGAGGAGCGCTACCTGCCGACGCGGGACAAGGGGCCGGTGCGACGGTTCATCCGCAACTACGTGGACGCCCGGATCTCGGTGGCGGAGTTCCTGCTGCCCCTGCTGCTCGTGATCATGGCGATGCAGTACTCCGGCGTGCGGGACCTGGTCAGGTTCAGCGCCTCGCTCTGGACGGTGACGCTCTTCCTCGTCGCCCTCGACTCGCTCTGGCTGATGTTCCGCCTCAAGCGGGCGCTCCGGGCCGAGTTCCCCGACGAGAGCCTGAAGGGCACCACCTTCTACACGCTCCTGCGGGCGCTCCAGCTGCGCTGGCTGCGGATGCCCAAGCCCCAGGTCAGGATCGGCGGCAAACCCCGCTAGCTGCCCGCTTCGAGGGACATCGGCCCGTAGACCTCGCGGTCACCTTCGAACAGGGTCACCGCAGACACCCCGTCCTCCGCCAGGTCGGGGTAGGCCTCACCCAGCCAGGTCTCGGCGTCGCTGCGGGTCGGGAACTCGGTGCGTTCACCGGTCACCACCTTCCCGTCGACGTCCAGCAGCTGCCACCACCACGGAATCTGGTCGGGCTTGCGGGGGGAGGCGAACGTGGGCTCGGGGGTGTTGGTCACGGGGACCCCTTCCAGGGGATGGATGGCGTGGAGCTTGCTGGCTCACGACGTGCGTACGTCGGTCTCGACGAAGGGCGGCTTGGTCACCACGAACACCTCCGGCCGGCCACGGACGTCGACCAGGACCTCCGCACCCAGCTGGATCTGGGAGTTGATCAGCGCGAGGGCGACGCCCTTGCGCAAGGTCGGGGAGAACGTGCCCGACGTGACCTGGCCGATCGGCAGGTCACTGGTGACCTTGACGCTCATCCCCGGGCGAGCGATCCCTCTCCCCTGCGCGACGAGCCCCCGCAGGGTGACGCGGGGACCGGACTCCTTCTCGGCGGCCAGCGGTTCCTTGCCCCAGAACGCGTCCTTGCTCCAGCCGACGGCCCAGCCCAGCCGGGCCTGGACGGGCGTGACGTCGAGGCTGATGTCCTGGCCGTGCAGGGGGTAGCCCATCTCGGTGCGCAGGGTGTCGCGGGCGCCGAGGCCGCAGGGCAGCATCCCGTGCGCCTCCCCGGCAGCGACGAGGGCGTCCCAGAGCGCGGGAGCCACGGCGTTCTCGGCGATCAGCTCGTAGCCCCGCTCCCCGGTGTAGCCCGTGCGGCACACGATCACCTCGTGCCCCTCGAAGGAGGCCACCTGGAAGGACATGTAGTCGTGACCGACCGGCAGGCCGACCGCCTCGAGCACCGCATCCGAGTCGGGTCCCTGCACCGCCAGCACGGCGTGCGTCTCGTGGTGGTCGGTGATCGTCACCCCGGCCGGCTTGTCCGCGTCGAGCCGCCGCTCGACCTCGGCGCTGTTGGCGGCGTTGGGGACGAGCAGCACGTGGTCGTCGTCGTGGAAGTAGGCGATCAGGTCGTCCACGACGCCACCGGTCGCGGCGTCGCAGGCCAGGGTGTACTGCGCCCGGCCCGGGCCGATCCGGCCGAGGTCGTTGGTCAGGCAGGCGTTGAGGTGCTCCACCGCGCCGTCACCACGGACCACGATCTTGCCGAGGTGGCTGACGTCGAAGATCCCGACCGTGCCGCGGACCGCGGCGTGCTCCTTGAGGACCCCGGTGGGGTACTCCAGTGGCATCTCCCAGCCGCCGAACTCGGCGAGCTTGGCCCCGAGGGCGAGGTGGCGGTCGTGCAGCGCCGAGTGCTTCAGGGACATGCGCTGCAAGTTACCGCAGCCCCGCGACAGGTCGGAGGCTGGGCATCTGCTGGGCCGTTGCGCCTAGCATGGCCCGTCGTGACGACGTACACGCTCCGCAAGGGAAGTCCGGCCAAGACCCGCACCGACCTGGTGGTGATCTGCGTGGCCCGGACGGCCAAGGGCGACCTCGAGGCGTGCCCGGGGGGTGAGGACGTCGCGGCGGCGTACGGACGCAAGTTCAAGTCGATGCTCAGCGGCATGGGTTTCCGCGGTGACTCGGGCGAGGTGCTCCGCGTGCCCACGGCCGGCGCCATCAAGGCCGGGCAGCTGCTGGTGATCGGCGTCGGAGCCCGCGAGCGGCTGACGCTCGAGAAGGTACGCCGGGCGGCCGGCGTGGCCGCGCGGAACACCGGCAACGCCGCGTCGGTCGCGCTGGCCCTGCCCGCGCACGACGCCGAGCACGTCCGCGCCGTCGCTGACGGGTTCCGTCGCGGCGACTACTCGTTCAAGCAGTACAAGTCGAAGTCCGACGACAGTGCCGTCGCGGAGGTCTCCATCCTGAGCGACGCGGCGCGGCGCCAGGACGCCGTCGCGGCCGCCGAGACCGCCGAGACCGTCGGCACCCTCGTCAACCGGGCCCGGGACTGGGTGAACACTCCCCCGAACGACCTCACACCCGAGCTCTTCGCCGAGGCTGTGCAGGCGCTGGCCAAGGAGCAGAAGGGACGCTCCCCGAAGGTCGAGGTCCTCGGCGTCGAGGAGCTCACCGAGCTCGGCTGCGGCGGCATCCTGGGGGTGGGGCTCGGCTCGGCCAACCCGCCTCGCCTGGTCAAGCTGACCTGGAGTCCCGAGAACCCTCGCGCCAGCGTGGCCCTGGTCGGCAAGGGCGTCACCTACGACTCCGGCGGGCTGACCATCAAGCCCGGCAGCTCGATGGCGACGATGAAGTACGACATGGGCGGCGCCGCGGCCGTCATCGCAGCCACCTTCGCGGTGGCTGCGCTCGACCTCCCGGTCGCCGTCACGACCTACGCCCCGCTGGCCGAGAACATGCCCTCCGGCACCGCGATGCGACCCGGTGACGTGCTGACCATGCGCAACGGAAAGACCGTCGAGGTCACCAACACCGACGCCGAGGGACGGCTGATCCTGGCGGACGCGCTCGCGCTGGCGGTGGAGGAGGGGCCCGACTCCGTCATCGACGTCGCGACGCTCACCGGCCCCTGCATCGTGGCGCTCGGCGACAAGGTGGCCGGCCTCTTCGGGGATGACGAGACCACCGCCGCGTTCTCCGCAGCAGCCGACGCGAGCGGGGAGATGCTCTGGCGGCTGCCGATCCCGGACGAGACCCGCGAGGCGGTCCGCACGGAGAGCAAGCTCGCCGACGTGCTCCAGCACAACTGGGTGCGCTGGGGATCGGCGCTGTTCGCGGCGGCGTTCCTCGAGGAGTTCGTCGGGGACACGCCGTGGGCCCACCTCGACATCGCCGGACCGGCCTGGAACGACGGCGGGCCGTGGGGGCACGTGCCCTCCGGGGGCACCGGCTACGCGATCCCCACGCTCGTCGAGTACGTCGCGGGGCTGGCGTCCGACGGCGCGGATCAGACCGAGGACTGACCCGGCTCGCCCTGCTCGCTCGAGAGACCCCCGAGCGAGTTCTTGTGCTGCTCCTTCTGGCGCCGGTTGTACTCGCGCATCCGCGACGGGATGCCGACCAGCGCGGCGTCGTAGGACGGCACCTGGTTGCGGTTGGCGAACTCGTGGGCCCACTGCACCGTCGGCACCCGACGCCGGGTCCACTCGCCGTCGTGCGCGACCAGCAGCAGGGTCACGTCGGTGATCGTCGTGCGCGGCTCGACGAAGCCCTCGACACCACGACGGGTCCGGATGAACTCCTGCAGGTGACGCTGGTCGGCGTCGTCCGACGCGCGCACCGTCATCCCGGTGGAGCCGGAGCTCCGACCGCGGCGGCGGAACCGATCGAGCAGACCCATGACCACCAGTGTGCGGCATGAACGGTCGTGCCACACCTGAACCCGACCTGTTTCGGGCGTGTGGAGCGTGAGTGGTTGGATGAGGATCGACAACGAGGGAGTGGAGGCAGACGTGCCTGAGGGCGTGGTCCAGGGAGTCCGGGAGAACCAGTTCGACGTCGTGGTCCTCGGTGCCGGCTCGGGCGGCTATGCGTGCGCGCTGCGCGCCGCACAGCTCGGCCTCAGCGTGGCTCTCGTGGAGAAGGACAAGGTCGGCGGCACCTGCCTGCACGTCGGCTGCATCCCCACCAAGGCGCTGCTGCACGCGGCCGAGGTCGCCGACGGCGCGCGCGAGTCCGAGAAGTTCGGGGTCCGTGCCACCCTCGACGGCATCGACATGCCGGCGGTGAACGCCTACAAGGACGGCGTCGTCGGCCGGTTGTTCAAGGGGCTGACCGGCCTGATCAAGGGACGCGGGATCACCGTCATCGAGGGCACCGGCCGGCTCACCGGCCCCGGGACCGTCGAGGTCGACGGCACGTCGTACGCCGGGAAGACGGTCGTGCTCGCCTCGGGTTCCTACTCGCGCTCGCTGCCCGGCCTCGAGGTCGACGGCGAACGGGTGCTCACCTCCGAGCAGGCGCTTCGGCTGGACCGGGTGCCGGCCTCGGTGGTGGTGCTCGGTGGCGGCGTGATCGGTTGCGAGTTCGCGAGCGTGTGGCGCTCCTTCGGGGCCGAGGTCACGATCGTCGAGGCGCTCCCCCACCTCCTGGCCCTGGAGGACGAGCAGTCGTCGAAGGCGCTCGAGCGTGCCTTCCGCAAGCGCAAGATCGCCTTCTCCACCGGCACCCGCTTCGAGTCGGTGACCTCCTCCGACACCGGCGTCACCGTCACGGTCGAAGGTGGCAAGACCATCGAGGCCGAGATCCTGCTCGTCGCGGTCGGTCGGGGGCCGGTCACCGAAGGGCTCGGCTACGACGAGCAGGGCATCGCGATGGAGCGCGGTTTCGTGATCACCGACGAGCGCTGCCGCACGAACGTCGAGGGCGTCTACGCCGTCGGCGACATCGTCCCCGGGCTGCAGCTCGCGCACCGCGGGTTCCAGCAGGGGATCTTCGTGGCCGAGGAGATCGCCGGCCTGTCCCCCTCACCGATCGACGAGTCCGGGATCCCGCGGGTCACCTACTGCGAGCCCGAGGTCGCCTCGGTCGGGCTCACCGAGGCCCAGGCCCGGGAGCAGCACGGCGACGCCGTCGAGACGCTCACCTACGACCTGGGTGGCAACGGCAAGAGCCAGATCCTGGCCACCCAGGGATTCGTGAAGCTGGTGCGGGTCTCGGACGGTCCGGTGGTCGGCGTACACCTCGTCGGGGCGCGGGTCGGCGAGCTCGTCGGGGAGGCCCAGCTGATCTACAACTGGGACGCCTACCCTGAGGACGTGGCCCCCCTCGTGCACGCTCATCCCACGCAGAACGAGGCTCTCGGCGAGGCACACCTCGCGCTCGCCGGCAAACCGTTGCACGCGCACTCCTGACCTGCTGGACTCTGAACCCGAGCATCGACTCACCGCACCGAACAGATACGACGACCGAAGGAACCAGATGTCGACACCTGTGAAACTCCCCGAGCTGGGCGAGTCCGTCACCGAAGGCACCATCACGCGCTGGCTCAAGCAGGTGGGTGACACGGTCGAGGTCGACGAGGCGCTGCTCGAGGTCTCCACCGACAAGGTCGACACCGAGATCCCCTCCCCCGTCGCGGGCACGATCCTGGAGATCAAGGCCGAGGAGGACGAGACCGTCGAGGTCGGTGCCGAGCTCTGCGTGATCGGTGACGAGGGTGAGGGTGGCGGGTCCTCGGACGACTCTGCCGACGACTCTGCGGACGAGTCGGATGACGCCGACGACTCCGCGGACTCGGACGACTCGTCGGACGACGAGGCCGACTCGGACGACTCGGGAGACGACTCGGACGAGGAGGACTCGTCCCCCGAGGACCAGTCCTCCGACGGCGAGTCCTCCGACGAGGACGCCCCGGAGGAGACCGAGCAGAAGCCCGCCGCGACGAAGAGCAGCGGCGGGGGCGGCACCGAGGTGAAGCTTCCCGAGCTCGGCGAGTCGGTCACCGAGGGCACCATCACCCGCTGGCTGAAGTCGGTCGGCGACGAGGTCGAGGTCGACGAGGCGCTGCTCGAGGTCTCCACCGACAAGGTCGACACCGAGATCCCCTCCCCGGTCGCGGGCACGCTGCAGGAGATCAAGGCCGACGAGGACGAGACCGTCGAGGTCGGTGCCGTGCTGTGCATCATCGGCGACGGGTCCGGGTCCTCCGACAGCGCGAGTGACGACGACTCCGACGACTCCGACGAGCCCGAGGAGGAGCCGGAGCCCGAGCCGGAGCCCGAGCCGGAGCCGAGCCCGAGCCGGAGCCGGAGCCCGAGCCGGAGCCGGAGCCGGAGCCGGAGCCCGAGCCGGAGCCCAAGAAGGAACCCAAGGCCGAGGAGAAGCCGAAGCAGGAGGAACCTGCCCAGCAGGAGTCCTCCTCGGGCGACGGCGGCAGCTACGTGACTCCGCTGGTGCGCAAGATGGCGGCCGAGAAGGGCGTCGACCTGGCCAGCATCGAGGGCACGGGCGTCGGTGGCCGGATCCGCAAGCAGGACGTGCTCGCCGCGGCCGAGGCAGCCAAGTCGGGTGACAGCCCCGCTGCGGAGGAGAAGCCCGCGGGCGGCGACAAGCCCGCTGCGCCGGCTCCGAGCCCGCTGCGTGGCAAGACCGAGAAGATCTCGCGGCTGCGCAAGGTGATCGCCACCCGGATGGTGGAGTCGCTGCAGACCTCCGCTCAGCTGACGCAGGTCGTCGAGGTCGACGTCACCAACATCGCGCGGCTGCGTGACAGTGCGAAGGCCGACTTCCTCGCCCGCGAGGGCGTGAAGCTGTCCTACCTGCCGTTCTTCGCCAAGGCGGCGGTCGACGCGCTGAAGTCGCACCCGGCGCTGAACGCCACCTTCGACCTCGAGGCCGGTGAGGTGACCTACCACGACAGCGAGAACGTCGCGTTCGCCGTGGACACCGAGAGGGGCCTGCTCACCCCGGTCGTCAAGGAAGCGGGCGACCTCTCGATCGCCGGCCTCGCCAAGAAGATCGCCGACATCGCGCAGCGCACGCGCACCAACAAGATCGGCCCCGACGACCTGTCCGGCGGCACCTTCACGATCACCAACCTCGGCAGCGTGGGCGCCCTCTGGGACACCCCCATCATCAACAAGCCGCAGGTGGCCATCCTCGGGCCGGGCGCCGTGGTGAAGCGTGCGGTCGTGATCGACGACCCCAACCTGGGCGAGACGATCGCGGTGCGCCACATGGTCTACCTGGCGCTGACCTACGACCACCAGCTGGTCGACGGCGCCGACGCCGGCCGCTTCCTGCAGGACGTCAAGGCGCGCCTGGAGGCCGGCAAGTTCGACCTCTGACCCTCAGGTCGTGTGACGTGAACCAGGCGACTAGCTCCCGGCCACAGAACGGCCCACTCTTCGGGGCACGTCCATGGCTTCTTCGGGTGTTGCAACGCCTGAAGAAGCCATGGATACCCGGTTAACCGGGTACTCCTGCACCCGCACCTACAGATGGATCATGTGGCCCGCGAGGCCTTCGACTGCTTCCTTGACGGCCTCGGAGAGGGTGGGGTGGGCGAAGACGTTGCGGGCGACCTCGTCGGCGGTGAGGTCCCACTTCTGGGCCAGGGTGAGGGCCGGGAGGAGCTCGGTGACGTCGGGGCCGATCAGGTGGGCGCCGATGATCTCGTTGTACTTCGCGTCGGCGACGAGCTTCACGAAGCCGCTGGTGTCGCCGAGGCCCTTGGCCTTGCCGTTGGCCGAGAACGGGAACTTGGCGACCTTGACGTCGTACCCCTTCTCCTTGGCCTGCGCCTCGGAGTAGCCGAAGGACGCGATCTGCGGCTGGCAGTACGTCGCTCGCGGGATCATGTCGAAGTCGATCTCGATGGTGTCGTGGTCCGCGATCGTCTCGGCGGTGACGATGCCCATCGCCTCGGCGGTGTGGGCGAGCATCAGCTTGCCGGTGACGTCGCCGATCGCCCAGACGCCGTCGACGTTGGTGCGGCCGCGCTCGTCGACCACGATGGCGCCGCGCTCGCTGGTCTCCACGCCGGTCTTGTCGAGGCCGTAGCCCTCGAGACGCGGGGCGAAGCCGATGGCCTGGAGCACCTTGTCGGTCTCGAGGACCTCTTCCTTGCCGTCCTTGGACACGGTCACCTTGACCTTGTCGCCGGTGTCCTCGATCTTCTCGACCTTGGTCTTCAGCAGCACCTTCACGCCGAGGTTCTTGTAGTGCTTGGCGAGCTCCTTGGAGATCTCGGCGTCCTCGGTCGGGACCATCCGGTCCAGGAACTCCACGATGGTCACGTCGACGCCGAAGTTGGTCATCACGTAGGCGAACTCGACGCCGATCGCACCCGACCCGGCGATCACGATCGAGCCGGGGAGCTGGTCGGTGAGGATCTGCTCCTCGTAGGTGACGACGTTCTCGGAGAGCTCGGTGCCGGGCACCAGTCGGGTGGTGGCGCCGGTGGCGATGATGATGTTGTCGGCGGTGACGGTGCGGGACTTGCCGTCCTCGAGCTCGACGTCGATGGTCTTGGCGTCCTTGAAGGTGCCCCAGCCGTGGATCTCCTCGATCTTGTTCTTCTTCATCAAGAAGTGCACGCCCTTGACGATCGAGTCCGACACCTCGCGGCTGCGCGCGTGCGTCGGCTTGTAGTCCATCGCGGCGTCGCCGGTGATCCCGAACTTGTCCTTCTCGTGGGTCAGGATGTGCGACAGCTCAGCGTTGCGGAGCAGCGCCTTCGACGGGATGCACCCGACGTTGAGGCAGACACCTCCCCAGTACTGCTTCTCGATCACGCCCACCTTGAGGCCGAGCTGGGAGGCGCGGATGGCGGCGACGTACCCACCGGGGCCGGCACCGAGGACGACGACATCGAAATCACTCACGAGGGCGAGCCTATTCCTCCGGGCCACCCGGACCACAACCAGTGTGAGCCCAGACGTGAGCCCAGACACGAGCCAGACACGGACGTGCGACGGTGGAGGCATGCGCTTCCTGATCGCGGGCTACTCCGGGTTCCTCGGCACCAGGCTGTCCGAACGGCTGCGGGCCTCGGGCCACGACGTCACCGGTCTCGTACGACGACCTCCCGGTCCGCACGAGATCAAGTGGGATCCCTACACCGCCTCGCTCGGTCCGGAGGTGATCGAGAACCACGACGTGGTGGTGAACCTCGCGGGCTCCCCGACCGCCGGCAACCCGCACTCGAAGAAGTGGGCCACCGAGCTGATGACCAGCCGGGTCGCCACGACCCGGACGCTGGCCCAGGCGATCGCGGACAGCGACAACCGGCCCGCCTTCCTGGCGGGCAACGGCATCGGCATCTACGGCGACCACGGTGCCGAGCGGGTGACCGAGGAGACCCGCTCCACCGGCGACGCCCTGCTCGCCCGCGTCTCCCGCGCCTGGCAGGCCGCCACCGAGCCGGCCCGCAACGCCGGGGCCCGGGTGTGCATCCTGCGCACCTCCCCCGTCTACGACCGGCGCAGCCAGCCGCTCGGCGCGCTGCGACTGCAGTTCAAGGCGGGCCTCGGCGGTCCGCTCGGCGACGGCAAGCAGTACGTGCCGCTCATCTCCGCGCGCGACTGGGTGGACGCGGTCGTGCACCTCGCCGAGAGCGACACCGCCCAGGGTCCGTTCAACCTCTGTTGCGAGCAGGTGCCGACCAACGAGGAGCTCACCCGGGCGCTCGCGCACCAGGTCAACCGGCCTGCGTTCTTCCGGGTGCCGTCGGTGGTCCTGCGCACCGCTGCCGGGGAGATGGCTCCCGAGCTGCTCAACTCGGTCAACGCCTACCCCGCCGCGCTGCTCGCGAGTGGTTTCACCTTCCGCGACCCGGACGTCAGCGCCGTGATCCGCGAGGGCCTGGACCCCTCGCACTGACCTCGGACACCACCCAGTCCCCGCCCAGCCGTTGGAAGGTCACGTCCCGCAGGGCCGGGCGAGTGCTCGCGAGCGGACGCCGCGTCCCTGCGGATGACACCTCTCCCCCGGCCACCCGGTCGAAGACGCGCAGGGTGATCCGCCGCGGGGTCGTCCGGAGCACCCGGACGGCGAACACCTGCGTCTCCAGCCGTCGTACGACGAACCCGCGGACCGCATAGGCCCGGAGCAGCCGGACATCGGCTCGACCGGCGGACGAGCCCGGTGTGTAGAGCCGACGCAGCTGACCCGGGTCCGACGCGGCCCAGGCCGCCTCTCGGCGGGCGTCCCAGTCGTGGAGCACGTCGAGGCCCTCCTGAAGGGCTGATCGGGTTTCGACAGGCTCGACCGACGGTGGTTGCGGTTCTACGACCGGAGACGGCGCGGCTCGGGGCAGTGCGAGGGTCAGGGCCAGCAGGAACCACATCTCGCCAGCCTGCCGCGAATCGAGTCGTCGATGGCAGTTGTCCACAGGCAACCTCGCTGGGGTTAGCCTCGAAGGGTGAACGCACTGGTCTTCGAGGAGCTCACCGACGGTCCGACCGACTACGTCGAGGCGTGGGACCGCCAGCGAGAGGTCCACGCGGGCGTGGTCGACGGTGGTCCCGACACGGTGCTGCTGCTCGAGCACTCCCCCGTCTACACCGCGGGCAAGCGCACCGAGCCCCACGAGCGGCCGGTCGACGGCACGCCGGTCATCGAGGTCGACCGCGGCGGGAAGATCACCTTCCACGGTCCCGGTCAGCTCGTCGGCTACCCGATCGTGAAGCTGCCCGACCACGTGCTCGTCGTCGACTACGTGCGCCGCCTCGAGGAGGCCCTGATCGGCGTCTGCGCCGAGCTGGGTGTCACGACAGCCCGTGTCCCGGGCCGCAGCGGGGTCTGGCTCCAGGCCACCGACGAGCGCCCGGAGCGCAAGATCGCCGCCATCGGCATCCGGGTGAGCCGCGGCGTCACCATGCACGGCTTCGCGCTGAACTGCGACGTGGACCTGTCCTGGTACGAACGGTTCGTGCCCTGCGGGATCGCCGACGCCGGCGTGACCACGCTCTCCGAGGAGCTCGGCCGCGACGTGACCATCGGCGAGGTGATCCCCCTCGTCGAGAAGCACCTGACCACGCTGCTGGCGTGGGCGGCGTACGTCCCCACGCCGGACTACGAGGCCAGACCCGAGCCCGGGCGTCGCAGCACCGCCGCGGACCTGCGTGTCCCGGTGCTCAATCCGCTCGCCTGACCCCGCGTTGCGCCATGCTGGAACCCGCATGGCGGAAGGGTGTGTCGGCAACACATGAATGACCTCGTGATCGAGACGAGCGGTCTGCGCAAGGTCTACCGATCGGGCGGTCGCCGCATCATCGCCGTCGACAACCTCGACCTCACCGTCCCGCCGGGCGGGGTCCACGGGTTCCTGGGTCCCAACGGCTCCGGCAAGACGACCACGATCCGGATGCTCCTCGGCCTGGCGAGGCCCACGAAGGGCGAGATGCGCCTGTTCGGGCTGCAGGTGCCCGCGCAGCTCCCCCAGGTGATCGACCGGGTCGGTGCCCTCGTGGAGGAGCCGAGGTTCCTGGCCACCTTCTCCGGGCGCAAGAACCTCACCCTGCTCGCCCGTTCGATCGGCCTGCCGAAGACCTCCGTCGACGCCGCCCTGGAGCAGGTCGGCCTGCGAGACCGGGCCCGCGACCACTACCAGGGCTACTCGCACGGGATGAAGCAGCGCCTCGCGATCGCCGCTGCGCTGCTGAAGAGCCCCGACCTGCTCATCCTCGACGAGCCCACCAACGGGCTCGACCCGGCCGGGATCCGCGCCATCCGGGACCTGATCCGCGACCTCGGGGACTCCGGCGTCACGGTCCTCCTCAGCTCCCACATCCTGGCCGAGGTGCAGCAGGTCTGCCACTCGGTCTCGATCGTGGGCGACGGGCGGCTGCTCGCCTCGGGCCCGGTCGGCGACCTGCTCGGCGAGAGCGTCTCCAGGACGCGCGTCGGGGTCGCGGACCCGCAGGGCGCCAGGCACTTCCTCGAGAAGGCCGGGTACGCCGTGACCCGCGACCGCGACACGCTCGTCGTCGAGGGCCACCACGAGCCGGAGCAGATCACGAGGGTGCTGGCCGAGCGGGGCATCTACGTCCAGGAGCTCACCGAGATCCGGCCCACCCTCGAGTCGTTCTTCCTCAAGCTGACCGGCCGCCAGCCGGACCGCCCCACCCGCGAAACCGGGGCCGACGACAGCCCCGACGAGGAAGAGGCCACCTGATGCGCCTGATCCTGGTCGAGCTCAACCGGTTCCGCTCGCGGCGCGCGATCGCGCTGCTCGGTCTGGCAGCGGTGCTGTTCGCCGTGGTCCTCGTGGGCAAGACGGCGTGGGACACCCGCCCGCTCACCCACGAGGACCGGGTCGACGCCGTCGCGCAGGCCCAGCTCGAGGGGCAGCGTGCCGAGATCCAGCAGGAGGTCCGCGCCTGTCGGGCCGACCCGGCCGACTACCTCGGACCCGACGCGACGGCTGGCGACTGCGCCGACGCGCTCATCCCCGGCCCGGACGCGTACTACCCGCGCGACCCGCTGAGCCTGCGGGCGGTGCTGTCCCCGCAGGGGCTCGGCATCCCGCTGGCCCTGATCGTCGCCGGGCTGATGGTCATCGCCGGCTGCACCTTCGCCGGTGGCGACTGGTCGTCGCGCTCGATGAGCAACCAGCTGATCTTCGAACCGAGACGCGTCCGCCTGTGGCTGGCCAAGGGTGTGGCGGTGGCCCTCGGCTGCGGCGTGGTCGCCCTGGTCGCGATCGGCGGCTTCTGGCTCGCCGTGGGCGTGGTCGCCCAGGCTCGGGACCTCTCGATGCCGGCGGTCCAGGTCGAGCACGTCACCTGGCACGTCGTACGCGCCGTGGCGCTGGCGATGGGCGCCGGCCTGGGGGCGTTCGCGCTGACGATGATCTTCCGGCACACGGTGGCGACCCTGGCGCTCCTGTTCGTCTACAGCATCGGCGGCGAGATCGTGGTCAACCTGCTGCCCGTCGAGGGAGCCGGCCGCTGGTCGCTCGGCAACAACGCCGTCGGCTGGCTGGCCCTCCGGCACCGCTACTTCGAGTCCAACGTGACGTGCGTGCCCGGCGACAGGTGCAGCTCCGTGCACACGCTGACCCACCTCGAGGCCGGCACCTTCCTCGGGGTGCTGCTGGCCATCACCGTGGTTGTCTCGCTGGTGTGGTTCAGCCGCCGCGACGTGTGACCCGACCTCAGCCGAGCTGCTGCTTGTAGTGCTCGAGCATCGCCGGGTAGTAGTCACGGTCGAAGTCGATGGCGTCGACGTCTCCGTCCGACTCGGCGGCGACGAGCCGGTCGAGGTAGTACTCCCACCCGGGCCCGACGCTCTCCGCCTCGACCGGGTCGATGTCGGGCTGGGTGAAGGTCAGCGTCGTCACGCCGTCCTCCTCGGTCAGGTGCAGGTCGAGGCTGCCACCCCAGGTGCGAGGTCAGCCTGAGCAGCCGGGGTGGCACGCACTCGCGGATCTCCATGTCGTCCGGCTCGGTGGCGCCTTCCGCGGTCATCGTGAACCCGACGCGACCCGAGGTGGGGTCGCCGGTCCAGGTGCCGATCCAGCGGGCCAGCCTGTCCGACTCGGTCACGGACGCCCAGACGTCCTCGATCGGTGCCCGGAACTCGCGCGTGAGGGTGAGCACGACACGCTCGCCCTCGCGGGCGACCCGTCCGGTCGGTTCGCGGGTCATCCGGTCTCCTCGTGTCGTTCGGTCGGGACTCCCGGCCGGGTCGTCGTACGTCGCTCGCGGGTGGTGCGCCGTACCTCGGTGTCGAGCGCATCCAGCGCCTGGCCGGTGAGCGGTGCCAGGGAGGACGGCCCCGTCAGCTCGGAGACCAGGTCGCGCACGGGCCCCAGGCCGGCCGCCTTCAGGGCGTAGTGGCGTTCGCGACCTCGGTCCGTGGCCTCGGCCATCCCCGCCTCGACGAGCAGCCGGAGGTGCTTGCTGACGGCCGGACGCGAGATCGGTTGCGCGGCAGCGAGGTCGACCACACGGACAGGGCCAGCCGCCATCGACCGCAGGAGCGACCTGCGCACCGGGTCGGCCAGGGCCGCGAACACGTCCATCCGGAAATGGTAACTGAATGGTTACGCGATGGCCATGGCGAGTCGAGGCTCGTGACCGCGCGACGTACAGTGGCGTGCGTGACTCAAGCGCCCGAACAAGCCGCCCCCACCACGGACGAGACCTCGTCGACGGGCACGGCCGTGCCCGCGGGACGCAAGCTGCTGCGGCTCGAGGTCCGCAACGCCGAGACACCGATCGAGCGCAAGCCGGCGTGGATCAAGACGCGCGCCAAGATGGGCCCGCAGTACACCGAGCTCCAGAAGCTGGTGAAGTCCGAGGGCCTGCACACCGTGTGCCAGGAGGCCGGCTGCCCCAACATCTACGAGTGCTGGGAAGACCGCGAGGCGACCTTCCTGATCGGCGGCGACCAGTGCACCCGGCGCTGTGACTTCTGCCAGATCGACACCGGGAAGCCGCAGCCGCTGGACCGCGACGAGCCGCGCCGGGTCGCCGAGTCGGTGCAGACGATGGGTCTGCGCTACGCCACCATCACCGGCGTCGCGCGTGACGACCTGCCCGACGGTGGCGCCTGGCTGTACGCCGAGACGGTGCGCGCGATCCACGAGCTCAACCCCGGCACCGGCGTGGAGAACCTGATCCCCGACTTCAACGGTGAGCCCGACCTGCTCCGCGAGGTCTTCGAGAGCCGTCCCGAGGTGCTGGCGCACAACGTCGAGACGGTGCCGCGGATCTTCAAGCGGATCCGGCCGGCGTTCCGCTACGACCGCTCGCTGGACGTGATCACCCAGGCGCGCGACTTCGGCCTGGTCACCAAGTCCAACCTGATCCTCGGGATGGGCGAGACCCGCGAGGAGATCCACCAGGCGCTCGTCGACCTGCACGCGGCCGGCTGCGAGCTGATCACGATCACGCAGTACCTCCGCCCCTCCCCCCGCCACCACCCGGTCGAGCGCTGGGTGAAGCCCGAGGAGTTCGTCGAGATGACCACCGAGGCCGAGGAGATCGGGTTCGCCGGAGTGCTCAGCGGGCCGCTCGTGCGGTCGTCGTACCGCGCGGGACGGCTCTACAAGCAGGCCATCGAGGCCCGCGACGCCGCCACCCCGGCAGCGGCCAGCGTCTGAGGGTCTCGACTGTCGCTCGCTGCTCGACCCCCGCGCTCGACCACCTAGAGTGGGGCTGCTCACCCACCACCGTCGTAGACAGACAGGCAGAGGCACCACGCATGGCGAAGAAGCCCCCCAAGGCGAAGAAGGTCAAGGACCCGAACAAGCCGGGCCGGATCAAGCAGATCCGCCAGAGCTACACGATGACCAAGGAGACCGATCCCCGGATCGGGCTGATCCTGCTGGGCGTCTTCCTGCTCGCCGGTCTCGCGGGCTTCGCGGTGATGCTGCTGGTCTTCAAGGCGATCGTCTTCTCGGCACTCTTCGGCGTCCTCGTCGGCATCCTGGCGGCGCTGATCATCTTCGGACGGCGCGCCCAGCGGGCCGCGCTCGCCCAGATCGAGGGCAAGCCGGGCGCGGCCGCGGCTGCGCTCGGGATGCTGAAGCGCGGGTGGAAGACCGACCCCGCCATCGCCGTGAACAAGCAGCAGGACCTCGTCACCCGGGTGGTCGGGCCCCCCGGCATCGTGCTGATCGGTGAGGGCAACCCCAACCGACTGCGCCCGATGCTTGCCGCGGAGCGCCGCAAGCACGAGCGCGTGACCAGCGAGACCCCGATCCACGAGCTGCTCGTCGGCAACGGCGAGGGCCAGGTGCCGCTGCCCAAGCTGACCAAGCGCGTCACCAAGCTGGGCAAGGAGCTCAAGCCCGCCCAGATGACCGACGTGCTCGCCCGGATCAAGGCGCTCGACGCCAACCGCTCCAGCATCCCGATGCCCAAGGGCCCGATCCCGACCAGCATGAAGGGCATGCGCGGCAACATGCGCGGGCGCTGACTCAGCGCTTGTACGCCGCCGACCCGGTCCACAGGTCGTGCAGCCCCCGGCCGCTGTCCGGCTTGAAGATCAGCGGCGGGATCACCACGCAGATCAGCAGCGTCCTGACCAGGGCCAGCAGCAGGCTGAGCGGCTTGCCCTCGGTGGTCAGCACCCGCACGCGCACGATCAGCTGGCCGAAGGAGCCCGCGGTCAGCGTGGTGAGCAGGGTGACCTCGGCGGCGAAGATGCCGAGCACCACCCAGCTCGCGTTGCTGCCCGGGCGCGAGTAGTCGCCGAGACCCAGGATCCCGATCGCCACGAGCGTGGACGCGGCCCAGTCGAGGGCGAGGGCGGCGATCCGTCGCGGCCAGGACGCGTACTCGGGCACGCCGAGACAGTACCCGTGCGTCCCCGGACCCACGCGACCAGCCGTCGGGCCCCTGTTACATGGACGAAACAAAGTCGATACGGTCGTGCAACGGCCCGTGAATAGGTTCGCGTGGTCGCGCATCGCAGCGAAGCGATGCCTGGCGCTCACCACACTCACCCGGTCGCACGCGCGGCCAAGGAGGACGAATGTTCCAGAACAGCGAAGAGCTGCTGAAGTACATCAAGGACGAGGGCGTCGAGATGGTCGACGTCCGTTTCTGTGACCTGCCGGGCGTCATGCAGCACTTCACCGTGCCGATCTCCTCGTTCGACCAGTCGGTCTTCGACGACGGTCTCGGCTTCGACGGTTCCTCGATCCGGGGCTTCCAGGCGATCCACGAGTCCGACATGCAGCTGTTCCCGGACCCGACGACGGCGTACCTCGACCCCTTCCGCGTCGCCAAGACCCTGGTCGTGAACTTCTTCATCCACGACCCGATCACCGGCGAGGCCTACTCCCGCGACCCGCGCAACATCGCCCGCAAGGCGATGGCCTACCTCGCCAGCACCGGCATCGGCGACAAGGCGTACTTCGCCCCGGAGGCCGAGTTCTACGTCTTCGACAGCGTCCGCTTCGAGACCAAGCAGAACACCGGCTTCTACGAGATCGACTCCGAGGCCGGCGCCTGGAACTCCGGCTCCGAGGACAACAACCGCGGCTACAAGGTGAAGTACAAGGGCGGCTACTTCCCGGTGGCGCCGTACGACCACTTCGGCGAGCTGCGCGACGAGATGGTCATCGAGCTCGAGAAGTCCGGCCTCCAGGTCGAGCGTGCCCACCACGAGGTCGGCACCGCCGGCCAGGCCGAGATCAACTACAAGTTCGACGAGCTGCTCAAGGCCGCCGACGACGTGATGAAGTTCAAGTACATCGTCAAGAACGTCGCCTGGCGCAACGACAAGACGGCGACCTTCATGCCGAAGCCGATCTTCGGCGACAACGGCTCGGGGATGCACGTCCACCAGTCGATCTGGAACGAGGGCGACTCGCTGTTCTACGACGAGGCCGGCTACGCCGGTCTGTCGGACCTGGCCCGCCACTACATCGGCGGCATCCTCAAGCACGCCCCGTCGCTGCTGGCGTTCACCAACCCGACGGTGAACTCCTACCACCGTCTGGTGCCGGGCTTCGAGGCGCCGATCAGCCTGGTCTACAGCCAGCGCAACCGGTCGGCCTGTGTGCGCATCCCGATCACCGGCTCGAACCCGAAGGCCAAGCGCATCGAGTTCCGCTGCCCCGACCCCTCGGCCAACCCGTACCTCGCCTTCTCGGCGCTGCTGCTGGCCGGCATCGACGGCATCCAGAACAAGATCGAGCCCTCGGACCCGGTCGACAAGGACATCTACGAGCTGCCGCCGGACGAGATGGCCGAGATCAACCAGGTCCCGACGTCGCTGAACGCCGTCCTCGACAACCTCGAGCGCGACCACGACTTCCTGACGGTGGGCAACGTGTTCACGCCCGACCTGATCGAGACCTGGATCGACTTCAAGCGCACCAACGAGATCCTGCCCGTGCAGCTGCGCCCGCACCCGCACGAGTTCGAGCTCTACTACGACATCTAATCCGGACAGGTCCCTGACCTGCTGCGATAGACCGAAAACGGCCGTTGACCTGCGAAGACTGTTCTTGACGCTTTGCAACATTGACGGTCGTTTTCCGTTGTCCTGCTACATGGGTGCTACATCAGCAACTAGCTCAGCCGGCCTTCTTCACGGGCCCACGCTTCAACTTCGTCGCGCTCCCAAATGGGCCCGGCTGCGAGGCGACCAGCTCGCCGAGCAATTCCCCGACCTCAGTGTCAGTGTCGAACTCCGCGGCCGCACCTTCTACGTCGAGGCGGTGCCGGCATGAGCACCACGTCCGAGGGTATCGAGTGGGCGAGCAACCGCCCCGGCCACTGTTGAGCCGGGGCGGTTGTCGTGTACGTCGAGTCAAGTTCCCCCCGACAACTTGGCTCCTATAAGGCAGGATAGGTCCGCATCGTCTGGTGGACACATAAGTGTCTAATCCACGTGGCACCCCTGAGATGCGACCTCACTCGCCCGTAGCCATTCGTGCTCGTCGTCCGGTGGGCGCCGAACGCGACGCCGAACCGCGGTGCGGCGCTGCGCCTCTCTTGTTCGCTGCTCAGCCGCTAGTGCCCGTGCTGCCGCCAGGAGTTGCACTTCCTCGAGCCTCAGCGATGGCATGCGACGATCCGCCCTGCCGCGCCAAGTCGAAAGCTGGCCTTTGCGAATCAGCTTGGGGATGTTGGAGATGTGGCAGCCGAGGATCTCGGCGGCCTGCTCGTAGGTCACCCACTCGGACATGCGGCGAGGATGCCCTGAATTGAGCACAGGAAACAGCGCCCACTGCCCCGGCACCACGAATCGCCGGGGCGGTTGCTCGCTATTCAGACGCGAGCGCCCACAAGCACGCCTTGGCACAGCCACCCGGAGGAGGATCACCGGCGGGGGGCCTACGCAATCCGCCCCCAGGTGACTGCTCGGACGCAGTATCCCGACGAGCAACCCACCCGGTCGAGACGACAATCACCCCGGTCTAGATGACCGCAACAGGTCGTCTCACGGTGGGAGGCCATTCCCAGCCGAATACGGTACGACAGCCCGATTGCGGGACTAGATTTGCAGGCGAGAACCGCCTCGGGTGGGGGATAAGACCCGAGGCGGTTCTGTCCGCCGCATCGCCCGTGAACCTCTTCATCCGCCGCCAGTGTGAAGCAGCCATCCCGCGCACGGAGACGGGGGGATGCTCAACGCACGAGATGACTGCGTCTCGCATTGTGCACCCGTTCGCCGGATCGGTGGGTCTAGACAGGTGCCGCTCTGCTGGCGCAGCGGGCTTATGGTTCTTGCACAGCAAGCCAAGTCAGTCAGGGGGAGACTGCCAAGAGGCTTCCTGCCTGACAACCGCACTGACCACCCGAGAGGCCGGTGCGGTTGATGGCTGTGAAAACCAAGAGACACTTGCTCGCGTGCATTCCGCGTGCCGTTCTGCGATCGGGATCGTTTGTCATTCCGAGCCCTGATCGCTGTCCTTCGGGGGGAGCCGGCGGTCAGGGCCCCACACGCGCCGATGCGAACAGCCATCCGCGTGCGGAACGGGCGTTGACCGCACGCGAGATGGCTGCCCAGACATACAAGTCTGCCCATGGCTCCGTAGTGCGCCAACGCCGCGTTCATGGCGTGGGCTTCCACAGCGACCTTCACTTCCTGATCGACTGCAAATCCTTGGCCCCTCCCCGAGCGAGAGCGCCGTGGTCGGCCCGCTGCGGCGGCTGCACCGGCCTCCGCCTGCTCGATCGCTGGCTGTCCGATCAGTGGGGTTGACCGGCCGCCCTCGCGAGCGCTCACCGCGGCGGCTAGTGGCGCGGATTTGAAGTTGTTGGACGGTTGGCCTTTGCGAGGATCTGGTCGGCGGTCTTGGTCCAGACGAACGGGTGTGCGCGGTCGTTCCAGCCGTTGATGAAGGTTCGGATCTTGGCGTTGAGGTCGGCTACGGACTTGAACACGCCGCGGCGGATGGCCTGACGCTCGACGATGCCGAACCAGACCTCGACCAGGTTCATCCACGAGGCGTGAGTCGGGGTGAAGTGGACGACGAATCTCGGATGCTCGGCGAGCCAGGCCTTCACGTTCTGGTGTTTGTGGGCGGCGTAGTTGTCCATCACCAAATGCAGCTGCACCGGCACGCCAGCTTCGTCGACGACCCATCATTTCAAATCGAACCCTCTAACGACTTACGCCACGCGGCACTAGCTCCGGAAACACGTCCAGAGCTGCTCGAGGAAACTTCGCTAGATACGTCTGGAAGGTGCGCAGCGAGTCGCGATAGGGGATCCAGGGGAAGTAGACGGACTTTCCCGGGTTGCCAGCTTGAGCGCCTCACGCGGGGCAAAGAGTGCTTCCCGGCGTTGCTGAATCACACTTACGGGAAGCGGGGAGTCGAGCGGTTGGTAGCCCTCGAGGCGCCACAGACAATCTGGGCAGCCAGTCTGCCGTCACCCCGGCTTCGCGCGCTCACGTTCCGCGCGCGGCCCACCAGATGGGTTGATTGCACCGCTGAGCCCGTCGCACCGCTGACTCCGACGACGGCCTCGGCACCGCTGTCGTAGTGGACCACGATGTTGCCTGCCTGGACGGCGCCTACCAAGGTGTAGCCAGGCGTATCGACGCCCCCACGGGCAGCAAGGGGCACAACTAAGTCGTCCCCAATGTCTTTACGGCGCGTGATCTCCATGAAGAGGTTCTTGTGGGGCTGGTCGGCCCACCAAAATCTGGCATGGGGACATCATGACCAGTTCGGGGGGAGAAATGTCCGGGGTGACCAGCCCTGTCGCCTCCGACGCGCTGCAAAAAATCGGACTGTCGTGTCGTCGTTTCTTCGCCTCGACCCCGACCCCGATCCCGCACGCCCGCCATCCATCAAGCTGGCATCGCTGCCATGCGGCATCGCTGCGGATCGACCCAAGAACCGCTCACCGAACGCCACGACGCCAAACCGAACGCCCGCCCACGCTGACTGCCTGGACACGAGCCACCGCAACATGCGCGGCATACACCCGCAGGCGAGCAGTGCGCCGCGTGACCCAGCGGTGCCGATGCACGCTGCCGAACTGCACGACGTCGAAGTCGCACCCCGCGACGCAGACCAGCGGACCCCCGCCCCCGTCACCGTCACTCGCCCCGGAGCACGAGGCCGCGCCAACCGTGGCACCGAAACCCGCGAGGTCGCACCCCACGGCCCGGTCAGCCAGTACCAGGTGATCTGCTGCTGGATGTCGTAGACCCCACCTGCGGGAAGCGGGATCTTCACCGTCCCACCCGGGTACAGGCCCGACGTACGCCACGCGGTCGTCCCGGCCCTGCGCCAACGGACCCGAGCAGAGGACAGCGTCTGGCGGCTCCACGACCGGGATGGCAGTGGCACCGATCCCCGGAATCGGGCCGGCGGTGTCCGTCTACTGTCCATCTGACGTCCGTCCCAGGACGAGCAGCGACGCTTAGCGACGATTCACGTTGACCAACGTTTCCGCAGTTCAGACGGCCTTTCAGCCGCAAACACGCAGGTCAGCAATTGGCTGCTTCGTCGCGCTCCCAGATGGGCCCAGCCGCGAGTCGAGCGACCGACTCGGGAACCCCGGCCGCGCGGCGAGTTGCGTGACGCGCTGACGCGTCACGCCGAGTATCTCGGCGATCTCGGTAGTGCCGACCAGAGTCACGAAAGAACCGTATCCATTGACACAGGTAAGGGAGTGGTCCCGCCCGGTGGATAGACCGGACAGGGCCGTAACACACAACCTGGCTAGGAGGCCATGCGTCATGAATGAAGAGCGCACCAACACCACCGCTGATTCCCACACCCCCACCACCGAGCAGGCCGCGTGGATGCGCGACCAGCTCGCCGAGCAGTTCCCCGACCTCAGCGCCTCAGCGTCGAGCTCCGCGGCCGCACGTTCTACGTCGAGGCGGTGCCGGCATGACCATTCAGCCGATCCAGACCACCGACGAGGACGAGGACAAATTCGAGGTGCCGGAGGCCGCCTGCTTGCGGCGCGAGCTCGGCCTCCGACCCACCCACTACCTCGAGCACAGAGACGCCAGAAGGACCCCCACCCGGACGCGAGGCCGTGCCCCTCGTGGTGCTGGATCGGCCAGGACGCCGACTACGTATCACGGATGCCGGGGCGGTTGTCGTCGCGTGTCCCGAGATTTCCCGGCACACCCCCCCGAAATGCGTGCTTCCCTGACAGGACCATAAGGCCGATCGGCCACTGGGCTAGTAAGTGTCTAGACCCACGATCCGGCCATCGGGTGCACACTGTGAGACGCAGTCATCTCGCGCGTGAGCATCCCCCCGTCTCCGTGCGCGGGATGGCTGTTTCGCGCTGCGCGGCGATCAGAGGTTCACGGCGAATGCGGCGGACAGAACCGCCTCGGGTCTTATCCCCCCACCCGAGGCGGTTCTGCTCCGCAACCAGTCCCGCAATCCGCCCGGCGTACCGTATTCCGCTGGGAATGGACTCATGGCGACACGATCGTGGCGTGTCGTCTAGACCATGTGGGGTCCGGTCGGCATAATCCGGCCGAAGCAGCCACCTCGGGGGCGGGTACGCGCACCCTCCAACATTCCCTCTCCCGAGGTGCGCTGCCCCATGGCGCGTCACGCGCTGCGGGGGTCTCTCGGTTGAAAAGCGAGCTACCGCCCGGCATCCGTAGTGCCGGGCCAGAACACTTTCGAGACCACCCCCGGCACTTCTCGTGCCGGGGGTGGTGCGGAGTACGTCGCTTCCCCCGCGGAGCAACGTCGTCCGACCGCTGGCCGGCTCTCCACTTACTGATTCGTTGCCGGCTACTGAGTGGATTGGACACACCAACCGCCCCGGCCTCTCGGGTAGCCGGAGCGGGCGGGCCCCGCATGGACCTCCGACCGAGCCTGATCTGCCACGACTCCTGCTCGAGGCAGGTTAGCCCCGCCTTACACCCGGTTGACACTTTGTCTAGACCACAGCGCCGCCGACGCTGCACACCCTTGCGGGAGAGTCGGTGCATCTCGCGCGTGAGCATCCCCTCGCTCCGTGCGCGGGATGGCTGCCTTCCTCGCGCATCACGCGCGAATCAGAGGTTCGCGGCGATGCGGCTGGACAAGAACGCCTCCGGCTCAGCCTCGGCCACTATCCCCGAGGCGGCTGTTCGCACTAGTCCCCCATCCATGACCCGGCGACCGTTTGCCTCGGAAGTGGCCTCCCCTGGGAGGCTGGCGGCGATCCGTGCGACCGTCTCGAGTCCGCGGGCCGTCTCGCCGGCTGCTCGACCTCGTGGCGGTCATCGCCGTGTCCGCCGTCTGCAATACTGCGTCCTCAGAGCAGTCTGACCTCACGGCGGGCGGATTGCGTGCGGCCCCCCGCCGGTGATCCTCCTCCGGGTGGCTGCGTCACGTGGCGCCAAATAGCGCGGACATCCGCGACCTCATCCGGAGCGCCGGAGCGGTTATGTGACGTCAACTCTCTCGGCCGTAGGAGCGATCGACGGTATCCGGGCGCACGTCGTCCTCGTGGAACGTGCCCAGCTCGGTCTCACCGATGCCGCGGTACCGGCTGCAGTTCGCCCACCAGCCGGACCGGCTCGGCGACCAGGAGCGCACCTCGGCCGGGTACCAAGCATCGTCCACACTGGCCTCTATCTCCTTGATGTGCGAGGAGATCTGACGATGAGGGATGCCCGTGAGGTCGATCTGCGGTCCCGCGTGTATTGCGTTCAGGAGCACGGCTAGTCCCGCGGTGCGGGGGTCGGGGTCGAGGGGGTGGACCATCAAGTCCTCGAGCTGTCGGCGTAGGTCATCCTTGCGTCGGCTGTCGAGCACCGGCCAGCGTCTGGCGCGGGCGGGGCCGCAACCACCCCATATAATACGCCCTAATCTATTGGGTTCCGGCCAGTGTCGTCCTGGCTGTCGCAGGTCGTCGGCAGCCTCAAGCACGCGCGGGAGGGGCCTCCCCGCCTCCTCGCCAGACGGCGGACAGGCCGTCGGCGCCGTCCATTCCCCATCATCCTCGGCAACGCCCACCAGCGCCGTGACGTCAGAACGGATCGCCGGGCTCGCGCTGGGGTCTGGCGATTCGCTGTATCGACGTCGTACGCACCTGTCGGCGTCTTGTCGACCGCCAAGGGATGGCCTCGACATTCCCCCGGTGCCAGTTGTCTCCACGAGCAGTGCGCCGAGGCGGGCTCGCCGTTCTGCCTCTGCTTCTCCGTTCTTACCGATGCCGGCCTCAGCGACTGTCAACGACTCCCAGAACCTCCGCCCGTCGTCAATGATCCACTGCCCCGACTCGTCATCGAGCAGCATGAGGAGCAGATCCTCCGCGATCAGCACGCAGCCCAGCCCAAATGTTGATCCCGTCTCCGATGCGGTGTCCGGGCGCCACATCATCGTCGGATGGTCCACATCTTCACCGAGGGCTCCCGCATGACCTGTGGCGTGCTCGTTCACTGGACGAAGAAAATCCGTGCGCCTGCCATGACGCCTTGAGGATCGGGTAGACCGCGGACCAGTCGCCGGGGTCGAAGTCACGCTCACGGAACCACTGCGCTTGCTCACGGCACTGCTCGGAGAACTGAGCGGCGGCGAGTCCCTCTCGGGTGACCAGCCGCAGCGGCAGGATCATCGTGCCGGACTCCGCACTCGAGGGCGCTGGCGGCTTCCGTCTAGCCAGTGCCGGACCTCCGCGCATTGTGGGCTGCCCACCGAGTCTGAGCGGCCTTGCGTGCTCGAGACGACGCTGGTGAGGGCAGCGCCCCGCCCCCCTCGTCAGGTAGGCCTAGACCGCCCAGCCGGTGGGCTGGCGTCGTTGAGTGCGGCCGTGGAAGTCACGGCGTACCGGATCGTCGGCGAGGCGCTCACCAACGCCGCGCGGCACTCCTCTGCGGCCCACGTGGACATACGGCTTCGCGCCGAGCAAGGCACGTTGTGCATCGAGGTGACCGACGACGGTGGCGCAACCCCACCATGGGCACCGGGTAGCGGCCTCACCTCGATGCGTGAGCGGGTTGACCTCCTCGGAGGTCAGCTCACCGCCGGTGCTACACCTTCCGGCGGTGCTGTGTGCGCGCGGCTGCGGTTGAGCGACCGTGATCTCCTTACCTCTCATTCCGTTCATCCTTCTCTGACGCCACCGCGACGACTCAGGCCCCCGGTCGCTAGGGTCCCGGGTCGTACCGGGTGTAGGTGGCTGCCATCGTGCCGCCGGGATCCACCCGCCCAGGATGGCTTCACCGATCGCGCGCAGCTGGGCGACCTGCTCGGGGGTCAGCGCGTGGATGACATGCTGCCGCACGTTCGCCACGTGGCCGCGTGCGGCCTGCCGTACCTTGTCCCAACCCGCCGCGGTGAGCCGGAGGTTGGTGGCCCGGGCGTCCTCGGGACACGGGAACCGCTCCAGCAGGCCGCGGTCCTCCAGGCGTCGCACCACGTGGGAGAGCCGAGGCAGAGTCGAGTTCGTCTGCGCCGCCAACGAGGTCATCCGCAGGGTGTGCTCCGGCGACTCCGAGAGCATCGCCAGGGCCGTAGTACTCGAAGTGGGTCAGCTCCGCGTCACGGCGCAGCTGCGAGTCGAGCGACCCCCGGCAGCAGCTCCAGGATCCCGGCGAGGGGCATCCAGGCCGCCGCCTCTCGCCTGCATCGACGCGCGGGCCTCGAACGGCCTTCGCGACCACGGAATCGTCAACGCAATGGGTGGCGCCATCGCGATCGGACATCCGCTCGGCGCCTCCGGTGGCCTGATCCTCGGCGCGCTCGCAAAGCGCCTGGTCGAGTCAGGAGAACGCTGGGGCGTGGCCGCGATCTGCATCGGTGTCGGTCAGGGACTAGCGGTCGTACTCGAGAACGTCGTGTCGTCGGCCGGCTCGTGAAGCCCGGTCATCAACTTGTCGATGGCCACGCCGCGGCCTGCAACGTCATTCGCGTCGAGTAGGTCGAAACCGGAGGCGGCGTGCGGCGGCGACCTGCCCCGGGCCGCCTGCTCGATCGTGACGTGCCCTTCAACGGTGACGCCGATGAAGCCACCCCGTCCGTCCTCGGAGCACTCGCTTCGCTCCACCAGTCCCCGGCACTCCATCCGTGTGTCCTCGCGACGCCGTGACGGGCGGACGCAGACGAGCTGGCTACGAGGATTGGTCGCTGGCCCTGGGCCGGTCGAGGTGGTCGCCGATTGCGTAGAGGTCGACGACCGCTGCTGACGAGAGACCGCCGGACGTGGCCGCCGGACCGGAGTCATCGAGCATGGCGAGCCGCGGCGCCGTGCGCTCGCTGGGCCGTTCGGTCCTCGGCTTGGGTCACGATCGAGGCGGCGACGTCGCGAAGCTTCGTGTTCGAGTGTGAAGACAGCTCGACGAGGTGGGTGAAGGCCTCCTCGGCGGTCAGCGATCGTTGATTCATCACGATGCCGACCGCCTGGCCGATGGTGGTCCGCGTTTCGAGCGCCCGGCGTAGCCCCTCGACTTCGTCGAGAGCGACATCGAGTGCGGTCGGCGAGTCCGCTCCTGGCTCTGCGGATACGCGCTCCTCGGTCATGTTGCCTCCCTTCGTGGCACCACCGGGTGCCGTCAACACTTCCACTGCGTGCCGTGGTCGCACATCACCCTTTGGGGTGGCCGGAACGGCCGGCCGGGCGGTTCCGAGCTGGCCGTTCCGAGCCGTCCGTTCCGCATGCTTCCCCACGCGGCGCCGGGCGTCATCAGGCCTCGATCGAGGCCCGCTGGTCAGTAGGGCTGGTGATCTGGATCTTGCGGGGCTTGGCCTTTTCCGCGACGGGCACGATCAGCCGCAGGACGCCGCCCTCGTAGCCGGCCTCGATCCGGTCGAGGTCCAGGTTGTCGCCGAGGACGAGCTGGCGGCTGAAGCGTCCGCGGGGACGCTCGGAGGCGAGCAGCTCCCAGTCCCCGTTGCGTCCGAGGCGCTCGGCGCTGACCGTGAGCACGTTGCGCTCCACGTCGAGGTCGATGCTCTCCGGGCTGACCCCGGGCAGGTCGAACTCGATCACGAAGCGTTCTCCTTCGCGCCAGGCGTCCATCGGCATCACCACGGGGCGGTTGGTCGTGCCCCGCAGCTGCTCGGCCAGGCGGTCGAACTCACGAAACGGGTCAGTGGTGCGCAGCAACATGGTGTTCCTCCTGATCCTGGTCGAGGTCCTGGCGAATCGCACCAGAACCTGTATCGTTCGAGTCAGGTTTGTTATAGCGCCGAGAAGATGTCGACGCAAGACCTTGAAGCGAGAATTTGGAGAAGTGGTGACAGCGAGCAGCAGCACGGGCGTCTTCGCGATCTCGGTCGCGGCGGAGATGGCCTCGATGGAGATCCAGAACCTGCGCGTCTATGAGCGTCGTGGCTTGATCGAGCCCGACCGCACGGCCGGCGGGACCCGGCTCTACAGCCCGCAGGACATCGAGCGACTGGTCCGCATCCGGGAGCTGCTGGCCGAGGGCCTCAACCTCGCCGGCATCGCCGGGTCCTGGTGTTGGAGACCGAGGTCACACGGTTGCGCGCTGCGAACGCACGCCTTCGCCAGGGGCTCCGGTCGCCCTCGTCGTCGAGACCGGACGAGACGGATGATGATCTGGGTACCGAGGTTCCGGCACCCAGATAGTGCGCGGTTCCCTCGGGTCCGCATGTCAACCGCCGGCCTGGAGCATGAGGCCGGCCCCAGGATCGCGTGGAGCCCGGTTCACGACTCTCAGTGCCCAACCACGCCAGCGCATGCCCCGGGCCGCGCGGCGAGTTCGCAGTTCGCGACCGGGCGGCTAGCGCGATCGCTCACAGGCAGTCGCGTCGCGTCGGCGCGGTCGCTACGGGCGAACGAGTCGGAGAAACAGAAACCGTCCTCGGCGTGTAGCCAAGGACGGTTTGCCGTAGGGCCTGGAGTCACGCCGCCCAGATTCCCCCCGCCGCGGATGGCTCCAGGAAAAGCGTACGCCCGCCACTCGTGTTCACAGACATCGCTGACTAGACCACGACACGTGCCGCAGACAGCAGCGGCGCACACTGACTACCAGCGGCCATCTCGTGTATTGACCCCCCCCGTGTCAGTACGCGGGATGGCTGTAGGCCACCTCATCTACATCACGTTCCCCACGCCGGGGGTGTACGACGCCGCGATCACGGTGTTGGTCGTCAGCGTGTCGGACTTGAGCACGCCGGAATAGTTCGCGATCGCCACTCGGCCTGCAGCTCAGCCGCTCTGAGCGTCAGCCTCGTGTCTGCCTCGAGCGTCAGCGACGTGGCGCGGAGCGTGATCTCCAGCGGCAGCTGGACCTGGCTCCCCCACGTCACGCCGGTCCAGATGGGGAACGCCACGTCGCCACCCTCGAACTCGACCCAGATCGTGGAGCCGGTCTCGGGCAGGCTGATCAGCGAGGCCGCCACCGGTGGCAGGGAGGCTTCGGCCCAGGCCGAGTTGACCGACGCCGCCGGGACGTCGACCTGGAGCCGACCGTTCAGCATCGGGTCGGTGTTGCTGACGACCGTCGCGCGGTACTTGCCGTAGAAGCCGGCCATGGGGTCCTCCAAAGGGTCGGGATTGGCGGGGTCATGCGGTGGGGCCGGCTCGTGCTCGGGCACGAGGGGGCTGACGGAGGCGGCCTTCTGCAGGGAGATGACCGTCTTGCGGAACTGGGCGCCGTTGTCGATCGAGACGGCGTCCTCGAGCACCTGGCCGAGGACGGCGATCCACACCACCCAGACCCCGGGGCTGCCCGAGGGCTTGAAGTCGGCGCTCGTCACCTGGAGCGGGATGGTGGTGTCGTCGACGGTGCCGGTCGGCAGGGTGGAGCTCTGACCGGTGACCACGTGCGTGGCCGGGTCGTCGACGGTCTCCATCGACTCGGAGAAGAAGAACGACCCCGGTGTCGTGTCCGTCGCGTTCTGCGCCGCGGACCGGATGGTCGCCTCGACGGCCGGGTCGCCGTGGTCCTTGAACTTCGCCACCAGCTTGTTCGCGAGCTCGGTGCGCACCGGTGCCCAGTCGGTCACCGTGTGCACGTCCTTGGTGTACGTCGTGGACCAGGTCCGCGCGAGCCGGTAGTCGAACGTCGCCCCGGTGTGCCGGAAGACCGCGACCCGCAGCGGGGCGTAGATGGTCAGCTCGGGACCGAAGAGCTGGCCGAGCATGGTCAGGAACGTGCCGTCGCGCCCGACGTCGCAGCCGTGGAGCACGACCTTGGTGTCCTTGGTGACGGCTGGTGCTCCGAGCACGGCCGGGTAGCCGTCGGTGCCGGCCTTGGTCAGCGCGCGCTTGAGGGTGTCGGAGGTGATCAGGCCGCCCTCGTCGTCACGGTGGGCGGCGCTGATCGGGAACTGCAGCGAGGAGAACCCGGTCGCGTGGCTGACCAGGTTGATCACGGCGTACACCTGGCCGCCCGAGGCGCGCGTGCGCAGGTCGGTGAAGACCTCCTCCAGGGTGCGCGCCTGTCCCGCCGGTGCGGCGACGACGGTGTTGCCGGAGCGCGCGGAGAAGTAGCCGGACGCCTCGTGGAAGTAGCCCGTCGCGCCGGGGTCGGAGTCCATCAGGTAGGTGATCTCGGCCATCAGCGCTCCCGTACGTCGAGCGCCACGTCGAAGGCCAGCCCGCTCGCGCCCTCACCACGGCCGGTGCCCACCGACCGCGCCGTCCAGACGTGCCGACCGCCGTCGGCCGACCGGGCCAGGAACCACCGCCGGCGCACGGTCACCCCTGCCGGGCCGACCTCCTCCTCGAAGAGCCGTTCGCCCCGCAGCTCGCGCAGCACGCTGGAACGCGGGTCGGAGACGACGAGCACGCCCCACGTGTCGGGTCGCGGCAGCACCGCCTCGACCAGCGCGACCGCCCGGTGCTCCGGCTCGGGCGCGCCGGGACGGTCGTCGGGCACGTGCACCGGCACGAACGGGATCCAGTGGTCGGGCACGTCGGTCATCAGCCGGTAGAGCAGCTCCGCGTCGGCAGGGAGGTCCGGCTGCTCGGCGTGGGCGGTCGTGTACTCCGCGACCAGGTCGTGGGTCGTCCCGCCCTCGTCGGTGACCAGCGCCTCCAGCCCCCACACCAGGTTGGCGTTCTCGTCACGGACGAAGCGGACCTCCTCCACGACCGGGCCGGCCAGCCGGCCGACCGTCACCGACGGCACGACGAGGTGCGGAGGCCCGGCCGGGCCGTCGGGCTCGAACATCGACCAGGCTGCGTCGTCGGCGACCGCCACCAGCTCGTGCTCCCCGAAGGTGTCGCGCACGACCACCTCCGGGACGGTCGTGACGGTCCCGTGGTCGATCGGCACCGGGAAGGTGAACCAGTCGTTGCCGTAGGTCGAGCTGAACTCCACCAGCGCCAGCCGGGCCAGGTCGTGGGTGGCGGCGTCGATGCGGTGCAGCGCGAGCTGCGCGTCCTCGAACTCCCAGAACCGGTCGTTCGGCATGCCCGGGAACTGCAGCCGGGTCGGCAGTCGCCGCAGCCACGGCTCACCGGGCTGGAGGGTGAGCTCACCGGCGGCCTCCGTCAGGTCGAGGTCGGCCACGTCGACGACCTCGCGGGTGTGCGCCGGTGCGGTGAGCACGACCCGGTCCCCCGAGGCCAGCTCGAAGCGGCGTTCCAGCCGCTCGGCGACCCAGGTCGCGGGTCCCGTCCCGAAGGTGGTCGCGCACCAGGCGGCGTGCTCCTCCAGCGCCGCGCGGGCCTGCGTCGCGCGCGCGGTCGTCGTACCGAGGGCTGTGGCGAGGGCGCCATCGTCGTCGGCGTGGGCGCGCACGCGGGCGGCGACCTCGATGCCGTCGGGGTACGTCGCCGCCGCCCGGCGTACCAACCGCGGGGTCGTGGCCGTGACCGCCAGCGGCACCTCGGCGAGGAGGTCGGCGAGCAGCCCGGCCGGGACCTGAGCCGCCAGCCGACGACCGGCGTCCATCCGGTCGCGCAGCGAGGTCGCGGGTCCGGCCGGCTCGCCCGCGACCACCGCCTCGAGCACCTCGGCGTCCGGGTCGTAGGGCAGCAGGTCGCCGTCTCCCGGAGGGCGCCAGCCGTCGACCGGGTCGACGCGCATCCGCAGGGCCACCTGCACGGGGCTGCCGGTGTCCTCGCCTGCGAGCTCGCCGAACTGCCGCTGCCGGGCCAGCCCCCAGAGCGGGTCGTGCACCGGCGCAGCGAGCCCGCGGCCCGGGTCACCCTCGCGGCTGATCGGCTCGATCCGGTGGAACGCGTAGACCGTCTTCACAGCGCCCCCTTGGTCACGAAGCGCGCCGGGAAGTCGACCCGCTGGTGGAGCAGGTCTCGCCACTTCACGTCGTCGTCGTACTCGGAGATGTAGATCGCCGGCAGCACCCCGGGCACCCGACGGCTGGCGTCGAGGTCGACGAGGCGGCACTCGGCCAGCTCGAGGGCCTCGTCGACCACGGAGAACAGCGCCTCCTGCGTCCACGGCGCCTGCACGTCGGAGGGGACGGCGAGGAGCACGGTGTTGGGAGCGCGGGAGTCGGGTGAGGCCAGGTTGGCGGCGACCGCGCCGGCACCGCCCTTCTCGGGCACCACCTCGACCCACGCGTCGAGCTCGATGCCGACCACCGGGCCGGCTGCGGGGGCCTCGTCGTCGTGGAGGGCGACGAAGCTGACCACGGGGTCCCTTCCGAGAGTGCCGGTGAACGCCTGCCCCACCCACGGTCCGACAGTCGGGGTCTGGCCCGCGGTCACGGCGACCTCCCCGACGCCGCGGAGCGCTCCGTGCAGCAGCGCCTCGTCGAGCGCGCGGGCAGCGTCGCGCACCCGGGCGGTGTCCTGGATCCAGCCGGTGAGCTCGCCCTGCGCGACGCCGAGCGCCGCCTGGTCGGCCGTCCACGGGGCGGCGGTGGCCAGGGTCACGGCGCCGGTGACCACGGTGTGGCCGCCGAAGAGGCTGCGCGCCGCGGACTCGGCGTCGCTGGCCGCGCGCGCCTCCGCGAGGCGGCGGGTGACCACCGTGCGCGCCTCCGCCTGGCCGAGCCGCGGGTCGATCCCCCACTCCACGAGCGCGTCGTGAGCGGCCGCCTCCAGCACGTCGGCCCGGGCGAGCACGGCCGCGAGAGCGCCGCCGTCGTCATCGGCCGCGGCAGGTTCGCCCGCGGCCGGGTCCACACCGCGGGGGCGGAAGGTGCCCCGGGACAACGGCCTGTCGGCCTGCCAGCGCCTGGTGCCAGCGGGCGGCGTGCTCGAGCAGGTCGACGAGGTCGCCGTCCGTCTCGGGGTCGAGCGCGATGTCGCCGCTCGGCGTACCTGCCGCGGCACGCGCCCTGGCCAGGAGCAGGGGGAACGGCGAGGGCGTGTCCGTCGACGCGGCGTCGGCAGCCAGGTCGAGCGCCGCGAGGCCGAGGTCCGCCAGCGCGCAGGTGCCCACCTCGGTGCCGTCGTCGTCGAGCAGGCGCAGCGTGACGCCGGTGAGCGGGCCGAGGCGGCGCGCGACGAAGGCGTCGGCCTCCGGGGCGAGCAGGGCACGCGGGGTGTCGGAGGCGTACCCGGCAGGCCGGTCGTCTCCCCCGACCGCCACGACCAGTCGCTGGTCGACGCCCTGTCCCCCACGGGGGGTGGCGGCGACGTCGAAGGCGTCGGGAGGTACGGCGGCCCGCCCGATCATGTCGGTGGCCGCCGACGCCCGGGCGAAGTTGGCGCCGGCGAGCTGGTGCACCGACTCGGCGAGCCCGAGGTCCATCAGCCCGTCGAGGGCGCCGACGACTCCCTCGATCGAGGACCGCACGGCGCGGCGGCCGGCGTCGCGGTCGAGGCCGGCGGGCATCGCGCCCATCACCGCGTCGACCAGCGGGTCCAGGCCGGGCGGGTCGTCCGCCATCGCGGTCTGCGCGACGCGCCAGCCGTCGACGACCAACCGCTCGCTGGGCAGCCCGGCGTCCTCGGCGGTCTCCACGCGCAGGGGGAACCGGCGCCGCAGCTCGAAGACCGCCCAGTCCACCTCCGCCGCGCCGCCCGAGGCGTCGTGCAGCGCGCGCTCGAGCAGGTAGCCCAGCAGGGCGCCGAGCTGTTGTCCGTTGCGCATGCCGTCGGCGAGCGCGAGCGCCTGGCGCTGCCGCGTCGAGCGCAGGTCGACCGCGAACGGCGCCTCGGCATCGCCGGCAGCACCGCCGTGGGCCAGCCAGGCCGCGCGCAGCACGCCCGCCACGTCGGCGTGCTGGAGCGAGGGGGCCAGCACGAAACCCTGGTTCGCGGCGTCCTGCACGGTGCCGTCCGGCAGGTCGTCGCGGCCGGTGACCGGCGGCAGCGTGCGGCGGCGTACGCCCTGGACGACGCCCCAGGCCCCGATCTGGAGACCCGTCGGTCGGGTCGCGCGCAGCTGGGAGAGCCGCTTCGTGGCCAGCGACGTCACCCACGCGTCGTACCGGTGGGAGGCGCAGTCGAGCACCTCGCCGGCCAACCGTGCCCGGCGCTCGCTCGGGATCGCGGCGAGCTCGGCGTGGGCGTCACGGAAGGTGCGGAACGCGTCGGCGTGCTTGTACTCGAGCAGGTCGGCGACCCGGTGCACCTCGATGGTGTCGGTCAACCGCTCTCTGACGGTGCGCTCCACTCCGGCGGTGTCCAGGGTGCGCGCATCCAGCTTCGCGGAGAGCGTGGTCATCGGCGCGATCGAGATCTCCGGGGTCGCGCTGACCGCGATCTCGGCGAGGCCGGGGAGCTCCAGCGACGGCTGGATCGCTGCGGCGAGCCCGGCCAGGCTGAGGTCGGTGATCGGCGCGAGGAACTCGTCGGCGAGGTTGGTGCTCATCTGCAGCGCGGCGTTGCGCAGCAGCAGGCCGAGCACGCTGGTGGCCTCCTTGGGGCTCGGCGCCACGAGCAGGAAGTCGAGGTCGGAGTCGTCCGACATCGGCATCCAGAGGTCGACCGGGTCCTTGGCGAACAGCTGCGAGACCACCGCCGGGAGCACCTCACCGAGGCCGAGCTCGGCGACCAGCCGACGCTCCTGCACGCCCGGGTCGGTGCCGCCGTCGCCGAGCCCGAGCGAGTTCCAGAAGGGCCGGGTAGAGCTGGCGTTGGACGTCCGGACGCGGTAGCGGCTGGACACCGGCTCGTGGGCGTACGCCGCCACCCCCGCGGGCGCGGCGGACCGGCCGGAGAGCCAGAGCTGGCGCACGCGCGGGAGGTAGCCGCCGAGCCAGCTCGTGAACGCGTCGTCGCCGTCCGGCTTCCAGGGCCGGCGTGGCTGGACCGGGAGCACGCCGTACGGCTGCCGGCCGAGACGGACGGTGGGCAGCGGCCCGCCGCCGCGCACCCACCCAGTGACGTGGCCGTGCACCTGCGGCAGCAGCCGCAGCGGGAAGCCGGGCTGCGCCTGCGTGCGCAGGTAAGGGCCCCAGGTCGCCTCGAACAGCGCCCGCGACATCACCTCGGACTCGGCGGAGTCCCGGTCGGTGGCGCCGACCAGCCCGGAGAGCACGGCCGGGTCGAGGCCGAGGGCGCGGGCCAGCACGGCAGCGTTGGAGTCCGCTCCCGCGACAGGGCGGGTCGCCGGGTCCAGCCGGGACGGGTCGGGTCGGCTGAGCCAGCCGCTCGTGGTGTCCGCCAGGTTGTTGGTCGGCGTGCCGGGAGCGACGAAGCCGGCGCCGTGGGTGACCCGGTGGCGGTCGACCAGGTCGTGCACCAGGGCCCCGGCGTCGTCGGGCGTCAGCGACAGGCAGACGCCGGCGACCACCACGTCGGTGACCTCGGTGGTGCGGGCCGGCAGCGGCACCTCGACGGCCATCCCGGCCTCCACCGCGGCGGCGAAGTCCGAGAGCCAGCGGGCGTCCTCGCCCAGCACGACGACGTCGTCACCGAGCTCGGTCGGGTCGCCGCCGGGCTGCGCGGGCGGTGGCGTGAGGCCGGCCAGGTCGAGGCCGACCTGGAGGGTGTCCGCGACCGCCTTTCCCGGCACGGTCGTCGACCAGCCTCCCGCCCGGACGCGGACCATGAAGAGGTCGGGCAGTGCGCGGGCGACCGGTGGTCGCGACGTACCGGCCGCGCGGAGGGTGACGTCGGGGAACGTGGGCGCGCCGGCATCGTTGACGGGCTGGAGCTGCTCGCGCACCCACAGCGCGCGGTAGGGGCCCAGCCGCGCCGACAGTGTCGACCAGGCCTCGCCCTCCGCGCCACCAGCGCGTACGGCGGTCCAGTACTCCTGCCCGCACGTGACCTCCTCCTGGCTGAGGTCCGGCTCGTGGTCGTCGATGTGGAGGTCATCGGGAAAGATCCGCACCCGCAGCACCGGCGCCTCGTCCGGGCCGGCGAAGCGGGTCTCCAGCCGCACCGGGAACAGCGCGATCGGCACCGCCCGGTCGACGCCGGTGAGCTCGACCTCGTGGTCGCCCCCGATCCCGATCTCGTCGTGCAGCCGGTCGACCACGTCGGCCAGCCCGTCCACGAGCCTGCCGCGCAGACCTGGCAGCCGCTCGACCGCCGCGGCGTGCTCGCGCTCGGCGGCAGCCCGCTCGCGCTCCGCTTGTGCGACCAGCACGTCGTCGCCCAGGCGGCGCGCGTCCGCGAGCTGCCCGTCGGCCTGGTCGAGCGCCCACCGGGTGCGCGAGGTGTGGTCCTCCGCTGCGCGCAGCCGCGCGCGTCCGGTCGCCAGGCGTGCTCGCAGCTGGTCGAGGTCGGTCATCGCGGTGCCTCCGGGGGAAGCAGCCGGCTCGCCGGGATGCCGCGCCGGAACGGGAACTGCAGGGTGATCCAGGCCTGGGCCGCGGCGCTGGACGCCCACGCGAAGGGGGCAGGCTTGCCGTCGCCCTTCGGCAGGGAGACGCCGAAGCTCGTGGGCGTCAGGAACGTCGCGTCAGCGGGCACGTGCTGCCAGGCGGCGGCGTTCCAGCTGGTCGGTGCCCCCGGCGCCTCGGTGGTGTCGTCGAGCCCGAACCGTGGCTCGCTGAAGTGCTCGGCGAAGAAGAACCACAGCTTCGCGTCGGGATCGTTGCCGTGCTCCAGCGCCCACACGTCCTCGGCCGTGAGGCCGGTGAACCCGGCGAGCAGGACGTCAGGCTCCAGCACGCCGACGAAGTCCGGCATCGTCGGCGTACCCCTGGGCACACGGAGGCCGTTCTTGAGCTCCGTGGTCGCCGCGCAGATGATCAGCCCCGGATAGCGCTGCACCAGGTCGCCCTTCACGACGAGCACCAGCGGGTCCTTCGGATCGGGGCGCCGTCCTTGCGGCTGAGCCCGCGCAGCGTCCGGTCGCCGGCTCGGTGGAGCTGCTGCTTGAGGTCGAAGCGCGCGTCGGGGTCGCGGCGGGCGACGTGGGTCCAGAACTGGCGCGCGTAGGTGCCGCGCTGGTCGGTGGGGTACTCCCGCCAGAGCAGCTCGCGGGCGAGCTCGTGGTTCATCCCGACGAGGAACGCCCCGATGAACTCCAGGTTGGCTGCCACCAGCGTGGTGGTGTCCGCGGGCAGCTGGTCGAGGCCGGGCAGCAGCCAGTCGTGCGAGACCGCCGAGAGCTGGAGGTACGTCGGCTCGGAGAGGTCCGGTGCCGCCATGATGTCGTCGAGCGCGGCGGCGTCGCCGTCGCCCAGCGCGGAGATGCGGCTGTTCACGGCGCGCTGGATGGTGACCTTGGGGTCGAGCGCCGCCAGCAGGGACGGCCGGAGCGACTCCAGGCCGCCGGCCAGCACCCGGCCCGGACGGGCTGCCGCGTCGCCCGGTCGCAGCACCAGGTCGGCCATGCCGGCGATGGCGTCGCCGAGCTCGGTCCTGATGCCGCCCACCGCGGCGGCGGGCACCGCGAACTGCACCACGGGCACCGCCGGCTCCTCGAAGGTGCCCGCCACGATCTGATCGAGCACCGACGTCCCGATCGTGGTGGCGACACGACCGGTCCGTGACGACTCCGTGAGCCGCACGGTGTCGATCATGACCGTGTCCCCGACCCGCGTGACCAGCCCCGGCTCCTCGCGCACGGTCTCGAGCACGTCGCTGACGCGCAGCCGGGCGAACGGGTCCGCGACCCCGCCGGCCCGCCGCAGCACCAGGGCGTCGAGACGGTTCACCCCGCCCGGGCTCTGCCCCTGCAGGTGCACGAGCAGTGGCTCGTCGCGGAGCCGTGGCCGCACGCGGTGGCCGCCCGGGTGGCCGCACCGGTGGTGGTGGAGGTGGTGGTGCTGGTGGCGGTGGCGCCATCTCGACAACGGACGCCGTCGGCACCAGCCCGATCGAGGACAGCGTCCGGTCGACGTCCACCTGGACACCGGCCAGGCGCTGGTCGACCTCCTCCTTCGGCGGGAGCGTGAACGTCTCCAGGGAGGTCACCGCGTCCAACCGGGTGACCGCGTCGTCCGGCGTCATCGCGTCGACGCCCTCGGTGACGAGCCGGCCGAGGATCTCCTTGGACAGCTCGGCGCCCCAGACCCTGCTGGGGGGCTCGATCGCACCGACGGAGTCCAGCGGCACCCGCTGGAGCAAGGCCTCGGCGCGGCCCGAGGCGGCCGCCACGGCGCGTACGCCGACCGCGTCCTGCCAGCCCGAACCCTGCGACAGGGCACCGCGCGCACGGGCGAACCGCCGCAGCTCGACCGACACCACGGCCGGTGGCAGCGGCGAGTCGCGGAGCCGGCCGACGATCGTCTCGCCCTGGGCCACGCCCACCTTCGGGTGCACCGGCGCGGTCGCGGTGAGCAGGTCGCCGGCGTCGAGCTTCTTGATCCACCGCTCGTAGAGCCGCGTGGTCGCCGCCAGCGAGAACTCCGCCCGGCGGCGCAACCGGTTGGCGGCCAGCACGTCCCCGACCTGCCGCCAGGCCTCCTCGACGTAGTGCTCCTGGTTGCGGCGCACCACCTCGGCACCCAGCCCGGCCGCGACCCGGTGACGGGGGTCGAGGTTGACCTCGTCGAGCCACGGCGGCACGGCCCCGGTCCCGAGGTTGGCGGCTCGCGCCGTCGTCCCGACCGGCAGCTGTCCGTGGACCGGCGGGCCGACTCGCGGCATCGTCCCCGCCAGCAGGGAGACGTCGTAGTCCGCGTCGGCCAGCCGCTGGACGAGGGCGGTCAGGTAGTCCTCGCCGATGCCGCTCGGACCGGTCACCTCCCCGGGGGGCCGCAGCGCCACGTGCAGCTCGAGGTCGCGGGTGCCCGAGGGCGGCAGGTTGCTCAGCGGGTGGTCGAGCCGGAGCCGGCGCCGTCCCAGTCCCTCCGGCAGGGGTACGCCGTGCAGCCGCCGCACGAGCGACTCGAAGTCACCCTTCGGGCCGGTGCCGAACCGGAACCAGTGGTAGACGGGCAGCTCCACGTCGCCGACCGGCTGCCAGCCCGGCGTGGTCGCGGCACGCAGCGGGTCGTCGGGACCGAGAGCCACACCGAGCCCCGCCTGGCGCCCACCCTCGAAGGTCGGCACCACGCAGCCGAGGTAGCGCCGCCCTGACTCCAGCCGCCGTGGGCTGACCAGCCGGCCCAGCGAGCGCGCCGGGTCGTCGGGGACCGTGTCGGTGCCGAGGAGCTGGCCGTGCGTCCACAGCCACGCCTCCTCGGGCTTCGGTCGCTGGTCGGCCGGCAGCACGATGCGGGTGCGTTCGTCCTCGGTGACCAGGGGGTCGTCGATGTCGGTGACGTCGACGACGACCAGCGTGAGCCAGGGGTGCACCCGACCGGCGCCGTCGGGGCGGCTGAACAGCCACGGCAGCTCGGGCGCGTCGAGCTCGACCAGCGCGAGGTAGTTGGGCTCGGCGTTGTGCACGCCGTCGCGCGGCCACGTCCGGATCACCTGCCCGGGTCCGAGTCCGACCACGTCGGCCGGCGACATCATCGTCACCTCGCGCGCGATGTCGGGCTGTCCCGCGACCTTGACCGTGACCTTCGCCTTGCCGTCGGGCGCGGCGGTGAAGCCCCGGCGTACGACCGAGGTGAAGGTGTACGTCGCCTCGCTCATCGCAGCCCCGCCACCTCGTAGTCGGCCATCACGACCCGGTCCACGCTGACCCGGTTGGACGCACCGAACGCCTTGTCGAGGCCGAAGCCCGACGCCGCGTCGACCGCGCCGGTGGCGGCGTCGGCCACGGCGTAGGACACCGGGTTGACCTTGAGGTCCTGCAGCGCGCCGGCCACCGTGACCCGCTCCTGCTGCTTGCGCCCGGCGGCGCCGAGCACGGCCCAGTCGAGGAAGGCCACGTCCAGCACGCCGAAGTGTCGCGAGCCCGACGGAGGTCGGTCGTCCCCGTTGCTCTCCTCGTAGACGACGTCGGCCACGAGGGTGTCGGCCAGCTGGAACGCGGACCCCTCGAGAACGTAGCCCGCGCGGTGCGGGACGAACGCGGGCTTGGAGATCTTCTCCTCGTCGGTGAGGTCGAAGAACTGGGCCGCCGCGAAGAGCTCCTCGGCCGGCTGCGGCACCGCGAGGTCGGCCACGACGGTGACCTCCACCGGTCCGGCGTCGAGGACTCCCGCGCTGCCGAAGTGCGCCAGGCCGACCCCGAGGGGCGCGACCGACTGGGTCAGCCGCAGCCGGCCGAGCGGGTGCAGCGCGTCGGCGCCTTCTCGGAGCACGACGGTGCCGCTGTCCTGCGCGGGCAGCACGTGTGCCCACACCGGCGGCTGCTCCAGGGCCTTGTGCACCTCGGCCGCGACCGTGACGGCCGGCGGTGGCTCCTCGTCGGAGGAGCCCCAGCGCAGCTCGAGGGTGCCCGACACCGAGAAGAAGAGGAACCCGATCTCGGCGTGTGCGCGGGCGTGCCAACGGCCGGGGCCCTCGAGGAGCACGTCGAGCTTGGCGCTCAGGATGTCCTCGCCCTCGAAGCTGAGCCGGAAGCTCCCGTGCAGCTGGGCGGTGAACGCCAGGGTGGGCTGGGTCCTGATCAGCACGTCGATCGCGAGACCGCCACGGGCGCCGATCGGGCCCAGGTCGGCGACCACGGCCAGCCCGCCGCCGAACTGCACGGTGCTCGCGGTCAGGGCGAAGTACGCCTCGGCCCGGATCTGGAGGATCGGCGAGGGCGAGAGGGAGATCGCGAGCCGGCGTACCTCACCGAGGCCGGCGGGGACGGGGAAGCCGGGGTAGAAGCCCCCGGCGGTGAACAGGAACCCGGACGGACCGGCGCGCAGGGCGAGGTCGCCGGTGATGTCGAAGGTCGCGATCCGCGAGTTGGCGAGAGAGGCGTCGAAGCTGACCTCGCCGGTCGAGGCGTTGATGACGCCGGCGAAGTCGGCACGGATGTCGATCACGGGCACCTCGGGCGCCGGCAGCGCGATCCGCAGCGAGCCGATGATGGCGATCACGACCGGGTCCGGGAAGGTGAACACCACCCCGACGCTCACGGTGACGAACGAGACGGGCCGGCCCCAGCCGAGCTTCAGCATCGGCCCGACGACGACCTGGCCGACGCGTGCCGGGTAGACCTGCTTGACCGCGGCGATCACCTCGACGGCGCGTGCCGCCAGGTCGCGGGGGAACATCACGTCGTCCATCCGGCCCGAGCGCACGGTCGCGGTCAGCGCGGCCGCGTCCATCGTGCGGTTGATGCCGAACACCCCGCCGACCGCGTTGAGGGTGAGCCCGAGGAACAGCTCGATCGCCGGCGTGAACTCCACCGACATCACCACGACGAAGGACGTCCGCCCGTCGACGTCCTCCAGCACGCCGACCGCCCGGATGGCGAGCTCGACGGTGCCGAGCTTCAGCGCCAGCTCGAGCGCGCCGGACATGCCGTGCTCCTCGATGCGGAGGAATCCGCCGCCCTTCACCACGCCCGCGTCGATGGCGATCCCCACGCCCGTCGGCGGGTTCAGCTCGGGCGACGCGAGGTGGAGGAGCCCGAGGTTGCCGCTGCCGTCCGAGCGCAGCGCCACCGGCTGCTTGAGGCCGAGGCCCTCGACGGTGACGGTGAGGACACCGAGGTCGACGGTGACGGTGCCGGCGGCGACCAGGGTGAACCCGCTGTCCGCCGTGGTGATCTCGGTGCTCATCGCGCGCACCAGCAACCCGGGCAGTCGCAGCGTCTCCGGCCAGACCGTCTTCAGGCCGATGCCGCCCTCCGCGTGCAGGCCGTGCTCGTCGGCGACCAGGACCAGCTTGCCGCGGATCTTCACGCCGCCCGCGGGAAGCAGCAGGGCCAGCACCGGTCCGGCGACGTCCTGCGGGATGGTCAGCTCGAGCTGCTCGAGCCCGGCACGCAGCGCCCAGCCGGTCGCCGAGACCTGCGGGTCGAGCACCGGCCCGGTGAGCTGCAGCCGCAGGCCGCCCGCCGCGCCGAAGCTCCAGCCACCCGGCAGCACCGAGCCCAGCTTCAGCGACGGCTCCCCGTCCACGAGGGGTACGGCGCTCCCCCAGCCGGTGACCGCGACGCCGAACGGGTGGGTCAGCGGTGCGAGGTCGACGGTCACCGCCGAGGAGAGCTTCAGGGGCTCGGCGACCGCCTCCGAGGTCACCACCACGGCGGCGAACCCCGGTGCGTCGCCGTTGCCCGGGTCGTGGCCGAGGGCCTCGATCGTGATCGCGTGCGGCTCGTCGTAGGTGTCGGCGGCGAGGCGCAGGGTGATCCGTTGCAGCACCACGTCGGCCGTCGGCACCTTGGTGCGCACCAGGGCGGACACGGTGTCGGCCGGCGAGACCGGCACGGTCACCACCGACACCGTTCGCGGACCGGTGACGATGCCGGCGATGGTGATGTCGAGGTGGCGACGCAGTCCCTGGAAGCGTTGCCACAGGAAGCCGGTCGGCGAGTGCAGCACGTCCTCGATGACCGTGAACACCGCCTGCTCCGGACCGAGGAGGTGCAGCGACTTCATCGCAGCCCACGTGGCCGGACGAGCCGTCTGCACGACACGCTCCACGGCGAGTGCCAGCAAGGTGTCGAGCACGGTCCCGGCGTCCGGCAGCGCGGGCAGGGCCACCTGCGGGCTGCCCGAGGTCAACGCTGTCGCACCCTGGAACGCGTCGGTCGCGGCGCCGACCAGCGAGAGCAGGTCGGGGTCCGGCCGGGCCAGCTGCTCCACGAGGGGCGGTACGGCGTCCGCGAGGTGCGCGACTGCTGCGGCCTGGGCGGCGACGTAGCTCGTGACCGCGTCGATGTCAGCGTCCTCGACGCCGAGGGCGACCAGCGCCCGGCGTACGGCGTCCTCGTCGGCCACCTGCTCGAGCAGGTCGTCGAGCACGCGCGAGAGGAAGGCCGCCACCGCGGCCTCGACCGGAACCGTCTCCTCAGCCATGGCCCACGACCGGCCGCGACCACGTGGGCCGTTGGGTCCGCTGTCCGCTCAGGGCCATCCGAGTTCCTTGCGCCGTCGACAGGGCAGTCGGCGCCGGTCACCCGAGGCCGCCCCCGCACTTCGAAACTAGTCCTCGATTCTGGCACAGCGGGATAGTCAATTCGGATCACTTCCTGCCCGGCTCGACCCGAAAAGGGCAGGGCTGGTCGTCGGCGCGGGGTGGTGCGCAACCGCCCACTCACTCCTAGGATCAGCAGCGTCCGGCAAGCTGGCGACGTCTGCGGGGGTCTGTGACCATGAGTACGACAACCCTGGTGCAGTCGCAGCGCCACGCAGCATGACCGGGGACACGAGCCCTCCCACGTCGGTGGATCGGGGCAGCGGCTCTCGCTTGGGGTTGTTGCTGGCCGCAGCGATGTTCGTGCTCGTCGTCGACACCTCGCTGATGAACGTGTCGATCTCCGCCGTGGTCAAGGATCTCGACACGACGGTGAGCGGGGTCCAGTCGGCGATCGCACTCGAGGCTCTGGTCTCGGCCGCCTTCATCCTGATCAGCAGCAAGGTCGGTGACCTGATCGGCCGCAAGCGGGCCTACGTGCTGGGCCTCCTTGCCTACGCCATCGGCGCCCTGGCGATGACGCTGGCCCAGGACCTCACCACCATCATCATCTTCTGGGCGATCATCGGAGGCCTGGGTGCGTCCCTGCTCCTGCCGGCCATGCAGTCGCTCATCCACGGGAACTTCGAGGGGGCGGCTCGCAAGAAGACCTACGCGCTGGTCGGTGCGGCAGCGGCGATTGCCGCCGCGGTGGGGCCGTTGCTCGGAGGTTTCGTCACGACGTACCTCTCCTGGCGCGTCGGCTTCCTGCTCGAGGCCGTCGTGATCGCCGTGGTGCTCGCCAACATCCGGCTGGTGCGCGACGTTCCCTACACCGGCCCTCGACAGATCGACCTGGTCGGCGCAGTCCTCTCCGTCGTGGGCATGGGCGGTGTCGTCCTCGGCATCCTGGTCTGGCAGGAAGGCGGCGAGGCCGTGGGTGCGCTCATCGCGCTCGGTCTCATCGGGCTCGCCGCGCTGGCGTACTGGCTGGTGCGCGGCCAGCGCCTGGGGAAGCCGACCTTGCTCGACCCGGACCTCTTCCGCTTCCCGCACTTCAGGCTCGGGATCTCGCAGCAGATGCTGCAGCAGATCACCCTCGGTGGCGCGATGATCGTGCTTCCGATCTTCCTGCAGATGACGCTCGAGTACGACGCGATGGAGGCTGGGCTGTCCCTCGCCCCCCTCTCGCTCAGCATGTTCGCCGTGGCCATGTATGCCGGGCGGAAGTCCGGAAAACGTCGCGCCAGCACCGTCGTCCGTGCGGGGTTCGCGCTCACGACGCTGGGGATGGCCCTGGTGATCCCCCTGGTCCCGCGAGCCGACTTCGGCTGGTGGCTGATCGGACCCCTGCTCCTGGCGGGCTCGGGTCTGGGCCTGCTGGTGTCCCAGCTCAACAACTACACACTGGCGCCCATCGAGGAGGAGCGGGTGAGCGAGGCGGCCGGGGTGAACTCGGCCGCGGGGTCGTTCGGGCTGTCCTTCGGCCTGGCGGTGGCCGGCGGTCTGATGCTGGCGGCGCTCTCGCTGAGCTTCAACAACATGACCGAGGCGAGCACGGTCATCCCGCCTGACCAGAAGACGCAGATCGCCGACACTCTCGAAGAGGACGCTCAGGTGATGAGCAACACCCAGATCGACGCGCTGGTGAAGGAGGAACCCGAAGCCGTGCGAGCGGAGATCCTGAGGATCAACACGCACGCCAGGGATCTCTCTCTCCAGATAGCGCTGATGGTGTCCGTGCTCGCCAGCCTGATCGGGCTGCTCAACTCGTTCCGGATGTCGCGCCTTCCGGACATAGCCCCCTCGGCTGCCGCCGAGGGGACGACCTTGGGCTGAGCACCCTGGCCGAGCGCTAGCTGGGTCCGGTCGTGGTCGAGGGACGCCAGCTCAGGACCGGCGCCAGCGAACGCAGGAACGACGACGAGGGCGTCGCGCGCATGACCAGGTTCCGCACCGCCACGGCCGGAGCCGACTGCAGCTGCGCCAGCCGGCCGACCCGGGCCGAGCGTCGGCTGATCAGGGTGGTCCGGGGACGGCGCTCGGCGTCGTACGCCGCGAGGTCGGTGTCCGTCGCGCAGCGCGCGAGGACGACCGCGTCCTCGAGCGCTTGGCAGGCACCCTGGCCGAGGTTGGGGGTCATCGCGTGTGCGGCATCGCCGGCCAGGGCGACCCGGCCCTCGACATAGCTGGGCAGCGCCGGGAGCTCGTAGAGGTCGTGGTGCAGGAGGTCGCCCTCGTCGGCCTCACCCAGCAACAGCGGGATCGGGTCGTGCCAGTCGGCGAACCTGGCGCGCAGGGTCGCCAGGTCGGCGCCGTCGGTCCCTTCGTCGACGTTGGCGGTCGCGAAGCAGTAGACCCGACCGTCCGACAAGGTGGCGTACCCGAACCGTTCACCGTGGCCCCAGGACTCGCCGCCGGGACCGACGTCCACCGGGCGAGGAGTCACGTAGCGCCAGGCCGTGTAGCCGGCGTACCGGGGCGAGGGCGAGGACGGCCACACTGCGCGACGGACGGTGCTGTGCAGCCCGTCTGCTCCCACCACGAGGTCCGAGCGCAGCTCGCCCTCCGTGCTCTGCACCCGGCCGTCCGCCGAGACGTCGTCGACCGCCACCCCGGCCCTCAGGCACTCCGGTGGCAGCTCGGCACGCAGGATGTCCAGCAGGGTCGCGCGGTGCACCAGGGCGATGTGCCCGAACCGCTCGCGGATCACGGCGACATCGGTGCGTGAGAGCCACCGCCCACGCTCGTCCCGAATGCCGGTGGAGCCGTCGAGGACGGACCTCTCGCGCACGATCTCGCCCACGCCGAGGGCGTCCAGCGCGTTCAGGGCGTTCGGCCAGAGCGAGAGCCCGGCACCCACCTCCGTGAAGGCCGGCGCCCGCTCCAGCACCTCCACGTCCCAACCCTGCTTGCGCAACCCGATCGCGGATGCGAGGCCGGCGATGCCACCACCGACCACGACTGCCTTCATGTCCATCGGAGCCCCTCCAGGTCGTCCCGGAAGACGCTAGGGCTCGACGCGGGTGTTGTGAAGGTCAGCGGGACAGAACGGCATGCGTGCCGATCGCTCGCGCCACGACCCTGCCGAGCTGGGTGATCTCGGCCTCGGTCGAGCCGATTCGGCCGCCCACGCTGACGCAGTGAGCGCGACAGACGAGGGTGGACCCGGGCACGGCGGCGCGGACGTACTGGACGCTCAGGTGCACGTGCGGGGCCCTGGTCCCGGCCGGGACGCGTGCGTGCACGGCCCAGCCGGTGGCGGTGTCGAGGAGCGAGGCGAGGAAACCGCCGTGCACGATCCCGCCGCCGTTGCAGTGCTGGGGTCCGGGGTCCGCCTCGACCACGGCCTCGGCGTCGTCGATGCTGACGTAGCGGAAGCCCAGGAGAGCCGAGAACGGACCGGGGGCGGGACCCTCGCCGTGCGGGTCAGGTGACTCGGTGGCGTCGGTCATGGACCGAGGTTCTCACGCCCAGCGGTGTGGCCAGCCGCGGACCGCGGCCACGCGCTTCCGCCGTCACCCTGGGGTCTGGGAGTGTGAGGGTGTGACCCCCGACGACATCGGCCCTGATCCCCAGTCCTTCGACCTGGAGGCCGCGACGCTCGCGAACACGACGTACCGCACCGTCGCCTGGTCGGGCAGGTACCTCCAGCTGACGCTCATGTCGATCCCGCCGGGCGACGACATCGGTCTCGAGGCGCATCCGGAGACCGACCAGTTCCTGCGGCTGGACGGCGGTCGTGGTCGCGTGCAGATGGGTCCCGCCGAGGACCAGCTCGAGTTCGACCAGGAGGTCGAGGACGGCTGGGCGATCCTCGTGCCAGCAGGCACGTGGCACAACGTCACGAACATCGGTGACGAACCCATGCAGGTCTACGCCGTCTACGCACCCGTCCACCACGCACCGGGAATCGTGCAGCCGACCGCTGCGGACGCAGAGCAGGACGAGGACTCTGGTCGCGACGAGCCCCCGTCCTGGTCGGTCCAACCCGGCCAGGACGAGCCGGACAAGCACGCCTGACCGCGACACCCAGACGAGGAGACAGGTCGGGAGCCGTTACGCGGGCGCCTCAGCGCTGGTCGACACCGCCGCTGGGGGCGCTGCCGTCGAGCAGTGGTACTCCGGCGGCCGGGCCGCGAGCTCGTGGTCCCGCTTGGCCGGGACGCCGAGCCAGGCAAGTGCTGCTCCGGCGACCAGGAGGGCCACGCAGGACCACATCAGCGTCGCGAACCCGGTCAGGACCTGTCCCGGATCGGTCAGCCCCTGTCCGCCCAGCCCACCCACCAACGGGACCGCGGCCACGGCCAGAAGACCTGCCGTGCGGGCCACGGCGTTGTTGACGCCACTGGCGAGACCGACCACGTCGTCGGGCACGGCTGCGAGGACGGTCGCGGTGAGCGGGGTGACCATCAGGGTCAGCCCTGCGCCGAACACGGTCGTCGGGCCGAGCACGTCGATCACGTAGTTCACGTCCGAGTCGATGCGCGTCAGGAGTGCGATCCCGAGTGCGGCCACGAGTGGGCCCAGGGTCATCGGCACCCGGGCTCCCACGCGGTTCATGAACACACCCGCCCGGCTCGAGAAGAGCAGCATCATCACCGTCACCGGCAGCAGTGCGAGCCCGGCTTTGATCGGAGAGGCGCCGGCCCCCACCTGCAGGACGATCCCCAGGGAGAAGAACACGACGCCGAGGGCGGCGTACACCAGGAACGTCACCAGGTTGGCGACGACGAACACCCGTGAGGCGAACAGCTTGACGGGCACGAGTGGGGCCGGTGACCGGTGTTCCCAGAACCCGAACGCGATGCCCACCACCAGGCTCAGGAACAGCGCACCGCCGACCCGGCTGCTGAGGAACGGCGCGCTCGACGAGGCGGTGAGCGAGAAGGTCAGCGCTGCCAGGGTGAGGGCCAGCAGGCCCGCCCCGGTCCAGTCGAGCTTGTCCCCGGTGGGCGGGGGCCGGGACTCGGGGACGTGTCGCCGGGTGATCAGGATGACCACCGCCGCGATGGGGAGGTTGACCAGGAACGCCCACCTCCAGTCCGCCACCTCGATGATCCACCCTCCGAAGAAGGGGCCGATCGCCCCGGCCACCCCGGTCAGGCCGGACCAGGCACCGATGGCGCGCGAACGGTCATTCGTGGCGAAGGTGGCCTGCAGGATGGCCAGGCTCCCCGGCGTGAGCAGAGCGGCAGCGACGCCCTGGACGCATCGCGCCGCGATCAGCGTGCCCACGTCCGGCGCCAACCCGCAGCCGCGGACGCGAGCGCGAAGCCGAGGATGCCGAGGACGTAGACGCGCCGCCGGCCGAAGCGGTCGCCGAGCGCGCCTCCCAGCAGCACCAGCGCGGCCAGCGTCAGCGTGTAGCCGTTGACGACCCAGGTCAACGCCTCCGAGCCCGCCCCGAGGTCGGCACCGATGTGCGGCAGCGCGATGTTCACGACGGTGGCGTCGATGAACGTCAGGGCGGCGCCGAGAACAGTGGCGGCCAGCACCCAGCGCGCCCGTGCCTCCCCCCAGTGCAGCGGTGCGGAGGGGGACGCTGGCGGGGTCACCCTCCGATCCTCGCGTGCAGGCGGTCCCGACGGAAGCCGGGGCTCTGACTTGACGATGCGGTGTCGACTGATCTCAGATCAGCATCACTCCGGATCGAGGCGCTCGCACACGAGCACGAGCCGTTCGCTGATGATCGACGAGCCGCCGGCCTGGAGGGTGCTGATCTCCACGCTCCTCGGCCAGGCGTTCGTGAAGCGGTACGTCGTGACCAGCGCACCCGCCTGGTCGACGACGCGGACGGATCCGTTCTTGCGGACGCCGTCCTTGCCGGCCTGGACCTGCTTCACCCACGCCCTGAAGGTGTTGTCCGCGGTGACCCCTCGCGTCAGGGTGATCTCCGGCGCCTTCGATCGTCCGGGGAGGCTGCGCACGACGACCTTGCCGTCGGGGCCGTTCTCCTTCAGCTCGACGACGTCCTGCTCCATCGTGAGGGTGACGTCACTGATCGCGCTGACCTGGACGCCATCGAGCTCGAGGCCGAAGGAGTGACCGACGCTGCTGCCGATGTCGGGGAGTGCCACGCTGCCCACCTCTGTTCCGCGCCGCTGAACTGTCCTTCCAGCACCTTCGAACGCCGGCAGGCGGGTGTCAACAGCCAGCCGCGGAACTACAGGTCGCGCTCGAAGGCCAGCATCAGCGGCCCGCCCTCGCCCTCGGTCCTGCGGAAGCCGGCTGCCTCGTAGAGGCGTTGGGCGAGCAGGTCGTCCTCGCTGGTGACCAGGAACATGTAGTCCGCGCCCTGCGCCTGCGCCACCCGCACGGCCTCGGTGATCAGCTCGCGCCCGAAGCCCTGGCCGCGGCGGTGAGGCGCGACGTACAGCTCGGCGAGGTAGGCCTCCTGCCCCTGGCTCCACAAGGACGGCTGCAGGCGCATCACCGCGACTCCCACCGGTACGCCGCTGTCTCGCTCCCGGGCGAGCAGCGTGACGACGTGGTCGCCGTCGATCAGCTCTCCGAGCCGGAGGGAGATCTCGCCGGGCGGCGGCACCGGCTCGTCGTACTCCACGTTGAAGTCGTGCAACAGCTGCGCCGCCTCGGCGAGTGCATCGCCCTCCGCCGTTCCGGTGACCGTCTCGACCATGCCCACCAGTCTGCAACGGGGGCGTGCGAAATCCGCCCGGTGATGCTTTGGTTGGCTCGTGACGCGCACTGTCGAGGCGGACTACGTCGTGGTCGGTGCCGGGGCCTCCGGCATGGCGTTCACCGACGCGCTGATCGACCACGCCGACGTGCGGGTCGCGCTCGTCGACCGCCGCCACGGCGTCGGGGGGCACTGGCTCGAGGACTACTCGTTCGTGCGCCTGCACCAGTCGTCGACCTTCTACGGCGTCGCGTCGACGGTCCTCGGTGGGCACCGCCAGACGGAGGGACCCGAGGCCGGGCTGCACGAGCGGGCCGACCAGGCGACGATCTGCGCCTACTACGACGACGTGCTCACGAACCGGCTGCTGGGCTCCGGGCGGGTCGACTTCTACGCCGGCTGCGACTACCGGAGAGACCGCACTGTCGTCTCCCTCGTCTCGGGCGAACAGTACGAGGTGCCCGAGCACTGCCGGGTCGTCGACGCCCGCTACCTCTCCCCCGACATCCCCGCAGTGACGCCGCCGAGGTTCGGGGTGGCCGAGGGCGCGCGAGTGATCCCGGTCAACGACCTCGTGGGGTCGGAGGAGAACCCGAGCCAGTACGTGGTCGTGGGGTCGGGCAAGACCGCGACCGACGCCATCATCTGGCTGCTGGCGCGTGGGACGGATCCCGATGCGATCTGCTGGGTGCGGCCGCGCGACCCGTGGATGCTGAACCGGGCGTTGATCCAGCCGGATCCCGTCATCTACCTGGGCATGGTCGCCGACCTGATGCGCGCGGCCGGTTCGGCGGAGTCGCTGCCGGAGCTGTTCCTCGCCCTCGAGGACGCCGGCATCATGCTGCGCATCGACCGATCGGTCACCCCGACGATGGCCAAGGCACCCACCCTCGGGACGTGGGAGCTCGACCTGCTGCGCACCGTCGAGAACGTCGTACGCCGCGGCCACATCGACACGGTGCGTCGTGGCCGGATCGACTTCGCCGACGGGTCCGTCAGCATCGCGGACGACGCACTCGTCGTGAACTGCGCGGCGGACGGCCTGAAGCTGGCACCACGCCTGCCGATCTGGGGACCGGAGGCGATCACCGTGCAGCCGATCAGGGCGGGGTTCCCCTGCTTCGGGGCGGCCCTTGCGGGGTACGTCGAGGCGACGCGCGACGACGACGTCGAGAAGAACAGGCTGTGCCCACCCTCGTCGTTCGGCAACACCCTCACGGACTGGGCAACGATGAACGTCCTCGGCATGCGCAACGCGGCCTCGTTCGGCTCCGAGCCCGACATCAAGGCGTGGTCCGACCGGGTCGCGCTCAACCCCGCACGCGTCCCGCCGGAGTACGGCGCGTCACCGGACCTGGACGACGCGCTGGACCGACTGCAGACCCACGTCGGACCGGGACTGGCCAGGCTCGAAGCGCTGAGTGGTCTGGGGCCTGGGTGACCCACCAGCGCAGTGTGCTGCTGATCCACGGGATGTCGTCGAGCCACAGCACCTGGTGGCGGGTGGGACCAGAGCTCGAGTCCCGAGGCTGGGAGGTCGCCACCGTCGACCTGGCCGGGCACGGCGGCCGGCCCCTCGGTCCCGTGCGATCGGTGGTCGACCTCGCCCGGGACGTGGCGGCGCTGTGTCCGGCGGGCCGGACCGTGGTCGTCGGACACTCGCTCGGCGCCATCGTCGCGCTCGAGCTGGTCACGCTCTTCCCGGAGTACGCCCAGGGTGTGCTGCTCGAGGACCCCCCTGCGCTGCGCGGTGACCGCCCCGCGGACGACATCGCCGAGGAGATCGGACGTGAGGTGATCCGCGCCCGCAGCCGACCCGCACGAGGCGATCAGCGCCATCCTCGCCGGTCATCCGGGCTGGACGCGTCGCGACGCCCGGAGCGTCCTCGAAGGACGGCTGCAGACCGATCCGGTGCTGGCGACGCTCTCCCCCGGTGCCATCACCTGGAACCTGACCACCCTCGTCAGAGCCAGCCCGGTGCCGGTCTCCGTGGTGGCGGCGTCCGGCACGGACTCGGCACTGGTCGAGCCCGATCGCGGGGAGCTGCGCCGGCTGCTGCCACCCGGACGGGTGATCGAGCTGCCGGGCAGTCACCACGTCCATCTCGACGACCCGGACGGTTGGGTCGAGGCCGTCGACGGGTTCGGCTCCGCCCTCACGGAGTAGGCGC